>JAIXWR010000046.1 GCA_027491155.1 Verrucomicrobiaceae bacterium
GGCCTGCCCCGGCCTGCCCCGGCCTGCCCCGGCCTGCCCCGGCCTGCCCCGGCCTGCCCCGGCCTGCCCCGGCCTGCCCCGGCCTGCCCCGGCTGCCCCGCCGGCGTCGTGACGGCTTCCCAGCCCCCCGGTCGCAAGCGCCATCAAGGCCCGAGCAATTCCCCGAGCGCCGCGTCCAGCACCGGATAACGGAACTTGAACCCGCTCTCCAGCAGCGCCCGCGGCACCGCCCGCTGGCTGGCGAGGACCACCCCGGCGAACTCGCCCAGGAGCAACTTCAGCGCAAAGGGCGGCGCGGGGAAGATCGCGGGACGGTGGACGGCCTTGGCCAGCTTCCGGGTGAAGTCGGCATTCCGCTCCGGCTCCGGCGCGGTCCCGTTCACCGGGCCGGACAGGCTTGCGTGGCCGATCCCGTGGAGCATCGACGCCGCCAGGTCCTCGACATGGATCCACGGCATCCACTGGGTGCCCGATCCCAGCCGCCCGCCGAGCCCCAGCCGGAACGGAACCAGCATCTGCTTGAAAGCCTCCCCTTCCCGCCCGAGCACGATCCCGATCCGCCATTTCATCACCCGCAAGCCGAGCCGTTCCACCGCGTCCGCCGATTTCTCCCAGTCCCGGCAAAGCTCCGACAGGTAGCCCGTGCCGTGTGCCGCCCCTTCTTCGAGGAGCTCATCCTGCCGGTTGCCGTAAATCCCCACGGCCGAGGCGTTCACCAGCACCCGCGGGCGCTCCGCCGCATGCAGGATCTCCAGGCCCGCCGCGATCCGCTCCGTCACGCCGATCCGGCTCTCGTGGAAAAGCCGCCGCCGCTCCGCCGTCCAGCGCCGGTTCACCGGCTCGCCCGCCAGGTTCACCAGGGCGTCCAGCCCGCGGAAATCCGGCTGCGGCCCCCAGGGTCGCCACGACGGGATCCCGGGCTCCGGCGCACGGGCGCTCCGGCTGAACCCGCAGACCCGCCAGCCCGCCGCCGTCGCCTGCCGCGCCAGCTCGCGACCGATGAATCCCGAAGCCCCGACGATGCCCAAACTGCCGCTCATGATGGCCCGATCATCCGGCCGGCCGAATTTCCCGCAACCGCTTTCCGGCTTTGACCTTTACTTGAATCCGGGGAGCCCGTCTCATCCGCCCACGATGAGGGTCGCCGTTCTCCCCGCAATTTTCGCCACCAGCCTGCCGCTCGCCGCCCAGAACCCCGAGGCACCCGCGGCCCCGCCGGCACCGCCCGCCGCGGAACAGCCCCTCCCGATCGCCCCGGTCCCGCTGCCCGAAGGCATGCAGGTGCTCCCCGGCAACTCCGGCACCATCCCGGACATGCCGAAAAACATCGCCATCCGCGACCTCGGCCCCTCCACCGCCTACGACGCCACCACCAAGATCGCCACCTTCTCCGGCCCCTTCGAGGCCTCGACCGAGAACGGCATGAAGCTCCGCTCGGAGAAGGCCCGCTGGAACGGCACGGAGGAAAAGTTCTACGTAGACGGCGCGGTCAAGATGAGCACCGCGCAGGGCATGGAAGTCTTCGCCGACCACGCCGTGGCCGACGTGAAGAGCGAGACCATCACGCTCAGCGGCAACGTCAGCGTCTACAACGGCAACCTCCTCCAGCGCGGCCAGGAAATGGTCTACTACTGGGGCGAGGAGAAGGTCGACGCCTCCGGCCTGCGCGCCGGGGTGGACCCGATCATCCTCGAAGCCGGCCGCTTCACCGTGGAGGAACGCGACGGCCGGCAGGTCTATGTCGGCCAGGACGCCGGCGTGACCACCCACGATGTCGAGAACCCGGCCTTCTGGCTCCGCGCCGCGGAGACCACCGTCTACCCGGAAGACAAGGTCACCTTCAAGAACCTCCGCCTCTACGCCGGCGACACCCCGATCTTCTGGCTGCCCTACCTTTCCCAGCCGCTCGACAGCGAACTCGGCTACCATTTCGTCCCCGGCGCGCGCTCGAACTGGGGTGCCTTCCTCCTCAACAGCTACGGCATCATGCTCGGCGGCTCGCCGAACCCCGAGACCGGCGAGAACGAGGACGCCTGGCTGCTGTCCCGCTGGCACTTCGACCTCCGCACCCGCCGCGGCGTCGGCACCGGCGTCGATCTCCTCGACACCCGCCAGGAGGACAATCCCAACCTCACCGGTTTCTCCGGCTACTACACCAACGACCTCAACCCCGACGTCAGCCGCACCGGCATCACCCGCGGCTTCGTCAACGAGGACCGCTACCGCATCGCCCTCCAGCACCGCGTCCCGCTGGAGATCGAAAAGGACGCCGAATGGCGCGTCGATGCCAACCTGAACGTCCTCAGCGACAACTATTACCTCGAGGACTTCAACCCCGACCTCTTCCGCGTCGATCCGAATCCCGACAACACCATCGGCCTCTTCCGCCGCGACGACGGCACGCTCTTCAGCCTCTTCGGCCGCTTCCGGCCGAACGAGTTCTACCGCTCCGACACCCGCTCGCCGGAGATCGCCCTCGACTTCGCCCGCCGGCCGCTCTTCGACCTGCCGATCCTGCACGAGGGCACCGTCTCGCTGTCCTTCGTCGAGGAGGAAATCGGCAGCGCCGCGATGTCCGCCCTCCGCCCGCTGCTCACGCTTCCCGCCGGCGACCCGATGGTCCCGGTCCTGCTCGCCCAGCTCCCCACCTACGAGCGGCAGCTCATCCAGACCATCCGCTCCCTGCCCCCCGGCAGCGCCGCCATCCCGGGCCTCACCGAGCAGCTCTTCAGCCCCGGCTACAACCGCTTCCACACCTACCAGGAGCTGTCGATGCCCACCAACATCGGCGGCTGGCTCAGCCTGACCCCCGAACTCGGCATCGGCTACAGCCGCTACTCCGACGTCAGCGGCCCGGCGAAATCCATCGACCGCACCCACCTGCACGCCAGCATGGAAGCTTCGATGAAGTTTTCCAAGGACCTCGGGGACGTGATCGACCGCCGCGTCGGCCTCGACGGCCTGCTGCACGTGGTCCAGCCCTACGCGCGCTTCTCCTACATCTCGACCGACGACCTCGACCCTCTCTTCCCCGCCGTCGACCGCGAGACCTTCAGCACCCGCCCGCAGCCGCTCGCCGTGCCGAGCTTCACCGCCATCGACAGCCTGCGCGACTGGAGCATCGTCCGCCTCGGAGTGCGCAACAAGCTCATCACCAAGCGCGACGGCCAGAGCTACGACTGGCTCTCGATGGACACCTACTTCGACGCCTTCATCACCGACCCCGACTACAACCGGAACTTCTCCAACCTCTACAACGACCTGAAATGGAACCCGCTCCCCTGGTTCGGCATGAACCTCGAGACCCAGTTCCCGGTCATCGACGACGGCTCCGGCTTCTCCGAAGTCGCCGCCCGCGCCCGCTTCATGCCGAATGAAAACCTCGAGTTCTCCGTCGGCCACCGCGTCCTCGACAACCACCCGGTGCTCACGGACTCGCACCGTATCGACGTCCGCGCCTATGCCCGGCTCAGCGAGAACTGGGGCGTCGGCGCCTTCCAGCTCTGGGAACTCGATGACGGCACCCTGGAAGTCCAGCAATACACCGTCCACCGCGACTTCAACCACTGGGTCGCCTCGATGGGCGTCACGCACCGCGACAACCTCTACCAGGACGAGTTCGGCGTGATCTTCAGCATCACCCTCAAGGATTTCCCCTCCGCCTCCCTGCCCTTCAAGCTCGACGCGCAGTGAGCCGGAGAAGTTCCAAGTGAGAAAGTGCCAAGTGCCAAGCAGCAGCCTTGAAGGCCTGCCTCTTATTTCAGTTTTTCAGCATCTCAGCCTTTCAGCTTTTCAGCTTTTCCCATGTCCCCCTCCGACCTCCTCGCCGCCCTCCATTTCCGCTACGCGACCAAGCAGTTCGATCCGGAGCGCAAGATCCCGGATGAGACCTGGCAAGTGCTGGAGAAGGCCCTCGTGCTGGCCCCCTCCTCGTTCGGCCTGCAGCCCTGGAAATTCCTGGTCATCAACGATCCCGACCTCCGCGCCCGGCTCCGCCAGCACTCCTGGAACCAGTCGCAGATCACCGACGCCGCCCGCCTGGTCGTCTTCACCACCCGGACCGACCTGACGGAGCCCGACGTGGACCGCTTCATGAACCGCCTCGCCGCCGTGCAGGGCCGCGATCCGGCGACGCTCGATGGCTACCGCAACATCGTCCTCAGCTTTGCCTCCGCGATGAACCGCGAGGCGCGCCACGCTTGGAACGCCCGCCAGACCTACATCGCCCTCGGCCAGTTCATGACCGCAGCCGCGCTGGTCGGCGTCGACACCTGCCCGATCGAGGGCTTCGATCCCGCCGGCTACGACGAGGTGCTGGAACTCGACGGCAGCGGCTACGCCACCTCCGTCGCCTGCGCCGTCGGCTACCGCTCCGCCGGCGACAAATACGCTACCGTCCCCAAGGCCCGCTTCCCGCACGAGGAACTCGTCGAGCACCGCTGACCATGGCCGCGGCGGAGTCCTATCCGGGGCCGTTGAATCCACCCGCCACCCTTGAAATGAGACCGTCGTTTGATCGAGAGGAGGACTATCTGATCGCCTACTACCGTCAGTTGCACGCAACCGGCAACCGCGGCGGCATGTCGGGTGATCTTGCGGTCCTGCTGGTCAGCGCGGCGCTTGTCGGGACGGGGCTGTTCAAGGATGACACCGCCTGGGTGATCGTCGGTTTTGGCATCCTCGCCTATCGGCAGTTACAAGGAATGTGGTCGACGGCACGTTACAACCGGACCCTCGGATCGATCATCGAGAAGTATGAAACCGCCTGCGGAGGACCGCAGCCGAGTCGGCAGACAACCCCGCCCGCCGCGGATTAAGCAGGCTGCCGCCTTCTCCGGCTCGGCTTGAATTGCGGGAACCCGGTTTACTTCAGTCCAACCGGCGCGGATTCCACCTGCCCGGCCTACAGCTGGTCCTGGAAGCCCGCCCGGACCTGACCTCCAGCTCAAGCAGGGCTTGCCGACCCGCCTTCCGCCGTGCTTGAGATGCCCGGGATGATCCGGTCCATCCTCGTCCTCGGCGGCGGCAGCGCAGGCTTGCTCGCCGCGCTGACCCTCAAGCGGAAGATCCCCGCGCTGTCGGTGGAGGTCGTTTACAGCAGCCGCATCGGGGTCATCGGCGTCGGCGAAGGCACGGTTCCCTACGTCCCCTTTCACCTCCACGGCTACCTCGGGCTCGACGAGCACGAGGTGTTCGCCGCGATCCAGCCGGTCATCAAACTCGGCGTCCGCTTCGCCTGGGGCAAGCGGCCCCATTTCGACTACACCTTCACCGGCCGGCAGCACTCGTGGCGGTGGCCGGACCTGCCGCGGAACAACGGCTTCTACGGCTTCGAGGACCCCTCGGCGATGGACCTCTCCTCCGCCCTCATGGATGAAAACAAGGCCCTGCCGCGCCGGCCCGACGGACTGCCCGACCTGCCGCCGCCGGGCAGCAATTTCGCCTGGCACATCGAGAACAAGCTCTTCGTCGGCTGGCTCGAAACCGCCTGCCGCCGCGAAGGCGTCCGCTTCACCGATGCCGACCTCGCCGGAGTCGAGCCCGGTCCCGAGGGGATCGGCTCGATCCGCCTCGACGACGGCAGCGTGCGCGAGGCCGACTTCTACATCGACAGCAGCGGCTTCGCCTCGGAACTGCTCGGCAAGGCACTCGCCGAGCCCTTCGAGGACTTTTCGGGCGCGCTCTTTTGCGACCGGGCGGTGGCGGGCGGCTGGGACCGGACCAGCGAGCCGGTGCTGCCCTACACCCTCTCCGAAACCATGGACTCCGGCTGGTGCTGGCGGATCGATCACCCGGACCGGATCCACCGCGGCTACGTGTTCTCCAGCGCCCACGCCAGCGACGAGCAGGCGATCGCCGATTACCGCAAGGTCGCGCCCAAGGCATCCGATCCCCGCATCGTGCGCTTCCGCTCCGGCCACTACCGGCGGAGCTGGATCGGCAATGTCGCCGCCGTGGGCAACGCCGCAGGCTTCGTCGAGCCGCTCGAAGCGACCGCCCTGATGGTCATCTGCCTCCAATGCCGTTGGATCGCCGACGGCTTGATCGACTCGCTGCAGCAGCCGGACGAGACCCTGCGCGACCTCTACAACCGGCTGAACGGTTCGATCTGGAGCCAGATCCGCGACTTCCTCGCCCTGCACTACCGCTTCAACGACCGGCTCGACACCCCCTTCTGGCAGCGCTGCCGCCAAGAGATACCGCTCCACGAATTGGAACCCTTCGTCGCCTTCTACCGGGGCAACGGCCCCTCGGCGATCAATGCCGGCAACCTGCCCCAAGGCAGCCCCTTCGGCACCGAAGGCCTTCTCGCCATCCTCGCGGGCCTGGCCGTGCCCCACGCCAAGACCTACCCGCCGCCTGCCGCGGAAACCGCGCGGTGGAAGCGGCACTGCGAGGATCACCGCTCGATCGCCCGGGCGGGGATGAACATGCCGGAGGTCCAGAAACTCCTGTCGATGCCCGGAACCTGGAAGAAGATCCGCGCGCGCTGACGGAAATCATTGGATTTCATACCCAAGCGGTCACCCGGAGACGGAAAGATGGCGCATTCCTCTCCAATTCCGCTGCAAAAATGACGCCTTCTCCAATTTCCAACTTGCCATGGTGAGGATCGGTTTTTTCATTGGTCGGTAATACTCACCGTCTCCCGTGTTTCGCCCCAAGCGAGGCCGGCGTGCGGGAGGAAACCCAAAAACCCATGAATACCAACCGCAGTGTCCTCCTGCGTACGGCCTTCCGTACGATCGCGATTTCGGCCCTCCCGGTCGCCGCCCACGCCCAGAGCATCATCAGCGTCAACTTTGGCGCCAATGAAACCAACGGTTCGATCAACACCGGCTCGGCATTGACCGCCGGGGCACTCCCGATCGCCGGGACCTTCTGGAACAACATGAGCGGGGCGACCCAAACCACGCCGCAATCCCTCATCAACGATCTCGGCGCCCCCAGCGGTGCCTCGGTCACCTGGTCTTCCGCAAACACCTGGCGCTCCGGCTCCCCGGGTGGCACGGCCACCTCCCTGAACGGCAACCTCACCAAAGGCTACCTCGACGACGGCGGCGCCGGTGCCATCGTCAACGTCTCCAACGTTCCTTTCCTTGCCTACAACGTCTACGTCATCCGCGGATCCGACCAAGGCGGGGCCACCAACAACGCCCTCGCCAACTACCGTCCGCTCACGGTCAACGGCACGAACTTCCAGGGCAACCAGCCCCTGAACACGCTCAGCACGGCGACCATCGTCGGCGGCGCTTCCACCACCGGCTACAACTGGACGAACAACGACACCCTGCTCGACGGCCGGAACTACCACGTCGCCACCAACCGGTCCGGCCTCAGCCTCGTGATACGCGGCAACACCGGCACCGGCCGCGGCCCCATCGCCGGCGTGCAGATCCAGGATGCCTACACCGGAACCCTCCGCTACTGGGACATCGACAACACCGTCGCCGGTGCCGGCGGTGCCGCCCCTTCCGGCACCTGGGATACCACCACGGCCAACTGGAACAACGTCGCCGGCGACGGAACCGCTTCGGCGTGGACCGGAGTCAACCAGGCCGCCGTCTTCGCCGCAGGCAACGGTGCCACCGGGAGCTACACCGTGACGGTCTCCGGCACCCAGACCGCCGACGCCGTGATCCGGGAAGAAGGCAACCTCACCCTTTCCGGCGGAACCATCGATCTGGTCAACGCCGGCGTTATCCGCTCCTTCGGAGCGGGCGGCACCCTGACCATCGACTCGGACATCACCTCTCTTGGTAGTATCAGCTTCGACGGTGTCGGATCGCACGTCCTCAACGGCTCCGCCACCCATGCCGGCGCCACCAACATCTCATCCCCGTTCAACCTCTCCGCCACCGGCGACATCACCGGCACCTCTTCGGTCAACATCAACGGCGTCACGGCGATTGTTGACGGCACCCTGAGCACCACCGGGTCGATCAACCTCAACGCGGGCAGCCTCCTCGGCGAAGGCACCCTCATTGCCGGCGGCAACGTGAACCTGAACAACCTCGGGGTGGACAACAACCTCACCCTCGCCGGTGCCGGATCCCTCAGCACGCCGACCGGGACCCTCGCCATCAACCGCGGTTCGGCGACCTTCAGCGGAAACGCGGTGGCCACGTTGGGCTCACTGAACAACCCGACCGCGAACACCACCACTTCGCTGAACATCAACGATTCCGCCCAGATCAACGTCGCCAACCGCATGGTCCTCGGCGACCAGACCAATGCGGTGATCAACGTCACCCAGACCGGCGGCTCGCTCACCAACACCGGCACCATCAACAACCCGGGCGGCAACGACATGTCCAACCGCTGGGGCCACTGGGGCGGCTCGACCACGACCTACAACCTCAGCGGCGGTTCGCTCAACCTCACCGGCGCCCCGCTTTACCTGTCGTGGGACGGCCCGGCCACGCTCAATGTCTCGGGCACCGGCGTCGCCAACCTGAAGGGTGTCAACATGGGCTTCGGCACGCGGGTCAACGCCTCCACCATCAACCTGAATCCCGGCGGCACCCTGAACATCGGGTCCGACGGCATCGTCACCGGGGGCACCGCCAACAAGAACATCAACCTCAACGGCGGCACCCTCGGGGCCCTCGCCGATTGGGCCACCACCCGGCCGATGAACATCACCGCGAACACGGTGGTCAACACGACCGGCGGCAACATCAGCCTCGGCGGTGCGATCACAGGCACCGGCAACCTGACCCTCCAGGGCGGCAAGACCGTGGTCCTCGGCGGAGTCAACACGTTCACCGGCACCACCACCGTCACCGGCAACACCACCCTCCTCTTCGGCCTGCTCGGCAATCACGGCCCGGCGGTTACCGTGGAACCGGGTTCGACCATCGGCGCGGGCAACCTCACCGTCCCGGGCACAGGCGTCGCCGGCAACATCACCGCCCAGAACGGTAGCAAGTCCACCTTCCGCATCAGCTCCGGCACCTCCGACCTGCTCGACGTGCTCGACCTGAACGTCGACACCAGCCACACCCTCACTGTCGTTCCCACCGGCGTCATCGCCGCGAACACGGTGATCCCGGTGATCGACTACGCCACCCTCAGCGGCACCGGTTACGCCGGCATCAACGTGGTCTCCGGCAACCCCCGCCTCACGGTTTCCAAGGAGCCGGACAACGGAACCAACATCTCGATCAAGGTGAATTCCTTCGACTCCGTGGTCTGGAAAGGCACCGACGGCACCAACCCCGGCCTCTGGGACATCGACACCACCCAGAACTGGCAGACCGATTCCACCCTCGTGGCCACCAAGTTCCTCCAGAACGACGTGGTGATCTTCGACGACACCGCCACGACCACCGATGTCACCCTGGTAGGAGCCATCGCTCCCGCTTCGGTCCAGTTCAACCACAGCACGCTCAACTTCTCGCTGGCCGGCAGCGGCATCGGCGGCAACGGCGGGCTGACCAAACAGGGCACCGGCACCGTCGAACTTCGCAACAACAACACCTACCTCGGTAACACCGTCGTCAGCGCCGGTCTGCTGCGGATCGGCGACGGCACCAGCGGATCGATCGCCAACGGCACCGTCCAGGTGGACATCGACGGCGATTTGGAAGTGAAAATGGCCGCAGGTGCCACCTACTCCCGCCCGACCACCCTCGCGGCCGGCGCACAGTTGTCCTTCACCGGCACCGGCGACCTGAACACCAACGGCGCGCTTTCCGGCGATGGCAGCCTGCTCGTCAACCGGGCCGGCACGGTGCTCCACAACGGCGCGGGCAACCTCCTGCTCGGCACGGTGACCGTGAACTCGGGAACCCTCGCCGTCGACGGCGCCCAGCAGGCCAACCGCTTCCGCGCGAACCAGCTGATCACCGTCAATGCCGGTGCCGCCTTCGAATACCGCGGCGTGAACGCCACCCCGACCGCGCTGAACTCGATCGACCTTGCCGTGACCTCCGGCACGCTCCGCTCCGTCTCCGGTGCCAGCGCCCTGGCCGGCGACAGCCACGGCCACATGCGGAACATCACGCTCGACGGCTCCACCATGGAGCTGAACTACTCGGGCACCGGCACCGCTTACAACGGCGAGAGCATCCAGCTCAACGGCGGCTTCAACGTGGTCGGCACCAGCCCGTCCGTGATCAACACTGGAGTCGGCGGCAACGCGGGCAACACCGGGATCGCCCTGATCGGCGCCGGCAACACCTTCACCATCGCCGATGCCACCGCTTCCCCGGCCGCCGACCTGACGGTGAATGCCGAGATCGAAAGTAACGACGGCGGTGGCGGCATCCTCAACAAGGCCGGTGCCGGCACCATGGTGCTCAACAACGCGTGCAGCTACACCGGCGCCACCAACGTCCAGGCCGGCACCCTGCTCGTCAACAGCACCCTCGCCAGCAGCGGCATCGCGGTGAGCTCTGGTGCCACCGTCGGCGGCACCGGCTCGACCGCGGGCACCCTGACCGTTTCGGCAGGCGGCACCGTGGCTCCCGGCGCCGGGGCGGGCGACCTCGCGGTCGGCACCACCGTCATCAGCGGCTCCTATGCCTGCGAGATCGACGGCCTCAACGCCGACACCCTGGTGGTCACCGGCAACCTCGACCTCACCGGCTCGACCCTCGCCTTGTCGGTGCTCGGCGGCGGCGCCACCGAGGCCGTCTACACCATCGCCACCTACACCGGCACCCTGACCGGCACCTTCGCCGTGACCGGACTGCCCTCCGGTTACGCGGTGAACTACGACACCCCCGGCGAGATCCGTCTCGTCGGCGGCGTCGATGCCTACGGCTCGTGGGAAACCACGAATGGGATCGCCGGTGCCGGTGCGAATGTCGATTCCGACAACGACGGCATCCCGAACGGCATCGAGTTCGTGATCGGCGGCGACCCCTCCGGCCCGAACTCCGATTCCAACAGCCTGCTGCCGACCATCACCGTCGACGGCACCTACCTGAACTTCACGTTCCGCCGGACCGATGACTCCGCGTCCTACGATCCCTTCGTCGAATACGGCTCCACCCTCGCCGGCTGGACCGCCGCCGAAGCGGGCGAGCCCGTGCCGACCCCGGTGATCATCAACGAGGTGAACAACGGCTTCGGACCCGGCGTCGACAGCGTGGAAGTCAAGATCCCGCGCTCGCTGGCCACTGGCAACCGCTTCTTCACCCGTCTCAAGGTGACCATCCCGTAAGGTCTTCCGATCTGCGGAAACGTTCCCCAGCGCGCCGCCGGCATCCCCGGCGGCGCGTTTTTCTTTCCGGCCTGCAACCTACGCGATGACGGGCTACACGACCGGCCGGGCCATGCTAGCTTGGCTCCGTCATCAAGCCGGCCGGGTGGCCAGCGGATGTGCGAAAAGGAGCTGGTCAGGTTTCCTTGTCGAAAACCCCGGGCACCGGAGAACACCCCTCTCTCCGGTGCCCGTGGCATTTCCGGAGGGGATGAACGAAGGGCTTCCCCTCACCAATCGACGTTCTGGCCGCGGGTATCGACGTGCGTGAACGCCGAATAGCGCCCCACCCCGCCGCGGAACAGGCCGCGCGAGCGCAGCGTCCGGGCCGTCTGAGCCACCGTCGAGGCATGCACCGGGAACTTCACGTCCACCGCCACGTTCGCCTGGTGCCAGGACCCGCTGCGGGCACCGGCACAGCGGGCGTTGTAAACCGGGCATCGGTAGGCGGAAACGATCTCCTTCACCGGTTGCTCCAGCTCCAGGCAGATCCGGTCGATCACCCGCAAGGTCGGCACCATCTGTCGCCACAGGTTGCGCGGCGGCAGGCTGTTCCAGACCGATCCGCGCTGCTTGGCATGCGCCTCGATCACCTGCCGCACCGACAGCCGCTGCAAGCGGATGCTGCCGAGGTAGGCCGCGTAGTCGTTGAGATTGCGGCCCTGGCGGGCCACCCATTCGGCCGGCAGCCCGGAGAGATCCACCGCACCCGTCCGGCCGCCGCCGTTGACAAGCACCCGGGGCGTGCCCGGTTTCCTGCCGAAGAACGCCGACGCAGGCAACGAACTGCCGATCAGGGCGAGGGCTCCGAAACCCAGGGTGCCGAGGGCACCGCGACGGGACTGGGAAGAAAGCGGACCGGACTCGCCGGAAATCGAAAGTGGAAGCATGTCGTGAGCGTAGGGCTGGCTGGGTTAGGCGGTGGAGCAAGCTCCGTGCCGCCGTGACGGGGTGGTTTTTGCCGGGTCGCCCCGGACAATTCGCCGGGTAGGAAAGCAGCCGACCCCGGGGCGGCAAGGAATTTCTGCCAGATTTGCTAACCGTTAGGGAGTTCCGTGAATAAAGCGGACCAAAGGATGCACTCGGCATGGCCATTGTAACCACCGCCTCGACCTGTTTCCGCATCCCTTGAAGGGCGGATCCACGCCCCCGCTGACCTCGGCGGCACCGCTTGGCCCCGCACCGCGGGCCCCGCCTCAAACGGATGCTTCAGTTTCCCGTCTTGCGTCTTGAAGTCTCCGCCCTCCGCCGCAAACTCCCTTCACTCATGCGTCTTTTCGACCGCTACATCGGCCGCCAGGTATTCGTCGGGACGCTGTTCGCCATCCTCCTGCTCAGCACCATCCTGGTGATGGGCAGCCTGTTTCAAAAGGTCCGCCCGCTGCTGGTGGACTTCGGCGCGCCGCCTTCGATCGTCCTCGAGTTCCTGGTCAGCATCCTCCCCTTCTACCTGATCTACACGATCCCCTGGGCCTTCCTCTCCGCCGTGCTGCTGGTCTTCGGCCGGCTTTCCTCGGATCAGGAACTCACCGGCTTCCGCGTCGCCGGCATCAGCCTGACCCGCCTCTCCGCGTCCGTTTTCGCGCTGGGCGCCGCCCTTTCCGCCCTGTGCCTGTGGCTGAACGTCGAGGTCGCCCCGCGCTCGAAACAGGGTGCCGACCAGATCGCCATCAAAGCCTTCTTCAAGGACCCGCGCAGCATGCTCAGCGCCGCCGCCGAGCAGGACGGGCTCGAGCGCCTGGAAGACAGCCTCAAGGGCATCCGCGCCTACATCGAGAAGTCCGACAACGCCGACGGCTCCGACAGCACCACGATGCGCGGCCTGCACCTGTTCAAGATCCACGACCGCGACGATCCCGGCGGCACCGACATCTACGTCCACGCCATGCGGGCCGAGGCGGTGGTGGACGAGCAGAAGCGGGAGTTCCGCTTCCATCTCTACGACTCCCTCTTCGAGACCTCCAAGCCAAAGACCGATGCCAACGGCATGCCCCTGCCCGGCAATCCTCCGGGGGAGCCCCAGTTCGTCCTCTCCGGCGAGGCGGTGCCGCTGGTCCTTCCCTTCGAGTTCGCCCAGCGCAAGGAAAGCCCTTCCTCCAAGACCAACGCGGAACTCCGCGAGTTCATCGCCGCCAATCCCAAGCTCCACCCGAAATACCGGATCGGCCGCTACTGGGCGGAAATGCAGCGCCGCTACGCGTCCTCCTTCGCCTGCCTCGCCTTCGCCTTCATCGGCATCCCGCTCGGCATCAAGGCCCGCCGCAAGGACACCTCCACCGGCCTGATCCTCAGCCTGCTGATCGGCGCGGCCTACTTCGTCTGCGGCATGATGGGCGGGGCCACCGAGACCGGAGTGCTGATCGCCACCTGGACCCCGAACGTCATCTGCGTGATCCTCGGCATGATCCTGCTCCGCCGCGCCCGCTTCCGCTGACCACCGGGCCCGCCTCGCCATGATCTCCCATTTCCACCCCCGCAGGATCGCCCGCCGCCTCGGCGGGTTCTTCCGGGAAGGAAAGCTGGACCCCCTTCCCATCCTCGGCGTCCTGCGCCGCTACTCGCGCGAGAAATTCCGCGCCGACGGCAAGGCCGCCCTGAACGTCTCGCTGCTCGATATCCCGCAGGGCATCGCCTACGCGGCCATCGCCGAACTGCCCATCGTCTTCGGCATCGCCTGCTCCGCCGCCGCCTCGATCACCGCGCCGTTCTTCGCCGGTTCGCGCCACACCATCCTCGGGCCGACCAATGCCACCGCCTTCATGCTCTTCGGCTTCTTCGCCGTGGAGCCCGCCCTCGCCGCCCGCGAAACCCAGCTCGTGCCGCTGCTGGTGATGATGGTCGGCCTCCTCTGTCTCGTCGGCGCCATCCTCCGCGTGGCGGACCTGCTCCAGTATATCTCCCGCTCCGTCCTCGTCGGCTACGTCTCCGGCGCCGCGGTGCTGATCATGACCAACCAGTTCAAGCACCTTTTCGGCGTGGCTGCGGAGGTTGACGAGCAGCGGCCGAGCACCTTCGTCGGCCTGGTCGAAGCCCTTCTCCGCTCGCTCCACGCCATCGACTGGGGCCCGCTGATCATCGGCGTGACCACCTTCGCGCTGTTCTGGTTCATGAGGCGCTGGAAACCCCGCTGGCCGAACCTTGCTCTGGTGCTGATCGTCGTCTCCGCCGGCTTCGGCACGCTGATCCATCGCGGCATCGAACCCTTCGCCGGGGTCGCCTGCTTCAAGACCTTCACCCCGCAGGACCTCGTCCCTTCCCTGCCCTCCCTCGCCCGCGAGGGGATCTTCGAGGACATCTCCGCCCTGCTCGGGGTCGCCCTCGCCATCGCCTTCCTCGCCTGCCTCGAAAACACGCTGATGGCGAAAACCATCGCCTCCCGCTCCGGCGACCGCTCCGACGTGAACCAGGACATGTTCGCCGTCGGTGCCGCCAACGTCGCCAGCGCCATCGCCGGCGGCATGCCCGCTTCCGGCTCGCTGCTCCGCTCGTCGCTCAACTTCACCTCGGGAGCCATCACCCGGATGTCGTCGGTCTATTCCGGCACCCTCGTGCTTTCCGCCGCCCTGCTCATCGCCTGGCTGCCGAAATACGGCATCGACCTCATCGGCCACGTCCCCAAGGCCGCCCTCGCCGCCCTGGTCGTCGGCATCGCCCTCGCCCTGATCAACCGCCACAACATCCGCGTCTGCCTCCGCTCCACTCCCGACGACGCCGCCGTGCTGGTGACCACCTTCGTCGCCACCCTCATCGCCCCGCTCGATGTCGCCATCTTCATCGGCGTCGCGCTCTCGATCACCCTCTTCCTCCGCAAGGCCAGCCGGCCTCATCTCGTCGAATACGAGTTCAGCGACGCCGGCGAACTCCGCCAGATGGGCGAGAAGCGCCAGCGCCCCAACCCGGCCATCTCGATCGTCCACGTCGAAGGCGACCTCTTCTTCGGCGCGGCCGAACTCTTCCGCACCCAGATCCAGCGCACCGCCGCCGACCCCTCGCTGAAGATCCTCATCCTCCGCCTCAAGAACGCACGCCACCTCGACGCCACCTCGGTGCTCGCCCTCGAGGACCTCATCAAGTTCATGCGCGCCAACGACCGCCACGTCCTGATCTCCGGCGCCACCCGCGACGTCTACCGCGTGCTGAAGAACTCCGGCGTGCTCAAGACCATCCAGCAGGGAGCCGACCGCAAGGCCGGCCAAAGCAACATCTTCCTCAACCGCCCCAGCAACCCGAACCTCTCCACCCGCGACGCCCTCAAACGCGCCCAGCAGCTCCTCGGCGGGGAGAAAGCCGAGGTCCGCATCTTCTACGATCCGACGAAGAAGTAGCCACGAAGAAGATGGTAGATCGTAGATGGTAGATGATGGATCGAAGATTCCCCCGGCTCAAAAGGGACCGCCGATCTTCAGTCGGCTTGGACGGTCCAGCGCCAAAGAAAAGCAAATGAATCGCAAACGTCCTTAAGCTCCCTTCACTCTTCAAATCTCCCTCAATCTCCCGGAATGAAACCCCTCATCCTCCTCGCCTGCCTCTCCATCGCCCATGCCCAGACGAATCCCCTCATCGTCGAGGCCATGGACCGCGCCATCGCCGCAAAGGAAATCGCCGGCGCCGTCACCCTCGTCGCCGACGCCGATCAAACCCTCCACCTCGCCGCCCAGGGCTTTGCCGATCTCGAAAACAAGTCCCCCATGAAGGAGGACTCGATCTTCTGGATCGCCTCGATGACCAAGCCGGTCACCGGCGCCGCCGTGATGATGATGCAGGACGCCGGCAAGCTGTCCGTCGACGATCCGGTTTCGAAATACCTGCCCGAGTTCAAGCAACTCAAGGACGCGGAGGGAAAGGAAGTCGTCATCACCCTGAAGCACTGCCTCACCCACAGCTCCGGCTTGAGCGAGGTGAGCCCGCAGGAGTCCGGCAACGTCACCACCTTGAAGGACCTCATGCCGCTCATCGCCGCCAAGCCGGTCCAGTTCCCGCCCGGCAGCAAGTGGCAGTATTCCCAGACCTCCATCAACACCGCCGCCCGCGTCGTCGAAGTCGTCTCCGGCCTCTCTTTCCCCGACTTCCTCGACCGGCAACTCTTCACGCCCCTCGGCATGAAGGACACCACTTTCTATCCGACCGAAGAACAGGCGAAGCGCATCGCGGTTTCCTATTCGCGGAACGCCGCCGGTGAACTTGAGAAGTCCCCATTGATGTTCCTCGGCAATGCACCCGTCACCAGCCGCGAGCGCTACCCTCGCGCCAACGGCGGCCTCTTCTCCACCGCCGCCGACTACGCGAAGTTCGCCCGCATGATCCTCCGCGGTGGCGAACTCGATGGAAAACGCTACCTCTCCGAGAAAGCCGTCCAACAGATGACCACCGTCCAGAGCGGCGACCTCGTCACCGGCTTCACCCCCGGCAATGGCTGGGGCCTCGGCTGGTGCGTGATCCGCGAACCGCAAGGCGTCAGCGCCGCCCTCTCGCCCGGCACCCACGGCCACGGCGGTGCCTACGGCACCCAGGCGTGGATCGATCCCGTGAAGAAGCGCGTCCACCTGCTCCTCGTCCAGCGCGCGAACTTCCCCAACTCCGACGGCTCCGCAGTCCGGCAAGCCTTCCACCAAGCCGCACGATGATCCCTCCCATGCGCCTCCTCCTTCTCCTGCCGGCCGTCTTCCTCGCCATCGCTTCCGCGGAGCCGGTCCGGATCCTGCCCCTCGGCGATTCGATCACCGAGGGCAGCAACCGGATCAGCTACCGGCCCGCCCTCGCGAAACTGCTGAAGGACGCGGAACTCGACGTCGCCTTCGTCGGCCCGAAGGAAGCGCCCGCCGGCCTGCGCCACGGCGGCTACGGCGGCAAGAACGCCGAACAGATCGCCAGGCTCTACGAAGGCTTCCACGCCACCACGCCCGCCGACATCGTGCTGATCCACGCCGGCCACAACCACTTCGCCGAGGAAAAGCCGGTCCCGGGCATCGTCCGCGCGACCGGGGAAATGATCGCCACCGCCCGCAAGGCCAATCCCAAGGTCACCATCCTCCTCGCCCAGGTCATCCCCAGCGGCAAGCTGCCGAAATACAGCTACCTGCCGGAGCTGAACCGCGAACTCGCCAAGCTGGCCGCAAAGCTCCACCGACCGGAACAGAAGGTCATCCTCGTCGACCAGGCCACCGGCTTCGATTGGAAAACCGATGCCGTCGCCGACCGCGTCCACCCGAACGAGGGCGGCGCGGAGAAGATGGCCGGACGATGGTTCCAGGCTCTCAAGCCCTTGCTCCCCGCCAAGGCCGCCGGCGCGCGCTGATGCGGATTCCCTTCGACAGCCCGCCCGCCAGCCACGATACCCGCCGCGGATGAAGGTCACCACCACGCTCGCCTCCTGCCGGACGCCCGATGGCGCCCTGATGGTGCTCCAGGAGCACGACGGCCAGCATTACCTCAAGGTCGGCGGCGTGCCGCTGATGAGCACCACGGCTTCCTACTCGGAACAACAGATGGCCGAGCTGGCCTGCGCCTCGCTGCCCTCCAAGCCCCGCATCCTCATCGGCGGCCTCGGCTTCGGCTACACCCTGCGCCGCGTGCTCGAACTCTGCCCGCCCGACGCCATCGTCGACGTTGCGGAACTGCTCCAGGAAGTGATCGACTGGAACCGCGAGTTCCTCAAGGAGGTGAACGGCCTCCTCGTCGACGACCCGCGCGTCGAGGTCCACCGCGTCGACGTCCACGAACTCCTCAACGGCAAGCACCGCTATCACGCCATTCTGTTAGACGTCGACAACAGCCCCGACCCGCTGGTCCAGCAGGGCAATGCCCGCCTCTACAACCGCGGCGGCCTCGTCCGCATCAAGGCCGCCCTCCACCCGAAAGGCCGCGTCGTCTTCTGGTCCGCCAACCGCGACAAGCACTTCGCCGAATCCCTCGGCCGCGTCTTCAAGCAGGTCGAGTGCGTCGGCGCGAAAGCCTATCCGAAGGCGAAGAAGATCACCCACACCCTCTTCGTCGCCGACCGCGATTGAGCGCCCGCTTCGAATCCGAGCCGCCCCGTGGAATTGACCGAGACCCCGATCTGCGGGACAAGGCCGCAGTGAAATGCACCAGTTGCAGCGGCCGGCTGACGGGCCCCATGACGTTCTGCCCCTTCTGCGGGGTCCGGCAGGACGTGAACCTGCGGCAGATCCACTTCCGCGACCTCGGCACGGACGCCGCCCTTCCCTGCCCGCACTGCGCCACGCCGCTCGACGTCATCGAGTTCGACTCCGAGCCCAAGGTCCGAATCGAACGCTGCACCACCTGCTTCGGCACCTTCTTCAATCCCGGCGAACTCGAAGTCCTGCTCGACGCCCAGACCAACCCGCTGGTCTGGTTCGACCCCGCTCAGCTCCACCAGATCACCAAGGATTTCCACCACGATCCCGAAGTCGCCTACCGCAAGTGCCCGATGTGCGCGGAACGGATGAGCCACATCAACTTCGGCGGCAGAAGCGGCGTGATCATCGACCGCTGCGGCACCCACGGCGTCTGGCTGGAGGGCAGCGAACTCCGCCGCCTGACCGAGTGGTGGCGCGCCGGCGGCAAGCTGATCTATCAGCAGAACGAGACCGACCGCCTGAAGTTCCTCGTCTCCCCGGCATCCCCGGAGCGCAGGCAAAGCTCGCTGGTCACCACCGAGTCCGGAGGCAGCTCCACCGATGCCGCGAACATTATCGAAGCCGTCGGCGGTCTTTTGTCGATCCTGCTCGACTGACGGGACTTGATCCTTTCCCGCTCATCCCGAAGAAAGCTCCCCGTGAAATGCACCAGTTGTAGCGGTCGCCTCGAAGGCCCGATGACCTTCTGCCCCTTTTGCGGAGTCCGCCAGGAAGTGGACCTGCGGCAGATCCACTTCCGCGACCTCGGCACGGATGCCTCCCTGCCCTGCCCGCACTGCGCCACGCCGCTCGACGTCATCGAGTTCGACTCCGAGCCGAAAGTCCGCATCGAGCGCTGCACCACCTGCCACGGCACCTTCTTCAATCCCGGCGAACTCGAAGTCCTGCTCGACGCCCGGACCCCCTCGCTGGTCTGGCTCGACGAAGTCCAGCTCGGGCAGATCGCCACCGACATCGTTCCCGAGGAAGAGTTCGTCTACCACCGCTGCCCGATGTGCACCGAGCTGATGAGCCGGGTGAATTTCGGCGGCAAGAGCGGCGTGATCATCGACCGCTGCGGCGCGCACGGCGTCTGGCTCGAAGGCAGCGAACTCCGCCGACTGCTCGAGTGGTGGCGCGCCGGCGGAAAGCTGCTCTACCAGCAAAACGAGGCCGAACGGGTGAAGCGGATCCAAGCGGCCCGCCCGCTGAACCGGCCGGTGAGCTTTGGCACGACCGAACACGACACCACCCCACCGCTGTTCGGAGGTTCCGACGAACCCTTCAAAAACCTCGGCCTCTGGGCCGCCCTCGCGGCGGTTCTCATCAAAGTGGTATCGGGTTGACCCTACCCCTGTCACCGGCTATCCCACCGTCAGGTTTTCTTTCCACGAGCATGCTTGGCCTCCCCAACAAGCCGCTGGCTCTCTACCTGGTTGCCGGATTCTTCCTCGGCGGTTTCGTCGGCGCCTTCCTCGCGTTCCGGCAGCCGCAGGTCTATATGGCTGAGGCCATCATCGATTCACCCGACCATTCCAATCACAATGAACGGATCACCCTGCTCCGTGCCCGGATGGTCGAAAGGGAACTCAGCCTCGGGCACTACTGGAAAATCCCCCCGGACGAAGCTGCAGCGAAGATTCGCGACTCCGTCTGGCTGAAGCCCCGCGATCCGCAAGGAGTGCTCGTCGAAGTATGGGGTGAAGACCTTTACGATGCCAAGGTGATCGCAAGATGCGTGGCAGCCGGACTCGACTCCCCGCTTCGGGAGCAGGAGATGGCCGCAAGGAATCCCGACGTGAGGCACGATCCCAAGCGCATTGAAGAACTGGACAGCAAGATCGCCTATCTGACATGGCAGCTTGAAAACCGGGCCATGAAGGCGGGCTTCGAGGGATTCGAAGACTTCGAGAAGGCGCTGATTGCCGACAGGGAGAAGGCGCGGAAGGTGGCTGCCGAGGAATCCACCGTGAAATGGCGACACGAACTCGGCATCGCGACGACCGAAAGGGATCGCATCAACTACGACCTCGCCTCGTGGAACCCGCCGGGAGAACCGTTCAAGGCGGCCAACAGCGAGGCACGCCTCGGGCTCGCTCCGGATGCGCCCGTGTCCCCCGACCCCAGGTTGTGGGTTCAGGGCGGCCGCATCGGAGGTGCACTCGCTGCACTTGTGATCATCCTCGGGGTCAACCGGTGGAGACCCTCATGGCTTCGCCCCGCCCCTCGCCCGGTTCCTCCCATCCCTCACTACGCCGAGCACACCTCAACCAAGGACGACCCCTGGTAGGCCGACACATGCTCACCCCCGCGGCACCACCACATGCCCGACCAGCGAGCCCGACGCCTTCACCGCCGAAAGGGCTTCCAGCAGCGGCACCGAGCGCGAACTGCTTCCGTCGAACAGCACAACCGTCGATTCCTGCTCCCCTTCCGGCTGGGCGTAGCCGCTGACCACGACCGGCTTGCCGTCGATGAACCACACCGGAAGCAGTTCCCGCGCCCCGATCTGATAACTGTTCAAGGATAGCTTCGCGATGTGGGCCAGGCCCCTCAGGTCGCGGCCGTCCAGTCCGGGATCGATCACGCTGACCAGTTTCATCGCCTTTCCCTCCGCCTTGCTGATCGCCGCGAGATCGATCCCCGGGAAAGCCTTCATCCGCGCCTCGGGCGTCGCTTCCTCCACCGCCGCGGCCGGCGCCAGCAGTTTCGCGATTCTTGCCCGCTGCCCTTCGTCGAGCTTTAGTTCGAGCACTCCCGGCAACTGGTCCAGCCGCAGCGGACGCTTCTCGCTCGTCCGGGGGTCTCCCAACGACACCAGATGATAGCTGGAAAAGTAGCGCTTCCGCAGCTTGCCCTCGCCCTTCTTGGACTCGGTCAACATCCGCGCCGCCAATCCCGCGGCAGTGGCACTGCGGATCGCTCCATAGGTCGGGTCATGGAAATGGTAAAACCCGTTCCCGTGGGCCATCAGCAGCACGTTGTGCGGCATCCCGAGTTCGCCATAGACCCGCAGCGAGGCGAACTGACCGCGGTCCAGCGCCGCTTTCAAGTCGCCCGTCACCAACCCCTCCGCCTGCTTGAGCAAGGTCCGCCGGTCGAGGTCCTCGTAATAGATCTTCACGCCCTTCGACGGGATCCCGAACAATTCGAAGAAGATCTCCTTGTCGAAAGCCCGCCGCATCAGGAAATCGCCCCGCCGCAGGCCATAGACGCCGGTGACGAACGCCCGCGAATCCCGCGTCTCATCCACCACCTGGATCCCGCTGACCAGTGTCAACGCCGGCACGTTGGCATAGAAAGCACAGCCCACCCCCGCCTGCCGCGCACCGGGCAGGGTCAGCGCATGCCGGTGGAAGTCCCGCACCTCCAAATCCGGGAGCTGACCTCGGACTTGGGCGACCACGGCGACCCATATCAAAGCGATTGCCGCGATCCTGTCCCGGAGACGGGATCGGAGCAGGTGCTTTCGATAAGGTCCGGCTTCCATCGGGACTTCAACTTTCAGAGCAAGACCCCTGCATCCAACCCCAAGTCTACCGCCCCCGCAAGGATTTCGCCCCGCGACACTTGAAGGCCGACCGCCACCGGAACGCCCAATAAACCCTCGCCGCCACCCCTTCGCCCCACCATCCTCCGCCCGCCCATGCACCTCGACCCCGCGAAAGTCGCCAACCCCTCCTCCAACGACGAGGTGCTCAGCGCTTTCCTCGACTACCTGATCGCCACCGAGGTCGAACCCTACGACCACCAGGAACAGGCCATCCTGGAGCTCTACGCCGGCCACAACGTCATCCTCAACACCCCGACCGGCTCCGGCAAATCGCTGGTCGCGCTGGCGATGCAGTTCAAGGCGATCTGCCAGAACCGCCGCTCCTACTACACCGTCCCGATCAAGGCGCTGGCCAACGAGAAGTTCCTCTCCCTCTGCCACCTCTTCGGTCCGGAGCAGGTCGGCATGATCACCGGCGACGCCACCGTGAACCCCGGCGCACCGGTCATCTGCTGCACCGCCGAGATCCTCGCCAACCTCGCCCTGCGCGAAGGCGACCAGGCTCGCGTCGATGACGTGATCATGGACGAGTTCCACTACTACTCGGACGCGTCCCGCGGCTTCGCCTGGCAGGTCCCGCTGCTCACCCTGCCGCAGGCCCGCTTCCTCCTGATGTCCGCCACCCTCGGCGAAACCGCGTTCTTCGAGGAAGGCATCACAAAGCTCACCGGCGCGCCCACCGTGCTGGTGAAATCCGAACAGCGGCCCGTCCCGCTCGAGTTCGATTGGAGCGAAACGCCGCTGGAGGAAAAGATCACCGAACTGGTCGAGGACGGGAAAGCGCCGGTCTATCTGGTCCACTTCACCCAGCTCGCCTGCGCCCAGACCGCGCAGAACCTGCTGAGCCAGAACTTCTGCTCGAAGTCCGAGAAGCAGCACATCGCCGAAATGCTGCACGATGCCAACTTCCGCAGCCCCTACGGCAAGGAAGTCTCCAAACTCCTCCGCCACGGCATCGGCATCCACCACGCAGGACTCCTGCCGAAGTACCGCGTGCTCGTCGAAAAGCTCGCCCAACGCGGCCTGCTGAAAGTCATCTGCGGCACCGACACCCTCGGCGTCGGCATCAACGTGCCGATCCGCACCGTGGTCTTCACCCAGCTTTTCAAGTACGACGGCAGCAGTACCAAAACCCTGACCGTCCGCGATTTCAAACAGATCGCCGGACGCGCCGGCCGCCGCGGTTTCGACACCTCCGGCACCGTGGTCGCCCAGGCCCCGGAGCACGTGATCGAGAACCTCCGCCTCGAGAAAAAGGCCGCCTCGTCCGGCAAGAAGGGCTTCGTGAAGCGCAAGCCGCCCGAGAAGGGCTTCGTCAACTGGGACGAGAAGAGCTTCCGCCGGCTGATCGACGCCCCGTCGGAGAAACTCGTCTCCAGCTTCCAGGTCCAGCACTCGATGCTGCTCAACGTCCTGGGCCGCGAACACGAGGACGGCTGCGCCGCGCTCCGCACCCTCATCAAGGCCTGCCACGAGACCCCGGCGAAAAAGAAGGCGCACAAGAAGCGCTCCTTCCAGATCTTCCGCGGCCTGGTCGAGGGCGACATCCTCCGCATCATCCCCCGCGCGGAGCGATCCGGCCCGGTGAAGGTCCGCTTGAATGTCGAGCTCCAGGAAGACTTCTCGATGAACCAGGCGCTCGGGCTTTACCTGCTCGATGCCATCCCGCAGCTCGACCGGGAGGAAGCCGACTACGCGCTCAATGTCATCTCGCTGGTCGAGGCCATCCTCGAGAACCCCGAGGTCATCCTCCGCCGCCAGGTCGACCTGCTGAAGGGCGAACTGATCGGCCAGCTCAAGAACGAGGGCGTCGAATACGAGGAGCGGATGGAGCGGCTCGAGGAGGTCGAGTGGCCGAAGCCCGGCAAGGAATTCATCTACCACACCTACAACGCCTTCGTCGCCCAGCGCCCCTGGATGAAGGAAGCGGCGGTCCGGCCCAAGTCGATCGCCCGCGAGATGTTCGAGCACTGGCAGTCCTTCGAGGATTACGTCAAAACCTACGGCCTGGAGAAAAGCGAGGCCGTGCTGCTGCGCCACCTCTCCGAAGTCTACAAGGTTCTCTCCCAGACCGTCCCGCCGATGGCCAAGACCGAGGAACTGGTCGAGGCCGAGGAATACCTCGAGGACATCCTGCGCAACGTCGATTCCAGCCTGCTCGACGAGTGGGAAAAGCTCCGCAACCCGGACTACGTGCCCTTGGAAGAGCGCCCCGCTGCCGAGCGCAAGGCCGTCGCCTTCACCCGCAACCGCCCCGCCTTCACCCGCGCCCTGCGCAACGCCGTCTTCACCCTGGTCAAGGCTTTCGCCGAAGGAAACACCGCCGCGATCCTCGCCCAGATCGAGCCCGCCGACCCCGAAGGCCAGCCCTGGACCGCCGCGCGGATCGAGTCGCTGCTCGACGGCTACTACGCCGAACACGAGCGCATCCGCCTCGACCCCGAAGCCCGCGCCGCCAAGCACAGCCGCCTCTCCGACGAGCAGCCCCGCCGCTGGACCGTCGAGCAAACCCTCGTCGACCCCGAGGAACTCAACGACTGGTTCCTCAAGCTCGCCATCGACCTCGACCGCAGCGACGCCGAGTCCCGCCCGGTCCTGACCCTCGAAAGCCTCGCGCCGCTCTGAGCCCGGGACCGCCGGTCCTCCGCCCGGCCCCGTAATCCACTTTCCGGAATTCCGTGCTGGCCATCCCGGCCCGTCCGGCTCAGCTTCCGCCCCGTAAGGGATAGTTGCACAGCCCCCCAAAAAAGGGCCCCCGGACACTGGAACGGTTCCCCCCTCTAGTGTCCGGGGACTTTTTTGTACGGCCATCGCCGCCGCCAAATCACGGCCCGCCCGCGATTCCACTCTTTCCATCCCGCCCCGCCCCCCTACCCTCCGCCGCGTGAGCTATCAGGTCTTCGCCCGGAAATACCGCCCGAAAACCTTCGACGACGTCCTGGGTCAGGATCACGTCGTGAGGACGCTGCGGAATGCCATCGCCCAGAAGCGACTGGCGCATGCCTACCTGTTCGTGGGCCCCCGCGGCACCGGCAAGACCACCACGGCCCGCATCCTGGCCAAGGCCCTCAATTGCACCAACGGACCGAAGGCGGATTTCGACCCCGACGAGGACGTCTGCGTGGAAATCGCCGAAGGACGCTCGCTCGACGTGCTCGAGATCGACGGCGCGTCGAACAACTCGGTGGACGACGTCCGCAACATCCGCGAGTCCGTCCGCTTCGCCCCCGCCCGCGGCCAGTTCAAGATCTACTACATCGACGAAGTGCACATGCTCTCCACCGCGGCCTTCAACGCCCTGTTGAAGACCTTGGAAGAGCCGCCGGAATACGTGAAGTTCATCTTCGCCACCACCGAGCCGAACAAGATCCTGCCGACGATCCTTTCCCGCTGCCAGCGCTTCGACCTCCGGCCCATCCCCTCGGAAATCATCGCATCCCACCTGCTCCACATCGCGAAACAGGAAGGCATCCAGCTCCACGAGTCCGCCGCCTGGGCCATCGCCAAGGGTGCCGACGGCGGGATGCGCGATGCCCAGTCGATGCTCGACCAGCTCGTCGCTTTCTGCGGCGACACCATCACCGAGGCGAACGTGCTCGATGTCTTCGGCTTCACCTCGCGCGAGACCGTCGCGTCGGTCATCGGCAGCCTGCTCGCCCGCGACACCCCGGCCGCCCTTGCCACCGTCCAGCGCGAGGCCGAGGCCGGCCGCGAGCTGTCGCAGCTGCTCGGCGAACTGATCGGCGCGATCCGTGCCCTGCTGGTCGCCAAGCTCGATCCCACGACCGGCGGCGACGGCATCCCGGCGGAAACCTGGGCCGCCCTGCGGGCCTCCGCCGACAACTACCCTCCGGAGCGGCTGCTTTCGGTCATCGATGTCTTCGCCGAAACCGAGGCCCGCATGAAGTGGGCCTCCAACAAGCGGCTCCACCTCGAGATCGGCCTGATCAAGGCGGTCCAGACCCTCGGCGAAGTCCGGCTTTCCGACGTCATCAAGGTGCTGGCCGGAGCCGCGGACCACCTGGATTCCCCGGTCACCTACGCCAAGGCCCCGCCACCGGCGGCTGCCGCGCCTTCGGCACCCGCCGAGCCGGAACCCGCGCCCGCTGCACCGGCACCGGAGGAACCGGCTCCGCCCCCTCCACCTGCCGCCGCCGCCGATCCGCCGCCGCCCAAGACGGAAAGCGTGCTTTCGCTCGACGAACTGATCGCCACCGCGCCCGACGAGCCTGAGCCCGAACCGGAGCCCCCCAAGGCCGACACCCCGCCGTGGAAACCCGAGCCCGCCGCCGAGCCGCCCGCCCCGAAGGCCGATCCGATGGAGGAGTTCTACAAGGACCCGCTGATCCAAACCGCCCTCGAAATGTTCGAAGCCACGCTGAAGCGCTGAAGTTCCAAGTAACGAAAGTTCCAAGTGCCAAAGAAAAGCCCAAGCAACTCAGGATCCATCATCTAACATCCACCCACTTTCCCCATGAACATCCAGAAACTCATGAAACAAGCGCAGCAGATGCAGGCCGGCATGGCCGCTGCGCAGGAAGAACTCGCGAAGAAAACTGTCGAGGCCAGCGTCGGCGGCGGCAAGGTGACCGTCGTCGCCACTTGCGCCGGCGATGTCCACTCGATCGTCATCGACAAGTCGGTGGTCGATCCCGAGGACGTCGACTTCCTCCAGGACCTGGTCCTCAAGGGCGTCCAGGAGGCGATCCAGAAAGGACGCGAGATTTCCGCCGCCGAGATGAAGAAGCTGACCGGCGGCATGGGCCTGCCCTTCTGATTCCCCGAACCGCCCGCTTTCCGGCCCGATGAAGTCCTCACGCCTCCGCCGCCGCGCCGGATGGTTCTTCATCGGGCTTTCCGTGCTGCTCCATCTGGTCACGCTGTTCGCCTTTGCCCAGCAACCGGACAAGCTCGCGGCCTACACCGTGATCCCGATCTGGGTCTGGGGCGGCATCGGTCTCTTCCTTTCGATCGTCGCCTTCTGGTTCCTGCGCGCGCCGCTGTCGCTTTTCATCACGGGGATCTGGGCGATGACCATCCTTCTCGAGGCCGACGAAGCCCGGGTGATCGCCAACATCGGCAAATCCCGGCCCGCGCCCGGCCACGCGGGGACGGAGGACGGACGCGAGCTGATCCGGGTCATCACCCTCAACTGCAAGTATTTCTCCTACAACGGCGTCAGCGATCCTTCCCCGGACATCCGCCGCTGGAATCCCGACGTGGTGCTCCTCCAGGAAGTCCATCCGCATCACGTCCGCCGCATCGCGGATCTGCTTTACGAAGGACGCGGCGACTACCGGATCTACGCCACCAACGGCATCGTCACCCGCTGGAGCATCCGCCGCGAGGTCAATCCCCAGCCCTCCGGCTTCCGCGTCCAGCAGGCGACCATCCGCACCGACGACGGCGTGGACTTCGAAGTGGTGAACCTTCATCTCGCGAGTGCCGCGACCGACCTCCGGCTTTGGCGGCGCGACTGCTGGCGCACCCACCGGGTCAACCGCGCGGTCCGGCTCCGCGAACTGGGGATCGCGGTGAGCATCCTCGGCGGCACCGCTCCGGGATACCCCGTGATCCTCGGCGGCGATTTCAACGCACCGCCGTCCGACCCGATGTTCGGGCTGTTGAAAGGCGATTTCGAGGACGCTTTCACCAACGCCGGCACCGGCTGGGGCAACACCTACCACCGGCGGATCCCGATCCACCGGATCGACCAGATCCACCACAGCCGCCACTTCCGCACCGCCCGCTGCACCGCCGTCACCACCCGCCAGAGCGATCACCGGATGGTGGTCGCCGACCTGATCCCCCCGGGCTAGCCGCCGCCACGGCCCATTCCTCCCCTCCCGTGTATCCGGATCCCCCTCCCTTGCCTCCCCTTCTGGGTCCGCTCCGTGCGATTTTCTGGGGAGCCCTGCTTTGCCTCTTCGACATCACGATCAGCGAGACCTCGGGAGGCGAAGGCTGGCGCTTCGATTTCCTGAACGACTTCGTTGGGATGCTGACCATCGCGTGGGCGGTGTTCCGGCTTTCGACGGTCGAGGTGGACAGGCGCTACCGCATCGCGCTCGGCTTCGTGAAAATCGTGGCCGTGTGCGGCTGCGTGGTCGCCTTGCATCGCCACCTGATCTACGACGTGCCGCCCTTGATCTCCGTCCTGGACGATTTCTACGGCTTCCTCTCCATGGCGGCCACCGTGATCTTCTGCGTGGCCATGCAGTGGCTCAGCCGCCACGGCGGGCTTGCCCGCTCGGAGCAAAGCTGGCGCTTCACCACCCGGCTCTTCATCGTGATCTACCTGTTCCCGCTGGGGCTGTTCCACCTCGCCTCGCTCGCGGCGATCCTCACGGGCGAGAGCTTCCACATCGACCTCGGCCCGGCGGGCCTGCTCGTGCTGCCGGTCTTCTTCATCCCGCTGGTCCACTTCTTCATTTCCACCTCCCGGATGCGGGACGAGGCGATGACGGCCGGCGTCGCCTGATCTTCCCGCCGCCGCGGAATTTTTCGGCTGTCCCGGCCGCGGCAGGCCCCTAGCTTCCGGCCATGTCCGTGACGCGCGAACGATTGGTCGAGGTGCTCGAGGAGATCGCCCTGCTGCTCGAGATCCAGGGGGAGAACCCCTTCAAGGTCCGCGCTTACCGCCAGGGAGCTGAAATCGTTTCCGGCTACGATGGCGACATCGTCGCGCTGGCCCGCGAGGGGAGACTCGAGGGCATCAAGGGCATCGGCGAGGCCCTCCGCGACAAGCTCCACGAACTGGCAAGCACCGGCGAACTGGAGTTCCACCGGAAGCTCCGGGCGAATTATCCCGACACCTTCTTCGACCTGTTCGAGATCGAAGGCCTCGGTCCGAAGAAGATCGCGGCACTCCACAAGTCGCTGGGCATCGCTTCCATTCCCGCCCTGAAAGAGGCCTGCCAATCGGGCCAGGTGGGCGAACTGCCGGGATTCGGCGCGAAGACCCAAGCCAAGATCCTCGAAGCCATCGCCCGCCGCGACCAGAGCGCCGGTGCCTACCGGCTCGACGAGGCGGTCACCGCCGCCGAAGCGATCCTCGAAGTGCTGCGCCTCCATCCGGAAGTCCTGCGCGCCGCGGTCGCCGGCTCCACCCGCCGCTCGAAGGAGCTGGTGCACGACCTCGACTTCATCGTCGCCACGCCGGCACCCGCGGAACTGACCGCCTTCTTCGCCACCCGGCCCTTTGCCGCCGAGGTCATCGCGCAGGGCGACACCAAGTGCTCGATCCGCCTCGAAAGCGGCATGCAGTGCGACCTCCGCGCCGTCTCCAACGACCAGTTCCCCTTCGCGCTGATGTATTTCACCGGCAGCAAGGAGCACAACGTGGCCATCCGCTCGCTCGCCCTCAAGCACGGCTGGTCGCTCAACGAATACGGCTTCACCGGCGAGAACCTGCCGGCGGTCCATGACGAGGCCGACATCTACCGCGCGCTCGGCCTCGATTTCGTGCCGCCCGAGCTCCGCGAAAACCGCGGCGAGATCGAAGCCGCCGACGAAGGCACCCTGCCGCGCCTGATTGAATGGGAGAACCTGCGCGGCACCTTCCACAACCACACCACCGAGTCCGACGGCCGCGCGACCCTCGACCAGATGGCCGAAGGAGCCCGCGAGCTCGGCTTGCAGTATCTGGGCATCTCCGACCACTCGAAGTCCTCGCCCCAGGCCCGCGGGCTCGACGAGGAGCGCCTTGCCGCGCAGATCGAGAAGATCGCCGCGTGGAACCGCGAGCACGGCGGCCCGCAGTTCCGGCTCTTCGCCGGGTCCGAGGTCGACATCCTCAAGGACGGCTCGCTCGACTTCGACGAGGAGCTGCTTGCCCGGCTCGATTTCACCGTCGCCTCCGTCCACAACGTCCTCAACCTCGACGAGGACACGATGACCCGCCGCATCCTCCGTGCGATGGAAAGCCCGCACATCACGATGCTCGGCCACCTGACCGGGCGCATGCTGCTGCGCCGCGATGCCTACCCGGTGAACCACGAGAAGATCATCGACTGCGCGGCGGAGACTCGCACGGTCATCGAGCTCAACTGCAACCCGAAGCGCTTCGACATGGACTGGCGCTGGTGGCACCGGGCCCGCGACAAGGGCGTGCTGTGCTCGATCAATCCCGACGCCCACTCGGTGAACCAGCTCCAGTTCCTCAGGTTCGGCGCCAGCGTCGCCCGCAAGGGCTGGCTGCGCCGCCAGGACGTGATCAATACCAAGCCGCTCGCCGAGATCGAAGCCTGGCTGAAGCTGCCGAAGGAGAAGCGATAATCACTTCTCCAGCAACTCCCTGAACCGCGGCAGGATCTTGCGGAACAGCGAGTTCTTCCCGCCGCGCGCGAGCTGTTCGCCAATCAAGCCGGCACAGTCGTCCGGATCCACCGGCCCCGGTGCTTCCAGAAAATGCCCGGGCGCCTCGATCCGGCGGACCAGGTGCGGTGCCCCGGCTTCCCGCGAGACCGACACGGTCACCCCGCCGCCACTCAGCTTGACCAGACCCAGCGCCGCCGATTTCTCGTCCGAAACCAAGGTCGCCGTGATCGCCTTGCCCGCCGCGCTCTCGAAGGAAAAGCCCTGCTTGCCGCCGCTCTGGCGCCGCACCGCGAGGTCCAGCTCCATGCCGTCCCGCCAGCCGCTCTGCACCGCCAGCCAGGCCAGCATCTGCAATCCGGTGACGCGATCGTCGGGGTGATGCACGATCTCCACCGTGTCGATCTCCGGCAGCGCCTTGAGCACCAGCGGATCGTCGAACAGCGACGCCACCGACACCCGGAACTGGAAGCTCCGCGTCCACGCCAGGTCCTGCACCACCAGCGGCCGCGTCGCGTTGGTCACCGCATCCGCGATGATGGCAAACGAGGCTTTCGGATCCGCCCAGCCCGAGCTGTCGAACACGAAGCGGTCGACCAGGCTGTAAAGACGGTCCTCGAAGATCGGCGACAGTTCGCCCTGCCACCAGAAGATCAGCGGCAGGTCCGACGCCAGATGCGCGAACACCGTGTTCCGCAAGCGCCCGGTGGCCTTGCCGGTCAGCGCGAATGCAATCTGCTCGCAGCAGATCGACTTCCGGCCGTGGGAAAGATGGCAGTGCGCCGTGATCCAGGCGCGGATCGAGGCTTCCGGCGCATGGCGGTCGATCCCGATCAAAATCGCCCGGCACGCGTGCTCCGCGGTTAGCTCGCGGACCGCCTCCGAGTTCTTCTCGAGCGCGCCCGGCGCTTCGGAGTAAACCGCCAGGTTCATCAGCGAGGCATTCGTCCGTGCCTCGTCCTCGGCCCAGAGCTTCCGGAGTTCCTTGTCGATCGAGCCGACCGGAACCTCGCGACCGAGTTCGGGATGCATGGTCATTGGGGAAGTTGAGAGTTGAGAGTTGATGGTTGGTAGAAAGAAAACGGCGGCCCAATGGTCTCCGGCTGTTACTATCAACCATCAACCATCGACCATCAACTTCTTCAAAGCCTCCGCCAGACGTGGCCGTCCGCCTGCACCAGTTCGTCGGCCTCTTTCGGGCCCCAGGTGCCGGCGACGTAGCTGGCCATCGGCGGCGGGTTGTTGCTCTGGTGCCAGGCGTGCTCGATGTGGTCGATGAAGCGCCAGGCTTCCTCCACTTCGTCGCGCCGCGCGAACAGGGTGGCATCGCCGGCCATCGCGTCGAGCAGCAGCCGCTCGTAGGCTTCCGGACTGCTCTTGCCGAAGCTCGTGGCGTAGTGGAAGTCCATCTTCACCGGTTCCAGGCGCAGGCTGGTGCCGGGGATCTTCGAGACCATCCGCAGCGAAATCCCCTCGTCCGGCTGGATCCGGATCACCAGCACGTTGCCCCCGGGCACGCCGCCGGACAGCGCGTTGAACAGCACCCCCGGCGGGGCCTTGAAGTGCACGGAAATCTCGGTCGCTTTCTTCGGCAGCTGCTTGCCCATCCGGATGTAGAAGGGCACGCCGCTCCAGCGCCAGGTGTCGATCATCAGCCGCAGCGCGACATACGACTCGGTCATGCTCTCCGGGTCCACCCGGTCCTCCTCGCGGTAGCCGGGCACCGGCTTGCCGTCGACATGGCCGGCCGCATACTGGGCGCGGATCACATTGGCGGCGACCTTTTCCGGGGTGTCCCACTGCCGCAGCGAGCGGATGACCTTCACCTTCTCGTCGCGCACGCCGTCGGCGCTGAGGTCGGTCGGCGGCTCCATCGCCACCAGGCTCAGAAGCTGCAGCAAATGGTTCTGCACCATGTCCCGCAGCGCGCCGGACTTGTCGTAGTAGCCCCCGCGGCCGCCTTCCATGCCGAGGTTCTCCGAACAGGTGATCTGCACCTGGTCGATGTAGCGGCTGTTCCAGAGCGGCTCGAAGATCGCGTTGGCGAAGCGCAGCACCATCAGGTTCTGCGCGGTCTCCTTCCCGAGGTAGTGGTCGATCCGGTAGGTGTCCTTCTCCTGGAAGGTCCGGTTCACCACCTGGTTGAGATGCTGCGCCGTCTTCAGATCGGTGCCGAAGGGCTTTTCGACGATCACCCGCGCCCAGCAACCGTCTTTCGCCTTGTTCAAGCCGGCGGTCTTGAGCTGGGTCAGGATGTCGTCGAAGAACTCCGGCGCGCTCGCGATGTAGAACAGCCGGTTCCCCTTGCCGCCCCGTTCGCGATCGATCGCGTCCAGCCGCTCGGCCAGCCGCTGGTAGCCGTCGGCATCGGTGAACTCGCTCTGGTGGTAGTGGATGCTTTCCTGGAAGGTCGACCAGATCGCCTCGTCATGACCCGAGCGCGACACCTTGCGGTTCAGCTCTTCCAGGCCCTTGCGGAACTCCGCGTCGGATTTCTCGCGGCGGGCGAAGCCGAGGATCTTCACGCCGGGCGGCAGCTCGCCGTCGATCGCCAGATTGTAGATCGCGGGCACCAGCTTGCGGTGCGTGAGATCTCCGGTGGCACCGAAGATCACGACGGTGCAGGGCTCCGGGCGCGAGCGGGAGACGAGGTCTTCGCGGAACGGGTTCGTCATAGGCGGAGCGGATGTCGCCGAAAGTCCGCCGCGGGGAAAGCGAAATGGGTATGAAATCCCGTCAACCGGACGATCAGCGGGGCCACTGGCCGCGCGGATGGCGCCACATTGGTATTTTTCCGTCCTCTAGGGCCGGCCGGAGCCTCGGCACGGCCCGTGAAGCGCATTTCGCCGGACGTCCATTCCCCCGGCCTCCCCATTTCCCCCTGTCCATTTCCAACTTGGCAGTCCGCCCGCCCCGACTAGACTCCCCGCACACGACAGGAGAGTTCCACGCTCGAGGAACTGAGAACGGCCGGCGCTCGCGGCGAAAATCCTCCGAACCTGAAGCGGGTCGCACCGCCGTAGGAAGCTCGTAAAACCGAACTCTCTCCCTCCGGCCGCGCTCCACCCAGCGCGGCCTTTTTCTTTTCAGCTCCCGTCTCCCATCCACCATCCTCCATCCCGCATCATGATCCGCCCTGAAGAAACGACCGGAACCGCGACCGAATCCCACGACGCCTCCCGCGCCCAGCTGCCGGCCTCGACCCGGGTTTACGTCCAGGGCGAACTCTTCCCGGAGATCCGCGTCCCGATGCGCGAGATCGCCCTGTCCGACACCAAGTCCTTCAACGGCCGCATCGAGAAGAACGAGCCGGTCCGCGTCTACGACTGCTCCGGTCCCTGGGGCGACCCCGCCTTCACCGGCGGCTCCGACGAAGGCCTGCCGCCGCTCCGCCGCGACTGGATCCTCAAGCGCGGCGACGTGGAGGAATACGAGGGCCGCAAGGTCCAGCCCCAGGACAACGGCTATCTCACCGAGAAGCACGTCGAGTTCGCCTCGAAATCCGAGCGCGCCAACAAGTTCGTCGAATTCCCCGGCCTCACCGCCGAACGCCGCCGCCCGCTGCGCGCCACCGGCAAGCCGGTCACCCAGAAATGGTACGCCGACCAGGGCATTATCACGCCCGAGATGGAGTTCGTCGCGATCCGTGAGAACATGCGCCGCGCGAAGATCGAGGACCTGAAGGACGACATCGTCCGCAACCACCTCGACAAGCAGCACACGGGCTCCCACCAGTCGCCCGACAGCCCCTACACTCCGGGCATTTTCCGCCGCTTCCCCCAGCGCATCCCGGCCGAGATCACGCCGGAGTTCGTCCGCTCCGAAGTCGCCGCCGGCCGCGCGATCATCCCGCTCAATGTGAACCACCCGGAGTGCGAGCCAATGATCATCGGCCGCAATTTCCTGGTGAAGATCAACGCCAACATCGGCAACTCCGCCGTCGCCTCGTCGATCGAGGAGGAGGTCGAGAAGATGCGCTGGGCCACCAAGTGGGGCGCCGACACCGTGATGGATCTGTCCACCGGCAAGAACATCCACGCCACCCGCGAGTGGATCCTCCGCAACTCGCCCGTCCCCATCGGCACCGTGCCGATCTACCAGGCGCTCGAAAAGGTGAACGGCAAGGCCGAGGACCTCACCTGGGAACTCTACCGCGACACCCTCATCGAGCAGGCCGAACAAGGCGTCGACTACTTCACCATCCACGCCGGCGTGCTGCTGCGCTTCGTCCCGCTCACCGCCAGCCGCATGACCGGCATCGTCAGCCGCGGCGGCTCGATCATGGCCAAGTGGTGCCTCGCCCATCACAAGGAGAACTTCCTCTACACCCATTGGGACGAGATCTGCGACATCTGCGCCGCCTACGACGTCTCCTTCTCGATCGGCGACGGTCTCCGCCCCGGCTCGGTCGCCGACGCCAACGACAAGGCGCAGTTCGGCGAACTCGAAGTGCAGGGCGAGCTCACCCGGCGCGCCTGGGCCAAGGGCTGCCAGGTCATGAACGAAGGCCCCGGCCACGTGCCGATGCACATGATCGAGGAGAACATGGCCAAGCAGCTCGAGTGGTGCCACGAGGCGCCCTTCTACACCCTCGGGCCCCTGACCACCGACATCGCCCCCGGCTACGACCACATCACCAGCGGCATCGGCGCCGCGATGATCGGCTGGTACGGCTGCGCCATGCTTTGCTACGTCACGCCGAAGGAACACCTCGGCCTGCCGAACAAGCAGGACGTCAAGGAAGGCGTCATCACCTACAAGCTCGCCGCCCACGCCGCCGACCTCGCCAAGGGCCATCCCGGCGCCCAGTACCGCGACAACGCCCTGAGCAAGGCCCGCTTCGAGTTCCGCTGGGAAGACCAGTTCAACCTCGGCCTCGATCCCGAGCGCGCCCGCGAGTTCCACGACGAGACCCTGCCCCAGGACGGCGCGAAAACGGCGCACTTCTGCTCCATGTGCGGCCCGCACTTCTGCTCGATGAAGATCACGGAGGACGTCCGCAAATACGCCGCCGAGCAGGGCCTTTCCGAAGCGGAAGCCCTCGAGAAAGGCATGGCGGAGAAGAGCCAGGAGTTCGTCGAGAAGGGCGCGGAGGTTTACACGCCGGTGTGAGCATGAGGATCTACGCCGACATTTGCGCGCTGTGCCGGCCGTTCGATGACCAGTCACAGCCGCGCATCTGGCTGGAGACCCACGCCTTGTCCGTCGTCCTCCATCTCATCGAAGGTGGACAGATCGAAATGGCCCGGTCTCCCATCCATGCACTTGAGAACTCCCGGAACCCTTGGGAAGCACGGCGGCTCTGGGTGGAGCAGTGCCTCGACCTTGCATCGCATCACGCAACCCTGACCCGAGATCTGAAGGTCCGGGCGAACGAACTGGAATCCATCGGGGTCCAGCCGCTCGATGCTCTTCATGCCGCAGCCGCGGAATCCGTCTCATGCACTCACCTCCTGACTTGCGACGACCGCTTCCGCAAGCGCTACACTGGGGCAATCCGCGTCTTGAGTCCTGCCGATTTCGTGGTTGAATACTTCCAGCAAAGCCTATGAGCGCCATGATCGAATCCGAGCAGGAGCTGAAGGAAGAGGCGATCGCCATCCTGGGCAAGCACCTTCCCCCGCACAAGGTCGCCCGATTGCTTGCTCTATGGCAGGTCGGGAAAGGCGACTATGCCCAGGAACGCGACGCCGCTTTCGCTGGTGAAACCGTGGACTCACTCTTCGAGTTGGCGGCTGGCGGGCAAGCCAAGTGATCCAAACCCGCACCTCCGTCACCGAACAAGGCTTCGCGGAAGAAGAAGCCATCGCCAAGGGGATGGAGGAGAAGAGCACGGAGTTCGTCGAGAAGGGAGCGGAGGTTTAAACGCCGGCTTGATGATCACAATCCACTCCACCAGATGAGCTTTGGCGAAGTGGACCAAGGTCACCCGCGCGAATCTGAAAGAGCTGTTGCTCGACGAGCAGGCCCCCCACCGCGTCCGCCCATGCCGCCCTCTGCCTCCCGGCAAACAAAGGGCGGCTTCCTGGTGGGGAAGCCGCCCGCTGGAAGGCACCGCGAGGGCACCGTCTGAATCTTCGATCAGCCCCCCTCCTCTTCCTCGCCGCCGTGGTTGAGGATGAACTGGAGATCTTCCAGACCGAGGTTCGAGGCGAAGCCCTCGTCGCCGAGGACGTTCGTGACGAGCTGCGTCTTCTGGTGCTGCAGGATGCGGATCTTCTCTTCCACGGTGTCGCGGGTGAGGAGGCGATACGCGATGACCTTGTTCTTCTGGCCGATGCGGTGGGTCCGGTCGATGGCCTGGTTCTCCACGGCCGGGTTCCACCACGGATCGTAGAGGATGACGTAGGACGCGGAGGTCAGGTTCAGACCGGCGCCACCGGCTTTCAGCGAGAGCATGAAGACGGACGGATCCTTGGTCGTCTGGAAGCGCTCGATCTCGCCCTTGCGGTCCTTGGTCTGGCCGGTGAGGTAGTGGAAGGGCCGCGCTTCGAGCTCGAGGCGCGCCTTGATCAGGTCGAGCATCGAGACGAACTGCGAGAAGACGAGCACCTTGTGGCCTTCCTCGTGGAGCTGGTCCAGGAGGTAGAACAGCGACTCCATCTTGGCCGACTCTTCCTTCAGATACTTCGGATCGATCAGCCCCGGGTGGCAGCAGATCTGGCGCAGGCGCATCAGGCCCTGGAGAATGGCGAAGGAGTTCTTCTTCACCGCCTCGTCGGAATCGAGTCCGAGCAGGGCCTTCTGGATCCGCTTGAGCTCGGCCTTGTAGAGCTCCTGCTGGATGTTCTCCATCTTGGAGTAGACCTCCTCTTCCGTCCGCGGCGGCAGGTCCTGGGCCACCTGCAGCTTGGTGCGGCGGAGCAGGAAGGGACGCAGGCGGGCGGCCAGGCGGTTCTGCGAAAGCGGGTCCTTCCGCTTGTCGAAGCGCTTCTTGAAGTAGGCGCGGCTGCCGAGCACGCCGGGCATGGCGAAGGCCATCAGCGACCACATGTCGAGGAGGCGGTTCTCGATCGGCGTGCCGGTGAGGACCAGACGGTTCGCGGAATCCAACTCGCGGGCGCACTTGGCGGCCTTGGAGTCCGGGTTCTTGATCTGCTGGCCTTCGTCGAGGATCGTCGTGAGCCACTTGATCTCGTTGAGCAGGTCGCCGCAGACCCGGAGCTGGGCGTAGTTGAGCACCAGCATGTCGATGTTCTCCTGCGTGTCCTTGACGTCGAGGTCCTCGCGGTTGCGCAGGACCTTCACGCGGATGCCGGGCGCGAACTTCACGGCCTCGCTGGCCCACACGTCGAGCACCGACTTGGGACAGACCACCAGCACCGGGCGATGGGCCTCCTTGGCCTTCTCGGCTTCCTCCATCAGCCACAGCACGTAGGTCAGCGACTGGATGGTTTTGCCGAGACCCATGTCGTCGGCGAGGATGCCGCCGAAGCCGTTGGTCGCGAGGTAGGCGAGGAAGCGGAAGCCGTCGACCTGATAGGGACGCAGCGTCGCGTTGAGCTTGGACGGCACGTCCGGCAGCACCTCGATCTGGATGTCGCCGGCGCGGTCCTTGATGCGCTTCCAAGCCTTCGGGTCGAAGACGTCCGCCGCCTTCGGATCGGCGAGCTGCAGGGCGTGCATCCGGTGGGTCTCGCCGGACAGGTCGAAGGGATCGAGACCGAGCCGGGTGACCGCCTCGCGCTGGTCGGCGTCGAGCTTGATCTCGAGCCGCATCCACGAGCCGTCTTCCATCCGGACGTAGCCGCCGCGGGCCGCGACCAACTGGCGGATCTGGGCTTTGGAAAGATTGACGCCTTCGACATCGATCACGATGCGCAGGTCGAACCAGTCGATCTCCTGGTTGATCACCTCGAAGCGCACCGCGGCGGTGACCGGGTCGGAGAGGATCGACTTGAGGCGCAGGTCGATGTCCATGGTCACCGACTCCGGCATCGCCTTGATCCATTCCGCGAACTTCTCCGGGAACTGCTTGGTGATGCGGGATTTGAAGGCGAGCAGCTTCTCGTCGTAGGTCAGCCCCATCTCCTCGAGGATGCGGGGGACCGGGTAGAGCTCCTCGCGGGCGAAGCGGAGCAGCTGCTTGCCCTTGAGCGGCGATTGCTCGACCAGCTCCCAGCCGTCCTTGGTCAGGCGCTCGGTGCGGCGTTCCTTGGACTCGATGGCGGTGACATCGATCACCAGGTGCTCGGTTTCCGCGGCGGTCAGGCCGGCGACGAGCTTCATCTCGAACTTCGGCTTCAGCTCGAGGTCGACCACGCGCTTCTTCAGCGATTCCGGAAGCGAGGCGCCGATCTTGCGGAGGAACTCGACGCCTTCCAGCGAGTCGATCACGCGCTTGGGAATCAGGTAGCGCGGCATGACTTCCGTCTCCTCCAGCCAGCGCGGCGGGCCGGGGAACACGGTTTCGTCGGACTGGTAGAGTTCCTTGCGGCCGGGCAGCATGCGCACCGAGTGAGACACGTTCTCGCCACCGGCGGTGACGAGTTGCAGCGCGAAGCTGCCCGCGTCGTACGGATCATCCTCGCAGACCCACTTCAGGGCGTCGGTCACCACCTTGAACTCGCGTTCGTCCAGGTTGACCAGGTAGCCCTTCAGCGCCGGCTGGCGGAAGACCCGGTTCATGAAGCGGCAGGCTTCCTCGGCGTCGAAGTCGAAGGTCGTCTCGTTCTGCTCGCGGTAGTAGGAGAGGTAGTGCTCCCACAGCACCTGGCTGGGCGCGTCCATCCGCAGCGCGGCCTGGTGGTGCATCAGGACCAGCCGTTCGATCTCGTTCTTCTCGCGGATCTGGGTCCACAGGCCGTTGCCCTCCTTCACCTCGATGCGGGCCTCGTTGATCGTGGCGACGAGGCGGAAAGCGACCTCCACCGGCGGTTCCTGCGGCGGGCGCTCGTTGACCTGCTCGATGCGGTCGTACCAGGAGGCCACCTCGCGTTCCTGCTCCCAGTCGGCCATCTTCTTCTGAACGCTCGCCAGGTCGGTGATCACGTTCATGAACTCCGGGTAAGGGAGCTTCTTCTTGTAGAAGGCGTAGGCGATGTAGTTCCAGAACTCCAGGATGTCGCCCGGCGGCATCGGCCACAGTTCCAGCGGCTCGTAGGTGGTGATTTCCCAGCGCGGCGTGATGCGGACCATGTCGTGGTCGTGCAGCTCGCCCTCGATCACGTAGCGGCGGTAGCGCTTCTCGATCTTGGAAACGAAGTCGGCCTCCTTGTCGTCGAGCTCGCGGCCGAGCTTTTCCTCGATGATGTCGAGCACCGGCGTGTCGTCGAACTCGTTGGGCGACTCCGGCAGGTCCTCGCCCCGGTGCATGCGCTCCATCATGGTCGCATACTGGCAGGCGGCGGAGATCACCTCGTCTTCGGCGGTGCAGGAACCGAACCAGCGGTTGCCCTGGAGCCGGAGGCTGGTGCGGAAGGTGCCGGTCTCGTCCTCGACGCGGCCCTGGATGAAAAGGTGGTTGCCGAAAATCTGGGTCACCGCCCCGTCTTTCTGAAGGCGTTCGCCCCGCTTGCGGGCGTCCTCGGGGAAGCTGTTGAGGAAATTGAGCGTCGCTCGGTCCGGATTCATTGCTCGTGATGCGAAAACTCCGCCGTCGGGTGCTTCCGGCACCTTGCAGGAAGGACGCGACGGCGGGCCGCAAGCATAGACCCCGCTTTCCGAAGCCCGCAATAAAAACCTCAGGGATGCTTGTAAGGCCGGTCGCGGCCCCGGGCCGGCCCGCCCCGGTGGAATCCGCACCGCTTGCGATAAGCCGGGCATCCCTTGCCGGGAGGGTGATCGCTGCTTGCCGCAAGCCCGCGCCGGAGGCACGGTCCCGGGTGATTCCAACCCCTCGCAACCCATGCAAAAGCTCCTGATCCTCGCCAATTCCGGAAGAGTCCGTTTCCTCGTCTTCAAGCAAAGCGGTGACGACCCGCTGGAAAAAGCCCACCTCCTCGAAGGCCCGGGCAGCCCGGTCGAAATGAGGCCCGCCGCGATCCACGGCACCGTCACCGACCACGCCGGCCGCTTCCGTCAGGGCGGCGCCGCCGGTCAGGCCGGTGGCATGTCCTACGGGGAGGAATACGAGCTCGAGGAACAGCTCGAGACCGAGGCCCTCCGCCGCGTCGCCGCCAAGATCGACGAGATCGTGTCGGTCGCCGGCTACCCTTCCTGGCAACTGGTCGCGCCCCCGACCCTGCTGCCCGGCCTGCGGGAAACCCTGACGCCCGCCACCCTCAAGGTGCTGGCCCACAGCGACACCGGCGACCTGACCAAGCTCCCGATTGCCGACTTGGAAAAGCGCTTCCTCGCCTGAACGCGACCTCGCGGCTCTGTCCTGGACTGACCCTTCCCTCCGTTGCCCGCCACCCTCCGGCGACCGGTGGCACCGGCATGCCCGAAGGGCGCGGAGGTTTACACGCCGGCTTGAGGCTGCTAGGTTCCTCCCATGGTCCAAGCGGAAGACCTCGTCGGCAGCGAGTGGGCGGAGTGGTATCGGCTCACTCCCGCCCAACGCTGGGCCGAGTCCGAAAAGCTCTGGCAAACCTACATCACCCTCGGAGGAAGCCTTGATCCCGAACCCGATACTCAAAGTCCTTTCTTCGATGCGCAGGCACCGCGTCCAGTGCCTGCTGATGGGCGGCCAGGCCTGCGTGTTTTACGGCGCGGCCGAGTTTAGCCGGGATACGGACCTCGCCATCCTGGCCAGCGACGAGAACCTCGACCGCCTCAAGGCCGCGCTGGCGGAACTGCAGGCTGAAACGATTGCGGTCCCGGACTTCGACCTCGCCCACCTCCTGCGCGGACACGCGGTTCACTTCCGCTGCCGTCATCCCGAGGCCGCCGGCATGCGGGTGGACGTCATGTCCTCCATGCGCGGTGTCGATCCCTTCCCCGCCCTGTGGGAGCGCCGCACCACCCTCGAAACCCCGGACGGCACGCTCTGCGACCTGCTGAGCCTGCCCGACCTCGTCCAGGCCAAGAAAACGCAGCGCGACAAGGACTGGCCGATGATCCGCCGCCTGGTGGAAGCCCATTACTTCGAGTTTTCGGGCGCTCCGAACGAGGACCAGGTCCGCTTCTGGTTCCGCGAACTCCGGACTCCCACCCTCCTCATCGAAGCCGCCACACGCTGGCCGGATGAGGCCCGGCAACTGAGCATGACCCGGCCCCTGCTGGAACACGCTCTCACTCGCGATGAATCCTCCCTCGAATCCGCCCTTTCCGCCGAAGAACAGGAGGAACGCTTCCGCGACAAGGAATACTGGCTGCCGCTCAAGAAGGAACTGGAGGCCATGCGGCGGGCGCGCTAGAACGCGGCGAGTCCGAAATCGCGGAAGCTACGATCGCCATGATTTCTCTCCACCCCGCCCTCCGCCCTCAAAGAAAACCGCCCAAAGAAAACTGCCTGTCGCTCTGGGACGGCCCCCTCTACGACGGACCACACTCTTGTCCCAACGGGACTACGGACCAAAGCCCGGGGTTGCGAAGCTACCCCGGGTGGCCCACACAAGACCATCCCTACGCCAAAGGCGTTGCGTCCGGGCGAGTCTCGATTCCCTTGGCAAGCCGCACCCTTGCGCAACCTCTCCGAGGTAGGACCCCATCCGAACTCTCCCGGGGTAGCTCGATTCTCTCGCAACCCCGGGCTTTGCTCCGAAGTCCCTTTGGGACATGGGAAGCCGCGGATTCGCCGGTGAAGGGCACCTCTTGCCGCCACCCCATGAGCCCTTCCGCCGCTCCCGGTCCAACCTGATACCCGCCCCGCCTCCTCACCCTCCGAACCCGGCCTGCCTCCCTCCCGATAGACACGCGCATCCCCCGGTAAATCCTTGCAAAATCAACGATCCACGGCCAAATTCCTCAAGGAGAGCGGAGGCGGATATCGCCGTCCGACCTCCTACGGTTTAAGACTGTTCGCAACGTGAATAGATGACTAAAGGACAAAAATGGATTCGCAGAGGCACCTACGCGTTAATCAGCGTAGTGATTTTATTTTTCGCAATCGCAGGAGTTGGTCTATGGCGTGAGAAGCACGATGAGAAGGTGATGCGTCATCGATACCAAAAATATGGAGAATTTCTGAGGCGTCAAATCGAGTCAATAGAAGAAGGTGTCCCTCTGGAACAATTTAAATCCAAGCTTCCTTTTGCGTTCTACGATGAAGAAGCGGTCGAATATCAAGTATCCATCCCAACATCTTATAGTGACACTCCGTCCACCAATAATATTCGCTACGAGACGAGATATTTCAAAGTCAATAATGGCATTGCAATCCTAGATAAGTCTCGAATAGGTGGTGAAATGTCTCATGGTGACAGATTCATTAGCCCAGGATTAGAGCGCGCCATATACTACTTCAAACGGGCATGGCGTTCACATATTGACCCTGACTGGCCCCCAAATTGGTAACCGAAGACAAATAATTCGAACAAGACGCAAAGAAAACCACCCGTCCCCCTGAGAAGCACACTAACACGCCGTGGCAGGCAAACCCGCGGACTGGTCTGGTCCAGACTTGAATTCAGCCTCCACCTCAGCACGCCGGTCGCGTACACTTTGATTGTTCCGCCAAAAATGAATCCATATGAGTCCATCATCGGCACTTGGAGAATTCCATCCACGATTGCCGCGGACATGGACGAGTTCATGCATGTTGGCGCAGACGGAAGACTGGCGCACTTCGTCCACACCGAGGCATCAGGAGAGCGTGTTCAGCCAATAATGCATTGGAGTGAGCCTTTAGGAGAGAATCGATTTCGTATCCGCGGAGCTTTACGACAGGCGGGATGGATTGTCGGACTGATCCCCACGTCAACGGGAATGACCATCGAGCGCGATGAGAAGAATTTCGATCTACGAAGGGCAGCAGGCGAAGATCTGCCTGATTGGTTCCAGCCGCGCCTAGAGCAGGCACTTTTAAGAATGTCGAAGCTCGAAGCGGAACATCAAGAGGCAGAACAAGCCGAGCCGTGACACCCCCTACCAGCCGTTCAGTTCCGATGATTCTCCCCGACCACACCCTTCACCCCATGATCGACGCTCGCCCCCGCTTCTATTCTGGCTTCCGGTCGTCTCGTTCGTGATCGCCGTGGCACTGCTGTTTATCGGGTAGCTCGGCATGTTCAGCCGCCACGCAAACTCCGGCGACAGATCCCCTCGACGCGGCGGCGTATTCCCGGCGCCGCGCCCTTGCCAATCCGTGTCCGGCACTTTCCCATCACCGCCGATGTCCCCGCTCTTCCGAACTTCCCTCTTGCTCGCCGCCCTCCTTTTGCCGGGAGCCATGCCCGCCCTCGCCCAGGAGCGGCCGCGACTCCAGATCCTCAACGGCAGCGACCAGACGATCGACCTGTTCTGGCTGAAGTCCGAAACCGAGCGCGTGCCCAACGGTTCGGTCGCGCCCGGCAAGGACACGATCTTCACCACCAGCCCGGGCCACCGTTTCCTGATCGTCGGCCGCGAGGGCAAGCAGGAAGCCACCGTGACCGCGAAGGTGCTGCACCAGGCCTTCCGCTTCGACCCCGCGGGCAAGGACGGCATCCCCGCCTTCTACACCCAGATCGAGCGGCTGGACGGCTTCCCCATCGTGGCCTCCGCCAAGGTCAATCCCTACGCCCTCAAGGAAGCGGCGTTCATCGGCCGGCTGATGCTGGCCAAGCGCCCCGACGTGCTGCAGGCGATGGTCCACAGCGGCGCCCGGCTGTGCATCATGGCGCACGACGAATACACCACCGACCTGCCGGAGTTCGTCCGCATGGCGGCCCACCCGATGCCCGGCTTCGAGAAATTCACCGGCAAGGACTACTGGGACGCCCGGGCCCGCGGCACCGGCGGCAGCGCGACCGATCCCTACTGCACCTGCGCCGAGGAAAACGTGCTCGGCTACCCCGGCGACCCCTACGAAAGCGAGTGCATCCTGATCCACGAGTTCGCCCACAACATCCACCTGCGCGGCCTGAACAACGTGGACCCGACCTTCGACGTCCGCCTCAAGCAGACCTACGACGCCGCGATGAAGGCCGGCCTGTGGAAAGGCAAGTATGCCGCGGTGAACCACCACGAATACTTCGCGGAGGGCGTGCAGTCGTGGTTCGACGACAACCGCGAGAACGACCACGACCACAACCACGTCGACACCCGGGCGGAGCTTCTCGAATACGACCCCGGCCTGGCCGCGATCTGCCGCGAGGTCTTCGGCGACACGAAGTTCGAATACACCAAGCCGGCCACCCGCCTGCGCGACCACATGGCCGGCTACGATCCGTCGAAGGCCCCGACCTTCGTCTGGCCGGAGCGCCTCGCCGCGATCAAGGAGGCGATCCGCAACCAGGCCCGCGAAAGGGACCGCAAGGCGAACGCCGCGCCGGCCCCGAAGTAAGGGGCTACTTCGCGGCGGGCGCGGGGTCGAGCGGCCGGACCCAGACGTTGCGGAAGCGCACCGGGCAGTTGTGGCCGTGGAGCACCAGCGGGCCGCGTTCGCGCTGCTGGCGGTATTCGGGCAGGGCGAGGTGGCGGGTTTCGCCGCGGATCTCCTCGTTCAGGTGCACCAGCACTCCGTTGTGGAGCATGGTCAAGCGGGCCGGGGACACGAGGCGGCCGTCCTTGAAACGGGGCGCGGTGAAGAAGAGGTCGAAGCTCTGCCACTGCCCCGCGGGCCGGGTCGCGTTGAACCGCGGCGGCGTCTGACCGTAGATCGCCGCCGCCTGGCCGTCCGGATAAATCTGGAGGCCGTGGGAATCGAAGATCTGGATCTCGTAGAGGCCCATCAGCATCACCCCGTTGTTGCCGCGGTCGTGCCAGGGTCCCTTGAAATCCGCAGGGGCCAACCATTCCAGATGGAGCTGGATGTCGCCGAACTCCCGGACGGTGGCAAGCTGGCCGTCGCCGGCCACGATCTCGCCGGCATCAACCCGCCAGCGGTTTTCCCGCCAGCCTTCGAAGTCGCGGCCGTTGAAGAGCACGATGGCATCGGCGGGCACCGGCGCGGGCGGCGGCACCGGACCGGGATCCACCCGCGGCGGGGCCGGCCGGTCGGGGTCGTGGACGTGAAAGCCGCACCACGGTAGCACCGGCGTGTTCTTGTAGCCGAGGATGCCCGAGCCGTCGCGCGCCGGCACCCGGTCGTCGGCGTGGACCAGCGGGGCGATCGCCGCGACGACGGCCGCCGCGGCGGGAAGGTGGAGGAAACGGAAGCGAGGCGGGATCATGGGAAAGCAGGCGGGTATCGCGGCGCGGCTGGAAGCAGGCACCGACCTGCTGAAACGCAGCGGCCCGGCCGCGTTTTGCAGGAACTCCGCGACACGCGAACCCGGCGCCGGGCGAAGAGCTCGGCCGGGCATCGTGTCATCCGCGCTTGCGGAAGCGGCGGGGCATGGCATCGGTCTCACCCCGCCGCGCCATGAGTTCCCCATCCGATTCCACGACTTCCTCCGCCCTGCTTTCCTCCTTCGACCTCCGCGGGCTGCCGTTGCGCAACCGCGTGGTCATGGCCCCGCTGACCCGCGCCCGCGCCGGCAAGGAGCGGATCCCGAACGACCTGATGGTCGAATACTACCTGCAACGCGCCTCGGCGGGGCTGATCATCGCGGAAGCGACCACGATCTCGGAGCAGGGCATCGGTTGGGTCGATTCGCCCGGCATCTACAACGACGCCCAGGTCGCCGGCTGGTCGAAGATCACCTCCGCCCTCCGCGAGCGCGGCACGCCGTTCTTTCTTCAGCTCTGGCACTGCGGCCGGGCCTCGCACAGCGCGTTCCACGGCGGCCAACCGGCGGTCTCGGCCTCCGCGGTGAAGATCAACGGCGACTACATCCACACCCCCGATGGCAAGCTGCCCTACGAGGTGCCGCGCGCCTTGGAAACGCATGAGGTCGCCGCCGTGGTGGAAGACTACCGCCGCGCCGCGGAACGGGCCAAGGCGGCCGGCTTCGACGGCATCGAGATCCACGCGGCGAACGGCTACCTGATCAACCAGTTCCTCGATTCCAAGACCAACCTCCGGACCGACGAATACGGCGGCAGCGTCGAAAACCGCTTCCGTTTCCTCAAAGAGATCACCGAAGCCATCCTCACCGTCTGGCCGGCCGACCGGGTCGGCGTGCGACTTTCGCCGAACGGGAACTTCAACGACATGGGCGCGCCGGATTTCCGCGAGACCTTCACCTACGCCGCGACCCAATTGAACGGCTACGGGCTGGCCTATCTCCACGTCGTCGACGGCCTCGCGTTCGGCTTCCACAACCAAGGCGAGCCGATGACGCTGGCGGAGTTCCGCGCGGTGTTCGACGGGCCGCTGATGGGCAACTGCGGTTACGACCAGGAGAGCGCCGAAAAGGCGATCGCGGCCGGCCATGCCGACCTGATCGCCTTCGGCCGTCCCTTCATCAGCAATCCGGATCTGGTCGAGCGCTTCGCCCATGGCTGGGAACTCAACCCGCCGGCGGACATGAGCACCTGGTCCGCCCCCACGGCCGCGGGCTACACCGACTTTCCCTTTCACCCGTGAAGCGCAGCGGCCTGCCGGTTTGACAGCCGCGCGCCCGCCGCGCTTGATCCGCGGCATGCCCGATTGCTTCACCGGCGGCTTCGTCCAGACCAACGGCTATCTTTTCCAAACTCCCGACGGCTCGTGGATCGCGGTCGATGCCCCGGCGGGCATGGCCGGCTGGCTGACCCGACGCGGAATCGTGCCGGCGGCCCTGCTGCTCACCCACCAGCACTACGACCACGTCGAGGACGCCGCGGCGCTGGCCGCGATGGGAGCAAAGGTCCACGCCTGGCTCCCCTATTCCCCCGCGCTCACCCTGGAGGAAATGATGCGCTCCTACGGCATGCCGGTCACGGTTGCTCCCTTCCCGGTGGACGTGCTGCTGGAGGGGCGCGACGCGCTCGAGATCGGCGGCTGCCGGCTGGCGCTGGCCCACGTGCCCGGCCATGCGATCGACAGCGTGACCTTCCACCTCGCGGAAGCCGGCGAGCTGTTCTCCGGCGACACCCTGTTCGCGGGATCGATCGGCCGGGCGGACCTCCCCGGCGGGGACCCGGAGCTGCTCATCGACGGCATCCGGGAGAAACTCTTCGCGCTGCCGGAAACCACCCGCGTTTACCCGGGCCACGGACCCGCCACCACCATCGGCGGCGAGCGGGCGGAAAATCCCTACTGCGGCGATTGAGGGCAGGCGAGACGGCCCCGCGGCGTCGCTCCTTTCCGCAAGAAATCCGCTGGAATTCCGCAGTTCCACCTGCGAGTTTGGCAAAGCCGATGACGAAACCGACGTTCACTGCCTGAATCCATGGCCGAAGACCCCAACACGCCGGTCGAAATCCCGATGCCCGAGGCGCTGCGGCAGCAGCTCGCCGCCTTCCGCCGCAAGCTCTGGCGCGCGAAGATCGCCGAAGCGGTGCTCGCCGGGATTTTCGGCCTCCTGTTCTCCTTCCTGCTGGTCTTCGCGCTCGACCGGATCTGGCAGACGCCCGGCCTGCTGCGGCTGGCCATCCTGATCGGCGGCACCTCGCTGGCCGCGGTCTTCGCCCCGCTGTGGCTGCACCGCTGGGTCTGGAAGCACCGCCGCGAGAACCAGCTCGCCCGCCTGATCGCCCGGCGCTTTCCCGGCCTCGGCGACCGGCTGCTCGGCGTGGTGGAACTCCAGGGCCAGATCGAGGGAGCCGACACCCTGTCGCCCCGCCTCCGCGCCGCCGCGATGGAGCGGGTGGCCGAGGAAGCCGCCCAACGGAAGCTCGACACCGCCCTTCCGGCCTCCCGCCACGGGCGCTGGACCCTTGCCGTGGTCGCCGGTCTGCTCGCCGGCACCGCCGCCTTCATGTTCGCGCCCAAGGCCGGCATGAGCTCCCTGAAGCGCTGGCTGATGCCGCTTTCCTCCTCCCCGCGCTACACCTTCACCGCCCTCGAAAACGTCCCGCCGGTGCTGATCGTGCCACAGGGCGAAGCCTTCAGCCTGAACGTCCGTCTGGCCGCGGACTCCGAGTGGCAGCCGGCCGAGGGCCTCGCCCGCTACGGCCGCCAGGACGCGGTGAACGCCGCGCTGGAAGAGGGCGGCTACCGCTTCGAATTCCCCGCCCAGACCGAGAACGGCGTCGTCCGGCTGGAGATCGGCGATGCGAGGCACTCGATCGAAGTCCGGCCGACGCTGCGCCCCGCGATCAGCCGGGTGTTCGCCGACGTCACCTACCCCGACTACCTCCAGCTGCCCGGCCATCAGGTCGATCTCGGCTCCGGCGTGCTTTCGGCCGTGCAGGGGAGCAAGGTCGCCGTGAGCGCGGAGTCGACCCGCGATCTCGCCTCCGCGAACTACGGTCCGCTGCGGATCGAAGGCGTGCCGAGCGGCAGCGCCGCGCCGATGTCCGTCGACGGCACCAAGGCGCTGACCCCCGCGCTGGAAGTGGCGGAGCAAGGCTTCACCCTGCCGATCTCGTGGACCGACGTGCTCGGCCTGGCCGGTCAGGAAGGCTTCGAAGTCCGCGTCGACTCCCTGCCCGACGAAGCGCCGGGCATTTACATCCAGGGCCTGGCCCGCCAGCACGTGATGCTGGCCGAGGAGACCGTCGATTTCGAAGTGCTTTCGGAAGACGACTTCGGCATCCGCCGAATCGGCCTGGAGTGGTCGGGTGAATTCACCCGCGCCACCGACGAGGTGCCGGCGAAGGGCGAGCTGAAACTGATCGACGGCGGACCCTCGCATAACCGCCTGGCCGGTCCCGCCGCTTTCTCCCCCGCGACCTTCAAGATCACGCCCCAGAAGCTGACCCTGCGCGCCTGGTCGGAGGACTACCTGCCGGGCCGCCCGCGCTCCTACTCCGAGCCGGTCACCTTGTTCATCCTCACCCACGACGAGCACGCGCAGATGCTCAAGACCCAGTTCGACCGCGCGATCAGCGAGCTGGAAGACCTCGCCCGCAAGGAGCGCGGGTTGTTCGAGGAGAACCAGCGGCTGGAGAAGCTCGACCCCGAGGCCCTGCAGGCCGAGGAGAACCGCAAGCGCCTGGAGAACCAACAGGACGGCGAGCGCCAGCAGGGCGAGCGGATGGAGGAGCTCACCGAGAAGATGCAGAAGCTCTTCAAGGACAGCGCGCGCAACGGCAGCATCGACAAGGAGACGCTCAAGAAGATGGCGGACGCGATGCAGTCGATGAAGGAGCTTTCGGAAAAGGACATCCCCGAGGTGGAGGAAAAGCTCGGCGAGGCCCAGGACCAGAAGAGCACCTCGGAGAAAGCCAAGGAAGATGTCGAGAAGGCGGTCGAGAAGCAGGAGGACGTGCTCAAGAAGATGCAGGAGGCGATCGAGAAGGCGAACGATGCCAACGAACGCTTCGAGGCCAGCACCTTCGTCAACCGCCTCAAGAAGGCGGCCTCCGACGAGCAGGGCGTCGGCTCCGCGATCTGGGAAACCTACGAGCGCACCGCCGCGGCCTTCACCTCGGAACTTGATCCGGCCGATGCCGGCAAGCTGCAGGACACCATCCGCCAGCAGCTCAACACCACCTCCGACATCCGCTGGATCCAGGAAGACCTCGGCCACTTCTACTCCCGCACCAACAAGGAGAGCTACCGCAAGATCCTCGACGCGATGATCGAGTCGAAGATCGAGCTCGACCTCGAGGAACTCCGCCGCCTGCTCGAAGTGAACCAGGGCTTCCTGGCCCGCGAAAAGGCCGAGTTCTGGGCCACAAAGCTCAAGGAATGGGCCCAGTTGCTCGAGGGCGAGCAGAAGCAGGACGGCGGCGGCGGCGAAGGCGGCGACGCGCCTCCCCCCAAGGACGAGGATTTCGAGTTCATGCTCCGCGTGATGAAGATGATCCAGCAGGAACAGGACATCCGCGCCCGCACCCGCTCCCTGGAAACCCTCCGCCGTTCCTTCGAACCCGCCGACCCCGCCAAGCCATGAAACGCGCCCTCGCCCTGCTCGTCATGCCCGCCCTCGCCTTCGCCGCGGAGGAGCCGGACAAGGAGCTCGCCTTGAAAATCGCCGAGCACCTCGAAGGCTCCGCCAAGCTCGCCGAGCGCCAGGACGAACTGGCCGCGGACGTGCAGCAACTGATCATCGAGCAAACCAACCCGAAGGTCATCGAGCTGCTCGAACAGGTCGAGGACGTGATGGACGAGGCGTCCGAGCTGCTGCTCGATTCCAACACCGGGGGCGTGACCATCGCCGCCGAGACCGAGGTCATCGAGAAGATCTTCGAAGCCGCCAAGGAGCGCCAGAAGCAGCAGGGCCAGGGCCAGCCGGACGACGGTTCCGGGGCCATGCTGGAGATGATGCAGGAAATGATGGGCCAAGGGAAACCGGCCGACAAACCCGGCCAGCAGCCCGGCCAGGGCGAGGGCAACCAGGGTGGCGAGGGCAAGACCGGCGACTCCGACAGCGCCAACTCCGCCAACGCCGGGACCGCCGGCGGGAAACAGGAAGAACGCCGCGTCCCGAAGGCCTCCGGCACCGCCGGTCAGAACCTGCCCGCCGAATTCCAACAGGCGCTCGACGCCTACAACCGCGCCGCCGAGAAGCTCGCCAAATGAAGCCTTTCCTCCGTCCCCTGCTCCTCATCGCCGCCGCCCTCCCGGCCGCGGCCCAGGACCTGCCGCGCCGCCCCGACGATCCGGTGCCGGCCCAGGTCGACACGATGTACGAGCGGGGCATCGCCTACCTCGCCAAGACCCAGAACGAGCGCGGATCGTGGGACGACAGCATGGGCAGCGAACCCGGCGTGGTCGGACTCTGCGTCGTCGCCTTCCTCGCCCACGGCGAGGACCCGAACCACGGACCCTATGCCAAGCACATCACGCGGGGGCTCGACTACATCCTGTCCCAGCAGAACTCGAGCAACGGCTACATCGGCAACAGCATGTACAATCACGGCTTCGCCACCCTGGCGCTGGCCGAGGCCTACGGCGCGGTCGACAACCCGAAACTCGCTCCCGCGCTGAAGAAGGCGGTCGAGCTCATCCTCAGCGCCCAGAAGCGCAACCGTTCGGATGCCTGGCGCTACACGCCCGACAGCAACGACGCCGACACCACCGTTTCCGGCTGCCAGATCGTCGCGCTTTACGCCGCCCGCAATGCCGGGCTGCCGGTGCCCGACGAAGCCCTGAAGAAGGGCCTGGCCTACATGGCCCGCTGCCGCGGCAGCGACGGCGGCTACGGCTACACCTCCGCCGGCGGACCGAAGCCCACCCTGACCGCGATCGGCGTGCTCTGCTTCGCGCTCGCCAAGGAGAAGGAGGGCAAGGGCTTCCAGTCGTCGGTCGGCTACCTGCGCAAGCAGATGACCTACCGGGACAAGAACTACCCCTACTACTTCGAATACTACATGTCCCAGGCCCTGTTCCACGCCGACCCCGAGACCTGGAACGAGTGGAACCTGCTCAACATCCGTTACCTCTCCACCATCCAGGCCCGCGACGGCTCCTGGCCCGGCAACAAGGGCCAGTCGTTCAACACCGCCGGCGCCCTGCTTTCGCTGGCGCTCAACTACCGCTTCCTGCCCATCTACGAGAAATGATCCGCCGCCTCGCCATCGCCACCCTGCTGGCCGCTCCCCTCGCCGCCGCGGAAGCCCCCGCCGGCCCGGAGGACCTGCTGCGCTTCACCAACGGCAACCAGATCGACGGCCGCTTCGCCGGCATGGACCCGGCCGGCACGATCACCTGGACCCGCCCGGACGTGGCCACGCCGATGCCTTTCCAGCGCGACAAGGTGCGCCAGATCGTCCTACGCCACGCGAAGCCCCTCTCCCCGCTCACCGATCCATGCCACGTGACGCTGGTCAACGGCGACCGCATCCCCGGCAAGGTGATCGCCGCGGACGAAAAGAACTTCACCCTGGAAACCAGTGCCGCGGGCCCGCTGGTGCTGCCGCGCGACGCCGTGGCGGTCATCGCGCCCCACCCCTTCGGCGGCCGCTTGATCTACGCCGGACCCTTCGACGACAAGGGCTGGGAGATCATCCGCTCCGAAGCCCCGGCCTACGAGAACGACCCCTTCGCCGGAAACGGCATGCGCCAGCCCCGACTGCCGGAGAAGGACGAGGACGGCAAGGAAAAGCCCGGCTGGGCCCACACCGGCGCCTCCTGGTATTCCCGCGGCGGACAGGACGCCATCGCCTTCAACGCCGGCATGCCCGACCGCGCCCTGCTCCGCTTCAAGCTCGCCTGGCGTAGCCGGCCGAACATCGCCGTGGCCTTCCACGCCGACCTCGAAAAGCCCGAGGTGGAGAAAAAGGAAGGCGAGGAAGAAGTGCAGCGCCCCAACTTCGGCGGCATGCAGAACCTCGCCCGCCTCTTCGGCAGCGCCTACGTGCTGAACTTCCAGTCCGGCTACGTGAACCTCCAGCGCACGGGCTTCGACAAGGAAGGCAATCCGGAGGTCGAGCGCGTGCGCGTCGGCAGCACGTCGGTCCGCCTCAACGACACCGGCGAGGCCGTCTTCGAGATCCGCTGCGACCGCCGCGAGGGCACCATCACCGTGCACGTGGACGGCGAGTTCGCCATCCAGTGGAGCACCGCCGAGGACGGGGCCGACGCCGGGCAACGCCGGCAGTCCTACGCCGCACCGGGCGGCGGCCTGGGCTTCCAGGTCCAGGGAAACTCCTCGGAAATCCGGATTTCCGACGTGGTCGTGGCCGAATGGAACGGCATGACCGACTCCGCCCGCAGCATGGAGAGCGACACCCGCGACATCGTGCTGCTGACCAACGGGACCGACCGCTTTTCCGGCAAGGTCCTCGGAATCCGCGACGGACAGCTGGAGATCGAAGCCAGCTATGCTCCGCTGAAAATCCCGCTGGAGGAGATCGCAGAAATCCACTTCGCCCGCGAGTCGCGCCGCAAGCCGAGCGAAGCCGTTGCCTCGGAAATCACCGTCCACCTCCAGCCGGTCGGCCGGATCAGCGGCACGCCCCTTTCCGCCCGCGACGGCCGGATCCAGCTCGATACCCGCCTGGCGGGAAAGATCGACCTCGACCTGTCACCCGCCGTCGTCCTCGAGTTCCAATCCGCCGGGGGCTTCCTCGATGCCTGGGACGATGCTCCCTGACCCACTTTCCCCGACCGTGACCCGCCCCGCCCTGCTTCTCGCCCTGCTGCTGCCCGTCCATGCGGACGAGGTGGAGTTGACCGACGGCTCCCGCCTGTCGGGCACCGTCACGGAACTCGCCGACGGTGGCATGGTGCTTCTTTCCAGCCCGCTTTCCTTCGAGCCTTTCCAGCTCAAGGCGGATCATCTCAAGCGCGTCGATTTCTCCACGTCCGCCGAGGTCGAGGACAACCACGACGCGATGGTCTTCCTCGCCAACGGCGACCGCTTCACGGCGGACCTGAAGGCCATCGATGCCGAAGCGGTCACCGTCCTCACCACCTTCGCCGGCGAAATCCGGGTGCCCCGCGCCGCGGTCCAGACGGTCCAGCTCGGGGTGCGCAAGAGGAAGCTGATTTACGAGGGCCCTCAGGACGACGCCGGCTGGACCGCCAAGGGCGGCTGGCGCTACGACGACGAAAGCTTCGTCGCGGACAGCGGCGGGACCATCGCACGCAAGTTCGACATCAAGGGCTCCTTCTCGCTCCGCTTCCGCGTGGCCTGGGAAAACACCCCGAACCTCCAGGTCTATTTCGCCGACGATTCGATGGAGACCACCGGCAAGGCCGATCGCTACTACCTGCAGTTCGGCGGCTCCGGCCTCGAGCTCAAGCGCCAGCAAAGCAAGGAAGGTGCCCAGCAGTATCTCTCGATGGCCTCGGTACCCGGCAGCCCGGAAGACTATCCCGAGGAAAAACTCGAGATCGAAGTGCTGGTCGACCGGAAGCTGGGTTTCGTCCACCTCTACCTCGACGGCGAATACATCGACAAATACCCCGACCCCGTGAAGTCCGCGCCTTCCGGCCTCGGCATCATGTTCCGCAGCAACATCGGCGGCGACGACAACCAGGTCGTCGACCGCATCGAGATCCGCGAATGGGACGCCTCGATCGACCGCCACCGCCGGGAGGAACGCGGCGATGAGAAGCAGGACGTGCTGATCACCCGCAGCTCCGACCGTGGCACCGGCAGCATCCTCGGCCTCACTCCGGGACCCGATGGAGGCACCGTCCGCTACCAGGGCCCGCACCATGAGAAGCCGGTGGACCTCCCGGTGTCCGAGGTTTCCACCCTCTTTTTCGCCCGCCCGGCCGACGCTCCCGCCGCCGAAGAGCCTCCGCTCGTCCTGGCGCTCCGCGGCCGCGGCTCGCTCGGTGTCAGCGGCTGCACCTTCGGCAGCGATTCGATCACGGCCAGACACCCGCTGCTCGGCGAGCTTTCGATCCGCCGGGATGCCGTGGCGAGCCTCCTGCGCGACGTGGAGGAAGAGGAGAATGCCGGCAATTACCAGGAATCCGAGGAGGAAGAGCAATGAAGGCCACCATTCCCAGCACCCTCCTCCTGCTCGCCACCTGCCTGATTGCCGGTGCGCAGGACACCGAGATCCACTGCGCCGACGGCAGCCGGATCCGCGGCTCCCTGCTCGGGATCGGGACCGACCGCATCGAGTTCGGCGCGGATTTCCTGGCCGCCCCGGTGCCCTTGCGCCTCGACCAGATCCTCGACCTCACCCTGCCGGTCCACCCGGCGCAAGCCGAGGGCGACCACGTCGCCACCGTCACCCTCAGCAACGGCGACGTGCTCCGCGGACAGCTCAACGGCGTCAATGAAGCCGAGATCCGCCTCAAGACCTGGTATGCGGGCGAGATGGTCTTCAACCGCAAGATGGTCGACACGCTCGAGATCGAGGATCGGCCCGAAATTTACTACACCGGCCCCTCCGGCCTCGACGGCTGGGTCCAGAAGGACGGCGAGGCCTGGACTTACGAGAACGGGGCGCTCCGCGCCAGTTCGAGCGGCAGCATCGCCCGCGACGTGAAGCTCCCCGCCCGCAGCAGGATCGCCTTCGATCTCGCGTGGCGGTCGAATCCCAACCTGCGCATCCTGCTCTACTCCGACTCCGTCGAAGCCGACACCCCTTCCAATTGCTACGAATTGAGCTGCCAGGGTCGCCACGTCCAGTTCCAGAAGCGCTGGATGAAGGACGACCGGGGCGGCACCGTGTCGCTCGGCGACTACGCCAGCGTGCCGGAGTTCCAGAGCAAGGAGAAGTGCCGCATCGAGCTGCTGGTCGACCGCAAGACCGGCGTCATCCGGATGCTGGTGAACGACCGGATCGTGGGCCGGGATTGGAAGGACGACTCGCCGGAACTCGGCACGATGGGCGGAGGCATCCATTTCAAGTCTCTGGACTCCTCGCCGCTCGCCCTTTCCCGGATCGAGGTCACGAGCTGGGACGGCATGCTGGAAGGCACGCCCGTCCCCTTGGACGAAGGGTTCATGGACGAGGAGGAGCCGCCCGCCCCGCCGCCGGAAGCGGAGCCGGACCCGACCCGCATCCGCCTGCGGAACAACGACCGGATCGCCGGCGAGATGGTCGCCATCGAGGACGGCAAGGTGAAGATCAAGACCACCTTCGGCGACGTCACCCTGCCGGTGTCGCGGCTTCGCACCTTCGCCCTGCGGACCAAGGAAGCGCGCGACCCGGCCAACTGGGAAATGGGCCTCTATGAGATTCCGAAGCGCTACAACGGCGACGTCCGCGGCTGGTTCCCCGACGGCACCTGCGTGACCTTCCGCCTGACCAAGGTCGAGGGCGGCAAGCTCACCGGAACCGCCCAGCCCTTCGGCACCGCGGTGTTCGACCAGAAGGCTTTCTCGCGGATCGAATTCAACATCCACGAGCCCGATTTCGAGAAGCTCCGCGACACCCTCGGCAGCTTCCGCTGAGCCCCGGCTTCAGCGCTTGCCTCCCGTCCCCAGCTCCGGCGGATGGAAGACCTTGTCCTGCGGACCCAGCGCCCGCTTGAGGCGGCTGAGGTATTCCTCGCGCGGGATTTCCTCGCCGCCGAAGGTCCGCAGGTGGGACGTCATCCACTGGGTGTCGAGCAACTCGAAGCCCCTCGCCTGCAGCTCGCCGACCAGCGCCACCAGCGCGATCTTGGAGGCGTCCGTCTTCCGCGAGAACATGCTTTCGCCGAAAAACGCCTTGCCCAGCGCCACCCCGTAGAGCCCGCCCTGCAGGCCGCCGGCGTCGTGGCACTCCACCGAATGCGCGTAGCCCAGCCGGTGCAGCAGGCAGTAGCTTTCGAGGATCGTGGCGTCGATCCACGTCCGCTCCCGCTCCGCGCAGCCCTTCATCGTGCCGCGGAAATCGCTGTTCCAGCGGACCTCGAAGGGCCGGCGCTTCAGCGCGCGCTTCAGCCCGTGGGGAATGTGGAAGCCGCCGTCCAGCGGGATCACGCCCCGCAGCAGCGGCGAAAACCAGGTCAGCTCGCCCTCGTCGGCCATCGGGAAAACCCCCTGCGCATAAGCGCCGAGCAGCACTTGCGGGGGAATGACCTGGGCTGGCGGAAGTCCGGACACGCGACCCGGCCAGCATGCCCCGGGATCCGGGCCAGCTCAACCCGATTCCCCGTTCCCCGGCCCGGCACGGGATTTCCCGTTGCATCGCGCAGGATGCCGGTTGAAATCCCCGCCGCGAGACCGCAAGCTCGCCACCCGATGTCCGACCGCCTCCTGATCGACCTCCACACCCTGCCGGAAGAAGGCAAAACCTTCAGCGGGGAGCTTCCCGCCGAAATCTTCGACCTTCCCCGCCACGATCCCCAGCCGGTCGGCCCCCTGGCCTACGACCTCGGCGTCCAGCGTTTCGGCTCGGAATTGCTGCTCACCGGCACCCTCTCGGCGGCCTTCGAGTTCACCTGCGTGCGGACCCTCCACCCCTTCGTGAAAACCATCCGGGTCGACCCCGTGAACATCTCCCTGGAGATTGAGCAGGAGGGAGTCGTGGACGCCACCGATGCCCTCCGGGAGGAGATCCTGATCGAGTTTCCCGAATACCCGCGCTGCGAGGAGGCCGACGAACCGATGCACTGCGAGATCGATCCCCGCTATTTGGCAGTGGACAAACCCTCCGGCGACACGCTAGACACCCGCCCCCGCGCGCAGGGCGACGACCGCTGGTCGGCTCTCGATGCGCTGGATAACCTCGATTCCGAACGCTAACTTCCTACCGTCATGGCCGTACCAAAGCGCCGTCAGTCCAAGAGCCGGCAAAAGATGCGCCGCGGCGCCAACCGCTGGCGCGCACCGATTTTCAAGTCCTGCTCCGAGTGCGGCAGCCGGGTGCCTTCGCACATCGCCTGCCCGTCCTGCGGCTACTACGCCGGCCGCAAGGTGCTCGAAGTCGATGCGCTCTGAAGCGCGTCGCTCCCCTGCTTTCCAAGTCGCCGCCCCGGTCCGTCCGGCGCGGTGATTTGTTGTATCCGGTCCCCACGATCCTGCCCCGATGAAAGTTGCGCTCGACGCCATGGGAGGCGACCACGCCCCCGCCGTGAACATCGGCGGGGCGAAGGAAGCCCTCGAACTCTACCCCTCGATCGAAAAGATCTTCCTGGTCGGCGACGAGGACGCGATCCGGGCGGAATGCGCGAAGCAGGGGCTCTCCACGTCCCAGCCGCGCATCGCGATCGTCCACGCGCCCGAGACGATCGGCATGGCGGAGCCCGGGGCCAAGTCGGTGCGCCGCAAGAAGCAGTCGTCGATCAACGTCGCGATGGATCTCGTGAAGGCCGGCGAGGCCGATGCCTTCGTTTCCGCCGGAAACACCGGGGCCGCGGTCGCTTCCGCCACCATCAAGCTGCGGCTCATCGAGGGCGTCGACCGCGCCGGGATCGCCTCCGGCCTGCCGAACGAACACGGCATCTGCCACCTGCTCGATGCCGGTGCCAACCCCGAGGCCAAGCCCGAACACCTGCTGGTCTATGCGATCATGGGCAGCGCCTTCGCCCGCCACGTGCTGGGCGTGAAGCATCCCAAGGTCGGCCTGATGTCGAACGGCGAGGAGGACGAGAAAGGCACCACCTTCACCAAGGAAACCTTCGCCCTGATCAAGGAGTTCGCGGACTCCGGCAAGGCGCCCTTCGACTTCGTCGGGAACGTGGAAGGCCACGATCTTTTCGAAACCCCGCTCGACGTCGTCCTCTGCGACGGCTTCACCGGCAACGTCGTGCTCAAGTCCTGCGAGGCCACCGCCAAGGCGATGTTCAAGTGGCTCAAGAAGGAGCTCACCGCCACCCCGGTCCGGATGATCGGCGCGAAGATCGCCAAGGGCGCCTTCGTCGCGGTGAAGGAGCGCGCCAGCGCCGAATCCTACGGCGGCAGCCCGCTGCTGGGGGTGAACGGCGTGGTGATCATCGCCCACGGCGGCTCAACCGCCGTCGCCGTGCGCAACGCGATCCGCGTCGGCATGGAAACCGTCGAGCACCGCGTGAACCCGCACATCCTGGAAACCCTGGCCCGGGTGACCGGTTGAGGTTGGCAACGGCGACCGCACCGGAAAAGTCACCGGTGAGACTTTGCGACTGGCCTGATTTTCCGTGGCGAAACCGCCATCAGGGGTTGAAGAGCGGCGCGGGATGTTCATCCTCCGCCCGCCATGACGTTCCGAGGCACCTATACCGCGCTCATTACCCCTTTCATCGACGACCGAATCGACGCGGCCGCCTTCAAAGCCCTGATCGAGCGCCAGATCGCCGCCGGCATCACCGGCATCGTCCCCGTCGGCACCACCGGCGAATCGCCGACGCTCGACATGGACGAGCACATCGAGGTCATCCGCCTCGCCGTGGAATTCGCCGCCGGCCGCTGCCAGGTCCTCGCCGGAACCGGCGCGAACGCCACCAAGGAGGCCATCGAACTCACCCAGGCGGCGGAAAAGCTCGGCGCGACCGGCACGCTTCAAGTCTGCCCTTACTACAACAAGCCGTCCCAGGAGGGCCTCTACCGCCACTTCCGGATCATCGCGGAAAACACCTCGCTGCCCGTCATGCTTTACAGCGTGCCCGGCCGCAGCGGGATCGAGATCGGAGTCGAGACCACCGCCCGCCTCGCCGCCGATTGCCCGAACGTCGTGGCCATCAAGGAAGCCGGCGGCTCGGTCGAGCGCGTCAACCAGCTCTTCCAAGCCGTCCCCGCGGATTTCGCCATCCTTTCCGGCGACGATCCCCTCACCCTGCCCTTCATGGCCTGCGGTGCGGTCGGACTCGTGTCGGTCGCCTCGAACCTCGTGCCGGAAGTCCTCGTCAAGCTCGTCCAGACCTGCCTCGACGGCGACTTCACCGGCGCCCTGGCCCAGCAGAAGCAGTTCTACCCGCTGTTCCGCGGCCTGATGTCGCTCGACGTGAATCCCGTGCCGATCAAGACCGCCGTCGCCCTGCAAGGCCACTGCAACGAGGAGCTTCGGCTGCCCTTGGCCCCGCTCACCGATGCGGCGAAGAGCCAGTTGGTCGCCCTGCTGAAGGAGTTCGGATTGCTCGCCTGAAGCTTCACGAATCCTGCCTGAACGGCAATTACAGGCCCTGATACAACTTCCCTATGATCCAACTCCTCGTCACCGGCAAGTCCGGCCGCATGGGCCAATCCGTCATCCAGGCGGCCGGCCAGGAACCCGCCGTGCTGGTCTCCGCCACCCACGATGCCGGCGAAAACCTCGCCGCCGCGATCGCCCAGGCGGACACCGTCATCGACTTCACCATCCACAAGTTCACCCGCGAGTTGCTCGATGCCGCGCTGAAGAACGGCACCCGCCTGGTGATCGGCACCACCGGCCACACCGATGAAGAGCGCGCCGCGATCCGCGAAGCCGCGAAGACGCTGCCCATCGTTTACGCGCCGAACTTTTCGGTCGGCGTCAACACCCTCTTCTGGCTGACCCGCAAGGCCGCCCAGATCCTCAGCCAGGACCGCTTCGACATCGAGGTGACGGAAATGCACCACCGCCACAAGATCGACGCCCCCTCCGGCACCGCCCGCCGCCTGCTGGAAATCCTCAACGAGGAAACCGGCACGAGTTACGAAGACGATATCGCCCACGGCCGCTTCGGCAACGTCGGCCCCCGCCCGCCCCGCGAAATCGGCATGCACACCCTGCGCGGCGGCGACGTCGTCGGCGACCACACCGTGATGTTCGCGGCCGATGGCGAACGCGTCGAACTCACCCACAAGGCCAGCTCCCGCATGACCTTCGCCGCCGGCGCCGTCCGCGCCGCGGTCTGGCTCTACGACAAGCCCGCGGGTCTCTACGACATGCAGGACGTGCTGGGGCTGAAGTAGCCCCAAGACGCACGACTTGAAATGCCCGACAGGCTCCCCACCTCCAGCCTTGTGTCTTCCGTTTCCAAGTCTTGCGTCTCCGCCGGCATCGCCCTCGGCTCCAATCTCGGCAACCGCCTCCGCCACCTGCAGGACGCACGCGACCTGCTGCGCGGCATCGCCGGGCCCGGCACCCTTCTCCAGGCACCCGTCTATCAGACCGAACCGGTCGCCTGCCCGCCGGACTCGCCGGATTTTTACAACACCGTGATCGAGATCGGCTTCACCGGCAGCGCCCACGACCTGCTCGATGCCACCCAGGCGATCGAGTTCCGGCTCGGCCGGGTGGCGGTGCCGGAACGGAACGCCCCGCGGGTGATCGATGTCGACATTCTCTACTTCGGCGACCAGCGGATCGAAGGCGAACTGCTCGATCTCCCCCACCCGCGCCTGACCTCGCGCCGCTTCGTGCTCCAGCCGCTGGCCGATATCCGGCCCGATCTCATTCTTCCCGGCGATCAGGTTTCGATTGCCGAACACCTCCGCCACTTGGATTCTCGGGAGCCGCCGCTCGTCACCGTGCAAGCGGTCTGGTAATCCCATCCTCCGCGTGACTGGACCCGAAAAAGCCGCCGCCATCGCCGCCCGGAAGCAAACCGGCCCGCCGGTGTCGATGCTGACCGCCTACGATTACCCGACGGCCCGGCTTTTCGACGAGGCCGGGATCGACGCCCTGCTGGTCGGCGACTCGCTCGGCATGGTCGTCCTCGGCTACCCGGACACCACCCACGTCACGCTGGACCAGATGATCCACCACGTCGCCGCCGTCGCCCGTGCCCAGCCGCGCGCCCTGGTGATCGGCGACCTGTCGATCGGCACCTATCCCGACCCCGCCACCGCGCTCGCCAACGCCCGCCGGCTCGTCTCCGCCGGGGCCGATGCCGTGAAGCTGGAAGGCGGCGTCCGCCAGGCGGAGAAGGTCCGCGCCATCGTCCAGGCCGGGATCCCCGTCTGCGGCCACCTCGGCATGCTGCCCCAGCGGGTGCTCGAAGAAGGCGGCTACAAGAAGAAGGGCAAGACCCCGGAACAAAGCGCCGCCCTGCTGGAAGGAGCCCGCGCCCTGGTCGAGGCCGGCGTGTTCGCGATCGTGCTCGAAAGCGTCATCCCCGCCACCGCCGCCTGGCTGACCGCCCAGATCCCGGTGCCGACCATCGGTATCGGCTGCGGCGAAGGCACCTGCGACGGCGAAGTCGCGGTCGCCACCGACCTGCTCGGCAGCTACCCTTGGTTCGTCCCGCCTTTCGCCAAACCGGAAGCCCGCCTCGCCCCGCAAATCACCGCCGCGGCTTCGGCCTACGTCCGGCGCGTCACGTCCCGATGATTCGAGCGAAGTTCATCGTTGGCACTTGGAACTTCTCACTTGGAACTTCACGCCATGGTCAGCCCCGAAAAACAAGCCGCCCTCGATTCCCGGATGGCAAAGCTGCGCATCGCGGACGACGACCTCGTGGAGAAGTTCGTGCTCGGCTCCGGCTCCGGCGGCCAGAAGATCAACAAGACCTCGTCCTGCGTTTACCTCAAGCACCTGCCGAGCGGCCTGGAGGTGAAGTGCCAAGCCCACCGCTCGCGGGAAATGAACCGCTTCCAGGCCCGCGAGGAGCTTTGCGACCGGCTCGAAGGAATCCGCCGCGACCTGGCACAGGCGAAGATCGACGAAGTCGAAAAACTGCGCCGCCAGAACCGCCCGCTTTCACGGCGCTCGAAGCAGCGCTCCGTCGCCGACAAGCGGAAGACCTCCCAGAAGAAATCCCTCCGCCGCTCGCCGCGCGGCGATGATTGAACTCCTTTTTCCTCCGCCATGAAAACCTACCACGACCTCCTGCGCGACGTGCTCCGGAACGGCGAGTCCCGCGCCGACCGCACCGGCACCGGCACGCTCTCGGTCTTCGGCCGCCAGGTCCGCTACGACCTCCGCGAGGGCTTCCCCTGCCTCACCACCAAGAAGCTCCACCTCCGCTCGATCATCCACGAGTTGCTCTGGTTCCTCAAAGGCGAGACCAACATCGCCTACCTCAAGGAGAACGGCGTCCGCATCTGGGACGAGTGGGCCGATGAAAGCGGCGAGCTCGGCCCGGTCTACGGCCGCCAGTGGCGCTCCTTCCCCGCGCCCGACGGCCGGACCGTCGACCAGATCGCCGAGCTGGTCCACGGCCTCAAGGGCAACCCGCATTCGCGCCGCCATCTCGTCGTCGCGTGGAATCCCGGCGAGGTCAACCGCATGGCCCTGCCGCCCTGCCACTGCCTGTTCCAGTTCTTCGTCCACGACCCGGATTCCGAGCGCCCCGGCCTCTCCTGCCAGCTCTACCAGCGTTCGGCCGACCTCTTCCTCGGCGTCCCCTTCAACATCGCCTCCTACGCCCTGCTCACCCTCATGCTCGCCCAAGTCTGCGGCTACGAGGCCCGCGAGTTCATCCACACCTTCGGCGACCTCCACCTCTACAAGAACCACCTCGACCAGGCCAACGAGCAGCTCGCCCGTGAGCCGAGGCCGCTGCCGACGATGTGGATCAATCCCGCCGTGACCAACATCGACGGCTTCACCTTCGACGACTTCCGTCTCGAAAACTACGATCCCCACCCCCACATCAAGGCCGACGTTTCGGTCTAAGGGCATGCTCCGCTTCGAACACCGCCAGGAAAAGCCGATCAGCACCCGGGATTTCATCCTGCGGATGCTCCGCTCGGCCGCGATCGCGGTCGTCGTGACCGGCATCGCCCTGTTGATCGGGATCGCCGGCTACCATTGGATCGGCGGCCTCGGCTGGACGGACGCGTTTCTCAACGCCTCGATGATCCTCGGCGGCATGGGGCCGGTCGATCCGATGCAGGGAACCCCCGCGAAGATCTTCGCCGGCTGCTACGCCCTGTTTTCAGGACTGGTCTTCATCGGCCTGGCGGGTTTCTTCATCGCTCCAATCGCCCACCGCGTGCTCCATCGCTTCCACTACATCGACGACCGAGATTCATGACCCGCCTGATCGCCATCGTTGCCATGACCCCGGATCGCGTGATCGGCCGCGACGGGACCCTTCCCTGGCACCTGCCGGAGGACCTCGCCTTCTTCAAGCGCACCACTTCCGGCCATCCGATCGTGATGGGCCGCAAGACCTACGAATCGATCGGCCGCCCGCTGCCGAAGCGCCGCAACCTCGTGCTCACCCGCGATCCCGCCTGGCGGGCCGACGGTGTCGAAGTGATCCACTCGCCGGACCAGTTGCCCGCGACCGACGGCCCGGTCTTCATCATCGGCGGCGCGGAGATTTACGCCGCCTTCCTCGACAAGCTCGACGAATTGCTGGTATCCCGCGTCCACGAATCGCACCCCGGGGACACCCGCTTCCCGGAGTTCGAGCACCTCTTCCCCGCTCCCGTCGTCGTGGAAAGCCACGACGCCTTCCAAGTCCTCCGCTACACCCGCTGAACCGCATTCCCGCCATGGCCCAGACATTCGAAATCGAAGGAACCCTCAAGCTGCTCTACGACACCCAGACCTTCGCCAGCGGCTTCGCCAAGCGCGAGTTCGTCGTCGAGGTGCCCGATGGCAAATACCCGCAGCTCATCAAGTTCGAGTGCGTGAAGGACAAGATCCCGATGCTCGACGGCATCCGGGTCGGCGACCCCTTGAAAGTCGCCTTCGACATCCGCGGCAGCGAGTACAAGGACCGCTTCTACGTGAACCTCAACGCCTGGAAGATCACCAAGGGCCAAGGCGGCGAAGGCGAATCCCGCATCGAGCGCGAGCCTTCCAGTTCGTCCTTCGACTCCCAGTTCGACAACGAGCCCGATTCCACGGACAACATTCCGTTCTAAGCAAGACGGCCGACCCGACGGGCGGTGCACTGGACCGCGGACTTCAGTCCGCTTGGACGGCAGTCACCTTACCCCACCAAGCGCCGCACCCCGTCCAGCGCCGCCTGGCTCACCGCCAGCTTGAAGTCCTTCCGGTTGCGCGGGTGGATCTGCCGCAGCGAAAGCGTCTCGCGCCCCTTGGCCGCCCAGGCCAGCCAGACGGTGCCCACCGGCTTGTCCGCCGTCCCGCCGCCCGGACCCGCGATCCCGGTGACCGCCACGGCCACGTCGGCACCGCTCGCTTTCAAGGCCCCTTCCGCCATCGCCCGCACCACCGGCTCGCTGACCGCGCCATGCTCGTCGAGCATCGCCTGCGGCACGCCCAACAGATCGCGCTTCGCCTCGTTCGCGTAGGTTACGAAGCCATGCGTGAAGACCTCGCTGCTCCCCGGCACGTCGGTGACCCGGTTGGCGATCAGCCCGCCGGTGCAACTCTCCGCCGTCGCCAGCTTGAGCCCGCGCGCCGCCATCAGCCGCACCACGGTCGCTTCCAGCGAGGAGCCGTCTTCCGAAAAGATCTGCTTGGCGAACATCGACACCGCGATCTCCCGCCCGGCCGCAACCGCCGCGTCGTCGCCGATCAGGCGCAGGTCGACCTCGCCGATCCGCGCGCAGTAGCCGACCTCCAGCCCCGGGATCGCGGCCAGCTTGGCATCGATCTCCTGCTGCAAGTCGCTCTCCCCGATCCCCGTGAGCCGCAGTTCCAGCATGCCCGGCGGCTTCGACAGCCCGGCCAGCGCGACCAGCCGCGGCGCCACCTCGTCGCGGAACATCGGATACAGCTCGCGCGGCGGCCCGGGCAGCAGGAACACCGCGCAATTCGCCGCCTTGTTCAGCCGCGGCGGCACGTAGATCCCCGGCGCGGTCCCGTTCGGATTCGGCAACACGTCCGCCCCCACCAGCACCTGCGCCTGCTTGCGGTTGGAATCGGCCATCACCTTGTTGCGGGCGGCGAAGAAGGCCTCCAGCGAGCGCAGCGCCGCTTCATCCTCGATCAATTCCGCACCGACCACCGCCGCCGTCGCTTCACGCGTCAGGTCGTCGCTGGTCGGTCCCAGCCCACCGGTGACGATCACCGCATCCGCCCGCCCCACGCATTCGCGGAGCGCCTCGGTGATCGCATCGCCGTCCGGCACCGTGGTCAGCCGCTGGATTCTCATCCCCAGCTTGAACAATTGCTCGCCGAACCACTTGCCGTGGGTGTTGAGCGTCGTCCCCAACAACAGCTCCGTCCCGGTATTCAGAATCTCGATGCGCACGGGCCGAGACAGAAGACCAGAAGACGCAAGACGCAAGACCGGATGCTCAGGCCTTCCAATCGATCTCCTTCGCGTCGGCCCACATTTCCTCGAGGCCGTAGTAGTCGCGCAGTTCCTCGTGCATCACGTGGACCATGACGTCGATGTAATCGAGCACCACCCACTTGGTGTCGGCGTTGCCTTCGGCGTTGGCCGGCTTGACGCCGTGCCAGTCTTCCACATGACCGCGAACGTCCCGCAGGATGGCGCGCAGGTGCGGCATCGAGGAACCCGAGCAGACGACCATGAAATCCGTCAGATTCGAAAGCCCGCGCAGATCCCACACGCGGATCTTCTCCGCCTGGATCTCATCCGCCGCCTTCGCACACGCTTTTGCCAGTTCCAATCCTTCTACAGCCATATCGTCCCGCTCGGGACGCGGACGCTAGCCTGCCGATCCGGCTTGGCCAAACAATTTCAGCCCGCCGGCCGGCCGGAGCCCGCTCTCATCGGCCGCCCGCGCGCACGGGCAGCTCCGGCCCGCCGGACTTTTCGCCCCGCAACATCGCCCCGATCTCCCCGGTCAGCCAAAGGTAGTGGTCCGTCGGCAAGCCCGGTTCGGAAAGGAAGCGGCTCGCCCCCACCGGCGGATCCTGGCTGGTCTTGAAGATCGCGGTTCCCTCGTCGAGTTCATCGAACATCGCGACGTAAACCGCCTTCGCCCCGGCCTGCTTGGCGGCGACCGCCTGGCTCCACAGGAACTTGCCTCCCCGCCGCGGGATCGCGTCGAACTTCGCCTCGGCTCCCCGGCTTCTCTGCAAGTTCTGCCAGCTGAACCCCGGAAAGACCACCGGCAGGTAATCCAACCCGTGCTCACGGCACCACGCAAGGTCCGGCTTCAACAGCTTGTCGACCCGCGCCGCGGCATCCTCCGGCGTCCCGAAGCGGCCGACCGCCCAGGGACTGACGATGTCCGCCAGCCCCATGATCCGGTGCAGTTCCGCGTCCGCGATGGCATCCCGATCGAGGCTCCGCCAGTAGCAAGGCACCCCGAGCATCACCGCGAACCCGTCGTCCCGACACTGCCGGACGAGAAACTCCCACTCCTTCAAGACCGGCGGGCGGTCGTTGAATCCCAGCCCCCACAAGGCGATCAACGGCTTGCCCCGATAGGTCAGATACTCCGCCCCGCGGTCCTTCAGCGGCCCCTCATGCATCAGCTGCCGGCGGTCCTCGTTCACCCGGACGAAGTTCTCCGCCTTCACCCCGGACAAATCATACATCAGCGCCCACTTCCGGCCCTCGGCGATCGCGGAGGCGCGGCAATGCTTCATCACCTCGTCCATCGGCCCGCGGAAGCGCGGGTCCAGCGCCGGCGCGCCGAAACGCTGGAGAAACACCCCGTCGATCCCGTGTTCCTTCATCCAGCGGAAATGACGTCGGATCGTCGGCTCCTTCACCGAACTGAAAACCTCCGCCACCCGGCCGTCGGCATGGCGGAAAGGCGTGGCGAAGCGCTCCTCCGGACCCAGTTCGCTGACATCCGGCCACATCTCGATGTGCGAGTGCCCGGGCTCGAACTTCCCGTTGACCGCGTAATGGCTCCAGCCGTTGTTCGAGCCGTCCCCCCCGGTCCGGAACCAGCCCTGATAGCCGCACAGGACCATGCCGTCGAGGCTTCCCGTCATCTTCCGCCAGGCCGCCATCGACCTCCGCAGGTTCTCCCGCTTGTCGCCGGGCACCGCATAGCCCTGCAGTCCCACCGGCCCGCTCCATTTCACCTCGTCGCGCAAGCGGCGGAGGAAAGCGCCGACATCATAGCTGCCGCGGTCGAGCGGCTGGATCAGCCGGTCCCAGCCCATCGACTTGGTATCCCCCTTGTCGGCCCCGTTGATCGTCACGAACTGGAGCTTCGCCGCCTCCGCCTGAAGGGACGGGATCGGATCGACATCGCCCTCGACCTTCAGCCAGTGGCAAAGGTTGAAGGTGGTGCCGACGTCCTTCCGGTCGACCAAACCCGCGACGCGGACCGAATCGGAAAACCGCGCCAGCCAGAAGCCGGTGTGCGGGTAGAGCGAGACTTTCACACCCGCCGTTTCCGCATGGGCCGCGATCTCCCTCACGGCCGCCACCGCGACCTCGTCGCCGCCCTGCACCTCCTGGATCGCGATCCACAGTGTGGAGTCGTGGCCCTTCAGCTCCTCGATGTAGCCGCGGATCTCAGGCGTCAGCGCAGGCACTCCGGGCGCGAACTTCAGGGTGAGATAGATGTTCCAAAGCCGGCCTCCCTTCCCCTCCAGCGCCTCGCGCAGGACCTTCACCCCGGGACCGCGGCCGCCGAGGCCGTCGTAGCCCAGCTCCTGCAAGGTCGCCGCCACCTCCGCCGGCCCGCCGGGGACCCCGTTGTCCATGGCGAAGAACGGCGAGGCCTTCAACCCCGAGGCGAGAACCAGGAAAGCGAACAGGTGGCGGATCATCGGAAACCCCTTACGCGGCGACCCGCCGCGATCTCGCCGGCTCTCAAAGCTTGCCCAGATACGCCGCGCTCTGCCGGATGCTGGCCAGCGGGTCGGGCGAGTGGTCCTGCTCGACGTGGCAATGCTTCACCCCCGCTTTCTCCGCGGCGGCGAGGATCGGCTCCATCGGGATCATGCCGTTGCCCAGCTCCTTGAAGGCATCCTCGGGCAGGCTACCGAACTCCGGCAGCTTGATCCCGGCCTTGAGGTCCTTGAGGTGCAGCTGCGAGACCCGGCCGGCCAGTTTCCCGATCAAGTCCGCCGGTTCGTGACCGCCGACTTTCACCCAGAAGACGTCGAGCTCGAACATCATGTCCTTGGAGAACTCCTCGATGAAGACGTCGAAGCCGCACTTGCCGCCCTCCTTCGGCTGGAATTCGAAGGCGTGGTTGTGGTAGGCGAGTTGGATCCCGGCGGCCTTGGCCTTCTCGGCGGCCTTGTTGGCGTTCTCGGCCACCTTCTTGTAGGCGTCGAGCGTCCCGCGGTTGCCGTCGGCCAGGTAAGGGATCACCAGATGGCTCAGCCCCGCTTCCTTGGCCTTGTCGAGGATCTTCATGAAATCCGACATCCCCGCGTCCTTCGGATTGACCACGCTGTCCCACTCGAAATGGGACGAGTGCATCGCCAGCCCGGCCGCCTTGGCGCCGTCGATCAAGGGCTGGCAATTCGGGAATCCATAGGGCTCCACCTGCTTGTAGCCCGCCGCCGCGACCTGCTTCAGCGTGCCGGCCGGATCCTTCGCCAGGGCGTTGCGCAGGGTGTAGAGCTGGATCCCGATGTTCTTGCGGTAAACATTGTCCGGCGCGAGCGCGGCCAGCAGGTTGCCGGCCGGTGTCAGGACGAGGGTCGAAGCGGCGGCGGAGCGGACGAAGGAGCGGCGGTTCATGATGGGGAAAGCTCGCGGCCCGGGCTCCCGATGGCAAGCTCCGGGCGTGGCTGCCGGCCCGGTCCCGACTTTGTGAAAATTTTCACAAACCCCTTGCCCGCGGCCCGCTCTTGGGGCCTCATTCCCGCCGCCGGGATTCCCATGAGCAGCACTTCCACGACCGAATACCAAGCTCCTGACGTGGCCGCCAAGGCAGCCTCCTACCACGAGGAAACGTCGGACCTGATGGGCGAGAAAATGGTCCTCAACATGGGCCCATCCCACCCCGCCACCCACGGCGTGCTGCGCCTGATCCTGGAGCTGGACGGCGAAGTCATCACCAAGGCGGATCCCGACATCGGCTTCCTCCACCGCGGTGACGAGAAGATCGCGGAGAACATGCACTACAACCAGTTCGTGCCCTACACGGACCGGCTGGACTACCTCGCCCCGCTCGCCAACAACGTCGCCTACGCCTGCGCGGTCGAAAAGCTGATGGGCTGGGAACTTCCGCCCCGCGGCCAGGCCCTGCGCGTCCTCTGCTGCGAGCTGGCCCGGATTTCCTCCCACATGCTCGGCGTCGGCGTCTGCGCCATGGACGTGGGCGCGATGACCGTCTTCCTCTACACCTTCACCGAGCGGGAAAAGATCTACAACCTCTGCGAACAGCTCACCGGCGCCCGCTTCACCACCTCCTACACCCGCGTCGGCGGCCAGGTCCGCGACATGCCGCCGGGCTTCGACAAGGCGGTCCGCACCTTCCTCGACGAGTGCGAGGTGACGGTCGGCGAGGTTTCCAAGCTGCTCGACAAGAACAAGATCTTCATCGACCGCATGGCCGACATCGGCGTGATCTCCAAGGATTCCGCCATCGCCTGGGGCCTCACCGGCCCGAACCTCCGCGCCTCCGGCGTCGCCCGCGACCTGCGCAAGGACAACCCCTACCTCGGCTACGAGAAATACGACTTCGACGTCGCGATCGCCGACGAGGGCGACTGCTACGCCCGCTACCTGGTCCGCATGGAAGAGCTCCGGCAGTCGATCAAAATCTGCCGCCAGGTGCTCGACACCATGCCTTCCGGCCCGGTCAACCTCGCCGAGTCCAAGAGCATGCTGCCCGACAAGGAGCGCGTGCTGATGTCGATGGAGGAACTGATCCACCACTTCATCGTCGCCACCCAGGGCATCGACGCCCCTCCCGGCGAGGTCTATTTCGCCGCCGAGAATCCCAAGGGCGAGCTCGGCTTCTACATTCACTCGACCGGCGGCGGCGTCCCGCACCGCTTGAAGATCCGCAGCCCCTCCTTCTGCAACCTCGCCCCCTTGTCCGTGCTGCTGCCCGGCCACATGGTGTCCGACATCCCCGCCGTGCTCGGTTCGCTGGATTTCGTGATGGGCGAGTGCGACCGCTGATACCCACGCCTGCCATGTCCCGATCCCTGCTCGAAGAAAACGTCGCCTCGCCGGAAACGCCCGGTTCGAAGTTCTTCCCGCCCTTCGTCCCGACCGCCGCCCTGGAGGCCGAAGCCGACAAGCGCCTCGCCCAGTTCCCCGGCGACCAGAAGCGCTCGGCGGTCCTGCCGCTGCTCCACTTCGTCCAGCACCACCACGGCTACATTTCCGCGGAGGCGATCGAATGGGTCGCCGCACGGTTGGAAATCGCCCCGATCAAGGTGCTGGAAGTCGTGACCTTCTACCCCGGCTTCCGCCAGTCGGCCCCGGGCAAGACCCACATCCGCGTCTGCCGCACCCTGTCCTGTGCGATGGGCGGCTCCCACGAGCTGATGGAAAAGCTGTGCGAGCTCACCGGCATCGACCGCTCCCACGCCGACTCCCACCACCACCCGGTCACCGTTTCCCCCTGCGGGAACTGGTCGGTCGAGTTCGCCGAGTGCCTCGCCTCCTGCGGCACCGCCCCGGTCTGCCTGGTGAATGACGATTTCCACGAAGCGGTCACGCCGGACAAGGCCCAGGCCCTTCTCGATGCCTACCAAGGCAACACCACTTCCCACTGATCAGCGCCCATGATCACCTACAAAGCCGGCAAACAGCCCGATCCCCGCGAGTTCCGCCTCATCTTCAAGAACGTCGACCGCGAGGGCTGGGATCCCTCCATCGATTGCTACCTGCGCGATGGCGGCTACGAGGACCTGCGCAAGGCGATGGGCATGGAGCCCAAGGCGATCACCGAGGAAGTCAAGAAGGCCGGCCTTCGCGGCCGCGGCGGCGCGGGCTTCCCGACCGGCCTGAAGTGGACCTTCATTCCGCCGAACAACACCAAGCCGGTCTATCTGATCTGCAACTGCGACGAATCCGAACCCGGCACCTTCAAGGACCGCTACATCGTCCACCAGGACCCGCACCAGCTCATCGAAGGCATGGTGATCTCCTGCTTCGCCGTCGGTGCCAAGGTCGCCTATATCTACATCCGCGAGGAGTTCCCGGAAGCCGCGATCATCCTCGAAAACGCCATCGCCGAGGCCCGCGCCAAGAACTTCGTCGGCCCCAACGTCCTCGGTTCCGGCTTCGACGTGGAAATCTACGTCCACCGCGGTGCCGCCGCCTACATCTGCGGCGAGGAGACCGGCCTGATCGAGTCGCTCGAAGGCAAGCGCGCCTACCCGCGCATCAAGCCGCCCTATTTCCCCGCCGCGCTCGGGCTCTACATGTGCCCGACCATCGTCAACAACGTCGAGTCGCTGTGCCACGTGAAGCACATCGTCCGCATGACCGGCGAGGAATACGCCAAGCTCGGCGTGAAGAACAACACCGGCACCCGCATCCTCTGCGTCTCCGGCGATGTGAAAAAACCCGGCTACTTCGAAGTGCAGGTCGGCAAGGTGACCATGCGCGAGCTGCTCTACGACATGTGCGGCGGACCCAAGGACGGCCGCGAATTCAAGGCCGTCATCCCCGGCGGCTCCTCCGCCAAGATCCTCCGCTGCGACGAGGGATTCACCCTCAAGGGCAAGGGCCCGGACGGCAGCGACCTGAAGATGTCGTTCTGGGATATCCCGATGGATTTCGACTCGCTCGCCGCCGTCGGCTCGATGGCCGGCTCCGGCGGGGTCATCGTCATGGACGACTCCCGCAAGATGTCCTGGGTCCTCAACAATCTGAACACCTTCTACGCCCACGAATCCTGCGGCCAGTGCACGCCTTGCCGCGAAGGCTCGATGTGGATGAAGAAAATCTCCGACCGCATCGTCGCCGGCGAAGCCTCGCCGAAGGACATCGCCACCCTCGAAAGCGTCGCCTACCAGATCGACGGCCGCACCATCTGCGCCTTCGGCGAAGCCTCGTCCTGGCCGGTGGAAGCAATCATCGCGAAGTTCCGCGAGGAACTCATCGCCGATACCAAGCCGGAGAACGAAAGTGTCCCGCACAACCCCGAGGCCGAGGCCCAGCGCCGCTTCCTCCAGCCGGCGTAGTCGCACCGCTTTGCAAGCTTTGACGGAGCGCGGGACCACCGCACGCGTCAAAACACGTCCGGGCTCCACCTGGATCGAGCCCGCGCTCAGTCCGCAGTGAGCCCGTGTCCGCCATGGGCGGCACCGTCACGAAACCCGAATCCGCGGCGTACCGCGGCCATCGCGGCGGTCAGGCGGCCGCTCTCCTCGCGCACGACCAGCGGTTCCTCCACCTCCACCGGACCGCCGGCTTCGTCGCGGTGACGACAGGCGAAAAGCGTGAAGAGCGGCGGCAAGGACTGCCGCGGGACCACGTCGCGCATTCGCAGCACCTCCAGCCCCGCCGCGGCGATGCCGTCCAGCGCGCGCTGCTTCTGCGGCGTCGGAAAACACAGCACGAACCAGCCGCCCGGCGCGAGATGCTTCACGGCGGCCTTCGCATAGTCGGAAACATCGCCCCGCAGCTCGAAGCGGGCATGCGCCTTCTGCGAGTCCTGCGGCACCACGCCGGCCGAGACCGGGAAATACGGCGGGCTGCCGGTCACCAGCGGGAACCTCGTGCCCAGGTCCAAATCCCGCAGGTCCCCGAGCGAGCATTCGACGCGGTCCCTCAGGCCGTTGGCGACGAGGTTCGCTTGCAGCAACCGATAACTGATCTCCTGGGCTTCCACGCAGGTCAGCCTCGCGTCGGGTCCCATGCCCCACAGCGTCAGCAACCCGACGGTGCCGATACCGGTGCCAAGATCAAGGTGGCGGTCCACCGGCGGCGACACCTGCAAGGCGTACCAAGCGGTGAGGACGTCGTCGGCCGAGTGACGGTGGCCCTTCTTCCGCTGGGCGATCAGCCAGCCGGCCTCCGCGCCGGAGTCGTCGTGCCACGCCTCGCGGTCGAGCCCCTGCGGCCCGGTAAGTGCGTCCAGCGTGATGCGCTCGCCGAGCTCAGACTCAAGCCGCCGCCGCTCCTCCCGCCAATGCTCCATGCTCGTCATCGGCATCCTCATGCGGTCACCTTCTTCACATACATCGCCTTCAGCGCGATGGCCATGCCTTCCATCTTGCAGGAGATCTCGTGGTCGCCATCGACCAGCCGGATCGGCCTGGACTTCGTGCCGGTCTTCAAGACCTGCGAGGTGCCCCCCAGCTTCAAGTCCTTGATCATCGCGACCACGTCGCCATCGGCGAGAACGTTTCCGTAGGCATCCTTGACCACGCGCACGGTCGCAACTTCATCCGCGGCGGCATCGTCCCATTCGTGGCCGCAGGTCAGGCACTCGTGGTGGAGGTCGGTGTCGAGGATCTCGCTCATCTCGCAAAGCGGGCAGGTCAGGTCGGCCATGGCGTCCAGCAAGCTCCTTCCGCGCACGCGGCTCAAGCGCGGAATGCCCTTGGAGAAGCGTCGTGGCCGATCTCCGCCGCGATCCGGGACCCAGGCAGGGGATCGCCGCGCTTGCCGGAGGGTCACCCTTGAGCATGATCGGCCAATCGCATGAATCCACCCACCCGCTTGCTGCCGGTCTTCGCCGCCTCGATCCTCGCCGCCTGCACTCCGGGACCGGCCGAGCCCCCTCCGCAGGAAAGCCGGCCGACCCCGGCCGCCAACAACGGCACGGCCCCGCGCGGCATCGCCGGGAGCACGCTGCAATACTCCGACCTCCACAGCCGGAACACTTATGAGTTCGGGACTACCGGCCGGTTCGTCTTCCGTTACATCCACCACGGAAGCGGCGATTCCGGCGAGCGCGACGGCACCTACCGCTACCGGATCACCGGCGCGGACCAGGCGCGGGTCGATTTCGGCGACGGAGATTTCATGATGATGGAGTTCGACACCCCGCTTTCGGGGACCTGCGTCTTCGACGGCGACGTCCGGCGCTACGGCTTCACCCTGACCCGGCCGGACGGGGAGTAGCCGGGCCGGGACATCGGACCGGCTTCGATTGAGGATTGAATCCTGGTCGATTGCTGGTTTCCTCCCACAAGCATGAACCGCCGCCACTTCCTCACCGCTTCCTCCGCAGCGCTCGCCGCCGCTTCCCTCCCCGCCTGCAAGTCCAAGGGAACGGCGGGTTCCGGAGAGAAGAAGACCCTGACCGTCTTCACCTGGGCCGACTACCTCAGCGACTCCGCCAAGGAAGGCTTCGAGAAAGCCCACAACTGCACGGTGGTCATCGACACCTTCGATTCCAACGAGTCGATGCTCGCCAAGCTGGAGTCCGGCGCCACCGGCTACGACATCCTCGTCCCGTCCTCCTACGCCGTGCAGGCGCTCAAGCGGAAGGACATGCTTCAGACGCTCGATCACGCGAAGCTGCCGAATCTGAAGAACATCGACGCCAGTTACCTCGCCAAGGCCCTCGATTCCAAGATGGCGATGTCCGTGCCCTACATGATGGCGCCGACCTGCCTCGCCTATCTCGCTTCAAAGGTGAAAGACCCCGTGGAATCCTGGGCGCTGCTCGACCGCGCCGACCTCAAGGGCCGGGTGACCCTGCTCGACGACATGCGCGAGGTCCTCGGCGCGGCCTTGAAGTTCCTGGGTCACTCCCTGAACTCGACCGATCCCGCCCAACTCGCCGCCGCCCGCGACGTGGCGATTCGCTGGAAAGCCAACATCGCGAAATTCGAGAACGAGCAGTACAAGACCGGCATCGCGTCCGGCGAGTTCCACCTCGTCCAAGGATACGCCGGCGACCTGATCCAGGTCAGCGAGGAAAACGAGGACATGCGGATCTTCATCCCGAAGGAAGGCACCACCTTCTCCTGCGACGACCTGTGCATCCCGAAGTCAGCCAAGGAGCCCGACCTCGCCCACGCCTTCATCAACCACCTCAGCGGGGCGGAAGTCGCCGCGGAAAACATGGAATGGATCGGCTACCGTGCGCCGAACAGCGCCGCTTACAGCCATCTCAGCGAAGACTTCCGCGGCAGCGCCGTGCTCTTCCCGCCCGATGAACTCTTCGCGAAGTGCGAGCCGATCGGCGACCTGGGCGACCAGTTGCCCCTGTGGACCGCGGAATGGGACAAGGTGAAGACGGCCTGAGCACCGATCCGCATCAGGCCCGATCTTCGGTCCCCTCAGTCCGCGTCCAGAATCAGGATGGCTCCCGTCCAGTTCCCGCGCGGCAGGCGGAGCACCTCGCCGGCCTTGATCGGCCGGGAAAGCACGCGGACCTTCGTGTTTCCGGCGTCATCGTAGGAGAACTCCTGCGCTTCTTCGGTCCAGCCATCCAGATCGATGCCCGCCTGCCCGGTGGCCGTCGCGATGCGAACCACCGCATCCCGCTTCGCCTTCACCTGCCGGACGTCCTTTGCCCCGCCATCGAAGCGGGTGAAGGACTTCCCTGCCAGCCCGGCAGGGATCTCCCGCCACCGGTAATCGCGATTGCCGAAGGCCTTCGCCCCGTTCTCGAGGCGGGCGATTTCGCAGGCCCCGCCGCGGATCGTAAGGCCGCCCGTTTCCAAAGCAGAGCCCGAGAACTCCGGCATCGCGACATCGTCCCCGCGGTCGAGCGAGCGGAAGCCAGGCCAACGGTGGAAAGTCAGGAAATTCGCGTCGTGATGATTCCGTGCCCCGCCCTCCGCGTCGTCCCAGGCGGTCCTGCAAACGGCAATGAGATCCTCACCCTCGAACTGCCAGTCCACATACTGGAAGCCGTGGCGGACCACATCCGGGTGATAGAGCAGGATGCACCGGAGGTCCCACTTGCGCAGGTCCGCCGAATGCAGCAACGCGAGCGTGTTGCGGACCGACGCGGGACGCCCGTCGCCGCGGTGGCGCTCGGGAACGATCGTCGCTAGCGTCCAATAGCCGGGGCCGTCCGGATCCTTGCGGATCGTGAACTTCTTCGCCCCGCCGGGAAGTTCGATGAAATCCCTCTCCGGATCGAAGCGGGCCGTCGTGCCGTCCTTCGAAACCCGGACCATCGCGGCCCGCTCCGGCTGCCGCGACGTGTCCACCCGGAGTATGTTCACGATGCCGCCATCCGGGGCAGCGACGGCATTACCCTCCAGCCACGCCGCAAAGTCGCCCTCCAGCCAGGCGGGATCGCGGCCCAGAGCCTCGCTGACCGTCCAGTTCGCCGGATCGAGCAAGTCCGCCGCCGCGGGTGCCGACATCATGCGAGCCCGATAGCGCTCGCCCCACTTGTCGCTGGTATGCGCGTCTTCGATGGCACGCCAGAGCCTGCCGTCGTGCTCGACCACCGGCACCGGCGCGGTGTGCCATTGCCCGTCCAGCAGCACCGCGGGGTCCGACCACGACTTTCCGGAATCCTCCGAACGCCGGATCACCACGCGGCCGTGATGCTTGTCGGTGCCCATCAAGTGGACCGCGCCCCGATGAACGAAGAGACCGGTCCAGAAGAAGCCTTCGAAGTCCCGGACATGCCGCCAGCTCTCGCCGCGGTCGGTCGAGCGGTAAAGCCGGCCCCGCCCGAACCCGTGCTCGCGGCTCGCCGGGCCGAAGAGATCGTGACTTGCCAGATAGGAACCGTCCGGCGCGATGCAGATCGAAGGCGAGCCGATATACAGCCCCGACGATGCCGGCGAATGATGGATCACCGTCCCGGGCGGTGGAGGCACGGCCGCGGCCGGCAGGACAGCGCTGCAAAGCAGGTTGGCGAGGAGAATCAGGGAACGCATCACGGGCTTCATCGACAGGAACCGGCCGGACGTGGGGATTCTTTCGGACGCCCCGCACCCGTCGCCACCACCTTCTTGCCCCCTCCCTCCGCCTCGAGAGATTCAGCGCCTGCGATCCGGCGACTTCCCATGGCGGTGAAGGGAGCCACGGCGTTCCAGAGGAAATGCCGGCGAATGCGCAATTTCCAATAAACTATACGCATTCCTGTCTGGAAGAAACAGGCCCGCCATGAGACATCTTTAGGCTGCCCCGGGGCATGGTCCGGGGCGACCCGCGGCGCCCAAGATGTACCGGGAAAACCACCCGCCGGCACCGGGGGGACGCACGATCCGGGAAGGTCGGAGCACCACCCGTAAACGGATCCTCGCCAAGGCCGAAAACCCAACCTCATGAGACTCTCACCCGCCTCACTCATCTGCCTGCCGCTCCTCTCTTCCCCCGTCCACGCCCAGGCAACCTACGAGCAGCGCCACGACGCCTACTTCGACGACATCAGCGGGCGCAGGATCAATACCGGCCAGCGCGACGGCCCCCACCGCGCCGGGCGCACCGGCTTCTGGACCACCCAGGGAAAACTCCAGCGCGGCAACGAGTCGTCCGGCGTCTGGTCGAACCTCAGCTCCACCATCACCGACGCCGACGGTTCGGGCGACGCCGGCGGTGCGAACGGCGGCTTCTCCGGCTGGCCCGGCATGGACACCTACCTGCGCTGGCAGCACCGCTTCCCGCAGTCGATCAAGGACCAGTATTACACGGAGTACACCACCATGCCGACCTATGGCAACGGCTCCACCCCGAACCAGCGCATCATGTGGGCCGCCGCCTGCAAGCTCGCCTGCGAAACCTGGGGCGTCCCCGCCGTCACCTCCGTCTCCAACGCCGCCAACCGCTACGGCGACCCCACCGGCAAGGCCTACATGATGGCCATCTGCGACCGCACGGTGAAATACAACTTCGAGGAACGCTGGGCGAAACACTACCTGCAATACACCCTCGGCCCGCTCCGCTCGATCGCCGACCTCTCGAACGACCCGGAGCTCGTCAACCGCGCCCGCATGACCTGGAACTGGGGCTGGATGGACATCGCGTCCTTCTCCTTCAAAGGCCGCTGGGCCATCCCCGCCGGCCGCGGCTCGATGGTGCAGGACGGAAATTCAAGCGACATCTCCGAGTTCGGCTCCTGGCTGATGTTCGAAGGCACGCCCCGCGCCAACCCGCTCGATATGGACCAGTCGCTGCTCTACACGCAGCCACGGATCGGCCAGGCCCATCTGGTCACCCAGCCGCCGATCCTGCCCGAGATGTTAGAAGCGGCCACCGACCGCTCCAAGCCCTTCACCCGCCGAGGCATGGCCCGCGTCCACGAAACGCAGTTCGCCACCAGCCACCTCACCAAAGACTGGGCGCTCTACAGCCAGCTCGAAGCCGACACCACGCTCAACGCCGACGGCACGCTCAAGATCAAGGACCTCAACAATGGCGGCGTCCCCTCCAACGACTGGTCGTCCGAGCGCTGGGCCGTGATGTGGGATGAGACCGGTCCCGCCGGCCTCACGATGAAAGCCCCCACCGGCTACGGCTGGTGCCAAGGCTGCGGCCTCGGCCCGCACGAGGACATCGTCCAGCACGAAGGCACCATCGCCGGGATCTTCAACATCCCGGCCACCAGCGATTGGCAATACACCCGCGACTCCATCCCCACCAACACCACCGCGGTCATCAACGACTCCGCCACCACCGGTCGCCTCTACCTCCACTACAGCAAGGTCCTCGTTGCCATCACCCGCAGCGACATCGGCAACTTCACCTGGCCGCCCGCCGCCCAGACCTTCTGCAACAAGCGCGGCTACGCGGTCGAATGCGCCTCGCTCGACGAATACCCGCAGTCCACCGCCGCCGCCCGCCTCGCCGCCTTCAAGGCCGACATCGAAGCGAACCCGCCCGACTTCTCCCACGTCAACGACGCCGTCCCGCGGATGATCTACACCACCCGCGACGGCACCGTGCTCGACATCACCTACGGCGAGGGCGGGAAGATCAACAACGACCCCGTCGATTACACCAGTTGGCCGCTCCACGAATCCCCCTGGGCCCGCCAGGACCAGATGGGAAACATGTGGGTCTTCGGCAAGGACCGCCACCTGCTCTGGAACTACAAGAACTGGACCGAACGCAGCGACTACCGCCCCACCGCCACCACCAGCGCACCCGTCACCGCCGCGGCCTCCGTCGATATCGACCTTTCCACCCGCGTCAGCGATACGGAAACGCCCGCCGCCAATCTCAACTACCGCATCACCGGCTCGAACAACGGCAGCGCCGTCCTCCTGCCCGATGGCAAAACCGCGCGCTTCACCCCCGCCGCCAACCTCGCCGGGGAAAGCAATCTCACCTTCACCGCCGGCGGCGAGTTCCCCGACCAGCGCTTCATTTTCCACTACGACTACGAACAGGCCGATCCCCTCGCCGGCGGCATCGTCAAGGACCAGTCCACCAACGACCGCCACGCCACCGCCAGCGTCGGAGGCTTCGCGTCCCTAACCGGCGAGCCCGATCAACCCGCCGCCCTCACCAGCCACGACACCCAGTCGCTCCGCGTCGTCTCCAGCAATTTCGGCTCCGCCAAACTCTCCCGCCAGATCCACCCGGCCACGCTGAATTTCTCCAACCACGACTGGACCTTCGCCACCTGGTTCAAGCGCTCCAGTTACGCCGACGAGGACTTCCTCTTCTACATCGGCAACAGCGACGGCAACAGCGGCAACGTGGACGAACTCCAACTCTTCCTCCCCGCCCAGTCGAAGACGCTCTCGCTCCGCCACTGGACCGCCGCCAACGTCCTCGACGTCAATCTCACCACCGCCCCCGTCGTGGAAACCGGCAAGTGGCACCATGTCGCCGTCCAATACGATCGCACGTCCTTCAATACCGGCGTGATGAAGCTTTTCCTCGACGGGAAACTCGTCGCCACCACCGCCCCGCTCACTTTCGCCCTCGACCAATCGGGTCCCGTCTTCATCGGCGGTCCCGCCGCGAATACCGCGCTCAGCCGCAACTTCAACGGCTGGCTCGACGATACCATCCTCGCCCGCGGCGAACTTTCCACTGAGGAAGTCAACGCCCTCGCCTCCTCCACCGCCTCCCACCTCGGCGGCGTGAAACTCGCGCAAACCGTCCGCGTCATCGCCAGCCCGCTCGCCCCGACCTCTCTCACCGCCACCGCCTCGAACAACACCATCCAGCTCGCCTGGTCAGCCACCAGCGGCGCGGCCGGCTACACCGTGAAGCGCGCCACTTCCGCCAGCGGCCCCTTCACCACCCTCGCCTCCGGCATCACCGGCACCAGTTACTCGGACGCCACCGCCGCCTTCGGCACCACCTACCACTACGTCGTCACCGCCTCGAACAGCTCCAGCGAAAGCACCGACTCCAACCCCGCCAGCGCCCAACTCCCCGCCACCGATCCCTCGATCTGGAACGGCGGCACCATGGCCGCCTGGGCCCGCGGCGCGCGCATCGCCTTCCCCGGTTACACGAACTCGGAAACCCTCTCGAACATCCCGCTGCTCGTCCGCCTCGATGCCACGAACGTCCCCGGCTTCAGCTACTCCCAACTCGCCTTCGCCAATGGCGCGGACCTCCGCTTCACCGACTCCACCGGCACCACCGAACTCGCCTACGAGATCGAAAAGTGGGACCCCGCCGGCACCAGCCTCGTCTGGGTGCGAGTCCCGTCGCTGAGCGCCAACACCAGCATCCTCGCCTTCTGGGGAAATCCCGCCGCCACCGCCAGCGCCCAGCCTAACAGCCTCAGCGGCCTCGCCCTCTGGCTCAAGGCCGACGCCATCACCGGCCTCGCCGACGGCGCCACGCTCACCACTTGGAACGACTCATCCACCAACGCCCGCAACGCCACCGTCCTCGCCGGCACGCCCACCTTCGAGACCTCGGAGCTCAACGGCCAACCCGTCGTCCGCTTCCCCGCCAACGGCGAGACCTCGCTCCAGTTCCCCTCGCTCAACACCATCCGCACCGTCTTCTGGGTGGTGAAGGAAACCGCGCCCGGCACGCACTTCCTGTTAGGTGACGACAACACCTACCACTTCCACCGCGGCTCCACCGCTGGAAACCTCTGGGACGCCGCCTACACCAGTGCCAACGTCCGCAACGGAACGACCAAGCTCAACGGCACAGCCGTCAACGGCACCACCACCCCGCTCGGCAACGGTTGGAAACTCGTCTCCGTCGTCACCACCGGAAACTGCGAAGCCAGCCGCATTTCCAAGGACCGCAGCATCGCCGCCCGCTCCTGGGACGGCGACATCGCGGAAGTCATCATCTACGACCGCGCCCTCAGCGCGAACGAAGAGCTGCTCGTCGGCGGCTATCTCTCGCAGAAATACGCGCTGCCCGCCGCTTACTCCGGAGCCGCGCCCGCCTACACCGTCAACGGCTCCGCCTGGACCGGCGGATACACCGGCGTCTGGCACTTGAACTCCACCACCGTCAACGACTCGACGTCCGTCCAACAAAACACCACCTCCAACGCCACTCTAACAAGTCCCGGCAAGGTCGCCTCCGCCCTCGTCCACAACGGCACGTCCCAGCACGCCATCATTCCCCACGCCACCGAGCTCAATCTCTCCAACAACTACGAAATCTCCGGCTGGTTCAAGCTCGCTGCCGCCGACAAACCCGCTTCCGGCAACTACCGCTCGCTCTTCACCAAGGAAACCGACTCCAACACCCGCAATTGGTGGCTCTCCATCAACAGCGACGGCAAGCTCTGGTGGAAAAGCAGCGCCGGCATCGATGTCACCAGCCCCAGCGACCTCGCCGACAACCAGTGGCACCACTTCTCCGCCGTGCACGACGGCTCCACCGCCCGTCTCTACCTCGACGGCGTCGAAGTCGCCACCGGCAGCGCCCCGGCCAACGAGGAACTCACCACGTGGGCTGTTAGGTTGGGCAGCGAAAACTCGACCCGCTGGTTCAAGGGCACGCTCGACGAGTTCCGCATCGCCAATGTGAAACGCAGCGCCGCCTGGGTCCGCGCGGTGTATGAAAACATCCACAACCCCGCCTTCATCCGCATCGCCCCGGCCACGCCCTACGCCGCCGCTTTAGCGCCGATGCTCGCCAACCTCCCCGCCACCGCGGTCACCAGCACTGCCGCCACCCTCAACGGCACCCTCGTTTCCACCGGCGGCTCCACCACCACCGTCACGATCTACCACGGCCCCAGCGACGGCGGCACCACTCCCGCCAACTGGGCCGGCAGCCTCAACCTCGGCACCCGCCCCGTCGGAAACTTCGGCGGCGCGATCAGCGGCCTGCCCACCGGCAGCATCCGCTACTTCCGCGCCTTCGCCAGCAACGCCACCGGCGGCACCTGGGCACCCGTCAGCTCCAGTTTCATCACCCCCACCGCCGCGCCCGCGGGCCTCGCCGCCATCCCCACCAGCGGCCTCGTCAGCCTATCGTGGACCGCGACGTCCGGCGCCACCAGTTACCAACTCAAACGCTCCAGCACCCCCGGCGGCCCTTACACGCCCGTCATATCCGGCATCCTTGGCACCACCACCAGCGATCCCAGCACCGCCGTCGGCACCAGCTACTACTACGTCCTCAGCGCCTCGAACGCCGGTGGTGAAAGCGCGAACTCCGCCGAGCTCGCCGTCACCACCCTCTCCGCACCTTCCACTCTAACAGCCACCGCCGGAAACAACAGCGTCGCCCTCTCATGGAGCGCGGTCGCCGGAGCAACCAGCTATACCGTGAAACGAGCCACCAGTCCCGGCGGCCCCTTCACCACCCTCGCCAGCGGCATCGCTGGCACCAGCCACAACGACGCCACCGCGCTCAATGGCACTGCCTATTTCTATCAGCTGACCGCGCTCAATGGCGGCTATGAAAGCGAGCGCTCCTACACCGCCACCGCCACCCCGTCGGCCAGCATCGCCGCCCCCACCGGGCTCGCCGGAGCTCCCGTCAGCACCGGCGCGAACCTGACCTGGAACGCCGTCGCCGGAGCCACCCACTACCGCGTCAAACGCTCCACCACCAGCGGCGGCCCCTACACCACCATCGCCAACAACCTGCTCGCCCCCAGCCACGGCGATACCGGCCTCACCAACGGCACCACCTACTTCTACGTCGTCAGCGCCTTCAACGGCAGCATCGAAAGCGCGAACTCCGCCCAGATCAGCATCGTCCCCGCCGCTCCGCCCACCACCTTCACCACCGCCAGCGCGGGCAATTGGAGCAGCGCCACCTGGACGCCCCAGCAGCCGATCTCCGCCTTCGCCACGACCATCGTCTTCAACAACGCCGGCTCGATTTCGTCGAACAACAACCTCGGCCTGCTCCTCGCCAACAAGCTCAACCTCACCAACGGCGCGGTGAACCTCACCGGCGATGCGCTCTTCCTCGCCGGCAGCGCGCCCGCCGTCACCAGCACCGCCAACGTCGCCCACAACCTTGGCGGCATCCTCACCCTCGACGCCGCCACCACCTTCAACATCCCGTCGAACACCACCACCGTCAGCGGCGTGATCAACGGCAACGGCGGCGTCACCAAAACCGGCGCGGGCAACCTCGTTCTATCCGGAGCCAACTCGAACACCGGCCCCACCACCGTCAGCGCCGGCGTCCTGAATCTCCGCCACTCCGACTCCCTCGGCTCGTCCAACATCACCGTCGCCAACGGAGCCTCGCTCGATCTCCAAAACAACATCACCCTCACCGGCCACCGCGCCACCCTCACCGGCCAGGGCAGCGGCACCGGCGGCGTGCTGCGCAATGTTTCCGGAAACAACACCTGGGCCGGCGAAATCACCGCCGTCGCCGTCAGCGGCGTCACCCGCATTTCCAGCGATGCCGGCACCCTCACGCTCTCCGGCGAGATCAACCAGGACAACGGCAGCAGCGACCAACTCGTCTTCCAAGGCAACGGCAACACCGTGGTCACCGGCGCAATCGACGGAAGCTCGGACGTCACCCGCAGCTCCTCGGGTAGCGGTGTCGTCTCGCTCCTCGGCGAAAACACCTACACCGGCCAGACCCTCGTCAACGGCGGCATCCTCGAAATCAACAGCCTCAACAGCCTGATCGGTGAGGAAGGCGACGAGGAAGTCGCCCTCAGCGCCTCCAGCCTCGGCCTCCCCACTAACGTCGCCAACGCCACCATCAACCTCGGCAACACCTCGACCACCGCCACCCTCCGTTTCATCGGAGCCACCACCAAGACCGACCGCGTCCTCAACCTCGCCGGCACCAGCGGCGGCGCGGTCATCGAACAAAACGGCAGCGGCAAACTCACCTTCCTCAGCCCTCTAACAGCCACCGGCGCGGGCACCAAAACGCTCACCCTCACCGGCACTTCCGAAGGACTGCTCGCCGGAGCCATCGTGGACAACAGCACCACGAACAAAACCAACCTCGTCAAATCCGGCAGCGGTCTCTGGAGCCTCGGCGGAGCGAACGCCTACACCGGCACCACCAACGTCAACACCGGCACCCTGCTCCTCCAGAACGCCAGCATCGCCGCGGGCGGAAACGTCACCGTCGCCACCAGCGCGACCTTCGGCGGCTCCGGCACTGTCACGCCGAACAGCACGGTCAATGGCAACCTCGCCCTCACCCCGGGCACTCTAACATTCAGCGGCACCCTCGCCTTCGGAGCCAGCGCCCGCGTGAAGTGGAATCTCACCGAAAATTCCGCCACCACCGGCTTCGGCCAGGTCAGTGCTCCCGCCGCCAATGTCACCACCGGCGCGGTCGTCGATGTCATCCTCAATCCCGCCGACGGACTCGCCGACTTCGCCGATCCCTTCTGGTCCTCACCGCGCAACTGGCCCGTCCTCAGCGCCCTGTCCCGCAGCGGCACCTTCACTCTCGGCACCATCAGCGCCGATTCCGCCGGCCACCCCGTCAGCGGCTACGGCAGCTTCGCGATTGAGCAGACCACCAGCGGCGTGAACCTCACCTGGACTCCCCTCTCGCCCATCGAGCAATGGCGCTTCACCCACTTCGGCGTCACCACCGCCACCGGCAACGCCGCCGACAGCGCCGACCCCGACAACGACGGCGTCAACAACCTCACCGAGTTCAACAACAACACGCTCCCCACCGACGCCACCTCGCTGCCTGCCTTCGTCTGGCACCAGCCGCTCTCCGGCAACTGGTCCACCGCCACCAACTGGAACCTCGGCCTTGCCCCGACCTCGAATCCCGCCACCAAACTCGAATTCCTCAGCGGCCTCACCACCCTGACCGCCGGCACGATCACGCCCACCAACGACAACGCCGGCACCTTCTCGCTCAACAGCCTGCGACTCGCCGGCAGCGGCAGCGGATCCATCAACGTCAACCCCGGCGGTGGCCCCCTGCGCTTCCACGCCAACGGCGAACTCCCGCCACAGCTGCTCCTCAACGCCTTCTCGACCAACTTCAGCTACAACCTCGCCAACGCCATCGATCTCACCGCCGACCTCACCATCGACGGCGCGAACACCGGCAACTTCACCCTCGGCGGGCCGATCACCGGCAGCGGCGGCATCACCCGCATCGGCACCAACAGCCGCCTCATCCTCGGCGGCTCTAACAGCTACACCGGACCCACCGTCCTCTCCGCCGGCGTCACCGCCATCACCACCGCCAACAACCTCGGCGCGCCCACCGCCCCGCTCACCCTCGACGGTGGCACGCTGCAAATCCTCGGCTCGTCCCTGAGCTCCCTCAGCGCCCTCAACCGCCCGGTCACCTTCACCCCGGACAAGGCCGTCACCCTCGACATCTCGACCTCCACCCACAGCGTCACCGCCGATCTCCTCCTCGACCAAGCCAGCGGCGGCCTCACCAAGAACGGCTCCGGCACGCTGGTTCTCAGCCAGTCTAACAACTACACCGGGCCGACCACCCTCAACGCCGGGACCCTCGCCATTTCCGCCACCACCCAGCTCGGCGACCCCGCCGCGCCTCTCGTCTTCAACGGCGGCAACCTCCGCGTCACCGGCACCGGACTGGCGAACCTCTCCGACCTCGCCCGCCCGATCACCTTCACCGCCACCAGGTATGTCGGCATCGACGTCGCCGATGCCGCCCACGTCTTCGCCGTAGACCTCCCGCTCGACCAGACCACCGGCAGCTTCACCAAGCTCGGCGTGGGCATCCTCGAACTCGCCGCCGCCAACACGTTCACGGGTAATATCACCGCCAGCGCCGGCGTGCTCCGCATCTTCCAAGCCTCCGCCCTCGGTGGCGCGACGAAGGACGTCTTCTGCACCAGCGGCACTGCCCGCATCGAACTCGACGGCACCAGCGGCGACATCACGCTTCCAGCGACCACCCGCTTCCAAACCAGCGGAACACAGACCAACGGAGCCCTCCGCAACGTCGCCGGTAACAACACCATCGCCGGCCAACTCCTCCTCACCACCGGCGCGGGCAGCACCCAGATCCTCAGCGACGGCGGCACGCTCAATCTAACCGGCGCGATCACCACCTCTCCCAGCGCCGGTGCCCGCACCCTCTTCCTCGGCGGCAGCGCCAACGGCATCACCAGCGGCGGCATCGCCGACAATTCCTCGAACGTGGTCAGCGTGACCAAGAACGGCACCGGCACCTGGGAAATCCGCGGCACCAACACCCACAGCGGCCTGACCACCCTCAGCTCCGGCACCCTCGCTCTCACAGGCACGCTCGCCGGTCCGCTCACCGCCACCTCCGGCACCTTCGCCCCGCTCGGATCGCCCGCCGTCGGCGGCAATCTCGCCCTCCAATCCGCAGCGAAAATCCGCACCCGCATCAACGGCGGCACCCCCGGCACCCAATACGACCAACTGACCGCCGCCGCCAACGTCACCCTCGCCGGCACGCTCGAAGTCGTTTCCGCCCCCGGCCTCACTCCGGGCAGCAGCTTCACCCTGATCCAGAAGACCAGCCCCGGCGCGATCTCCGGCACCTTCAGCGGACTCCCGCAAAACGCGACTTTCGCCCAGGCCCCGAACTACGTCTGGCAGATCAGCTACACCGGCGGCGATGGCAACGACGTCGTCCTCACCCTCGCCGCGATGACGTCGCTCGAAGCCTTCCGCTTCCAATACTTCGGCACCATCGCCAACTCCGGCAACGCCGCCGACAGCGCCGACCCCGATGGAGACGGCCGCAACAACCTCGCCGAGTTCAACGCCGGGACGAACCCGCTCGAAGTCACCGCGCCCGACGTGGTCATCACCAGCCCCGCCGCCGAACCGGTCACCGTCGCAGCCCTAGCCGACACGCTCCATCTCAACGCCGCCATCCAGCAAAGCAGCGCCACCGCCCCGCTCTCCTGGGCTTGGGCGAAACTCTCCGGCCCCGGGACCGCGACCATCAGCCCATCTAACAGCGCAACAAGCACCGTCACCTTCGACACCGCCGGCACCTACGTCATCCAAGCCACCGCCACCCTCGGCACGACCACCGCCTCCGCCACTCGGACGGTCCTCGTCGCCGCCCCCGCGACCCTGACTTTCCGCCAGGGCGAGAACAGCTACTCCCACGCCGCCACCTTCATCCGAGGCGACACCGCCACCTGGAACTCCGGCACCCGCGACCAGCTCCTCATCGGTCGCAACAGCAACTCCGGCATGCGCGGTCTCTTCGCCTTCGACCTCACCGGCGTCCCCGCCAACGCAACCGTCACCAGCGCGTCCTTTGACCTCTGGGCCGCCTCCGCCGGCAGCGGCACCATCAACTCCCTGCAACTCCGCCCGCTGCTCAAGGACTTCACCGAAGGCAGCGGCAACGGCAGCAACTCCACCAATGGCGCGAACACCGGCGCCGACTGGAACTCCCGCACCGGCCCCACCACGGCCAATCTCTGGGGCACTGCGGGCGGCCAGAGCGGCACCGACTTCTCCGCCACCGTCATCGGCAGCCTGGCCGGCTTCGACACCGCCACCACCGCCGCCGGGACCCAGCACGCCTTCACGCTCGATCCCGCCTTCGTGACCGAAGCCAACGCCGCCCTCACCGCCGCCCGCCCGCTGCGATTCATCCTCACCATGGCGAACGACACCACCGCCGGCACCAGCGTCTTCGCCCGCTTCGCCTCGGACGACCACCCAACTCCCGCCTACCGCCCTCGCCTGACCCTCGGCTTCACCGCCAACCCCGCGCCCGTCATCACCACCGGCACCGCCCCCGCGGCCGCCAGCGGCTCGCCCACCGCTCTAGCAGGCAGCGCCAGCGGAGCCACCGCTACCACCTGGACCCTCGTCTCCGGCACCGGCACCGCCACCTTCGCCGACTCGAACAACCCGGCCACCACCGTCACCTTCAGCCAGCCCGGCGCCTACACCCTCCGCCTGTTGTCCTCGAACGCCAGCGGCACCGTCTCCCGCACCCTCGCCGTCACCGCCACCGCGTCTAACAATCCCGCCGTCTTCGCCGACTGGCAGCAACTCACCTGGCCCGGCCAAAGCAACCCCGCCATCATCGGCCCCGACGCCGACCCCGACGGTGACGGCCTCGACAACCTCACCGAGTGGGCCCTCCACCTCAACGCCACCGCCCCCGACGTCCACCAGCCCGCCTTCGCGAAGAACGGCAGCGTCCTCGACTTCACCTACACCCGCCGCAAGGTGGCACCCGGCGAAGCCACCTTCACCGTCGAGTGGTCCGACACCCTCGCCGCCCCCTGGACCCCCGCCGCCAGCGATCCGCCGGTCTCCCTCGACGCCACCCGCGAGTCCGTCCGCACCACGATTCCCGCCGGCCCGAACGGCCGCCGCTTCGTGCGGGTCCGCATCACTCCGTCGCCTTGATCCGATGCGCCTCGCGATCCTCCTCGCCGCTCTTGCCGCGACCGGCCTCGCCGGCGCCCAAGTGCTGGTCAACCAAAGCGGCTACAACACCTCGGGCAGCAAACGTTTCACCGCCCCGCTCGCTCCGGCCGGCACGCCCTTCTCCGTGGTGACCGATCCCGGCGACAGCGTCGTGTTCAGCGGCACGCTCGAAGCCACCGGCGACGGCTCGGTCGGCGACTTCAGCGCCTTCCAACCCGCCGCCACCGGCAACTACCGCATCGTCCTCGCCACCACGCCCTCCCCCCAGCAGTCCCACGTCTTCGGCATCGGCCCCTTTTGGATCGAACGCGTCAGCTACCGCCGCATGGTCCAGTTCTTCATCGACAGCCGCAGCGGCTTCGGCGACGCGACCTCGTGGAATGTCGCCGGCGGCAAGAACAGCTCCGGCATCGCCTGGCGCGACTCCCACCAGTTCTCCTTCGAGCTGCGCACGCTCATCCAGTGGTACGCCGCCAACCCCGACGCCTTCGGCCCCGACCGCATGCCGGTCGAAGGCAGCTACCTCGGCCTCCGCAACACGTTGCCCGCCGACACCCCGGAGATCGTCCGCCTCATCCACTGGGGCGTGGACATCTACCTGCGGGGAAATCTCAACCACACCCTGATCAAGGAGGAGCTCGCCTACTTCCTCTACTACTACCCGCTCTATCAGAAGTGGATCCCGCTCTCGCTCTACCATGAAGCCCGCGACTACCTCTTCCCGCTGTGGACGAACACCGCGCGCGACCGCTGGAACTGGTACGACATCGCCCACACCGCGGACCTGCTCCAGACCTACACCGTGATGGGCGGCACCAAGGGCTCGCTGCCGCCCGGCCACTCCATCGTGCCGAACCTGCTGATGCACCAGGTCGCCCTGCGCGAAGGCCGCGGCGACGCCGCCCTCTATCTAACAACAGCACGCAACCAGGCCCAGTGGATCGTCAACAACCTCAGCGCGACCGATCCCCTCGTCACCAAGGGCCAGAGGATGTCCGAGCACATCCTCGTGCCCGCCCTCGCCGAGTTCATGCTGCGCGATCCCGCGACACCCGTCACCGGCATCGACACCTGGCTTGCGAACTGGACCGACACCGTCATCGCCCGCTCCGCCAACCTCTGGGATTTCCGGAAATACTCCGACACCATCTGGACGCCCGAGAACGTCCCCGGCGGCCACCCGTGGTGGAACGAGCCCGGCAACATCGCCGGCTTCCCCGCCTCCGCCCTCGCCGCCGCCACCCGCATCACCGATCCCGCGAAAATCGCGCGCCTCCGCCAGATCGCCACCTCCCAGCTCGACCAGATCTTCGGCCGCAATCCCCACAACCGCCACTTCTGCTTCCGCGCCACCCAGCCGACCCATGGCTTCGAAGGCGTGGAAACCGGCTGGTTCTCCCAACACATCGGCGGCCTCGGCATCCTGGAAAACGCCCGCGGCGTGCTCGACGCCTCCGCCAAGCACCCCGCCTTCCCCTACAACCCCACCGTCTCCCCCGGCTACGTCGAGGGCTGGGTCGCCTTCAACTCCGCCTGGAACGCCGGCATGACCTGGGCCGCCCGCGACCGCTCGTCGATCACCTTCCTCGGCAACGGCGCGCCCAACGGCACGATCGAGATCGAACTCCGCGCCCCCCTCAATTTCAACCGCGGCCTCGCCGAATCCGCCACCGTTCGCGTCACCAGCCGGAATGGCGATGCGGAAGACCTCGTGCTCACCGAGACCTCCGCCGACAGCTCCGTCTTCCGCGGCCAGATGGCGCTGGAGAACGCCGCCACCCCGCAGCCCGATGACGACTCCCTGGAAGCCCCGGCCGGCACGCCGCTGACCGCTAGCTACGGCCACGACATCTTCGCCCGCAGCGCCACCGCCAACGCCGCCGATGTCGGCTCCCTGCCGCTGGTCATCGTCACCCCGACGCTCCCGCTTGCACGCGTCGGCGTCGCCTACCCGCCCTTCGCCCTCAACAGCGCCCATGGCGATGGCGCGCCTCAGTGGCAGCTCCTCTCGGGCTCGCTGCCCGCCGGCATGGAAATCACCACCGCCGGCATCCTCCAAGGCACGCCCACCGTTTCAGGCGTCTTCAACCCCGTCTTCCGAGTCGTGGATGGCAGCGAACAAGCCGACAAAGCCCTGGCGCTCTCCTGCTCCGGACTTCAGATCACCACCACCACGCTGCCAGCCGCCACCAGCGGCCAGGCCTATCAGCAGAACCTTCTAACAGCCGGCGGTCTGGGTGCCGTGACCTGGTCCATCGCCTCCGGTTCCGTCCTGCCCGGCGGTCTGACGTTGGATCCCGCCGGCCAGCTCTCCGGCACGCCCACGAACGCCGGGAACCACACGTTTTCTCTCACAGCAACCGATGCCGCCGGCGCCACCGCCACCACCACCTGCCAACTCCTCGTCGCCGGCCCGCCCGCCGGGGTGATCTTCACCGACAGCTTCGACAACGGCACCGGTGCCTGGTTCAAGGCCGCGCCCGTGACCGGTGATTCACTCTCCAACAACTCCGGCGCGCTCGTCTGGTCGGAAAACGGCACCTCGATGTCCGAGTCCATCGGCCGCTCCTTCCCCGGCGTGAACCTCGGAGTCGGCCAGACCCTGCGGCTGGCCTTCGACTACCGCCAGACCGGCACCCAGCCCGCCACCCACATCATCCGCGCGGGATTCTATCAGCTCGCCAATCCCATCACCGCCCACAACTGGGCCGGCGCCAACACCATCGGCGCCTGGAAAGGCTACGGCACTTTCGTCCGAGACAACAGCACCAGCACCCAAACCCACGTCGCCCGGGTCGAAAGCGGCAGCAGCACTTCAACCACCGCCGGACCGAACAACGGCACCGCCGGCGCCTACACCGACATCGGCAGCACGATCCTCCAACACAACCTCGCCGACGACGGCAGCGTGACCTACCGCTTCGTCTTCGAAGCCACCCTCGTCTCCGCCACCCGCATGGACACCCTGCTCACCGTCACCAGCGGCAGCGGCCCATCCGCGATCACCCATTTCTCCATCCCCGGCACCCAAACCACGGGCACCGTTCACACGAGCTTCAACACCGTCGTGCTCAAGCAATCCGGCGGCAGCAACATGCCCGCCACCTACGACAACCTGAGCGTCGAACTGATCGGCGGCCTCGATCCCGCCGTCTTCGCCGACTGGCAGCAACTCATCTGGCCCGGCGTCACCGACACCAACACCACCGGCCCCGACGCCGATCCGGATGGCGACGGCCGCGGCAATTTCCTCGAATGGGCGCTTCACCTCGACGCCACCCGCCCGGACCCCTTCCAACCCGGCCTCGTGCGCGACGGCGATTTCCTGCTCTTCACCTATCAACGCCGCACGACCGCCCCCGGCGAAGCAAGCTGGCGCGTCGAATGGTCCGACACCCTGGGCAACGACTGGACCGACCTCGACGTCGTCACCGCCCCGCCGAACCCGATCGACGCCACCCGCGAATCCGTCACCGCCAGCGTCCCCGCCGGCACCAACGGCCGCCGTTTTGTCCGCGTAAGGATCACACACTGAAGCCATCAACATGATTCGACTGCTCCAGTTCATCCGGCGTGTCCGTTTCCCACTCACGGGAATGATCATCTCGCTCGCAGGTTGCCCCTCCGCGCTCCACGCCGCGGGTTTCGACCAGCAATCCTTCACGCCCTCCCACGACGCCTTCATCCAGCGCGGATCACCCACCGCCACCGCCGGCACCGGCGACGAGTTCCTCGTCAAACGCGACTCCGCCACCGTCTCCGGAGGCTCCGACCGCCTTGCCTACCTCCGCTTCAGTACCGCAGCGCCCTACGCCGTCGTCGATAGCGCCAGCCTCTTCCTCACCCTCAACAACTACTCGGGCGACGGCACCACGCCTTTCACCTTCGAATTGTTCGGCCTGCCCGACGGCCACCCGAACGAGTCCTTCAACGAAACCCTCCTTACCTTCAACACCGCCACCAACGCCACCACCACGATGCCCGGCAGCCTGAACCCGGCCGGGCTCACCTCACTTGGCACCTTCACGCCATCGGTAGCCTCCGGCGGCACCCGCATCGAGTTCTCCACCACCGCCCTGCGCGACTTCATCGCCGCCAGCGGAAACTCCGAAATCACCTTCCTCCTCTTCCGCCAGACCCCGAACGCCGGCCTGCCCACCTACTTCGCCAGCAGCGAGGACGCCTCCTCCAACAACCGCCCGACCCTCCTCATCCGCACCGCCAGCGATTCCCTCGCCGTCGCGAGCACCACCGCCAGCTCGACTCTAACAGGCTCCGCGGTAACGAACGCCACCGACAGCGACTTCACCACCCGCTGGATCGCCAACGCCGACACCTCCACGACCAAATCCTGGATCACCCTCGACCTCGGCTCGCCGCAAACCGTCAACCGCCTCAACTTCATCGCCTACCAGCACGGCCGCTCCTTCAAGCTGGAATCCTCGGACGACAACGCCACCTGGAGCCTCATCACCACCAATTTCCGCAGCGGCGTCGGCACCGGCGTCAACCCGCTGCTCCAGGACACCAACCGCTATTTCCAACCGCGCACCGCCCGCTACTTCCGCCTGAGCTCGCTCACCTCCACCAGCGGCAACAGCCACTCGCTCTGGGAGATCAAGCTCTATAACGATCCCGCCGCCGCCCCCACTCTCGCCCGCCACGCCTCGCTCACCACCTCGGTCGCGGCACTTCCTAACAGCAGCAACGCGGAGCAGCTCAAGCGCGTCGTGCTCGAACTCGCCCTCGAACGCGCCCAGGCCTGCCTCAACATCGGCGACTTCGCCGCCGCCAACCTGCTGCTCGACGACGCCCAGAACAACCTCGCCACCGATCCCGCCACCATGGCCGCCGTCGCCACCGGCGTCACCCAGGTCCGCGCCATCCGACCGCTGATCGAGACCACCCCCGCCACCAATCCCTACCTGAAACGCATCAACGACGGCGCGGCGCTCTATCTAACAACCACCGATCTCCCCTGGGAAAAGAACACGCCCGAGCTCAACGTCTTCGCCGACTTCAACCTCGCCCGCAGCACCGCCGCCGACATGGACGCGCTGCTCTGGGTCTTCGCCCACCCGAACAGCGGCCTGCGCCACCACCCGGAAATTCTCCGCCGCCTGCTCCGCCGCACCTACGCCTACCTCGACGCCATCAACGTCCACGGCCCGCTCCTCCCCGCCGGCCAGCTCGCCAGTTTCTACGACGACTTCGCCAGCGCCCCCGCCTCCATCGTCTTCCGCGAGTTCCAGCTCCTCTACCCCGGCCTCATCCCCGCGAACTCCAACACCGAGTGGGACAACGCGATGACCACCGCCGCCAACAACCTCTGGGCGGCTTTCGGAAACCGCACCGCCTCCTGGGTCAACACCGACGTCGCCATCGCCGTGGAACTCCACAACCTCGGCATGAAAACCGGCCGCCAGGAACTCATCGACAAGGGCCGCTACTTCATCGACGACGTCCTGACAAGCGGCCGCATGTTCGCCGACGGCGCGGTCGGCTACATCGGCACCCAGAACGAGGCCGGCGGCTACCAGGGCACCGTCGAGTCCTACGTCAACCGCTACTACCAGATCACCGGCCGTCCCCAGGCACTCGAGATCCTTCAAAAAATGGAATGGTACGGCCCCATCAACGGCCGCATGATCGACTGGTGGACCTCGCCCTCCTGGAAGCACGCGTGGAATTTCATCAACGGCTCCGGCCAGACCGGCGAGTCCACCAACGGCAAAAACCCCTACACCCGCGCCAGCCTCGACGCCTCCATCGCCGCTCCGGCCACCGCGACCAACTGGACCGGCAGCGTCTCGCAGGTCGGATGGTATGAAAGCGGCACTCCCGCCCTCACCCGCCCGGACACCTACACCGTCTTCGACCGCAACCTCCAAGGCCCGCGCTCCTGGCAGGGCGGCCTTTGGAACACCACCGGCACCCTCCGCGCCATCAACGACAACGAGTCCGGCCACCACACCATCATGGGCGCCCAGGTCATGGACCCGGACCCGAACTTCCGCGTCAACGCCTCGGTCATGGGCGTCTTCCCCCGCATCCGCACCGCCAGCGGCGGCTCGCGCGACGCCGACGGCACCTTCGCCGAAACCCGCCACGCCTGGCTCACTTCCAAACTAACAGGAGCCACCACCGTCACCCCCTCTTTCACCGCCATCGGCGCCTCGCACAAGATCCACGTCTTCGGCAGCTCCACCAAGGGCACCGAGCACGATTGGACCGCCCGCCAGGTCTGGCTCAACCTGCCCGACCGCAGCATCGGCCTGTTGGACCTTTCCCCGAACGCGAACCTCAACGCCTACGAAGTTCAGGGCGCGATCCGCCTCGGTCACGGCGGAACCGCCTACAGCCCCGCAAAGACCCTCGTCTCCACCGGCACCAACGCCTGGAGCTATGGCAAGCTCCGCATCAAACTCCACGATCACAATTACGCCGAAGTCGTCCCGGAAGAATACGAGTTCCGCGTCGCCAACGCCCCGATCACCGAGATCACCCTGCGCGACCAGCCCGGCGGCGGATCGAACAACACCCCGATCCCCTACACCGCCGGCACCCGTTGGAAATACATCGCCGAAGTCCGCCCCGACACCACCACGGATGAAGTCACCGTCACCGAAGTCGCCACTCCCGGCGGCCTGATCGGCCTCGACGTCGAGAATCCTTCCAACAACCGGCGTCACCGCGTGCTCTACAATCCCGGCAGCGCCGCGGTCGTCCACACCCCCGCGCTGAACTGGCCCGGCTCGCTGCGCATCCACCGCAGCGGCCAGCATTTCCGCCCGGACTGGGTGCCCGATCCCACCGGCCCGCCCGTCGCCGAGTATCTCACAAACGGCCAGTCCCTCACCCTCGATCCCAAGGCCCACGTGGTCATCGAGCTGGATCCCTTTCCCACCCCCACCGTCTCGATCACCGGCCCCACCGAGTCCGCCACGCAGCCGGACACCGCCCTGAAACTCCGCTGCACCGCCGCCATCGACACCCACGGCGCCCTTGGTACTCCCAGCATCGCCTGGTCGCAAGTCTCCGGCCCCGGCACAGTGAGCTTCGACAACCCGTCCGCCCTCGATACACGCGCATCCTTCTCCGCCGCCGGCATCTATCGGATCCAATGCGCCGCCACCCTCAACGGCATCACCGGCACCGCCGCGCGCACCGTGAACGTCGACACGCCCACCGAAATCATTCTCCGCCAGAACGGCGCCGGCTACTCCCAGGAAACCACCACCGTCCGCGCCGACAACCCCACCTGGAACGCCGGCGCCCGCAACCAATTCCTCGTCGGCCGCATCGGCACCGGCAACAGCGCCGCCCGCGGGCTGCTGTCCTTCGATCTAACAGGCATCCCGTCCGGCACCACCATCGGGTCCGCGCAACTCGAACTCGTCACCAGCAGCGATGCTGGCACGGGCACCGTTTCCCAACTCGAACTCCGCACCCTCACCGCCGGCTTCACCGAAGGCAGCGGCAGCGGTACAAGCTCCAGCCCCGCCGATCCGAACACCAACTCCGGCGCGAACTGGAATCGCCGCACGGACGCCACCGCCAATCTCACCTGGACCAACCCCGGCGGATCCCTCGGCACCACCGTGCTCGCCACCCTTCCCGGCTTCAACGCGAACACCACCACCAGTTCGCCCCGCTCCTTCGCCAGCACTCCCGACTTCATCGCCGCGGTGCAGTCCTCGCTCGCATCCGGACGCCTCAATCTCACCGTCGTCTCACCGCTCAGCGAAGCCATCGCCGCCGCGAACTTCACCCGCATCCACTCGGACGACGCCGCCGTCGAAACCAACCGCCCGACCCTCCGGCTCCTCTGCGAAACGAATGCGCTCCCCGCCATCTCACCAGGCAGCGCACCCGCCGCCGTCACCGGTCTCCCCGCCCCGCTCGCCGCCACCGTGACCGCGGCGCAAAGCTCCCTCTGGTCGCTCGTCTCCGGCCCCGGCACCGCGACCTTCACCAACCCGGCAAGCCCCGCCACCTCCGTCACCTTCAGCCAACCCGGCGGCTATTTTCTCCAGCTCACGTCTTCTAACAGCTCCGGCGAAACCAGCCGGTCGCTCGTGGTCGAAGTTCTCACACGGCAGCAGGACTGGCGGTTCACCCACTTCGGCACCACGCAGGACAGCGGCACCGCCGCCGACAGCTTCGACGCGAACGGCGATGGCGAAGTGAACCTGCTGGAATTCGCCACCGGGCAGAATCCACACGCCGCAACGATCGCCGCCCCCACCCTCGTCAAAGCCGGCAACACCCTCGAATTCACCTACACCCGCTCCCTCGCCGCGCTCGCCGACGGCATTCTTTTCACCGTCGAGTGGAGCGACTCGCTCGCCGGCTCAAGCTGGTCCGACGCCGGAGTCACCGAGCTGCCCCTCGGCGACAACGGAACCTTGCAGTCCGTGAAAGCCAGCGTCGCGGCAGGGTCGGGCGGACGACGTTTCCTCCATCTCAAAGTCTCGAAGCCATGACGTTCGCATTTCTCGCACCCGCCCCGCTTCGCCCTGCCTTGCGCGCGGCCTTGCTGGCCTTCGCCGCGCTCTTCGCGATGCCCCATGCAGGAGCGCAAGAGAAGACCACCACCCCGAACCCGCGGCTCACCGGCAAGACCTATGCGGAGCGTGCCCTCGCCTGTTCGAGATACTTTGCGACCGCCACTCCCCGCAGCACCACTTTCCCGAAGGACGGCATGCCCTTCCTCGCCGCGCGCTTGCAGCACGGTATCGACACCCCGGGCACGCTGGCGGCACTCGACAAGATGCTCGACGCCACCCTGAAGGCGAGGCCGGACCCCTTCAACCTCCACGCGGTGATGCACTGTTATCTGGTGCACAAGGAGAAGTTCACCCCTGCCATGGCGGCGAAGGTGAAGCGGCTGGCGGCAAGCTGGAAGTATTCCAAGCCGATCGGCGTCTCCTTGAACTACGAACTCATGCGCGATGGCGCGGGCTGGCTGGCCGCCCAGGAGTGGCCGGACCTCGTGGATGCCGCCGGCAACGATGCGGCGAAGATCCAGAAGAACTGCGCGGGCTGGCTCTGGCGGATCTGGCGCGAGACGACCGATCGCAACGCCAGCGAATACGACGCCCCCGTCTACTACGGCACCGACTTCGCCCCCACCCGGATGATCGCCGAGTTCAGCCGGGATCCCGCGATGAGCAAGGCCGCGGCGATGACGCTCGACTTCATGCTCATCCACACCGGCGCGCACTGGCATCGCGGCTATCACATCAGCAGCGCCGGGCGCGGAAAATACTGGGGCTCGCTCAACCTCAGCCCGCACGCCGCTTCGGCGACCAGCAGCATGGCCTGGCTGCTCTACGGCAGCGACCAGCCCTTCAACATCAATTCCGCGCCCCAGTCCTACTGGCTGGCCCATCCCGGGCGCGTCTTCCAACCGGACTTCCTCAGCACCTGGCAGGCCGCGCTTCCGGACACCCGCACCGTCTTTGCCAACCACATCTGGCCGAGCCACAAGCAGATCGTCCGCAAGATGGCCTGGTTCACCACCGGCTACGGCCTCGCCAGCCAGCGCGACGACGGCAGCCCCTTCGATTCCTTCCTCTTCAAGGAATGCCGGCGCACGATGCTCAAATGGCACAGCCCGCATCCCGCCAGCACCTTCACCATCATTCAGGAAAACCGTCGCCGCCCCAGCGAGAAGATCCGCAACGCCTTTGCCTACGGCGAGAACCCCTACTGCCAGACGTTGCAATATGAAGGCACCCTCATCGGCGTCCACGACGTGCCGACCGACTACGGCTTCTGGACCACCCGCGCGCCGTTCACCACCACCGGAGCCATCGTCAAGCGCACCGAGCGCGACGGCTGGGTCCTTTGCCACGGCGGCAGCATGCTCTTCGCCTTCCGTTTCACCGAGCCTGCAACGTGGGACAAGCCCGACAAACGCGAGAAGCTCGACCTCCTGCGCTGCGACGCCCAGCGCGGCGGCTGGATCCTTGAAACCAGTCCCCTCGCGCCCTTCGCGGGCGGCGGCCCCGATGCCGAGCTGGCCAATTTCGCCGATGCGCTGAGGACCAGGACAAGGTTCACCGCAAGCACCGGGGCATCCCCGCCGAAGCTGACCTTCACCAACCTCCGCGGACGCACCCTCAGTCTCCGCTGGAAGCCGGCCGAACCGATGGTAAAGGACGAATGCCAGGTCGATGGTAAGCCGGTGCGCTACGACCTCTTCCCGCTCCTGAAAACCAACGGCGTCCATCATCCCAACGGCGGAACGCTCTCGCTCCAGGCCGGCAAGCGGATTCGGAGGTATGATTTCAAGAAGTGGACCATCACCGAATCCACCGGCACCTTGTCCATGCCCGCCAAGAACTAGCCCGAAGCACGGCGATCCATCTTGCCTGATCTCACTGCACCCATGTCACGCGCTGCCACCCTCTCCGCTTCCTTTCTCGCTGCCGCTTCCGCCGTGGCGCAGATCCCGTCTTTCCCCGGTGCCGAAGGCTACGGCTCCCACGCGACCGGCGGGCGCGGCGGGGATGTCTACATCGTGACCAACCGCAACGCCTCGGGTGCCGGCTCGTTCGCGGATGCGGTCAATACGGCACCGGTCGCCGGACGCACCATCGTCTTCGCGGTCAGCGGCCACATCCGCCTGCCCAGCGGCAGCGGCGGCGGGCTTTCGATCTCGAAGTCGAAGATCACCGTCGCCGGGCAAACCGCCCCGGGCGACGGCGTGTGCTTCTGGAACAACACGATGAACCTCACGGGCGACGACCTCGTGATCCGCAACGTCCGCTGGCGCTACGGCAAATCCCCCGCGGGCGGCGACGCGGTCGACATCAGCGGCTCGCAGCGCATCATCCTCGACCACTGCGAGGTGATGTTCGCCACCGACGAGAACCTTTCCTCGTTCGGCACCCCGCCGGAGTTCTTCACCTTCCAATGGAGCATCAACGCGTGGGGCCTCAGCGGGCACTCCGCCGGCGGCCTGTGGGACGTGGACCACGCGACCTCCCACCACTGCCTGTGGGCGAACAACCACACGCGCAATCCGAAGCTCATCGCGCCCTCCGTCTTCGATTGGGCGAACAACGTGACCTTCGGTTGGAACAACGGCTTCAACCTTGCCGAGAGTCCGACGGGGGGAACCGGATACGTCCACCGGGTCAATGTCCGCGGCTCCACCTTCGTCCACGGCGCCTCGACCAACTCGGCCCTCTACGGCGGCGGAACCAACTCCGACGGCTCGAACAAGTTCAAGCTGCACGTCGCCGACAGCGCGCTCGACGGGAACAACAACGGCGTGCTCGACGTCTCCCGCACGAACTACCAGATGGTTTCCTCCACGACCTACGACCCGGTCGCCACCGCATGGCCGCAGACGATCGACGGCGTGACCGGCGGCACCGCCGTCGGCGCCCCGGTGGCGCTCGACCCGCGGATCACGGCTTACAAGAAAGTCCTCTCGAAAGTCGGCGCGGTCCGCATGGAATACGACGCCGGACGCCCCCTGCGGGACGAGATCAGCCAGCTCTGCGTGACCCGCACGGCGGCTCTCCAGCGCGGCATCATCAGCGATCCGCTGGAGCTGGGACTCAGCACCGGCACCGCCTTCGCCGCGCTCAATTCCACCACCCCGCCGGCCGACACCGACAAGGACGGGATGCCGGATGTCTGGGAAAACTCGCTCGGCATGAACGCGGCGCTGGCGAGCCACAACACGGTCTTCCCGGGCAGCGGCGGCTTCATCACCGGCACCACCCTCTTCCCGCCGAACACCCCGGCCGGCTACACTCATCTCGAGGAGTATCTCCATTTCAAGGCCCAGCCCCACGCGACACTCCCGATGAACACGAGCGGAGCCCCGAGCTTCCTCGACATCGACCTCTCCCGCTACACCGGCGGCTTCACCGCCAGCCCGGTCTTCACCGCGACCAACGCCAACGGCGGCAGCGTCACGCAAAGCGGGGACGGCGGGAAGATCGCGCGCTTCACCCCGGCGCTGGATTCGTTCGGCCGCGCCTGGTTCGACTTCACGGTGACCGACTCCGCCGGCAGCACCTGGACCCAGCGCTTCCATGTCCTCGTCAGCAACACCACCTTGCCACGCGATCTCGTCTGGGTCGGAAACGGAACCACCAACCCCTGGGACGGCACCAGCAGCATGTGGTCGCTCGCCGGCGAAGCGACGGACTTCAACAACGGCGACTTCGTGAGCCTCGACGACAGCGGGTCGGCAAGTCCCGCGCTCGCCTTGAGCGGCACCCTCCAGCCCGGCGCGGTGCTGGTGGATGCCTCGGCCAAGGACTACACCCTCACCGGCGGCAACTTCGCCGGTCCGATGGCGTTGACCAAGCGCGGCAGCGGCACGCTCACCCTGCGCTCGAACCACGCGCACACCGGCGGCACCATCATCGAAGACGGCGCGCTCGTGCTCGGCCTCGCAGGCACCACTTCTAACAGCACAGGCAGCGTCGGCAGCGGCCCGCTCACGCTGCTCGGCGACTCGACGGTCACCAATGCCTGGTTCGGCACGCAGCTCCCGCTGAGCGCGCCGATCAGCGTGCCGGAGGGCAGCGAACCCGTCATCCACACCGGCCGCAACATCCGCTTGAGCGGCGCGCTCACCGGCAGCGGCACCCTCACCCTGCTGAACCAGACGGTCCCGGGAAACACCTTCGAACTCACCGGCCCCTGGGCCGCCTTCGCCGGCACGCTCCGCATCCAATACGCGGGCACCAACCCCGGCATCCGGACCATCTTCAACGGCGGCTCCTTCAACGGCTTCACCGGCGCGACGCTCGATCTCGGCGGCGGCAACAGCATCAACCCGGTCACGAACTCCGGCGGCAACACCTTCAACATCGGCGCGCTCACCGGCACCGCGGCGGATGCGATCCTGAACGGCGGCACTGCCGGCGCGCCGATCTACACCATCGGCGCTCTCAACACCTCCACCACCTTCGCGGGAAAGCTCCAAGGCAACGCAAGGCTGACCAAAACCGGCACCGGCACCCTCACCCTGACCGGTGCCAGCACCCACAGCGGCGCGACCGCCGTAAATCTCGGTGCCCTCGTCGTGAACGGCAGCTTCGGCACCAGCCCGGTCACCGTGGCCGGCGGCGCGACGCTCGGCGGCAGCGCGACGCTCGCGGGCACGGTGGGCATCTCAAGCGGCGGCATCCTCGATCCCGAGGGCACGCTCTCCACCGGTCCCCTGACCAGCACCGCGGCGACCTTCCGCACGGCCCTGTCCAACTCCCCCGGCGGCGCGAACGATCGGGTCGCCGTCACCGGCAATGCCACGCTCACCGGCGCGCACACGGTGGAAATCACCGCGAAAGACGGAAGCTTCGGCCCCGGCAGCTACCCGCTCGTCAGCACGACCGGCACGCTCGATGCCAGCACCGCCACCTTCTCCCACAACCTCGCCAACAATCCGCGCCAGACCTTCGCGATCCAACCCTCGGCAAGCTCGGTCGACCTCGTCGTCACCGGCGCTCTGGCGACGCTCGCGTGGACCGGCGCGCAAACGCAGTGGGACGTCGCCACCACCGCCTCGTGGCTGAACGGTGCGGCCACCGATGTCTTCCTGAACGAGGACGCCGTGACCTTCACCGACGCCGCGACCAGCGGCAGCGTGACCATTGCCGCTCCCGTCTCGCCGCGCGACGTCCTCGTGAACAACACCACCCGCGCTTTCACCCTCGGCGGCTCCGCCATCGGGGGCAGCGGGGCCCTGCGGAAATCCGGCAGCGGCACGCTTACCCTGACCTCCTCCAACAGCTTTACCGGCGGCACCGTGATCAACGGCGGCACGATCCAGCTCGGCAATTCCACGGCCAACGCCGGCGCCCTCGGCAGCGGCACCGTGACGCTCAATGGCGGCATCCTGAGAATGTTCAGCGCCGGCAACGACACCCACGCCGGCACGCTGGCGAACCCGCTCCACATCGCCGGCAGCGCCCGCTTCGACATCCCGCCCCGCGGCGGCTTCAGCGGCAGCGTGAGCGGGGCTGGCACGCTCGAGTATCGCACCGGCTACGTTCGCGGCGACATCACCGGCAACTGGAGCGCCTTCACCGGCCAGCTCAACGTCACCACCGGTGGCAGCGGCGACTTCCGCATCGCCGCCAGTTACGCCTGGCCCGGCCTGCCGAACGCCTCCGTGAACCTCGCGGCAGGCACCTACTTCTACATGAGCGGCATCGTGAACAACGGCGCGGGCACCACCATCACCATCGGCTCGTTCAGCGGAGCCAGCGGATCCTTCCTGCGCGGCGGCCCCACCGGCGACCGCACGCTCACCTACCGCATCGGCGGGAAGAATGTGGACGCCACCTTCTCCGGAAACATCAGCGAGCAGAACTCCGCCACCACGACCGCCCTGACCAAGACCGGCAGCGCCGTCTGGACCCTCGGCGGAACCTGCGGCCACCGCGGTGCCACCATCGTCGAAAGCGGCACTCTCCGCCTGACCGGCACCGCCAGCATCACGCAGAGCGCCGATCTCACCGTCCGCAACGGTGCCGTCCTCGATCTCCAGGGCGCCTCCGTCACCGCCGGCGGCATCAATCTCTCCGACGGCTCCACCCTGCTCTACCGCGGCGGTACCCTCACCGGCGAGGCCTCGCTCGGCGGTGCCCTGCAGGTCGATCTAACAGGCGTCTCCGCGGGCCAGGAGCTCACGGTCGTACAGAACCCCGCCACCACGCCGGTCAGCGGGATCTTCGCCGGACGACCGGAAGGCAGCACGCTCGCCAGCGGCGGCCGGACCTTCCTCATCAGCTACGCCGGCGGCGACGGCAACGACGTCACCCTCACCGCCCTCAGCGCCCGGGAAGCGTGGCGGCTCACCCACTTCGGCACCACGGAGGACAGCGGGAATGCCGCCGACACCTTCGACGCGAACGGCGACGGCGAATCCAACCTGATGGAATTCGCCACCGCGCAGAACCCCCACGCCGCCACCCGCGCCACCCCCACCCTTGTGAAGAACGGTGCCGTCCTCCAGTTCACCTACACCCGATCGAACGCCGCCCTCGCGGACGGCTTCGTTTTCACCGTCGAATGGAACGACGCGCTCGCCACCGGCGTATGGAGCACCGCCGGCGTCACCGAGCAACTCCTCAATGACAACGGCACCCTGCAAACCGTGCTCGCCAGCCTTTCCACTGGAACCGCAACCCGGCGCTTCCTCCGCCTCCGCGTGACCGAACCTTCCGCTCCCTAACAGGACATCCCGGCTTGAAAGCCTTCATTGCACTCCTCTTCCCCTTGCTGGTCTCGCTACCGGTGGCCCCCGCCGGTGACGACCCCGTTGTCGATCCGCCGGTCCCGGGCCTCGCCGCGTCGGCGCCCCTTCCCCTCGCTGGCGATGCCGGCACCGGGAATCTGGCGCCGCATCAACGCGCGATCCTCGGGTCGAAGTCGCCGCCGCCGGTCACCACCCGCTTCCGCTTCGATGCCCCGCCCCGTCCGCGCTTCACGGAGGAGGAGCGAAAACAGCAGCGCGAGCGCGGCAGCGGGCTGCTGCCACTGGTCCGCGCGGCCTTCGATGCCGGTGCGGCGGAAGTTCGGGTGCCACCCGGCCACTACCGGTTTGCCTCCGCTGCTAAGCAGGGCGGCAAGGCGGAATATGCCCTCTTGTTCGACGGACTGCGGCGCGGCGATGACCGGCCCTTCGTCATCGATGCCACGGGCGCGACGCTTTGGTTCGATCTGCCGGACACCCAGATGCCGCCAGGCCACCGCTGTGTCGGTTTTCGCAACTGCAGCAATCTCGTCCTCCGCGGCGCGACCCTCGCGCGGGCCACCCCGGGGCAGATCGAAGGCCGCATCACCCGGATCGACCGCTCGAACAAGCGCTTCGAAATCGAACCTTCACCGGGCGTGACCGTGCCCGAACGATTCAACGGCAGCGACGAGCAGCGCCTGCTCCCCTTCAAGAGCGACGGCCGCTTTTGCGCCCCGCTCTACGACCTCCAGCCCGGCATCCGCAAGCTGCGCTACTCCGGCATCGTGCCGTCCGAGAACGGACGCTATTGGGTCACCTTGCGCGATCCCGACCTGATGGAGCGCATCCACGACGCGGGCTGGGAGCGCCGCTTCGGCGAGCTCGGCGTGCTGCGCGTCGGCGACGGACTCTGCTGCCTCTACGTCACCGGCGCGGCCATCACGCTGGAGAATTCCGGCAACCTGACGATGCACGGATTGAACGTCCACGTCGACAAGGGTGGCCCCGTCGAGGTCGGCGGCGACGGCGCGCACCTGTGGAAGGATTGTTTTTTCGGCCCGCAGCCGGGCACCTGCCAGTGGAAGGGCGCGGACGGCTTTCTTTCCCGCTCGCTGCGCCACGGCAGCACCTTCGACAACGTCACGATCCGCCACACCGCCGACGACCTCGCCAATTTCCACGGCATCTGGGGCAAGGTGCGATCGGTCTCCGGCCACCAGCTGACCTTCGAGCGCAACGCCTCGCTCCGCCCCACCCTCGGCAACGCCCGGGCCGGCGACCGCTTGCGCTTTATCCACCGCGAAAGCGGCGAGTTCCTCGGCGAGGCGAAGCTGGTTTCGCTCAAGGAGTTCACCGTCACGCTCGACCGCGACGCCACCCCCTTTTCCGCAGGCCAGGCATCGTGGCCGGATCACGAATGCGCGGGCTGGACCGTGCAGAACTGCCGCTGGGAGGACTCCTTCCAACGGCTTCTCATCATGTCCGGCCCCGGCACCATCCGCGGCAACACCTTCTCGCGCTGGGGCGGCGGCATCGTCCTAAACACCGGCATGGGCACCGTCGGCGGCATTCCCAGCGGCATCACCATCGAAGGCAACACCTTCACCGACATCGCCCCCCGCCCGAACGGCATGGCCATCGAAGCCCGCGCGCACAACGCCCGCGGCCGCGACGGCATCCCGCCCATCGAACGCCTCGTGATCACCGGCAACACCTTCATCCGCTCCGGCGGACCGGACTTCAAGATCATCGGCGCCCCGCAGTGCCGCATCGAAGGCAACCGCTTCGAAGCGCCCGCCCCCGACTCCACGCCCGAATGAACACCGCCCTCGCGGATGGCTTCGGTTTTGCGGTCGAGTGGAACGACACACTCGTGACCGGAGCCTGGAGCAATGCCGGCGTCTCCGAACAGACCCTGGGCGACAACGGCAACCTGCAAACCGTCCGCGCCAGCCTTTCCACGGGCACGGCAGCAAGGCGCTTCCTCCGCCTCCGGGTCACCCCGCCTCCCTGATCCGCCCGGCCGTCAAGCAGCCAGCCGAGAAAAATGGGCCCGGTGGGGTTCGAACCCACGACCAAAGGATTATGAGTCCCCTGCTCTAACCGCTGAGCTACAGGCCCTGGAGTCCGGAACGCCGGGAAGAGTTGGCGGGAGCTGCTTGAAATGGCAAGCACCGACACCCGGGGGATCCGCAACGAACACTCCACCCGGGGCCGCGGAGGGGACAATCCTGACCGGGTGATCGACGCGGGCCACCCGTGCCCGGATCAGCAATCCCTTGAGAAAATGACAAATCGCCCAAAAAATCTTCCGACAGCTTGACGCCGAATTGCGGATCTGTTCGGTTCCTAGCCTACTGGAGCGCCGCCAAGGACGCGAAACCAGAGAACCCAAACGTCCCCAACCCCTCAGAACCCATGAAGCCGAAATTCACATTCGTCCGCTATCGCGTCTCCCGTCGTTTCAGCATCCCCGGCGTTCTCGCGATCGCGGTGGCCATGGCTCTGGCATCAAAGCCCGCCCGCGCCGCCAGCGGCAGCTGGGCCCTCACCACTGGTGGAAGCTGGGGAACAGCGGCCAACTGGTCTCCCGTTGCCGTTCCTGGCAATGCCATCAACGACACGATCACTTTCAATACCAACCTCACAGCCAACGTAACGATCACCCTCGACGGCGGCCGGACCGTGGGCGACCTGAACATCGGCGACTCCACCACGGGGTTCTTCAGCTATGCCATCAATGCAGGCACCGGCGGCACCCTGACGATGGATGCCACCACCTCTCCGGCTTCCATCGACTTCCTCAACGCAGGAACCGCATCCGCCACCAACTCGATCGGCGCGGGCCTCACTCTCATCGATGCCACCGTCATCCGTTCGAACAATGACAAGGTGCAAACCCTCGGCGGCGTGATCAACGACGGCGCCGCGACCCTCGGCCTGACCTTCAACAACGACGTCAACGGCACCGCCGCCGCCGCGGCGACCAACCAGGGCCAGTTCGTCCTCAGCGTGGCCAACACCTATGACGGCGGCACTTCCATTTCCGACGTTCGGGTCGCATCAGGCATCGCCGCGGGCTTCGGCACCGGCGCGGTGAGCATCGCCGGGGCCGGTCAGGCCTATCTCACCGGTGGCACCCACACGAACACCTTCAACCTGAACAGCACCGGCTGGGTGGAGTCCGCCGGCAACCTGGGGGCCTTGCGAGTCGAGGCAGCCACCCTCTCCGGCACCATCAACCTCCAGCGCAACAGCGAGATCGGAGTCAACTCCGGCACCGGCACCATCTCCGGTGCGATCAATGGCTCGTTCGCCCTGACCAAAACCCGTGGCGCCCTGTTGACCCTCACCGGCAACAGCAACTACGCCGGCATCACCACCGTCCGCGACGGCCAGCTTCGCCTCGGCAGCGCCGGCGCGCTGGGCAACAGCCCGACGGTGATCGTTCAGAATCCGGACAACCCCGGAGCGGCCGACACCAACACCCTCCAACTCACCGGCGGCCTCACCTTTGGCGCGGGCCGCACGCTGATCCTGCGCAACGATTCGACCAGCAACGCGGTGAACGCGCGCACCGCCCTCGAAAACGTCTCGGGCACCAACAACACCTGGGCGGGCAGCATCGTGCTGGAAGGTGGCCTCAACCAGACCATCACCTCGGCGGGCAATACCCTGACGATTTCCGGGAACATCACCCAGGGCGTCACACCGTCCACCCAGCTCTTCATCCGCGGCAACGGCGCCGGCGTGCTGACCGGCAACCTGAACATCGGCTCCGCCAATCTCTTCAAGACGGACGGCGGCACCTGGACCTTCAACTCGTCCGGCCACGTTTACAGCGCGCTGGGCATCGGCAACGGCACCCTGGTCGCCAACACCACCAACGCCTTCAATCCGACGACCGCCTTCACCTTGGGCGAGAACAACGCGAACAATACCCGGCTGACGATCAACTCCGGCTTCACCCAGTCCTTCGCGTCGATCTCGACCTTCCCCACCACCAACGGCTCCCACACCATCGACGGTGCCGGCTCGCTGGACGTCGGGGCCGGCGGCACGGTCGTCACGGTCAACGAAGGCACCGCCGTCAACGACCTCACCATCACCGCCGGCATCGTCGGTGCGGGCGGCATCACCAAGGCCGGCGCGGGCAACCTGCAGCTCAACAACACGACCAGCGGACCCGTCGCCGTCACCGGCGGCACCCTGAGCGGCAACCCCACCCTGGGAGGCTTGACGCTGGCCCCCGGCACCACGCTCGCACCCGGCACGACCACCACCGCCGGCACGGTCACGACCTCGAGCCTGGCCCTCACCGATGGCACGATCGCCGTCAACCTGGGCTCCAATGGCTCGGATCTGATCAACGTCACCAACTCCGGCGGTCTCACCCAAAGTGGAACCACCTCCATCACGGTGACCCCGAACGGCGGCTTCAGCCCGCTCTCCACCTTCTATCCGGTCATCACCTACAGCGGCACGTCCCCCGGAGTCGCCGGGTTCACCGTCGGCACCCTGCCGGGACGCCTGGCCGGCAGTGTCACCGACACCGGAAGTGCCATCGGCATCACCGCCACCAACGACCGCATCATCTGGACCGGAGCCGCGGCCAACGGCAACTGGGACGTCAACACGACCGCCAACTGGAAGAAGTCCAGCGACAGCCTGGGGACGAACTTCCTCGCGCTCGACGACGTGATCTTCAACGACGACGGGATCGCCCAGAACCTGATCGCCCTGGCCGGCACCATCAACCCGCTCCGCGTCGAGTTCGCCCATACCACCGGGAACACCTACAGGCTGGCCAGCGGCACCCTCTCCGGGGAGGGGCCGATGCCCCTGCTGGTCAACGGCGGCGGCACCCTGGTCCTGGCGAACACCAACACTTACACCGGCGCCACGACCGTCACCAACAACAGCACGTTGGAGGTGGACCAGAGCACCGGCACATTGACGGGCACCAGCGGTGTCCTGGTGGATGCCGGATCCACCCTCAAGCTCGCCCAAAACAACGGGAACATCGCCTTCAACCGCAACATCTCGGGTGCGGGCACCGTGCTGGTCGATGCCAACGTGTCCGGCGTCGCCGGACCGCGCGATGTCGCCTTGACCGGCAACAACAGCGGCTTCAGCGGCACCTTGGACCTCGACCCGAGCGGCACCTTCGCCACCAACGGCACCTTCCGGACCAACGCCGCGGTGAACCAGAGCAACCTGGGAACCGCCAATGTCATCGTCCGGGACGGCGCCCAGTTGTGGATGGGCGGCACCACCATCGCCAACACCCTCACGCTGACCGGCGCAGGATACGCAGAGCCCTCGGGAGGCCCCGTTGCAACCGCCGCGACCGGCGCGGACGGCAGCACCCCCTCGGTTCCGGCGCTGGCCTACGCTGGCATCGGCGCGGTCCGCATGGATAACAACGGCATCCTGTCGGGCAACATCACGCTCGCCGGCCCCGCCAAGATCATGCCCTACAACGGCACCGGCACCCTCAGCGGCACCGTCACCAATACCGGCGCCACCGATGACCTCGTCATCGGCGGTGGCGCCGCGGGCACCAACGTGTTCCTCACCGGCGACAGCTCCGGGCTGGAGCGCATCTGGGTCAATGGCGGCGGCACCGCAGGCACCAACCAGCTTCTGGTCGGCAACAACACCACCACCGGAACCCTCGGCACCGGCGATGTGATCCTCTATCAGGATCTGGCGGCGGCCACCTTGCGCTTCCAGCGCAGCGACGGCTACACCCTGGGCGCGGGCCAGAAGATCCTCGCCGCCCACAACGGAACCGCGACCAACCTGACCAAGTCCAAGGTCACCATCAACACCCCCGGCACCGGGGTCGTCCTCAACGGCGGCACGGTCGACCTTTCCGACGGCACCAACGGCGGCAACTTCTACGTCGGCGGCTTCGACGGCGGAAACGGCATCAACGGCTCGAAGCTCACGATCGACGCGGGCTCCACCGTCCAAGCGGCCAACTTCTTCCTCGGCGACCAGTCCGGCATCTCCGGCACCGTGGACCAGAGCGCCGGCGATGTTTCCGTCATCAATCAGATCCGCGTCGGCCACTACTCGAACAACACCTCCACCTACACCATCGGCAGTGGCACCCTCGCCATCACGGGCACTCCCCTCGCGGAACCCAGTGCCGGAGGTGAGGCAGCCGGCGTCCTCTACATCGGCATCGACGGAACCGGCATCTTCAACCAGTCCGGCGGCACGGTCAGCGTCCCCGCCGTGGTGCTCGACAACCGCGGCGCGACCGGAGGGGCCGACCAATACAACCTCTCGGGCGGCACCCTGCAACTGAACTCCAGCTACGGCCTCGTCGGGCGCAACCCCGATGCAATCGTCGCCCTCTCGGGAGGCACGATCCGGAACACCGGGTCCACCGTGGACGTGGCGATCAATGCGTCCAACATCACGACCTCGGGCACGACCACGCTGGACACGAACATCCCGGGGAACACCATCAGCCTGATGTCGTCGATCACCGGCGCCGGGACGCTCTTGACCACGGGTGGCGGTGTCATCGAACTCCAGCCGGACAGCAATACCCAGAAAACCAGCGTCTCCACCGGCACCGGCACGCAATCGATCAGCGCGATCCTCGCGGGCACCAGTGCCTTCACCAAACTGGGCACCGGCACCACGACACTCAGCGCGGCGAACACTTACAGCGGCGCAACCACCATCAGCGCGGGACGGCTCAATCTCACGGGCAGCGTGGCGAACTCGGCGCTGACCGCCAACAACACCACGGTGCTGGGTGGCGAGGGCTCCGCGGCGTCGCTCACCTTCGGCACCGCCGGCACCGACACCGCCACGCTGGTCATTGACGGCGTCAGCCCGGGAGCGATCACCTCCGCGGGAGCGCTCACCGTCAACGGAACGGTGAACGTGGACTTCAGCGTTCTGCCCACCGCCACCACGGGCATCGTCGTGCTCAACCATGGCGGCACCACCGCCACCCCTGCGAACTTCGCGCTGGCAAACGCCGCGAACTTCAGACCCGCGACGTTCACCGTGAACCCCGCCACCGTGACCATGGACCTGGGCAAGGCGGCCCTGGTCTGGGACGGTAGCACGGCGACCTGGGAGATTGGTGGAACGGAGAACGACTGGAACGGTGTCACCCCGGAGAACTTCTTCAACAACGACGACGTGACCTTCGATGACAGCCTGGTGGCGGCAAACCAGACGATCACCATGGCCGCCGGCCTGCAGCCCGGTTCGATCACGGTCAACAATTCGACCTACACCTACGCCCTGACCGGCGGCGGCATCGCCGGCAGCACCGGCATCACCAAGACTGGCAGCCTCGGGCTCGACCTCGGGGGCACCAACTCCTACACCGGCGCGGTTTCGGTCAACAACGGCATCCTGAAGATCACCAGCACCACCGCCCTCGGATCGACGGCGGGCGGGACCACCGTCTCCGGCACCGGGACTCTCGATATCGGCGGCATCGCAACGGCCAACGCCCTGAACATCCAGGGTGAGGCCGTGACCATCTCCGGCGCCGGCGTCGGCGGGGCCGGTGCCATCATCAACAGCAGCGCCGTCGACCAGCAGAATGCCTTCGGCCTGGTCACCCTCGCCGGGAATGCCTCCATCGGCGGCACCGCCCGCTGGGACATCCGCGGAGCAAGCTCGCTACTCAACCTCGCCGGCAACAAGCTGACCAAGGTGGGCAGCAACCTGGTCTATGCCACGGTCGACGGAACCATCAGTTCCGGCGACGTCGAGGTCAACAGCGGGACCCTCGCCATCTGGAACGGCACCGTGCTCGGTGCCGGCGACATCAAGGTGAATCCCGGTGCCGTCCTCGAACTCAGCAACATGGTGGCCGGCAAGTTCGACCGCCAGATCACGCTCAACGGCGGCTCGATCACCAGCGCCAGCACCAACGGGGCCACCAGCGGCGGCAGCGTGATCTACACCGCGGCCTCCACGATCAACAATGCCAACAACCTGACCCTGTCCGGTGCCATCACGGAAACCGGCGGATCGTATGATCTGGTCAAAACCGGTGGAGGCACGCTGATCCTCACCGGAACCAACGGCCTGACCGGAAAAGTCAATGTCTCGGCCGGTATCCTGCGGGTGCCGAGCGACGCGCTGCTCGGACCGGCAACCGGTGCGGACGCGATCACGCTTCAAGCCGGCGGCAGGCTCCAGGCGGGCACCGCCACCGCCGGGGTGGATCTCACGCTGTCCTCAAGCAAGGGAATCACCCTGCCGTCCGGCGACGGCGGCTTCCATGTGTGGACCGGCTTCAGCTTGAACTACGCCGGCGCGATCACCGGCCCGGGGAACCTGACGAAGACCGACGGCGGGACCCTCGTTTACACCGGAACGGCGGACCACACCGGTGCGACCACCATCAACGGCGGGACGGCTACCCTGAACGGCGCGACGGTCAGCAACACCAACATCCTCCAGGTGGGCACCGCCACGCTCAACATCAACGCCGGGACCACGATCACGTCGCCGAAGTTCGTCACCAGCCAGGGCTCCGGCACGGTGTCGGTGGTCAACCAGACCGGCGGCACGGTGAATGTCACCGGAACGGACAGCAGCAACACCAACACCGCTTCCTTCCTGTTCGGCCACTGGGGCAACGGGGCAGCCTCCACCTACAATCTCAGCGGAGGCACCCTCAACTCCACCGGGGCCGAACTCAGCTTGGGCTGGGATTGCCTCTCCTCCATCTTCAACCAGACCGGCGGCACCGCCAACCTGCTGGGTCTCGATCTCGGCAACGGCCGCAACAACGGAGCCGCCTACAACCTGAACAGCGGCCGGTTGAACATCGGAGCCAACGGAATCACCGCCAACGCCAACAAGCTGGTCTACCTAGGCGGCGGCACTCTCGGTGCCTTCGCCGATTGGAATTCCGCCCAGGCCATGGTGATCACCGCCAACGGCGGGAACACCACCATCGACACCCTCGATTCCGCCGATAACACCACCGCGCGGAACATCAGCCTCACCGGTGCCCTTTCCGGCCCGGGTGGAGTGGTCAAGACCGGGGCCGGCACGCTCCTGTTCAATGGCCCCGCGCAATACGCCGGCACCACCACCGTCAATGGCGGGGTCCTGGCCGTGGATGGCAACCAGACCTTCAACCGCCTCAGCAATAACAACCAGGTCACCGTGAACAACGGCGGCACCTTCCAGATCAACGGGGTCAACGCCCTGAACTCCGCCGGCAATTCGGTGGACGTGACGGTGAACCCGGGTGGAGTCCTGAGCGTGGTAAGCGGCGGCAGCACGGCCATCACCGCTACGGGCCAGAGCCACAGCCACCTGCGCAACATCACGCTCAACGGCGGCACCGTGAATCTCGGTTACTCGGGCGCCGGCACTGCCTACAATGGCGAGTCGTTCCAGCTCAACGGCACGATCGCCGCGACCGGTTCGGCGGTTTCGACGATCCAGTATTCGAGCGGCGATTCCACCAACAGCGGCGTCGCCCTCAACGGCACCGGAACCTTCAACGTCTCCGACGTCACCGCCAGCACGGCCACGGACCTGATCGTTTCCGCGGAAATCGAGGACAACGACACCGCCGGGGACATCCTGGCCAAGACCGGCGCGGGAACGATGGAAGTCACGGCTCCCAACAGCCACACCGGCGGCACGAACGTCAACGTGGGTCGCCTCCTCGTGAACAATACGACCGGCAGCGGCACCGGCAGCGGTGCCGTGACGGTGGCAACCGGCGCCTTCCTCGGCGGCACCGGCACCGCCGCCGGAGCCACCACGGTGAACGGCACGGTGGAACCCGGAAACCTCGCCGTCGGCACCCTGAACTTCGGCTCCACCCTCGGACTCAGCGCCGGCTCCACCTACGCGGTGGAGATCACCGGTGCCCTGACCAACGACAAGGTGGTCGCCACCGGCGCCCTGACCGCCAACGGAACCATCGCGGTGACCCTGAACGGTTACGTGCCCGTGAACAACGATACCTTCGACATCGCCGATGCGTCGGGCATCACCGGCACCCCCGCCTTCAACTTCGCGGCGGCTCCGCTCACGGCGGGACTGGTCTGGGATACCTCGCAGTTCCTCACCAACGGCACCATCCGGGTGATCACCGACGATCCTTACAACGCCTGGGCCACCGCCAACAATGTCACCCTCGGCAAGTCGGGCGATGACGATGGCGACGGCGTGACGAACCTGATGGAGTTCGCCACCAACTCGAATGCCAAGGACGGCTCGTCCGGTGCGCGGGTTTACGCGAAGATGCACAGCCTCGGCGGTGACAACGTCCTCACGCTGACCGTCGCGGTCAGGAAGCTCGCGACCTTCGCCACCGTGGCGACCCGCCAGGAAGCCACGAAGGACAAGATCCAGTATGTCATCGAGGGCACCAGCGACCTCGCCGCATGGACCGAACCGGTCACGGAGCTGAATCCGGTCGACTCCGCCGCCGTGCAAGCCGCCATCACCCCGGCCCTGCCCGCGCTGGATGCGGATTGGGAGTGGCACACCTTCCGCACCGACGGCGGTGCGACCGCCGACAGCCGCGACTTCATCCGCCTGCGGGTGGAGGAAGCTCCCTGACCCCGGTCTCCAGGTCATCGACAAGCCCCCGGTCAGCGGCAAACGCTGGCCGGGGGTTTTTGTTTCCGGCGCCAAAGGGTCCGTGCCGTGTCTGCCGCGGAAGCTTCCGGGCGGAGCAAAAGCAGGACGCCACCGGTCACCCGTAAGCCGAGCTGCTCACGGCGGAGGCTGCGAAAGGATCGCCTCGATCCCCTTGCGGACCTCGGGATCGCGGAAATGAGCGAGGCGGTCCGCTTGCCGGTCGGGAGCGGGACGCAGGGCCTCGGCCGCGGCGTGGAGGGCCTCGGTGCGGAGCGCGGCGTCATCGATCGACTCGACCCAGGCGGCCATCTCCGCGGGCCCGGCTTCGACCCAGGCGACGGCCACCTCTTTCAGCCCGGCGCTCCGTGCTGCCCCTTGCGGGAAGCCGGTGATCCAGCCGGCGGCATCGGCCGGCGACGCTTGAACCCATCGCTGCAGCACCTGGACCACGGCGCGGTCGCGCGAGGGCCCGGCACTCATCTGCTCGGCCACCAGCGTCGCCGCTGCCGCCGGGTCCTTGGCGGAAATGACCACCGCGATGCGGCCGAAGGCGTCCGACCGCTCTTCCGGCTGTTCCAGTTCGCTCGCCCAGGCGATCGCCTTCTGCGGATCCTCGTCGGCGAGGCGCATCGCGAAATGCCCGACCAGGCGGCGGCTCGAGGCGCTGTCGGGTGCCAGGGCGGAAAAGGCTTCGCGGGAGAGCGCGGGATCGACATCGATCGCATCCCACGCCACGGACTCGAGGATCTTCTCGCGGACTGCGGTGTCCGCTTCGCCCTTCGCCCGGTCGAAGCTGGCCCTCAGGGCGATCCGCGGGTCGGGCTCTTCCTCGTCCGCGGTCGACCTCGCGGAACTGCGGCCCGGCAAGGCCTCCGCGGAGCCGGCAGGCGGAGTGCCCACTTCCTCCTTCTTCTTGCACGCGGTGGCGAGAAGAAGGGTGCTGGCAAGAAGAAGTCGGGATCTCACGGGCTGACCGAAATTTGGCTGAACGACGCCGAAGCGGAAGTCGAAAGGCTGCCGGAAGAAACCGCGAGCCCGAAGTAGCAGGTGGCCGGCAAGGAGGCGGTCAGGCTGCCGACCTCGATCCAAGCCGTGCCGTCGGGGCTCTTGAACGCCGTGATGCGGTCGCCGTTGCGGACCAGGCGGACCCAGGCATTCGGCCGCACGGCGCTGCCGCTGGACGAGGTGGACGTGTTCCCGGCCAGCCCCGTGCGGCGCACCCAGCGGTAGCCGCCGTCGCCGGTCATGCCCATGAAGACATGGCGCGAGTTGGCCGCGAGGCTGTCACGGATCATCACGCCGGCGCGGGAGGCGGAGCCGGTGCCATCGAAGGTATCGATCCGCGCCGTGATGCTCCCGTTGCTGCCCAGCGGCTGCCACACGAAATGGAGCGAGTCGTTCCTGCCGGAAAGCAAGCCGGAGCCGGTGATCTGAAATCCTCCCGCGAGCACGGCCGACGTTCCCGCGGTCGCCGCGCCGATGCCCGATTCATCCCAAGGCAGCGGCAGTCCGGCCGACGCGATCTCGATCAGCAGGGTGGCCTCGTCGAAAGCCCCGCCGGGATCCGAAGCGCGCACGGTGAACTGGTTCAAGCCGGCGCTTCCGGCAGGCGGCGTGCCGGACAAGGCGCCGTCGGGCGCGACAACGAGCCACGAAGGTCCGGCGACCAGGGAGTAAACCGGAACTTCCCCCGCATCGTCATCCGTCGCGCTGCCCGCGAGGGACGGCGCCGCGTAGGCGGCGAGCTCGGTGCCGCCGGGTCGCAGGATCGGATCGGCCGCGAAGACCGGCGCATCCGGGGCATTCGTCACCGCGATGGAAAGACTCGTCTCCGCGTGATCGCCGGCGGCATCCGTGACCCGCACGGTGAAGAGGTTCGCGCCGACGTCGGCATTCGCGGGTAGCCCGGACAGGGAACCATCCGCCGCGATCAGAAGCCAGGCGGGCCCGCCGGTCTTCGAGTAGGTGAGGATCTCCGAGGGATCGGGATCGGAGGCCTGGCCGGCGATGCTTCCGGAGTAGGCCGCGTCCTCGGTCGCAGCGGTTCCCGAAAGCGGTCCGGGCGGGAACAGCGGCGGGTCGTTCACGTTCGCGACGGTGATGGAAAGGGTTGTCTGGCTGAAGTCGCCGGCGAGATCGGTCACTCGGACCGTGAACACGTTGCTTCCCACGTCGGAATTTCCCGGAGTGCCGCCCAGGCTGCCGTCCGGACCCACCGTGAGCCAGCCGGGACCGCTGACCTTGGAGAAAGAGAAGGAGTCCGCCGGATCGATGTCCGTCGCGTTGCCCGCCAGGCTGGCGGTGAAAGGCACGTCCTCGGTCGCCGGTCCGGCCGCCAGCGTCTCCACGGTGAAGAAGGGGGCATCGTTGACGTTGGCGACCGTGACCACGAGCTGCGCCTCGTCGAACGCTCCCTCGGGATCGGTGACGCGCACGGTGAAGGAGTTCACCCCGTGATGCACGTTGCGGGGGACGCCCGAAATCGCGCCGCCCGCGCCCACCGAAAGCCAATCGGGCCCGCCGACCTTCGAGAATGTGAGGAGATCGCCGGCATCGGGATCGGACGCGGAGAGCGCTGCCGTGAAGGCGAGATCCTCGGTCGCCGCGGCAGGGATGACCGGCGATGCGAAGGATGGCGGCTGGTTGTTGCTCAGCACGGTGACCGTGACCGCCTTCGATGCCGTGCGCAGCGGATAGCCGCCGCCGATGCCCGCGTCCTGGGCGCCGACCGTCAGCGCATGCACGCCCGGCACGAGCAAGGAGGCGTCCGCCACGGTGATCCGGCCGGTGGCGACGTCGATCGCGAACCACCCGGCAACTGGCGTTCCGGTGATCGCGTGCAGGGGACTTTCGCCTTCGGGATCGGTGGCGGCCACCGTGCCGACGACCGTGCCGTTCGCGCTGCCTTCCGGGATCGTGAAGGCCGCGGGCGCTGCCGAAAACACCGGAGGAGCGTTGAGATCGAAGGGCTGGAGCGCGCTGCCGGGGATCACCGTGATGCTTTCGATCCCCGGTCCGGTCCATGCCACGCGGACATGGTCCCCGCCGCCGCCTTCCTTCTGGAGGGTCTCGATGTAATAGGGCTGACCGGCCACCAGGCTGACCGGCTGGGACTGCTGCGAGGCATACTTGTTCCAGACATTGTAGGAGGACCACCCCGTGATGGAGGCGATCTGCACGGCACCCGTTGCCGAGGGCCCGCTGCCTAACAGAAGGCGCGAGTCGTCGTCGCTGGTGAGGTAGAAGGTGTAGTCGCCGCTGACCGGCGGCGTGACCAGCGCGCGGATCCGCGAGCCGTAGTTGTCGCCCGTGTTCTCGCCGCTTTCGAAGGCGGACAGCGTGCGGACACTGCCGGGCCGGTAGGGGTAGTTGGCATTGCCGGTGAGGCCAGCGAGCGAGGTGCCGCCGATGCCGGACCACACCTGCTGGCGGATGCCGTTGTTGGCGAAGGTGCCCGCGGGAAGCACCTGGATGGTGACGGTGCCGCTCCCGGACAAGGAGGGCACGCCGTTGTCGAAGGCCTGCACCGTCAGCGTGTACGAGGGGATGGAAGCATGGCTGAGCACCGGGGCCGCGACGGTGATGCGGCCGCTGGAGGGATCGATCGCGAAGGCGCCGCCGGCATTGCCGGCCGTGATGGCGAAGTTGCCGGGAATATCCGCCGCGTTCACGTCGGTGACGCCCACCGTGCCGACCACCTGCCCGGCGAAGGCCTCTTCCGCGATCGTGAAGGTGGCGGGCACCACCTGGGGCGCGTAGTTCTGGAAGTAAGGCGCGGTATGGACACCGGTGAGCAACTGCTTGCCGATCCCCGGGCCCGACCAGGCGACCGAGACGTGGTCGCCTCCCCCGCCCTCCTTGTGGCGGGCCTCGATGTAGTAGGGCTGCCCGGCGGTCAAGGCGACCAGTCCCGACATCTGGCTGCCGCTGTCCGGCCAACTGTAGGGATTGGTCCATCCCGACACGGAGGCGATGGCGACCGCCGAGGACGGATTGGCCGAGGTGCCGAGGCGGAGCTGGCTCGCATCGTCCGAGGAAATCCAGAAGCGGTAGCTGCCGCTCACCGGCGGGATCACGTAGCCGCGCACGGTGCTGCCGTAGTTGTCCCCGTGCTCGCCGCCGTCGAAGGTCTCCAGGAATTCCTCGCTGTCCGGCCGGTTCGGCCACTTCGAGGTGGCGGACGTCAGGTTGCTCACCGAGGTCCCGCCGATCCCTTCGAAATAGGTCCTCATCACGCCGCCGGGTTCATAGCCTGGGGCGATGTCCACGATGGTCAGGCTGACGTCGGCGGTGACCGACTGCTGCGGGGTTCCCTGATCGGATACGCTGACGGTCAGGGTGACCGGAGTCGTCGCCGCCACCTCGATGGTGGAATTCACGCGCAACTCGCCGGTGCCGGGGTTGATCGAGAACCACCCGTTTTCGTTGCCGCCGGTGATGCTGAAACTCGGAAAGTCGAAGCGGTCCGGATCCGTGGCGGCAAGCGTCAGCAGCCGGGTGCCCGGGCGGGTCCTCTCGAGCATCGCGAGCCCGGCCCCGCTCGCCGTCGGCGGCTCGTTCGCGTTGCCCACCGTCACCACCACGCGGATCGACTCGTCCAGCCCCGGATCGCTGCCATCGGCGATCCTGACAAAGAGCTCGATATCGGGCGGATCGTCCCAGCGCAGCGACAGCGCCTCGAAATCGAGCGCCGCGGGATTGGAGACGCTGAGCTGGCCGGTGGCCGGATCAATCGCGAACGCGCCGCCGGCATTTCCGGACTCGATGCTCCAGGCGAGCGTGGCGGCCCCGTGCCCGGCCCTCGCCGCGACGGTGCCCACGACCGTGGCCGCGGGCGAATTCTCCGCGATGGTGAAGCGGTCCGGCTTCACCCCGCCGGCCACGCTTCCGCCGACCAGATAGGAGCCGAGCGAGGCGTAGTCCGTGTAGCCGTCCCCCAGCGGGTCGCCGCGTCCGACCCCGCTGACCCTGAGCAGGTATTCGCCGGCCGGGAGATTCGCCGAAACCGAGGCGTTGAGGCCGAGGTCCGGGTTGGCGGAAGCGACCACCGTTCCGCTGGCGGCATCGACCAGTTCGGCGAGCAGATCGAGGTTCGGATTGGAGGAGACCGTGTTGACGTCGAGCACGACCGCTCCGCCGGCGGTGGCGAAGCGGAAGGCATCGACATCGGCGCGGGTCTCGATGATGCCTTCGTTGGAGACGCTGCCGCTCGCGGAGATCTCGAGGTAGGAGGCGGTGGCAAGCGCTTCGCCATGGTCGTCTGCCCGGTAGTCGATGTCGTTGTTGGAGACGATCAGCGCCAGATCGTCCTGCGTCTGGTTGGCGGAGAGATACTCGCCCTTGGACCACTGCGTGAGCGTCCGGTAGTAGCCCACGCCCATGATGGGAGCCCAGCCGGTGCTGCCGCTGCCGTGGCCCGCATAGTAGCCCTCCGCGGGCGAGATCCTGCCGTCGTGGCTGAGGCCGAGCGTGTGGCCCACCTCGTGCGAGATGACTTCGGCGGCCGACTTGCCGGTGCTGTAGAAGGCCCAGCACACGGTGTTGCCGGACCAGTTGTAGGACCCGATGTAGGCCACGCCGCCGGCCCCCGGGGCCGCGGTGGTGGTGGGGCTGATGACCACGTGCTGGCGACGTCCTTCCGGCGCGTTGTCGAAGACCTTGCGGTCGGTGGTCACGTTCAGGTTGAAGGCCTGGAGATCCTCGGAAACCATCCGCCACACCTCGTGGACCTGGCTGTTGGAGGCGCCGGAGGGAGCCGCATCGAAATCGCCCCAGCCGGCGAACGGCCCCTGCTCGCCATCGAAGTCGAGATAGATCACCCCGGTCGCGCCCGGCAGGCTCTGGAGCGGGATGACGCTTTGGTAGGAAGGAATCGGGATGTTGGTCGGATGGGTCTGCGGCGCTTCCGCGATCTCCGCGGCGGCGGGCGGGAGGGCGGCGTAGTTGAAGCAGACGATGCCGTCGCGATGCGTCTCCACCAGCTCCGGACTGCCGCCGGGACCGCTGGGTTCGACCTTCCAGCCCTGTTCGTTCGCGTCGAAAAGGATGTGCCCGACCCACTCGCCGGCCACTCCGGGCACGGTCTGGCGCTGGAAGAAAAAGCGGCCGGGTTCCGGTGCGGCGAGCCTGCCCTCGAAGCGGAGCGGCCCGCCGTTCTCATGGCGGATCGCGGCGATCTCGCCCGCGGCCTCGCGACCGTCCGGCAGGGTCATGGCGAAGCGGCTCCCCTGCACCGCCTCGCCGGCAAACCCGGGATCGAGGGCACGCGTCCGGGCGGCTCGCTCACCGCCCTTGGCCGGCAGCGCGACGACCGCCGCCCGCGCCGGCGGAACCTCCGGAGCGGCGGACCCGCCGGCGCCGGTGGCGTCAACAAGCGGATCCGAGGGAGACCGGAGCAGGACCACGCCGGTGATCGCGACGAGGGCCAGAGGGAGAAAAAGCGCGGGATTCCGTTTCATTCAAACGGCAAAACAGGGTGAAGGGTGGGCCTGCACTATGCCCGAACCCGGGCACGGTGCAAGGACGGATCCGGATCACGCGCCTGTCCCTCAGGGAGTTACCTGCACGTTGCCGAACCGCGAGGTGTTCAAGGTCGTGTTGCTGCCGCTCGCCACCGCCAGGCCGACGTAGCAGTTCTCCGGGAAGCTCGCGGTCAGGCTGCCGACGGTGACCCAGGAAATGCCGTCGGTGCTCTTCGATGCGGTGACGACGTTGCCGCTGCGGACGAGGCGCACCCAGGCGGCGGGCGCGGTGCCGGAGCCGCTCCGGGAGTTGGAGGTGTTCCCGTTGAAGCTGGTGCGGCGCACCCAGCGGTACTGGCCGTCGCCGCTGAGACCGATGAAGACATGGCGCGAGTTGCCGGCCAGCGTGTCGCGGATCATCACGCCCACCCGGGCCTCGCCGCCGGTGTTCTCCAACTGGTCGATGCGCGCGACGATCGACCCGTCGCCGCTCATCGTCTGCCACGCAAACTGGAAGCTGTCGCTGCGGCCGGCCAACTGGCCGGAACCGGCGACCGTGAAGAGACCCGCGGCATGGCTGGCCGATCCGGCGAGGTTGCCGCTGCCGACGGTCAACCCGTCCCACGGCAGGGGCAGCGAGGCACCGGTCACCACGATCGTCAGGGTGGCTTCGGCAAACGCGCCCGCGGCATCGGTGGCACGGACGGTGAAGACATTGTCCCCCACGCTGCCGGCCGGCGGGGTGCCGCCCAGCGCGCCGTCCGCGGCGACGGTCAGCCACGCGGGACCGGCGGCCTTGGAATAGCTCAACGTGTCGCCTTGATCCGCATCGGTGGCGCTGCCCGCCAGGCTGGTGCCGGCGTAGGCCACCCCTTCCTGCCCGCCCTCGCGGACGAGGTTGGATTGGGCGAAGACCGGCTCGTCGTTCACGTTGGTCACGGTGATCGAAAGCGCGGCCTCGTCGAAGAGGCCGGCGGCGTCGGTCACACGGACGGTGAAGCTGTTAGAGCCGACGTCGCCGTTGCCCGGGGTGCCGGAGAGCGCGCCATCGGCTGCCACCGTGAGCCAAGCGGGACCGCCGGTCTTGGTGAAGGTGCGGGTGTCGCCCGCATCCGGATCCGTGGCGCTTGCGGCGATGCTTCCCGAATAAGCCGCGTCCTCGGTGGCGCTGCTTCCGGCGATGGGATCGGCGGTGAAGACCGGCTCGTCGTTCACGTTGGTCACGGTGATCGAAAGCGTGGCATCGTCGAAGAGGCCGGCGGCGTCGGTCACACGGACGGTGAAGTCGTTAGAGCCGACATCGCCGTTGGCCGGAGTGCCGGAGATTGCTCCATTGGCTGCCACCACGAGCCACGCCGGACCGGCTGTTTTCGTAAAGGTGCGGGTATCGCCCGCGTCCGGATCCGTGGCGCTCGCGGCGATGCTTCCCGAATAAGCCGCGTCCTCGGTGGCGCTGCTTCCTGCGATGGGATCGACGGTGAAGACCGGCGCGTCGTTCACGTTGGTCACGGCGATCGAAAGCGTGGCCTCGTCGAACAAGCCGGCGGCGTCGGTCACGCGGACGGTGAAGTTGTTAGAGCCGACGTCGCCGTTGGCCGGGGTGCCGGAAAGCGCGCCATCGGCTGCCACCGTGAGCCACGCCGGACCGCCGGTTTTCGTAAAGGTGCGGGTGTCGCCCGCGTCCGGATCGGTGGCGCTCGCGGCGATGCTGCCCGAATAAGCCGCGTCCTCGGTGGCGGCGCTTCCGGCGATGGGATCGACGGTGAAGACCGGTGCGTCGTTCACGTTGGTCACCGCGATCGAAAGCGTGGCATCGTCGAACAAGCCGGCGGCGTCGGTCACGCGGACGGTGAAGTTGTTAGAACCCACGTCACCGTTGCCCGGGGTGCCGGAGAGCGCGCCATTGGCTGCCACCAGGAGCCAAGCGGGACCGCCGGTCTTGGTGAAGCTGCGGGTGTCGCCTGCGTCCGGATCCGTGGCGCTCGCGGCGATGCTGCCCGAATAAGCCGCGTCCTCGGTGGCGCTGCTTCCGGCGATGGGATCGACGGTGAAGACCGGAGGGTCGTTCACGTCCGCAACGGCGATGCTCAGCTGGGCCTGGGCGAACTGGCCGGTGCTGTCGGTGACGCGGACGGTGAAGACGTTGGTTCCGAGGTTTGCCTGACCGGGCGTGCCGGACAAGCTGCCGTTCGACGCGACCGTGAGCCAGGCGGGACCGGCGATCTTCGAGAAAGAGAGCGTGTCGCCGGGATTCGGATCGCTGGCATCGGCCGCGAGGCTGCCGGAGTAGGCGCTGTTCTGGATGGCACCGGCTTTGACCAACGAGGCGGAGGAAAACGCGGGAGCCGCAGGCAGGTTGTTGGTGGCGGTGATGCCGCTCTGGTTCGGGATCAGGTGGGCACCGGCGATGATCGAGCGCACGGGGATGCCGGCACCTTGCCAGGCGACGGAGAGGTGGTCGCCGCCGCCGCCTTCGGCCTGCTGTGCCTCGAACCAGTACATCCTCCCGGCCACGAGCGGGACCGGCGCGGAAACCTGCGAGCCGGAGTCATCGAAGTTCTGGAAGCCGGTGTAGCCGCTGACCGAGGCAAGCTGCACCCTGGAGCCTTCGGTCTCGTCGGTGCCGAGGTAGAAGCGGCTGCCGTCGTCGCTGGCGACCCAGAAGGTGTAGTTGCCGCTGACCGGCGGCACGAGCCAGCCGCGGACGCGGCGGCTGTAGTTGTCGGCGACGTTCTCGGCGGTGGTGGAGGACGCCAGGTTGCCGGTGAAGGCGGCGGTGCCGGTCCAGGTGTTGTTGTTGAAGTTCGTGGTGCCGGTCCATCGCTGCTCGCGCAGGCCGGGGGTGGCGTTGACGAGGACGCGGACCGTGGCAAAGCCGGTTTCGCCCGCATTGTCGGTGCCGGAGACGACCACCGATAGCAGCGAGGTGGCTGGAAGCGCGCCGGGATTCTGCAGCACGAGCTGGCCGCTTGCGTTGAGCGAAAAGGCACCGGAACCGTTGCCGGAAAGGATGGACACCGAGGACAGCGTGCGGGTGCTGTCGGCGGCGATCACCGGACCCAGCAGCGTGCCGGCGGACATGGCCGTGGTCGCGTTGAGCACGGCGGCGGAGACACTCCTCGGCGGCTCGACCACGTTGCCCAGGTTGACCGTGACGCTGCGGGTGGCGGAGTAGCGCGGCACGCCGTTGTCGTCGGCGCGGACCGAAAGCGTGTAGCTGGCGGCGCGCTCGCGATCGAGCCCCGCGGCGGAGACTTTCAACTGGCCGCTGCGCGGGTCGACGGCGAGGGCACCGTGGGTGTTGCCGGACTCGATCGTCCAGGTCCACTGCGTGCCGGGCTCTTCCGGATCGTTGGCGGAAAGGGTCGCGAGCACCGTGCCCGGCGCCACGCTCTCGCTGGCGGCCAGCGGGCCGGGATCGGAGATCGAGTCCACCGGCGAGTTGTCCGTCCAGACCGGGTAGCCTTTCGCGGCGATGTGGGATTTCGCGGTGGCGCTGATTTCATAACCGCGGCCGGTCACGCCCAGGCCGTAGCGCTGGAAGTAGCTGTCGAGGTTCCGGCCGGTGGCGTCGCAGAAGATGATGAAGAAGCGGTCGCGCTTCGCCTGGTCGCCGGTGCCGCCGAAAGAACTCAGCGTGGCATCGGCCCCACCCTGGTTCCACGCCATCAGGCGGGCCAGCGCGGTCTTGTAAACGTTCCAGCCGAAGGCCTCGGCCAGGTTGAAGTAGAAGTCGTAGGCCGTGGCACCGTCGTTGCACGCGAAGAGCCAGGTCTGCTCCGTGGAAGGCATGGCGAGGAAGGCCGTGCGCTTCGAAAGGCGGTTGCCGCCGTTGAAGGTCGAGTGGATGTCGCCGTCCCAGCAGGTCTTGTCGTGGACGATGTTGTTGAGCAGCGCGGGGACGAGGTTGACGTCCACCTCGCCGTGGGTGGCGATGCCGTAGGTGCCGTCGAAGCTGTCCTGGAAGGTGTGGCCGATCTCGTGGTAGAAGCCCCAGTCGCCGCTCTTCAGCACGCCGTTCACCAGCACGTCGCTGTCGCCGTAGGCCATCATCACCGGCCAGCCGGCATGACCGAAGCCGGCCACGATGTCGCGGTCGCTCAGCGCCGCCTCGCCGCGCTTGCGGAAGGCGGTGTAGCCCATGCGGTCGTCCGCGGTTTCGATCACGTTCTTCCAATGCTGCGCGACCGCCTCGGCGGAGGTCACCGACTGGAGCTTGGCCCGCGAGACATAGACCGTGAAGCCCGGCGTGTTGCCGTAGCCGGGGACGTTGTTGGTCATGATGCAGCCCCAGGCGCCGGGCAGGTGCTTGAGGGTGGAGTTCCACGTTTCATCCGTGTCCACGCCGAGCTGGAAGCAGGGTGCCTCCAGCGCGCCGTCGATGGTCACGTTGAAGTTCCCCAGGTTCGCGCCGGGCGGCACGGTGATCCAGACGATCCCGCCGAAGACGCTGCCGGTCTGCGTCACCGTCTGGGTCAGCGGCACCTTGCGCGCGAGCTTGGGAAAGCGGTTCCACTGGGAGAGGTGGAAGTTCTCGTCGATGTGGCAGCCGATATCGAGCGTGATGCCGCCGGCCACCTTGTCGGCCGGGATGGTCACGGTGAGCGTGGCGCCGGGCGCGGCGTAGAGGCGGGTCTCGATCCGCCGCCCGCGGTCGCCCCAGTTCATGTAAGAGTCGGCGGGGACGGTGCCGTTGACCGGGATCACCTTCGACACCGGCGATCCCGCGGCGGGCGCACCGGGCCAGTCCGATGCCGAGGGATGGGCGATGAGCTGCGCCGCGGTCATCGCGTCGAACTTGCCGGACTGGAAGCGCGCCAGCATGGCTTCGACCGGCTTGTTGTTCTTCACCAGCGGGGCGGCGGCGGTCACCGGGATGATCCCGTAGCCGCTGTTCTCGAGCGTCTGGAGCCCGGCGAGCAGGTCCGCCTGGGCCGGCCGCACGGCCAGCACGCGGTCCACCGATCCCGCGGCGATCCTTTCGTCCGCCAGGGAGAAAGCCGGGCCGCCGGTGGCCTCGGCGACCATCGCGTCCAGGCCGTTGAGCGCGCTGTGGTGCGCCGGATACGAAGCCGCGGCCACGGTGAAGGTGCCGCTGGCGGTCCCGCTGCCGCTGATCGAGAGACCGAAGGGTTCGAGCACCGACTGGGCGTTGTTGAAGTTCGTGGTCGAAAGCGCCCACGGGGTGCAGCAGACGACCACCCCGCCGCCGTTCGCGGCGAAAGTGTTGATCTTGGTGATCGCCGACGCCGTGAAGCCGTCGTGGAAATTCCCCACGAACACGTCGCAGCCGCTGAGATCGTTCGACGAGGTCGTCATCCCCGTGCTGATGGCCTTGGTCAGGTAGCCGCGGGTGCTGAAGAAGGTGCGGATGGTCGAATTGTTCGACCCGACCGTGATCGTCCCCGGGGTCGACTTGCGGCTGGCCCACAGCACCGAATTGAGGAAGAGCGTCGAAGTCGTGGTGGTGCCGCTGGTGTTGAAAAAGCCCGTGTGGGACGCAGCCACGGCCCTCGCGGCGGTGGGCGAGACGCCGTTGCCGTAGCGGCCGGCGGCGAGGGCGGGCACATTGTTGGCGTCGATCAGCACCGGAAACGAAGCGCGGCCGTGCACCGGGATCGATCCGGGCGATCCGTAGCCGTCCGACACGGTGCCGGCGGTGGCGCCGATGATCGAGAGATAGTCGGCCGGGATGTCGGCCTGCGCGGACAGCTTGCCGGTCAGGAAGTAGCCCAGCAAGGCGGCGACCGCGGCGGTCAGGAGCGTGGATTTCATGTCGGGATGCGGGGAATCAGGGAGTCTCTTCGGCGGGCGGCAGGCGGTCGATCAGCGGCTGCAGGATCTGATTGCGGAGTCGCTCGACGCTTTCGTCGTCCGCAAGAAGCGGCATGGACCTGCCAAACGACCACTCGCGGATCGCCGCTTTGGAAAATTTCCTGCAGGCTTCCAGCAGCTCCGCGCCCTGGTCGGCAGGCAGCGCCCGGTCGCGCAGCGCCTGCTCGAATTGCAGCTTCGCGTAGTCCTCCCGATACACCGCCAGCTTCCGCTCGGCCAGGCATTGGGCGCATTCGTCGCCATGGCCCTCGTGCCCCGGAGTAACCTCCACCGGTGGCGCTTCCGGAAGGGCGGCCAGCGCCGCGACCGGCTCGGCAACGCTTCTTTCCACCGGCCGTGCCGCGACGGGTGCCGGACGCTCCGTCCTTACCGGGGTCGCGACGGCGACCTCCGCCCCGCCCTCGCCCCCGCTCGCCAGCCACCAGCCAAGCCCGCCGGCCACGGCCAGCAGGATCCCCGCAAGCAGGAGCATGCGGCGTCGGACGGGGCGCTCGGGTTCGCGTTCCATGGACAAGATCAAATCGGCAGCATCGGAAAAGCGGCACGGAACTAAAAACCACTCAAAAATCAGGAATCAAGACCAATCCTGACTCCAAGTGCAAATCCCGGACCCGGTGTCCGACCGATCCCTTTCCTTCCCTCCCCCGAATGGGAGGCATTCCGGGATGGTAGAATCCCCTCCGATCCCGCGTAGTCGCCGCGCATGATTTTCCCGCGACGCGTCCTGCTCCTCGCCTTGTCGGCCACCGCCCTCCTTCCGGCGGCAGCGCAAGTCCGCCTGCCCCATGTTTTCACGGACGGCGCCGTGCTCCAGCGCGACCGCGCGGTTCCGGTCTGGGGCACCGCCCCGGCCGGCAAGAAGGTGACGGTGAAGTTCGCCGGCCAGGAAAAGTCCGCCCAGGCCGCCGCCGACGGCAAATGGCGTGTCGATCTCGATGCGATGCACGCTTCCGCCGAGGGCCGCGTGCTCGAAGTCGCCGAGGAAGGCGGCCAAGCCGTCCAGGTGAAAGACCTGCTCGTCGGCGAGGTCTGGCTGGCCAGCGGCCAGTCGAACATGGAATGGACCATCGCCAACACCCGCCCCGAAGACCAGCAGGCGGCCAAGGCCGGTCCGGTTCCCCTGCTCCGCATCCTCACCGTGGCGAAGAAGCTCTCCCCCTACCGCCTCGAGGACTTCGAAGGCCGATGGCAGCCGGCCACGCCCGAGAGCGTCCCCGGCTTCTCGGCGGTCGCCTACTTCTTCGGCCGCCGCCTGACCGAGGAACTCGGCATTCCGGTCGGCATGATCGCCAGCTCCTGGGGCGGCTCGCGGATCGAGCCCTGGCTCGCCGACGAAGGCTTCGCGGACGTCCCCGACCTCCGCGAAATGCGCGAGTTCCGCCAGTCCCGCACCCCCGGCAGCCCGGAATACAACCAGCTCCTCCGCCGCCACCTCGACGCCACCCGCGCCTGGCTGGAGACCGCCGAACGCCAGCTTCACAACCGCCAGCCGGTCGCCGTGCAGCCTTCCGCCCCGCCGGTCCTTCCCGTCGGCCACACCCAGGCGATCGGCACCTACCAGGCGATGATCCACCCGCTCGTCCCCTACGGCCTGCGCGGCTTCCTCTGGTATCAGGGCGAGTCGAACGTGGGCGAGGGCATGCTCTACACCCTCAAGATGGAAGCCCTGATCAAAGGCTGGCGCCAGCAGTTCGGCCTGCCGCAAGCACCCTTCCTCTACGTCCAGCTCGCACCCTTCAACTACGGCGGCGACCGCGAGGGCGCCCTGCAGGCCTTCTGGGTGGCCCAGCAGCACGCGCTGAAAATCCCCCACACCGGGATGGCCGCCACGCTCGATATCGGCAATCCGGCCGACATCCACCCGCGCAACAAGTCCGAGGTCGGACGCCGCCTCGCGCTGTGGGCCCTGGCCGATACCTATGGCAAGCAGGGCATCGTGAAGTCCGGCCCCGTGTTCGAAAGCTTCGAGGTCGCCGGCGATGCCGTCCGCGTCCGCTTCGGCAGCTGCCCGACCGGCCTCCTCACCCGCGACGGCAAGCCGCCCACCCACTTCGAGGTCGCCGGCGCCGATTGGAACTTCAAGCCGGCCACCGCGGAGATCGCCGGCAACGAACCCGTCGTCGTCCTCCGCAGCGCCGAGATCCCCCAGCCGGTGATGGCCCGCTACGCCTGGCACCAGACCGCGGAGCCGAACCTCGCCAACCGCGAAGGCCTGCCCGCCACCGCCTTCCACACCCATTGGCCCGACGACCCGGTGCTCGGCCGCAACGTCGCCTTCCAGCGCCCCTTCACCTCCAGCGATCCGAACTCCGAAGGCTGGAACACCGGCCTCACCGACGGCAACTGGAGCGGCAATCGCGGCAACTGCTTCGCCACCGGCATCGCCCCGGGCTATCCCAAGCATGTCACCATCGACCTCGGCCGCGCCCGCGAGGTGCAGGCCGTCCGCTTCGGCACCCCGGCCTTCGGCTCGACCAAAACCGTGGTCATTTCCCTCAGCGAGAACGGCCAGGAATTCCAGGAGGCCGGCAAGCACGAGTTCGCCGGCAAGACCGCCGCCTCCACCGAGATCCGCTTCGACAAGCGCCCGGTCCGCTTCGTCCGCGCCAGCTTCACCGACCATCACGAAAAGCAGGACCACTTCAGCGAGAAAAACGGCTTTCTCACCGAACTCGAGGTCTACGGCCCGGCGAGGTGAGCTTGCCGCGATCGATGCGGGAAAGGGAGAACCTCCCTGCATTCAGTTTTCCCCGAGCAGCTTCTTCGCCTCCTCCTTGCGGCGCTTCCGGTCCTCCGCCTTGAGCGCTTCCACCAGTTCGCGGTTCTCGCCGCGATGGAGCACTCCCGGTGTGGCGGGCTCCTTGCCGGTGTAGATCCGGTACATGTCGGCGAGGGTGAAGGTGTCGTTGCGCTGGGTGGCGAAGGGCAGCCCGCCCAGGTCCGAGGACTTCAGGTTTTCCATCGGGTTCCTCGCCCAGGCATGGCGGAAATAGACCGGCTCGGGCACCAGCTCGCTGGAAAGCACCACCACCGAGCGGTCCCAGTTCGGCTGGCCTTGCCCCGCGTTCTTGTCGAGCCACTCCGCCTTCGCCGGTTGGAAGCGCCCGTCCTTGCCGGCGATGGAGAAGCCCTGGATCGGTCCGTCGTTGAAAGGGATCACCGGGGTATCGAGCTTCAAGACCAGCTTGCCCCCGCCGGCCTTGACCTCCTGGAGCTGCGGCGGCAGCCAGCGGATCTTGATGCCGTACTGCGTGGCCAGCGCCCACTTGGCGATGCGCTCGCCGACCGGGACCTTGATCTGCGGATGATACCAGGCGCGGTGCTGGTCGAAGGTGCTGGCATAGCCGATGTTCGCGTCGCCCGCCTTGCGGAAGTCGAGGAATGTCCGGTAGTGGACCTCGCGGACGTAGTTGCCCTCGTCCACCATCGGCGGCAGGAAGTTCTCGAGCGTCTGCGGCTGGTCCTGCGTTTCCTGGCTGATGATGCCGAAGGGCATGGCGGGATCCCGGAAGGCCGTGCGCCAGGCCCGGATCATCTCCGGGAACACCGCGGCATAAAGCAGGTGGCCGTTCGGCTGGGTGGCCTCGTTGTAGCCCTGGTGCCAGATCGCTCCCTTGACGGGCAGTCCGGCAATGGTGGACAGCGTGCCGGCATACAGGCCGCCGGGACGGTTCATGTCCGCCGCCGGGCCGGGCAGCAGGTCCGATGGCGGCTGCATGTCGGCCGGGACCTCCCTGCCCTCGGCTTTCATCCGGGCCACCCGCTCGTGGAACTGCGCGATCCGCCGCTCGAGGTCCTTCTTCGGGTCGAACTCCGCGATCTTCTTGTCCCACTCGGCCAGGGTGCCCTTCACCTCCGGCGCATCGATCTTCTCCAGCACCGTGACCGGCGTCCAACTCACCAGCGAGGTGCCGCCGCGGGACACATCGACAACACCGATCGGAACGCGCGTGGCCATGTGGATCCGCCGGGCGAAGACGTAGCCGATGGCGGACATTTCCCCGACGGTCGCCGGCGAGCAGACATCCCAGTAGCCCTGCCGGAAGTGGCGGCTGAAGAAATCGATCCACTGGTACTGCCGGGGAAAGGAGTCCCGGACTTCCGGGCCGTTCTGCTGCGGAACGGTGAACAGGCGGATCTGTTCGAAGTTGGCGGAGACGATCTCGAGCGGGCCTTCCTCCACCTTCTCGAGCTCGAACTCCATGTTGCTCTGCCCGCCGAGCAACCAAACGTCGCCGACCAGGATGTTGGTGAGTTCGATGGTCCTCTGCTTGCCCTTCACGCCGAGGGTGCGCGGTTCCGCGCTGGCGGGCATGGCGGGCAGTTCGACCTTCCACGAGCGGTCGGCGGCGGCAACCGCGGACCGGGACTCGCCGCCGAAGCTCACCGTGACTTCCTCCCCGGCATCGGCCCAGCCACGGATCTCGATCGGCCGGTCCCGCTGGACCACCATGTTCGACTGGAAGAGATTGTGGACGCAGAGGCCCGGCGACACCGCGGGGATGTCGATCCGGTCCCTGCCGCGTTCCAGCTTCTCCTGGGCGGAAGCGGAAGCCGCGAGCAGGAAGGCGAAAGCAGCCACCAGGGATTTGCCGGTAAAGGAGGTCTTCATGAAGCGGTCGGTGAGGATTCGGGGAAGAGGAATGAAGGACGTCAGCGGGCTTCGGGGCGATCCCCCGCCGGCATCAGCGGCGCGAGGGCCGCGGCGAGCTCCGCGGCCATCCCGGCCGCTTGCTCCGGACCGGGGAAGCCGTCCTTGGAAGCGGCTTCCGCATCGATCTCCACCACCGTGAACGGGGAGGTGCCGGCCGAAGGGATGCCCTCCTTCAACAGGGTGGATGCCGCTTTCCGGCGTGCCGCGGGTCCTGCATTCACAAACAGGATCCGGACCTCCGGGTTGCGGGCGCGGAGCACTTCCACCACCCGCTGGAAATGCCGCAGGTTCTTTTCTTCAACCGGCTCATCCGGGTGGATCACCGCGATGTTGGGAACCCCGGGCAGGAGCAGACGCCCGATGTTCTCCGCATGCCATGCCGGGCTCTTTCCCGGATGCCCCTCGTGGTCCGGGTCGAACTCGTAGCTGTCGGCTTCGATCGTGTCGTCGAGGTGCTTGCGGCGGCTGCCGATGAAATCGATGGCGTGGCCTTTGCGGCGAAGCAGGCCGTCGAGATAGCGGCGGTAGCAGCGGCTCGAATCCGGCCCTTCGGTGACGGAGCCGCCGAACAGCAGGATCTTGACCGGATCGAGCGGCGGGGCCTTCGCGAACTTGCCGATGACCGGAGCGAGTCCTTCCGCCAGCTCCCGGTATCCCTCTGGGCTCAAATGCAGGCCGTCGGTGAAGAGGCTCCGGTCGATGCCGCCGTCGGGCTGGAGGAAGCGGTCCTCCAGATTGAGGAAGACCACTTCGCCGGCGTCCCGGCCGACCGCTTCCTGGATCGCGTTGACCCGCCGGACCTTCTCCCATTTCGCCCGGTCCGCCAGGGGCAGCAGCGCGAGCATGACGACGCGGGTGCTCGGCAGCTTGCGGCGGAACACCTGGGCGATCGCCCGCTGGCCGTGGGCGATGTCCTCGGGCGGGCAGTCCTTGCCCAGCTCCCAGCGTTCCTTGCCACCGGCGCTGCTGTTGACGCCGAAGTTGTTGATGCCGCACAGCAGCACCGCGACCTCGGGATGCACGCCGGCGGGGAAATCGAGATTCCCGCGGGTGACGCGGTGAAGCATCACCGGGGTGATGTCCCCGGAGTTGCCCATGTTGATCGGCCGGTAAGGCGCGAAATGCTTTTCCCACATCGCCTTGCCGGTGGCGGGGCCGAGCGACCACGACCAGGTGAGCGAGTCCCCGAAGAACAGGACCTGCGGATCCTTCGCGGCGGCGATCTCGCGGTTCACCCGTTGGAACTCGCTGTTCCAGTAGTCGTCGAGCACCACCGCCGGCCGCGTGGTGCTCGGGGAAGGCGGGATCCCGTCCCAAAATCCCGTCGCCGCCCGCAGGGGCACGAGCAGCGGCAGCAGGGCTGGAAGAAGCAGGATCCGTGTGCGGCTAGCGTTCATGGCAGTGCGGTCGCGAAGCTACGGCTCCGGCCGCCCATGATACCGGCCTTCTGCGCGCGTCCTGTCCATCCCTTCGAAGCGGCGGTCAAAGGGCCATCCGCGTCACTTTTGGCCTGACAGATTGATCCCGGTGCATTCGTTTCCGGTCCGATGCGCCGCTTCCTCTCCTCCGCCCTCGCCGGGGCCTGCCTTCCCGCCACCGCGGCACCGCTGCAATACAACCGCGACATCCGGCCGATCCTTTCCGAGAAGTGCTTCGCCTGCCACGGCTTCGACGAGAAGACCCGCGAAGCCGACCTGCGGCTCGACGAACCCGAGGCCGCCTTCAAGGCCGACAAGCACGGCAACGCGGCCATCGTCCCGGGCAAGCCCGACGACAGCCTGATCTGGTATCACATCACCAGCACCGACGAGGACGAGGTGATGCCTCCGCCGGAGTCGAAGAAAACCCTCACCGATGCCGAGAAGGCCACCCTCCGCCGCTGGATCGAGGAAGGCGCGAGCTACCAGAAGCACTGGGCCTTCGAAGCCCCGGTGAAACCCGCCGTCCCCGATGGCGGCGGCACGGAGATCGACCGCTTCATCGCCGCCGCCCTGCAAAAGGACGGCCTCGCGCTCTCCCCCGAGGCCGACCGACCGACACTGGTCCGCCGCGTGAGCATGGCCCTACGCGGGCTGCCGCCGACCATCGAGGAGATCGACGCCTTCCTCGCCGATACCGCGCCGGATGCCTACGAGAAGATGGTCGACCGCTTCCTGGCCTCGCCCCACTACGGCGAGGAGATGGCGCGGCACTGGCTCGATGTCGCGCGCTATGCCGACACCCACGGCCTCCACCTCGACAACGAGCGCCAGATGTGGGCCTACCGCGACTGGGTCGTGTCCGCCTTCAACCGCAACCTGCCTTACGACCGCTTCACCATCGAACAGCTCGCCGGCGACCTCATCCCGAACGCCACCCAGGACCAGCTCATCGCCACCGGCTTCAACCGCTGCAACGTCACCACCAGCGAAGGCGGCAGCATCGATGCCGAGTTCGTCTTCCGCTACGCCGTCGACCGCGCCAGCACCACCGCCCAGGCATTCCTCGGCCTGACCGCCGGCTGCGCGGTCTGCCACGACCACAAATACGACCCGATTTCCGCCAAGGACTTCTATTCGCTCTACGCCTTCTTCCACTCGAATGCCGATCCCGCCATGGACGGCAACGCCCTGCTCACCCAGCCGGTGATGAAGGTGAAGCCCGACGGCTACGACGCGAAGATGGCGGAGTTCGCCGCACGCGAGGCCGCGGTCGGAAAGTCGATGGACGAGCGGCTCGCCGCCGTGGTCTATCAGGATCCCGCCGAAGCGAATCCGCGGCCGCAGGTCGCGACCATCGAGCAGGTCTGGTTCGAGGACGCCTTCCCGCAGGGCGCGCAGCTCGGCAGCGTCGGACACCCCCTGACCTACGCCGACACCCCGGTCCACAGCGGCGCGAAATCGCTGAAGCGCGGCGGCCCGGAGGTGGCGCAGGATTACTACAACGCCGGTGCCTCGCCCTTCGAGGTGCCGCAGGAGCCGGTCTTCTTCCTCCACGTCTACCTCGACCCCGCCGACCCGCCGGAGGAAGTGATGATCCAGTTCCACAGCGACGGCTGGAAGCATCGCGCCCTGTGGGGCCAGGACATCATCGAGTTCGGCACGAAAGGCACCACCGAGCGCCACGTCGCCGGTCCCCTGCCCGCTCCCGGCCAATGGGTGAAGCTGGAGGTCCCCGGCGCCGCGATGGGCCTGAGCGCCGGCACCAAGATCGCCGGCTACGCCTTCACCGTCCACGGCGGCACCGCCTACTTCGACAAGATGGGCGTCACCGGCCGCACCGATCCCGCCGCCGATCCCCTGCTCTCCTTCACCGCATGGCGCGCCGCCCAGGCCGGCAAGGACACGCCCGGAGCGCCCGGCGACATCAACGGCTGGCTCAAGGCCGGCCCCGCCCAGCCTCGCACGCCGGAAGAACTTGCGAGGATCCGCGGCCACTATCTCCAGCACGTCTGCAACACCACGCGCCCGCAGTTCGCCGATTTGTTAGGCCAGCTCGCCGCGGTGGCGAAGGAACGCACGGACTATGATGGAAGCGTGCCCTCGACCTTCGTCTTCAAGGACCTGCCCCAGCCGCGCGAGAGCCACGTGATGATCCGCGGCCAATACGACAAGCCGGGAGAGAAGGTGGAACCCGACACCCCGGCCGTGCTCCCGCCGCTCAAGAAGGCCGGGCCGCGCGCCAACCGCCTCGACCTCGCGAACTGGCTCGTCGCCCGCGAGAACCCTCTAACAGCACGGGTCGCGGTGAACCGCTTCTGGCAGCAGCTCCACGGCACCGGCCTGGTGAAGAGCAGCCACGACTTCGGCACCCAGGGCGACCTGCCCAGCCATCCGGAGCTGCTCGATTGGCTCGCGCTCTGGTTCCAGGACAACGGCTGGGACGTGAAGAAGCTGATGCGCCTGATGCTCACCAGTTCGACCTTCCGCCAGCAGAGCATCGCCCCGCCCGCCGCGTGGGCGGCCGACCCCGCCAACCGCCGCCTCGCCCGCGGGCCGCGCTTCCGGCTCGATGCCGAACAACTCCGCGACCAGGCGCTCTTCGCCGGCGGCCTGATCCGCCTGCAGATGGGCGGCAAGGGCGTGAACCCCTACCAGCCGCCCAACATCTGGGAACCGGTCGGCTTCGGCGGCTCGAACACCCGCTTCTACCCGCAGGGCAAGGGCGACGACCTCTACCGGCGCTCCATCTACACCTTCTTCAAGCGCACCGCGCCGCACCCGCTGATGTCGAACTTCGACGCGCCGAACCGCGAGCAATCCTGCATCGCCCGCGAACGCAGCAACACCCCGCTGCAGGCGCTGCAACTGATGAACGACGTCCAGCACTTCGAAGCCGCCCGCGCCTTCGCCCAGCGCATCATGAAATCCGCCGCCACCCCCGCGGACCGCATCGTCTTCGCCTGGCGCAGCGTGCTTGCCCGCCCGCCCTCGCCGGAGGAAAGCGCGATGGTGCTGGAGTTCTTCCAGCAGCGTCTTGCGAGATACCAGGCCGCGCCCGATGCGGCGAAGAAAGCCGTCACCTTCGGCGAGTCGCCGCCGCCCGCCGACCTGCCCGAACCCGAACTCGCCGCCTGGGCGCTCGTCGCCAACCTCATCCTCAACCTCGACGAAGCCGTCGTCCGCAACTGAGCGCCGCCATGAATCCTCTCTTCGAACACCAGCTCCTCCAGACCCGCCGCCAGTTCTTCGGCCAGACCGGCATCCGCCTCGGCGGGCTCGCGATGGCCTCGATGCTCGGCAACCGCGCCTTCGGAGCGTCCGCCGCTTCCGCCGTCCATCCCGCCCTGCCCGGGCTGCCCCACTTCCCCGGCAAGGCCAAGGCGGTGATCTATCTCCACATGAACGGCGGGCCCTCGCAGCTCGACCTCTGGGACCACAAGCCCAACCTCAAGGATCAGTTCGGCAAGGACCTGCCCAAGAGCTTCCTCGGCGAACGCATCACCACCATGACCAGCGGCCAGGGCAAGTTCCCCGTCGCCCCGTCGAAGTTCGCCTTCGCCCAGCACGGCCAGTGCGGCCGCTGGGTCAGCGAGCTGCTGCCGCACACCGCGAAGATCGTCGACGACATCGCGCTGATCAAAACCGTCCACACCAACGCCATCAACCACGACCCCGCCTGCACCTTCGTGATGACCGGCGCCGAAGTCCCCGGCAAGCCGAGCATGGGCTCGTGGATCTCCTACGGCCTCGGCGCGGAAACCAGCGACCTGCCGTCCTTCGTCGCGCTGATGCCCACTTTCCCGAACGGCTCGAACGCCCAGGCCCTCTTCAGCCGCATGTGGGGCCCCGGCTTCCTGCCCGGCAAGCACTCCGGCGTGGTCCTCCGCGGCGCGGGCGATCCCGTCCTCTACCTCGACAACCCGCCGGGCGTCGATCCCGCCGACCGCCGCGCGATGCTCGACACCCTCGGCAAGCTCAACGCCCGCGGCTTCGACAAGTTCGGCGACCCCGACATCCAGACCCGCATCTCGCAGTACGAAATGGCCTACCGCATGCAATCGAGCGTGCCCGAGCTGACCGACCTGTCGAAGGAATCGCCCGCCACCCTCGCGCTCTACGGCGACGACGTGAAGCGCTCCGGCTCCTTCGCCGCCAGCGCCCTGCTGGCCCGCCGGATGGTCGAGCGCGGCGTGCGCTTCGTCCAGATCATGCACCGCGGCTGGGACTCCCACGGCAACCTGCCCGGCGAATTGGCCGCCCAGTGCAAGGACACCGACCAGGCCTGCGCGGCGCTGGTCATGGACCTCAAGCAGCGCGGCATGCTCGACGACGTGCTCGTCATCTGGGGCGGCGAGTTCGGCCGCACCGTTTACTCGCAGGGCAACCTCACCGCCGAGACCTACGGCCGCGACCACCACCCGCGGAACTTCTGCATGTGGATGGCCGGCGGCGGCATCAAGGGCGGCATCACCCTCGGCGAGACCGACGACTTCTCCTACAACCCCGTCGCCGATCCCGTCCACGTCAACGAGATCAACGCGACCATCCTCCACTGCCTCGGCATCGAGCACGACCGCTTCACCTACCGCTACCAAGGCCTCGACCAGCGCCTCACCGGCGTCGAGCCGATGAACGTCATCCGGCGGATCCTCGCCTGAGCGATCGGTGGATCGGTGGATTCGGTGGATTCGGTGAATGGCTGAAGCCCTTCAAACGGAGCGCCGGCTTCAGCCGGCTTGGACAGTCGGGCAAGCATCGGCACCGCCCAAGATCGAACAATGCGGCAGTCACCGGGAGCCTGGACTCCGTGGCTCTCCTAACCTTCGTAGCTCTCCTAACCTTCGTAGCTTTCCTAACCTTCGTAGCTTTCCTAACCTTCGTAGCTTTCCTAACCTTCGTAGCTTTCCTGGCCTTCGTAGCTTTCCTAACCTTCGTAGCTTTCCTGGCCTTCGTAGCTTTAGCGAAGAAGGCAGCGAAGAAGGATCCATGACCGATGGCCTTGCCAACCGGGTCTTCTCACCTGGCACCCCATCTCACCTTGACGGGCCCTCAGACCGCATTGAAGGGACCTCGCACCTCAACGACCTGCTGGCCTTCGCCGAGCGCTTCCAAGATTGCGGGCCAGGCACCTTCGAAGGTCGCAAGCAGGGCTTGTTTCCGGCAGTTTCCCAGACGCAGCCAAAGCAGCCTCCCTTCGTCCCCGGGTCGCAGCGCCAGAGCGAGAAAATCCTCATCCTTGCTCACAAGTATCCGGCCCTCGTCGTTTGCAAGCTTCCAAAGCTCCCCATCGCACTCCCGACCCAGCCCCGGTCCAGAACGTGGATCGCGTCGTAACCCTTGGCCGCGATCCAACGGGCGAGCGCCGCGGGGGGAGCTGGTTGTCGATCAGGAATTTCACGAAGCCACGGCGAGCACGGTGTGATCCGTCTGGCGCGCGGCATAGGTCAGGGCCGCAGTGATATCCTCATCTTCAAGGAAAGGATAATCCTCGAGGATCTCCTCGCGGGAGGCCCCGTTGGCAACCAGTTCCAGCAGATCGCTCACCCGAAGCCGATAACCGCGGATGCAGGGTCGCCCGCCGCATTTTCCGGGTTCAACGCTGATTCGATCCAGGAGGCTCACGCCGCTACCCTAGCCGGCAACCGGGATCGAGGAAAGCGGTTTTCCCTGCTCGCGTCTCCCCGCTTCTTCTCCTCTCTTGCTCGCGTCTCGCGTCTCCCCGCTTTCTCTTCGCTCCCCGCTCCCCCTCACCGGAACGGCGGATACTCCGGCATCATGAAGGGATGCACCGATCCATCCGCGCGCGGGATGAGCAGCAGGTAGCGGCGGTAGTCGGTCTTGGCCGGCCAGCGGGTGTCGCAGAACGGCGTCCAGGTCTCCCCCGACTGAAACGCCAGGGTGATCTGCGACATCTCGCCGGGCTGGTCGATGCCGGGCTCGATGATCTCCGTCTTGCCCGGCTCGATCTTCGCCGCCTTGCCGCCGAACTTTCCGGCCACCACCTTCGGCGTGAAATTCTGCACCAGCGTCTTGCCGACGCCGAAACGGGTCGACGGGGTGTCCAGCGGGATCACCCGGTAGGGCTTGTCCTTGGCCGGACCGGCCACCAGCACCGCGGTGGCGGTGTCCGATGACGGTAGCTCGAACTCCGCGAAGGGCTTCGCCTCGACCGCCGTCTTGACCGGCACCGCGGGTCCGTTGAATGCCCCGGTGGCCGGCGGCGGCGAGGGATCGATCGCCAGCCCCAGCGCCCGCGTGCCGAAGCCCATCGGGTCGGTCAGGAAGCCGGCCGACACCGTCAGGCGCCAGCGCGCCACCCAGCCGTCGTCGGTCTTTTCCATCAGCAGCAGCCGGGAGGCATCGGGCGCGGCGTCCACGCACAGCAGGCGCAGGCTGTGCGGCGCGGATTCCTTGGGCTTGGCAGGCTCGGTCTGGCCCGGCGCGCAGGGCGCGACCAGCGCGGCCAGCAGGATCGAAAACAATCGGCGGTTCATGCGGAGAAAGAAAAGATCACACGGCCTGCCGCGGCAACCACTGGAACGAGATGATTTCAAAGCGCCGGCCGAATCTCTTGTTCGCCTCGCTGGTCAGGGCGACGGCCTCGGTCTCGGCGGCATCCGCGGCATCGAGGTAGTCGGGCATGCGCTGCACGATCGCCTCGCACCACGCCTCCGCCACCACCCGGCCCTCGCCGTCGGTCGCGGCACCGTAGCCGCGGATGCGGAAGCTGTCGCCGCGCGCGGTGAGTTCGTTCGCCACGGTGGCCAGCACGTCGGACTGCATCAGGTAGCCCGGAATGCCCGCCGACCGCGCCAGACCGCCGCCCGCACCGGCCGCTTCGGGCGCCGGCAGCTTGGCGAAGTCCGCCGCGGTGACGCCGCGTCCCCCGCCCTTGAGCGCGCTGTTCAAGCCCGCCGCCTCGATCGCCGCCTGCACCGTCCCCAGCAGCCGGGCTTCCCCGCTGTCGCCGGGCCGGCGGTTGATGAAGTCGGCCAGCGAAAGGAAGGGACCGCGGGACTTCACCTGCTTGACGATCTCTTCGGCCAGTTGCGCGATGCCCTGGTCGTCGAGGTCGCGGAAGCCGTTCCACTGCTCCAGCTCGGTCGGGCTCGACGCCGGCGCGGCCGCCGCCGCGGTCACCAGCCCGGAAGCTCCGAAGGGCGTCCTGCCGTCGCGGGAAACCGGATTGCCGTTCAGCAGCTTGGCCTGGTCGCGCGCCGTGCTCAGCAGCGCCTGCCACGCTTCCTTGCGGGTCGAGTTCACGTTGAAGGCCCCGTCGAGGAAGACATGCGCACCCAGCCGGGCGATCGCCTCCGGGTGCAGCGCCTGGCCCTTGAGCAGGCGCTCCTTCGCCACCGTGGCGGACGATGCCGGGATCACCCGCGGGTTGATCAGCCGCTTCGCGGGATCCGCCAGCGCGCCGTCGAAGAACTCACCGAGCACCGCCGGCGCGTTCCGGTTGTCCTTGTAAGGAGCCCCCGCCGGGAACTTGCCGCCGTCGTGCAGGCTCGAGCAGAACCACGAGTCGAACAAGGCGGCGTTCGCCAGGTAGGAGTGGTCGAAGAGCGGCTGGTTGCCGTTCGCCGCATGGTAGGGACCGGAGCCGGTCACCCGGTTGGCGCGGATGAAGGGCGACGCGAAGGAATTCCCGATCGCACGGTCCACCTGCGGCGCGGCGTAGGTCACGGTGGAGAAGGCGATGTCCCCGGGCTCGAACTTGAAGGCCCCGTTCTGACCGTCGGACTGAAGCCCGTCCAGGCCCTTCGCATAGCGCTCGGGCGCCTGGCCGAAGCGGTCGGCGAAGCCGTTGGCGATCGCGTGCGACAGCGACATCAGCGAGAGCGGCGGCGCGGCGTCGAGCTGGCGCGTCGCGCAGCGGGTCACACCGGTCAAGGCGCTGTGCCCCCCGCCGAAGCGGCCCTGGTCCTTCGCGCTGATGTCGATCAGCACCGAGTCGTAGGCCATCGGCAGCGGATCGCAGCGCCACACCTCCTGGAAGGTCGCCAGTTGGTCGGGTTCGAAACTGCGCAGGCGCCGGGTGGTGATCACCGGATTGGTCAGCAGCCGCGGGCTGCTCGCGAAGGCGTCGCGCGTGCCGGCCGAGCTCTGCTCCACGTTCATGTAGTGACCGAAGATCATGAAGGGCTTCGGCGTCGCGTACTGCGAGACCTTCAGCCGCTGGCTCGAGCGCACCACCGGGAACCACGCGGGATCCGGCTGGTCGAAATTGATCGACGTCGGCAGCGAGTTGCCGCCCAGCGCCAGGCCGCCGTTGCCGCCCGAGGCCTGCGAACCCGCGGCCCGGAGACCGATCCATTTGTTGCAGTAGGTCCGCACGCCCGACGACGGATTCGGATCCTTGTCCGGGCTGACGATGAACTCGACGCTGTCGTCCGGCCCCAGCCCGTTCGCGCCGAAGTCCGCCACGATCAGCGCCTGCCGGCCCGGACCCCAGCCCGGGGAAAGGTTCACGTTCGGGTCGCCGTTCCAGTCCGAGGTGCGGGTGTCCTTGTCGTGGCCGAAGATCTTGCACTCGCCGGGCTCCAGCGTGTAGCCGGTCGAGACCCCCTTCTGCGCCAGCCCGCCCAGGTTGCCGCGCAGCCAGTTGAAGTTCCGCTGGCCGTACTTGTTCCCGGACGAGCCCCAGGGGCCGTAGGAGAAGGCATACGTGTTGTTGCCCACGCCCGACTGCGGCAGCTGCACCGGCGCGCCCTGCGGGTTGGTGATCGACCACTGCACCTTGAAGGGCACCGCCAGGAGCTGCACCGCGAAGCTGGACCCGGCCGGGATTTCCACCCGCACGTTGTTCGGGTTCCACACCTTCACCAGCGCGTCCATCTGCAGCAGCATCCGGAATTTCCCCTGCGCCGCCGGATCCGGCTGCGAGACGAAGGAAAAGACGAACTGCACCGCCGCGAAGACCGGCTTCTTGTAGGAAAACCACGGGTCCCCCATCGCCTTGTGGCGGAAGTCGTTCGAGTTGCTCTCCGACCCGTTCATCAGCCGCAGGCTCGGCGTGCCGTTGGTCCAGGTCAGGTTGCGGTAGACGTTGGCGTGGGTCCACAGCTCCTCCAGGTGGATGCCGGGCTGCTGCGCCGGGTCGCCGGTCAGGTTCAGCATCGCCGCCGAACCGCTGTTGAAGGCGTTGAACTTCTTGTCGTTCGCGATCCCCGTCGTCGCGGCGCTCGCGAAGCGGTTCACCTCGCCGTCCGCCTTGTAGAGCGGCAGGTTCGTCACCTGCCGGCGCTCCAGCAGGGAAAAGCTCGAGAAGTCGAACTTGAAGCGCCCGCGCGTCACGTCCACCGGCAGCCCGCGGCTGTAGGAAGTCACGTCGTGGAACAGCGACGACGCCTCCGCGTTCCTCAGCTCGTACTGCGCGGTGCTGAGGAATTTCGAGCGCTCCGGATCATCGACCGCGATCTCGCCCAGCGCCGCCAGGCCCGCGCTGTTGGCGCTGATCCCGGCGTTCGCCGCGAACAAGGGCTCCGCCTTCCCGGCGCGGGCGAATTCCGGCCGCTCCGTGCCGGACACCACGTGCGCCTTCATCGACTCGTCCGCCACCCACCACGCCAGCTTGCCGCCCTGCTGGCCGCTCTGCAGCGACAGCGCCGGGCTGGTCACCTCGCCCGCCGCCTTCGCGCCCAGCGTCCCGCCCGCGACCATCGGCACCTCGTTCTCGTCCCGGCCGTCCGCAAATCCCTTCTGCCGCGCCGCCGCCGGATCCCCGGCGCTCGTCAGCCAGCGCACGAACTCCGGCTGCGGCCGCGTCGTCAGACCCTCGTCCGCATTCCACGCCTCATACACCCCCGTCCACTGCGCGTGCGGATTGCTCTCCCCGCTGCCCGCCGCCAGCGACTGCTCCGCCGTCACCGACACCCGGCCGTCCGGGCCCAGCGACCGCTGCAAATCGCCCAGCGCCAGCAGCAGCGAGACCCGCGCGTTCGCCCGCGCCTCCGCCATCGCCGCCCCGTGCCCCGTCGCGCGCAGCTGCACCGCCGACAGCGACAATAGCCCGACCGCCAGGATCGTCAGCAACACCATCAACGACAATGTAATGACAAGCGCGAACCCGCGACGTCCGGCAGCGCCTCCCCCATCCGGGTGAACGTAACGATTCTTAAAATTGGGTTTCATACCGAGGATTTGTCGGACAACTTGGCAGAGATCCCCCGGATCGTCATCCAAAAAAATTTCCGACCCGCCCCAAAGCGAGCCCGGCGGCCCGATCGCAGCCGGCGGACCAGGAGCCCGTCCTCCGTAGCTTTCCCGACCTTCGTAGCTTAATTCAACGAAGAAGGTAGCGAAGGAGGACGCCGGCTTCAGCCGGCTTGGATAGCCGGGCCTCACGCCCCTTCCTCCCACCCTTGCACGCCCGCCCCACCGGCCCCTTGGACTGCGTGCAGCCTGCTGCCGCTTTCCCGGAGCCAGCCTGCTGGCCCGGTGCCCATGGCCCGCCCAAGACCCGCGCTTCCCCGTCGTGAAGCTCTCCCCAGCTCCTTCCCCAATCCAAAACCTGTCCTTCGTAGCTTCCTAGCGAAGTAGGATCGTCAACCTGTCCTTCGAAGCCCCAAGGCGAAGAAGGATCCCCCCCTGTCTTCCCCCCGGCCCCACCGCCTCCCCGCCCCGACGGGGCGACCCCTACCCGCCCAGGGCAAGGCCCGGGGTTCCCGATCCGAACCAGACCCGGGCATCACAGGCGCGAGCTCCCCATCAAGCTCTCCCGCGCCTGCCCGGCCACAGGCCCGCGGAACGAGGGATTGCCGCTTGCGGATCAAAGCCCCAACGGGGCGGTACCTACCAGCCCAGGGCAAAGCCCTGGGTTCCCGATCCGAAAAGGAACCGCGCTTGCCCCGCGCACAGCTGCTCCGGGCAAGGTCCCCAGCCAGTCGCACTGGCGCCTCCGTAACCCTCCCGCCGCGAAACAGACTCCGAAGCGCGGTCGTCCGTCTCCTCCTCACCCCACATCGGCATACACGCTCCGGCCGTCTTCCGGATACTTCTCCAGAACATGCTGGAACAAGGCCCCGCACTTGGACTCGAAGAGATCCGCCGTGTATTTCTCCGGCAACCCGGCATCCAGCATCTTCTCGATCTCGACCCGCACCGCCGCCCGCGTGGTCCGCTTGTTCCGCCACGCCAGCACCAGCAGCTCGGTCTTCAGCTTCGCCAGCAGGTCCTTGCAGACCTTCTTGATCGCCTCGACCTCCTTCGGATCGAGTTCCGGCCCCGGCCGGGTCAGGATGTCGAAGACCGCCAGCTCTTCCTCGCTGACGTTCTCGCGCAGGTGCCCTTGCTCCTCTTCGTTGAGGTCCTTGGAAAACTTCACCAGCTCCTCGAACAGCGCCTCGATGCTCATCGCGCCGCTGTTGTAGGCCTCGATCATTTTCTGGAAGCGGTCGAGGTAGTCGTAGCGGCTCGCGTTGAGGCGGATCATGTTGTCCAGCTTCCGCTCGATCAGCGCCCGGAGCTGCTGCGCTTCCAGGTTCTTCGTTTTCGAGCGGGCGAACTTCCGCTCCAGCACCTCGAAGTCCACCCGGCTCAGGTCGATCACCTTCGCCTGCGCTCCCGGCTCGACGTGCGGCTCCGCGAGGATCGATTCGTCCAGCTTCTTCCCGATCTCCGCCAGCACCGCCGTGATGTCCACCGGGTCGGCCTGCGCGCGGATCGCCTTCTCCAGCTCGCGAATGACCTGCGCCTTCGGGGCCAACTTCGGGATGACCGGGTCCGGCATCACCGCCTTGTAGAGCCGCTGCACGTCCCGCGCATGGCCGAGAAAGCCGTCCTTCACCTCGTCCGTCCGCATCAGCCGGTCCACGGCCGTCAGGAAGTGCCCCACCGAATCCTTCGCCACGGATTCGACATCCACGTTCTGCTTCCGGCAAAAGTCCGCCGCCTGCTCCAGCGCGATCTTCAGCGCCTCGATCAGCTCGGTCTTGTCCTTCACCGGCAGCTCGCCGCCGCCGCGGCCACTGCCGTAGATCGCCAGCGCCTTCTCCAGCTCTTGGAAAACGTTCGCGTAGTCCACGATCAGGCCGTTGACCTTGTCGCCATACACCCGGTTCGCCCGGGCGATGGTCTGCATCAGCGTGTGGCCGCGCATCGGCTTGTCCAGGTAGAGCGTCGAGCAGCTCGGCGCATCGAATCCCGTCAGCCACATGGCGCAGACGAAGACGAGGCGGAACGGGTCCTCCGGATTCTTGAACTTGCTCTCCAGGTCCTCCTTCACCATCCGCTCGCGGTGCGGCAGGATGTCGAAGCCCTTCTTCGCCATCTCGGCGATCTCGTTCTGCCCCGGCGACACCACCACGGCCATGTCGGTTTCCGTGAGGTTGCGCAGCCTTTCAAGAAGCACCGGATAATCCCCATCCTGCGGGTTCAGCCGGTCCAGCGCCGACCGCACCCGCGCCGTCTCCGCCTCCCACTCGGCCCGCGCCTTCTCATACATCTTCAGCGTGGTCAGCTTGTCGATCGAGACCACCATCGCCTTCCCCTGATACCCGCGGTTCAGGAAATGGTGCACGATGTCCTTCGCCACCGCGTCCAGGCGCTCCTCGCGGGTGATCAGGTGATAGCGCTTGCCGAGCACCTGCTTGAGCTTCTCCTCCTGGTCGTCGTCCAGCCCGGCCTCGTCGATCACCTGGTAGATCTCGTCGTTCAGCTCCGGGTTGGTGATCTGCAGCTCCGGCGTCCGGTTCTCGTAGAACAGCGGCACCGTCGCGCCGTCCTCCACGCTCTGGCGGAAGTCGTAGATGCTCACGTAGTCGCCGAAGACCTCCCGCGTCCGTTCCTCGCCGGCGATGAGCGGCGTGCCGGTGAATGCCACGAATTTCGCGTTCGGCAGCGCGGTGCGCATGTTCATCGCCAGCGTGTCGTACTGGCTGCGGTGCGCCTCGTCGGTCAGCACGATGATGTCGTCCCGCTCGCTCAACACCGGATGCAGCGTCCACGGCTCGGTGCGAAACTTGTGGATCAGGGTGAACACGTAGCGGTGGTCCTCGCCCAGCAGCTTGCGCAACTCCCGCGTGCTGCCCGCCTGGCACAGCTCGGTGGCAGCCCCGCAGGCGAGGAAGGTCCGGTAAATCTGGGTGTCCAGCTCCTGCCGGTCGGTGATCACCACGAAGGTCCAGTTCCCCTTCAACTTGCGGAACACCTTCTCGGCGAAGAACACCATCGAGTAGCTCTTCCCGCTTCCCTGCGTGTGCCAAAATACACCCACGCGTCCGTCCTTCGTCGTCTTCAGCGCCTCGACCGCGCGATTGACGCCGAGGAACTGGTGATTGCGCGCCACCAGCTTGCCCACTGCGCCCTTGCTCTCCGAAAAACGGCAATAGTTCTCCAACAGATCCAGCAGCCGACTCTTCTCGCAGGTCCCGCGCAGCAGCGTCTTCAACGACACGTCCGGCAGCTCCTCCTCCGCCGCCACCTTCTTCCAATCGGCGAAATGCTCCCACGCCGCCGTGAGGCTGCCGATCTTGCTCTGCACGCCGTTCGAGACCAGCAGGAAGCCGTTGTAGTGGAAAAGCTGCGGGATCGTCTCCCGGTAGTCGGCCAGGTTCTTGTCAAAGGCCTCCCGCACGTTCACCCCCGGCTTCTTCAACTCGATCAAGACCAGCGGCAGCCCGTTGACAAAGCCGATCAAGTCCGTCCGCCGCGTGTAGAGCTCACCCGCGATCCAGAACTGCGAGACCAGCAGGAAATCGTTCGCCGCCGCATCGTCCCAGTCGACCACCCGCACCACCTCCGTCCGCTGGCCGCCGCGCTCGCGGTCCGGAATCTTCACCTTCACGCCGCCGCGCAGCAGCTTGTCGATCTCGCGATTTCCCTCCACCAGGCTCAGCGCCGAGCGATCCCGCGTCAGCTCCTCCACCGCCGCGTCCAGCGCCTCGGCGGGAAGCTCCGGGTTCAAGGATTGGAGCGCCGGCTTCAACCGGCCCGTCAGCACCACCGCCCGCTTCGCCTCCCGGCCAAGTTGACTCACCAACCCGGCCTGCCCTTCGGAGCCTTGGCGATAAAGGGACCACTCGTCGTAGGCATTCACCGAGTCCCAACCCAGCTCATGCTCCATGAGCTGGATCGCCGGCTGCTCGATCAGCTGGTCTTCGGTGTAGTCGTTCATCGTCTGCGCTTGTTCTTCCCAAGTCGAATGCGCGTGATGGCGTCACTACCCTCGAATCCTGGTGGTGTCGGTTTGTAATCCTTAGATCCCCTCTGAAGTCCGTACAGCTTCTTCTGATGGTCGCGCAGCTTCGCTAGTGGCAGCTCCATCGTGAGAAAGGTCTGGTTGTCACCTCCCTTCAATCTCAGGGGGTTCATCTTCTCTGTGGGCGAAGGGCTCACGACTCGAGAATCACCGTACTGAGCGCAATTCACTTGAATAACGTAGCAATGCAAGTCACGGGCTGCGGATTCCACGATGTTTGAGAAATAGTTTACATCCTTGTTGAACTCAGAGCATACAATGAAATCAACTAGGCCCTTGAATACGCAGCGATCATCTAGGCTCGCTAGCTCGTAGCAGTTGTATACCGCGAAGCTGGCACCTCGCCACTGGAAGAGCTGGTAGCGGCTTCGTTGATCCAATTCTGGAACTTTCAGCGAACTTTGCTCGATTTGAAATCGCTCTTCCGGCGAATAGTGCCTCTTCAGCCGTCGGACTGGGGAGCACTCGTTTGAACCGTTCGCGGCTTTGAATGGAAGCGCTGCCAGAAGCTCGTTCCACGCCCGATCTCGATCATCGATTCTGTGCTCCAATCCACAAATTACACCTATCTGGTGCACCTTCGCCCAATCTGTAACGAAGGAAGCCCAACGGTGGGGCACCGAAACCTCTGGAAGTATAAGAAGGTCAATCCCTTTGTCAGGGTTCCGCGTTCCGAATTTCACTACATCGTTGAGAAGCTGGTGAAGCCCCTTCTTTCGTTGGCGATCAATCTTTGGGTTGTTCTCGATACTTCTCGTAATGTTCGCTTCGCTGACCTCGAGGTGTCCAACTGCAATCCTAAGCTTCTCATGAAGATTGGGAGTTCTCGCGGCGATGGAAATCTTTCGGAAGCTGCTCATGATTTCTTCTTCTTTGCGACTCGTCGGGCTGTGCTGCTTTCTACATCCGGGTGAGCATCTCCGTGGAACTTCTCGTAGATCGTGTTGGCACCGCTAATAAGGTCCCCGAAATCTGGATCCGAGAAGTCGGACGAGACGTAGTTGAGACACTCATCAAAGTGCACGAATCTAGGTGACCGCTCCGCCTTGGAAGAACTGATCGCCAAGCGCCCTAATTCGACCGGTTTGGAGAGATTCCCCTGAAAGTCTGTGTAATTTGCCAGGGGATCAGAAACTAGGTGGTGCCGGATGAGATTTGATTTTCTCCACATTCTAGCGGCCCCGAAGTCATATTCATCCCCGAGGATGGCGAATGAGATCTCAAAGCATGCCTCAAGGTGCCTGATGAGACTCTCCCGCAGAAAACCCGCCACGTTACCTTTGCTTCTGCCTTCCTCGTCGAATGCTTTTGTGGATTGCACCTTGAAAATCTCTTTCCGAATTTCCTCCTTGAATCGAGCGGCGGAATCAAGATCGCCAGCCACCACAAAAAGCCCCACCACCCGCTCCCAAAGATCCCAGAATGTGATCGCATTGCTTCCCTTAAAGAACTTGAAGAGCTCACTCCAGGGGTCGGCCTCGAAATCACCATCGGTTGTCAAATAAAGCTGGGTTTGCTTGGAAATGTAGACTGCCAGCGCCCACCTATTGGCTGATATCGCCTTCACATTGCGAAATTTGTTCGCCGGCCCATCGTATAACAGGTCGTAGGCCACCTGCGCCAAGGGACTATCGGATTCATCGACCGGCAAGAGACCAAAGTCACTCGCGTTCTCCTCAATTTGCTTTTGGAACTTTTCGAGGCCCGCAATCGAGTGTTCAGCATCGAAATACTGAATGGTACACTTCCGCTTTTGCAGAAAGAGACCCGGGCGAGAGCTAAGCTCGAAACGTTCTTCGCTGCCTTCGTTTCTGTCAGCGACTATCACTCCGGGCGAAACGAGAATCTGTTCCATGAGATCCCTCACCGGATCAGCGCTCTCTGGAGGTCCTTGGAAGGGAATGACCATGAGAATATCATCAACGTAGCGCCCGTAGTACGATGGCCGCACCTTCTCCAGGATCACATCATCAAGAACCTTGAGATACCAGTTGGCGATAACGGGCGACGCAGACAGTCCGATTGGCAGACAAGTGGCCGCGCTTGGCAAATCCGGGTGGGTGATCTCCAACAATGGCGCTAAAGCACGCCGGTAGCCGCGGCATATTTCCTCAATGCAGCGGAAAAGTTTTCCACCAAACAGCGACTCTTCCATGAAGATCGCTTCTATCGGATTGGTTGGTTCTCTTCTTTTGATCTGCTGCCGCAGAAGATCCCAATCCAGTTCAATCCGGTAGTAGTACTCCTGTACATCCAACCCGATAAGACAGACGCTCGTGCCATCCTTCTCCAGAAGATCCCTAGCTCGCTGAATTCCAGTGTCCCTCCATTTGGCGTAGAGGTCGTGGTACTTTCTGAAGAGGTATCCTGAGTGATCTCGATCTTGCCCGACATACTCATGCAGACGAGATCCCATGCAGTGATCCGAGAGTTTGCTGTCGTAATACGGCCCTTCTGTCATCAGCCACAGCACGGACAGCAGATGGAGTTCAACTGGTCCATCGAAGAGGTAGTTTACGCGAGACACCTGATGGAACGGCGCGCTCGTGTAATTACTGACAAATCCCCCGAGCCGATCGTCATGCCTCTCCCGGTCAACCGCCTTCGGGACCACTTCGTAGCGGATGCTATTGACCCAACCCAAGAACTCATTTGTCTCGTGAGGTGCATCGGATTGAACGACAGCCACAAAGGCGGCGAGACGCTCATGGAAATCGTCTCCTGAGTCGAATTCGGCAAGACGGCGACGCAGCGAGAGAGGGTGTTTCTCGTAATACACCATCTGCTTCAACTTCTTGTACGCGACCTGAATTCGCTCCTCGAGATCCAGAATCATGCAAGCAGGTGGTTAGCGGTTGGAGCATCCGAGACGCTAAGGAGCTTCGGAAGAAGCAAATCGCGGGTTTGGCGGAGGCTTTGATTTCGGCGATTCAGCGAGTGGATGAGCTGAAACTGGGGCCTCGTGATCGATTGGAACCGCTCCAGCAAGTCCGCTGGCGGTTGCGCGAGGAAGAACTGCTCGAAGCACTCTTCCTGCACCCTTTGGCGGCCAGTGGCGCCGGACATGCTCTTGATGGCGTTGTCGCGGAATGGATCGCTGCGGGCCATTAGATAGACGTATTCTGGGCAAACAGTTCGTGAACGCAGGACGATGAACTCAGTCGACCCGCAACAGGCGGTTTCGTCGTCGGGAAGAAATTGAACGAAGCCGGTCTTGCCGTTCTCTAGGCAGGGTGTGATTCGAGCAAAGAGCGTGTCGCCATTCTGAAAACGCGCACCGCTCGCCTTGGTTCGAGTCTCGGTTTCTCCGATGAGCATCGAGTTCTCGGACAAACTGCCCATCGGGACGAACGGGATTTCGTCGTCCTTCGGAACGGGGACCTTCGGACGCACTTCGACCGCTTCCGGCATCTTCTTCACCTCCCACCCATCCGGGATGGGGCCGAGGGGGGAGTCGACGGGGGAGACGGATTCGTGGCCGGGGAAGCGGAAGTGGACGAACCACTCGCGGTAGAGGGATTGCGCCATATCCTCCAGGATCTTGATGCGGCGGAGGTTATTCTCGATCAGGTCGTCGTACGCCGAGAGGATCCCGGCAATCCGGCGTTGGGTGGGGAGGTTGGGGAATGGTAGTTCGAAACTCTTGATCGCATCCTGATTGAGATTCTGCTGTGCCGCGCCTTGCGCTTTCGTGATCAAACTGCCGCGTTGATGAAGCAACGCGTAGAAGAGATACCTCCAATCAGATTTCGAATCATCGACCACTAAACCGCAGATCGCCTGATTCACTGTTGCTGGCGTCCCGAGCCACCCCAACTGCCCCACGTTGGCACCGTACATGGCGACCAAGACCGTATTCGAGGGGAAGTATTTTGCAGCAGATCGCTTCAGACCTTCATCCGAGATGCATTCCTCTGTGCTTCGAATTGAACCATCAAGCAATTCCTTGGACTTCACCCACAGATGCCCTTTACCATTCACCGCAAAGTAGTCGTCCCGCATTCGGGATGGAGTTCCCCCGCTTGAGATTTTGGAGCAGACGTCAGCTATTGGTCGCCAGTTCATGCTGTTTCCCATGCCTCCCCAACGTTCACCGCGATCCGCACCTCCAATTCCCGCGCTTGGGATTTGAGTGTTCTGCGTTCCCGCTTTCGACCTTATGCCGGTCTTGCTCATTCGAGGGTGTCGGGGTTTTGGAGGGATTTCCGTTCCTCGGAGCTGAGGCGGCGTTCGACCTTTTTGACGTCCTCCTCGGGCGGCAGGGATTCCGGGCGGATGCCGCGTTCGAGCAGGGTGTTGCGGACGGCCTGGTTGTTGGCGATGTGTTCGCTGGAGATCCGCTCCTCCGTGAGCATCTGGTGCTGGCGGGCGTTGTGGATGGTGATCTCGGTGGCGAAGTCCTTGGCCTTGAGGATGATGGTGGGCGCGAAGTCGGCGAGCGGGCGGCCGGCGGGGACTTTCCACTGGGCCTTCATGGCCTGGGTGGATTTGCCGAAGAGCGCCTGATCGCCCTTGCTGCGGATCAGGGCGAAGTCTTCGTTGCCGCCGGTCTGCTCGAAGATCACGGACGAGAGTTCCTTTTCCGTGGCCGTGAGCTTCTGCCGGGCCTGGACGCGCTCGGTTTCCAGCAGGCGCTGCTCGATCAACTCCGCCCGGCGCGTCTGGACGGCGAAGTAGGTCTGGGCGAAGGCGATGGGCTCCTTCCGCGGGTCGCCATTCTGGGCGATGAGGTAACAGGCGTAGCGGGTGAGCATGAGATCGTCGATCTCGCGCTCGGATCCGGAGCCGATTTGGACCATTTTGTTGACGTCAACAAAATGGTCGGAGATGGCGTGGCCGGAGATCTCGCAGGCGGTTTTCGCCTTGGAGATGGCGGTCTGGTGGAAGTTCCGCCACTCGCTGTAGCCGAGCAGGTGCTGGAGATCGCGGGCGAGCCAGTATTCGACGCCGCTCTCCGTCTGCTGGGCGTGGCCCTCGAAGGTTTCGGTGAGGCTGTGGATGAGTTCCGGCTTCATGCGCTCAGGAGTTCCGCCACGTTGGCGGCGATGGTTTCCTCCAGCTCCCGGGCCTCGGCGTTGAGGACTTCGAGTTCCTCGTTGAGGGCTTCGAGCTTCTCCTTGAAATCCTCGTCGCTGAGGTCCTCTCCCTTGGCGACGCCGACGTAGCGGCCGGGATTGAGCGACCAGCCCTGGGCCTCGATTTCCCGGAGCGTGGCGGCTTTGCAGAGGCCAGGCACATCGACGTAGCCGGTGGCGTCGCCGAAGACTTCCTCCCATTTCGCCTCCGAGCCGTGTTCAAACTCCAAGTCCTCGCCGCGGTAGAAGCGGACGACATTCGACAGGAACTCGATCTGAGCCGGGGTGAAATCGCGGTGGGCGCGGTCGAGCTGGCGGAAGATATGCCGCGCGTCGAGGAAGAGGACGGTGTCTTTGCGATCGGTGCCGGCCTTGGCCTTGTCGAAGAACCAGAGGGTGCAGGGCAGCGCGACGGTGAAGAAGAAATTCGAGCCGATGGAGATCATCACGTCCACGTCGCCGCTGCGGATCAGCTTTTCGCGGATCTCCTGCTCGGAGGCGCGGGCGTCGGCGGCGGAGTTCGCCATGACGAAGCCGGCGCGGCCGGTGGCGTTGAGGGCGGCGTGGAAGTGCTGGATCCAGAGGTAGTTGCCATTGTCCGTGCGCGGCAGGCCGAAGGCGTAGCGCGGGTCGTCGGCGAGGCGGTCCTTGTCGATCTTGCTGACGTTGAAGGGCGGATTGGCGAGGACGAAGTCGAAGCGGCCGACGGAGTCGTGGAGATCCTCGTAATAGGTATTTCCCTGGCGGATGTCGCCTTGCAGCCCGTGGACGGCGAGGTTGAGCCGGGCGAGGCGGCCGGTTTCGGTGACCCGCTCCTGGCCGTGGCAGGAGATTTCCCGCGTGGGGTTCTTGTGGTGGTTTTCCACGAAGCGGGCGGACTGCACGAACATGCCGCCGGAGCCGCAGGCGGGATCGTAGATGCGGCCGTGGTAGGGCTCCAGGATCTCGACGATGAGGCGGACGATGGAGGTGGGCGTGTAGAACTCGCCGCCCTTCTGGCCCTCGGACATGGCGAACTTTCCGAGGAAGAACTCGTAGATCAGGCCGAAGGTGTCGCCGTCGTGCATCGGGATCGAGGCGATCATCTTGAGCAGCTCGGCCAGCGTGCGGCTTTCGAGGATCTGATAGGTCTTCGGCAGCACGTCGGCGAGGTCCGGGTTGTCGCGCTCGATCAGGCGCATGGCCAGGTTCACGCACTCGCCGAGGTTCACGCCTTCCGGCAATTGCAGCAGGTGGCCGAAGCGGGATTCCTCCGGGAGGTAAATCGCGCCCTTCGCATGGTAGTCGGCCGGGCCGATCTTCCGCCGCCCGGTGGACGGGCCGATGTCCTTTTCCGCCTCCGCAAAGCGGGATTCCGCGTGGCGCAGGAAGATCAAGCCGAGGACGATGGGCGAGAATTCGGAGGGTTTGAGGGCGGCGTCCGCCCAGAGCTTGTTCGCCGCGGCCCAGAGGCGGGTTTCAAGATCGGAGTGGGAGTCTCCGGCGGTGGCGGGTTCGGTCCAATGCATGGGAAAGTCGTGGGGCGTCGAAGCGGAAAAGTTTTGCGGAAGATATCGAAGATCGGTCGGCCGGGAAGAACCAAGTCCGCCCGCCCCGTGATCAGGCGGATAGCCGGTGGATTCTCCAGCGGAGGCCCTCCGGGTCGGGATGGAAGGCCGGATCTTGCGGCAGTAGCAGCGCTTGGCCGGAGAGAGCACGGAGTTCCTTCTCCCCGTTCGACCGGCGCGGATCGACGAACCGGGAGACGTGCCAGTGATGGTCCGGTCCGGGAGCGATGATGTCGCGGTCCATCGCCCAGTGGTGGTTCTTGCAGAGGGCGAGGCCGTTGGTCGGGTGGTCGTTCCGGCTTTCCGCGAATGGAACGAGGTGGGCGGCGTCGATGAAGGAGACGTCACGGGCCGTGGGGAGCTTGATCCGCAGGCCGCAGGCAGCGCATTGGTGATCGTAGATTTCGAGGATCTTGCGGCGGAAGGCGGGGCTGCGGCCGTATTCGGGTTCGTCTTCGTGGAGGGAGGAGGATTGACGATTGTCGATTGTGGATTGCCGATTGCTGATTTGCCCGAGGAGAGCGGCGGCGTGCTGGGGGAAGTAGCGGGTGACGAGGGCTTCCCGCATCCGACGGCGGTTCTCGGGGATGGCGACGAGGAGGTCGAAGCCATCGATGAAGCGGGCGTGAACCTGACCGAAGTCGGAAACGCGGATTTCGCGACGAATCGGGGTGACGCCATCGGCCTCTAGCGCCTGCCAGAAGCCGTCCCCGGCGAGGTAGCGGAACGGGAGGTCGGGATTGCACTGATCGTTGTGCTTCCGGACGACGTCGAAGCGCGCCTTGAAGCGGTCGCGCAGCTCCTTGCACCAGGGGATGCGGTCGGGCGTGGCGAGGCCTTGGTCGATCAGATCGAACACCGCGAGCAGGAGCAGCGGTTTGTGCGGCTTCTCATGGGGCGGTCCATCCGAAACCGGCGTGGTGCCGACGTTCAGGTCGTAGAGTCGTTCGATGGCCTGGGGGAGCGACGGCACGGTCGGGAAGTTAGAGATCGGGATAACGGGTGCCAAGATTGGAGATGGGGAGAGTTGCAGATTCCAGCTCGAGAGTAGAGAGACGGCCCGGAACTTGATCCCCGGGGTGGGACAAGCGCGGGCCGAGGGAGGGCTAAATGCCGGGTGCCGGGGCTTCGGGTAACTGGTGGCCGGGCGAGACCGGGAACTGATCGAAAATCGTGAAGGCCAGGTCGTTCGAGCACAGCCAATCGCTCACCGGCATGGCGAGGAATGGGGACTCGAAGGAGGGCATGGGGAGATTGATGATTTTCGATTGAGGATTGTCGATCCTACTTCGCCCTAGGAGCTACGAAGGACGGGTTTTTGATTTGGGAAGAGCTTGGGAGAGCTTCGCGCCGGGCAAGCGCGGGTTCATGGGCGGGCCCTGGGCACCGGGCCAGCAGGCTGGCTCCGGGAAAGCGGCAGCAGGCTGCACGCAGTCCAAGGCCCCCCGGGGCCGACCGTGCAGGGTGGCATCGGCTGGTGACCGGTCCTCGTAGCCGGCTGAAGCCGGCGCTCCCCCTGGGAGGGCTGCCGCCATCCACGATCTACCATCTGCCACCTGTCCTCCATAGCTTTCCCGACCTTCGTAGCTGTAATGAAAAAGGTAGCGAAGGAGGAAGCCCACCGGGGCGAAGGAGGATCCCACCATCTCCCCTCCCCTTCACACCCGCTTTCCCATCCTCCCGGCCCAGCGGGCGGCTTCGGCGAGCAGGGCGGATTGCGCGGCGACGGTGGCGAGCACGGGCTTCAACTCGGCGAGATAGAGGTCGAGCAGCCTCAGGACATCCTCGCCCATGTCACGCCCCCCGAAGAGTTCGGCCGGGGCCGGCGAGAAGTCCAGGCCCGGCTGGACGCAGGCGCTTTGGAGATCGGTGCCGAGGTCGAAGCGGCTGAGAAAGAGCCGGCGGGAGTCGTTCCCCGCCATCGCGTGGCCGTCGATCATCCAGGTCGGCGAGCTGGTGGTGTCGGCGTGCAGCAGGTTCATGAGCTTGTGCTCGAGGGTCCACAGCTCGGCGATCTTTTCCTCCGGGATCTGCGCGAGCCGGAGAAAGACGACCTGGCGGAAGAAGGAGCGGTAGATCTCCGGGTAGCCCTTGCCGCGGGCGGGCGGCAGCTCGAAGCGCTTGATCCAGCCGAGGAGGTGGACCCGGTCGCGCCCGAGTCCGGCGGCGATCTCCGCGAGGGTGAAGGTCGCGGCGGGCGGAGCGGAGGGGCGGAGCGAGGGGGGCATGGCAGCCAAGGCCCTTAGCACCGCGGTGGCCGGGCTGTCGAGACGCGGCTGCGAATCGAAGGACGCCGTTGCCCCGGGCCTTGGGCAGGCACGCCCTCCGCGACGATACAAAAAATCCCGGGGCCTTTCAGCTCCGGGACTCCTTGCTTGAAAAGAACATACGCGCGAGAGGACTCGAACCTCCACGGGGTTGCCCCCACTAGAACCTGAATCTAGCGCGTCTACCAATTCCGCCACGCGCGCGTTTGTCGTTCCGCCGGATCGGCGGGCCGCGAAAGCATCACGCCGGAGGCCGCTTGGCAACACCGATTCTTCGGAAAATTCGCAGGCATTCCCCGCCGGGAGACTGACCTCCATTCGTCGTCGAAACTCCCGGCCGGCTGAAGTCCAATGCCATTGAGGATTTGTTCCCGATGATCCGGGAACAGCCGCCTGTCGGGCTATCCCGGAGGGATTCGAGCCAATAGCCGGTGGTCGAGCGCAGCGAACACCACCGGACCCGCGGCACGCGGGATGACGAACCCCGGATGGGGTTCCAGCCATGCGGGATATCACGGGCGATTTCCTTCCCGTCGAGAGACCGGGAGCCCATTCGGGGATCACCGACCGGTGAATCCAGCCGGTTCCGAGACGGCGAGCCCGTCTGGAACCCCGTCCGGGGTTCATTTCCCGATCGAATTCCCCGGGGGTGGTCGCTGCGCTCGACCCCCGGCTACTGGCTGCATCCCCTCCGGGGATCAGGGCGGCATCTCAATCCTCCAAGGCATCGGATTGAAGCCGGCGACCTCCTTTGCCACCTTCTTCGCCAAAGCGACGAAGGTCAGGAAAGCAACGGAGGTCAGCTTCCCGGTGGCTGCCGTATTGCTCGTTCTTGGGTGGTGCCGATGCTTACACGGCTGTCCAAGCCGGCTGAAGCCGGCGCTCCCGGTGGCTGCCGCCAAGTCTCTTCCCCTTGGCACTTGGAACTTCCCTCCGCGCTTTCGCCGTTGCCAAAGCCGGGAGGGCCACGACAGCTTGAGGCCATGCGAAATCCGGCTCCGCTCATCCTCAGCCTGCTGCTCGCCGCCGTGGCGGCCTTTTTCCTGATCCGCAGTCCCGACGCCCCGCCGCCGGAGCCGCCGGCCGCGCCCCCCGCCCCGCCCGCCGCGGCGGTGGAGGAGGAGAAGAAGGCCGAACCCGAAGCCCCGCCCGCCACCACGCCGCCGACGGTGAAGACCGACACCGAGGTCGCCGAGGCCCCGGCCAAGGACTGGCCGCACGAGGCCAGCGACATCCCGGCCGACCCGAAGGCGGTCTTTGGCAAGCTGCCGAACGGGATGCGCTACCTGATCTATCCGAACTCCGAGCCGCCCGGCCGCGTCTCGCTGCGCCTGCACATCGCCGCGGGCTCGCTGATGGAAGCCGAAGACCAGCGCGGGCTGGCCCACTTCCTGGAGCACATGGTCTTCAACGGCTCGAAGAACTTCACGCCCGAGGAACTGATCCCCCGGATGCAGCGGCTGGGCATCGCCTTCGGCGCCCACGTGAACGCCTACACGTCCTTCGACGAGACGGTTTACATGCTCGACCTGCCCGACTTGTCCGAGGAGATGATGAAGCTCGGCTTCACCGTGATGCGCGACTTCGGCGACGGCGCGAAGCTGGAGACGGAGGAGATCGACAAGGAACGCGGCGTGATCCTTGCCGAGAAGACCAGCCGCGACTCGGTGGGCTACCGGCTGATGCAGCAGCAGTTCGAGGAATTGCTGCCGGGCTCTCTGGTCACCAAGCGCTTCCCGATCGGCGTCGAGGAGGTGATCCAGAACGCGCCGCGCGAGCGCTTCGTCGATTTCTACACCCGCTACTACACGCCGGAGCGGATGACCTTCATCGTGGTCGGCGACGTCAAGCCGGACGAGATCGAGGCCCGCATCCGCGAGAGCTTCGGCACGCTGGCGAACCCGGCCGAGCCGGGCAAGAACCCGGAGCTGGGAACGATCGCGCCGCCGGAAGGGATCAAGGCCGCGGTGTTCTCCGACAAGGAGGTGACTTCGACCGATCTTTCGCTGGTGTCGATCCGCCCCTTCAAGCCGGTGGCCGACACCCGCACGCGACGGCTTTCGATGCTGCCGCTGGGCCTGGCCCACGCCGCGATCAGCCGCCGCTTCGAGCGGATCGCCAAGAAGGAAGGTTCGCCGGTGGCGGGCGGCAGCGCGAGCCGGCAGGAGCTCTTCAACCACGCCGAGCTCGGGTCCTTCGACGTGACCGTGGCCGACGACCGCTGGCGGGAAGCGCTGCCGGTGCTGGAGCAGGAGTTCCGCCGGGCGATCGAGTTCGGCTTCACCGACGCGGAGATCGCCGAGGCCAAGGCGAACCTGCTCAACGCCTACCAGCAGGCGGTGAAGACCGCGCCGAGCCGCAAGTCGGACGGCATCGCCACGGCGGTGGCGCGCTCGGTCAACGAGGGCAGCGTCTTTTCCACGCCGGAGACCGACCTGGAAGTCGTGAGCAAGGGCCTGGACACCGCCACGCCGGAAACCTGCCACGCGGCCTTCCGCGAATTCTGGGCGGAACAGGGCCTGCACCTGATCCTGACCACCAAGGAGGAGCCGGAGAACGCCACGGCCGCCCTGCTTTCGATCTACGAGGAATCTCGTAGCCAGGAAGTCGCGCCGCCCGCGCAGACCGCCGCCGCCACCTTCGCCTACACCGACTTCGGCCCGGCCGGCACGGTGAAGGCGCGCAAGGAGGTCGAGGACATGAAACTGTCGCAACTGGTCCTCTCCAACGGCGTCCGCCTCAACCTCAAGCGGACCGACTTCGAGAAGGGATCGGTGCGCCTGCTCGCCCGCTTCGGCTCCGGCAAGCTGACCCAGCCGAAGGACAGCGCGGGCCTCGATTTCTTCGCCGCGAGCGTGTTCGACGCCGGCGGGCTCGGGAAGCACTCGGTGGACGAGCTCCAGCAGATCCTGGCCGGGCGAAACGTCGGCACCGGGTTCTCGGTGGACGACGATACCTTCTCGCTGTCCGGCCGCACCACGCCGGAGGACCTGGAGCTCCAGCTGCAGCTGATGTGCGCGCAGCTGGTGGATCCCGGCTACCGCGAGGAAGCGCTGACGCAGTTCTCCAAGGCGATCCCGATGATCCTCCAGCAGCTCCGCCACTCGCCGGCCGGGGCGCAGGCGGCCATGGATGCGTGGCTGCACGGCGGCGACTCGCGCTGGGGCGTGCCGGACGAGAAGAAGCTGTCCGCCTTCACCCTCGACCAGGTCCGCGAATGGCTGGCCCCCGCGCTGACGAAGGACTACCTGGAGCTGAGCATCGTGGGCGACTTCGACGAAAGCGTGCTGCTGCCGCTGGTGCTGAAGACCTTCGGTGCGCTCCCGGCCCGGGCCGGCGAGAAGCCCGCGCTGGCATCGGCGCGCAAGGTGAGCCTGCCGAAGTCGCCGGCCGAGGTGACCTTCACCTACGATTCGAAGATTGCCCAGGGCACCGCGATGGTGGTCTGGAAGACCGACGGCCTGCGCGGCAACACCAAGCTCTTCCGCCGCCTCAACCTGCTTGGCGAGATCCTCAGCGACCGCCTGCGGAAGGAGATCCGCGAGAAGCTGGGCGCCTCCTACAGCCCGAACGCCGCGGCTGGCGGCTCGGAAGGGCTGGAGGGCTTCGGCTACCTCGCCGCGGAGTGCAGCGGCAAGGCGGAGGACACCAAGCGCCTCGCCGACATCGCCGCCAAACTGGCCGACAGCCTGGCCGCCGAGGGCACCAACGAGGACGAACTGGAGCGGGCGCGCAAGCCGCTGCAGTCGCAGATCGAGAAGTCGAAGCGCGACAACAGCTACTGGCTGGGCACCGTGCTGGCGCAGTCGCAGGAAGACCCGGCGCGGCTCGACCTGATCCGGGGCCGCGATGCCGACTACGCGGCGATCACGCCCAAGGAACTGAACGCCGTGGCGAAGAAGTTCCTGGACGACAAGAACGCGCTCAAGGTGCTGATCCGGCCGGAGAAGTGATTCCCGTCCTTCCCTCAAGAGGAAGAGGATGACAACGAAACGAGCGAAACTCCGCGAAAATCAAGGAGTGCAGGAAATGGATCCGGACTCCCGTCCGAAGAAGCCGGCCATTCATCAGAAGCTCTGAGATTTCGCCATTTTCGACTCTTTCGTTGTTCCCTCCGGTTCTCAGCCGCACCGGTCAGGCGGCATGGCACCGCCTGACCGGATTTCCCTTGCGCCAGAGTCCATTGCGTCAGCCGATCTTGACCTCGATCTGCCGCGGCAGCGCGGCTTCCTGTTTCGGCAGGCGGATCTGCAGCACGCCGTCCTTGAACTCGGCGGAGACCTTCGCGGCGTCCGCGTCCTCGGGCAGGTGGAAGCTGCGGAGGAAGCTGCCGTAGGCGCGCTCCACGCGGTGGAACTTGCGTCCGGTTTCCTCCTTCTCGAGCCGCCGCTCGCCTTTCAGGGTGAGCATGCCGTTCTCGACGGTCACCTTGACGTCGTCGCGGCCGACTTCCGGCAGCTCGGCCTTGATGCGGTATTCGGAGGCGTCCTCGGTGATGTCCACCGCCGGCGCCCATTCGGCCGACGGGGCGGATTCCTGCCGGCCCTTGGCGGCGGCCGCGGACTTGGCTTGGAGGGCATGGAGGACCCGGCTCTGAAGGTCCTGCATTTCGCGGAATGGATTCCAATGGGTCATCGTGTTCATGTTGCTGGATGGTAGTCGCGGCGGAGGGATCGGATGGATGGCGCGACCCCGACTCCGCCGGTTCCGGGGTGGCCGCCGCCCGGCTTCCCCCGCCCTCCTTGGTGGACGGGGAAACCGGTGCGTCTCCGGTCATCGCAAGCGCCGTGCCGGGTGCTTCACACCTGCACAAGCCGCTGGAAACCAGCAATTCCCCCAAACCACAGACTCCCCCGCCCTGCGACAAGACGACCGGACCCGGCGACGCGCTGACGCATCGGTCGCGTCAAGCTGACCGACCGCCCGCGCCCCGGCAAGCGGTCTCCTCCCCCCCGGGGGGACCGCCGCTCAGTAGCCCGACTTGCGGACGAGCTCCGACAATTGCTTCTGGAACTCGATGATGTCTTCCTGGGACGGGCGGTAGCCCGGCGTGTCGGCATCGAGGCCCGGGCGACCGTATTGGTCCAGCATCCAGATTGCCGTCTCGCCGTCGGAAAAGGTGACCTTTCCGGAAACCAGCGCGCCGGGCAGCGCGAGGCTGTCCATGGTGACCGTGACCACCCCGGTCGGCACCGGTTTGGCGGCTGCCACGTCGTCGGGCTTGGCCTCTTCCTTCGGGCTGTCGTTGATCTCGATCCCGAGGTCGAGCACCAGGAAACGGGCGTCCATGTAGGTGATCGACAGGTTGAACTCGTCCTTGAGCCGCTTCTGGAGGTCCGCGATGGAGGCTCCTTCGGCCGCCCAGGCGTGGAGGGCGGACTTCTGCTCGTCGGAAAGCTTGCTGGCGCTGAACATGCGGGGATTCAGCCCGCCGGCCGGTCATTTCCAAGCCTCAACTTTCGAAAGTGGCAGTCCCGTCTGGATTCGAACCAAAACAAACAGAGTCAGAATCTGTTGTGCTACCGTTACACCACGGGACTGTGAGGGCCGAAGAAGCGGGGTGATGGCAGCCCCCCCAGGACTCGAACCTGGAAAGACGGAATCAAAATCCGTAGTGTTACCATTACACCAAGGGGCTTCTTGCCGTCGGCGGCGGGACGCTAGGGCTGTGAATCTGGTTTGGCAATGCGGAAATTGGCACTGCCGGAGGGGCCCGGGCGGACCGCTCCGATGGTCCCCCCCGCCACGAACAAGGCGGGTGTCAGGGACTGCCGCAGGTCCTGTTTCCCGCGGCTCACGTTCGCCGCCCAGAGGGTGACCCGGCGCACCAGCGGCACGCTGCTCCAGGTGATGTGGGCGATGCTCGGACGGCACCAGCGGAAGGCAGGATCCGGATCGGTGGCGACCAGCGACACGTCGTCCGGCACCCGCACGCCGCGGCGCGACAGGAACTGCTGGGCGGCGAAGAAGAGCGGTGTCTCGTCGATGATCAGCGCCGTCGGCGGGGTGACGAGGAAGAGCTTCTCGAGGCAGCGGTGGAAGTCGTCTGGCGTCTCGTCCCAGGCCGGCAGGTTGTATTCGCCCACCTCCAGTCCCTGGCGCGCGAGTTCCCTGAGGAAGGCGAGTTCGGTTTCCCCGGGCTGCGGCAACCGCCGCCGCGGCCGGACCATCAGGACGATGCGGCGGTGGCCGAGCCGGATCAGCTCGCGGGTCGCCGCGGCGGTGGCCGACGGCTTGTCCGGACCGGTCGCGGCGATCGGCAGGCCGCCGCGGCGGCCGAAGATGGCGAACGAAGGCCAGGGCTGCGCGGCAAACCATTCAAGCACCCGGCGCGATCCGCCGAGGATCACCCAGGCGTCCGCTTCCACCGACCGGACCATCCGGGTCAGGCGGTCCTGGTCGTCCTGGAGGTCGGCGATGGCCCTCGGCGCGAGGATCACGGCATGGCCCGCCTTCCGGAGCCGGTGCCGGAGATCGACCATGTATTCGAGGGCGAAATCCGAGCTTTCGCCGGCGATGAAGGCGATGCGGAGCACCCGGTGCCGCGGCTCTTCGGGCTGGCGGATCGCACGGCGGCGACCCGCGCCTTGAGGGACCAGCAGGCCTTCCGCTTCGAGCTGCCGGAGCGCGGCTTCCACCGTCTTGTTGTTCACGTCCAGCTCCGCGGCGAGTTCGTGCTTGCCGGGCATCCGCCCGACCCAGCGGCCGCGCTCCAGTTCGCTCCGCAGGTGAGCCGCGACCTGCTCGGCAACGGTCAGAAACACCACTTCCGCCATGCCATAAAACCTGGCCATTTCCCGGCCAGGCGTCGAGCAGGAAAAATCTCGCCGCAGGAACGATCGCGTTGATCGTGAGCAGCCTGATGAACCTTCAGCAATCCTCCGCCATTGCGATCTCCCTCTGCGCCTCGTTCGCCCAGGCATCGCCCCTGACCTGGGACGCCAACGGCACCGGTGCCGGCCAGACCAACGGCGGCGGTGCCTGGCTGGGTGCCAACCAGTGGTGGAGCGGCGCCACCAACCAGAGCTGGGTGGCCGGATCCGACGCGATCTTCGGCGGTGCCGACACCAACGGCGGTGCGGTGACCCTGGCCAGCCCGACCAGCGCGGGTTCGATCACTTTCAACGCCTTCACCGGCACCTACACGCTCGGCACCCTGGCCACCCCGCTCACGGTCAACGGGGGCATCACCAACAACTCCGCCTCCGGCGCGGTCTCGCTCACCACCAGCCCGATCGTCCTCGGCGCCCCGCAGACCTGGACCAACCAGTCCAGCGGCACCACCCTCGCCCGCAGCGGCGTCGACAATGGCGGCCACACCCTGACGATCGACGGCACCGGCGGCACTTCCTTCGACTCGACCACCGCCATCATCACCGGCACCGGCGGCCTGACCAAGAACGGCAGCGGCCGTCTGGTCCTCGGCGGCGGCGGCAGCATCCCCGCCCACAATTACTCCGGCATCACGACCCTCAACGGCGGGGTCACCATGGTCTCCAACAACAACCTCGGCCCGGGCAACCTGGTGCTGAACGGCGGCATCATCGAAAGCTACTGGACCAGCAACTTCACCCGCGGCCTGGGCCCCGGCAACGGCCAGGTGCGGATCGCCGGCGGCGCGAGCGGCTTCAGCATGAACGGGGCCAACGGCATGAGCGTCATCTTCGGCAACAACGCCACCAACGAGGCGCAATGGGGGACCGAGCACTTCAGCCCGGACGCCCTCGTGCTCCAGGCGGCCTCCGCCCAGGCCGGGGCCAGCCTCACCTTCGCCAACCGGATCGACCTCAGGGGAGCCACCCGCACGGTCCGCTCGAACGCCACCGCCCTCGCGGTTTCCGCCACGATTTCCGGCGCGATCCGCAACTCCGACACGGTGAACCCCGCCGGCCTCGTCAAGGCGGGCCCGGGCCTGCTCATCCTCAGCGGGGCCAACACCTACAACGGCGGCACCACCATCAGCCAGGGGAACCTCCGCTTCGGGGTGCTCACCGCCATGCCCGCCACCGGCGAGGTGCTGGTGCAGGACGGCACCACCCTCACCGTCGAAGCCGGCGCGTCCGGCGACTGGACCGCCGGCACCAGCGGCCACGGCACCATCGGCGGCCTGCTCGCCGGACTCGGCGGCCAGAGCGGCAGCACGGTGGCCTTCGACGGCAACGTGACGCTCGGCCTCGAAATGACGGCCAATCTCGTCTATCCGGGCTCCATCGGCAACGTCGGCACCAGCCTCGCCCTCACCAAGTCCGGCGGCAGCTCGCTGACCCTTTCGGGATTGAGCAGCTACAGCGGCAGGACCTCCGTCCAAGCCGGCACGCTTTCCATCAACAGCCTCGGCAAAGTTGGCGGCGGCGACAGCGCCCTCGGCAACCCAGCCAGCGCCGCCAGCGGAAGGATCGACCTCGGCTACCGCACCACCGCCGCGACCCTCGCCTACACCGGCAGCGGCCATGCGTCCGACCGCGTGATCAATCTGTCCGGCACCACCGGCGGAGCCACCCTCAACGCCTCGGGCACCGGCCCGCTGACCCTCACCTCCGGCCTCACCGCCACCACCGCGGGTGCGAAGACGCTGGTCCTCACCGGCACCAACACCGAAGCCAACTCCCTGGCGGCCAGCGCCAATCCGAACTTCGCGGGCGTGCTCACCATCCAGAAGACCGGCACCGGCACCTGGTGGGTCCTCGGTTTCACCTCACAGCAGAACGCCTGGTCGGTCACAGCGGGCACCTTGGTCGCCAACGGTACCATCACCACCGGCGACCAGCAGTTCACCGTCTCCGGCGGCACCCTCGCCGGCGTCGGGCCAATCCAGCTCCAGTCCGGCAAAACCCTCACCGTCCAGGCAGCGGGCAGCCTCGCCCCCGGCAACCTCGGCGAAGGCACCCTCGCCCTCACCGGCAACCTCAACGTCGCCGCCATGGCCGCCGGCACCGGAAAGCTCAACTTCCAGATCGGCACCCCGGAGTCCAGCGACCGCATCAATGTCACCGGCATCGCCCAGATCGGCACCGGCGTCCTCGGCTTCAACGACTTCGTTTTCTCCGACATGGGCGGCATCGTGCCCGGCACCTACGTCCTCGTCTCCGCCAGCGGCGGCATCAGCGGCACCCTCGACCCCGCCAACCGCAGCGGCATGATCGGCTCGGTCAACGGCACCCTCCGGATCAACGGCAACAACCTCGAATGGTCCACCGACCAGGACCTCGACGGCATCCCGGACGTTTACGAACTCGCCAACACCATCCCGTCCTCCGCCACCGCCTTCAACCCCACCGACGACCTCGATGCCGACGGTTCCTCCAACCTCCAGGAATACCTCGCGGGCACCGATCCCAACCTCGACGACACCGACGGCGACGGCTTCAAGGACGGCGTGGAAAGCGGCACCGGCACCTGGATGGGCCTCTCCAGCACCGGCACCAACCCGCTCGTCTTCGACACCGACGGCGACACCCTCCGCGACGGCGATGAAACCAATACCGGAGTCTTTGTCAGCCTGGCCGATCCCGGCACCAATCCCAACAAGGCGGACTCCGACGGCGACGCCCTCAGGGACACTGTCGAAACCAACACCGGCACCTTCGTCAGCAAGACCGACACCGGCACCAATCCCAACCGCTCCGACACCGACAACGACGGTGCGGGAGACTGGTACGAGATCACCGCCTCCTTCACCAGCCCCTTCCTCACTTCCGAGAAACCGGGGGTTCCCTATCCGCTGCCTGATCCCGACAACTCGGCCGGCCTCACCGACAAGCCTGTCAAAGTTTACATCATGTCCGGCCAGTCCAACATGGTCGGAATGGGGTTGGTCAGCGGCACCAGCGATGCCACCCTCGAAACCATCGCCAAGCGCGAGAACAAGTTCCCCGACCTGGTCAACAGCTCCGGCGGATGGACGGCCCGGCAGGACGTCCGCTATCGCGGGGTGATCTCCGATACCGAGAACGCGCTGCTTTCCCCGGGCAGCCTGGGAACGAAGTTCGGACCCGAACTCGGATTCGGCTATGTGATGGGCTGGTTTCACGACGAACCCGTGCTCCTGCTCAAATCCAGCATCGGCAACCGGGCCCTCGGCTGGGACATCCTGCCGCCCGGCGGCGTGACCTATCAGGCCGACGGCTACCAGTTCCCCGCCTACGGTGAAACCCCGGAGAAGTGGACGATCGGCAGCCCCGTCACGCCCTGGGTTCCGGGAGCCTGGTATGCGGGCAAGGAATTCGACCGGTTCTTCATGGATGAAAGCCAGTGGGCTCATCCGGATACCGCGGCCACCAACGTCGTTGACGTGCTGGACGGATTCGCAGCCCAATATCCCGGCTGGGCCAGCCAGGGCTTCGAGATCGCCGGCTTCGTCTGGTGGCAGGGTGACCGGGACCGCTACACCATGGGCCACGCCACCCGTTACGAACAAAATCTCGTCAGGCTCATCGACACGCTGCGCAGCTACTACGAAAACCGTTACAACACCGACCAGATCGCGCCGGGTCAGCCGAACAACCTCACGAGAACCGTGCCGAACGCACCCTTCGTGCTCGCCACCCTCGGACAGACCGTCCTGAACGACAATTCCCATCCCGCCGAGATGGCGATCCTCGATGCACAACTCGCGGTCGACGGCACGGCCGGCAACTATCCGCGCTACAAGGGCAACGTGAAGACGGTCTATTTCCATCCCCTCAGCGAGGGCGGCGCTTCGAACGGGCATTACAACGAGCGCGCCGGAACCTACATGATGGCCGGCGACTCGCTCGGTCGCGCGATGGTCGATCTGCTCCAAAACGCCGGTCCCGGCACGCCCTACGGCGACTGGGCCGCGGGCCCTTTCGCGGGCTCCCTCGGCGACAGCGACCCGACCCTCGACTTCGACAAGGGCGGCCTGCAGACCGGCGTCGAATGGGTCCTCGGCGGCGACCCCACCAGCGGCGCGGACGACGCCTCGATCACGCCCGTCATCGACACCACCACCGACCCCGACGGCAAGCTGCTCTTCATCTTCCGCCGCGATGCCGATGCGAAGAACGACAGCAACACGTCGATTGCCGTCGAATACGGCAACAACCTCTCCGGCTGGACCACCGCGACCCATCAGGGCACGGGTCCCGGACAAATCACCGTCACCGAGCAGGCCAACGGCTTTGCCGCCGGCATCGACCGCGTCACCGTCGCATTGCCCCCTTCGCTTGCCGGCGGAGGCAGGATCTTCGCCCGCTTGAAAGTGGGCGTCACCGCACCTTGAAGGCACCCTTTCCATCCCTCGTCCATCGCGTCCCCGTCCACGGCGGGGTCGCATTTCCGTTCGCTTCAAACCCATGAAAACCCGCTTCCGACTCGCACTCCAGGCCCTCGCCGCCGGACTCGCCACGGCTTCCGCCGTCGCCACGGCCGCCACCATGTCCGCCAGTTCGAGCGCGCCCGCGGTCAATGACGCGGACATCGCGAACTTCGGCGACGTCACCGGCACCGACAAGTGGTTCACCGGCACCGACGGCGCCGCAAGAGGCCAGTCCATCACCACCGGCGGCGCGGCCGTCCGCCTCAAAGCCATCACCTACCAGGTCAGCGAAGGCAACGGCGCGACGCCCACCAAGACCTATGCCGTGCGCGTCGGCCGGATCTCGGGCACCACTTTCACCCAGGTCCACTCGGAAACGGCGACCCAGAACTTCCCCTGGACCGGCGGGCAATACATGACCTGGACCTTCGACACGCCCGTCTTGCTCGAACCCTACACGACCTATGGCATCGACGTGGGGATGACCAGTTCCACCACCGGATGGCAGACTGGCATCCCTTACATCAACCTCACCGCCGATGATTACGCGGGCGGCACCAGTTACACCAGTGGCACCAACGGCATCGGCACTGCTTCCATTTCCTCCGCCATCGCGTCCGACCGCACCTTCCACCTCGACATCGAACGCCCGCTCGGTCCCGCCTTCTCGCTCGTGGCGCCCTTTCCGGCCGACAACGCGACCGGCGTCTTCGCCTCGCGCGAGATGATCATGACCTTCAGCCAGAACGTCGCTCCCAGCAGCGGGAACCTCACCGTCCGGAATCTCACCGACAACATCGACATTACCGTCGCCGCCAACGACAGCCGCCTCACCTACGATCAGAACGTCGTCCGGATCCATCCCGCCGGGCTGATCGACTGGAACAAGAGCTACGCCATCCGCATCGACGCCGGCACCTTCCTCGGCGACGGCTCCGCGCCGATTGCCGCGATCTCCGACGACACCACCTGGAACTTCAGCACCATCGCGGCCGATCCGCTGCTCGCCGCCATCGCCGCGATCAAGGGCCACATCCTCAACACCGCCCCCCTCACCGGCCCGCAGATCGCCGCCCACAAGACCACCATCGACAACAGCCGCCAGCGCTTCGCGGAAAACACCGCGATCATCAGCGCGGTGTTCGACCTCGTCGCCACCTACGACACCGCCAAGGGCCCCTTGTTCGTGGGCGGCTTCGCCAACAATGCCACCAGCTTCGACCGCAACGTCACCACCGGCACCGCCAAGAACTCGGTCAGCCCGGAGAACTACCACTGGGTCGTCTATACCGTCATGCAGCACGCGATGGACCTGATCTACACCTCGGGGAACCTCGCGAAGTACGAATCCACCCTCGCCAGCTACAAGTTCGGCAGCCACACGAGTTTCCCCGGTCCCTGCGCGCCGCCCGCCAACCCGGCCAACACCCACACTGTTCCCGTCAACGGAAGCTTCCCCGTCACCTTCGGCCGGGAAACCCAGATGTGGACCACCCCCGCCCGCAAGCCGACCGGCACCTACCTTGCACCCGGCACCATCGCCACCGTCACCGTGCCCCCCGCCCTCGTCAACGCGGGCTACAAGGTCCGCGTCGGCGCCCATTCGTGGGACCTCTCGTACCGCCGGCCGGTGAACCGCCTGGAACGCGCCACCCGGCTCTATCCGATCGACGCGGAGACCATCAAGGTCGCCAGCCCATATGGCGGCGGCATCTACATCGAGGTGCCCTACGGCGCCAGCGCCGGAGTGGTGAACGTGACCGTCACCGGTGCTGTTAGATCACCCTATTTCTCCGCGAAGTCCTTCCACCAGACCACGGCGACCGAGTGGACCACCGAAAGAACCCATCCCGCGCCCTGGGTGGATTTCCAATCGGACAAGTTCATGTTCCAGGTGCCGCGCAAGTGGGTTTACAACATGACCGGCGCCCAGGCGGTCCAGCTGATGGTCGATTGGGACAAGTCCATGGACGCCATCAACGACCTGATGGGCTTCCCCCGCAACCGCGGCAAGGAGACGATGTACTGCCAGACCGATGTCATCCTCCGCTCCTCCGTCCACGCCCCCGGCTACCCGGCCGTCAATGTCACTTCCAACGTGAACTCGGAAGTCAGCCCCGCCGGCTATGCGGGCAACTACCTCGTCCGCGGACCGAATACCACGCTCACCGCCTCGAACATCGAGTTCCACGAACAAGGCCACGCCTATTTCTTCCCGAAGTTCGGCGGCGAGTCCGAATCCAACGTCAACCTCCTCCAGCCCGCGATGCTGAGCCGCGCGTTCGGCAGGACCTTCGACGAAGCGCACAACGGCTCCTTCGGCAGCGGCAATTCTTTCGTCACCGTCGACAACACCGCCATCGCCTGGATGTGCGTGTTCAGCTTCTCGCCCAACGAGATCCCGATGCAGCAGCTGGAAAAGCAGTACCAGCACAAGGGCCATGCCAAGTGGATGGACATCGCCCGCATCTACGCCACCCCCGCCAACCCCAACGCGGGCTGGGAGAAGCTCGATGCCTACTGGCGCTCCTTCATGCTCGATGACGCCAACAACGTCCCCTACGGCACCGGCACCGACGATCTCCTCCTGCGCCTCTCCCGCGCCGTCGGCAAGGACATCCGCCCGCTCTTCCACTTCTGGGGCATCCACCCGCAGAACCCGTCCGCCCTCGCCGCCGCCCTTGCCGCGGAGAACCTCACGCCGGACCCCGCCATCAAGGCCAAGCTCCTCCATTACAAGTCCATCGTTCCCGCCAACAACGCCGCCTTCCGCAGCTTCTGCCTGAGCTGGTGGGGCCGCAAACCCAGCGTCGCCGGCGCATGGGAGGAAACCGACCACGCCATGCAGTGGGACGAAACCCTCGACGCCGACGGGACCAACAACCCCAGCGTCCGCCCCGCCATCACCACCGGCTCCATGTATGTCGAAGGCTGCGCCGCCGAGATCCGCGCCCGCGTCGATGAACTCGTCGAACTCTATTTCCCCACGGGCATGACGCCCGCCACCATGAGCTTCGCCGTCGCCCCCACGTCGGTGGATGCCACCACCGTCACCATGACGGCCACCACGGTCACCGCCGCCAGCCCGCCGGTGCAGTATTATTTCGAGAACACCACCACCAATACCAACAGCGGATGGATCAGCACGCCCGTCTGGACCCAGACCGGGCTCACCACCGGCCAGAGCTATTCCTACAAGGTCAAGGCGCGCGACGCGTTCAACACGGAGAACAACGAATCGCCACTCGCAACGGTGAACCTCACCTCCGGGGGCGACATCACCGCGCCATCGCCCGATCCCATGACCTTCGCCGTCGCTCCCGCCGCGGTGGATGAGGAAAGCATCACCATGACTGCCAGCACCGCCACCGATGTGAACGGCGTGCAGTATTACTTCGAAAACATCACCAACTCCACGAACAGCGGTTGGCAGGACAGCCCGGTCTACACCGAGATCAACCTCCAGCCCCTGACCGCCTACACCTACCGCGTCCGGGCCCGCGACAAGAGCCCCGGCCAGAACACGACCGCGTTCTCCGCCAACGCCACCGCGAGCACCGCCGACCTGCCGGATGAAACCTCGCCGGTACTCACCGGAGTGACGCCGGCCGATGGATCCCTGGTTTCCAATCTCGCCGCGAACCTCGTCGCCACCTTCGACGAACCGGTCATCGCCGCCAGCGGCACCATCACCCTCAGGAACCTGACGGACGCCACGGAAACCGTCTTCAACATCAGCGACCCTGCCGTCACCTTTTCAGGAAACACCCTCACCCTGAACCCTCCTGCGAACCTGCTCCACGGCAAGGACTACGCGGTTCAGATCAGCACCAATGCCGTCAGCGATTTGTCGAACAATCCCTTCGCCGGCATCAATGACGACATCACCTGGAGCTTCACCGCCATCCTCGCCGATCCCATCGCCCATACCGGCGGCCCCTACGTCGTCCCGCTGCTTGGCTCGCTCGCCCTCAACGGCAGTGCCTCGGCTCCCTCCCATCTCCAGACCCTCGTTTCCTACGAATGGGATCTCAACAACGACGGCACCTTCGGCGATGTCACCGGAGCCACCCCCGCCGCCGTCACCGAGGCGGATCTAACAGCCACCTGGGGCATGTCGGCCGGCTTCAACACCATCGGGCTCCGCGTCACCGATTCGTCCGCAAAGACCGCCACCGCCACCACCACCGTGAAGATCGGCGTCATCCTCGCATGGGATTCGAATGGAAGCGGGTCGAACCACGCCGACGGCGGGGGCGCGTGGCTCACCGCCAACCAATGGCGCGAGGACGGCCTCAACACCGGCTGGACCTCCGGAGCCGCGGCGATTTTCGGCAACGGCGGCACGGGCGGGGCGGTGTCCCTGGGCGGAGCCACCAGCGTCGCTTCGTTCACCTTCAACTCCTTCAGCGGCACCTACACGCTGGGCACCGCGGGCAATGCGATCACCCTCGGCAAGGGCGTCGCCAAGAACGCGGGATCGGGCGCGGTCACCTTCAACAGCCCCCTGATCCTTGCCGCCGCGCAAACGTGGACCAACAGTTCGACGTCCGCATTCTCGGCCGGAAGCACGGTGAACAACGGCGGATTCAACCTCACCGTGGATGGCAGCGGACCGACCAACTTGAACACGGGCATCGTCAGCGGCTCGGGCGGCCTGGTGAAGAACGGCTCCGGGACGCTCATCCTGGGCAGCGGTGGCACGCCTCCCGCCCACAGCTACGCGGGCCCCACCACCGTCAACGGCGGCGTGGTGATGTTCAACGCCAACAAGACCAGCGGCAACATGACGCTCAACAACGGCATGCTCACCGACTACTACCGCACCACCACCGCGTTCACGGGCGGCGTGGGCCCTGGCAGCAACCAGATCCAGATCTTCGGCGACAGCGGCTTCGGCGGCGGCAACGGAAACTCCACCTGGAGAATCGGCGGCGCCGGCTCCGTGCTGACCTGGGGAAGCACCCATTTCAATCCGACCACGCTGAAGTTCCTCACTCCCGCCGACAACATGGGCCCCACCAACTACGGCCAGGTGACCCTGGACAACGGGCTCAACCTCAACGGGGCCGCACGCACGATCTCGGTTCTCGCGGCTTCCGGAGCGAATGCCATCACGAGTTCCTGGGCCAGGATCAACGGAGTGATCTCGGGCAGCACCGGCAGCCTCGTCAAGACCGGCGGTGGCAACCTCATCCTCGGCGGAACCAATACCTATGGCGGCGGAACCACCGTGCAGTCGGGCATGCTCCAGCTCGCCAACGCCGCCGGCCTCGGCGCCACCGGCGGACCGCTCACCGTCAACGGCGGGCTGCTCAACCTGAACGACCTGAACGTCGCCGTCGGAAATCTCACCGGCACGGGGGGCACCATCGCCAACAACGCCAGCAACCTCCGCACGCTGACCATCGGCTCGGGGAACGGCGGCGGCGGAATCTATCAGGGCGTCATCGCCAACCGGACCAACACCGGCACCGGCACCCTGGCACTGACGAAGACCGGCAGCGGCACCATCACCCTCGCGGGATCGAACGCCTACACCGGCACCACCGCCATCAACGGCGGCACCCTCGTCCTCACCGGAGCCACCCAGGCCACCGGCGCCGTCACCTTCGCCAATGACGGCACGCTCGGCCTGGTGATCGGCTCCCCCGTCACCGCCGCCAGCGCCGCGGTGAACTTCGCCAACGGCAAGGTCTCCGTCACCGGCACCCCGGCCGCCTCCAGCCAGGTCCTGCTCACCGCGCTCTCCTTCACCGGCACGCCGGTCCTCGCCACCGCCATCCCCGGCTACGAGCTCGCGGTCGCGGGCAACCAGCTCCTGCTCAATGCGGTCGTCACCGATCCCTTCGCGACCTGGTCCGGCAGCGCCGCCTTCGACGCCGATGCCAACGGCGACGGCATCGACAACGGACTCGCCTGGCTGCTCGGCGCCCCGGACAAGAATGCCGCGGCGAACCACCTGCTGCCGGGCTTCGACAGCACGACCGATCCCGCCTGGTTCATCTTCACCTACCGCCGCGCCGATGCCGCCGACCTCGACCCCGCCACGACGATCGCCGTCGAGTATTCCAACGGCCTCACCGGCTGGACCACGGCGGTGGACAACGACGACATCGACATCATCGAGACCGACAACCACTACTCGGCATCGCCCGGGGTCGATCGCGTCCAGGTGAAGTTCAAACGCTCCACCCTCGGCAGCGGCAGCAGGATCTTCACCCGCCTCAAGGTGCTCAAGGCCCCCTGAGCCCGGCTTTCCGGAAGCTCTTTTCCCGGCGCGTCCCACGGTCGCGGCGATCCTCCCGTGTTCCCGGCGTGACAATCGCCGGGAACGTGGAATACTCCCGGCGTCCCGACCTTCAAACTTGCCGAAGATGTTCCGGAAATTCCTCACCCTCGCCTTCACCGCCACGGTTCCGCTTTCCGCCCAGACCGAACCGCTCCGCGCCCTGCCGGTGGATCCGTCGGAAATCACGCCGGAAGCGGCCGTGAAGCCCGCCGCGGAGGAAGCCCCGCCCGCCCCGCTGGCCGCGATCACCCCGCTGGCACCCGGCACGGTGACCCTGCCGCCGCGCAAGGCCTCGGTGAAAACCGACGCCCCGGAAATCGCCAACCTGCCCGAAGGCGAGGACGCCGTGCGGCTCCAGATCTTCCTCGACCAGTCGAACTTCGGCCCCGGCGTGATCGACGGCAAGCCCGGCCGCTTCACCGTGCTCGCGGTGGACGCCTGGAACGAAGTCCACGGCCACCCCGCCGGCGACCTCGGCCCGGTGATGGCTGCCACCCGCAAGGCCGTGCCGAACGCCTTCGCCACCGCCGTCGTTCCGGAAGTCGCCACCAAATGGGTCAACAGCGGCCTCTCCCACAACCGCGCCGCACAGGCCAAGGCGAAGCGCATGAGCTACCGCAGCATCGCCGAGTTCATGGCGGAGCGCTTCCACACCGACGTCGACTTCATCCTCCAGATCAACGGCTCGAAGAACACCTGGGGCGTGAAGCCCGGCGGCACGCTGATCGTGCCGAACGTGAAACCCTTCGAGATCGAAACCGTGACCGGCGCCCGCTACGAGGCCGACCCCGCGATGTCGGAACGCCACGCGGTGGTCGACACCCGGATGAACCAGGTCCGCATTTTCGAAGCCGCCCCGGCCGCCCTGCTTGTTGAGGAAGAAACGGAGACCATCGCCGACCGCCCCCTGCTGGTGAAGCCGAACGTCGCCGTGAAGCCGAACCGCGCGCTGGTCGCCTCCTTCCCGATCACCCCCGGCAAGCCGCAGTTCATCCACAAGGGCGTCTGGAAGCTCAACAACAGCGTCGAGCTGCCGGTCTGGCGCTACGACCAGTCGCTGCTCGACACCGGCAAGCGCTCCAACAACGCGCTCAATATCCCGCCCGGCCCGAACAGCCCGGTCGGCATCATCTGGAACGGCCTCAGCCGCCCCGGCATCGGCCTGCACGGCACCTCGGACCCCGAAACCATCGGCCGCGCGCGCAGCGCCGGCTGCATCCGCCTCGCCAACTGGGACGCCATCCGCATCCCCACCCTGATCCGCCCCGGCGCCACCGTGGAGATCCGCTGAGCGGGAAAATGCTTTGATTCCAGGGTCGGCCCGGCATTTTGGGAGTCACCATGAACCCCGCTTTTCCCGAGCACCGGCTTTATTCGGTCCTGGCCGCGCTTCAGGTCGGGATGATCCTGATCGGGACTTTCGCGATCCGCTTTGCCACCATGGAGAGCCTTCGAGGGATCTACGTACCCGCACCAGCTCTGGCCGTGTGGATCCGCGACTGGGGATACCTTTTCCTGCTGGTGCCATCCACGTGGGTCATCTTGAGCATCCGGGCCGCCCGCAAAGAGGATGCTGACCAGAGACTCATCCTGCGCATCGGCATCGGACTGGCGGTGACCGCGCTGGTCGGATTTCTTTTCTGGTGGCTCTGGCAGCAGTCGACGACGGTTTCGACCAAAGCGTATCTCTTCACGTAGATTGCCTTTCCTATCCTTGTAACTGCAGCCTGCCACCCACCCCATTTCCCGTGCGCCACACCAAAGGCTTCGTCATCCGCATCTTCCTGTTCTCGGGCCTCCTGATCTATCTCGGCGCGGACCTCTACGTCTTCAACGGCCCGCTGCGGAAGCGGATCCAGCGCGGCCTGCCGGATAGCCCGGAATCGATCGCCGCGGCGAAGTCCCAGGGCGTCGTCGCCCGCGTGCTCCACCTGCCGATCCTCGCTTCCCAGCTCGAACGCGCGACCAAGGAGCGCCTCTGGCTGCGCGGCAAGAAGCTCGATGACCTCACCCCGCAGCAGCGCCGCATCGAGCGGCTCGCCGCCCTCGACGACCTGATCGACCACCAGCTCCTGCGCATCAAGACCAAGCACAACGCCACCGAACTGCCGGTCGCCGAAGCCGAGGTGGAAGAGGCATTGAAGCGCCTCGCCTCCCGCTTCGAAAGCCGCGACGCGATGCAGAAGGAACTCGCCGCCGAAGGGATCGACTCCGAGAAGGAACTCCGCCTGCGGATCGGCGCGCGCTTGCAGCAGCAGAAGTATGTCGAAAGCCGCATCGCCCCGCAGATCGCGGTGACCGACGAGGAAGCCCGCGCCTGGTTCGACGCCCACGCCAAGGAGCTCGCCCGGCCGGAGCGGATCGAGGCGCGCCACGTGTTCATTTCCACCCTCGGCACCGACGCCGCCGAAGCCCGCGCGACCCTGCAGAAGGCGCTCGACGACCTGACCGCGAAGCGCGCCGATTTCGCCGCCCTCGCCGCCAAGCTCAGCGGCGATCCCCGCACCAAGGGCTCCGGCGGCGATCTCGGCTGGCTCACCAAGGACCGCCTCCCCGCCGACTTCGCCACACCGCTCTTCGCCCAGCCCCTGAACCGTCCCGCGCTGATCCGCACCAAGCTCGGCTGGCACCTCGCCGAAGTCACCGCCCGCAAGCCGGCCGAGGCACGCAGCTTCGAAGAGGCCCGCACCGAAGTCATCGCCGCCTTGCAAGCTGTCAAACGGCGCGAGGCGACCCGCGAATACCGCAAGGCGCTGCGGGCGAAGGAAGGACGCTACATCCAGGTCTTCGCCGACATGATCCCGGAATGAAGCGGCTGCTTCCCTGCCTCCTGCTCGCCCTGCTGGCCGGCTGCCGCAAACCACCGCCGCCCAAGGCCGTGCCGGTCGCCGCCGGCCAGGCGCTGGAACTCAATCTGGCGACCTTCAACATCCGCTACGAAAACCCCGACGAGAAGGACTGGCGCGCCTGGCCGAACCGCATCGACCGCGTGCTGCGTTCGATCCGCGCGATGGATCCCGATGTCTTCGGCATCCAGGAATCCCTCCACGGCCAGGCCGCCGACCTCCGTGCCTCGCTGCCCGACTACGCCTTCCACGGCGTCGGCCGCGAGGATGGCAAGCGCGCCGGCGAATACTCCGCGCTGCTCTTCCGCCGCGACCGCTTCGAAAAGACCGGCGGCGGGACCTTCTGGCTGTCCGACCTGCCCGAGCAACCCGGCTCGACCACCTGGGGCAACGGCTACCCCCGCACCGCCACCTGGCTGCGCCTCGTCGACCGCGCCAGCGGCAAGGGCTTCTACGTCTTCAACACCCACTGGGACCACCGCAACCAGCACTCGCGGGAGAAGGCCGCGACCTTGATCGCGGAGCGGATCGACCGGCGCGAGCATCCCGCGGAACCGGTCGTCCTGTTAGGCGACTTCAACGCGACCGAAGGGAACCCGGCCGTCGATTACTTCACCGGCAAGGACGTGATGCTCGCCGGAAAGAAAGCCCCCCGCTGGGCCAACGCCCTGCTCGACACCTACCAGGCCCTCCACGCCCGCGAGCGGAACCGCCGCACCCTGCACTTCTGGGAAGGCCACCGCACCGGCTGGGCCAAGGTCGACCACATCCTCGTCAGCCGCGGCGCCCGCATCGAGGCCGCCGGCATCCGGGTCGAAAAAACCCGCGAATCCCAGCCCTCCGACCACTTCCCCGTCTGGGCAAAAGTCCGCTGGCACTGATCTCCCGGGAGCGCCGGTCTGCGACCGGCCCGCTGCTCCAACCCCGGTCTGCGACCGGCCACACGCCATACTTCTTGCCGATCCGGCAAGATACCGCATCTTCCCGCAGTATCCCCAACCCCATGAAATCCTTCCTCATCGGCCTCCTTCCCGTCGCCCTCACCGCCACCGCCCTCGCCGAAGACCCCTGGCTGGTCTTCGAAGGCAAGGACGGCCCCGGCAAGGGCAAGCACGTCGTCCTCGTCAGCGGTGACGAGGAATACCGCTCCGAAGAAGCCTTCCCGATGCTCGGCCGCCTGCTCGCGGAAAAGCACGGCTTCAAGTGCACCGTGCTCTTCCCGATCGACCTCAAGACCGGCGAGATCAATCCCAACGAGCAGACCAACATCCCAGGCGTCGAGGCGATCGACTCCGCCGACTTCCTCATCCTCGGCCTGCGCTTCCGCGAGCTGCCGGACGACAAGATGAAGCACATCGTCGACTACGTCGAAGCCGGCAAGCCGCTGCTCGGCCTGCGCACCTCCACCCACGCCTTCAACTACACCCGCAACAAGCAGAGCCCCTACGCCGGCTGGTCCTTCAACAAGGACGGCGGCTTCGGCCGCAAGGTGCTCGGCGAGACCTGGGTCAACCACCACGGCCACCACGGCAAGGAAAGCTGCCGCGGCATCATCGAGGAAGCCCGGAAGGACCACCCGCTGCTGCGCGGCGTCGAAGACATCTGGGGCCCCAGCGACGTCTACGGCATCACCAAGCTGCCCGACGACGCCACAGTGCTCTTCCGCGGCCAGGTCCTCACCGGCATGAAGCCGGAGGACGGCCCCGTCGCCGGCAAGAAGAACGATCCGATGATGCCCGCCGGCTGGATCCGCAAGCGCGACCTCGGCAACGGCAAGACCCAGAACGTCATCTGCTCGACCATGGGCGCCGCCACCGACTTCGTGGCACCCGGCCTCCGCCGCTTCGTCGTCAACTCCGCCTACTGGGCCTGCGGGATCGAAGTCCCCGCCAAACTCGATGCCGATCCGGTCGGTGAATACAAGCCGACCGACTTCGGCTTCAACACCTTCAAGAAGGGTGTGAAGGTCTCCGATCTCAAGTGACCGGCACCGCCGCGGCGGCTTCCCGGTGAAGCCTCCGCCAAGCCATCGTGAATTCCGCGTGAACGGCGGGCGCTTGATTGACGCCCGCCGTTTTGCCGTCCATGCGGTGCGGTGATTCCCATGCCGCGCCTCCTGGTCCGCCTCGCCTTCCTCCTCTTCGCCGCCGGCTTCGTCTCGATCCTCGTGATCGCGAACCGCGGCCGGGCCGACCTCTTCTGGCAACTGGTCGGCACGGTGCCCTGCGGCGACAAGCTCGGCCACCTCGGCCTGGTCGGCACCCTCGCTTTTCTCCTCAACCTCGTCCTCGACCGCCGCCGCGCCTTCCGCAGCGGGAACGGCCTCATGCTCGGCAGCCTCCTCGTCCTCGTCTTCATGACCCTCGAGGAAGCCTCGCAGGCCTTCATCCCCTGCCGCAGTTTCGACCTCGTCGACGGCCTCGCGAACGTGGTGGGCGTCTTCTGTGCCGAAGGCCTGCTGCGGATGCTGCCGTCCCGCTCCTCCCCTCCTTCGCCAGCCGTCGATTGAAATGGCAAGCGCCCCGGTAGGCCGGGACCGCCGGGCCCGCCCACTTCACTGCCGGGGATGCACCGCAAGATACTGAACCTCCCCCCCGAACGTCGTCCCACCGGACCGCCGAAGCCCGGAATCCTCCATTGCCCCAAGCTCCCAGGCACCCGTTCCTCCATTCATCCCTCCTGATATCAGCCTCCCGCACTAACCCCGGAAATCGTCCCCCGAAGGCCCCCGATAGACGCACTCCAATCTCCAGAAAACCCTTGCAGCTCAGGGCTTTCCGACCAAGACTCCAACCATCCGAAAGTCAGTGATATCGCTCCCTGACATCCTACGAATTCTACTGTTAGGACGAAAAAATGCCTGAGAAGAACAACGAAGCCGCGAAGCCAAAAAAAGCGCTCTTGGAATCAGGGCGATGGCTGCCGCAAGCCGCGACGGCAATAGGAGCAGCCATAGTAGGAGCAGCCGTTGCAGTGCTTGCGGGCTGGTGGGGTGGATTGTCACGAGCGATGTTAAGAGAGATAGAACCCCAGCTTCTGCTAAATACCGTCGGCATTTTGGCACTTCTTTGCGTCGTTCTTGGATACTCATTGGCAGTTGCGGCACGTGGGTTAGAACAATTGAAGCGCAAGCCCGTCATCACACGTGGAGAATTGGAGTCGGCGAAGACCAGTAGGCTTGTTCCTCTTCAGGAGGCGCTGTTGATCGCGGCAGCGGATTCCAACGTCACGCAGTTCACCCTCTCGACCATAAAGCATATTCACGAGCAGGAATCCAAGTATCACTACGACGCTCTGTTTGGTATGAGCTACATCGAGTCTGACGGAGGCAGCGCGAGGCGACTCACACACAAAGGAAGAGACTATTTGCTGCAGCACAATTTGATGCCGCCTCCAAAGGAGAAGAACCGGCCGGCCGGGCCGATACCTTGATGCCGGCCCGACTCACAAAACTCCCAATTCCTAACAAGCCGTGGCGCACCAACCGGCGCTTGCGATCCTCTTTCATGCTTAACTCCTTTCACTTGCGCCGGTGGGCGCACTTTTGACGTTAGCGCAAGAATGAGAAGTATCGTCCATAGTATCCTAGCATTCACATTCCTACTTGTCTCGGGGTGTGACGACACACCAAAGCAGGCCGAGCAGAAGAAAGGTCCACCGGAGTTTCCTCAAGGGAAGCAAGCAACCCGAACAGAGAAGCCCGAAGACGACCAGATAAAGGTAATCCTCGAAGCTCTTGCGAAGGATGATCTCGACAAAGTCAGGGAGAGCTTTGGTGAGACGATTGATCCTGATTTTACGTTTGCGGACGGCAAGACTGTCCTCTCAGCAGCGGCATCGCTCGGGAATGAGCGTGCGACCAAACTAATGCTTGAGATGGGGGCTGATCCGACGAAGGGCGACAAGCGCGGCATGACACCGCTTCATTATGCCGCTCTCTATGGACGCGGAGACGCCGTCATTCCATTGCTGATCGACGCCGGAGCGTCCGTGAATGCCCGGGAAGCCACTGGGCTTACCCCTTTGCATTGCGCCGCGACAGGCGACAGCGAGAACACGGTCAAGGTGCTATTGGACTTGGGCGCGGATGCGACGCTAAAGGACGGTTTTGGATCTACGCCCGCGAAGACAGCTGAACTCAATGACAAAGGTAATCTTGCCACGCTGATCCAAGCTCACAAAAAATGAGGCTCTAATCGGACGCCTGGGACTGACTCCGTGCGCAGCATTGCCTGCCCCTCTGCACATTCTGTCCCGCAGCTCCGGCGGGAATCCGGCTTTGAGGCTGCCGTCCCGCCGCGCGCCTTCGGCGGTCGCCGATTGAAAATCACCAATCCCGATCCGTCATTTCCCTTTCATTTTCCGGGAAATCCCCTTTGTTCCGCCCCATGGTTCCGCCCGCCACCGCCAAGGCCGAGAAGCCGAAGAAAGAAAACGCCTGGTCCCCCGACAAATCCGCCGAGCTCTACGGCGTGGACAACTGGGGCCACGGCTTCTTCGGCGTGAACAAGCACGGCCACGTCACGGTGAAGCTCACCGACGAGGACAGCACCGCCGAGGTCTCGCTGTTCGAGGTCATCGAAGGCCTCCGCGACCGCGGCACCGACCTGCCCGTGCTGCTGCGCTTCCGCGACCTGCTCCACTCCCGCATCCGCGAGCTCAACGAGTCCTTCCGCCAGGCGATCAAGGACACCGGCTACAAGGGCGAATACCGCGGCGTCTATCCGATCAAGGTCAACCAGCAGCGCCAGGTCATCGAGGAGATCGCGGAGTTCGGGAAGAAATACCACTACGGCCTCGAAGCCGGCTCCAAGCCCGAGCTGATCGCCGCGCTGGCCCACATGCACGACACCGAGGCCTACATCGTCTGCAACGGCTACAAGGACGAGGAGTTCATCGACCTCGCCCTGCACGCCCAGAAGATGGGTCTCAAGGTGATGCTGGTCCTCGAAATGCCCAGCGAACTCGACCTCGTGCTCGAACGCTCGCGCAAGCTCGGCGTCCTGCCCAACCTCGGCGTCCGCGTCCGCCTCTCGACCCGCGGCTCCGGCCATTGGGCGGAAAGCGCCGGCGACAAGTCGGTCTTCGGCCTCAGTGCCACCCAGGTCATCGACGTGGTCGACCGCCTCAAGGAGCAAGGCTACCTCGGCTGCCTGCGCATGCTCCACTACCACCAGGGCAGCCAGATCCCGAACATCGCCGCGATCCGCGAAGGCGCCACCGAGGTCGCCCGGATGTACTGCGACCTCGTCAAGGAAGGCGCGCCGATGGGCGTGCTCGACATCGGCGGCGGCATGGCGGTGGACTACGACGGCTCCCACACCAACTTCCAGGCCTCCTGCAACTACTCGATCCTCGAGTACTGCACCGACGTCATCGAGACCATCATGCAGGTCTGCGACAAGGTCGGCGTCGCCCACCCGAACCTGATCTCGGAATCCGGCCGCGCGATCGTCGCCTACTACTCGGTGCTCGTCTTCAACATCCTCGACGTCTCCACCGTCCAGACCACCGACACCCCGCCGCCGGTGCCGGACAACGCGCCGCAGAACCTCATCAACCTGATCGCGGTCAACAAGGACCTCAGCAAGCGCAACCTCCAGGAGTGCTTCAACGACGCCGTCTATTACCGCGACCAGGTCCGCGCCCAGTTCTTCTACGGCGCCGCCACGCTGCGCGAGCGCGGCTCGGCCGAAGCCTGGTTCTGGCACATCCTCACCCGCATCTCGAAGCTCCTGCAGGAACTGGAGATCGTGCCCGAAGACCTGCGCGAACTGTCCGACACGCTGGTCGATTTCTACTACGGCAACTTCAGCCTGTTCCAGAGCCTGCCGGACTCGTGGGCGATCAAGCAGCTCTTCCCCGTGATGCCGATCCACCGCCTCGGCGAGCGGCCGCGGCAGCGAGCGGTGATCGCCGACATCACCTGCGATTGCGACGGCAAGATCGACCGCTTCATCGACCGCGAGGACGTCGCGAAGGTGCTGCCGCTGCACGACATCAAGCCGGGCCAGCCCTACTACATCGCGACCTTCCTGGTCGGTGCCTATCAGGAAACCCTGGGCGACCTCCACAACCTGCTGGGCGACACCAACGTCGTCGGCGTCCACCTCGAAGGCGGCAAGCCGGTTTACACCCACGAGGTCGAAGGCGACACCGTGGCCGACGTGCTCAGCTACGTGGAATACGATCCGAAGGAGCTGGTCGGCCGCTTCCGCGCCTTCGCCGAAAAGGCCGTGGCGCAGGGCCGCATCAGCCCGAAGGAGCGGCGCGAAGTCCTCGACCTTTACCGCACCGGTCTTGCCGGCTACACCTACTTCGAAGGTTGATCTTCCCCGAAACCCGAATCCCCGCCCCGATGAAATCCAGCGCCCTCCTCGCGTCTCTCGCAGCATCCCTTGCCTTCACCTCCTGCGTGGCGGTGGTGGCACCCGGACCCTCCTATCCGCCGGTCGGACCGCCCGCCCCGGGCTACAACACCGCCGATGCCCAGCGGAAGGCCTACGAGGACGGCTTCATGTTCGGCCGCCGCGATGCCCGCAACGGCAAGCAGGCGAACTACATGCTCTACAACACGCAGTACACCGCCGCGACCAAGAAGGACTTCGGCGCGGGCTACATGAACGGCTACCGCAGCTACCGCCCGCGCTGAGCCGGCGGCCGGCAGTTCATTCGAAGCGGAGCACCACCGTGCTCCGCGGACCCACCTCGCGGCGCTCGCCGGCACGCAGGGTCTTCGTCCCCGGAAGCTCGCGGATCTCCCCGGCGTGCTCCGGCACCCCGAGGGTGAAGGTCTTGTCCGCGCTCATGTTCATCGCGATGAGATAGGGGCCGTAGCGCAAGCGGTAGAAATCGCCCCTCCCGGCATGGATGTTCTCCTGGCCGGGCTTGAACGCGATGCCTTCCGGAATCCGGGCGATCGGCAGTTTCTCGCCGGCATGGGCCGACACGAACTCCGCCGGATAGCGGTGGCCGCCATTCGCGAACCCGAAGTTGGTCCAGTCCGGCCGGGTATATTCCATGCCCGACGGCGTGAACTCGGTCTCGAGCTTCACCGTCGCCACCCGGTCGATCTCCGGCGTGAGGTAGTGGACGCGGCCGAGGAAATTCAGGGCATGGCGGGCACGCCAGTAAAGGGACGCATACACGATCTCGCGGCCCTTCTTGATCGCGACCACGCCGTTCTCCTCATCGGCAAAGACGAAGTCCGGCTGGTCCCACGACATCGGCAGCCGGTGCCCGGTGGGCGGCTGCGCCCGGATCGCTTCGTAGCGCTCCGGCACCGCCATCAGGCCGAAGGTCACGCGAAATCCCGGGCTTGCGATCTGCCCCGCGATGCTGGCGAAGAACTGCTTGTCCTCCAGCATTTGCTGCGAGTAGCCGACCAGATGCGGGTCCAGCGTCGCCGCCGAAACCTCGAACGGCGAACCGTCCCACGACGGACGCTGGTCGTAGGTCACGTCGCCGGGAAAGTGCGTGTCGCGCCAGCCGACGGCCGTTTCCATGATCATCGCGCGGCAGCCGTCCGCATCGACCATCGGATAGCGGAACGGCGCCCTCGCCCGCGCGATCTTCACCAGTTGCGCCTTGATCTCAGGATCGCCCGGCCGCCCCGGTGCCGGCCGGGTGGCCTCGTAAATCTGGGCCACCCAGTCGAGCACCTCGCCGTAGTTGCCGACGTAGCCGAGTTCCTTGGTCAAGCCGCGGGCCGTGAGCTGATAGAAGGAATCCCCGAGCGGCTTCACGGGCTTGCCGTCCTTCTCGCTGCCCAGCCAGGGATCGAGGCCCACCGACTCGCGCAGGTAGCGCAGGGCCTGGCGCTCCGGCATTGCCCGCTCCGGCGCCACCACCGCCAGCCCGCGGTTGGCGAGGTAGATGCCGTAGAGGTCGTTGATCATCGACTGGTTGGTGTACTGCCTCCGGTGCTCGCGGTGCCAGTCGCGGCAGGCGAGCAGCATGTCGGCATAGCCTTCCCGGCGCTTCACCTGCCGGCCGCTGCCGTCGTCGATCGCCTGGTCGAACGAAGGCGCGAGTTCTTTTTCCAACAGCACGATCACTTGCCCTGCCGGACCCAGGCCGAACCAGTCCGGATTGTAGGTCGAAGGCTCGGCCTGCGCGAGCCTGGGGTCGGCCACGTAGGCGCGATAGAGGGCATCGAGGCTGACCCCGATCTTGCGGATCGCCTTGGGATTGCCCGCAGCCCGGGTCCACGGCGTGTGCCAGGCCTTCGCGAGGAACAAGGCCTGCATCTGGCTACACGGCCGGTCGGGCTCGCGCAGCAGCCTTTCGATGTCGGCATTCACCCGCTTCTTCAGATCGTCGAGCACCTCCGGGCCCGGCGCGGTCCGCAGCGGCGGGTTCTCCGGGAAGCGTCCCTGCTTTTCGCCGTCCGGCGGAGTGAAGCAGGGATCCGTGTGGGTGTAGGCCGCATACAGTCCCCGCGTCGGCTCCGTCATCGGCTTCTGGTATTCGTCGAAATTCCTGCCGTAACCCCAGATCGGTCCGCTCGCCCGGATCTCGCACTCGATGCGCTCCTTGCCCTTCGTCAGGGACAGCGGCAGCGGGCAGGTGCGGTAGTGGAATCGCCCCGGATAGGCGGGCGCATCGGTGCCGATTTCCAGCGCCTCGATGTCCCCCAGATGCCGGTAGCCGATCTGCTTGCCCGCGACGTGCAGGGTCATCGGGTTGCGGTTCACGTCCCCGCCCCACAGGCGGATCGTGAAATAGTTCTGCCGCTCCGGGTCCACGCGCATTGCGAACTTCAGCATCCCTCCCTGCCACGGAAGCGGCCCGCCGGGCAGCAGGCGGCGCGAGGGCTCGCCGAGTCCCCCGGTCTCCACTGCTGAAAGCGTTGCCGCCAGTCCGTGGGCGTTCTCCGAATCGGTATTGCCGAAGACCAGCGTGTCGCTCACCGCCGCCGGTGAAAACGCGGGAATCGAAAGAAGGAGGCAGATCAGGCAGGTCAGGCGGAAGCGGGGCATCGTTCGTATCGGGCAGGCGGGCTGTCGGCCCGGAGTGACAGAACGATCCCAAGCGGCGAATCTGACGAAAGATCCCGCGGATGACGCGATCCGGGAATCCCGGACGACTCGGGCAACCACCCCGCCACCCCTGAAAAGGCGAAGGCCCTGATCCGTTGGGGATCAAGACCTTCAAGAAGCTCCGGCGCTAGGGATCGAACCTAGGACCTAGTGGTTAACAGCCACCCGCTCTACCGCTGAGCTACGCCGGATTGGATTCGCCGCCGCCGTGCGGGGCGGGCGGAAGATGCGTTCCGGGCCGCGCGGCTGGCAAGGCAAAAATGGAACACTTTCCCCGGAACCTCACTCGCGTCCGTAGCGCTCCCGGAACTGGCGCAAGAGATCGTCGATGCGGTCGCCGCTGCCCGCACCGGCGGGATCGGCGGCGGCCGGCGGGACGACCGGATGCTCTTCTTCCACGGCCGCAGCGGGCGAAGGCTGCGGCGCCTGTTCCGACGGAATCACGATCTCCGGCTCGGTGACCACGGGAGCTTCGGGGGGGAGTTCCTTCGCTTCCATCACTTCCGGAACCGGCGGAGGAACCGTTCGCTCGACCGCCTCCACCGGTGGCGGAGCGGGCGCGGGCACCTCCGCTTCGGGAACCGGAGCTGGCGGTGACGGTGGGACCACGGGAACGACAGCTGCGGCCACCGCGACGGCGGCAGGCAGGGATTCCTCCGAGATCTCCGCCGCCTTCCGCAGCACCAGGCGTGCATAGAATTCGCCGGGCTGCAGCGAGAGCCGTCCGCGCAGTGCGGCACCGCGGCCCGGATTGCGGGTCTCCAGCAGCGAGGCCATGGCCGCTTCATCCAGCGGCTCCAGGCGGATTTCCAGCTCGCCCAGACGATCCAGCAGGCCGCCGCTCAGGGCCGGCTTGAAGGCGCTTTCCCAGATGTCGTCGTTGACCGAGACCACCAGATCGACCCGCGGTGCTTCCTGGCGCACCGAAGAAATGAAGCTGGCCAGCCTCAGCGCGGCACCGGGATCGGCATGCAGGCCCTCGAGGTCGTCGGCCACCACCACCACCCGGCTGATCAGGGAAAGCAGGGCCAGCAAGGCGGCATAGCGGTCCGGCCCGGCTTCGGAAACGGCCGACTGGATGATCATCCCGGTGCGGCCCGGATGCTCCGGGGTCGCGATCGCGAAGCGGAACAGGGAAGCGAGCCAGAACGAGGAATCGTTGAGCGAACTGCCGGTGCGGCGGCTGAGTTCCAGCGCGAGCCGCGGGCCCAGCACCTCGAAGTTCTCCTTGGTCCAGTGCGCGGTGACCGCCTGGGAGTGATGGAAATCGAAGGTCTCCACCGGCCGCTGCCGCAGCGCCGCCAGCGCGACCTCCCGATCCTGGCAGGGCACCTCGCCCGAGCTCACCAGCGGCTGCAGCGCCACCGAGAACAGGCGCCGGGAAAGCAGATCCAGACCGGTCAGCCCCCCGCCCGCCGGCAAGGGGCGGGTCAGGCGGCGCAGGGCGGCCTCGATCGCCCCGCCGGCATCGATCCGGGACCCGTCGAGCGGGTTCAGGGGCAGGAACTCATGGGAAGTCCCGAGCCGCTGCTGGAGATGGGAAAGCAGGTGCGATTTGCCGAAGCCGGCCCGCGGCGCCCGCAGCAGGATCCCGCGGCCCGGGGCATCGACCGGGGAAATCAGGGCCCGCTCGAGGCGGCCCGCGGCGGCGGCATTCACCCCGGGGGCATGGGGCGCGCAGGCCTGGCCCAGGGACTCGAAAAACGGCTGGATGGTGAGTTGTTCTACCATGGGGAATCCGGATGCGGGGACCATGACCGGCGGCGCGAATCGTCACAAGGAAAGAAAGGCGGCCGGAGAACCGTCAGCACCCGGCGTGCCGGGGCCGGGTGCCGCCGCGGAAAGGAGGGCGGGCCGGGGCTTCCGGCACCGAAAATTCCCGGCGGATTTCCGATTGACACCCCTTGGCCGGCTCCATAGCTTGCGCGCCCCTCGCCGCGAGCCGCTTCCACCGCGCACCGGCCCCGGGGACTTCCGTTCCATCTCATGAAAACGTTTTCTGCAAAGCCGAGCGACGTCGAGCGCAAGTGGCATGTGATCGATGCCAAGGACAAGATCCTCGGCCAAGTCGCCGTCGAAGCCGCACGCCTCCTGCGCGGCAAGCACAAGGTCATCTTCACCCCGCACATCGACACCGGTGACTTCGTGGTGGTGATCAACGCCGACCAGGTGGCCCTTTCCGGCACCAAGGAGCACGACAAGATCTACACCCGCTTCACCGGCTACGTCGGCGGCAAGAAGGTGGAAACCCCGCGCATGGTCCGCAAGCGCCGCCCGGTGCTCCTCGTCGAGAACGCCGTCTGGGGCATGCTTCCCAAGAACCGCCTCGGCCGCGCCCAGTTCGGCAAGCTCAAGGTGTATGCCGGTGCCGAGCACCCGCACGAAGCCCAGCAGCCGGCCGCCTACGAAATCGCCTGATCCGGCATCCCGAAATCCCTTTTCCCATGAGCGAAGCCAAGAATCTCAGCGCCACCGGCCGCCGCAAGGACGCCGTCGCCCGCGTCCGCATGACCGAAGGAAGCGGACAGATCGTCATCAACGGCCGGTCCTTCGAGGAGTATCTCCCGACCCTGCCCCTGCAGAACACCGTCCTGGCTCCCTTCCAGCACGCCAACCTGCTCAACAAGTTTGACGTGGTCGTCACCGCCAATGGCGGCGGCATCCACGGCCAGGCCGGTGCCATCCGCCTCGCCGTCGCCCGCGCCCTCACCATCTTCGAACCGGAACTCCGCAAGGTCATCAAGCCGCACGGCCTGCTCCGCCGCGATCCCCGCATGAAGGAACGCAAGAAGCCCGGCCGCCCCGGCGCCCGCAAGCGCTTCCAGTTCTCCAAGCGCTAAGCTTGCCGGACTTTCCGAAAGCCGCATCCTTCACGGGGTGCGGCTTTTTTCGTGCCCGATGGGAGATGGGAGATATTTGAGCCTGTCCTCCGTAGCTTTCGCGAAGGAGGACGCCGATCTTCAGTCGGCTTGGACGGTCGGGCGTCGATGGACGGCAAACGATGCGCCGGCGGCGCTCACCGACTCACCGACTCACCGACTCACCGACTCACCGACTCACCGACTCACCGACTCACCGACTCATTCCGCTTTGAAAACCTCCCCTCACCCGCTTTCCTCGCGGCCGTGAAACTCGTCTCCTGGAACGTCAACGGCATCCGCGCCACGCTCGGCAAGGGCCTCCCCGAATTCGTCGCATCCGAACGCCCCGAGATCCTCTGCCTGCAGGAAACCAAAGCCCGCCAGGAACAGGTCGAACTGCCCCTCGAGTTCGGCGGCTACAAGGCCTACTGGAACTCCGCAGAAAAGCCCGGCTACTCCGGCGTGGCGGTGTTCACCCGCGACGAACCGCTCGACGTGCGGCACGGGATGGGCATCGACGACCACGACCGCGAAGGCCGGGTGATCACCCTGGAATACCCCGATTTCCACCTCGTCAACGTCTACACCCCGAACGCCCAGGACGAACTACGACGCCTGCCGTACCGGATGGAGTGGGACGAAGCGTTCCGGCTCTTCCTGCTGTCGCTCGAAGCGTCCGGCAAGCCGGTGGTTTTCTGCGGCGACCTCAATGTCGCCCATCAGGAGATCGACCTCGCCCGCCCGAAGGAGAACCGCAAGAGCGCCGGCTTCAGCGACGAGGAGCGCGCGGGCTTCGGCCGTTTGTTAGAGAGCGGCTTCCACGACAGCTACCGGCAACTCTACCCGGACAAGACCGGCGCCTATTCGTGGTGGAGCTACCGGGCGAATGCGCGGGCCAACAACATCGGGTGGCGCATCGACTACTTCGGGCTCTCGAAAGGGCTGCTGGGCCGGATGAAGGACGCCGCGATCCTGCCGCACGTCACCGGCTCCGACCACTGCCCGGTCTCCCTGACGCTGGGGTGATGCGCCGGACGGCGGAGAGCTACTGTGGGCTGTCACCCAAAGTCCGACTTCGGGAAATCAAGGAGTGGCGGACTCCGATCCGCCATGCCCGCGGGAGGCCAATGAAAAGCGGTTCCCTCGAATGATTGGAAGTCCGTCGGCATGGCGGATCGGAACCGCAGCGCAGCGGAGATGGCCGGAGGCAATCCACCACTCCTCGGGCATTGACGCGAAAGCGCCACTTGCGAGTCACGGGCCGAGCGGGCTGCCACAGTCCATGCGCTCCGCTCAGTGGGCCGCATCCTCCGGATTCGGCTCGGGCAGGAACCGGGTGAGCACCGCTCCGACCAGCGCGTAGGCTCCAGCCACGCAGGCGCCGACGATCGCGATCCGCGCCGGGTCCGGCTTGTCGGAAGCGGCCAGCGTGAGCGTGATCCACGCCGCCGCGGTGCCGAGGATGCGGCCGCCGATGTTCGCCGCGAAGCTCTCGCCCGTGCCGCGGAGGTGCATCGGGAAGACGAGCGGGATGTAATTCCCCCAGAAGCTGAATTGCGCGACCACCAGGAACCCGGCGAGGAAGATGCCGATCTTGATCAGCCCCAGGCTGTCGGGATTCCCCAACTGCCCGGCGATCCACCAGAACAGCAGCGGCACGAAGATCAGCGAAGGCAGCTGGAAGACCCGGAACAAGGTGCGCCGGCTGACGATGACCACCGCCAGCACCGCCAGCGCCACGCGTCCGAACATGCCGCCGATCTCCTGCCAGAACGTGATCTTGGCCACCGCCTCGTCGCTCGCATTGCCGCCGATCTGCCGCTTCTTCCCGTCCGGAATCTCCGGTTTGCCGGCCGCCTTGGCCTCCTTGACCGCCTTGCCCACCGCTTCCTTGGCCGTGGCGATCATCGCCGCATGGCCGGCCTGGTTCGGAGTGTTGAGCGCCTGCGCCCCGAGGATCTGCGGCAGTTGCTGGATCGCCCCGAAGGCGAGGCCGTAGCTCCCCGCGAAAAGCAGCGTGGTCAGCACGGTGGTCTTGATCAACTCGGGAGCGAACAGCTCGCGGATGCTCGGCCGGCGCAGCGTGCCCGCCTCCTTCTTGCGCGCCCACTCCGGGGATTCCGGCAGGAAGGGCCGGATGAGAATCAGGGGAAGTGCGGGAATGACGCCCGAAATCAGCGTGTAGCGCCAGGCTTCATGGCCGCCGTGGATCGCCGGCAGATCGAGCGCCCATTTGGCCGCCAGCACGTTCGCCCCGGCCACCATCAAGCCGCCCACCGAGGAAAAGGCCTGGGTGTAGCCGAGCACCTTCTCGCGCTGGACCTTGTCGGTGAAAAGCTCCGCCAGCCAGGCCACCGCCGCCACGAACTCGACGCAGACGCCGATGAAGACCAGGCAGCGGAAGAACAGGAGCTGATAGAGATTGGTCGAGAACCCGGCGGCCAAGGCCGAGAAGGCATAGAGCAGGATGCTGTAGGTCAGCACCCGCCGCCGGCCCAGCCGGTCGGTGAGGTAGCCGCCCAGCAGCCCGAAGATGCCGCCGGCGATGGCCGGCACGAAGAACAGGATCCGCGCCCACTGGGTGAAGGCCGGACTCCCCGGCAGGAGGAGCGGCACGCCGTTCGCATCCACCCCGCCGAGCGAGGCCAGCGCCGGCTTCACGATCAGCGGCAGCATCAGCAGCTCGTAGATGTCGAAGGCGAAGCCGAGCGCGGCGATCGTGCAGATCAGCCACTGGGTCGTGTTGAGCTTGGGAGCGGACATGAACGTGAGGTATCCGGTGCGGGCCGCCGATTCTGGCAGACCCAGCCTTGAACGCAACCCGGCGTCCAAAGATTACCGGCATGCCACGATTCAGAGCATGATCGCCCGCACCGCCCTGGCCGGTTCGACGCCGGTGAGCTTGTAGTCGAGCCCCTGGAACTTGGTGGAGAAGCGCGCGTGGTCGATGCCGAACTGGTGCAGCAGCGTCGCGTGCAGGTCGCGGACGTGGACCACGTCCTTCACGGAGGCGTAGCCAAGCTCGTCGGTGGCGCCATGGACCATGCCCGGCCGGATCCCTGCACCCGCCATCCACAGGCTGAAGGCCTTGATGTGGTGGTCGCGGCCGCTGCCCTGCCCCATCGGTGTCCGGCCGAACTCGCCGCCCCAGATGACCAGCGTGTCCTCCAACAGACCGCGCTGCTTCAGATCCTTGATCAGCGCCGCCGAAGGCTGGTCGGTCAGCTTCGCCGAGGCGGGCATCTTTTTCCCGATGTCGCCGTGATGATCCCACCCGCGGTGATAAAGCTGCACGAAGCGCACGCCGGACTCCAGCATCCGGCGGGCAAGCAGGCAGTTGCTGGCAAACGATCCGTCGCCCGGCTGCTTCACGCCATACATGTCCAGGATGTGCTGCGGTTCGCCGCTCATGTCGGTCAACTCGGGGACCGACGATTGCATCCGGAACGCCATCTCGTACTGCGCGATGCGGGTGTCGATCTCCGGGTCGGCCCGCTCCTCGCGCAACATCCCGTTGAGCCGCTGGATCTCGTCGATCACCTGGCGCTGGCTCGACTGGCACACCCCTTCCGGATTGCCGACGTAATGGACCGCGCTGCCCCTGCTCTGGAACTGCACGCCCTGGAACTTGCTCGGCAGGAAGCCCGCGCTCCACTGGCGCGCGGAGATCGGCTGGTCGGCGTCCGCACCGCGCGAGACCATCACGACGTAGCCGGGAAGGTTCCGCGTCTCCGCGCCGAGCCCGTAAAGCAACCACGAGCCCATGCTCGGCCGGCCCTTGAGGATGGAGCCGGAGTTCATGAAGGCATGCGCCGGGTCATGGTTGATCTGCTCGGTGACCATCGAACGCACCACGCAGATCTCGTCGGCGATCGAGCCGATGTGCGGGAACAGCTCGGAGATCTCGGTGCCGCACTTGCCCCAGCGCTGGAACTTCGTGAACGCTCCGCGGGCGATCAACTTGCTGCCCTGGAGCTGCGCCAGTTGCTGGCCGGCGGTGAAGGATTCGGGGAACGGCTTGCCGTCGATCGCGACCAGCGCTGGCTTGGGATCAAAGGACTCCAGGTGCGACGGGCCGCCCGCCATGCACAGGTGCACGACGCGTTTCGCCCGAGCGGGGAAATGCAGGCCGCCCTGGCTTTCGAGAAACGGCACCGCGCCGGAGGAGTCCGCGCCTAACAGCTGGGACAGCGCCATGCCGCCGATCCCGGCGAAGCCGCGCTGCAGGAAGGTCCGCCGGCTGAAGTCCTGCTGCCAGCGCTCGTAGGCATCGAGTTGAGGTGGCTTCATGATTCAGTAGCGGGTGATGGTTTCGTGCAGGTTGAGGATGACCCGGCAAAGCTGGGCCCACGTGGCGAGTTCCACCGGATCCTGGCCCGTGCCGGGATCGGAAATGCCGGTCTTGAGGAAGGCCGTGGCGTCCTCCGGCTTGGATTGGTAGAACTTCCGCCGCTCGGCGACGAAGTCGGTGAGCGATTCGAGCTCCGCCGGCTTCGCCTCGCGGGACAGCGCGATCCGCAGCGCGTGCTGGATCTTCTCCGCATCGCCCGCGCCGGGCTTCTCACGGTTCAGCCGCAACGCGAAACCCCGCGCGGCCTCCACGAACGACGGATCGTTGAGCAGCGTGAGCGCCTGCTGCGGGCTGTTGGACTGGAAGCGGTCCGCGGTGCACTCCTCGCGGCTCGGCGCGTCGAAGCCGGCCAGCATCGGATGAATGAAGGTCCGCTGCCAGTGCATGTAAAGGCCGCGGCGGAATTGATCGTCGCCGGTGCTCGCATGGTAGTCGCGCTGCGGGAAGTTGAGGTTCACGTAATAGCCTTCCGGTTGATACGGCTTCACGCCGGGTCCGCCGACTCGACCCGTGCCGAGCAGGCCGGAGATCGACAGCGCGTTGTCGCGGATGAATTCGGCATCGAGCCGCCGCGCTGCTTGCTCGGCGAGCAGGCGGTTTGCCGGATCGCGCTCCGCCAGTTCCGGACGGGCGGCCGAACGCTGGCGGTAGGTGCGGCTGGTGACGATCAGCCGGACCATGTGCTTCACGTCCCAGCCGGAGTCGCGGAACTCCACCGCGAGCCAATCGAGCAGCTGCGGGTGGGACGGCCACTCGCCCTGGTTGCCGAGGTCGTCGAGCACGTTAGACAAGCCCTTGCCGAAAAACTGTTTCCACAGCCGGTTGGTGAAGTGCCGGGCGGTCAGCGGGTTCTCCGGAGCGGTCAGCCACTTCGCGAGGTCGAGCCGGGTGAGCCGGCGCCCGTCGTTCTTCAACGAGGTCGAAGGCAGGAATGCCGGTAGCGCGGGCGTCACCGCTTCGGCAGGGGTCATCCAGTTGCCGCGCGGCAGGATGTGGGTGGGCAGGATCTTGTCGGCGGGCACGGCCTGGGCGACCAGCGAATGGGCGTAGCCGGCGCGGCAGGCGATGATCCGCTCGCGCAGTTTCCGGTAGTCCGCGGGCAAGGCGGCATCGGCCACGGTGGACTGGACCCAGGCCGCGGCGAGTTCGCGATGCTGGCCCTCGCTGCGACCGGCGGCCGGGACGAGGAAGGCGGCCGCGGTCTCGCTGCGCAGCGCGGCGGCTTGCCCCGGCACCGCGTCGCCGAAGGGCGTGACGCTGATCCGCACGCTGCCGATGTCGGCGCTGGCGAGGGTGACCCGCAGCACCCGGTCCGCGGCGGCGGGCAGGGTTTCCGCGAGGTGATAGAGCGCGTGTTGGGGACGAGAGGCCGCGTCTTGCGGCTCTTCCCACAAAGCGGGTGCCGAGCGCCATTCCGCCTCGAGCAGCGGGCTGTGGTCGCCATTGCTGTAGGCGTGTGGCGTCCGCCGGTCGGCCTGGCTCCACGCGACCTTGAGCGGCTGCGGCGCGGCTCCGCCGGCAACCACCGCGAAGCTCGGCGTCATCGCGAACTTGCCATTCGCCTGGCGTCCCACCTTGCCGGCGTTCGCGGCGGCGGGCAGGGCTTCGATGCGGATCGCCCGGACCGGATGATCCGGCAGCGGGAAATCCACCGTGAGGACTTCGCCCTTCTTCGGCGGGCCGCTGAAAACCACCGCGCGGTCCGGCTGCGCTTGCGACACCGTTCCCTGCTTGGCGGCCATCGCGCCCGGCACCAGCGGGCTCCAGCCTTCGGGATGCGCGGCGAGCAAGGATGCCACCTGGCCGGTCCACGTTTGGAATGCCGGTTCGTCCCCGCTTTTCTTCAAGGGAGCCAGCAGTTCCACCGCAGAGGCTTGTAGGTCCGCCAGACGCTTCACAAGCGCCGGGTTCAGCGACTGGATCTCCGGCGGGAACGGCCATTCGTTGTTAGAACCAGGGAGGTCCGGATTCGGCGTGTAGCCGTAGTTGGCATAGACGCCCCACTGCCGGACGTCCGCGAAGAACGCGCCGAGCGAATAGAAGTCCTTGGTGGTGACCGGATCGAACTTGTGGTCGTGGCATTCGGCACACCCGGTGGTCAGGCCGAGCCACGCCGCGCCCACCGACCGCACCCGGTCCGCCAGCGATTTGGCCAGGTATTCCCCGGGCTGGGCCCCGCCTTCTCGGGTCATCAGGTTCAGCCGCAGGAATCCGGTCGCGATTCGCTGCTCGTCGGTGGCGTCCGGCAGGAGGTCGCCGGCAAGCTGTTCGGTGGTGAAGCGGTCGAACGGCTTGTTGTCGTTGAAGGCCTGGATGACGTAGTCGCGATACGGGAAGATCCGGGCGTTCTGGTCGCCATGGTAGCCCACGGTGTCGGCAAAGCGGACGATATCGAGCCACGGCACGGCCATCCGCTCGCCGTAGTGCGGCGATGCCAGCAGCCGCTCGACCTGCCTGGCGTAGGCGTCCGGCGCCGCGTCCGCGAGGAACGCTTCCAGCTCGGCCGGGGTCGGCGGCAGGCCGATCAGGTCCAGCGACAATCGCCGCAACAAGGTGGCCTTGTCGGCCGGCGGCGAGGGCTCGATCCCCTCGCTTTCGAGCGTGGACAGGATGAAGGCGTCGATCGGATTGACCGCTTCCCCGGCATGCTTCCCCGCGCCGGGCACCTGCGGCTTGCCGAGCGGCGTGAAGGACCAGTGTTCCTCGTACTTCGCGCCTTGCTCGATCCACGCGCGGATCAGCGCCTTTTGCCGGTCGCTCAGGTCCTTGTGGAAATCCGGCGGCGGCATCACCTCGTCCGGATCCTCGGAGAACACGCGCTTGAGGATCGCGCTTTCGTCGGGCTTGCCGGGGACGATCGCCCGCTCGTCGGAATCCTTGAGCTTGGCGTAGGCTCCCTCCGGCGTGTCGAGCCGCAGGTCGGCTTCACGGGTCTTGGCATCGAAGCCGTGGCAGGAAAAGCAGGTGTCGGAGAAAATCGGGCGGATGTGGGCGTTGAAACTTATCCGTTCCGGCAATGCCCCGCCGGAAGCCGGCGCTGTGGCACCGTGGCTCAAGGGCAAACCGGCACCGCCAGCCATGGCAAGCAGCCGCGTGAAACGGGAGACGCGATTCATCATTCGAAAGTAGCACGGCTCTACGCCGGGCGAGGGATTCTTCATTCAATCCGGGCCCGCGCCATGGGACAAGCCGGCTGGGCTGGATCACCCCTCCCCACCGCCAACACGCCAGGGTTGGCCGGGCCCGCCCGTCTCACCCCCCGAAAGGTAGGGCCGGGACCGCTGGGCCCGCCCACTTTACCCCCGAAGGTGAGCTGCCAAAAAACGCGCCCATAAGAACTACCTACCCCCTCCAAAAACTACCTGTCCCTCTACAGAGAAAGCTTGTCTCCCCTCCGTGAGCCTCCATCCCCCCCCCATGCGCCGGCCACGCCTCAAAGCTCCCGCCTTCCTCCCCGTCGCCTACTACCACTGTGTCTCGCGCGTGGTGAACCGCGACTTCGTCCTCGGCGAGGACGAGAAGGACAAGCTCGTCGAATACATGCGCACCTACGAACGCTTCGGCGGCCTGCGCGTGGTCTCCTACTGCATCATGTCCAACCACTTCCACATCCTCGTGGAAGTCCCCCAACGGCCGGACGCGGCGTCGCTCCCGAATGACGCCGGCCTGGTCGCCAAGGTCCGCTCCTGCCTCGGCGACAAGCTCGCCAACGACCTCGAATGGCAGCTCGATCTCCACCGCAAGCAGGGCAACACCACCGCCGCCGAAGAGCTGCGTGACAAATGGTTCGGCCGCATGTGGGACATCAGCGCCTTCATGAAGGTCCTCAAACAACGCTTCTCCCAATGGTTCAACGGCCGCCACGCCCGCCGCGGGACCTTGTGGGAAGACCGCTACCGCTCGGTGCTGGTCGAAGGGAAAGGCCAGGCGCTGCGGGCGATGGCCGCCTACATCGACCTCAATCCCGTCCGCGCGAAGATCTGCGACGATCCGAAGGACTACCGCTGGTGCGGCTACGCCGAAGCGGTCGCCGGCGGCAAGGAAGCCCGGGAAGCCGTGGCCTTCCTCGCCGCGATCAACCCTCACGGCGGGATGAAGCCGGAATCGACCGTTGCCCCGACACCCAAGGAATCCCTCCGCCGATGGCGCTGCCATCTGTTCGGCATTCCCGAGAACGAAGCGCGGCAGAAGAACGAGGCCGCGAAAGGCGACATGGCCGCCGTTCACCGCGACCGCATCCCGCGGGAGAAGGCGCTGGAAGTGCTGGCCCGCGGCGGGAAGCTCTCCCAGGCCGACTACCTCCGCTGCAA
>JAIXWR010000016.1 GCA_027491155.1 Verrucomicrobiaceae bacterium
CAGGGAGCAGGGAGCAGGGAGCAGGGAGCAGGGAGCAGGGAGCAGGGAGCAGGGAGCAGGGAGCAGGGAGCAGGGAGCAGGGAGCAGGGAGCAAGGAGCAGGGAGCAGGGAGCAAGGAGACGCGAGCGCAGAGAGCTTGAGCAGCCCCGGGGACCCCTCAAGCGCTTCTCTGGCTCGCGTCTCGCGTCTCCACGCTCCCTGCTTGGCTCGCGTCTCCCTGCTCGCGTCTCCCCGCTTCTTCCTTCCCCCGGACTTCCGCCTTGTCCCCGCCCCGAAGCTGGCCTAATCCCCGTGCGCACATGAATTCGATGCACCTCTACGAGCGCCTGCCCCTGTTCGGTACCGGCATCGTGCTCGGCGTGTGGCTGGTGGCGGTGCACGCCCTGATGCTCGCCAAACCGGCCCCGGTGCAGGGGTTCCTGAAGAAATTCCCGCGCAACCATGCGCTCGGGCAGATCATCCTGGCCATCGGCCTGCTCTGGTTCTGGCTGCTGGTCGCCGTGCCGGGGAAGGGCCTCCTGCACTCGCTGGCGATGGACCTGGGCGAATTCAACGGGCTGAAGAAATACCTCCGTTTCGTGGTGCCGCTGTCGATCGTCGCGGTCGGCTTCGCGGTGAAGGAATTCCTTTCGGTGCGCGCGCTCGGGCTGCTCGGCCTGATGGCCGCCGCGCCGCTGCTCGACGCCGCTTTCCTCAAGGACCCGCAGAGCCGCCTGCTGATCCCGGTCTTCGCCTTCGCGATGGTGATCGCCTCGCTTTACTTCGTCGGCATGCCCTACCTGTTCCGCGACGCGGTGACCTGGGCCACCGCCACGCCGAAGCGCTGGCGGATTCTCTCGCTCGCCGGCCTCGGCTACGGCATCGCGGTGCTGACCTGCGCCTTCCTGTTCTGGAAAGGCTACTGATCCCGAAATGTGGAGTGCTGCGGCATGACGCAGCTTTGGCTCCGGTGGCGGACGCTTTGTTGATCCGGCCACGGATCGCCTTGCGGGACGGTCCGCGGCCAACGGGTTGAGGCGGACTTCACCCCCAGCCAAAGCGCCGTCGTGCCGGCGCACTCCACACGGTTCAACCGTTCAGCTTCGCCAGCGCCTTCGGGAGGAACACGCCGTCCTTGCGGATGACCTTGCCGTCGAAGCGGATCTCGCCGCCGCCGTAGTCCTTGCGCTGGATGTTGACGATGTCCCAGTGGACTTGCGAACGGTTGCCGTTGTCCGCCTCCTCGTAGGCCTGGCCGGGCGTGAAGTGGAAGGAGCCGCCGATCTTCTCGTCGAACAGGATGTCGCGCATCGGGTGCCGGATCGCCGCGTTGTAGCCCAGTGCGAATTCGCCGATGTAGCGCGCGCCGGCGTCGCTATCGAGGATCTTGTTGATCTCCTTGTTCTTCCCGGGCGACTCGGCCTTGACGATCTTGCCCTTTTCGAAGGTCAGCTTGACCGAGTCGAAGGGGATGCCCTGGTAAATGGTCGGCGCGTTGTAGGTGATGACGCCTTCCACCGAGTCCTTCACCGGGGACGTGAAGACCTCGCCGTCCGGAATGTTATGCTCGCCCGCGCTGACGACGGCCGGGATGTCCTTGATCGAGAATTTCAGGTCCGTGCCCGGGCCGGTGATGTGGACCCGGTCGGTCGCGTCCATCAGCTTCTTCAGGGCGTTGGCGGCGGGGACCAGGCTCTTGTAGTCGACCAGGCAGACCTTGAAATAGAAGTCCTCGAAGGCCTCGGTGCTCATCCCGGCCTGCTGGGCCATCGAGGGCGTGGGCCAGCGCAGGACGCACCACTTGGTCTTCTTCACCCGCCAGTCGAGCACCGGGCGGAGGTGCTTCATGGCCAGCTTCATGCGGTCCGCCGGGACGTCGCTGCTTTCGGCGATGTTGTGACTGCCGCGCACCGCGATGTAGGCGTCCATGTCCTTCATCTCGGCGAGCAGGTGCTTGGACATGATCTGGTACTGGGAGTCCTCGGCACCGCTCAGCATTTCCCGCGTCAGCCGCGAGCTGTGAAGCCGCAGGAAGGGCAGCGCGCCCTTGGCCCGGGCCTCGCGGACCAGCGCCAGGCCGATCGAGTCCGGCACGTCGTAAAGATCGATGAGCAGCTTCTCGCCCTTCTTCAGCGAGGTCGAGTAGCGGACAAGCTGGCGGGCGAGTTGGTCGACGCGGGGATCGTGCATGGGGCTACCGCTAAAGTTCCAAGGGGGAAGTTCCAAGTGCCAAGTTAAGGCAGCGGCTCGAGGCGCAGCCCCTGCGGCACGAAGCGGGAAAAGTCCGCGACATTCCGCGTGGCCAGGCCGGCCCCGGCGGCGATCGCGCTGGCGGCGATCATGCAATCGGCGTGCGAGCCCCGCCGCCGCCCGCCGAGGTTGAAGAGCCGCGCGGCTTCCTCGCCATCCTGCCAGGTGAAGTCGCGCAGGTTGCGGTTCAGCACCGCGAAGGCCGCCTCCTTCTGCTCGCGGGTCAGAGGTCCGTTGCAGAACTCCGACCAGGCGATCGCGCTGGCTCCGACCTCGCGGCCGGCGACCAGCCACTCGCGGACTTGCCGGGCCCCGTCGGAACCGACCGTCACCAGCTCGACCAGGAAGTTCGTGTCGAGGTGGATCATGCCTCCCACCAGTAACGCTTGGCCTTCCGTTCCGCCGCGACCGCCTTCTTGAACTCCTCGCCCTCCGCCACCGTCAGCCCGCCGCCGCCTTGCAGCCAGTCGAGCGCCGCCACCGGCGAAGGCCGCGCGTCCTCGCGATCCGCTTCCTCCTTCAAATGCCGGACCGCCCGACGCATCACCTCGGCCTTCGACACCGACCAGCGCTTCGCCAGCGCGTCCAAGGTGGCAAGCGTCCCGGTGTCCAGCGACATGCTGGTGCGGATGAGTGAATACGAGGCCATGTGGTAATGAGTTACCACAACAAGCTGCGCGTCAAGTCGGCGTTTGGCTTTCCTTCGCTCGGATGGCAACCTCGGCGCATGCCGCGCTGGAAGGCCAGAACCTGGTGGATCTTGGGTTTGCTGCTGCTTCAGCTCGCGGTGGTAGTTGGATTCTGCAAGCATGCCATCCGGCGCGATCTCGAGCGGTGGGAGGATTATCAGGCGCACTGCCGTTCAAGCGGCGAAGACCTTGGGATCGAGGCGTGGCTGCCGGCACCGGTGGCACCTGAAGACAATGTTTTCAACCATCCCTGGATCACCGGGTTCCTGGCGTCGGAAAGCTCTCCGCAGGCTCAAGCGGTGGGTGAACTGCAGCCGTGGCCGGGGCTCGGCCTCGACGGGCATGAAGAGCCGGCCGATGGCAAATCGTGGTTCGATGGTCGCGAGGCGGAAGCATCCGCGGTGACTCAGGCCGGCATGGACCGGGCCGGTCATTTCAAGGCGATCCACGAGGCGGCCGCTCGCACCGGTTGCCGCCCGCCGCTGGATTTCAGCGGATCTTATGAAACCCTGTCCGGTCCGTGGAGCCGCGTGGCCGAATTCCGCCCGATGCTGGCCATTCACGCCGAAGCGGCGATGCTCTCCGGCGACATCTCCGCGGCCACCGCCGATCTCGAGGCGATGCTGCGCTTGGGAAAGCACCTGCGAGGTCAGAACTTCCTCATCGCCACGTTGATCGGCATGGCCTTCGAGTCGCGTGCGAAGCCGATCATCGACCTGGGCCTGACCCGGAACCTCTTCCAGGCCGGGGATCGCCGGCGCCTGCTGGCCGCGATGCGAACACGACCTGTCCATGATGAAATGGCGGCCGTGATGCGGGTCGAGCGCGGGATGTTCCTCGCCAGCCTGGAAGATCAATTCGAGAACGGACCGCCGGCGGGATTCGATGCAAAACTTGAGGCATGGTTGAACCCGCCCGTGCGAAGGATCGCGACGAACTCCTACCATTTCTGCAAGTTGCTGGAGCCGACCCTCGCAAACTCCGCCTCCCGCTCCTCGTGGGAGGATTTCGACCGGGCGATCCGCCGGATGTCGAAGGAGGAACCGACACCCGCCAATGGCATCGCGAAAACCATCTACGTGCTCATCGGTGAATTCGGACCTTACTTCGAGCAGGAAGACGAACTCGACGCCCTCCGCCAACGCCTCGCCGAATAGCCCCGGCTCCCCATTTGGCACTTGGAACTTGCCCCTTGGAACTTTCTCCTCCCCGCATGCGCCTCGGCATCCTCGGCTCCGGTTCCGGTTCGAACATGCAAGCCCTCCTCGACGCGATCGCCGCCGGCTCGCTCGACGCGGAGATCGCGCTGGTGCTTTCCGACAACCCGGACGCCTACATCCTGGAACGCGCGGCCAAGGCGGGACTGCCGACCGGAATCATCGACTGCCGCGGCTTCAAAACAAAATTCCCCGACGAAGCCCAGGCGGAAACCGCCGCGGCGCTGAAGGCAGCGGGCGTCGAGCTGGTCTGCCTGGCTGGCTTCATGCGGCTGGTGAAAGCACCGCTGCTGGAGGCATTTCCGGGCCGCATCCTCAACATCCATCCCTCGCTACTGCCCGCTTATCCCGGCTTGCAGGCGTGGAAGCAGGCAGTCGATGACGGCGCGACCGAGTCCGGCTGCACCGTCCACTACGTCGACGGCGGCATGGACACCGGACCGGTGATCCTCCAGGCGAAGGTCCCGGTTTTCGCCGACGACACGGCCGAGACCCTCCACCGGCGGATCCAAGTGGAGGAGCACCGCATCTATCCGGAGGCGGTCCGCCGGGTGGCTGCGGCGCTTTAGCGGCGGCGGCGGACCAGTCCGAGCAGGCCGGCGGCCAGGAAGGCGGCGAAGGTCGACGGCTCGGGGATCGCGGTGACTCCGGAGGTGATGGTGCTGACCGTGCTGCCGTTGCTGATCGACTTGCCCGGGATCGAGACCTGCTCCTGGGTCGCTCCCGCGCCGAAGCCAGGGGCCCCGGTGTAGGATCCCATCCTGGTGTAGATGTAGACGAAGGAGTTCGGGTCGGCGTTCTGGGGGAAGAGGGACTTGGGCACGAACACGAAGAGGTCGCCGCCGCCGCTGCCGCTCGAAAGGGTGGCGTCGAGCAGGGTGAAATTCTGTTGGCCGGAAGGGTTCATGTCGTAGGCCGGCACACCGAGCTGCGACATCGTGGCCGAAAGGGTGTTCGGCAGGGTGGTGGGATCGGTGGTTCCGCCGACCCAGATCTTGAGGTCGTCGAGCGAGAGGTAGCGATCGGTCGCGCTGTTGTTCTCGTTGATGTCCACCACGAAGATGTAGCTGCTGCGCGAGGCATCCTCGATCAGGTCGCCCATCCGCAGGTAGGGATCGAAGCCGCTGGGCACGCTGGTGTTCATCACCGACGGCCGGTTGTAGCCTTGCTCCACCACGTTGCCTTGGCCGTTGGGTGGCGAGATCCGGTAAAGGTCGCGGAAAGTTCCGGATCCGGCGCTTCCGTCCACCGAAGGATCGCGGAACAGCGCGCCGTTGATGTAGCCGCCGCGGAAGGTGGCTCCGGTGTTCACGTTCACCATGGTGTTCGGCGAATTGCCGGCGACGGTGACGTTGGTGAGGTTGACGACGGCAGCGCCGGCGGTGCTCGCGACGCCGACCAGCGCCGCGACAAAGGGAGTCGAGGAATTCATGGGAAGGGGTGGGACAGAGGGAGGAGTTTGGGCTCCGCCTGCGCCGATCCTACCTCGATATTTAAGGTTAATAAACCAATATTTTTAATTTTATTAAGAAATTTGGGTCACGAATCGACTGCTATCAGGTGTTTTGGTGACTTTTTTGAAATCCGGCATCCAGCGGGTTGCGGAAGATTCGGCAGATTCGTGCTGCCACCGGGTGGGGATTTCCATTCAACTGCCCGCGTCCATGCCACGCGCCGCCCTCGAACAACTCCGCGAACGCCTCGTTTCCATCGTGCTCGGCTCGGAAGAAGCCGCGGCCCTGCTGCTGACCGCCCTGCTCGCCCGCGGCCACGTGCTGATCGAAGGCGCTCCCGGGATCGGCAAGACCTCGCTGGCGCACACGCTGGCGACCTCGATCGGCGGGACTTTCAAGCGCGTGCAATTCACGCCCGACCTGCTGCCGGCCGACCTCCTCGGCTACTCGCTCTACCGGATGGACCGCGGCGATTTCGAATTCATCGCCGGTCCGGTTTTCGCCCACTGCGTGTTGGCGGATGAAATCAACCGCACCTCGCCCCGCGTCCAGAGCGCCTTGCTGGAGTGCATGAACGAGCACCAGGTCACGCTCGACGGCGTCACCCGGCCGCTGCCCGAGCCGTTTTTCGTCATCGCCACCCAGAACGACACTGACCGCCACGGCACCTTCCCGCTGCCGGAGCCGCAGCTCGACCGCTTCCTGCTGTCGATCCGCATGGACCTGCCCGCCGCGGAAATCCAGCAGCGCATCCTGCTCGCCCACGCCGCCGGGGAGATCAACGGCAGCTCGGCGGGCGCCGCCGCCCTGCTGGATCCCGCCGCCGTGATGGCGCTCCAGCAATCCGTGAAACAGGTCGCCGTCTCTCCCGCGGTGGCCGCCTACATCACCGCGTTGTGCGAAAACCTGCGCCGGCTCGCCGGATCCGACCACGCGGTCTCGGTCCGCGCCTCGCTGGCCGTCATGCAGGCCGCCCGCGCCTCCGCTTTCCTCGAATCCGCGCCCGCGGTTTATCCCGACCACGTCCAGTCGCTCTTCCCCGCCGTCCTCCGCCACCGCCTGTCGCCCGACGACGGCAGCGAACCCGCCGCGCTGATCGCCGCGGCGTTGGAGAACACGCCGGTGCCGTGAAGTGGCAACTTCGGGATGGCATGGCCATCGCCTTTCGCTTAGCTTTTCTCCGATGACGCTGGAGGAAATTCACAAGCAAGCGATGGCGCTGGCCGAGCCGGACCGTGCCGCGCTGGCCGCCGAGTTGCTGGAGTCCTTGCCGGCTGTGCTGGTGGACGACGACGGCGGAGTCGCGGAAGCTCGTCGCCGCTCGAAAGAGCTGGCCGACGATCCGTCGATGGGCTGCTCTTGGGCCGACATCCGGAGTGCTCTTGGACGTTGAGTCGATGGACTTCATTTTCCATCGCCGGATTCAGAAGGATCTTCGTTCGGCGCTGGTTTTCTATGACGACGAAGGAGGCGCGAAGCTTGGCGACCGCTTCTTTTCCGAGGCGGAACAGGCCACGATGGAAGTCGTCAAGAATCCCGAGGGCTTTCACTTCATCGCCAGCGGGTTGAGGCGGGCTTCCTTGAAGTCGTTTCCCTACCACTTTGTGTTCGAGGTCGTCGACGGGGGGATTCGATTCCTTGTCCTCCGCCACGACAAGCGCCATCCGGACTTCGGATTGCGGCGACGGTTTTGAATCTTCGCGCCACTATCCGGACCACGTCCAGTCGCTCTTTCCCGCCGTCCTCCGCCACCGCCTGTCGCCCGACGACGGCAGCGAACCCGCCGCGCTGATCGCCGCGGCCGTGGAGAACACGCCGGTGCCGTGATGGGCTGCTGTTCGGGGAGGGTGGCGGATTCACTCGCTGATCCCAAGGTCATCCGCGCTGAAGCCGAGGGATCCGAAGTAGCTGTTGAGGAAGTCACACGCGTCCTCCGGAAGGTGACAAAAGCCCGGGAATTCATCCTTCCCGGCGATCGGGTAGATCCCGTTGCCGTGGTCATAGCGAAGCCCATGCTCGGTCGAATCGGGCATGACGATCCGCAGCCTCAAATGCCCGCCGCACTCGTGGGTGAGGCCGGTGGCCCGTAGGTGCCAGGGTAGCTTGAAGCGGCCGAGCATTTGATCGATTGCCATCCGGTCCGTCATCACCACCGGCGGCCTGGCCGGGAGTTCATGGCCGTCTTCGCCGTAGCGGGGAGTGAGGGTGATCTCCACGCGTGACGCTTGGCCTATGGCCGATTCGAGAGCCGCATTGTGGCGAGCGATCGGGCGGTGGCCGGCATACCAGAAAACAAGGATTGCGCCGGCTGCGAGAACGGCCAACGGGACCAGGATTTTGAAGGATCTCGTTCGCGGCATGGACGGTCGGTTTTGAGACCTTAGCGACACCCCGATTCTCGAAACCAGCAGGAATCCGGGATGGCCCGGCGGTTTCGTCGGCCTCCGTCCCGCCCCGCCTTTCTAACGCCTTGAACCCCCGCGGTCCTGCCGCTAGCGTCCGCCGCCCCAGCCCGACATGCCCAAGGTTTACATCCGCACCTACGGTTGCCAGATGAACGAGCGCGATTCCGAACAGGTCGCGCAGATGTTCAGCGAAGGCGGCTACACCGTCACCGCCGACGAGGCGGAGGCCGATGCCGTCCTGGTCAACACCTGCTCGGTCCGCGACCAGGCCGAGCAGAAGGCGCTCGGCAAGATGGGCAGCATGGGCTCGCTGCGCCGCAACAAGCCGCACGTCGTTTACGGCTTCATGGGCTGCATGGCCCAGAGCCGCGGGCCGGAGCTGTTCGAGCGGATCCCGCACCTCGACGTGGTGGTCGGCACGCAGAAATACCACAAGGTCTTCGAATACGTGGACGCCATCCTGCAGCGCCGGCTCGAACGCCGGATGGACGAACTGGAACTCTCGCTGCACGGCGAGAATGTCTGCGACGTGGAGGAGGAAAGCGGCTCGCAGAACACCATCCGCGACCACATTCCGAAGGACCTCAACGCCTCGGCCTTCGTCTCGATCATGCAGGGCTGCAACATGCGCTGCTCCTTTTGCATCGTGCCCGACACCCGCGGCAAGGAACGCGGCCGGCCGATCGCGGAGATCGTCGAGGAAGTGAAACGCCTGCGCGACCACGGCGTGAAAGAGATCACCCTGCTCGGCCAGATCGTGAACCTCTACGGCCGGACGGAGTTCGAAAAGATCGATGGCAAGTCGCCCTTCGTGCAGCTGCTCGAAGCCGTCCACGAGGTGGAAGGCATCGAGCGCATCCGCTTCACCTCGCCGCACCCGATCGGCTACCGCGACGACCTGGTCGCCGCCTTCACCTATCTGCCGAAGCTTTGCCCGCACATCCACTTCCCGATGCAGAGCGGCTCCGACCGCATCCTGAAGGCGATGCGCCGGCCGTACAAGAACGAGAAGTTCGTCGAAATCTGCGAGAAGATGAAGGCCGCCCGCCCGGGTCTGGCGATCACCACGGACATCATCGTCGGCTTCCCCGGCGAGGAGGAGGAGGACTTCCAGGCGACCGTCGACACCGTGAAGCGCCTCGAATTCGACAACGCCTTCGTCTTCCGCTACTCGAAGCGCAAGGACACCCCGGCCGCCGAGATGGACGGCCAGCTCCCGGAGCGGGTGAAGGAGGAGCGCAACCAGCGGCTGCTGGATGTCGTCAACGCGCTGGCCATCGCCAAGAACCAGGCCTTGGTCGGCACCGTCCAGCAGGTCCTCTGCGAAGGTCCGTCCAAGACCAACAAGCAGCGCCTGACCGGCCGCACCGGGACCAACAAGATCCTGATCTTCGACGGCGACGCCCACAAGCTGACCGGCCAGCTCCTCGACATCCGCGTCGAGGAAAGCACCGGATTCACCCTCTACGGCAGCGTGCTCTGAGGGCTCGAGGCCCGGCCCCGGGGCGGTGCTTGGTGCACGGAAGAGGTGCGTCGCGTGGCTCGGATCCCGAAAACGCGACGCGCTCGGCCGCGGTCACTCGCTGTCCGGATCGGACGTGGACTCGACGGAGGATTCCGCCACCTGCTGTTCGGCCGGGGCGGCCTGGCCTTGCTGGCGGTCGGCGCGGAAGACCTGGAAGAGGAACAGATAGCCCGCGATCAGCATCAGGGAAAGGGTGGTCATCACCAGGTTGCAGGCGATCTCCGAGCTGCGTTCGAGGGTTTTTGGGTTCATCACCCGGCAGGGAAGTCCGGGAATTTCGCGCCCGCAATGGGGCGACCGTAACTTTTTGGTAGGAAATCGCGAAACCCGGCGCCGGGCCGCCGGATTCAGCGCAGGGTGTCCTCGGCTTCCAGGACCCATTTCCCGCCCCGGTGGATCTCGGCTTTGAGCACCAGCGCGGCGGAAGCGGGCGCGACGGGGTTGCCGTCGGCGGCGAAAAGATGGACTTCGACGGTCAGGCGGTCGCCCCCGGGCGGCACCGGCAGGATGGCGGCGGCCACGCCGGACGGGCCGCGGACGTGCAGGTCGCCGGGTTCGGTGAAATCGCCGTTGCCGTTCGCGTCGATGGCGACGAGTCCTTTGCTACGGGAGTCGTAGTATTCCACCCGCAGCGGCTGCGGCGAGCGGAGGCGGAAAGCGATACCGGCGGCCTCCCCGGCGGGCACGGCGAGTTCGTGGAAGAGCGCGACCGAGCGGAAGGGCCCCGCTTCCAGGCTGCTGGCATCGAGCACCACGCTGCCGGTGGCGGCGGGGTCCCATTTCACGTCCCAAAGCGAGGCTTCTCCCGCGGACTTGCCGGCATTCTCCCAGGCGATCCGGATCTCCGAGGAGTCAATGCCGGCCGCGGCGTCCAAGCTCACAAGCATCTCCGCCTCGTCCCCGGCCGCGATGCTGCGGGCGAGGCTCAGCGAGGCCGCAGGCTTGCCGGCGACGAAGCGGACGGCATCGCCCGCGGCGGTCGCTCCGGGACCGGTGATCCGCCATGCGCCGCGAATGCCGGCCGCGGCGGGATTGAAGACGGCGAAGCGGGTCCGCGCCGCCTCGCCGGGAACCGCGATGCTGGAGACGGCAAGCGGCTGGACCCGAAGCAAAGGGAGCCCGTCCGCTGCCGCAGGAGCCGTGGCGGGAAGCTCGGGCCCGTTTTCCAGGATCCGCTTCTCCGCTTCCGGGCTGAGCCAGCGCTTCTGGAAGTCGGGCAGATCCTTCGCGAAATCGCGCGCGAGCTTCAAGGCGGCCAGGGCGGCCTCCTTTTCGCCGAGCCGCGCACGGGCCATCGCCCGGCTGACCTCGGCCGGCACCCGGCGGGAGTCCGGCAAATCGGGATGCGCCCTCAGGAAGGCCTCCAGCTCGGCCAAGGTGGCGCGCGCCCCGGCCGTATCGCCGGACGTGAGTCGGGCATCGAACAGGGCACTGAGGATCGCCGGTTCGTGCAGCGTCCAGCCGAAGGCACGGGTCAGTCGCAGCGCTTCGCCCAGAAGCGGGATCGCTTCTGCCGGCCGGTCCCGCCCGAGCAGGTAGCCGGCGTATTCGCGGTAGAGATTCGGCTCGCCGCGCTTGTTGCCCTGGGCGCGGACTTTCGCGAGCAAGCCGGTGAATTCTGCATCCAGCCCGTCCTCTCCCATCCGGGCCCGCTGGACGAGGTAGTCGCGGTCGGCATAGACCGCGAACAACCAGTGTCCAAGGTCCGCATTGCCCTGAACGTCGGCGCGCAGGGCGGCAAGCGCCTCCTCCGAATCCCTCAGGTCGAGCTCCATTTTCGCCAGCAAGCGGTCGACGCCGGGAACATCGCCCAGCGCCTTCAACTCGCCGCCAACCGCCCGGGCCTCCGCCAGGATCTTCTCGGAAGGGCCCTCCCATTGCGAAAGATTGCGCAGCAGGTTGAGCCGCAGGTTGAGCCGGGAATTCCCGACATGGGGGTTGCCCGCGCTGATCTTCACCAGTTCCTGTTCCGCTTCCAGGGCGGCGCGCTGGTAGCCGAGGAAATCGAGGATCATGGCCCGCGCGGCAAGCAGCTTGAAGGCGTAGAACTGCTCCACCGGGGCCAGCCGCCGCCAGTCCCGGCCGAGGAATGCGGCGGCTTCGTCGAGCAAGGCGAGCGCTTCCACCCCGCGGCCGGCGATGTCGAGCAGCTCGGCTTCCCGCTCGATCAGCCGCCAGCCGAGGCTCCTCAGTTCGGGGCTCATCCCGATCACCTCGCGGACCGTGATCGATGCCCCGTCGCCGTCCGCCGCGACCTTCCGGCCGCGCAGCGTTTCGGCCGCGGCACGGTTCGCCCGCCACGCCTCGCCGGTCTTGCCTTCCATCAGCAGCCCGCGCTCCAGGTAGCCGAAGATCGGGGTCCGCCGCAACGCGTCGCCGTGCGGGCCGTCCGGCTCGAAGGACTCCAGCGCGTCGATCACCTCGCGGGCAAACTTGCCGCATTCGACGACCTTGCGCTGCGCGTAGATCATCTCGCAGGCGTTCGAGCCGGCGGCCGTGGCGTAGTCGGCATTTCCGGCCGTGATCGCTTTCCGGAAGCTCCGTTTCATCCCTTCCGCCGCTCCTGCCGGATCGCGCTTCTCGATCTTCCGGGCGTCGTAGAACTCCTGAATGAAATTCCTTTCCTCCGCCCCGCAAAGCAACGGGCAGGCGAGGGCGGCGAAGAGAAGGAGGTGGCGCATGAAAGGGAAGTAGCCCTTTCCACCGCGGACTTCGATGAATCTCTTGTGAAGATATCCGCAAATCGCTCACGGAGCGCCGGCCAGCGGGACGGTCCGGAGCGAATGGCCGCCGCCCAGCTTCGCCATCGCGCCGTTGATCGCGGAAAAGAGCGGCGGCGAGGAGAGGAAAGGCCCGGCACCCGGACCGCCGGTGGTGTGGGTCTCGACGAGCACCAGCTCGCCGCCCACCAGCAGGAAGGAAGGATTTCCCGAGTCACCGCTCACCAGGTTCTTGGTGAGGTGCGGCGAAACCCGCGAGGCCGCGGGATGACGGAAATGGACGCCGTTTCCCGAGACGCCGCCGATCTCGTGGAGGAAGGCCTTGCGGTGCTGGTCGGTCACCACCGCCAGGCAGCCGGCCAGCGCGCCGTAGCCGCCCGAAGGCGGGAGCAGGCGGTAGGGCCGCACGGCGTCCGGCAGCGGGGCATCGAGCCGCCCCACCGCGATGTCCGCGATCCCGGCCAGCGACTCGACCGCCGCCAGCACCCGCCGCTGGGGCCGGCCGCGGCGGTCGTGGAAGACCAGCGTCGAGCCGAGAGGCCGCTGGTAGTGCGCGGCCATCACCACGTGCTCCGGCGAGACCAGCGTCGCGGTCCTCGAATCGTCCCACGCCACGCCGGTGAAGTTCATCCGCCGCGTGAAATTCCGCCCCCAGGGCGACGGCCGGTCGGTGGCGTAGCTGGCGAAGATGTCGTTTCCCGAGGCGCCTTCCAAAAGCACCGCGAAACGACGGTCCGAGTCACCGCGGATCGCCGCCACGGTCAGGACCGACGACGGGGCCGGCGGCATCGGCGGCACATCCGATGAGCAGCCGCAAAGGAAGGCGGCGGTTGCGAGCAGGGGAAGGATTCGGTGGAGAGTCATCGTCGGGTGAAGCCGATTACCACCCGGGCGCGGCTTTGGCGAATCTTCCGGCGGCCGATCCGGAGTTCCCTTTCCCGTCCCATTGAAAAAAGTGTTCACGCGAACAAATTCCTCCTTGCCATCCACGGGGTAGCTGTTCAAATGTTTAGCGGTCCATCCATTCACGCCATGAACGACACCGCCACTTCCTCCGCCACCTCCGCCCCGTCCCAGACTCCCCGCGACAGCGCCACCCCGCGCAATCCGGACTACGCCATCTACAAGCCGAACACCCGCGGCAGCGGCGGGGTCATCCGCTTCAGCCTGAACCGCGCCAAGGCCTCCGTCTTCCTCGATGCCGCCCCGCAGTCGGGTGAAAAGCAGTTCGATTGGGAGCAGAAGATCATCATGAAATGGGGGCTCTCCGACCTCGGTGCCGCCCTTGCCGTCCTGCAAGGCCGCACCACCGAGGCCAAGCTCTTCCACCAGTCGGAGAAGGCCAACAGCGCCTTCGAACTCGTCCTCCGCGACGATCCGGACCGCGCGCCCTTCCTGATGACCCTCTCCCGCCAGGACGCGGCCGACAAATCGCTGCGGAAGGTGACCATCCCCGTCACCCACGCCGAAGCCGCCATCCTCGAGACCGCCCTGCGCACCGCCGTCACCCGGATCCTCCACTGGTGATCCGGCCCGGTCCTTCCCCGGCTTCGATGCCGGTGCGGGGCCGGACGCGGATTCGGATCTTGTCCCGGAGCCGCCGGTCGGGAAGCATCGCCCGATGATCCCTCCTCCTCCTGAAGCACCCGGAATGCCCCCTGCCCGGAAAGGCCTGCCGCCACTCGCCTGGGCGGGGATCGGCTGCGGAGGCCTCGTGCTGCTCGCGGTCGTCGCCGGCGGACTGCTGGTGGGAACCTGCGCGAAGAAGGGAATCGAAGCCGCCGTCCGGATCGCCGCGCATCCCGCCAAGGCGGCCGCGGAGGCCATGGCCACGCAGCATCCCGGCCTCGAGAAAGTCTCCGAAGACGACGAAAGCGGCACGATGACCGTCCGGCTAAAGGACGGCGGCGAAACCGTCTCCCTCGGCTACGGGGACCTCGGCCGGGGCGACATCCCCTTCAAGGATGCCGCCGGCAACCCGCTTCCCCCGGGTCCCGGCGACCTCTCGAAAATCCCGGCCTGGGTCCCGCGCTACCCGGGAGCCACCGACGAAAAGTCGGTCTTCCACGAGGAGAACCCGCGCCAGATCCTCGGCATGATGACCTCGCAGACCGGCGACAGCAGCGAGGCGGTCTCGAAGTTCTTCGATGACGAAGCCGTCAAGCTGTCGCTCGATTCCTCGGGACGCACTTCGATGGAGATCAACGGGAACACCTCGCTCAAACTCACTTTCAAAGGGGGCAAGCGCGAACTCGTGGTGATCGCCTTCCGCAAATCGGGCGATCCGATGGTCATCCAGACGACCTACCGCGAAAACAAGTGAGCCGCTCCCGGCTTCCCGCGATCCCATGGCACCCGCTTCCTCGCCCGGAAATCACCTTGCAGACACTCCCTTCATCCATCATACATCCTCCGACTTATGAGTAACACTTTCAATCCCTACGCCGTCGGACCCGTGGCCGAAGCGCCGCTGGAGACCCGCACGGACTTCGTCCGGAAGACCTACACCCACCTCGCCGGGGCCATCGGGCTCTTCGCGGTGTTGGAATGGGTCCTCCTCTCGATCATCCCGCCGCAGGCGATCTTCAGCCTGCTCAATGCCAGCCCCTATTCGTGGCTGGTCGTGCTCGGCGCCTTCATGGCGGTCTCGTGGATCGCCAACAAGTGGGCCTCCGGCGGTGCCAGCAAGACCATGCAGTATGCCGGCCTCGGCCTCTACGTCGTCGCGGAAGCGGTGATCTTCCTGCCGATGCTGATGATCGCGACGCTCTACGATCCGGCCGCGATCGGCAAGGCGGGCATCGTCACCGGCTTCATGGTGCTCGGCCTGACCGCCATCGCCTTCACGACCAGGAAGGATTTCTCCTTCCTCGGTGGCATGCTCAAGATCGGCTTCATCGTCGCCCTCGGCCTGGTCGTCGCCTCGATCTTCTTCCCCGGTCTGGCCAGCGGCATGGGCCTGTGGTTCTCGGTGGCGATGATCGTGCTGGCTTCCGGCTCGATCCTCTACAACACGAGCCAGATCATGTATCACTACGCGCCCGGCCAGCACGTGGCCGCGTCGCTCTCGCTGTTCGCCAGCGTGGCCCTGTTGTTCTACTACGTCCTGCGCCTCTTCATGAGCCGCGACTGAATCCGCCTTGATCTTCCCCGGCCGGATGCCCCCGCGGCATCCGGCCTTTTTGTTTTCCTCCGTTCACGACCTCTCTCCCGGGTTGCCCTCACACCTCCGTCCCCGCATGCTCCAACCGATGACCGCCCCCGACCCCGCAGCATGGGCTCGTGCATTGAGCGGGCCGGTCACTTTCCAGGGCGACGCCCACGGCAAGCTGGCTCGGCTCGCGCGGCCGGGACATCCGGTGGTGCAGGTCGGCGACCTCGGCGCGGGCTTCGTTTCGGCGAATGACTTCCGGGAGAACGTCAGCGACCGCGAGGACTTCCGCTTCATCCGCGGCAACCACGACGACCCGGCAATTTGCCGGAAGGACCCGCGCTACCTCGGCGATTGGGGCGGTGGCGGGGCCATGTTCTGGGTGTCCGGCGCATGGAGCATCGACCGCGCCTGGCGGGTGGAAGGCCGCGACTGGTGGCCGGACGAGGAACTGGACGCGGCGCAGATGCGCGATGCCTTCGACGCCTATGCCGAGGCCCGGCCGCGGCTGATGATCACCCACGAAGGCCCGGCCTGCCTGTTCGCCGCGGGCGGACCGATGCAAATCCGCGGCTACGAGACTTCCGCCACCGCCTCGCTGCTGCAGGCGATGCTCGATTTCCATCGGCCGGAAGCCTGGATCTTCGGCCATCACCACGTGAGCCGGGATTTCATGTTCCGGAAGACCCGCTTCCGCTGCCTCGCGGAACTGGAGACCCAGAAAGTGGAGTTCGACGGGCACGGCGGCTTCTCGTGGTAGGCCCGCGGCCGAAGGATTCCTTGATTCACCCGGTCCGATCCGGCAGCTAGCGGGATGATCCGCCACCTGATCGCCGGAATCCTGCTCTCCGGTGCCGCCCGCGCCGCCGTGGACGTCACGGCCCTCGACACATGGTTCGCCACGCCGCCCGCCGAGCGCCGCGAAATCCCGGCCGAATGGTCGGCGCTGCCGCTGGACACGAAAGAAGCCGCCGTCCTCGCCGTCGACCGCGTCTGGCAGTCCTACCGCGAAGGTGCCCGGAAACTCGGCTGGGACGCGCAGCTCGCGCCTTTCCCGCCGACGCTCGAGGAAATCGTCGCGCTGCCCGCCGACCAACGGCCGAAGCTTTCACCCTCGAAGCTGGAAGCCGCGGGCAAAACCATGCCCTACGTCCTGCTCGCCAAGGGCAAGAAACCGGAAAAAGGCTGGCCGCTGGTGATCGCGCTCCACGGCGGCGGCGGCACCGGCGAAAAGCTCGCCCACCCCCACGCCTGGCCGGTCAACACCCGCGAATGGCAGGCCCAGATGGCCCTCTTCGAGCGCGTCTATCCGGGCGACGCCCTCTATTTCATCCCCCGCATGGCCGACGACAACGACGGCCGCTGGTATTTTGACTACTGTCAGGAAATCTACGACCAGGTCATCCGCCGGGCGATCCTGTTCCGAGGGGTCGATCCCGACCGGATCTACATCACCGGCATTTCCGAAGGCGGCTACACCGCGTTCCGGCTGCCGGGGAACCAGCCCGGGCGCTTCGCCGCCGCCGCCGCGATGGCCGCCGCGGAGCCGATGGAAAACGCCCCGCCGGAGAACTTCCGCAACACCCCGCTGCGCTGCGACATCGGCGAGAACGACACCATGTTCGACCGCATCGGCCTGGCCCGCCGGATGTTCGAAAAGCTCGGCAGCCTCAGGGAATCCGACCCGCAGGGCTACCTGCACCATCTGGAAGTCCAGAAAGGCCGCGGCCACGGCATCGACTACGCCGGAGGCCCGGCCTGGATGGTCCAGCAGGTCCGCAACCCGCGCCCGAAGAAGCTCGCGTGGACCGTCCAGGCCCTCCACCACACGGTGAACCTGCGCAACGCCTGGCTGTCCCTCGACGAGGCCCCGGCCGCGTTGCCGGTGAGCATCACCGCGGAGATCGACGGCAACGCGGTCGCACTGAACGCCCGGGACAAGGAGGGCAAGCCGGCATCCGGACTCAAGCTCCGCGTGTTCCTGGACGACCGGCTGCTCGACCTCGACCGGCCGGTGACGGTCACCCTGAACGGCCGCCGGGTGCACGACGGCAAAATCCCCCGCACCTGGGCCGCACTGGCCCGCTCGACCGCGGCGTCCGGCGACCCCGGCGGCGTCTTTTCGGCGGAACTCCCGCTGAAATAATTGGAAAATCCCCGCCGCCTGCTTCGCTGCCACTCGTTCCACGGGACATCGGTCCCGTCCAGCCTATGAAAACGAAACACCTCCTCGCGGCCGCCTGTGCCGCCTCCCTCGGCTTCACCTCCGCCTTCGCCGGCGGCGAAGGGTGGACCCACGACTTCGCGGCCGCCAAAAAGCAGGCCGCCGCCGAAAAGAAGGACCTTCTGCTCGACTTCACCGGCTCCGACTGGTGCCCGCCCTGCAAGGCCCTCACCGCCAACATCCTCTCCAAGGAGGAGTTCCGTACCCTGACCAAGGACAAGCTCGTCCTGGTCGAACTCGATTTCCCCAAGGACAAGTCCAAGCTTTCCGAGGAAACCCAGGCCCAGAACGAGGAACTCCAGGGCAAATACGCCATTTCGGGCTATCCCACCATCCTGCTCTGCGATGCCGACGGCAAGCCCTACGCCAAGACCGGCTTCATGCAGGGCGGGCCGGCGGAATACGTCGCCCACCTCGATGAACTCCGCGCCAAGAAGGACGTCCGCGACAAGTCCTTCGCCGAAGCCGCCAAGGCCGAAGGCCCGGCCAAGGCAAAGGCCCTGATCGCCGCCCTCGACGCCATGGAACTGGAAGACGCCGCCGTTGCCAATTTCTACCCGGACGTCGTCGACCAGATCAAGGCCGCCGATCCCAAGGACGAGACCGGCTACGCCAAGAAGCTCGCCGCGAAGGCCAAATATGCCGCCTTCGAGGCCGAGCTGAACGGCTTCGCCCAGAAGCAGGACATGGATGGCGCGCTCGCGCTCGTGGAAAAGGCCATCGCTTCCGGCGACTACGAAGGAGAGACCCTCCAGCAGGTCATCCTGCCCAAGGCGATGATCCTCGCCCAGATGCAGAAGTTCGACGATGCCATCAAGGCGGTCGATGAAGCCAAGGCCGCCGCGCCGGAGAGCGAACTTGCCGGCCGCTTCGAAGGCTTCAAGGCCCAGCTGGCGCAGGCCAAGGAGAAGGCCGCGGCCAAGCCCGAGGAAAAGCCCGCGGAATAATCGCCTGGTTCCCTTTCCCCGCATTTCCAACGCCGTCCGGTCGCCATGCCGGACGGCGTTCTTGTTGTTGCCCGCAGCCGGCGGGTCCCGCCAGGAGGTCGAAAGGCACTTTTTTGTTCGAGTGAACATCTTTTGTTTGACGCCCCGTCCCCGGCCTGCGACAAGCTCCCCGAACTCAGACGAACACCATGGCCAAAACCACCGAAGATCCCTCCGACAAGCTCGCCGACGCCCGCAAACGCAATCTCGATCTCGCGATCTCCAGCATCCAGAAGGAGTTCGGTGAAGCCGCCATCATGCGGATGGGCGACGGCCACCGGGTCGATGTCGACGTCATCCCGACCGGCAACCTGCTGATCGACCGCGCCCTCGGCGTCGGCGGCTTCCCCCGCGGCCGCATCATCGAGGTGTTCGGCCCGGAGTCCTCCGGCAAGACCACCCTCACCCTCACCGCCATCGCCCAGGCCCAGAAAAAGGGCGGGCTGGCCGCCTTCATCGACGTCGAGCACGCCCTCGACCCGCAGTATGCGAAAATGCTCGGCGTGAACCTCGACGACCTGCTCGTCTCCCAGCCCTCCTCCGGCGAAGAAGCCCTCCAGATCTGCGAGGCGCTGGTCCGCTCCAACGCGATCGACGTGGTGGTGCTCGACTCCGTGGCCGCCCTGGTCACCAAGCAGGAACTCGACGGCGAGATCGGCGATTCCACCGTCGGCGCCCAGGCCCGCCTGATGAGCGCGGCGATGCGCAAGCTGACCGGCTTCATTTCCAAGGCCCGCACGGTCTGCATCTTCACCAACCAGATCCGCGAGAAGATCGGGGTCATGTTCGGCAACCCCGAGACCACCCCCGGCGGCCGCGCCCTGAAGTTCTTCGCCTCCGTCCGCGTCGACATCCGCCGGATCGGCCAGATCAAGGCCACCGACGGCACCGTGCAGGGCAGCCGGACCAAGATCAAGGTGGTGAAGAACAAGGTCGCGCCGCCCTTCACCGAGTGCGAGTTCGACATCATGTACAACGAGGGCATTTCCTCGGTCGGCTCCCTGCTCGACCTGGCCCTCGAAATGGACCTGATCCAGAAGCGCGGCTCCTGGTTCGCCTACAACGGTGCCCAACTCGCCCAGGGGCGCGACGCCGCCAAGGAGGCGCTCAAGGCCGACGAAGCGCTCTACAACGAACTCTGCGACAAAGTCCGCGAGAAGCTCGACGCCGCGAAAAAGAAGTAAGCCGCGCCCGTATCCCCCTTTGCGCCCCGGCGCGTTCGATGGAGCGGTGGTCCCCCCGGGGCCGCCGCTTTTCGTTGGCCTTTCGTTAGCCTTTCGTTGGCCCTTTGCAGCTTGCGTCAGGGAACCCGCGCCGGCGGCCGGTCTTCCACCGGCTCCTCCTCCGCCAGTTCCGCCCAGTCGGCCCGGGGCCGCAGGCCGATCTCCCCGAAGAATTCCTCCAGCACGCCGATCAGCGCCGCGGGAGGCAGCCCCTCCCCGCCGCGGTCCCACTCGACCCGGAAGCAGCTGAAGCACACCAGCATCCGGGACGGCTCTCCGGCGGCGGGAGCGAATTCGATGCTGTGATGGGGCGAAAAACACATCGCGAACACAGACTGCGGTTCGGTGTCCATCGCCCCGAGCCGCCGGGCTAGTTCCTCCCGCTGCCCCGGGCTCAGCTCGATCCGGCGGTATTCGATCCTTTCCCCCGCCCCGCCGGAACCGGGACGGTCGCCGTGCCAGGAATGCTCGACGATCGCGACCCGCCCCTCCTCGCGCAAGGAACGCACCAGCAGATCCCGGTAGGCCGTCGACTCGGCCCGGCCGAACCCCAATTCCGGAGGATCGACCCGGCGGATCGCCTGCGAACCGAGCCAGACCGCGGCCAGGATTACCACCACTGACGCCGATCCGATCCACATGCCGCGTCTTCGCCTCATGCAAGGGGAACGTCCGGCGCGCCCGGGACTTTGGGTCCGATTCATCGCGGGCCTCCGCGAGCCCGGCCGGCAGCACGCACTCCTAGCGGCACTTCAGCAGGTCAAGGTTCGCTTCGGCGAAGTGCTTGCCCATCAGGGCGAAGGTCTTCGCGCAACCCAGATAGTGGTAGCCGGCGTTCGAGGCCCCGCGTTTCCACAACGCGACTTCGGCGGGAGAGATCAGGTCGGCTTCGAACTTCTTCAGGTAGGCGTTCTTCTCCTCCTCGCTCATCCGCCCGTCCGCGTTCGGGTGATCCTTGTGCTTGGAATCCAGGAAGTAGCGCATCTGTTGGATCCTCGCCCGCTTCTCGTCGATGGCTCCCAGTTCATCGGACCAGAACGGTGCCGTTTCCACCGCCGCCACCGTGTCCTTGAATTCCGGCAGCGCGGCAGGGGCGGCCATCGCCCGCCGGAAGGCCAGCATTTCGGCGGACGGATCCTTGAGCCCGCCGACTCCCATCACGCCGATCACGAAAGGGAGCCGGGGTGCGGCCAGGTCCTTGCGCACATCCCGGATGAACTGGGCGAGCAGGCCCGAGTAAAGATCGTAGCGGTCCGGCTTGCCGTGCTCCGGATAGACATGGCCGTCGACCATGTCGTTGAAGCCCTGCAGCCAGACGAAGCCCGCAAGTTCGTATCCGTGGGAGGGGTCGTAAGCCGGACAAACCTTTCCGGGGTTCGCCAGCACCTGCTTCACGTGCTCCATCATCAGCCGGTAGTAATGGCCGGTCGCCTTGGCCTTCTCCACCTTCCACTGCTCGAAGTCCTTCGGGATGCCATGCCCTTCCTGCCTGGGGTAGTTTTCCAACTGGAACGAACTCAACTGGTAGGGCCCCGACCCCGGCGGGCGGAAGTCCGTGTGCAGGCTCTTGCCGCCCCATGCCGCCTTGATGAGGAGGATGGGTTCCTCCAGGGCCGCATCCATGGTCAGGCCGAAGGTGAATTCCGGCCCGATCTTGTCGCCGGGCTTGGAAGGATCCTGCCCCCACATCGAACCGTAGCCGACCGTCAACCGGCCGTGCAGGTCGAAGTGCTTGTCGCCGGCACCGGTCAGGTAGGAGATCCACGCCCCCTCGCTCACCGCGGGCTTCCCGTCGGCACCGCGCATCCTCTTCAGCAGCGGCGCGGTCGCCGGGTCGTCGCCGATGTAGTCGAAAGTCGCGACGTTGGCCGGCCCCTCCATGTTCGACTGGCCGGCGAGGATGAACACCTTGAGCGGCTTCGCATCCCCGCCCGCGGCGGAGAGAAGGAGGGCAGCGACGAGCGGGGCGGTGGCTTTCATGGGAGCGGATGCAGGAAAGGGCGATGCAGTCCCTTCTTACCACGCCAGCATGAAAGGAAAGGGGACGAAGGAGCAAACCCCAAAGCCAACCGCCACCCCCTGACACGTTCCCGACGACCTGCCAAATGCCAGGCATTTGACTTGGGTATCCGGTTCCGGTCACTCATTTGCCCGATGGTGCGGTGCGCGATGAAACCGGTGCCGAATTCGGGCCGGGCCAGCCTTGTTAAGTTTCCGACAATGCGGAGGCTTCCGATGGGGGACCACCTTTCAGGCCTGCGTTCCATGGAATCGCCATTTGCTCCGTCGCCGACAGTCCGGGTCTATCGCCTTGCCGCCGCAGGAGATTCGTGCGATGAGACTTCAGTCATGTCCTCTGTCCTGCCCCAAGCCTCCACGCTTAAACCGGATCTCATCCATCGCATCGAATCGATGTCCGATGAGGAGCTTCAACTGGTGCACGAGGTTCTCCTTCATGCAGAAAAGGATCGCCTCTGGCGGGAAATCTCTGCCGAAGCTGAAAGGGAGCGGAGAAGCGGAACATGGGAGCGCTTGCCGGAAATCATCACCGAGGTCCGAAGCCAACTGCGCCGGGCATGATTGTCTGCCTGGACACCAATGTCCTCCTGCAAGCGCGAGCGAGCGGTCATGCCTTTTTCCCGATCCTCGACTCGTGGGTTGCGGGAAAATTCACCTTGGCCGTGTCCACTGGAATTCTCCTCGAATACGAAGAAGTCATCGCCCGAATGAGCGGACGTGAGCAATGGCGCAAGTTCGCCCGCTTGATGGATTATGTGGAGTTGACGACCGGCGCCGTCCTACGGGTCACTCCGCATTACCACTTCCAAGTCATCAATCACGACCCCGACGACAACATTTTCACCGACTGTGCGATCACCGCAGGCGCGGATTACCTCATTACCGAGGACCGGCACTTCGCCCCGCTCGCCAGTGCTGGATACCATCCCCAGCCGATCACCCCGGTGGAGTTCATTTCCAAGCATCTGTAGCGGCCTCACCCCCCTTCATCGCAAGGCAGCACCTCCAACCCGACGAAACGCCGACAAACGACGGGCAAACATCGCTCCGCTTGCTGGGGTCCGCAGGAACCACGGGACATCTCACACCCGACGCCCCCATCGGCGCGGTGGCCCCGCGGCTAAATGCCGAGTTCCAAACCCCGAATACCGACTTCGGGGGTCCCGCAGGTCCGCTTCTCGAATCCGCTGGTTTCAAATGGCGCGCTTGGGGGTCGATGGGCCTGTGCCGCGGCTCCTGGCTCCGCGGACCCAATCCGCCCCGGATCTGAAAGGTGCTTTTCGCCCCCAGAGCCGCTGGTGGTCAATGAGATGCGGGTGGTTTATGCCGACAACATGCCTGGCGCGAATGGCACGGGATTAAGCGGGTTTCCGGTAGTTTTCGCGGTGGTGGATTTCCTCGAACTCGTGCCTGGGTTTGGTGAGCAACTGGTAACTGTTGCGTCTTCGTTTCACGGCCCGGGG
>JAIXWR010000029.1 GCA_027491155.1 Verrucomicrobiaceae bacterium
ATGTATGTGTGGAGCACGAACACCTACACGGTGAACGGCCAGGTGACGGGCGGCGGCAACCTGCGGAAGGAAGACGGCGGCGTGCTGCTGCTGACCAACACGACCAACAACTACACCGGTCAGACCCGCATCGCGCAAGGGACGCTGCGGGTCGGAGCCGCCGGGGTGATTCCGGACGCTTCCGCGGTGGAAATTGCGGGTGGTAACCTCGACCTGAACGCGACGACCGAATCAGTCGACTCCCTGTTCGGGACCGGCGGCGCGGTGAACGGCGGCGGCACGCTCACGGTGCTGACTTCCGGCAGCGCGGATTACGCCGGAGCCATCCAGAGCGGCACCACGCTGCGGATGTCCGGCACCGGCACGCAGGCGCTTTCCGGTGCCGGCGACAACGCCGACGGCTGGGCCCGGATCGATTCCGGCACGCTGGTCATGGCCAAGGCATCGAGCGTCACGGTGCACGCCGTCGGCCGCACCAACAATGTCGGCCTGATCATCGCCGGCGGCACGGCGCGGCTGGCGGGCACGGGCAACGACCAGATCTACTTCGATGTGCACGTCAACCAGACCGGCGGCGTGTTCGACTTCAACGGCACCAACGAAGGCTTCCGCGCGATGACCGGAACCGGCGGGATCATCCGCAACGACCTCGCCGCCACCACCAGCATCATGACGGTGGGGCAGAACTCGCAGGCCGCGGACAGCTACACCTATGCCGGTTCGCTGGCCGACGGCAGCGGCACCATGGCTTTGGAGAAAGTCGGCTTGGGCACGCAGGTCCTTTCCGGGACCAGCACCCACAGCGGCCCGACGACCGTGACCGCGGGACGCCTGCTGATCAACGGTTCCATCACCGCCAGCCCGGTCGGCGTGGCCGCGGGAGCCACCCTCGGCGGAAGCGGGTCCGTCGGCACGGCGGTCACCGTGGCTTATCCGGGAATCATCGCCCCCGGATCGAATGTCGGCACGCTGACCCTCGCCTCGTGCGATCTCGACGGCGTCCTCGAAATCGAACTCGACGGTGCGACCAACGACCGCCTCGACGTGACCGGCACGCTGGACATCGGCACTGCCGACGTCGTCTTCAAGACCCCGGGAGCGGGTGCCACCCAGCAGGCCTACATCATCGCCAGCTACGGCACGCTGGTGGGGACGGAGTTCTTCACCGAGATCGACCTGCCGGCCGGCTACGCCGTCGACTACAATTACCAGGGCAACAAGCAGATCGCCATCGTGTCCTCGGGCACGCCGTTCTCGACCTGGGCCGCGGCGAAAGGCCTCACCACCGGCAACAACCAGCCCGGTGACGATCCGGACGGCGACGGCGTGACGAACCGCTTTCCGGCGCGGCTTCCGGCAAGATCGTGGCGAAGATCGAGACGGTTTCCGGCAACCCCTATCTCGTCCTCACCCTGCCGGTGCGCGACGGTGCCGTGTTCTCGGGGCCGGGCGATCTCGTCTCGGCCCCGGTGGCCGGGGTGACTTACAAGATCCAGGGCAGCACCGGGCTTGCCGACTTCACGTCGATGGGCGTGGTGGAAGTGGTGCCGGCGATCACCGCCGGGCTTCCCACGCCGCTTTCCAGCGGGTGGTCGTACCGGACCTTCCGCACGCCGGATCCCACCGGCAGCGCGGCGCGCCAGTTCCTGCGCGCCGTCGCCGAGTAATCCTCCGGACCCGCTCCAAAACCCTCCGCTGTCATGATCCGTCCCGCCCGAGTTGTCCGCCTCTTCGGTGCCACCTACCTCCTGGTTTCCCCGCTTTCCGCCGGCACCCTCTGGGACGGCGGGGGAGCGGACGACAACTGGTCCACCGCCGGCAACTGGGATCCCGACGGGGCTCCGCCGGTCGGCAGCACGGTGGATCTGACCTTTGCCGGGTCGGTCCGGCTGACCTCGAACAACAACTACACGGCCTGGGACGATTTCCGCAGCTTCCTCTTCGCCAGCGGGGCGGGTGCCTTCACCTTGACCGGGAACGCGGTCGATCTCTTCGGAAAGATCGAGAACAACAGCAGCGCCACCCAGACCGTCTCGCTTGCCGCCCTGTCCTTCAACTCCGCCGCGGCCGAACTCAACCCGGTCAACGGCAACCTGATCATCAACAGCGCCGACATCTTCACCAACGGCAACACCATCAACGTCTGGGGGAACAACGGCCACACGCTGACGATCAACGGCGTCGTTTCCCAGGCCGGCGGATTGACGGTGAACCAGAACAGCAACGTCGTGCTGACCGGTGCGAACACCTACACCGGCACCACCACGATCCTCGCCGGCTCGCTTTCGATCGGCAACGGCGGCACCACCGGCAGCTTCGGCACCGGCACCGTGACCAACAACGCGTCGCTGGTCCTCAACCGCTCGAACGACTTCACCGTCTCCAACAACATCGGCGGCAGCGGCACCCTGACCAAGACCGGCGCGGGCGTGGCGACGCTTGCCGGAACCAACACCTTCTCCGGCAAGACGGTGGTCAGCGCGGGGACCCTGTCGATCGATGCGGATTCCCGCCTCGGGAACGCCCCGGGTGCCTTCGTCGCCGACCAGCTCACCTTGAACGGCGGCGCGCTGCGGATCACCGGAGCCGCGACCGTCAACCTGAGCGCCAACCGCGGCATCACCCTCGGCAGCTCCGGCGGCACCCTCGACAACTCGTCGATGTCCCAGGGACTCAACGCGAATTTCAACCAGGTGATTTCCGGCAACGGCCCGCTGGCCTTGCGCGCCAACGGCAACACCTCCGACAACGGCGGCGGCGTCGGCGGCAACCTGACGCTGGGCAATGCCGCCAACACCTTCACCGGCAACGTCACGATCCACTCCGGCGTGGTGAATTTCAACGGCAACGGCGCTTTCGGAAATGCCGCCAACGACATCATCCTCGCCGGCGGCGGACTCGTGGCGACCTCGAACCAGACGCTCCCCGCGACCCGCGACGTCGTGCTGTCCGGCGGCGGCGACCGGATCTTCCGCGCCTACGGCGGGGTGACCTTCACGATCAACGGCGCGATCACCGGCAGCGGCAGCGTCCGCCACACCGACGGCGGCACGCTCCAGCTCAACGGCAACAATTCCTTCACCGGCAACCTCCTCGCCGCGGCGGGCAGCGGCCGCATCATCGCGCTCGGCGGCCAGAACACCTTCACCGGCTACACCCATCTCACCAACGGCTCGACGCTGCGGCTCGATGCCGACAACGCGCTGCCGGACTCGACCGGGGTGCTCCTGTGGGGCGGCACGGTCTTCAACGTCAACGGCCGCACCGACACCATCCGCGGCGTCTTCGTGGGTAGCACCGGTGACATCAACACCACCGTGAACCTCGGTGGCGCGGGCTCCACCGGCACGCTGACCATCGCCAACAACTCGATGGCCGCGGGGTCTCCGACCAACATCGGCGGTAACTTCTACGGCAGGTTCACCGGCTTCGGGAACATCGAGTACAAGCACGACAGCTCCGACACCGCGCTGTGGGACTGGTACAACACCGCCAGCGACTTCACCGGCAACATCGTGATCACCCGCGGCCGCCTTCGCACCGCGCTGAACGGGGGCATCGGTGCCTTCGGCAATGCCACGAACGACCTCGTCTTCAACGGCGACGTCGTCACCTCGCTCGCCAACGGCCTCGGCAAGGCGAGCCTTCAAGGCGCCGCCAGCGGGGCGCTGAACCTGGGCATCGACCGCAGCATCATCCTCAACAGCGGCAAGGAAGGCACGATGTATGTGTGGAGCACGAACACCTACACGGTGAACGGCCAGGTGACGGGCGGC
>JAIXWR010000021.1 GCA_027491155.1 Verrucomicrobiaceae bacterium
CCCCGGGCCGTGAAACGAAGACGCAACAGTTACCAGTTGCTCACCAAACCCAGGCACGAGTTCGAGGAAATCCACCACCGCGAAAACTACCGGAAACCCGCTTAATCCCGTGCCATTCATGCCTGGCGCGTTATCCATATGGCGCGTTATCCATAGGTTTCGCCTCTGATGCGTTGACGGCGTTGGGAAGGGAAATTTACCATGAAAATGCCTCTTGGAAGAACCTCTTGAATCTATGAAATTCGCTCGCTTCGTCCCCACTGCCGCGTTTGGTCTGTTTATTCTCGGAACCGCGGCAGGGATCACATTGCCGGTTTCCGAGGACAGCTCTCTCACCGCGGCCGGCACCAACATCCCGCAGGCACGTCTGACCTCCTCCGCTGGCAGTGCGGCGGCGCTTGAGGTCTCCCCGCGACAGAAGGCCTTGATCCGGTTCGAAGCAGGCGCCTTGGCAGGGGACCTCCCGGCGTCGGAGGTCGGCCGCGCCCTGTTGACGGTGTATTTCCCGAAAGTCACCCGGGCCGGTGCCGTGGACCTTCATCTGGTGACCCAGCCCTGGGCGGAAGCGAATCCCGCGGGACTACTCGCGCCCTCATTCGAAGCGACCCCATTTGTCACCATTCCCGCTTCCTCCGTGCTTTCCAAGCAGTTCGCCATCGTGGACGTGACGAACGAGGTAAAAGCCTGGCTGAACGCGCCTGCCAGCGACTACGGCTTCGTCTTTTCCGGTGTCGGGACCGCCCAGCTTCAGATCGCTTCCAAGGAAGGTGCGGGTGCCGGGCATCCCGCCATCCTGCAGATCGAGCGCATCCAGCCGATCAACAATGACACCCTGCCGGACGGGATCGAAACGACGAAGATCGGAACTGGCAGCGTGGACGACACCGAGTTCGGCTATCTCGACGGTGCCACGTCCGTCCTCCAGCCGCAGATCAACAATCTCGGGTCGGGCTTGAGTGAAGTGCAAGCCGGCCTGGCCGTGCTGCAAGAAGGTCTCACCGAGGTGCAGTCCATTGCGGATGGAAAAGTGAGCCGAGCCGGCGACACGATGGCTGGACCGCTGAACCTACCGGCGAACGGACTTAAGGTCGGCAACAGCCAACTGGCGCTGGCAGACGGCAGGGTCGGAATCGGGACAGCCACGCCTTCGGCCGCCTTGGAAGTTCGCGGTGATGTGAAACTGGGAAGCGCCGGGAACTTGCAGGCCACGGGCGGCGAGGAGAGCCTCCGAATCGTCCGCGGCACCTTGCGGAACGAGAATGGAGCAGTCTTCCTCGTCTCCGGCGAAGGATTCACTTTCGCCAAGTCCGGCACCACGGCCTCCAGCATCACGTTCACCACGCCCTTCGCCGCGCCGCCGACCATCACCGTCACGCAGGAGCTGGGGCCGTCCTCCACCTCGTTCTCCGCCAGTCTGGGCTTGCGGGACGTCACCGCCTCCGGGGCTCTTGTCACCTCCTGGACTTCCACTCTGTTCGACGGGAACAGAATGCATTTCATCGCCATCGGTCCCCGCTGATCCGGGAGATGGCCCGAGTTGCCCTCGGACCATCTCTTTGTACATGATGTCACGCTCCTCACCCGCAACACCGTGGACTTTGCCCAAGTGCCCGGCCTGAGATTCGAAAACTGGCTGGATTGATCCCTTTGGGACAACCCGACACCGAAGGGGTATCCGGTTCCGGTCACCGATTTGCCCGATGGTGCGGTGCACGATGAAACCGGTGCAGAATTCGCAGATGGGGTCAGGGCTCTCGGATTCACATCACCGATGGAGCGCAGGACCTCTTCTTGTGCGGCTCACACCGCACAATCTTCGTCACTCGCCCGCGAGCTGGACCGCTCTGGCATAGAGCGCCGGAGCGATCCACATGCCTTGCTTCTCCAGCTTCGCAATCGCGACTTTCACCGATGGCAGTAACCCGGCCTGCTTGGCTTGGAGCAAGATGCCGAGGGTTCCGGTGACTTGGAGGCCCAGGGTGAGGGCAATGCGACGGGCTTTGAGGTCGTCGAGCATGACGGCATCACTGTGTTCATCCAGAGCGGTCTGAATCACGGCAGCCTCCCCGATGTCGAGTTGAGCCGAGAGGAGTGGATGGATTGCGATCGAATTGGGGCGGTGGCGGAGGCCGGGGAGTGATTGGATTTCCTGCCAAGTGGCATCCTTGGCCTGACCAGCAGCGAGCTCCTGTCCGACCTCCCAAGGGATGATGACTTCCCCAATCAAACCCGGCAGCGAACCCAAGCCGCCGGGCAAGACCGCGTGCAGGTGGATCGCCGGGCTAGTGTTGATGACGGTCATGCAGGGTGCGGGCGACGTTCAGGTCATTCTCCAGATCGTCCTCGTCAGTCTGCAGCGCGGCGACGCCCCAGCGGCCCAGTTCGTAGAGGAAATGAACGCGCGGCATGTTCGCGAGTTCGGCCGCCTGGCCAGAACTGAGCCGGCCGGTGTCGAAAAGCTTCACGGCCATCGCCATGCGGGCCTCGCGCTCGAACTCGCTTTCGGAGACGTGGAGGGAGCCGAGGAGCGACTCAGGGTAAGAGATGCTGAGCGTTTTCATGGGCAGAATCTATTGCCTCGAAGGAGCAGAGGCAAGGTTCGGGTTGTCTCTGCCGGGTTTGGGAAGGAGGAACCTCAAGCCAGCACCTCCTTCACCACCCTCCCGTGGATGTCGGTGAGGCGGAAGTCGCGGCCTTGGGTGCGGTAGGTGAGGAGCTCGTGGTCGAAGCCCAGGAGGTGGAGCAGGGTGGCCTGGATGTCGTGGACGTGGACGGGGTCCTTGACGACGTTGTAGCCGAGGTCGTCGGTGACGCCGTGGATCGTGCCCGGTTTCATGCCGCCGCCGGCCATCCACATGCTGTAGGCCTTCGGATGGTGGTCGCGGCCGCGGGCGCGGCCGAGGGCGGCGTTGCTTTCGACCATCGGGGTGCGGCCGAACTCGCCGCCCCAGACGACCAGGGTTTCATCGAGCAGGCCGCGGCGCTTGAGGTCGGTGACGAGCGCGGCGCTGGCCTGGTCGGTGGCCTTGCACATCTGGCGGTGGTTGCCGACGACGTCGCTGTGGGCGTCCCAGCCTTCGTGGAAGATGTTCACGAAGCGCACGCCGCGCTCGATCATCCGGCGGGCGAGCAAACAGGCCCGGGCGAAGGAGGGAACGGCGGGATCGCAGCCGTAGAGGTCGAGCGTTTCCTTCGATTCGCCGCGCAGGTCCATCAGCTCGGGGGCCGAGGTTTGCATGCGGAAGGCCATTTCGTAGTTCGCGAGGCGGGTCGCGATCTCGGGGTCGCCGGTGGCGTCGAGGCGCTTGCGGTTGAGGGTGCCGACGAGGTCCAGGGTGTCGCGCTGGAGGGCGGCATCGATTCCCGCGGGGTTGGAGACGTTCAGGATGGCATCGCCCTGGTTGCGGAAGCGCACGCCGGTGAAGGTGGTGGGCAGGAAGCCGCTCGACCACAGGCCGGAGCCGCCGCTGATGCCGCTGCCGGTGCTGAGCACGACGAAGGCGGGCAGGTCGCTGGTGACGCAGCCGAGGCCGTAGGTCGCCCAGGAGCCGATGCTGGGGCGGCCGGGCACGGCAAAGCCGGTTTGGAAAAAGGTCTGCGCGGGGGCGTGGTTGAACTGCTCGGTGTAGCAGGAGCGGATCAGGCAGATATCGTCGGTGATCTTCGAGAGATAAGGCAAGGCCTCCGAGATCTCCATGCCGGACTGGCCGTGGCGGGCGAACTGGAATTGCGGGCCCATCACCGCGGCGTCGGCGCGGATGAAGGCGAGGCGCTGGCCTTCGGTGACCGAGGGCGGCAGCGGCTTGCCGTCCATTTTGGTGAGTTCCGGCTTGGGATCGAAGAGATCGAGGTGGCTGGGCGCGCCGGCCATGAAAAGGTGGATCACGGCCTTGGCCTTCGCCGGATGGTGCGGCGGGCGCGGGTCCATCGGGTTGACCGCGGCAGTGGTGGTCGCGGCGCGGGCCTGGGCGCCGAGCTGGTCGGCCAGCAGGCCGGCGAGGGCCATCTTGCCGACGCCCACGCCGCAGTCGCGCAGGAAATGGCGGCGCGTGATGTCGAGGCAGCGGTTTTGGAAGGGAGTCATTTGGGAAGGCAAGTTGATGGTTGAGAGTGGATGGTTGATCGTTGATGCAGAAGAATTGATGGAGGCAGCGCGGTCCTCTGGTTCTAACCATCAACTCTCAACCATAGACTATCAACTCTGCATGGAAGTGCATCGGCTCAGCTTTTGGTGACGAACTCGTCCATGTTCATGAGGGCGCGGGCGACGGCGGTCCAGGTGGCACGGGCGACGGCGGATTCGTCGGGGCCGGGGCCGGCGAGGGACTTGGCGGATTCGGGGGCGGCGGTGAGGCGCTGCTCCTGCTTGCGCTGGAAGTCGAGGACGGCGGCGGTTTCAGCGGCATCGGGGCCGCGCGAGAAACAGCGGAGGAAGGCATCGGCGATTCTTTGCTCGGGCGTGCCCGGCAGCGCGGCGAGGCGGCTGCCGAGGGCTTGCGCGGCTTCCATCATGGTCACGTCGTTGAGCAGGCTGAGCGCCTGGAGCGGGGTGTTCGAGCGGTCGCGGCGAACGATGCAGGCCTCGCCGGTAGGGGCGTCGAAGGTGTTAGCGAAGGCGAAGGGCGCGGTGCGCTTGGCGAAGGTGTAGAGGCTGCGGCGGTAGCGGTCCTCGCCGGTGCTGGCGGTCCAGGCGAGCGCGCCGTAGGCTCCCTCGCTGGTGACGCTGGCGGGCTGGGGCGGGAAGACGCTGGGGCCGTGCATCTTTTCCGAAAGCAGGCCGGCGGCGCGCAGGGCGGCATCGCGGATTTCCTCGGCCTCCAGCCGCAGCCGCGGGCCGCGCCAGAGCAGGCGGTTGGCGCTGTCCTTTTCCTCACCGGCGGCGGTCGAGCGGCTCGACTGCTTGTAAGCGGCGCTGGTGACGATCAGGCGGTGGAGCTTTTTGTTCGACCAGCCGTCGTCCATGAAGCGGATGGCCAGCCAATCGAGCAGTTCCGGGTGGCTGGGCAGGTCGCTCTGGAGGCCGAAGTCTTCCTGGGTCTTGACGATGCCGGTGCCGAAGAAGGTGGCCCAGGTGCGGTTGACCACGACGCGGGCGGTGAGCGGGTGGTCGCGGCTGACCAGCCAGCGGGCGAAGCCGAGGCGGTTCTTCGGCTGGCCGGCCGGGAAGGGATTGAGGATCGCGGGCGTGCCGGCTTCGACCGGGTCCTTCGGCTGGGTCCACTCGCCGCGGTGGTGGAGGCGGGTAACGCGCGGGTTTTCCGCCGGGCGCTCCTGAAGGACCAGCGTGGTCAGGCCGGGTGCGGGGCGGCGCAGGTTCTCGATTTCCGTGCGCTTGGACGCGAGCTGCGGGGCGTTCAGGAGGAACTCGTTTTTCAACGCCTGGAGATCCGCCGGGGAGGGATCCGGCCGGTGGAGCAGGCGCTGGGCTTCGTCGGACAGCGGGCTGGCGAGGACCTCGCCGGTGGCGGTGGTGAAGGAGATGCGGAACTTGCCGAGCGAGCACGCGTAGTGGCGGCCGAACATCATCGTCAGCTTGAGGTCGGCGGCGGTGAGGGGTTGCTCCAGGCGGAAGACCGCCTCGTGGGCGCGGCCCTGGCCTTCGGCGCAGCTCCAGCCGGTCTCGGGATTGCTGTCGATGGCGAGCGAGGCCTCGGCGTGCGGGCCGAAGTGGTTCTTCGCATAGCTGTGGCTGGCGCTGGCGATTTTCACCGGCTGGCCGCCGGCGCTGAGCTGGAATTCGCCGAGCAGGAAGTCGCCTTTCGGGCCCTCGTAGTAGGCCATGCCGGGGCCGCGGGCGGGCAGGCGCGGGTCGGGCAGGGCTTCAAGGCGGATGGCGGTGATGGCGGGCGGGAGCTGGGTGAATTCGAGCTCGTAGGTGTCCGCCTTGGTGATGTCGCCGGTGACGAAGACGCTGGCGTCGGGCTGAAGGGTGAGCAGCGGCAGGTTGGAAACGGCCTTGGCCGGGGCGACGGGCTGCCAGGCGGCGGTGCGGGCGCGTTCTCGGGCGAGCCATTCGTCGAAGGCCTTCGCCAGCGATTCCGCGCGGCGCGCCTCGGGGTCGGGGATCGGGGCGGCGTCGGCGCCGAAGCTCAGCCGCAGCCGGCCGATGGTGTGCTGCGATCCGTGGGCCTGGCGGACGATCACGGTGACATCGCCCGCGGCATCGAGCGGGCTTTCGAACTCGAAGGTGGCGGACTTGTCGCTGTGGAGGTCCGGGCCGCCGGTATCGACCGCCCAGCCGGTGCCGGGATTGCCGTCGATGGCGAGGTCGACCGTGTAGTTCGGCTGCTGCGCGGCAGCGGCGGGACGGACGAGCTTGAGCGGCTTGCCGGCGACGAGGACTTCCAGTTCGCTGAGCACGAAGTTGCCATTGGGCGCGCGGCCGGGGCCTTTGCCGGGCAGGGAGTCATCGGCCAGCGCCTCGACCCGCAGCCGGGTGAAGCGGCCTTTCAGATCGGCGAAGCGGACGGTGGCGACGCTGGTGTCCGGCCCCGGCGCGGGGAAGAGCAGCGAGCCGTCGTCGAGCGGGCGGACGGCTTCGGCCGGCTCGGTGGCAAGGGCGGCCGGCGGCGTGGTCCAGGTGACCGGGCCTTCGTCGACCGGCCAATGTTGCGGGAGTTCGGCGATGAGCTTTTCCGCCCGCGCCGTGCGCTCGGCGACCTGGCGCTCGTGATTCGCGTCGGGGAGTTCCAGCTCGGGCTCGTCGGCATTGTTGAGGAATGCCATGATCGAGAAATACTCGGTGTGCAGGATCGGGTCGTACTTGTGGGTGTGGCACTGGCAGCACTGGAGCGTGAGGCCGAGCCAGGTCGCGCCGGTGGTGGCGACGCGGTCGGTCATCGCGTGGTAGCGGAACTCGAGCGGATCGATGCCGCCCTCCTCGTTGACCATCGTGTTGCGGTGGAAACCGGTGGCGATCCGCTGGTCGACGGTCGCGCCGGGCAGGAGGTCGCCGGCGAGCTGCTCGATGCTGAACTGGTCGAAAGGCATGTCGGCATTGAGCGCCTTGATGACCCAGTCGCGGTAGGGCCAGATCGTGCGCGGGCGGTCCTTTTCGTAGCCGTTGGTGTCTGCGTAGCGGGCGAGGTCGAGCCACTTGCGCGCCCAGCGTTCGCCGTAGCGGGGCGAGGCGAGCAGTCGGTCGACGGCTTTCTCGTAGGCATCCGGCGCGGGGTCGGAAAGGAAGGCGGCGAGTTCCTCCGGCGAAGGCGGCAGGCCGGTGAGATCGAAGCTGACGCGGCGCAGCAAGGCGGGCTTGTCGGCTTCCGGCGACGGCTCGAGGCCGGCTTCGGCCAGACTGGCGCGGACGAAGGCATCGACCGGATGCGCCGCGCCGGCCGGCACCGGCGGCTTCACGGGGGCTTGGAAGGCCCAGTGTTTCTCGTATTTCGCGCCGCCGGCGATCCATTGTTCCAGCACGCGGATCTGCTCCGGGGTGAGCAGCTTTTTCATCGAGGGCGGCGGCATCACCTCGTCGGGATCGGTCGTGTGGAGCCGCTGGATCAGCTCGCTTTCCTCCGGCTTGCCCGGGACGATGGCCGGCTCGCCGGACTCCCCGCCGAGCAGCGCCGCCTCGCGGTCGTCGAGCCGGAGCTCTCCCTTGCGGCCTTCCTCGTCGGGACCGTGGCACTTGAAGCAGTTGTCGGAGAGGATCGGCCGCACGTCGCGGCTGAACGAGGGCACCTGCTCCGCCGAAACGGCGCAAGCGCCCGTCCAGAGGGCAAGAAGGCTCTTCAAAGTGGATCCGGGCATCGGTGGCACGCGGAACGTTAGCGGCAGCCGGGAACTTTCGCAGCCGCCGATAGGGGACCCTATGAAAACACGTAGTCGTGCGCCCCGCGTTCCGCCGCGTATGCTCGACCCCAACCCATCCCTTTACCCGAATTCATGAAACGTTTCTTCTTAACCTCCGGACTCGCCTGGTCCCTCGGCATGGCCCTTTTCCCGATGACGCTCGATGCCGCGCCCCAGTGGATCTGGGTCGGAAAGCAGGCCAAGAACGGGGAAAAGGCGACCTTCCGCAAGACCTTCAAGGCGGGCGGGGACGTGAAGTCGGCGAAGCTGCAATTCACCTGTGACAACGGCGCAACCGCTTATCTGAACGCCACCAAGATCGCCGACAACCCGGACTGGGGCCAGCCGACCACGGTGGACGTGGCGAAGCACTTGAAGCCGGGCGACAACGAGCTGCGCTTCGAGGCGAAGAACGAGGGTTCGATGGCAGGCTTCGTCGCGACCCTCGAGCTCGTGGACGGAAAGGGCAAGAAAACGGTGGTCGAGACCGGACCCGACTGGTCGGCCGCGCCGGCGGGCAGCTCGGATTTCAAGCCGGCGGTGGTGATCGCGGCCTACGGCGCGGGCCCGTGGGGGAATGCCCTGTCGAACCAGCCGGGCCGCCCGGCTGCCACGGAAGCGGTGCCCGATGCCGCCGAGATCCAGGTGGTGCCCGGCTTCGCGGTCGAGCTTCTCTACACCGTCCCCAAGGCGGAGCAGGGCTCGTGGGTGGCGATCACCGAGGACGCCAAGGGCCGCCTCCTCACCGCCGACCAGTATGGCGGCGTCTATCGCGTCACCCTCGCCCCGGCGGGATCGAAGGACGCGCCGAAGGTCGAGCCGCTGACCCTGCCGGCCGGCAGCAACGGCAAGCCGCTCGGCGGGGCGCACGGGCTGCTTTACGCCTTCGACAGCCTCTACCTGATGAACAACGAGATGGCCGACAAGGGCCTCTGGCGTTTGAAGGACAGCGATGGCGACGACCAGTACGACAAGGCCGAGTTCCTGAGCAAGTGCCAGGGCGGCGGCGAGCACGGGCCGCACGGGATCGTCCTCGGGCCCGACGGCAAGTCGATCTGGTTCGCCAACGGCAACCACACCAAGCTTCCGGACAACCTCGGCCACTCCCGCCCGGTCGCGATCGGCGAGGACCACCTCATCACCCGCCTTTGGGACGCCAACGGTCATGCCCGCGGGGTGCTCGCCCCCGGCGGCTACGTCTGCAAGACCGACCCGGACGGCAAGCGGGTCGAGTTCGTCGCGGGCGGCTTCCGCAACCAGTACGACATCGCCTTCGACGCCAACGGCGAGCTGTTCACCTTCGACTCCGACATGGAGTGGGACCTCGGCACGCCGTGGTACATGCCCACCCGGATCAACCACGTCGTCAGCGCCGGTGACTACGGCTGGCGCTCGGGTGCCGGCCGCTGGCCGGAATACTACGCGGACTCGCTGCCCGGGACCATCGACATCGGCCCCGGCTCGCCCACCGGAACGGTCTTCGGCACCGGCGCGAAGTTCCCCGCGAAGTACCAGAACGCGCTCTACGCCCTCGATTGGACCTATGGCACGATGTGGGCCGTCCACCTCAAGCCGGACGGTGCGACCTTCAAGGCCGAGAAGGAGGAGTTCGTCGCCGGCAAGCCGATGCCCTTCACCGACGCGATCATCCGCCGGGAGGACGGCGCGATGTATTTCACGACCGGTGGCCGCCGCAGCCAGTCCGCGCTCTACCGCGTGACCTACACCGGCACCGAAAGCACCGCGCCCGCCGCGCCGCCGGCCCCGACCGCGGAGACCAAGCTCCGCCATGATTTGGAAACCCTGCACCTCCAGGGCAGCGGCCCGGACGCCATCGCCAAGGCCTGGCCCTACCTCTCGCACCAGGACCGCTACATCCGCTTCGCCGCCCGCGCGGCGGTCGAGCGCCAGCCGGCAGGCGCCTGGGCTGAGAAAGCACTGGCCGAAAGCAACCCGCAGGCCGCGATCGAGGCCCTCATCGCGCTCGCCCGCGTCGGCGACAAGTCGCTCCAGCCGAAAATGTTCGTCGCCCTCGGCAAGCTCGATTTCGCCAAGCTCCCGGCCGGGCTCCAGCTCCCGTATCTGCGCGCCTGGCAGCTCGTCTTCACCCGCATGGGCAAGCCGGCACCGGACGTCTGCGGCAAGATCGCCGAGCGCCTCGACCCGCTCTTCCCGGCCGCCGACCCGCTGGTCAACCGCGAGCTGGTCTCGCTGCTCGTTTACCTCGGCTCCCCCTCCGTCGTCGCCAAGACCGTGCCGCTGCTCGACACCGCCAAGGACGCCGACATCACCGTCGCCAGCGATGCCGTGCTGTCCCGCAACGACCGCTATTCGAGCGCCGTCGCCGGCATGCACGACAGCCATCCGAACCGCCAGGCCATCGCCTACGCCTACGCCCTCCGCGAAGCCAAGGCCGGCTGGACCCCGGAGCTGCGCAAGGCCTACTTCGGCTGGTTCCCCCGCACCTCCAAGTGGCGCGGCGGCAACAGCTTCAAGGGCTTCCTCAACAACATCCGCAAGGAGGCGCTGGCCAACGTGGTGAGCGACGACGCCGAACGCGCCGCGCTCGACACCCTCTCGACCCAGGCCCCGCCGGCCCCGCCGGTCAACATGGTGATGCCGAAAGGCCCCGGGAAGGATTACACCGTGGACGACGTCGTCGCGCTCGCCGGTGGCGGCCTGAAGGGCCGCAACTTCGAGCAGGGCAAGGCGATGTTCACCTCGCAGCTCTGCATCAACTGCCACCATTTCAACGGCGACGGCGGCAACAGCGGTCCCGACATCACCGGCGCCGGCAACCGCTACACGATCCGCGACCTCGCGGAAAACATCATCGAACCCTCCAAAGTCATCAGCGACCAGTACCCGACCGAGCAGATCACCCTCAAGGACGGCTCGCTCGTGGTCGGCCGCGTGGTGGTCGAGGAAAACGGCAAGATGTTCGTGATGACCACCGCCCTGGCCCCCGACGCCCTGACCGCGGTGGATGAAGACAAGGTGAAGTCGCGCGAGCCCTTCAACGTCTCGATGATGCCGCCCGGCCTGCTCAGCCCGCTGAACAAGGACGAGCTGCTCGACCTGTTCGCCTACATGCTGTCCGGCGGCAATCCGGAGGATCCACGCTTCAAATAGCCTTCAGTGCCGGCCGCCTAGGCCCGGTTTTCCGGTGCGCACGCGATTTTTCGGAATCGCGTGCGTTTTTTTGAATCCGGATCCGCGGACGGAACGAACCCCATGGTGAACCACTTCTCCCACCATGGCCCGCGAATCCGACAACAGCCTCGATCTCTACCTGCGGGAAATCTCCCGGACGCCCCTGCTCACCGTCGCCGAGGAGTGCGATCTCGCCGAACGGATCAAGATGGGGGACGAGGAAGCCCGCTCCCACCTCATCCGCGCCAACCTCAGGCTCGTGGTGAAAATCGCCCGCGACTACTCGGGATACGGCGTCTCCCTCAGCGACCTCATTTCCGAAGGGAACATCGGCCTGATGCAGGCGGTGGAACGCTTCGACCCAGAGAAAGGCGGCAAGTTTTCGACCTACGGCGCCTGGTGGATCAAGCAGTCGGTCAAGCGCGCCCTCGCCAACCAGAGCAAGACGATCCGCCTGCCCGTCCACATGGTCGACAAGATCGCCCGGATGCGCCGGATCGCCTCGATGCTTGCCGAGGCGCTCGGCCGCGAGCCCACCGACGACGAGATCGCCGCCGAGCTCGGCCTGCCGCGGCAGAAGATCGCGATGCTCAAGCAGAGCGCGCAGCGGCAGACCTCGCTCGATGCCCCGGTCGGCGAGGGCGAGGTGAAGCTGCAAGGCGACATCGTCACCGACGAGTCCGCGCCGGACCCGCTCGAGGCGCTGACCGACAAGAATCTCCGCGAACAGCTCGGCGACCTGCTCGAGGTGCTCAACGAACGCGAGCGCAAGATCATCGACGACCGCTTCGGCCTCAACGGCCTCAAGCCGATGCTGCTGGAAGACGTCGGCCGCGAGTTCGGCGTCTCCCGCGAGCGGATCCGCCAGCTTCAGAACGTGGCGCTCGCCAAGATGCGCAAGGCCCTCATGAAAAAGGACAAGCCGGTCGCCCGGATGTCCGATCTGGCCGAAGCCTGAAGCGGTTCTTGGAAAGGAAAAGGGAACAACTAAACCTGCGAAACTCCGCGAAAACAAAGGCGGATCAAAGTCGGCGGGAGCACCTTCGAGGTCGACCCAGCCCTCGATTCACCCCCCTGGAATTTCGCCGATTTCTTTCCTTTCGTTGTTCTAACTCCTGCCTTTGGCTTCACGGCGCGCTGCCATCGAGCGCCCGGGTCACCACGCGCAGGAATCCGCGGGCGGCGGGTGCCGGTTCTTCCACCCGCACCCGCTTTTTGCCTTCTGCCGCGGGCGTTTCCTCCACGTCGCCGCTCCACGGGCCGCCGCCGGTTTTCGCCGCGACGGTGGTCCAGTGGATGAGGTCGGTGGATTTCTGAACGCGGAACGCCAGCGCCGGCGCGGGGTCGTGCCGCTCGAACTCCAGGCACACGTTGCCACCGGTCCTCCCGAACCCGAGGGTCGTGTCTAACAGCTCGCGCGCCTTCAACGCCTCAAGCCGGGCCATCGCTTCGAGGAAGTAGTAGTCCCCGTAGATCAACGACCGGTTGGCCTCGGTCCACCGGGCGTTGCCTTCCTTGAGGATGCCGGGATTCGCCGTGTCGCCCGGCGCGCAAAGATAGTCGGGATCGCTTCCGCCATCCGGGCCGTCGTAGGAAATCAGACAAGTCAGGATGTCCTCCGCCGCCCCGAGGTAGCGGGCTCGGTCCGCCGGGTCCGCCATGAATCCGGCCAGCTCGATCAAGCCCGCCGCGGCGATCGCCGCCGCCGAGCTGTCGCGCGGCGTGAACACGTGGGTGGCCGGCTTGCGGTCGCCCAGCCCGGTTCCGCTACTAGAGTTGTAGTCGTCGTTGGCATCGTTCCACGGTCCGACCGGCTCGCCGAGGGCGGCATCGAAGTCCTTCGGCGGCACGTGGTCGCCGGTACGATGGTTGTAGGAGTCGGCGCTGTGGTAGTGGGGCAAACGGGCGATGAAGTAATCCGCCGTCGCCTCCGCCGCGGCGAGGATGTCGGAGGCATCGGTTCCCGGGTCGCGCCGCGCGTGCCGATACACCGCGCTGAGCCCGTAGATCGCCCAGGCCTGGCCGCGCGCCCAGGTGGTCTCGTCGCCGTAGCCCTGCAGCGTGTTCTTGCGCTCGATCCCGCCGATCTGCGGCCCGGTATCGAAATGCCTCACGACATGGTAGCTGCCGCCGTCCGCCCGCAGATGCCGGGCGATCGAGGTGCGGGCGTGGGCCAGCGCATGGTCGAACCACGGGCGATGTTCCGGCAGCCGCCCGTTCATCTCGTAGGCCATCATCAGCAGCTCGAGGTTCATCAGGTTGTCGATGCAGACCGGATACGGCGACTGGAAGCCGTCCCAGGACCGGATGCATCCCGCCGGCACCGGGACGCCGGACTCGTTCGGCTTGTTGAAGCGGCTGTTGAGCTTGCCCGCGGCCACCGTGATCGCGTTGCGGGCGAACTCTCGGTAGCTGCCGTCCGGGTCGTTGCAGTCGTCGTGGAAGTACCAGCCCTTGCCCATCGAGCCGAGCACGATGAAGCCGATGTCGTGGTTGGTGTTGGTCGTTGCGGCCAGGGGCTGCGACCAGGCGGTGGCGCGTTGCCGCCACGCATCTTCGCCGGTCTTCTGGGCCAGCATCCACAGTGTTCCCGGCCAGAAGCCGGCGTGCCAATCTCCCGAGCTGTTGCTGGTCGTCCATTTCCCGGTGCTGGTGTTCGCCACGGTGGGATAGCGGGAGAACATTCCCGGGGAACCGTAGCTGTCCTCCATCCATTCCACCGTCCCGGCGCTCCGCTGCGCGGCCACCGTCCAAGCGTCCGCCATCCGGTCATCGAGTTCCGCCGCCGCGGTCGAGCCCGTGATGGGGAACCACACGGCAACGACAGGAAGAAGCGGCCGGAGGATACCGCTGCGGACTCGGGTTTTCATGGGGGGACGGCCACGCTACGGCGCGATGCCTTGAAATCCAACGGATAATCCGCCGACGCGCCATCCTTTGGCAGGCCATGCGGTGCATCCGGCAGGGATTGCGGACCCCTCATTCCACGGGTGCCTCCAGCAGGCGAACCAAGCGCTCGAGCGCCGCGAGGTTCTCGCGGAGAGTCACGGCGGAATCGGTCTCCGGGCGGTGGTCGAGGATGCCGACCGGTCCCTGCCAGCCGCTCTTCAGCACATGGCGCAGCATCTCCAGCTCGCGGGTGCCGTCGCCGGGTGGGAGGATCTTTTTCCCGAGGGTGTCGCCGTTGTCGATCATGCCGTTGAGGTTCAGCGCGAGCAGGTGCGGCTTCATCGCGTCGAAGAGCTGCGGGAACTTCCCGATGTGGGCGTGGCCGTGGTGGAAGTTGTAAACGATGCCGACGTTCGACATTGCCAGTTCACGAAGGATCGCGAGCTGGTTTTCCGGTTCACCGAACCAGCCGCCGTGGTTGTAGAGCGCCAGCTTGCAGCCCAGCGCCTGCGCCTCGACCGCCAGCGGCCGCAGTTGGTCGGCGGCGGCTTTCACCTTCGCCGACTGGTCCGCCCCGGCGGGTTCGCCGATCATCACCCACCACTGCGGATGGATGTCGTAGCGGCGGATCACCTCGATGATCTTGCGGGCGTTGGCATCGAGCGTCCCGGGCATCCACCAGGCGGTGATTTCGATCCCGTGCCGCTTCATCGCCACCACTTCGGCGTCGAAGCTCGCGACATGCTCCTCGCGCCAGTCGTAGGCCAGCCGGGAAAATCCGAGCTCTTTCAGCATCGCCGCCCGTTCTTCCGGCCCGCGCTTCTTTGCGTCGAAGGGCACGATGCACCACGCGACCAGGTTCTCCCGGGCCAGCAGACGGGTCTCCGCGCAAAGGGGCGCCACCAGGGCGAGGGTCAGCGCGATCAGGAAGCGGAGCATCCCGTGGTAACGCCTGCGGGAGGTCCGATCTTGCCGCCGCCTAACAGTGCCATCGCCGCTTGCATGATCCCGACTATCAGGGCATCTAAAAGGCCATGATCGCGCGAGCTCTTTCCTTGGCCTGCCTGCTTTCCGCCTTCGCCTCCGGCCAGACCTACCGGCCCTCCGGCGAGAAGCCGCCGATGCCGGCGCGCGAGTTCCGCGCGGCTTGGGCGGCGGTGGTGCACAATATCGACTGGCCGAGCAAGAAGGGCCTGTCGTCGTCCCAGCAGCAGGCGGAAATGCGCGCCATCCTCGACAAGATGGCCTCGCTCCACATGAACGCGCTGGTCCTCCAGGTGCGACCGCATGCCGACGCGGTTTACCAGTCGTCGAGGGAACCGTGGAGCCCCTGGCTGACGGGCACCATGGGCCAATCGCCGGGCTACGACCCGCTGGCCTACGCCATCCAGCAGGCCCATGCCCGGGGCATCGAGGTCCACGCCTGGTTCAACCCCTTCCGCGCCCTTTCCAACGCCAGCCACGCCACCAGCGGCAACCACGTCTGCCGCGCAGCGCCGCACATCACCAAGCGCTACGGCAATCTGGTCTGGTGCGATCCCGCCCACACCGAAACCCGCGCCCGGGCCTTCGGCGCGATCCTCGACGTGGTCCAGCGCTACGACATCGATGGCGTCCACCTCGACGACTACTTCTACCCCTATCCCGAAGGCGGCCGGGCTTTCCCCGACGGCCGCTCGCCGGCGGTGCGGCGGCAGATCGTCGATGACTTCGTGCAAAAGCTCTACTCCGACGTGAAGCGGACCAAGCCCTGGGTGCGGGTCGGCATTTCGCCCTTCGGCATCTGGCGGCCGGGCGTGCCGGACGGGATCGAGGCCGGGATCGATGCCTACGAGCAGCTCGGCTGCGACGCCCGCAAGTGGCTGTCGAAGGGCTGGGTGGATTACCTCGCGCCGCAGCTCTACTGGCGGGACCAGCCGCGCAAGCAGAGCTTCTCGGCCTTGCTTTCGTGGTGGCGCCAGCAGGGCAGCCGGCCGGTGTGGCCGGGCATCGCCACCACCCGGATCGGCGGGCCGGAAGACGGGCGGCCGGCGTCGGAAATCACCCGCCAGGTCGACCTTTCCCGCAGCATCGGAAGGAACTGGGCCGGGCACATCCACTGGAGCGTGAAAGGCCTGACCAAGAACCTCGGCGGTGTCTCCACGATGCTCGCGAAAGGGGCCTACGCCCAGCCGGCGCTGGTGCCCCCGATGCCCTGGCTCAGCCAGAAGGCGCCCGGCCGTCCCGCGGCAACCGCGACCGGCAGCGGCTCGTCGCTTCAGGTCAGCTTCCAGAGCGGCGACCGTGCGACCGCCCGCTACGCCGTGCAGGCCCGCTTCGGCCAGCAGTGGCGGATGGTGAAGGTGGTCTCCGCGGGATCGAAAAGCGTGCAAATCCCGACCCTCTCCGGCCGGCTCGCGGATGCAGTGGCGGTCAGCGCCGTGGACCGCTTCGGTAACACCAGCGCGCCGGTGGTCCTCGCCCGCTGAGGCCTTTTGCCGCTTTGGCCTTGCCGCTTGGCACGGGAATTGTTCCAACCCCCGCGTCCGACCGGGAGGCCCGGTACAAGACCCTGAAATTACTTTACTTTTCCGAAGCAAAAGACGCATAAACCCGCGTCCCGCTTTGATTCCGCCGGCCACCGCCCCGCACCATCCCACCTGATGAAAGTCCGATTTTTCGTAACGGGAACCTCCGCCCTGCTGGCAGTCTGGCTGGCCGCCACTTTTTTCAGCGAGGTTCCCGTCGATCGCTATCCGCAGTTCGGACGGGGCTCGGTGCCGCTTTCAGCCAAGGTGGTGAAACCCGTGGAACCCGCCAAGCCGGTCGCGGTGGCGGATTCCTCGGATGCCGCGGATTCGGTGTTCGATTGATCCGGCCTGCGGATTCCATCCTCGCCATCCGCGGACGGCTCCGCCAAGGTGGGAGGCATGGCTGAAGAACCGATCGTCTGCGACAACAAGCCGATGGGCCTCGAAGTCGAGGCCGGCGTCCACTGGTGGTGCGCCTGCGGGCGTTCCGGGCACCCACCGTTCTGCGACGGCAGCCACAAGGGCACCGGACTCCAGCCGGTGAAGTTCGAGACCACCACGAAAACCACCGTCTGGTGGTGCCAGTGCAAGCACACGGCCACCCCGCCGCTGTGCGACGGCACGCACAAGAAGTTCCGGAACTGAGCCCGCGGGCCGCCCCGGGATCCCCCTTGCCAGACCCCGCCGGGCGGGTGTTAGGATCCGCCACACATGGACGATCTCGAAGGATCGGGAGCCTCGCCGGCCTCGGTGAAAGTGTGCCGGCAGGGACTGCACCCGCTGTTCGCCCTTCTCTCGGCCGTGTGCCTGCTGTCGCTCGTCGGCTGGACCGGCACGGTGACCGCCTGGCAGCATGCGGTCACCACTTTGACCGGCATCGCCTTCGCCCTCGAGCGCGGCTGGGTCTTCCACCGGATGCGCGGGGAGCGCTCGGAGCGCCGGCGCCTCGGCGGGCACGCCCTGCTCGCCGCGGTGGTTCTGTTGGTGGCGCTTGCCATGCTACCGGGCGACAGCCGCTCGACCTCCGGCCATGTCTTCATCCAGCTCGCGGTGCTGGCTTCCGGCCTCGCCTCGGCCATCCACCACCAGCCGCGGCTGACCGCCCGCGCCTTCCATCCGGGGCTGCTGCTGATGCTGTCCTTCCTCGCGATCATCGTGGCCGGCACGCTGTTGCTGAAAATGCCGCGCTGCACGGTCAGCGGCGTGAGCTGCTCCTGGCTCGACGCCGCCTTCACCAGCACCAGCGCCGTCTGCGTGACCGGCCTCGCGGTGCAGAACACCGCCACCTATTTCTCGCCCACCGGCCAGATGGTCATCCTGCTGCTGATCCAGGTCGGCGGGCTCGGCATCATGACCCTGGCCTTCTTCGCCGCCGTGGTGCTGTTCGAGGGCATCTCGCTGCACGACCGCCTGCTGCTCGGCCGCATGCTTCAGGAGAACCGGCTCGCCCGCGTTGGCCAGACCCTCGCCTTCATCGTCGTGCTCACCTTCGCCTGCGAGGCTGCCGGCGCCGTCGTCCTCTACGCCGGTCTGCACGGCATTGCCGATCCCGGGGAGCGCTGGTTCCACGCCGTCTTCCACTCCGTCTCGGCCTTCTGCAATGCCGGCTTCTCGACCTTTCCCGACGGGCTTGCGAGCCGCGTGGTGCAGGGAAATGCCACCTGGCAGGTGGTGGTCATGGCGCTCATCGTGATCGGTGGACTCGGCGCGCTGGTGTGCGAGGACCTCGCCCTCTGGGCGCTCGCCAGGATCCGCCGCAGGATCCGCAAGGAAGGCCCGATCCCGCGGCTCCGCATCCACTCCCGCCTCGTGCTCGTGGCGACCGCCGTGCTGATCGCAGGCGGCGCGCTGGTGATTTACCTCACCGAGTACCACCTCTGGCAGGGCCCGGAAAACGGCGGCCATCTTCTCACCGCGTTCTTCCACTCCGTCACCACCCGCACCGCCGGTTTCAACACGGTGTCGATGTCGGCGATCGGCCCGCAGACCGTCCTCGTCATGATGGTCCTGATGCTGGTCGGCGGTTCGCCCGGCGGCACGGCCGGCGGCTTGCGCACGACCACCGTCGCGGTGGCCCTCGGCCACCTGTGGAACCAGCTCCGCGGCAGCAAGCGCGGGATGGTCGCCTTCAACCGGACCATCCCCGAAACCACCGGCTCGCAGGCGCTCGGCCTGATGGTCCTCGCCGGCATCTGGCTCGGCGCGAATTTCGCGGTCTTCCAGATGTTCGAATCCGGCCGCGGCTTCGGCGACAGCAAGCTGATGTTCGAACTGATCAGCGCCTTCGCCACCGTCGGCCTTTCACTCGATCTCACGCCGCTGCTCACCGACGGCTCGAAGTGCCTGCTCATCCTCAACATGTTCGTCGGCAGGATCGGCCTGCTGGCGGTGCTCGCCACCCTCGTTCCGCCCGACCGCAGGCCGCCTTCCGGCCGGCCTTGCGAAGACATCCTGCTCACCTGACGCTCCCATGAAATGTTGCATCATCGGCCTCGGCACCTTCGGCACCCAGCTCGCCCGACAGCTGTCCCGCGAAGGTCATGAAATCGTCGCGGTCGACAACGATCCGCTCCACATCAACGCCCTCAAGGACGAGATCGAATACCTGATCCAGGCAGATTGCACGGACCTCAACGCGTTCCACGAGATCCCGGTCGATGCCTGCGACGTGGTGATCCTGGCGATCGGCGAGGACTTCGAAGCCTCGCTTTCGATCGCCGCCAATGTCCAGCAGCTCGGGGCGAAGCGCATCATCAGCCGCATCATCAACCCGCTCCACGGCCGCCTTTTGAAGCTGCTCAAGATCGACGAGCTGATGATCCCCGAGGCGATGGCCGCCGCGTGGCTGGCCCGTTCGTTGAAATCGCCGGACATCCTCGAGAGCCTGGAACTCGGCGGCGGCTACGAGATCGCCCAGGTCGTGGCGCCGTCCTGCTTCATCGGCAAGACGCTGCAGGATATGGGGCTGCGGGCGAAGTACGACTTGAACCTGGTCACGATCGCCAAGGGCCGCGGGCAGGCCGCCCTCAGTTCGACCCGCCAGTCCGTGCAAAAGGTGCTCGGCATCCCGCTGCCGGACCGCCCCTTCGAGGCCGACGACATCCTGGTGCTCTTCGGCCTGGGCAAGGACCTGCGGCGGATGATGCGGGACCACGAGGCGGGGTAGGGGCCGGAGAGGATCCGCCTCCTCGATACCCCTCTGCAGCTTTCCGGGCTGCGTCCCTGAATCCCGCAGGCTGCCACCGTGCTTTCTCCCTCGACAGCCGGCTTCCTCCGCTCCAGCGTTCCGCCCGTGACGACAATCCTCCGCGGGCTTCTTGAGCTGCGGCCGCTCCTGCTAGGGCTGGCCTCCCGCTGAACCTTGTCTTTTCCCACCGCCGTCACCTGGCCGCCGCAACTTTCCCCGCGGCGCCCCTCCCGTTTCCCGCGCGAAATCCCTCTTCCCGTCTTCCATGCAAGCTTCCTCGATCTCCAAATACCGTCCCTTCCCGCCGGTCCACCTGCCCGACCGCACCTGGCCGGACCAAACGATCACCCGCGCCCCGGTCTGGTGCTCGGTCGATCTCCGCGACGGCAACCAGGCGCTGCCGCAGCCGATGTCGATCGAGGAAAAGCTCGAGTTCTTCGACCTGCTCTGCCGCACCGGCTTCAAGCAGATCGAGATCGGCTTCCCCTCCGCCGCCGACACCGAGTTCAACTTCTGCCGCCGCCTGATCGAGGAGAACCGGATCCCCGACGACGTGACCATCCAGATCCTCGTCCAGACCCGCGAGCACCTGATCCGCCGCTCTTTCGAAGCGATCGCCGGAGCGAAGAAGGCCATCGTCCACATCTACAACTCGACCTCGCCGCTGCAGCGCCGCGTGACTTTCGGCGATGCTTCCCGCGAGCAAATCCGCGACATCGCGGTCGAAGGCGCACGGCTGGTGAAGGATCTGGTCCCCACCGTCCCGGGGACCGAGATCATCCTGCAGTATTCGCCCGAGTCCTTCTCCGACACCGAGCTCGATTTCGCCCTCGAGTGCTGCAACGCGGTGATCGATGTCTGGCAACCGACGCCGGAGAAAAAGATGATCATCAACCTGCCGGACACCGTCCAGTGGACCACCCCGAACGTCCACGCCGACCAGATCGAGTGGATGTGCCGCCACCTCGACCGCCGCGATTCGTTGCTGGTCTCGCTTCACACCCACAACGACCGCGGCACCGGCACCGCCGCCACCGAGCTGGGCCTGATGGCCGGTGCCGACCGTGTGGAAGGCACGCTCTTCGGCAACGGCGAGCGCACCGGCAACCTCGACATCGTCAACGTGGCGCTGAACATGAACAGCCACGGCATCCCCACCGGCCTCGATTTCTCCGACATCAACCGCCTGCGCGAGGTTTACGAGCGGGTCACCCGGATGACCGTCGGCGAGCGCCACCCCTACGCCGGCGAACTGGTCTTCACGGCCTTTTCCGGCTCCCACCAGGACGCGATCAAGAAGGGCCTCGACCGCCGCGATCGCGAACTCAAGGACCATCCCGACCTTCCCTGGGGCGTTCCTTATCTCACCATCGATCCCCGCGACATCGGCCGCTCGTACGAAGCCATCATCCGCATCAACTCGCAGTCCGGAAAGGGCGGCATCGCCTACATCCTCGACCGCGAGCACGGCCTCGACCTGCCGAAGACCATGCACCCGCAGGTCGGCAAGCGGATCTACGACCTTGCCGACGAGCTCGGCCGCGAACTGAGCGCCGACGAGATCCGGGATGCCTTCCACCGCCTCTTCGCCAACCTCGAACACCCGCTCTCACTGAAGGAATACGAACTGGTCCACCACACCGTGGAGCGCGGCCAGGTGTCGTGCTCGGCGACCGTCGTGCTCTACGACGAGGAAAGGAAGATCCACGGCCTCGGCAACGGCCCGATCAACGCGTTCGTCCACGCGATGGAGAACGCCGGCATGAAGGATTTCAAGGTGAGCGACTACCGCTCCCACGCCGTCCGCGGAGGTTCCGACGCGAACGCCGCGGCCTACGTCCAGGTCCAGCACGACGACGGCCGCATCGTCTGGGGCTGCGGGATCGATCCCTCCATCGAAATGGCCGGCCTCAAGGCACTCGTCACCGCCTGGAACCTGCTCCGCTAATCCAATTCCCCGATCCCCGTTGTTTCCCAAACTCTACACCATCCTCGACCTCGGCTACGTCGCCGCGGACAACGCCGAATCCGCCACCGCCGCGCTCCTGGCCGGCGGGGCGGACTTGCTGCAGCTCCGCGCCAAAGGACATCCGCCGGAAGAAATCGAAGCCCTGGCCCGCCGCGTCCTGCCGCTCTGCCGCGCCGCCGGCATTCCCTTCATCGTGAACGATCACCCCGCCATCGCCGCGGCGGTCGGCGCCGATGGCGTTCACCTCGGCCAGGACGACGGGCCGCTCGCCCCGGTGCGCGAGCTTCTGGGGCCTGGAAAAATCATCGGCCGCTCGACCCACGCCCCCGCCCAGGCGCGCGCCGCTTTGGAAGAGGGCTTCGACTACATCGGCTTCGGGCCGCTCTTCCCCACGCCCACGAAACTCGGCCGGCCGGGGATCGGCCTCGCCGACCTCGCCGCCGTCCAGGACGGGGTCGGCTCCCGGATTCCCGTGTTCGCCATCGGTGGCATCCGGCGCGACAACCTCGGCACCGTCCTCGCCGCCGGGGCCCGCAACGTCGTCATCGTCTCCGATCTCCTCACCGCTCCCGACATCGCCGCCGCCACCCGCGAGGCCAAGGCCCGGCTGATTGCGGCCTCCGCGAACCCTTGATCCGGCGACGCGCTTCCGAAGGGGTGCCGCTCCGTGAAAGAGCGTCGCCGCCACGAGCCCGCCGGGCCGCCCCGAAAGAAGATTGGACGATCCGGCTCCCGCGTTCATTCTCCGCCCGCCATGCTCGATATCCGCGAGATCCGCGATAATCCCGATGCCGTCCGCGAACGCCTCAAGGCCCGCGGCGGCAACCATTGGACACTGATCGACGAAGTGCTCGCCTGCGACGAATCCCGCCGCAAGGCCGAGACCGAGAAGCAGCAGCTCCAGTCCGAGCGGAAAACCACGTCGAAGCAGATCGGCATGCTCAAGGGCAAGGGCGAGGACACCTCGGCGATCGAGGCCGAAGTCCGCGCGATCAACGACAAGATCGACGCCCTCGACGCCGCCTCGGAAGCCGCCGGCCACCGCCAGACGGAGCTGCTGATGGAAATCCCCAACCTGCCGCACGCCGCCTGCCCGGTCGGCGCGGACGAGACCGCCAACCCGGTGGTCCGCACCTGGGGCGAAAAGCCCGCCCTCGCCGCGCCGAAGGACCACCTGGTGCTCGCCGAGGCGCTCGGCATCATTTCGCTGGAAGACGCCACCCGCATCGCCGGCTCCGGCTTCGCGGTCTATCGGGGAAAAGGCGCCCGCCTCGAACGCGCGCTGATTTCCTTCCTGCTCGACCTCCAGTCGGGCGAGAACGGCTACGAGGAGGTGAACGTCCCGCACGTCGTGCTCCGCGAGTGCATGGAAGGTACCGGCCAGCTCCCGAAATTCGAGGACGACATGTACGGCACCGACGCCGGCGAGGACGGCCGCAACCAGCTCTTCCTCGCGCCGACCGCCGAGGTGCCGGTGACCAACCTCTACCGCGACACCCTGCTGCACGAAGCCGACCTGCCGAAGAAGCTGGTCGCCTGCACTCCCTGCTTCCGCCGCGAGGCCGGCAGCGCGGGCCGCGACAACCGCGGGATCATCCGCATGCACCAGTTCGACAAGGTCGAGCTGGTCCAGATCGTCCACCCCGACCACGGCCTCGAAACACTGGAGGCTCTAACAGGCCACGCCGAGTCCGCGCTGCAGAAGCTCGGCCTTCATTACCGGACCATCGAGCTCTGCACCGGCGACCTCGGCGCGAACTCCGCCAAGACCTACGACATCGAGGTCTGGGCACCCGGCCAGGGCAAGTATCTCGAAGTGTCGAGCTGCTCGTGGTTCAGCGATTTCCAGGCGCGGCGGATGAAGCTCCGCTTCAAGGACGGCGAAGGGAAGAACCGCTTCTGCCACACCTTGAACGGCTCCGGCACCGCCCTGCCGCGGCTTTACGTCGCGCTGATGGAGCAGAACCAGCAGCCCGACGGCTCGATCAAGATCCCGGACGCGCTGGTGCCTTACTTCGGTGCGGGCGAGATCCGTTGAAGCGCGTCCCCCCTCTTGACGTGGGGTTTGGCGCGCTTTTGCGGGGATCAACCACTGTCCCCCCATGGATAAACCCTACCAACCTCCCGCAACGGATCCAGCTCGCGAGGAAGCGCCTCCCTCGATTCGGAAGCGGCGTGCCGGTCCAGTTGCACGCTTCCTGAGCGCGGCTGTAATCGTCATCGCCATCGCGTTGATCTTCGCGACCAGGTGGATTCCGCCATCCACCCTTCTCGATCCCGATACGTTTCCGAGTGCTTCACCGCAATTCCTGCGGATCCTCGTGCTGAATCACCCGATTGCTCCGCCTTGCTTTGTCATCCTCCTGGCCCTGATCGGCGGGGCCATTTCGTTCAGCCGCAGGGTTTTCCTCGGCGTGGCGGTTACCTCCGCAGCTGCCGGGATCCTTGCCGCTTGGACCGGGATCCTTCTCTGGGTTCTGATGGATTTGATCAAGGGAGTCACCGGCTAGCCGACCTCCGCCTCTCTATTCCTTGATCCGAGCCTCGAACAACGCGGGATCGCCCGGCTTCGACTCCGGTGAAAGCTCGTACCAGCGGCTCTTCTCGCTGCGCTCGTCGTTGTAGGGCGGCGTGAAGATGTCCACCAGCTGCGTCACCTTGCGGGCATGCAGCGTGTGAATGTTGCGGGCCTTCGCGGTCAGGGTGGAGATGTCGTTTTTCTTCAGCACCTTCGTTTCCACGCGGCGCAGCAACTCATGGCCCGCCGGCGGCGGGGTGTCGGGCTTTTCGACGAGGTCGTAGTTGCTCGTCTCGATCTCGCCCGAAGCGCAGAGGATCATGCCGGTCATGCCGGGATGGTCGTGGGGCGCGATGATTTCACCGACGTCGAACTGGACCAGGCAGAGCCCGAAATCGACGCGCTGCTCCAGATACTGGAAGTCGACTTTACCCTGCTTGAGGCGCGTCTTGATCTGCTCCATGCCCTTGAGCAGGACCGGGTCCTCGAGATGGAGGCGCGAAGCGAGCGCGGCGATATCGCGGACGTACTGGTCCTGATTCCACGCGTCGAGGTGCTGCTTCTTCGCCTCCGCGGCGACGGCTTCGAGAAAGGCTTCCCAGTGCATCGCGCCATCGGTCGGCAGGCGACCTTCCGCGGCATTCGCCCGGGTGGCGACGGCACACAGCGACGGCAAGGCGGCGAGCACGCCAAGGAAACCGGGCAGGCTGAGACTCAGGAACTCGCGGCGGTCGTAGTCGTCCATGGCAGGGATACTTCGGCGGCTGGCGGGTCTTTCCAAGGACGTTTTGAAGCAGGATCGAGTCGCCTCGGACGGTCGCCCGCAAGATTCCATTTTCAATCTCTTTTAATTACTTATTGTGAATGTGTTGCAATCCTCAACCAACAATTGAACGCTACTGTAACCGACAAAAAGTCGGCTTTACAACCGACAATTGGACGCTACTGTAACCGACAAATGGACGCTGATTTCCCCCGTTACCCGCGGCTTCTCGCGAGTGCCGTCAAGACGGCGCTGGCGGACACCCCCGTGGTCTGCCTGCTCGGGCCGCGGCAGTGCGGGAAATCGACGCTGGCCATGCATCTGGAACCCGGCCGCGGCTACGTGACCCTGGATGAAGACCGCTACCGGCAGACCGCACTGGCGGATCCGGACGGCTTCGTGGCACGCCTGCCACCGCGGGTCATCCTCGACGAAGTCCAGCGCGCCCCGGGCCTGCTCACGGCGATCAAGCTGGCGGTCGACCGCGACCGCCGGCCGGGCCGTTTCCTGCTGACCGGTTCGGCGAACCTGCTGCTGCTGCCGGAAGCCAGCGAGTCGCTCGCCGGCCGGATGGAAATCCTCCACTTGCAACCGCTGGCGGAAGCCGAAAAGAAGCGCAACGCGGGAGACTTCCTGCGCGCCTTCCTCGCGGGCGAGTTGCGCTGGGAAGCCATCCTCGCGGAAAGGGACGGGCTGTCGCCGGACCTGCCGAGGACGCTCGTCGCCGGCGGCTACCCGGAGCCGCTGACCCGCACCCCGGACCGGGCGCGGCAGTGGCACCGGCAGTACGTGAAATCGATCATCGAGCGCGACGTCCAGGACATCGCGAAGGTGAAGGACGGCCGCGAACTGGCACGGCTGTTGGAGATCCTGGCGCTGCGCACCGGCTCACTGCTCAATGCCAGCGGGCTTTCGAAAGACCTCGGCCTGCACCGCGGGACGGTCGACCACTATCTGGCCATCCTCGAACGGCTGTTCCTGGTCCGCGCGCTTCCAGGCTGGCACCGGAACTCCGGCAAGCGGCTGATCAAGTCACCGAAGATCCATTTCGTGGACAGCGGGCTGGCGGCGACCTTGTCCGACCTCTCGGCGGACGACTGGCTGGACCGGCGGCAGGACATGGGACATCTGTTAGAAAGCTTCGTGGTCCAGCAGGTCCACGCCCAGGCGGCGTGGACGGACCCCGACCTGCGGTTCTGGCACTACCGCGACAAGGACCAGGTGGAAGTCGATCTGGTCATCACCCGCGGCGACAAGACCTGGGGGATCGAGGTCAAGGCGAGCCGTTCGGTGCATCCCGGCGACGGCAAGGGACTGGACCGCCTGGCCGCGCAGTGCGGCAAGGATTTCCAAGGCGGCTGCGTGCTCTACGACGGTGCCGAAATCCTGCCGATCCCCGGCTCGCCGCACGTCGCGGTGCCGTTTTCGAAGCTGTGGGACCTGTGATCCGGCTAGCGGTTCCGCCCGGCCACCGACAGCAGGGTTTCCGTCAGGGCCTCGGGCCACTCGAGGCTCTTGATCGCTTCGTCGTCTCCCCAGTCGGGACTGATCCCGAGCAGCTCCTGGAAAGCCTGGTCGGCCCGCTCCGTGCGGCCGGTCTGCTCGGCGGCGCAGAGCAGCATGGCAACGGCGGTCTGCTTCTGGTCCGCGGTGAAGGGGATTTTGAAGCCGTGCTCCAACAGGATGCCCGCCTCTTCCGGATGACCCGCGGTGAGCAGCAGCCAGGCCCCGTCGTAAGCGTACGTCGGGTCGGTGGGGAACTTGTCCTTGCCGCGCATCGCCAGCTCGATCGCCGCGGCATCCTGCAAGTCCTCGAACACGCAGGCGGCTGCCTCGAGGTAATCGCTGGCATGGATTTCCGCGTCCTGCGTGTCGATGAGCTGGAGCCAGCGCGAATACGCGGCGGTGAATTCGCCGGCCGCCATGAACCTCCTCGCTTCGATCCGCAGGCAATCGGTCGGCGAGGCCCCGGCGAGGCGCGCGCGGTCGACCATCTTCTCGACCAGCGGGCCGGCGACCTTGTCGTGGGCGAGGACCAGCGAGCAGGCGACCATCGCGTCGCGGACGCGGCGGATGCCGAAGGTCTCGCTCGTTGCGGGATCCAGCAGGAGCGTCGCAAGGGCGCGGAGATCATCGACGGTGGCATCGGGCTTGGCCTGCAGGACGGCGACCTGCGCTTCGATCTCTTCGTAGAAATTCCCCGGCGACTCGCCTTCGACGACCCGCTCCCAGCCGTTCCAATCCGCGCCTTGGGCCAGATCCGCAAGCGGCGGCGGACCGTCGGGCCACATCGAATAGACCCCCGCCTTGTCGCCGGAGGCCCACAACGCGCGGGCCGTGGCGTAGGCGCGCACCGGCTCCGGCATGTCCTTCGCATCCTTGAGCACCGCAAGGATGGCCCCGGCATCGTCACGGTCCACGGCGATCTGCAAGGCCTCCACCGCTGCCAGCCCGCGGCCCTCCGCCGCCGCCATCACGCGCTCGACCGCGGGGAGCAGCGAACCTTCCCGGGCTGCCTGCGCGGCCAGCCAATCCTGCCACAGCCAAGGCGAATCGTGGGCCTCGAGGGCGCGATCCACGGCCGGCGCCGCCACCTCGCCCAGCCCCGCGGCAAGGATGCCGTGGGCGGCTGAAAGCGAGGGCACCGACTCCTCCCCGGCGAGCTTCGCGGCGAGTTCGCGCACCTTGTCCATGTCGCCGGACCATGCGAGCGCTTCGAGATGGGAATAAGCGTCGGCCGCGGAATTCGATTGCGCATACCGGTCGGCGGTCGATTTCACCCGCTGCTCCAGCACGGCCAGCGCCGCCGGGCGTTCGGCGAGTTCGTCTAACAACTCCAGCCGCCAGTCGTTGCGCGGTGCATCGGCCAGCGCGGCTCGCAAGGCATCGAGCGCCGCGGGATCCAGCTTCCGCAGGCCTTCCGCATCGACGTCCGGCGTCTCGGCCGCGACCTCGGGGTCGCCGAGCGCGGCTCCCGCGACTTCGGTCCGGGTGCGTTGGACGATCCATGCCGCCCGTTTCAACGCCGCGATCTCGTCGGGATCGCCCGCCAAGCGGTGCAACGGCCTCATGTCGGGGATCCCGGCGGGCGCATCGCTCTCCTTCTTCCAGACGAGCGGATCGCGCATGAGCTCGAACAAGGGCCCGTCCTCGCCGCGGATCAGCCCGCGCAGGTAGGCCTGGCGCCACGGATGGTCACCCAGCGCCGCCGACCAGCGCACGATGCGGTCCGCTTCGAAGGAGCTGGAAAGCGCAAGCCGCTGCCACAAGGGCAGCCAAGCGTCGCCGCGCACCGTGACGAAGGGCAATGCGGCGACCTGCTTCGCGAGCGCCGCCACATCGGCCCCGGGGAAGAAGGCCGACAGCGTGCCGAAGTCCCGGTCCAATGCCGCGCGCCGCGCCTGGCGATCCAGCCGGATGATCGACCTCGATCCCTCCGCAAACCTTTGTCCGCCCAGTCCCTCCGCGAGCGCCCGCAGCACGGCGAGTCGATCCGCCGTGACACCCGACACCCCCGCCAGCGGGACGAAGTCCTCCTTGCCCTCGCCGAAGCGCAGCACCCGCAGTCCGGCTTCCTCGCTGAAACGAAGGATGCTGTTAGAGACGGGCAGCACGAGATTCGAAACCAAGCGCCGCCCACTGCCGCTGTCCCACACGTCGACCTCGCGGCCGATCCTCAGAGCGAGCCAACCGCGTTCCTCGTCGTGCGCCCAGCAGAGCGGCACCAGGTCCATCTCCGGCACCTCGCGCTTCCGCGTCTGCGGCAGCACCGCGATTTGCGACAGGTCGCGGAGATCGTGCAGCACCACGCAGTCGGCGGTGGCCACCGCCAGCCGACGCTCTTCTCCCTCGCCATAACCGAACAAGGCAAGGCCCCCCGTGACCGGCATCGAACCGCGCCGCGTGAAACCGCTGCCGCTGACCTCCATCACCAACACCTCGTTCTCGCTGACCACCGCGAGCTGCTCGCCGAAAAAGTCGACCTTCGCGACATTCTCCACCGGCTCCAGATCGGAGAGGATCGCGCCCGTGGCGGCATCGACCAGCAGCACGCCGGGAGAAACAAGGCCGCCGGTGCTTGAGCCGTAGCCCGCCACCACCGCGTGCTTGCCGGAGGAATCGAGCGCCACGTCGGCAATGAGCTGCCACATCGGATGCATCGGCAGGTCGACCGGCTTCGCACCTTCTTCCGGCGACACCAGCCGCGCCTCGAAGCCGCGCTGCTCGAGCCGCCGGCCGTCGGGGAAGGTCTTGCCCACGTGCCATCCTTCGATCTCCTCCGCCGCCGGGGCCGCGGGCGGAGCTGCGGAAAGCCGCGGCAGGTATTCGCCGAGCAAGAGCTTCCCGGAACTCGTGCCGACCGCGAAACGCTCGCCCGAGAACGCGACCGAACGAATCCGCGAGTCTGCAACGAAGGGCGCGCGCGGCTGCACGTGGCCAGCCGCGTTGTCGATGCTTTCCAAGCGCGGCCCGTCGACCGACAGCGGCGGCGTCACGTCACCGAGCCCGCTTTGCAACACCAGCGGCCGGCCGGCGCGCTGCTGGTCGAAGAGCTGCTGCCACACCGGCGCGACCCAATCGCTCCACGGGAAACGCGGCAGCACCGCAGCCGAGGAAAGCCACGAACCGCTGCCATCGTCGTAAGCTCCGTTCACCTTCAGCTCGCCGTCTTCATCGGTCACCGCGAAGAGCGCGTGCTCGCCTTCCTCATGCTGCCCGCGGCCGCGGAGACGGGCGTAAAACTCACCGCCGTCCGGGCTGAAGACCGCGTGCTCCAGCTCCTCGCTGCCGCTGCTCGATGCGGTGCGCACCGGCTTCGTGGCATCGAGCGGCATCTCGACGACCAGCCCGTTCGTATGCAAACCGCGCAAGCGCTGGCGGTCGAGCTGCACGGCCAGCGGCTCGCTCGCGTCGGCCGGCAGCGGATCGGTCTCGCGCACCGTCATGCCGGTCGCGGCGTCGGCGATTCGCCAGGTCACGCCGAACTCCGGCGCGGGACCGATGGCGGGATAAGCGAACAACACGCCGTCGGACGACCACGCGAAGCAGCTCTCCGCGACGCCCGTCGGTGCGGGCAAGGTGGTCACCGGCTTCATCGTCACCGCGTCGCACAGCAGCGTGACCTCGGCGCGCTTGTAGCCGCGCTGGACCACCGCGCGACGGCCGGTCGGTGAAATGACCAGCGCCTGGGTTTCCTCGCCCCAGGTCGGCACGAGCTGGGAGGTTAGAGTGGCATCGGCGAGGTTCCAGCGCAGCACCGAGTTGAAGCCGATCGAGATGTCGCCGGTGGCCGCGAAGAGCGTGTCGCGATCCGGTCCGAAGGCGAGCCGGGTGACCGGAACCGGATGCGCGATCTCGCCGGTCGGGAAGTTCCACGAGGTCCGTCGCAGCGTTTCTAACAACAATACCTGCGCTTCCAGATTCGCGGGATCGTTCTCCAGCGCGGAAAGCAGGAAGGGCAGGCCTTCATCCGGCGCGCCATCCTCGATGCGTGCCGCGCCGGCATCGAAATCCGCAGCGGCCAGCGAGCGCCGGGTCTCCGCTGCGGACTCGAGCGCCTTGCCTTGTGCGACCACAGCCTCGGTCTGCTTCTTCTTCGCGATCACTCCGAGCACCCCGGCCGTGGCGGCGAGGCCGGCGAAGACGACGGTCGCGCCTTGGAACAGCCGCAGCTTCCGCCGCGCGCGAATCCGCGACAGCCGGACCAGCTCGCTTTCATCGGCGCTCAGGCGGAACACGCCGGAGCTCTCGACCCGCTCGGCTTCCGCGAGCCGACCTTCTGTTAGATAGAATCTCGTCGAACGCTTGCCGTCGTTCCACAAGCGTGTGGCGTCCTCCAATCGGCGACGCGCGAGCAGCAGGTCGCGGTGGTCCTCGATCCACTGCTTGAGCACCGGCCAGTGGGTGATCAGCGCCTCGTGGGCGAGCGTGACGGTCGCGGCGTCGTCCTCGCTGCCGGTGACCAGCAGCTTGGCGTCGATGAAGGCTGTTAGAAAAGCGGTCGCGCCGGGATGGGCGGCTTCCAAGCCGGCGCGCTTCGCCCGGCGGCGGGTCGCGGGGCCTTCGTTCGCGGCATCGAGCGTGACCAGCTCGCCGAAGATCTGGCGTGCGGCGTCGCGGCGCGTCTCGGAGGGCAGGGCGTCGTAGGTTTCCTGCGCACGGCGGGCGATCGCCCCGGCCAGTCCGCCGAGTTCCTCGTAGGCCGCCCAGGTCAGCACGTTCTCGCTACGCCGCTGGTAGAGCTCCTCCAAGGTGAACTCTAACAGCGGCAACGCGTCGTGGGCGTTGGTGGCGTCCTGATAGATCTGCTCTGAGAGATCGCGGCCGCTTTCCCGATGCCGCTCGAATTGCAAGCCGGCGGCCAGCGCGGGGTAGCGGATGATCTGCTGCAGCTCCGGCAGTTCCGGCGGGCTGAGGATGTAGCCGCCGCCGTGGCGGACGAGCTGGAAGAGATCGCGATGCTCCGGGACCCGCGGGAAGAACTCGCTGCGCATCGTCGCCACCACCCAGATCCGCCGCGACATCGCCAGCGCGGCAAGGACGTGGAAGAAGGCGTCGCGCATTTCCGCGGTGACGTCGCGGGCGGTGAAGATTTCCTCGAGCTGGTCGACCAGCAGCAGGAAGTTCGCCGGCTTGGCCGCGGACAGCCTGTCGAGCGCCGCGACGATGGCCGCGATGCCGAACACCAGCTGTTCCGGATTGCCCAGCGTGCGGGCCAGCCTTGCGCTGTCCCAGACCGGCTCGGGCTTGGGACCGGTCTTCGACTTGCGTCCCTTCTTCCCCTTCGGTGCGGCGGGGGCAATCACCGGCCTCGAGGTGTCGCGGATCTTCGCCAGCTCCGGCAGCGCGCCGGAGATCGCCCGGGCCAGCGTCTCGAGCGGCGGTGCGTCGCCTTCCACCGGCAGCACGGTCGTCCCGCACCATGCTCCGACTTCCGGCAAGTAGCCGTCGGCTGTTAGACGAGGTGCCAGCCCGGCGCGCATCAGGGAGGACTTGCCGTAGCCGGAGCCGCCGTAGATCAGCAGGAAGGCATGGCCGGCGGCGTGGTTCGCCTTGAGCTGGTTCAGCGCCTCGGCGATCGGCCGGTTGCGGCCGAAGAACAGCGGCGCGTCCTCGTAGTCGAAGGTGCCCAGCCCTTTGAACGGCGAGCCTTCCAAGGGCAGCGGCCGCACCGCGTCCTCGGCCAGCCCGCGCTGGAGCTGGATGTGGCGCAGCAGGAGTTTTTCCAGGTGCTGCTCGAACAGCGCCATGAATTCATCCACCGTCTCGTATGGCGAGAACGCGCGGCGGATGGTCTTGTCCTTGTTGAAAAAGAAGCGCTCGCAAAAGGCATCGAGCTTCTTGCCCTGGGCCGGATCGCTGCCCGCCGGCCGTTCGCTCATCCGGCGATAGACCAGGATGTCGGGCTTCGGCTTGCTCTCCTTCTTCCGGGCGCGCTCTTCGAAGGCCTCGGTCGCTTCCTCCAGCTCCCACTCGGTGCCGGAGTCGAAGCGCGTGCCGTCCTTGCGGTTGAACTGCGACGGCAGCGGCGAGCCGAGCCGCGACCAGAGGACGCAGACGAAGAGATCGCAGTCGGAGGGGCGGATCAGTTCCTCGTTGAAATGCGCGGTCGCCCGCAGCGGTTCCTTTTCCCACAGCACCGGCTCAAGCCGGATGAAGTTCCAGTAGCGCGCCTGCAGCCGCTCCACGATCCTCCCGACGGCCTGGCGTTCATCGCGAACGTCGCCGGGTGAGCTGACGAAGAGGGTGAGGGTCTGCATCCCGCACCGAGTAAAAACCGCCGGGGACCGGATTTCTAAGCGGGAAATCGGCGAATTTCACTCCTGCCAGCCACGTATCCTCTCGGATGCCCCGCCGACTTTTCTTCGCCAGCCTGCTCCTCGCCGCCCCGCTTCTTGCCAAGGACGCGCCCGCTAACACCGCGGTGGTGCCCGTTTCGAAGCTGGAAAAGGACTGCTACGACTGGTGGCAGCGCCACGAGGCGGCGCTGGCGGCGAAGGCGAAGATCGCGCCCGAGATCGTGCTGGTCGGCGACTCGATCACCCACTTCTGGGGCGGCGAACCGGCCACGCCAGGGCTCAAGCCGCGCGGGCCGGCGGCCTGGGAAAGCGTCTTCGGCGGCAAGAAGGTGCTCAACCTCGGCTTCGGCTGGGACCGCACCCAGAACGTCCTGTGGCGGCTCGAACACGGCGAGGTCGACGGGCTGAAGCCGGAATGGTTCGTGGTGAACATCGGCACCAACAACTCGTCCGGCACCGCGAACGCCCGCGCCAACACGCCGGCCGAAACCGCGGAGGGCGTGGCCGCGATCCTCGCCCGGCTGAAAGCGAAATCGCCGGACTCGAAGATCATCCTGATGGCCGTCTTCCCGCGCGGCGCAAAGGCGGACGACCCCAAGCGGTCCTTCATCGGCGGGCTCAACCCGCTGCTGGCGGAGATCGCGAAAAAGGAAGGCGCCACCTTCATCGACCTCCGCGACCGCTTCCTCGCGGCCGACGGCACCTTGCCGAAATCCCTCATGCCCGACGGCGTGCATCCGAACGAAGCCGGCTACGCGATCTGGGCGGCGGCTTTGAAGGAGGCGATGCGCTGAGGCTCGCGTGGAGTGCGACGGCATGACGTCGCTGTGGCTTGGGGTGGAGTGCGACTCGCCCCGACGGCCGCGGACCGTCGAACGAAGCGAATGACCCCGCAGTCAAAGCTGCGTCGTGCCGCAGCAGTCCAAATGAAAGGCCGCGGCACTCTCGCTACCGATCCGGCGCGTCGGAGATCTCGCTCACCGGATAGATCTCGCAGGTCTTCTTCGCCCGCTGGTAAAGGTCGCGCCCCATCTTCGTCGCCGCCTCGTCGACCCGCGAGGCCGGGGCATCCGCCTGCATCGCCACCAGCGGGAGATAGATGTGGATGAGCTTGCCGGCTTTGGTCCGGACCTCGCCGACCACGCCCACCATCGTCACATCCGCCGATCCGCGGCCTTCCAGCTCGGGGAAGTATTTCCAGATCAAGGTCTCGCGGGTCACGCCTTCCAGCAGCTTCTCGTCGATCGCCAGCACCTGCGACGGCCGCGCCTCGCCGCCGACCGGGACATCCGGCACGCGGATCGCGATCGGCACCCCGGCCGGATTGGTGATCGGGGCCAGCGCGACGTGGGAGCACGATGCCAGTCCGAGCGCGAGGAGGAGAAGGGCCAGCCATTTCATCAGGCTTCCATGCAATGCCGGGAAGCCCCTTTCCACAAGAGGGAAAGCCAGCCGCGGTTTGACAAGCCGCCGCGCGCCGGCCTAGCCTCCCGCCGTCCCATGAAGCCGTCCATCATGCCCGCTGCCCTCGACGACCTGTTCGTCGTCCGCGGGGACATGGCGTGACGGATCGGAAACGCGACCGCCCCTGTCCCCGCCCGCCCGACTGGTTCCGGCGGGCTTTTTGTTTCCCACGCTTTTCCCTTCATGAGTTCCTACTTCACCACCCTCCTCGGCGAAAGCCGCGTCACCATCCGGCTGGCGATCCCGCTGATCATCGGCCAGCTCGGCCAGATGCTGATCAGCCTGTCCGACACCCTGATGCTCGGCTGGCTCGGCGTCACCGAACTCGCCGCGTGCTCCTTCGCCAACACGCTGATCTACCTGCCGATGATGTTCGGCATCGGGATGTCGATGGCCGTCTCGATCCGCGTTTCCCACGCCCGCGGCGCGAACGATCCCGCCGCCGCCCGCGCCGCGCTGCGGCACGGTCTCTACGTCACCCTGGCCATGGGCGTGCTCACGGTGTTCGCCGCACTGGCGATCCGGCCCTTCTTCGGGATCTTCCGGCAGGACCCGGAGGTCATCGCGATCGTTCCGAACTTCCTGCTCATCCTCGCCGCGTCGATGATCCCCGCGATGGGCTCGATGGCGGTGAAGAACCACGCCGACGCGATGAACCGGCCCTGGCCCGTGTTCTGGATCTCGCTCGGCGCAGTGGCGCTGAACGTCCTGCTCAACTGGATGTTCATCTTCGGCAAGTGGGGCGCGCCCCACATGGGCTTCGAAGGCGCGGCGGTGGCCACGCTGATCGCGCGGACGGCGTCCTTGATCGGGATGATCGCCTGGTGCCGCGGCGATGCCGCCTTGAAGGAATGGGTGCCGAAGCGCTGGCTGCGGCTGCCGGACTGGGCGGCGGTGAAAGACCTCCTGCGCACCGGATTTCCCGCCAGCATGCAGCTCGTCGCGGAAGTCAGCGCGTTCATGATGGCCACCTTCATCATCGGCAGCATGGGCAAGGACGAGCTGGCCTCGCACCAGGTCGCCATCCAGTGTGCGGCGACCATCTTCATGATCCCGCTGGGCATCTCGATGGCGCTCACCGTGCGCATCGGCGAGGCCTTCGGCGCGAGGAACCACGCGTCGATGCGGCCGATCGTGACCAGCGGCTGGATGATGGGGCTCTCCTTCGCCTTGCTCAGCGTCACCGCTTTCTCGCTCTTCAACCGCGAGATCGCCGGCCTCTTCATCAAGGATCCCAACGTGCTGGGGATGGCGGCCTCCTTGCTCGTGGTCGCGGGCTTCTTCCAGTTCAGCGACACCATGCAGATCATCGCCGCCGGTGCATTGCGCGGGCTCGACGACGTCCGCGTGCCGGCATGGCTTTCGTTCGGCGCCTACTGGGTGGTGTCGATCCCGCTGGGCTACGTGCTGGCCTATCCGCTCGGCATGGGCGTCACCGGCATGTGGTGGGGCATCACGCTCGGTCTCACGATCACCGCGGTGCTGTTAGGCCGGCGGATCTGGCGGAAGACCGGCGCGGACGCGGGCGACGCAATGGAGCGCCGGCTTTAGCCGGCTTGGACGGGAGAATCCCGGGCGTGGCGAAGTTTTCTCTTGTTGTTCTCGAAGTTTCAGTAAAAACTGAAACCGTCGAAAGGAACGACATGAAACTGCCAACGACGAGCGAAGGGATCGAGGTGTTTTACGACGGCCGCTGCGGGATGTGCTGCAGCTTTCACGAATGGATCGCCCGGCAGCCGCGGGCCTTCCCGATCGGATTCATCCCCTACCAATCCCCGGATGCGGAGCGGGTGTTCCCGGGGCTGGGGACCTTGGATCCGGCGCGGGAAATGGTCGTCCGGACGAGTGAAGGCGGGATCTTCCGCGGGGCGGAGGCCTGGGTGTGGTGCCTTTACAGTTGCGCCAACCATCAGGCGGCCGCGCGGCGGCTCGGCGGGCCGGGCCTGCTGCCGGTGGCGATCCAGGCCTGCCGCGTGCTGGCGGCGAACCGCCACGCGCTGAGCAAGGTCTTCTTCCGCCGCAAGGACCGGCTGGTACGGGAAACGCTGCACCGGATGGAAGAAGTGACCTGCACCGGAGGAACCTGCGCGAGGCCATGAATACGGAATCCCTCGTACTTCTCCTGCGCCTCGCCGGTCTCATGCTGTGCGGGCTGGTGGCGGCGAACCACGTGGCAACCGGCCGCTTCCGCTACCATGAGAACCTGGCCGGCTGCGAGGTGATGGTGCGGCAGATCTTCCACGTCCACTGCGCCTACATCGTGGCGATCATCGCGGGGCTGGCGCTGCTCTGCCTGGGCTGGCCGCGGCTGCTGCTGGCGGACGGCATGGGCCGGGTGCTGAGTGCCTTCTTCGCGCTGTTCTGGACGAGCCGGGTGACGGTGCAGCTTCTCTACTACGACCGCGAAACGCGGCGGCGGAACCGCGGCTGGGACGTCTTTTTCCTCGGGGTCTTCGGAGTCCTCGGCCTGATCTTCACCCTCGCCGCCCTGCACCGATGAAAGAGCTGTTAGAAATTGGATTGAAGCTCGCGGGCTTCTCGCTGGTGGCATTGGCGATCGCGAGCTTCTGGATTCCGAAGGCCCTCGGCTGGCGGGAGAAGCTGGCGGGGCTCACGCCGCTGATGCGGGAGCTGTGGTGGACCTACTCCGCCTACGTCTGGGGCAGCCACGTGTTCTTCGCGGTGCTGGCGCTGGGACATGGCGATTGGCTGACGGGACGGACGGGCGCGGCGACGGCGATGTCGGTGTTCATCCTGCTGTGGTGGTCGGTGCGGCTGTGGCTGCAATTCTTCGGCTTCGACCTCGCCGAGGTGGAAGGCAGCCGCGCCAACCGGATCGCGAAGCACCTGCTCACGCTGCTGTTCGCCGGGCTGGTCGTGTTGTTCGGCACGTTGGTCGCTTGGAATGCCGGGTGGATCCCGGAAGGACCGTGATGGCGGTGATTCCAGCGCTGGTGTCCACCGGCATCGCGGCCGGACCGCTGCTCGTGAAACTGCCCCGCGGCGGGATGAGATGCGCGGCCGGCTGGCTGCTGATCGCCATGCTGATGGTCGCCGCCGAACGGACCCTCGCCGGCGAAAGCGCCCTGATCCGGATGATCGGGTTGTGCTGCGTGCTGCTGGCGGGCATGAAGGCGCTGGTTTACGCCGAGTGGGCGCAGGGGCGGCCGCTGCGGACCTCGCACTATCTCGTCTTCGCGCTGGGCTGGTTCGGCATGGATCCGGGGAGCTTCCGGGAACGGCGGCGCGGTCTCTCGTGGAAAGGCGATCTTCTCAACGGGCTGCTCTTGATGGCGGCGGGCACTCTCGGCGCGTGGTGCGTCTGGAAGATGGAATGGCGGCAGGTGCTGGTGATGTTCGTGCCGATGAGCCTGGGCTTCCACTTCGGGGCCTTGCGGGTGCTGAAGGCGGCGCTGAGGGCGGCGGGCTTTCCGGTGCGCACGCTGTTCCCGAATGTCCTCGAAGCCCGCGGCATCGGCGACTTCTGGAGCAAGCGCTGGAACACCGGCTACTCGCAGATGATGCAGCGGCTGGTGGGAAAGCCGGTCGCGCGGCGATGGGGCGACGGCGCCGGGGTGATGGCGGTGTTCCTCGGCTCGGGCCTGCTGCACGAGCTGGCGATCACCCTGCCGGTGCGCGCCGGCTTCGGGCTGCCGACCCTCTACTTCACGCTCCACGGGCTGCTCACACTTTACGAAAGGAAGCGGGGTCGGCCGTTCGGGAAACTCCCCGCGCTGCTGGCCGTGGCGCTGCCGCTGGGCCTGCTCTTTCCGCCCGCGTTCCAGGAAGAAGTCATCGCACGCTGTCTCGAGGTCTTCGCGATCGCCGGGAGCCGCTGATCGGCTACTTCCACTCCGGCGGCCAATGCGCGGCTTCCCACACGGCGGCGGCGATCGCGGTGAAGAGCGCGTCGAGCTTCTTCGGGCGGAGCTTCTTGCCGGATTCCTTCTCCAGATGAATCAGCAGATCCGCCGCGGACTCGCAGAGTTCAGGCTGGCAGGATTCCGCGAAGATGCGGTCCAGGAAATCGCCGACGGACTCCTGGTCGTCGCCGCTGTTCATCCACGATTCATAGCGCGCCAGCATCCGCTCCGGGTCCGGCTCGTAGCCCGGCGGCTGGTCGGGATGCAGAGCGCCGAGGGCCGCCAGCACGGTGCTTTGCAAGGTGGCCAGCTCGTGCGGGTTGAGCTTGTCGGGGAGATCGTTGAAGGCGTCCAGAATGTCCGCGAGGCGGATCTCCAGCCGGTTCCAAAGGGCCTCGTCACCGATCACCCGGTCGAGCCGGCTTCCGAGCTCCTCACCCTCCAGCAGATCCTGCGGTGGCGGCGGATCGAGCGGCAGGTCGTCGTCGTAATCCTCTTCATCCCTCTCCACGATGCCGAGCGGAGGAGGAGGGAGGATCAGCTCGCCGAGACCGAGCTCTTCCAGCAGCGGATTCAAATCGAAGTCCACGCCGCGGGTCCGCCGCTCCCGGTCGCAGCGGCTGACGTGATGCTTCATCAGGCACAGCAGCCGCGGGCGCGCCCCCGGGTCGGCCGCGGCGGCACGCGGCGTCATCCCGTCGAGCGCGGGGATCGGCGTGTCGGCAAAGTCCCGGTAGGTCGCCGCCAGCGCCGAGGCTTCCGCCGCATCCGGTTCCCGCAAGACGACGCGGGTCGCGAACTCCAGGGCTCCGACGCCGTCGAGAAAGCCGGGCGGCACGAGATCGCGGTCGTAGTCGCGCTTCGGCAGCTTGTCCGAAAGATCGTTCACCGCGCACTCTTCCGGACCCAGCGGCAGGCCGAGCGAGGCGATGAAGCGGCGCACCTGGGCGGCATGCGCTTCGCCGATCGCCACGATTTCCAGACGGTCCGCGTGCAATCGCAGGTCGCCCACCGTCCGGGCCTCGAGGTCGCGCTCGCGGTCGCAGGACTCGTCGAGAACGTTCGCCCGGACGAAGGCCTCGCCGGGCCGCGGCGACTCCCGGAACAAGCGCGGATGCCGGCCCAGGGCGGCCAGCACGGAATCGTAGTCCGCTCCGGCAATCCGGTGGCCCAGCGTGAATTGCCGCAGGTCGGACATCGCGAGCTGCTTCGCCTGCCGGGCGATGGCGATCGCCGTGAAGGACTCGGCCAGCAAGGGCATGTGCTCCATCAGCCAGGCGTCCGATCCGGCCGCGGGCGCGCCGAGATGCGCCAGCAGCTCCTGCCACGCCGCCAGCGGATCCCGCGTGTCGAGGTCGGGCAGCGCGATCATCCCGCCGCTGCTCCGCTGGCCGGTGGGCAGCGTGTAGCGCCAGCCGAGCATCACGTCGAAGCGCCCGACCCGCGAGGCGGTCGAACCGTCGATCAGTCGGAACGGCGGAAGCTCCGGGGCAAGCAGGTCGACCACTTCGGTGGTGATCCCGTCGATCACCCGGCGGAACTCGAACAAGGCGGGGCGGATGGTCTCGAAGCAGGAAAGCAGCACGCGGTCGTCGTTCTTCCAGTCGCGCAGGAATCCCGCGTCCTTCCATTTCGCCAGCCGGCCCTGGCCGTGGACGTGCCAGACATGGAGGGCGTGGCTGGTGAAGACGTCGTCCTTGCCCATGGCGTCGGCGACCTCGCGGAGCTGCGACGGCGTGAGATCCGTGGCCAGCTTGCGGCTGAGTTGGTCGATCACCCGGACTTCCAGCGGGCCGAACAGGCTTTCGTAGTTGGCGGGGTTGAAAGGATTGTGGATGCAATCGACCGGGCAGGAGATCGCGGAATTCCGCCCGCGGCCGCAGTCTTCCGGAGTGATGATGCCGCCCTTCGCCGGGCATTCGCGCTGCTTCTTGTTCTTGGCCTGACCCATGGCGCGGAGGCTGGATTCCGGGACGCCGCAGGTCCATGCGAAAGACCGGAAGCGGAAATGGACGTGCATCCCGCCGGCAAACCTGCTATGCGCCGGACATGGCGGAATTCATCGGATGGGTGCTGCTCGGACTCTTCGCCGGCGCGATCGCCCGCAGGGTGATGCCGGGCGAGGAAAAGGGCGGCTGCCTCGTGACCATCGGGCTCGGCATCCTCGGCGCGGTGGTCGGCGGCTGGATCGGCCGCAACGTCGGCTTCCTGCCGCCGGCCGAACCCGGCGTGTGGCTGCCCTCGTTGAAATCCCTGCTCACCGCCACCGTCGGCGCGATCGTGGTGCTCGCGATCTGGAAGTGGCTGCGGAAGTGAGGCCGCCTCAAGGCAGCACCAGCACCGCCGTCGCCGCCGCCGGGAGGTCGAGCCGCTCTTCGAGGCTGCGCTCGATCGCCGCCGCGCTGCGGACCGGCTTCTTCGAAAGCACTTCCTTGCCGTTCACGATCACCGTCACTGCTTGATCGAGGTCGAGCAGGGCGTCGGAAAGCCGCAGCTCCAGCTTCGCCGGGACGTCGCCTTCCAGTTTGACCGTCTGGCCTTCCACCGTCGCCACGATCTTCTGCCCGGCCTTCGCCGAGGCCTTGTCGGGGATCTTCAGCCAGTAGAAGCGGTCGTGCGTGATGTCGTCCTGCAGCCACACGATCTTCTTCGGCCACGGGTTCCGCATGAACTTCGCCATCCACGGCACACCCTCGGCATCCTTGCGGTTCATCCAGTGCGGCAGGCCTTCGTAGATGCGCGACATGTGGACGTAACCGCCGGGGTCGGCCTTCTGCAGCTCCGCCATTTCCACTGTCTTCGCGGCGGCGATCTTGTTGCGGTTGTAGGCACCGTCGGCGCCGCCCATGAAGATCGCGAAGGGCAGGTTGCGCAGGCCTAACAGCTGGGCCTCGTTCGGGTGCCCCGCCATCATCGCCGCGGCGGCAAAGCGGTCCGCCATCCGCGGCGCGAGCTGCCACACGCCGTCGCCGCCGGCCGAGTAGCCCATCAGGTAGATCTTGTCCGGACTGACGCCGCGCAGCGCGACGTGGTTTTCGATCAGCCGCTGGAACATCGGGTCGATGTGGCCTTCATGCCACAGGTTCCAGGTATCGGTCGGGGCGCGCGGCGCGACGTAGATCCCTTCGGCCGGCTCGTAGAGGCGGATCTGGTTCTGCCACTGCTGGTCGTTCACCTGGCGCGGGGCTCCGCCGCCGCCGTGCATCGAGATCCACAGGCTGCGCCCGTCCGCCGGGGCTTCGCCGAAGGTCTTTTCCAACCAGCGCAGGGTCTTGTCGCCGAGCTTGATCGCTTTTCCGTTCAGCTCGTCCGCCCGGGCGTTCCGGTCTTTTTCGACGAGGAGTTCGAATTTCAACCGCCCAACCCGCCCGGCCAGTTCCTTCGTCAGCGGTCCTGTCGGCAATTCCCCGTTGAGGAGAGCGCCGATCTCCGGGGGAAGCTTTGCGAGACCGCGCGCCTTCACGTCGCGCGTCGTCTCGCCGCCTTCGCCGGAGAACACCTCCGTTTCGTAAAGCGTGCCATCCACATCGAAGCTAAGCCGGTAGTTTTCTCCGGGTGTGACCGACACTTGCGCCATGTCGTTCAGATCTGCACGGCCCGCCTTGGTTTCGAAGGCTTCGAGACGGCGGCCCGCGGGCGTGGTCAACCATCCCCGTGCCGCGAGCCGCGGATCCGTTCCTTCATCGCCGGAAAGGCGGATCGCCAAAGCAGGACGCAGGACGACATCCGCCACCGGTTCATCCTTGGCATAGCGCCCGGTCACGTTCACCGCCGCCACCTCGCGGCTCGACGGCGCCCAGACCATCGGGAAAGCGAGCCCCTCCTTCTTCCAGGACGTCGCGTAGATCGCATACTTCGGCTCGTCCGCCCGCGCCTTCGCGGCATCGCCGGTGAACCACCCGCGGTTCAGGCCCGCCTTGTCGTATTCGTCGGCGCCGGTGAAATGCCAGCCGCCGTCCCAGACCTCGACCCAGGTGTGGTTGCCGCGGTCGTTCGTCCACATCGGCGTGCCCACCGCCCGCGCCGGGATGCCCACCGCGCGGCAGGCATCGACCAGGATGATCGACAGCCCGGTGCAGGTCGCCATGCCCAGCTTCGCGGATTCCGACGGGCTCTGGTTCGGCATCTTGCGGCCGGTGTTGTAGTGGACCTTGACGATGTTGAAGAACTCCCGGTTCAGCGCCTGCGCCGCCTCGCTCGCGGTCTTCGCGTCCTTCACCACCGGCCGCGCCTTGGCGAGGTAGTCCGCCCGCCACGCCTCGCGGGTCTCGTCGAACACCGCGTACGGCAGCACGTCGTTGAGGAAAATCTCCTCCGGCACCGCCTTCGCCCACGGGAACTCCGCCCGGGCCTGGAAGGCGAGGTCCAGGTTCTCTGTTAGAAATTCCGCCGTCAGCGACTCCTTGTCCTTCGCCGGCATGTGCTCCACCAGGAACTTCGCCGCCCGTTCGCCCGCCTCCCCGTGCTTCGCCTTCGCGGCGGCAATGAAATCGTCGACCGGTGCCGCGGCAGCCGCGGCGGCAAGTGCCAGCAGGGGAAGCAGGAATCTCATGACGCGGACCCTAGCGGCACCGCCCGCGCCGTCCATCTCAGAGACTTCCGTGAAACGCGCCGACCGCCCGCACCGCCGCCACGTGCGCCGCCACCCGGGCAGCCAGCTCCTTCGCGCTCGGCGTCTCGTAGGTGAACGACAGCGGGCAGCCGAGCTTCGCCAGGAAGATCGCCTCCGGCCAGTCGTCCGGCAGGTCGGCCTCGGCCGGATGGTAGATCCACCCCGCCTCGCGGATGTCGTGGCCGTCGATCCGCGGCGAGGGCTCCGGCGGGAACCACGGCGCCACCGCCTCGAAGATCCCCGCCGCCCGCTCCGGGCGGTCCTCCGCCAGGTTGATCTCGTAAAAGTAAAAGCCGCTGGTCTCCCAGTCCTCGTGCAGCGATTGGAACAAGCGCGGCACCGCCGGCAGCGATTCCAGCCAGGCGGCGTGCGCCTTCACTTCGGAAGTACGACGGTTCAAGTAGTCGCGGTTGAGGTCGATCCCCTCCGCGTTGTCGCGCGTCCCGGCCGCCAGGCCGGTGGGATTCAGCGCGGGGCAGAGCAGCCACGCGCCCTCGTCGAAATGCCCGGCCTTCAGCAGCTCCAGCGCCGCCAGCGGGCCGGCCGGCTCGTCGCCGTGCATCCCGGCCGAAAGGTAGGCCGCCGGACCTTCCCCGGCCCGCTCCCACACCGTCAGCGGACCGGCCGGTGTCCCGCACAGCACCCGCGGCACGAACCCGCGCCGCCCGGCCTGCACGCCGAACTCCCCGAGGAATGCTCCGATCTCCAAGCCCACGCCGCGACCATGCCCCGGACCCGAGTCCCCCGATCAAGCACGAAAACTTCCCTCACCACTTCAACGTCGCCCGCACCGGATAGTGGTCGGAGGGATAGGCGCCGTCCTTCGAAGTCCGGATCACCGCGGCATCCTGCGCCTTCAAATCGGGCGTCGCGTAGATGAAGTCGATCCGCACGCCGGTCGCCTCGCCGGTGAAACGGTGGATCGTCTCCGACTCCTGCGGCGTCGCCTCGGGATGCACGGCGGTCCAGACATCCGCCAGCCCGGCGGCGCGGATCGCGGCGTGCAGCGGGTCGTCCTCGCGGGCGTTGAAATCCCCCGTCAGCAGCAGCGGGCCGGCCGGCTGGCGCTTTGCGATCCGCTCCAGGATCAGCTCCGTCCCTTTCTGCCGCGCTTCCGCCGACTCGTGGTCGAGGTGCGCGTTGAAGACATGCAGCGTCCGCTTCGTCTTCCGATCGTAGAGCTTCGCCCAGGTGCAGATCCGCGTCACCTTGTTCCCCCAGGTCCGGGAATTCGGCACCTCCGGCGTGTCGGACAGCCAGAAAGTCCCGGTCTCGTGGATCCGGAAACGATCGCTCTTCACCAGGATCGCCGAGTATTCGCCCTGGTCGATCCCGTCCTCGCGGCCGACCCCGATCACCGCGTAGCCCGGCACGCGTTCGGCCAGATCGTCGAGCATCGGCGAAAGGCCTTCCTGGATGCCGATGATGTCGGAGGCATCCGCCTTGATCAGCTCCGCCGCCTGGTCGCGCCGCGCCGTCCACGCCCGCTCCCCCTTGTCGCCGGACGTGATGTAGCGGAGGTTGTAGGTCATCACCCGCAGCGGCTCCGCCTCCGCCAGTCCGCCCGCCAGCAAGGCCGCCGCCAGCCCGATCCATGATTTCCAAGTCATGCCGCGCACGTTGCAGGCGACCGCCGCGGTCCGTCGAACCGAAACTTTTCACCGCATCCCAAGGCACCTGGATTCAGAAAAGACGCCAACCGCAGAGGAACAGGATGAACGCAGATCCGGGGAATCAGGCCGGTCTGCTACCATTTGTTGGACCGAAATCTTCGCAACAGGTCCCATGTCGCCCGTCCATCTGCGTTCATCCCGTTGATCTGCGGTTGAAAATCTTCATCCACAGCGACCCGCGGATTGATTTCGCGATTGCGTGTGCCCTGCCTCCCCCGCGCCACGGGGCGGGTCCGGCGGTGAAACACTTGCGATAAGGCCGGGACCCCGGATTTCCCCCCCAGGCTCCTAGGGCCCCGGCTCTCATCGCTGAGTGAGATTCATGTATCAGGGTCCGGGACATTTGTGAAATTGCAGTTTGAAAAGAATGCCATTCGGATTTCAAATGGCAGCCTCATGGAACTCCGCCAGCTCGAGGTCCTCGCCGCCGTGGCCGATGCCGGATCGCTGACCGCCGCCGCGGCGCGCTGCCACCTTTCCCAACCGGCCATCACCCAGCAGATCAAGGCGCTGGAGGACGAGATCGGCGAACCGCTGCTGATCCGCCGCGCCCGCGGCGTGGAGCCGACCCCCGCCGGCCGCACCGTGCTGGAGCACGCCGCCCGCCTGCTGGCGGAGCGCGACCGGCTGCGCGACGCCTTCACCGGCCGCCGCGAGCTGCGCCACGGCCGCGTCGCCTTCGGCATCATCCCGACCATCGCCCCCTACCTGCTCCCGCAGTGGCTCGGCCCCTTCCGCGAACGCTTCCCCGGCATCACCATCGCCGTCTCTGAATCCCGCACTTCGGAACTCATCCAGCAGCTCGCCGAAGGGGACATCGAGTTCGCCATCCTCAGCGACGTGCCGGAAAGCGACCGCAAGAAGTGGTCGCTCCAGATGAAGGAACTCTTCCGCGAGCCCCTGCTGCTGGCCGCCCCGGCCGATCACCCGCTGGCGCGCCGCAAGGCCCCGCCCGGGCCTTCCGACCTCCAGGCCGGCGAGTTGATCCACCTGAAAGGCGGCCACTGCCTCGCCGACCGCACCCTGCGCCTCTGCAAGATCCGCGAGCCCGACCCCGGCCTGCAGTGCGACCAGCTCGGCACCGCCCTCTCGATGGTCGCCGCCGGCCTCGGCGTCACCGTCGTGCCCAAGCTCGCCACCCGCAACCGCATGCTCGACGGCATCGTGCTCCGCCCCTTCGCCGGCAAGGGCCTCGACCGCATGATCGCCCTCCTCAAGCGCCGCGACGCCAAGGACAGCCCCGCCGCCGCCGAGCTGCTGGGGATGCTGGCGGGGTGAGGTGAGGGAGATGGCAGATCCTCCTTCGCCACCTTCTTCGCTACCTTCTTCGCTAAAGCTACGAAGGTCAGGAAGGCTACGGAGGACAGGTGGCGGATCAAAACCCCAACGGGGTGATACAACCCAGCCCAGGGCAACGCCCTGGGTTCCCCAAGCGAAAGGAACCCGCGCTTCCCCCGCCGCGACGCTTCCCCAAGCTCTCCGGCAATCAACAATCCGCAATCCGCAATCGGCAATCGGTCCCCCCACCTCAAACCCGATACTCCACCGCCCCCTTCTCGTTGAACTTCAGCTTCCCGGCCTTCTGCAGTTCCGCGACCACCGCCTCGCCCTGCGCGTCGGTCGCATTCTTGCCCAGCGAACTCTTCGCATGGCTCACCAGCGTCGGCCGCTTCTTCGGCCGGTTCTTCGCGGATTTCTTCAAGTTCTCCAGCAGCTTCTCCGCTCCGGGCGACAATGCCTTCTTTGCAGGGACTGCTGCCACTGCGGCAGGTGCCGACCGCGCGGGAGCGGAGGCCACCGCGGCGGGAGCAGCCGGCAACGACGAAGGGCTTCCCGGCCCAGCACCCCTTGCCGCGGCAGCTTCCGGAATGCCCGCGGTCTTCGGCTCGATCCATGCCTTCAGATCGTCCCACGTCCCGTGGCGCTTCACTTTCATCTTTCGCGAACGCAGCAGCTCCACCAGCGAGTCGAAGCCCTCGTCGGCCGACAGGATGTGGAAATACCCCTTGGGATCCGCCGCGGCCGCCTGGCCCAGGTAATAGGCCAGCACGAAGTCGGCGGCATTTTTCCCGGACTTCGGACTGCGCACCAGCGTCACCGCCTGCGCGTTCTCCATCATCCGCGCCACCGCCTCCACCGGCAGCGTCTTGTTCGTCGGCCCCAGGATGAGATGGAAGGTGAAATTCTTCCGCCCCAGCGTGTCGCCGTCGATCGTCTTGAGGTTCTCGAAATCCACGAACACGTGGTTGACCGGCAGGGAGGGAGGGGATTCGGGGTTCATGGGATAAGACGGGCTAACAGATCCTCCGCGGACCTGCGAGGAGAGAGTCCCGAAAGGAGGACCGGTGACGCCGGTCGTCGATTACCACGGACCGGCGAAGGAGCCCGGGGGATTGCAGTTGCGGGTTGTCCGGGAAAAGAACTCAATGCGCGGTCATGATGAAGTTGATACGGCGGTTCCCCCTCCGCATCGGGATTTGGTCCGCGATGCTACTGCTGCCGGCCCGCGGCGAAGGCGAGGTGTTCGAAGAGTTCGGCCTGATCCGCTCGCGCTTCGAACCCTACGGCCATCTGGTCAATCCGGGCGACGGGCATTTCTACGGCGCGGCCCGCTGGGCGGAAGCGTCGCGCGGCGGGGTCGTCTACCGCGTCGCACCGGGTCAGGACGCGGAGATCGTTCACGAGTTCGGCGCCGTGGCCGATAGCACGCAGACCAACTACGGGGGCAGCAATCCGTGTTGTCCGCTCATCATCGGTCACGACGGGGCCTTCTACGGGGCCACGGACACCGGCGGTGCGAACGGCCTCGGGACGATCTACCGGATCTCTCCGGACGGCATCTTCAGCGTCATCCGCGACACCGAACTCGGCGACGGTTTCATCGGGTCCATGATCGCCACTCCGGACGGTGGATTGATGGCCTCGACCTACGACAGCGGGCCGGATGGCGGGGGCTGTCTTTACACCATCGCCCCGGACGGAATTTTCCGCCGGGTCAGCAGCTTCCAGAAAGGGCCGAGCTTTCCGCCGATGACTCCGGTTCCCGAAGGAACCCGGGTGCCGTTCCGCAATCCCGGCAATCTCCTGGTCGGCCCGGACGGGCAGGTTTACGGCAGTTTCGCCGGCGGCGGGCTCATCTATCCCTACGGCAGCTTCCGCTTCTCCTACGGCGGCATGTTCCGTCACGACGGCCCCGGCGCGGACACCGTGCTCTACGAGAACCCCCGCGTCGGCGACCGAGCCTTTCCCCAGATCGCGGTCGACAACGGGTTCATCGGCATCACCGGCGACAAGCTGGTCCGGATCTCCCTCGCGGGCAGCCTCACCACCCTCGCCCGCTTTACGGAACCCCCGAGCTACCCGAGCATCCCGGTGGCCCTGGGCGATGCGCTCTACGGCATGTCCTTCTACGGCGGGGCGCACCTGAGCGGTTACGTCTTCCGCCACACGCCGGCGGAAGGCATCGTCATCCTCCATCAGTTCACCCGCGACTACTACACCCTCCAGCGCGCCCTGGTGGCCGGAAACGATGGCATGGTTTACGGCATCGCCGCCCTCCCCCAAGACGCCGAGCCGGTGACCGGGGAAGCGGTCGCGGCGGTCGCGGAACAGCGCGCGGCCGGCAGGTCGAAAAACGACTCCACCGCCCGTGCCACCCGGGCCTTCCGCTTTAAGCCGCCGGGGGCTTCATCGAACTTCGGCCCTGTCGCCAAGCCCGAAGTCGCGTGGCTGCCGCCCGCGGCGACCGGTGGAGTCCGCAGCATCGAGGTGGACGTCTTGAAGAACGACCGCGATCCCGACGGCGACCCGCTCACGCTCGAAGGTCCGGAAGGCAGCGAAGCCTCCGGCCTTGCCACCGTGGTCGACACGCCGAAAGGAAAGCGGTTGCGGATCTCCACCGCGGAAGCCGATCCGGCCGGGCGCTTGATCCCCTACCGGGTCTCCGATGGCCGGGGAGGATTTGCCATCGGACGTCTGGCGGTCCGCTCCCCGGTCACGGGCAAGTTCACCGGCCTCGCGTCCGGCCCCGCGGGGGCCGCCGGCCCGCTGGTGGTAAGCATCGGCAAAAAGCAGAATGTCGCCGTGACGATGCAGCTCAACGGCCGCTCTTATTCGGGCAAGGGCCTGCTGGACATCGACGAGACCGGTGACATCCCGCTGAGAGGCGCCAAGGGCGCGCCGGCGATCACCCTGCACCTCGACCTGCTCCGCCTCCCGCAACGCCAAGTCCAAGCGGTCTTCACGGCCGGAGGGACCACCTACACCGCGACCTGCACCCTGCCGCCCCCGAAATGAGGGGCCGGAAGGGAAGTCCCTTCAATTTTTGTTCACTTCCGGCGAACAATCGTCCACCCGCCTCGAACGATGCAACCGGGTAGCGCACTCTCGGCAACAAACGCTGGTGCTTGCTGTGGATTGGGCTGAAGAAAGCGGCCAGAGGACCAAGGTAGCTTGGCTCCGCGCGAAGGCTTAATGGTGTGAATTTGAGTAGCTCTTGACTCATCGTCCATGGACCAAATTGGTCTCGGCAGATGGACTATGAGTCATGGTCAAAAATGATTCTGTCCTCGTTTCGTTGGGAAGAAACGTGCGGCAAGCGCGAGAGAGAAAAGAGCTGACCCAAGAGAAGTTGGCGGAGATTGCCGAAATCGACCCGACCTACGTGAGCGGGATCGAGAGAGGGTTGAGAAACCCGGGCATCAAGAATGTCGCGAGACTCGCGAAAGCCTTGGGGATCACAACCTCTGAGCTGTGCAAGGGGGTGGACGCATGACTGCCAAACGCAAAGGAACGGCAGCTTCGGGGAAAAAGACCGCGCAGAAAGCGACAGAGAAGCTCTTTGGAGGAGGTGCGTCAGAGTCCGTCTGTGAGGACGCGGTGCCCTACCGCGCCTCAAGAAAACCGCTTGGAGGGGAGCCAAATCCTGAAGCGCTGCGATTCATTGATCTGTTCTGCGGAATTGGTGGGTTTCGGATCGCTTTCGAGAAAATTGGCGGACAATGCGTCTTCTCGAGCGACTGGGACAAATTCAGCCAGCAAACTTACGAGGCCAATTTCGGAGAAAAACCCCATGGCGACATCCACACTGTCGCCGTGGCTGACATCCCCTCCCATGATGTGCTTTGCGGCGGATTCCCCTGCCAGCCCTTCAGCATCGCGGGGGTTTCAAAAAAGAACAGTTTGGGACGGCTGCATGGATTTGACGACGCAAAGCAGGGTAACTTGTTCTTCTCTATTGCCGATATCATCGACTACCATCGTCCGGCGGCATTTGTTTTGGAGAACGTCAAGAATCTCAAGAGTCATGACAGAGGTCGAACGTTTGAAGTTATCCACCGAACGCTCACTGAGCACCTTGGATACACAGTTTATACTAAGATTATTGATGCAAAGAGTCTTGTGCCCCAACACCGTGAGCGGATCTTCTTGGTCGGATTCCGCGAGTGGCGCCACTTTGAGTTCCCGAAGTTTCCTGAACAGGGTCCTAAGCTTGAGACAATTTTGGAAGCGAAGCCAGATCCGAAATACACGCTAACAGACCACCTTTGGAATTACCTTCAGAACTACGCCGAAAAACACAAGGCCGCTGGGAATGGGTTCGGCTTCGGCCTAGTAACGGGGTTGGACACCACTCGAACGCTTAGCGCCCGCTACCACAAGGATGGGTCAGAAATCCTGATCGCCCAGAAGGGAAAAAATCCAAGGCGCCTAACTCCGCGGGAATGTGCTCGTCTCATGGGATACCCGGACAGCCACAAGATTGTAGTCTCTGACACGCAGGCTTACAGGCAGTTCGGGAACTCCGTGGTGGTTCCTGTTGTCGCAGAACTTGCTAAAGCAGTCAAAGACGCCCTGAAGCGGCCTGCTGGCATACCGGGCGATTTGGTTTTGGAGGATAAAGAGAACCCAAACAGCGTTCAGGAGAATTGTGTTCGCAAAAGCGTCAAATACCCGACAGGGAGAAGCAATCGACGGAAATGACTTTGACGAATCTACGGGCTCTTTTCGTTAAGGCGGGTGCCCGGCGCTTGTACGCGAAACCGCTCGCAGAAAACGACAACTCGAAGAATCAGGTATACTTTGGACCTGGATTTCAAGCGCTGAATTTGTTCCCCAACGAGGGTATCGTTTCCGACAGCAGTCCGAAGAACCCGATCTTCAAATCTAAATTGCGGTTTGATTGGCTTACTGAGTCTGGGGAGGTCGTCGAAGCTCCAAGGGCACAGCTAATCCTATATCCACAATACCCCGAGGTTCGATTTTCTGGCTTCTTGCAAGGTTGCGCGTTGCCTCCTTCGGAATTGATGGCCACGAGGATGACGGGACGCATTTTGTTTCTCGCAGTGACAAAACATGATAGGGTCATTGGATTTGTTGTTGGCCCCGATTCGGAGGTTACGGGCGAATTCAACAGTTTGGGGCTAACTCCCCAAAATGGAATTTTTGTCGAACTTAGCCTGCCCTCGATTCCGGATATAAATGATTCGAAGCTGCGTTTATTAGCTGAATTGAAGAGAATTAGTGAAGCTGGCTGGATCGACTCAAAACAACTCGACGCAAGCGGCTTAGTAAAACCTTGCCAAGCTCCCCAGTGCGGAGGCTTCACGCTCGAAGCAGAGCTGGGAATTCCCAAGAATAGCGTTGGTGAACCGGATTTTCTGGGGTGGGAAGTCAAGCAACATGCTGTTCCCAACTTCAATAGCGTTGGCGCTGCAATCACGCTTATGACGCCTGAGCCGACTGGCGGCTACTACAAAGACAAAGGAGTGGAGGCTTTTATCCGAACATACGGATACCATGACAAAAAGGAGCGTCAGGATAGAATGAATTTCGGAGGGATTCATTCTGTTGGGAAGCGACAGACTACCACTGGATTAACCATGGAGTTGATCGGATATGATTTCAGTAAAAATAAAATTGTAGACGCAGATGGTTCAATTGCGCTTGTTGACGAGAGGGGTAATCATGCCGCGCGGTGGGACTTTTCCGGTTTGCTGGCGCATTGGTCGAGAAAGCATTCTAAAGCGGTTTACGTTCCGTCCATGAAACGCATTAACCCAGCCTGGCAATACTCGTATGGGTCTCGCGTTCGGCTAGGGGAGGGAACTGATTCATTGAGACTGCTCGCTGCGCTCGCGGGTGGTTTCGTTTACTACGATCCTGGAATTAAGTTAGAGAATGCTTCGACCAAACCTGCAGTGAAGCGCCGAAGCCAATTTCGAATAGCGTCGAAGAACATAGCGGCGCTTTATGAGAATTTCGAGACGGTCAGTGTCTAGCTGCCGCTGCCGGTTTGCGTGGAGGTGCCGAATCCGGTGGCCGGCGCGGCGTATCGGCGGTTGAGGATTCAATCGGTCCGCCACGAATGGGGCGAGGACGGCGAAACGGCGGCATTCACCGAGGACGACGATCCCTTCGATGAGGATCACTCCGCTCCGGTGTTCGGGATCTTTGGGGTGACGGAGGATGCGATGGAGCCGATCGCGGAGCGGAAGAGCTATGCCGAAGCCCGAGCGGTGGTGACCAAGCTGCTGCCGGGGATCGGTTTCCCGGAAGTTCCGATCGCCTTCACGCGACCTTTTCCTGCGGTCGGGGAAGCGAAGGAAGCCGGGCGGGAGGGGACAGGTTGCCCAATGTAAGAGAGCTTGGGGGAGCGTCGCGCGGGGGAAGCGCGGGTTCCTTTCGCTTGGGGAACCCAGGGCGTTGCCCTGGGCTGGGTTATATCACCCCGTTGGGGTTTTGAGCCGCCACCTGTCATCCACCGCGCTTGAACGGGAACGGTCGGGTCGTAGGATCGGCGGCATGATCCGGACCGTCCGATATCTGGCCGCGGGAGCCGCGCTTGGCCTGCTCGCGGGATGCGCGAACCGCAGCGAATTCGTGCCCGATGGCAGCACCACGACGGTGGGCATGCCGGGGAAGCTGTCGGACCGCGAGCGGCAGCATGTGACGGAAGTGGATGCGGCGCTGCGGCGCGAGGGCTACCTGCCGGTGCGGCACGGGGCGGGCGAGCTGGAGCTGGATTTCCGGATTTCCGAGGGACCGGTCAACGCGCGGACGACGATCGAGCTGCGCGACGGCCGCAAGGTCCTGGCCAGCGGCCGCGGGCGCGTGGCCGGGATGCCGATGATCGGCCGCGACCAGGTGGCGGAGCGGTCGTTCCAACAGGCCTTCGGCGAGTTCGAAGCGGCCTTGCCCGGCGCGGCGGCGGCGCGGCTGCCCGAGGGCGGAGCGGACGAGGACGGGTTGTATGTGTATTGAAGGCGGGGGCTGGCGGGACGGGGCGAATTGGACATCCACGAAACGCCGATACGCCCGGTCCTCAAAGCCCTGATCAAGCGCAGGATGCCGGCAGGAATGCCGGCTTCAATGGATCGCTCGGGCGGGGCGTCGACGGGACGTCGGCACTCCTTACGAAAAAGCCGCCGGGGGTGAACCGCGGCGGCTTGGGGAAAAGGAGCGATCTGGCGCGGCGGTCACTCGCCGGCGGGCTTTTCCTCGGCGGGCTTTTCTTCCGCGGCCGGGGCGGCTTCGGCGGCCGGGGCCGGGGCGGCGGGTTTGGCTTCCTTGGCCTGGGCGGCGATCTTGGCGACATCGGCGGCGGGCAGGATGACGGGCGAAACCTGGATCTGGCCGTTGCGGCCGGCGGCGCCCTTCGGCTGGCGCAGCACGGAGATGCCGAGCAGCTTGCCGTTGGCGAGGAAGACCGGGCAGCCGACGGCGTCGGTGTTGACGCGGTAGAACATGCGGGGCCGGACGGTCATGCCGGAGATCTCGCTGGTGAGCAGGCTGGGCTCGCGGTTCAGCGCCTCGTCGAGGCGGCCGAGGGCGATGCACTCGTCGAGCAGCGCGCCGGGCGCGGAGTCGGCGAGGTCGATGGCCTTGAACTCGACGCCCTTGGCTTCCTCGCTGTCGCCGCGGACCTTGACGAAGGCGAGGCCGAGGTCCTCGTCCTTCATCACGAGGTCGGCGGGGACTTCCGAACCGTCGGCCATGATGACCTTGATCTCCTTGATCTCGGAGCTGGCCTTGAGCTTGATCTCGCCCATCGGGGTGTTGACCGACTGGCCGTCGACCATCGACGACTTGTCGAGCCCGCCGAGGGCGGTGACGATCAGGCCGGAGGCATCGATCACGGTGCCGGTGGTCTCGCTTTTCTCCTCCTTGTCCTGGCCGGCGAGGGCGGCCTTGATCTGGGCGGGGACCTCGCCTTCGGCGCCCATGCTGGTCTTGGCGAGCACGGAGAGCCAGACGACGGCGTCCTTGTGGGTTTCGGAGAGTTTTTTGCCGGTTTCCCGCAGTTCGGCGGTGGAAGCGGTGGCGAGGGCGGTGGTGGCCGCGAGGGCGAGGGTCAGGTGGCGGAGCATAAGACGAGATGGTGGATGGTAGATGGCAGATGGGAGATGAAGAGAGTTACCAGCGGGGTTCGATTTCGAGGAACTGGGTGCGGGCGCCGCGGCGGATGCCGAAGACGACGCTGCGGGGCTTGGCTTCGGCGAGGGCGGTGAGCTTGGACTTGAGGGCGTCGATCTCGTTCACCGGGCTGCCGTCGATGGTGAGGATGATATCGTCCGGAGCAAGCCCGCCGAGGGCGGCCCAGCCGCTGGGCTCGACCTTGAGGACGGAGAGGCCGGCGGGTTCCTCGCCCTGCTGTTCCTTGGCCTGGTCGCGCTGGGCGGCGGAAAGCTGGCGGGCGGTGAACTCGAAGCGGTCGTCCTTGTATTCGAGCAGCTCGCTGTCGTCGATCGGCCGCGGGGCGAGGGCGACCGACCAGGTCTGCGGCTGGCCGTCGCGCAGGCCGGCGAGCTCGAGGGTGGAATCGACGGGGTAGGCGAGGATGAGTTCGGGGAAGACCTCGGAGTCCTCCGGGCGGCGGGCGTTGATCACCTTGCCGTCGAGCTTGAGGAGGAGGTCGCCTTCCTTGAGGCCGGCCTTGGCGGCGGGGGAATCCGGGGCGAGGGCGGTGACGCGGACGCCCTTCTTGCCGGCGATGCCGTAGGCCTCGGCGAGTTCGTCGGTGATGACCTGGGTGCTGGCGCCGAGCCACGCCTTTTCGGCGAGGCGGGGCTTCACGGGGTCCTTGACCGGGCCAACCTTGACCACGGTGGCGAGCTGCTGGCTGTCGCGCTCGAACTCGACGAGCAGCGGCTTGGCTTCGGCGAGGCCCTTGGTGAACTCCGCGGTGAAGGCTTCGAGTTCGGCGCGGTTGTGCACCGGCTTGCCGCCGACGCGGACGATCACGTCGGAGCCGCGCAGGGGCGGCTTGGCTTCGGACGAAGGGCCGCCGCCGCGGACGGTATCGACCAGCACGCCGTCCTTGGTCCCGCGGAATTTCTCGAGCGCGGCGACGCGGGTGAAGTCGCGGGCGGTGATGCCCCATTCGCGGATCTCGTCTTCCTTCGCCATGTTCGGCTCGCGGACGACGGTGGTCATTTCCCAGGTCTGCGGCTTGCCGTCGCGGACGCCTGTTAGAGTCACCTTGGTGCCGGGGGCGGTGCCGAGGACCATCGCGTTGAAGACCGGGAGGTCCTCGGCGGCGTGGCAATCGGGCAAGGCGGTGCCCTGGTAAGCGGTGATGAAGTCGCCGGGGCGGATGCCGGCCTGCGCGGCGGGGCTGTCCTTCCACACCGAGGCGACGAGCGCGCCCTTGCGGTCGGCCATGCTGCGGAGAAGCGGCTGGATTTCCACGCCGATCCAGCTGCGGGTGATGCTACCCTTCTCGATGAGTTCGGCGGCGACTTTCTTCGCGAGGTTGGAAGGAATGGCGCCGCCGAGGCTGGCGATGCCGACTTCGTTCACGCCGATGATTTCGCCGGCCGGGTTGACCAGCGGGCCGCCGGAGTTGCCGGGGTAGATGATGGCGTCGTGGCCGATCCAGCGGACCAGCTCGCCGACTTTCTCGCCATCGAGGGTGAGACCGATCTGTTGGCGCGGGACGATCATCGCGGTGTTGGCGACGATGCCGCGGGTGACCGACTGCGAGAGGCCGCCGGGGCTGCCCATCGCGTAGACGACGTCGCCGACTTTCAGCTGGTCGGAATCGCCGAAGCCGGCGACGGCGAGCGGCTGGTCCTTGAAGCGGCGGGTCGAAAGGTCGAGCTTGAGAACGGCGAGGTCGGAGAGGGCGTCGGTGCCGACCAGGGTGGCATCGACCTCGTCGTGGTTCGAGAGCGTGCAAACGAAGCGGGTGCCGCGGCCGGCGACGTGGTGGTTCGTCAGCACGTGGCCTTCGGCGGAGATGATGGCGCCGCTGCCGCTGCCCTGCATTTTCTTCATCCGGCCGTCGGAGCCTTCCTCCATCACCACGTAGATGCGGACCAGGGCGGGGAAGACCTTCTTGATGGCGTCGCTGACTTCGGCGGAAGGCGGCGGGGTGGAGACCTCGGCGGAAACGGGGAATGCGGTGGGGAGCCGTGGCGGTTCCACTCGGACGGCAGGTTGAAGGGAGACCTCGGCGGAAACGGGGAATGCGGTGGCGAGGGCGAGCAGCAGGAGGCCGGAGCGGCAGGTGCGGGAGATCATGGGAGAGGTGCGGGGCGCGCCGGGAAGCGGTGAGGCGGCCGGGCCTTGTTCAATTTTCCCGGGGGGCCAAGGCTCGGATTCAGGGTTTGGTCCGGGCTTCGACCCGGGCGAAGGCGCGGGGCCGGGCTGCGAGGGGCAAGGAGTCGCGCCAGACGGCTTCGACGCGGTTGCCGCCGAGGTCGAGGGTTTCGTGGCGGATCATCAGGCGCGTCGGGGCCACGGCGGGATCGGCACCTGCGGTGACGCGGTATTCGACAGCGGCGGAGGCGCGGTCGGCGGGGACGATGAGGCAGAAGTACTCCGCGGTGGTCCCGGAGATGTTGAGCGTGCGGCGCTCGGCGCGGTGGCCGGGGTCAGTGGTCGTGGGGTTCGTGCCGTTGAGGAACTCGATGAGGTGCGGGCGGCCGTCGCCGTCGGGGTCGCCGGTGATGCCGGTGATGCCACGAGTGGACGACCAGGTGGAAAACGAGGTGCCGCTGCTGCCAACCGGCTGGCCGTTCAGCCTCAGGTTGGCGGGTTGCGCCGGGGTGCCGCTGGCGGTGAAGCCGATGCTGCCGGTCGAGCCGTGGGGAAGCGAGTAGCCGCCCCAGGTGGGATTCGACGCGCTGTGGGTGCTTCCGGTCTTGCCGCCATACACGCCGTTCCACATCGAGTTCACGGTGAAGGGCGCGTCGAACTGGATGGTCCACGTGTTCAAGGCGGAGCCGGTCTGGTTGTTGAGGAGAAGGTTTCCTTCGAAGCCGCTGCCCCAGTTCTGGGTGACTTGCAGCGTGAGGGTCAGGCCGCCGGGAAGGGCGTGGGAGGTCCAGCCGGCTCCGGGATCGAGCGGGGGATCGACGGGATCCACCGGCCCGCCCGCGATCCACTCGGCGAAGGCGGTCGAAAGGTCGGGCTGGCTGGCGTGCTCGTGGCCGATTTCCCAGCAGCCGACGCCGCGGATCACCGCGCCACCTGTTAGAGCGCTGTCCTCCGCGGAAAGCAGCGCGTTCATCTTGCGCTTCATGGCATCGGGCGGCGTGAACCATTCGCCGCCGATCTGGACTTCGAGCGAGTCGGGATGGATGGCGAACGACGATGGATTGGCGGCCCAGGTGGTCCGGACCGCGGACCAGGAGGTGTTGTTCGAGCCGTAGAAGGGCAGGCCGCAGATGATCTTGGAGGCGGGGAAGCCTTTGCCTAACACGTAGTCGATACCGCCTTTCACCGAGGCTTCCGGCAGGGTGTCGTTGGCGAGCGTCCACTGGATCGAGCCGGGCTTGCGCAGCGGGCCGTTGGCCGGGTTCTTCCAGTCGTAGCCGAAGTAGAAGAAGAAGTCGCAGTGCGGGTGGAGCGCGGCGAAATCAAAGCTGCCGAGGTACCAGCCGGGGCCGCCGCCGAACATGACGAGGTAGCGCGGGTCGGCGGCCTTCACGGTGGCATGGAGCGTCTGCATCAGCAGCGTGAAGTTGGCGCGGGCCGCGGCGTCGGCGGGGAATTCGTAGTCGATGTCGACGCCGTCGAGCTGGTGCTGCCGGAGGAACGCGACGACGTTGTTAGAGAAGGTTTGCCGCAGCGTCGGGCTGGCGGCGACCGTCGCGAACTGCGTGGCGAGCGATGCCGGGTAGGCCCCGCCGATCGAAACGACGACCGACTTGTCGAGCGCGTGGCCTTCCGCGACGACGGCGGGCAGGTAGCTGGAGAAAGCGCCGAGCCCGGTGCCGATCCCGCCGTTGGCCAGAGGTTCGGCGAAGGCGGTGATGAGCACGTCGAAGGCTTCGAGATTCGCCGCCTGGAGCGCCGCGGGAAGATCGGCGATGACCTGGTCCTGGCCGCTGGCGTTGCGCAGGGCATTCACGTATCCGAAGACGAGGGGCCGGTCGGGCAGCGTGTTCAAGCCGCGGGGCGGGCCGCCGGCGGGTGCGGGTCCTTCGCTGCCGTCGGCGGGGATCGCGTCGCCGGCGAGGACGGAATTGACGACGTTGATCAGCGGGGCGTCGGTGCCGGGGCTGAAGGGGAGCTTGTCGCTGCTGGTGACCGGGCCGGGCCGGAGGTCGCCGAAGGCATGCCAGACGATCACGCCGCCGAGATCCTGCTCGCGGACGTAGGCGGCCTTGTGGCCGATGCTACGGGAGTCATCGTAGCTCAGGAAGGAGCTGCCTTTGGTCAGGTAGGGAGCTTTCGAAATGTCATCCCAGTGCCGCGTCCAGCCGCTGCCCATGAGCTGGGTGATCCGCTGGTAGGTGGGCGTGGCATCGAAGGGCGCCCAGGGTACGAAATCGGCGGCGGTGACGACCGGGCCGTCGGGCTGGATGGTGGTCGCGACCTTCACGGTAGGCGCCCCGAGGGCGGCGGGACCGTTGCAGACGACGCCGCGGCCGTAGAAGGCGAGGCCCATCGCGATCTTGGAACGCGGCACGCCTTGGCCGATGAGATACTGCACGCTGGTCGAGCAAGCGAAGGTGACGGCTTCCTGCCCGGGATGCGGGTGGAGCCGCGCGTTGTGTCCCGCATGATCCGACCAGCCGCCTTCGAAATCGTAGGTCATCAGGTTGACCGAATCGAGGATCGCCGATACCGCCGGCCAATCGAAGCCCGCGAGCTTGGCCGGCGCGGCGCTCATCGCGGAGGTGATCTCCTTGTCGGGTCCGATGGCCGCGCGCAGCTCGGTGATCAGCGTGAGGAAGTTCGCGTAGTCGGCGTTGCTGCCGGTGAAGTTCATCCCGGCGAAGGGTCCGGGGTATTCCCAGTCGAGATCGATGCCGTCGAAGCCCATCGCGATCAGCTTCTGGCAGTCGGCGATGAAGCGGGCGCGCTTGACCGGGTCGGCGGCGGTTTCGGGGAAGTGCTTGCACATCGACCAGCCGCCGATGGATGCCATCACCTTGACGCCTTTCGAATGCGCGAGTTCGAGGATGCCCGGCGCGCTGCCCGGCGGATGGTAAGGCACGGGCAGCGGTCCCGTGAGACCGGTGGCGACGTGCTTCCAGCCGCCGTTGAAGGCGATGAATCCGTCGGCCTGCGCGGTGGCGTTGATTTCCCACTGCGGGACCAGGTGGCCCCGGATCAGGTGGTAGTCCCAGGACGAATAAATGTCACTGTTCAGCAACGGCGCCGGCGACTGGCTGGAGCCGGCCTGGTGGATGGCCGGGTTCCGGTAATCACCGGAGTGCAGCGAGCCGTCGTTGGCCACGCCGAAGAACGAGAAGTTCAGGTGCGTGTACTGCGAGTAGTCGAGATTGAGGTGGTTGAGGAAGCCCTGCCGCGGCAAGCCGGCGTCGGTGGATTTCCAGGCATCCCACTGGGTCACGTAGCCGATGACGCGCTTCGTGTGGTCGTCGGTCGTGCGCGTCGGCTGCGAATCCGCGCCCCACTGGGCGGAAAGCGGAGTGGATAGCAGGACCGCCGCAGCGAGTGCTTTCCACAGCGGGGACATTTGGCGCTGGATCAACTTTCCCAAGGCTTTCCTGCCTTTACATGCCGCGGGACCACCCATCAAGGGACATCTCCAAGGGAGTCGGGAAGATGCGCCGGGCCGGACATCCAAGAAAAAGCCGCCCGCGGTTTCCCGGGGCGGCTTGGATCGAAGTCATTCCGTGAAGTCGTCTCAGCCCGCGAAATTCGCGGCGACGACGTCCCAGTTCACCACGTTCCAGAACGCCGCGATGTAATCCGGGCGGCGGTTCTGGTAGTGCAGGTAGTAGGCGTGCTCCCAAACGTCGAGGCCGAGGACCGGGGTGCCTTCGATGCCGGCGACGGCCTTGCCCATCAGCGGGGTGTCCTGGTTGGCGGTGGAGCCGACCGACAGCGTGCCGTCGGCGTTCTTCACCAGCCATGCCCAGCCGGAGCCGAAGCGGGTGGCGCCGGCCTTGGCGAAGGCTTCCTTGAAGGCGTCGAAGGAACCGAAGGCCTTGTCGATCGCCGCGGCGAGTTCGCCGGACGGGGCCTTGGCACCGCCGGGGGCGATGACTTTCCAGAAGAACGTGTGGTTGACGTGGCCGCCGCCGTTGTTGCGGACCGCGCCGCGGATGTCTTCCGGCACGGCGGAAAGGTCGGCGATGAGGTCCTCGACGCTCTTGGCCTCGAGGTCGGCCTTGCCGGCGATGGCGGCGTTGAGGTTGGTGACGTAGGCGTTGTGGTGCTTGCCGTGGTGGATTTCCATGGTCTTCGCGTCGATGTGGGGTTCGAGCGCGTCGAGGGCGTAACCGAGGGCGGGAAGAGTGTGGGCCATGATGGTGGGATCGGTTTGGTTTGCGTTCGCGGGGCGGCGCCGGTACTCCGGGCAGGCGCGCGACGGGGCTGACGATGCCCCGCCTGACGCCATCCGCAAGGAACAATCCGCCATGCCACCCGAGCTCGAAGCCGCCCTGCCCTGGATCCTCAGTTCGCTCGCCGGAGCCTTTTTCGGCTGGCTGCTCACCGTGCTCGCCCTGTCCGGCCGCCGGGCGCGGCTGGAAGAACGGATCAAGGCGGAGGAACGCCGGATCACCGAGCTGGAGGCGCGCCACGCCGCGACGGCCTCCGAGGCGGCCCAGTCCGAGGCGAACGGCCAGGCGCTGCGCACCCAGCTCGCCGAAATGCGGACCCGGCTGGAGGACGAAAGCAAGGCCGCCGCGGAGAAGCAGGCCTTGCTCGACCGCGCGGAGCAGCGGCTGGCCGACACCTTCAAGGCGCTCTCCTCCGATGCCCTGAAGTCGTCCGCCGAGCAGTTCCTCCAGCTCGCCAAGACCTCCCTGCAAAGCCACACCGAGGAGGCGAAGGGCGATCTGGAGAAGCGCCGGATCGCGATCGAGAACCTGGTCAAGCCGGTGGCCGAGTCGCTGGGCAAGTTCGAGCACCGCATCGGCGAGATCGAGAAGTCGCGCGAGGGTGCCTATGCCGAATTGCGGACCCAGGTGAAGGCGCTCGCCGACGGCCAGCTCGGCCTTCAGCGCGAGACCGGCCAACTGGTGAAAGCGCTGCGCCAGCCGACCGGCCGCGGCCAGTGGGGCGAGATCCAGCTCCGCCGCGTGGTGGAACTTGCCGGCATGCAGGAGCACTGCGACTTCGAGGTCCAGACCACCACCACCAGCGACGAGGGCAAGCGCCTGCGCCCGGACCTGATCGTCCGCCTGCCGGGAGGCAAGACCATCGTGGTCGATTCCAAGACCCCGATGGACGCCTACCTCGACGCGCTCGAAGCGACCGACGACAGCGCCCGCGAGGAAGCGCTGCACCGCCATGCGCGGCAGGTCCGCACCCACATCACCCAGCTTTCCTCGAAGAACTACGCCGCGCAGTTCGACCACGCGCCGGAGTTCGTCGTGCTGTTCCTGCCGAGCGAGTCGTTCTTCTCCGCGGCGCTGCAGTGCGATCCCGGCTTGATCGAGCGCGGCGTCGACCACGGCGTGATCCTCGCCACGCCGACCACCTTGATCGCGCTGCTGCGGGCCGTTTCGTACGGCTGGCGGCAGGAAGCGCTGGCGGAGAACGCGAGGGAGATCTCGGCGCTGGGCCGCACGCTGCACGAGAGGCTCGGCACCCTGGCCGGGCATTTCGGCAAGCTCGGGAAATCGCTGGAGAACGCCGTCGGCCACTACAACGCGGCGGTGGGCTCGTACGAGACCCGCGTGCTGAGCACCGCCCGCAAGTTCGAGGAGCTGCAGGCCGCCGCGGAAAACACCACCTTGGCCGGACCGGAGCCGGTCGAACGCGCGCCGCGCCTGCCGGCCGGGCTTCACCCGCTGGAACCGGAGGAGGACTTCGCCGCCGCGCCGGATCCCAAGGGAAAGGCGCTTTCCGCCGCCTCGGATCTCCGCTCGGCGCTGGAAGGGTGAGCGGTACGCGAAGGCTCCGGCCCGCACGCGGCAGGCCGGAGAAATCGCCGGGTCAGGGAGCGATCACCACTCCAGGCCTGCTTCCATCGTGTGGTTCTCGGTCGCCGAGAGCGAGCAGTTGATGTAGAGTTGGCCGACCGGCGGGAACACGTCGGGATGGGTCCGCTCGTAGGTTCCTCCGCCGTCGCAGGTTTCGCTGCCCTGGATGGCGGCGAACTGCTGGTCGGAGATGTAGCCCTTGGCATGCATGTGGACGGCGATGTCCTGGGTGCCGCCTTCGGCGTAGGGCATGCCGCCGGCAGTGTAGCCGTACATGTTCTGGTAGGAGCGGACGGAGGTCTGCACGGTGCGCATGTTGAGGATGCAGCCGGTGCGGTCGGCACCGTTTTTCCAGGCACGGGCTCCGAGGAACAGGATCATGGTCAACGAGAGGAGCACGGCGATCACCACTGTGATTTCCAACAGTGTGAAGCCGCTCCGTTTCGAAGACCGCTGGGGGGATGCGGTTTTCATAGTGGGGGGTGAGGCGAACGTAACAGGGATCGCGGCGGGCAACATCACGTGATCGCGGAATCCCGGGCGGACCGCGCAAAGGTGTCGGACAACTCTTCCTTGACGGATCTCTCCCGAAGCGATTCCTCTTATGTGAACCCATTTAAAACCCCTGATACCGATGAAACCCAATACCCCGGCGGACTCCGCCTCCTTTGCCGTGCGCTTTGCCCTCCTGGCCACCGCCCTCGCCTTCACCGGAGGCCATGCACAGGCCCAGCTCACCTGGAATTCGGCCGGTGCCACCAACAACTGGAGCACCGCCTCGGGGAATGAAAACTGGCTCCCGGGCGGCGTGGTTTGGACCCAGAATTCCAACGCCGTTTTCGACGCGGGCGCCGAGTCGATCAACGTCACGACGGTCAACACGTTCAACAACCTCAGCTTCGACGTTTCCGGCTTCATCATCACCAGCAGCGGGGCCGGATCCCTCGCGCTCGCCAACGACTTCGCGTCCACCATCGCGGTCACCAACTCCGGCGACACCGCCACGGTCAACGAGACCCTGGCCAACAACAGCGGCATCCCCAGCACCCTCACCAAGACCGGTGCCGGCACGCTGATCCTCTTCGGCACCGCCGCCAACACCTTCTCCGGCGGCCTTTCCGTCTCGGAAGGAACTCTCGTCGCATCCCACGAAGGCGCACTCGGGACCGGACCCGTCACGGTTGCAAGCGGGGCCACCCTCGACGTGAACAAGGGCAACGTGACGTTCACCGGCCTTTCCAACTCGCTTTCCGGAAGCGGCACCGTCCGCGTGACCGCGCTCGGCACGGGGACCAACACGGTCAACCTCAACGGCAACCATTCCTCCTTCACCGGCAACCTCGTGGTCGGCGTCGGCGCCGCCGCGGGAGCCGGCAAGATCCAGCTCAACGGTGCCGACAACGCCTCCACCGCCATCACGGTCGAACCGAACGCGACGGTCTTCACCTCCGCCGGATCCCACAACGCCTCCATCACCCTCAAGGGCGGCGACACCGGTGAAAGCATCGGCCAGCTCCGCGTCGACGGCGCGGCCACCGTCTGGGCCGGGCCGGTGATCCTCGACGGGGCGATGACCGGAGCCAACGACGGCATCGTCGGCAGCAACTCCGGCCCCGCCACAATCAGCGGCGTGATTTCCGAGCTGAACGGACCGCGCGATCTGACCAAAGCGGGCGCCGGCACCCTGGTCCTCACCAACACCAACACCTACACCGGGCTCACCCGCATCTTCGGCGGCAACCTCAGCGTCGCCACCATCGGGAACGCCGGCAATCCCGGACCCATCGGCACCAACAGCACGATCGCCCTCGGCAACCTCGCCACCGGCGGCACCCTGATCTACACCGGTGCCGGCGAAAGCACCGACCGGGTGATCGACCTGGGCGGCACCTATGGCAACGGGGGAGTCAGCCAGTCGGGCACCGGCTTGCTGAACTTCACCAGCGCCCCGACCGCCAGCGGGGTGGGAGGCAAGACACTGGTCCTCAGCGGAGACACCGCGGGGATCGGCGAAATCTCCGGGACCATCGGCAACATCTTCAACAACGGCGGCACCGTCTCGACCACCGCCAGCGCTGCTTTCGCTGCCGCCGCGACCTCGATCACCGTGGCATCGGTCACCGACGTCGTCATCGGCTCCATCGTTTCCGGAACCGGCATCACCAGCTCGCAGCGCGTCACCAGCATCACCGGCGCGGGTCCCTTCACCATCGGCTTGAGCGCCGGGGCGAATGCCGCCGGCACCCTCGGCCAGACCATCACCTTCACCCAGCCCAACGCGATCAACAAGCAAGGCACCGGCACCTGGGTGCTCTCCGGAGTCAACAGCTACACCGGCATCACCAACGTCGCCGGAGGGGTGCTCCGCGTGACCAACAACAGCTCCCTCGGCTCCGACACCGGAGCCACCCGGATCACCGGCGATGTCAGCGGCTCCGGCCGCGTGGAGTGGGCCGGCGACTTTACCTTTACCGAGCCCTTCATTGTCAGCGCCCGACAAGGGGTCACGTTGAACATTCCCTCACTTTCTCACGTCTCCGGCACGACCACGCTCACGGCACAGGTCCAAGGCCAGACCGGCGGATCCACCTACAACATCGAATCCCAGTCCGGCCTGCTCACCCTCGCCGGCGGCTTCACCCTCTCCGGCGGTGCCACCGGCACCGGACGCGTGCTGCAGCTGCAAGGCGCGGGCGACGGTGTCGTCAGCGGGGAGATCTCGAACGGCACCGGCACCCCCACCGTCAACAAGCAGGGCACCGGCACCTGGACCCTCAGCGGACCCAACACCTACACCGGTGCCACCACCGTCAACGGCGGCACGCTCGTGCTGGCCGGCACCGCCAGCAACGCCAGCAACCGCACCGTCAACACCGGCACGCTGGTGATCTCCGGCGACTACTCCGGCGCCGGCGGCACCACCACCGTGAACGGCGGCACCCTCCGCCTCGACTACTCGACCACCGACACGAGCAAGCTTCCCGAATCCACCCTCACCCTCTCCGGCGGCACCGTCGAACTCGTCGGCGGCACCCACCCCGAAACGGTGGCCTCCACCACGCTCGTCAACGGCAGGTCCACCCTGATCACCCGGCCCTCCGGCACCGCCCGCCTCGACCTGCGCGCCGTCACCCCGGCCGGCACCGGCACCGTGGTCCTCGCCGAAAGCGGGATCGCCACCACCGACACCACCAACACCAACGGCATCCTCCCCTGGTCCCGCGTGCTGGTCGGCGGCATCCCGGTCATCGGCACCAATTCCACCAACGGAACCGACGGCCCGATCGTCGCCTACGCCGCGTTCTCGGCCGTCGAACGCCTCGGCCCCAACAGCATCCCCAACGACATCACCAAAAACGTCCAGATCGTCAACGGCGGCACCATCGGCAATGTCGGCCTCACCGCCACGCCGCTGAACCGGATCAACCTGCTCCAGATGGTCGCCGACGAAGGCCCGTCCACGGTCGATCCCGCCAATTCCACGGACGTGCTGATGGTCGGCGATGAAGCCGGCGGCCTGATCTGGCAAAGCCCCGGCGCGGACAGCCTGACCCTCGGCACCGCGGCCAACGACGGCATCCTCACCACCGGCAATGTCGACAACCTGGGCGCCGCCACGCTCAGCATCCTGAACGACAGCGCCGAGCCGCTGACCGTCAACTCCGCCATCGCCAACAACGGCTCCGACCCTGTCGGCGTCGTCCTCGGCGGCAGCGGCAGCATCGCGCTGGCCGGCAACAACACCTTCACCGGCACCTTGGTCTCCAACGCCGCTTCGGTCCTCCTCGGCGGATCCAACAACTCGCTCGGCGGCATCACCGTCAACAGCGGCACGTTCAGCATGACCGGGGACAATTCGTTCACCACCCTGCTCACCGTGAACAGCGGCAGCACCGCCATCCTCAGCGGAAACAACGTCGGCCGCCCCGGCAACCTCGCCACCCGCACGGTCGTCAACGCCGGAGGCATCCTGCAGCTGCAGGCCAACGCCGGAAACACCACGGCCGGCGTTTCCACCGCGCTCTCCACCGAGCAAAGCGGCACCGTCCAGCCCTTCAACCTCTTCAACGGCGGCCTGCTTCAGCTCCGCTCGGACGACTCGGTGACCTTCGCCGGCGGCAACAACGCCGGCGGCTTCAACGGCGCGACCCTGGGCATCGATGTCGACCGCATCGGCGCCAGCGCCACCGGCCAGACCCTGACCTTCGCCCCGGGCACCCTCCTGCCCTACGGCAACGCCGTGACCTTCAACATCACCGGCGCGAACGGCTACAAGCTCGCCCTCGGCACCTTCCGCAACGTCACCGGCGGCGCCAGCAACCTGACGCTCAACCCGACCACCGCCGACCTCCTGATCGCCGGCTATTCCAACCAGCAGAACAACGCCAACGCCAGCACCCTGACCCTCGCCGGAACCTCGGCCGCCAGCGAGGTGACCGGTGCCATCACCAACCAGTCGCCGACCTCGACCGGCACCGGCGCGGTCAACGTGGTCAAGAACGGCAGCGGCACCTGGACGCTCTCCGGCGCCAGCACCTACACCGGTGCCACCACCGTCAACGCCGGCCTCCTGAAAGCGAACAACGCCGCCGCTTTCGGCGTCACCAGCAGCCTCACCGCTGCCGGCACCGGCACGGTGGACCTGAACGGCTTCAACCTGACGGTCGGCAACATGGGAGCCGGTGCCGCCACCGCCACCATCACCGACAACAGCGCCGGCGCCGGAACCACCACCCTCGCCATCAGCGGCCAGACCAACACCGTCGCCAGCCTGATCACCAACGGGCCCGCCAAGGCCGTCCGGATCAGCCTCCGGAACGCCAACGGCGGCGCCACGCCCTTCACTCTGTCCAACGCCAACACCTTCTCCGGAGGCTTGCTGCTGGCCAACACCGCCACCGGCACCCGCCTCCGCATCACCGCCGCCCCGGTGACCGTCGGCTCGCCGGGCGCCATCGTCAGCAGCCCCTTCGGCACCGGACCGATCACCATCGGCGAGGCTCCCACCGACAAGGCCGGCATGCTGCTCGATACCGCCCCGAACTACACCATCGCCAACGACATCGTCTTCAACACGACCCTCGGGACCGACCAGCCGGGCATCCGCCTCGATACCTTCGGCCACGTCTTCTCCGGAACCATCACCGCCAACCTGTCCAACGCCCTCTTCGGCAACGTCGGCTCCGCCCGCCTGACCGGCCGGGTGACCGGTCCGAACGGCCTCCAGCTCAACGCCTCGGCGGTCAGCATCACCCTCGCCAATGCCACGGCCAGCCCGAACGATTACGTCGGCGACACCACCATCGGCGCCGGGGCCACCCTTTCCATGGGCGCCCCGAACCAGATCCCCAACGGCGCCGGCAAGGGCAGTGTCGTCCTCAACGGCACCCTCAACCTCGCCGGCCACGACCAGACGATCAACGGGATCAGCGGCTCCGGCACGATCTCCTCCTCCTCCGGCAGCCCGACGCTCTCCGTCGGCGGTAGCAACGCCAGCGCCACCTTCACCGGCAGCACCGGCGGCTCGGTCGGCCTCAACAAGATCGGCTCCGGCTTCATCACCATCACCGGCACCATCGGCCACCTCGGCGACACCACCGTGACCCAGGGCACGCTCGCCATCGCCGGGGCCTCGACCTTCGCCGATGGCGCGGACATCCGCCTCCTCACCGGCGGCACGCTCAACCTGCCCGCCGGCACCGATGTCGTCGACCAGCTCTTCATCAACGGCACCCCGCAAGCCGCCGGCAAGTGGGGCCGCCTCGGATCGATCGCCGCGCTCGGCGCCGACTTCGAGACCGCCCTGATCAACGGCGACGGCCTGCTCAGCGTGACCTCCTCCGGCGCCACGCCCTACGGCACCTGGATCAATGCCTTCTTCCCGGGCGAGACCAATCCCGCGATCATCGGCCAGACCGCCGACCCGGACAAGGACGGCTTCGACAACCTCACCGAGTTCGGCTTCGACGGCAATCCCGGCAGCGGCAGCCTGAACCCGAAGGTGTTCGTCTTCACCGCCGACAGCACCTTCGACGGCGACACCGACAAGGAGCTGGTCCTCACCGCCGCCATCCGCACCGGTGCCGCGGCCTTCACCAATGCCGCGCCCTCGACCGCCGCCTCGGTGGCCGACGGCATCACCTACCGGATCGAAGGCAGCAGCACGCTGGCGAGCTTCCCGACCACGGTGAACGCGGTCCCGACGGCCATCACCACCGACCTGCCCGCCCTGAACCCCGGCTACTCCTACCGCAGCTTCAGCCTCGGCGGCTCGAACGGTCTGCCCTCCAAGGGCTTCCTCCGCGCCAGCGTGAGCGCCCCCTGATCCGCGGCTCCGCTCCTTCGCGGCCACCCCGACCCCGGCACCACGCCGGGGCCACCGGGGTGGCCGCTTTTGTAAGGTGGCATCCCTCTATTGGAGCGCCGGCTTCAGCCGGCTTGGACGGCCTGCCCTTCGTAGCCTTTGGCGAAGAAGGGTCGGGTCGGAGGAGGTGCCAGGTGAGAAGTTCCAATTGCCAAAGAGGCAGCTGGTGGTTGGCACGGAAGGCGGTCCGCTGGCTCCGAACCATCCACGAGCAGCCATCCACTCCCCTCAAGCCGCTCCGCGCAGCACCGTCGCCGCCCGGGTGAAGCTCGCCTCGTTGAAGCCCATCCTCCGCTTGAGTTCCGCGTCGCGCTCCAGCGGGTTCGCGATCCGCCCGGCAACCCGGTGGTCGCTCCACGAGATCATCCCGAAGGCCGCCGGTAGCAGCCCGCTCGGCGGCACCGGCAGGTCGCTGCCGTGCAGGATGCGTCCTTCCATCACCGCGGAAGTCATCGCCCGCAGCGCCGAAGGCCGGAGCCGGAAACTCAAGCCCGCCAGCGCGCTGTTATCGCCGTAGAGGTTCGGATGCTTTTCCAGCATCTCCGCGAAAAGGTCGAAGTAGTCCGGATCTAACAACATCATCCCGGTCCCCGCATGCGCCGCGATGCAGGTGACGCCGATCTCCAGCGCCCGGGTCAGCACCCGCGGCGAGGCCAGCGCGTGGTCCATCACCGGCATCGTCCGCTCGCTGCCGGTATGCGCCAGCAGTGGCAGCCCGGCCTCCGCCATGCGTTCGAGGAAGCGGGTGTAGCGCGGGTCGTTCCAATCGATCCCCTGCACGTTCGGCAGGCATTTCAAGGCCGCGGCACCTCCGGCCAGGCATTTCTCGAGCTCGTCCATCGCGTCGCGACGCGCCGGATGGATCGACACCCCGGCGAGGAACTCCGGATGCCGCCGCGCCAGTTCCAGCACGTGGTCGTTCGGCACGTAAAGCGACGAGCGCTCCGGCAAGGCCGTGCCGTCGGCATGGTGTGGCAGCTCGTGGGCCAGCAGCAGCGCGCGGTCGATCGACGAACCGCGGATCATCTCTAACAGCTTTTCCGTATAGAGCCGGTCGAACTCCGGCCCGTGCAAGTCGCGCGTCGTCAGCCCGACCGCCTTCACCAGAAACGGCTCGCCGATCTTCGTGAGACCCTTCGGCCGGTACCAGCAGCCGGAGCCATCGGTCCCGGTGCCGACGAAGTGGACGTGAGAGTCGATGCGCATGGCCAAGTTCAGGGAAGCAACTTCCTTTCCGCCAGCCATTTCAGCACCCCGGCTTGCCAGGCGTCCCACATCGGACCCTTGTAGCCGTCGAGGCCGTGGTCGCCGGAGGGGAGTTCGAGGTATTCCACGGCAACCTTCTTCTCCTCCAGCGCCGCGTGGAAGGCACGGCTGTGGGACACCGGCACGATGCGGTCGTTCACCGCGTGGGTCAGGTAGGTCGGCGAGGTCTTCTCCGTGACCTGCTTCTCGGCGGAGTAGAGCGCGATCGCTTCCGCCGAAGGATCCGGACCTAACAGATTCTTCCGCGATCCGCCGTGCGTGCTCTCGCCCATGGTGATCACCGGATAGACCAGCACCGCGAAATCCGGCCGGCAGCCCTGGCGCTCGACCGGGTCCTTCGCCGCGGGATCGCCGTCGTCGTGGCGCGTCGCCGCGGTCGCCGCCAGATGCCCGCCGGCGGAAAAGCCGATGATGCCCACCTTGGACGGATCGATGCCCCAGTCCTTCGCTTTCGCCCGCACCGTGCGGATCGCGCGCTGCGCATCGAGAAGCGGCACCGCCGAGCGGCCTTTCGGCAGGCGGTATTCGAGCACGATGCCGGTGATGCCGTGGCCGTTCAGCCATTTCGCGATGCCATGGCCTTCGGGTCCGACCACCAGCCCGCCGTAGCCACCGCCGGGGCAGATCACCATCGCCGCGCCGTTGGGCTTCTCCGCACGGTGCACGGTGATGAAGACCTCCGCTTTCTCGAAGTTCCCGTCACCCAGCGGCGCCTGGTCCGGCCAAAGGGAAACCTTCTCCGCTGCCGCCGCGGGAATGCCCAGCGCCTTCAGCAATGCGGGCGTGATCACCTCCCGGCATCCTTCCGGGCCCGGATGAATGCCGTCCGGCACGTAGCGGTCGAAGCGCGCGCGGTCGTTCGCCAGGATCGGCGCCCAGTTCGCCGCGTGGTCGACGAGTTGCAGTTTCCGCTTCTTCGCCACGCTACGATACATCTCGTAGTATTCGGCGATCGCCGGCCGGCGTTCGAGATGCACCCCGACCGGCGGGTTCATCGTCATCAGGATGATCTCGGTGTCCGCCTTCGCCGCGAGGATGCGGTCGATCATCGCCTCCAGGTTCGCCCGCGCTTCGGCGACAGGGGTCTTGTACTGCAGGAAGGCGTCGTTGATGCCGAACTCGATCAGGACGGTGTCCGGCTTCTTCGTGATCACCCGTGCGTCGAGGTTATCGACCCCCCACTTCGACCACATCCCGCCCTTGCCGCTGTTGATCACCTTCGCCCGCCCGGGCCAACGGGCTTCGAGCGCCGCGCCGAACTGGCCGACCCAGGCGCCGCCGGCGGTCAGGCTGGTGCCGTAGGTCACCACCGTCTGCGGCTTGCCGGCTTCGAGGTTCTTGACGAGACCCGCGCCGGCTTGGGCGGTGGCGAACAGCATGCAGATCAGGAAAAGCAGCCGTTCTAACATCAGGCGGGGGATTCGGAAGATCATGGTTCGGATACGGGTTCCGCGCAGCCTACGCGCATCCCTGCCGCCACGGGAAGCCCCCATCCTTCCGAAATGTGATCAAGCACCGGCGGCGGCGACGTTTTCTCCCGCGCCCGATGATCCCGACCCGCCTGCTCCTTTCGTTCCTCTGCCTGGCTTCCCCGCTCGTCGCGGAAACCTTGCCGCCTTTGGAGGCAGGGAAGGTCCCGATGAGCGTGGAGGAACTCCACGCTCCCTTCGATCCCGCCAAGGAACCGCTGGATGTGACGGTCGTGAAGGAGCACGAGCAAGACGGCATCGTCGTGCGGCGGCTGACCTATGTCGTCGGCACCTTCAAGGGCCGCAAGTCGGTGATGGGAGCCTTTTACGCGTTCCCGAAGACCCGGGAAGGCAAACTGCCGGGCATCCTACAGATGCACGGCGGCGGCCAGGTGGCGCAGGCGGAAACGGTGGTCGCCTGGGCGAAGAACGGCTACGCGGCGATCGCGATCAACTGGGGCGCCAAGCCGATGGCCGGCCAGCTCCCGGGCGAGCCGGGCACCGACTGGGGCGCGGTCGATGCCACCCAGACCGGCCACAACAGCCACTACGCGTCCTGCCTGCCGGACGGGAAGACGCTCGATCCCTTCGAGTCGCCGCGGAACAACAACTGGTTCCTGATCACCCTCGCCGCCCGCCGCGCGGTGACCTTTCTCCAGCAGCAGCCGGAGGTCGATCCCGCAAGGATCGGCGCGACCGGGCACTCGATGGGCGGCACGCTCACGGTCATGCTTGCCGGCTGCGATCCCCGCATCACAGCGGCCGCCCCGTCCTGCGGCGGCGTCGGCGAGGCTCCCGACCGCCTGCGCGCCCGGCCGGGGAATGCCGCCCGCCCGAAGAACCCGAGCCGGATCCACACCGCGACGATCGACGAAACGAACTACCTGCGACGCATCACCTGCCCCATCGTCTATCTCGGCCCGCAGAACGATTTCAACGGCCTGCTCGACGAGCTCTTCATGAACTGGGAGGCGCTGCCTTCGAAGCAGGTCGCCTTCGCCATTTCGAAGCACCTCAACCACCGTCAGGACCCCGGCGCGTCCTTCGTCGATGCCCTCTGGTTCGAGCAGCATCTGAAAGGCCGCATCACCCTGCCGCGCACCCCGGAGATCGCCGCCGTGCTGAAAGGGCCGCAGGGAGAACCGCTCGTCACCGTCCGCCCCGACCCCGGGCATGCGGTGGACAAAGTGGAGATCCTTTATTCCTGCGACCCGAACGGCCAGTTCCGTTTCTGGCGCGGCGCGGAGGTGCGGCGCGATGGCGATGCCTGGCTCGCCCGCTGCCCGGTGTTCTCGGCCGATCTGCCGCTCTACTTCATCGCGAACGTTCACTACAAATTCCCCGATCTCGACCTCGCCGGACCGCCGTGGAACCAGCGCCCTGGAAAGTACTACTTTCTCAGTAGCAAGCTGCTCGCCTTCGAGGCCCCGGCCGTGAAGGCAGCCGCGCCGGTCGCGACCGATACCCATGACCGGCTCGTCGAGGCGGACTTCGCCACGCTCGGCGACTGGTATGAACTCGAGCGCGGCCACCCGGAGTTCCGCCAGATGGTCACCCGCAAGGCCAAGGACCCGAAGTGGCGCGGGCCCGACGGCGCCACCCTGGCGATCGATGTCCGCGATCCCCGCGGCGGCGCGTTGGCGCTTAGCTTCGAGTTCAACAGCTACCGCCAGTACGGCGCGGAGCGGGTGTCGGGCGAGTTTGCCGCGGAGCTGCCTTTCCCCGCCTCGCCGGAGTGGCAGACGTTGGAGCTGAAGCTTTCCGAGCTTATCCCGGTGGATGGGAAATCCGCCCTGCCGGAAAACTGGCAGACCCTTTGCGCACTCGGCATTTCCGGTCGCATCAAGACTGCTGCAGGAAAGAATCTGGGTGCCGGCCGTTTCGATGCCGAACGCCAGCTCCGCAACTTGCGCTGGGTCGGCGGGACCGTGCCTGAAGCCCTCTTGATGCCCGGCGGCACGGTGCTCGACCCCGCCGCCCGCGCCCGCGAGTTTCAACAACAGATCGACCGCTCGATCGAGCTGGAGAACCGGGAGCAGCAGAAGTGACCCACCCGCATCAGGGGGCCGGCGCCACGACATGCCGCCGCTCCGCCTCGGGCCGCTTGAAGATGGGCCCGACGGTGACGACGCAGTTCGTTCCATCCGCGTTGATCTTCGCGCAGTCCGGGCTATCGGGCCCGCCTTTGTCCGGGTAGTAGGCGATGGTCTGTTTCGACGGCAGCGCGACGCCGTTGATCCGCGGCGCGCCGAACGTGACCACCACCTTCGGGATCCCGGACCGCGGGATCTTCGCCGTGCTGTAAACTTCCACGAAGGCCGAGTGCCTGGCCCAGTAGGTGAATTCCTTCCCTTCGAAACGCAGGCTTCCGATCTCGTGCGCTTCGCCGCCGGCCGGCTTCACGCGGCAGGTGAACCAGGTGTGGGTCTTGCCGCCGATCTCCTCGGTCGCGCCTTTCGTCAGGCTCCAGGTGTAGGTGCCTTTGGTCCACGCGAAGGGCCGGCGGACGCTCGCGAACTCGCCCTCGTAGCCGGCGCTTTCCACCAGGCAGTCGTCCGCCGCGGTGTGGACGTGATCGAGGCCGATCGGGGTCTTCTTGTCCGACGACCAGCGCGAGAAGATCGCGCCCTTGCCGCGGTGGACCCGCTCGCGGCTCTCCTTGTTCGCCCAGCCGTTGATGTTCGTCTGCAAGCCGCCGTAGAAGCTCATCCCGTTCATGTCCGCGGTGCCGCAGGGCGAGATGTAGAAGTTGTAGGTGTCGGGAACGTCGCGATCGATCGTGATGTCCACTTCCAGCGAGCTGAAGTTCTCAACCGGCTTTTCGAAGTTCCACCAGATGTTGGCGACGTGCCACGGCAGCTTCGGCAGCGTGACGCCGGCTGCTTCGGCCATCGCTTCCGGCGTCGGCTGGGCGCAGGCGTCTTCGGCCGCGGCCGGCAGCATGAGGGACAGGCAGGCTAGGGACAGCGGAAGGAATGACTTCATGCCGCGAAGCTGGACGGCCCTCGACGACTTGGAAAGCCTGCCGGCAGAATTAATAGAGACCCGGAACCAGACGTTTCACCCGCCGCCTGTAATCGGCATATCCGCAGAATCGCGCGATCAAATATCGCTCCTCGCGGCGCGCCTTCACATCGAGGAAAACCGCCTGCCCCATCGCCAGCCCGAGCACCGGCCAGCTCCGCCAGATCATGGCCCAGGCGAAACCTAACAGGATCAGCGAGGCATACAGCGGGTGACGGATCAGACCGTAGATCCCGCCGGTCACCAGCTCCCCGTCGGGCCGCGGCTCCGGCCGGGTGATACGGTTCTTTCCAAGGTCCGCCTTGCCCTTCAGTCCGATCCAGGCCCCGAGCAGGAACAAGGGAACGCCGGCCCAAAGGCTGCCGTGCCCCGACCACCCGAGACCGGGCCACGCCGCCGCAAGTAGCACGGCGGTCATCAGGAGAAACTGGATGGCCACCCAGCCTCTGCCGCTGACGGGCATTGGAGACGAAACGTTCATGTTCCGGATCAGCGCTTCAAGGGCTTCGCTTCCCAGCCGTCCACCACGACCTCGCCGTGCACGCCACATTCGAACTTCAGCGGCTTCTCGAGGCCGGCGGTGGATTTGGTACTACGGTTCTCGTAGCGCGCCATGTCGCTGATTCCGGTGAGCCGGTTGTTGATCACCGCGGATCCACCGCTCTCGTCGTTCCGGAACAAGGGCCGGTCCTGATCCCGGCATTCGATGATGTTGTCCTCGAAGCGGAAGGTCTTGAAGTCGCACGCCGCGGCGAAGCCGAACAGGCCCTCGTCCCGCGGCGTCGCGGTGCGGCGGGCGATGATGTGGTTGTTGCGCACGGTTAGGTTGGCATAGGGCTCGTTGATCCAGATCACGCCGCGGCCGGGGTTGTTCACCAGGTTGTTGTGGAACAGCGCGGGGCCCGCCGCCGCGGCCTGACCGAAGCCGGAGATCGTGTTGCCGTGGTCCTTCGCGGGATCGAAGTCGAAGAGGTTGTGGGAGATCTCCACGCCGTTGCGCACGAACTCGATCGAGTAGCTGTCCTTCATCCAGTTGTGGTGGAGGTGGAAAGTCCGCCCGCTCGCCGGGACCGGCCCGCCGGCATGCTTGGGGATGGAAATCGTGCCATGGCAGATGTTGTGGGAAATCTCCACGTCCTCGTCGTTCTCGAAGGGGAACTCCATCGAGAAGTTCGTTTCGATCGTATTGTGATGGATCCGGCAGCGCTTCGCCTGGCGGACCTTGATGCCGTAGAATTCGTCGGCCGGGCCAAGCTGGGTGCGGGTGAAGCGGTTGTGGGAGATCTCGCTGTCGGCCATCCAGATCGCGAAGATCCCGCCGCCGGTGATGCCGCCTTTCTCTCCCGGCACGCCCTTTTCCCAACGGCCGCCGGCATCGATGAACTCGCAGTCGTGAATCTTCGCCCGCTCCATCGAGAAGGTCCGGATGCCCGACCACAGGAAGTCTTCGATCCGCAGGTGATGGAGGTGCAGGTCGGGATTGCCGAAGCCGAAGATCGCCCCGTGGAGCTGAGGTGCGCGCAGCGTCAGATCCGACACCGTGACCTTAGCCGCCTTGTCTTGCAGCCGGATCAAGTAGGCGCGCGTGTCCATCCCCTCGGTCTTCATCTCGGGATCGGGCAAGGTGGTAACGGGCGGCTTCCAACCTGCCTTCGCGGTGAGGATCGTCTTCTCCATCCCCGCGCCTTTCAGGGTCATGCCGGACTTCGGCTCCAGCGGTTCCGCCAATTCATAGGTGCCCGGCGCGATCTCGATCACCGCTCCTTCCGCCCCGTCACGGACCGCTGCCACGAGTGCTTCCGCCGTGGCGACCGGGGCGCTGAAACAGCGCGCGCTTGCCAGGAAGACAAGCACGACAGCAAGCGGCAATCCTTTCGTCACGAGCATCCCCGACGAACGGAGGCCGGACGCGGCTTCTTCCATCAGCGCTCGTCGTATTCGTAATCCGGCTCCGGAAAGGCCGACTTGATCCGCGCGATGATCTCTTCCCTCCGGCCCTCCGCCCAGTCGGGAAAGCGGATCGATTTGAAATAGATCACATGATGCGCCCGGCCCGTCAGCATCTCGCCGTCGATCGGGACCCGCCGCCAGCTCCCGCCGTGCTTCTCCTCATAGAACATCGCGTCGCGGCCCTCGTGGCCGACGCGCCAGCCTTGTGCGGGGTTCCCTGGTATCGTCGGGCGGCCCTTGCCGTTCCCGCGGATCAAAACCAGCACGATCATGACGCCGACGGCTCCGAGCAAAACCGGCCAGTATTCCCGCCAGACATCGGTCGGGATGTGGACCGGCGCGGCCAGAAGCCCCCTTGCGGCAATCTCGGGCAAGTTCAGCGGCATGGCATCTAACAAAAACGGTTCCTCTCTCGACGCGACCGCCCTCACCCCAGCGCGACATTCCTTCCGTGCTGCATCCAGCGGTAGGCGACATAGGGTGCCAGATAGACCACCGGCAAGGCGGCGATCAGACCCACCAGCAAGGCCAGAAGCCCGGCCAGCACCACCAGGAAGCAAAGTAGGTAAAGACCGAATAGGTTCATCTTGTTGCCCTCCGTCAGCCGGGCGCTGTACTGGAGCGACTCGATCGGGCCCAAGTCCTTGTCGACGATCGCGACCCCGTACTGCGAGAAGCGCAGTGCCAGATAGATGCCCGGGACGATCAGCAGGATCAGCCCCACCAGCACCATCGCATAGTACATGATCGATGCCGCGGCCATCGGCAGCAGCTTCCGGCCCTCGCCGAAGAGCATCGAAACGTCCGCATCCTTGCCGGAGACGAGGTTGATACCGATGCGCGCCAGGCCGAGCCCGAAAAAGAGATCGACCAGCGAGGACAGGACCCATTGAACCAGTCCGGGGCCGGTCGGGGTCGAACTTCCCGTGGCGAAGCCGATCTCGTTCTCGGCTTCCGAATTCACTCCGAGCGCCGCGGAAGTCGCGTAATCAACGCCGCCGCTCAGGACCGCATAAATGACCCCGGTGGCGATGAGCAGCCCGAAGTGGCGCTTCGTCAGCTCCCAGGCACGCTTGATACAAGCCATCGAGTCGACCGGGTCGCTGCCCGGCACGATCTCTTCCCCGACCGCCGGGGCGGCTTCCACCCACGACGATGCCGGAGCCTGGTAGGGATTGAGCGGCTGGCTTTCGGCCGGGATGGCCGGGTGCGCCACCTCGGGAGACGCCGGGGGCGGCGGGGCCAGTTCGTTTACCTGCGCGGCGGGGAGCCAGTCTTTCATGCCCTCCCGCCATACCAGATCGGTCGGGGCGACGGTGCCGGTCCCGACCAAGCGGACCAGATCTTCCAATGGAACCGGACCGTTTTGCTGCCCGTCTTTCGCGTAGTACCAGGAATTCACGATGCCGTTTCTAACAGGCTGACGGGAAGCCGGCAAGCAGGGGAAAGGAAAAAGCCGCCCCGGTCTCCCGCAGGCGGCCTTTTCGTGAAAGCGGATCCGCTCAGAAGTGAATCGCGTGGCCTTCCGCGGCGAGGGTCGCCTCGTGGATCACCTCGCTCATCGTCGGATGCGCGTGGATGGTCGAGTGGATCTCCTCGGCGGTCAGTTCCTGGTCGAGCGCCAGGCCCATCTCGGCGATGAGCTCGGTGGCGTTGTCGCCGATGATGTGCGCGCCCAGCAGCTCGCCGTGCTTCTTGCCGTAGAGCAGCTTCGCGAAGCCGTCCGGCTCGCCGGCGGCGATCGCCTTGCCGATGGCGACGAAGGGGATCTTGCCGACGGTGTATTCGACGCCTTCCTCCTTGAGCTGGCGCTCGGTCTTGCCGACCGAGGCGACCTGCGGGTGGCAGTAGGTGCAGCCGGGGAAATTGGTCACCTTGCGGACCTTGTGGCCTTCGACGTAGAGGCCTTCGACGCACTGGATGGCCTCGAACGACGCGGTGTGCGCCAGCAAGGGCGGGCCGCTGACGTCGCCGATCGCATAGACGCCGGGGATCGAGGTCTCGTAGCGGTCGCCGGTCTTGACGAAGCCGCGCTCGGTCAGCTCCGGTTGCAAGCCGCCGGGCAGGACGGGCACGACGCCGATGGCGACCAGCACGACGTCCGCAGAAAGCACGCCGTTTTCCTTGGCGCCCTCGACCGTGACTTCGACCTGGCTACCCTTGACTTCGGTCTTGGTGATCTTGTGGTTGGAAAGGCAGCGGATGCCCTGCTTGGTGAAGGATTTCTCCAGCGCGTCGCCGATCTCGTCGTCCTCGACCGGGACCATCCGCGGGGCCATTTCAACGACGGTGACCTTGGTGCCGTAGGCGTTGTAGATGTAGGCGAACTCCACGCCGATCGCGCCGGCGCCGATGATGATCATGCTCTTCGGCTGGGTCGGCAGGTTCATCGCCTCGCGCGAGCTGATGACCGTGGTGCCGTTGAAGGGCAGCGGCGGCAGCGGGCGGGACTTGGCGCCGGTGGAGATGATGATGTGCTTGGCCTCGGCGGTCTGCTTGCTGCCGTCGGCCGCGGTGACCTCCACCTTGCCCGGGGCGACGATCGCGCCGTGGCCGCGGACGTAGTCGACCTTGTTCTTCTTGAAGAGGAACTCGATCCCGCCGGCGAGGCGGTCGGCGACCTTGCGCGAGCGGCCGATCACGGTGGACCAGTCGTATTGGAGGTTGTCGAAGGAGAAGCCGAACTCCGCGGCGCGGTGGCTCAGGGTGTGGAAGAGTTCCGCGTTCTTGAGGAGCGCCTTGGTCGGGATGCAGCCCCAGTTCAGGCAGGTGCCGCCGGCCCGCTCGGCTTCGACGCAGGCGACTTTTTTGCCGAGTTGGGCGGCGCGGATGGCGGCGACGTAGCCGGCCGGGCCGCCGCCGATGACGATGAGATCGTAGGCCATGATTGGGAGTGCTGGTGGAGTTCGCGCGGAGCGTGGTCGGGGGTTCCCGGATTGTCAAAGGGGAAGGGGGAGACTCACTTCCCGATCTCCCACGCCGTCATCCACTCCTCGCCGGCCTTCGTCCAGCCACCCTCCACCAGCCGCTTCTCCATGTCCGGGAAATGCGCGGCGCCGTAGAAGATCCCGAGCTTCTTCTTCCCTGCCAGCACCTCGCGGTCGAGCACCTCCAGGCACTTCGCGTTGCGGTCGCCGATGATGACGTTGTCGCCGGCCAGCGCCGCGACCTGGTCGTCGCCCGCGCCGAGGGTGTGGACCAGCTCGCGCTTCAGCCCGTTCTTGTCGCCGCGGACCAGCGAAACCAGCAGCTTCAGCGAACTCGGCTCCTTCACCGGCTTGTCGGGCTTCTTGAGGCCGGACTTCAGCATGAACCCGAGCAGCGATTCGCCGCGCTGCTGCTGGAGCGCGGTGAACTCGGCCATCGAGAGATCCGCGTGGACGAAGTTCGCCTTCCGGTAATCGATCACCTTCATCTGGTAAGCCAGTCCAAGCCACTTCGCGCCGGACTCGTAGGCGGTGTGGAGGCCATCGAGCTTCTCCTTCTTCGCCGGCACCTTCGCCGCGGGGATTTCCTCCACGGGAGCCTCGTCCACCGGAGCCTCCTCGGCCGCTTCGTCCCCGCCGGCCGCTTCCGCGGGTTCCGGAGCCGCTGCCGGTTGGTCCCCGCCGATTCCTTCAAAAAGCAACGCCTCATAGCCCTCGAAGCGCTGGTTCAAGGCCTCGTAGTACTTCCGGTCCGCGATGTGGACCGCCCCGATCAGGTCCACGCTGGCCTCGCCCTTGGTGAAACGGACCACCGCGGTCTGCAGGTGGGTCGCCGTGTCCGTTTCCTCCACCCGGATGAACTCCGGGGCCTCCGCCGCGACCCCCGCCGCCTCCACGGGCTCCGGCTCGGCGCGGGCGCAGGAAAGGAAGCAGGTCAAAAGCAGCAGGAAGCGGTTTTTCATGGCCGGCGGGGAGCTTACCCCGTCCAAGCGCCGCCGAAAGCGGAAATCGTCCGCCCTTTCGCCGCCGTTGCCGAGTCCCCGATCATCGTGTATCTCCCGCGAAATGAGCGACCACGCACTGCTGCGATACTGCCCCGACCTGCTGGCCTACAACCGGCGCAAAACCCGTGAAGTGATGGTCGGCCACGTCGGCATCGGCGGCGGGAACCCGATCCGCGTGCAGTCGATGATCACCTCCGACACCCGAGACACGCCCGCCTGCGTCGCCGAGGTGCTCCAGCTCGCGGAGGCCGGCTGCGAGATCGTCCGCATCACCGCCCAGACGAAAATCTACGCCGCCAACCTGGAAAACATCGCCCGCGAGGTCCGCGCCGCCGGCTGCCAGGTGCCGCTGGTCGCCGACATCCATTTCAAGCCCGACGCCGCGATCGAGGCCGCCCGCTGGGTCGAGAAGGTCCGCGTCAACCCCGGCAACTACGTCGACAAGAAGAAGTTCGCCGTGCGCGAATACTCCGACGACGAGTACGCCGAGGAAGTCGCCAAGATCCGCGAGGAGTTCATCCCGCTGGTCGAGCTCTGCAAATCGCTCGGCCGCGCGATGCGGATCGGCACCAACCACGGTTCGCTGTCGGACCGGATCATGAACTACTACGGCGACACGCCGCTCGGCATGGTCGAAAGCGCTCTGGAGTTCGCGCGGATCGCCCGGGAGTTCGACTACCACAACTTCGTCTTCTCGATGAAGGCCTCCAACCCGAAGGTGATGATCGAGGCCTACCGCCTGCTGGTCGCCCGCCTCGACCAGGAAGGCCCGGACTGGAACTACCCGATCCACCTCGGCGTGACCGAGGCCGGCGACGGCGAGGACGGCCGGATCAAGAGCGCCATCGGAATCGGCTCGCTGCTCGCGGACGGCATCGGCGACACCGTCCGCGTGTCCTTGACCGAGGACGCCATCCACGAAATCCCGGTCGCGCGGGCGCTCGCCCTGCCTTTCCAAACGAAGGCCGACCAGCCTCCCGGCCCGGACCTCGCGCCTTCCTACGATCCCTTCTCCTACGAACGTCGTAAATCGTCCCCGATGGAGATCATGGGCCACGCCCTCGGCGGGGTGAACGCGGTGCGGGTCTTCACGACCCAGGAGAAATGGAACGCCGTCGCCCACAAGATCGAGAAGATGGGCGACTTCAAGCCGGAGATCATCCTCGAGAAGTCCGGCGCGGTGGAGATCGACCCGCGCGACGAGGCCGCGCTGTCCGCCCTCAACCACGGCAGCGAAGTCCACCTCGTCACCGTGAAGGACGGCCTCGACCTCGACGTCATCCCGGCCTTCCGGATGCTCGCCTTCCGCCTCGACGCCCGGCACCCGATCCTGCTGAAGGACACGCTGGTTCCGGCTAAGGAAAGCGGCGACTTCGTCGACACCCTCCTCACCGCCGCGCGCCACATCGGCTCCTTGCTTTGCGACGGCATCGGCGATGCCGTCCTGATCCAGGGCGAGCCCGCGCCCGGCCAATCACTACGACTCTCGTACAACATCCTGCAGGCGGCCGGGACCCGGATCTTCAAGACCGACTACGTCGCCTGCCCGAGCTGCGGCCGCACCTTGTTCAACCTGCAAAGCACCACCCAGAAAATCCGCGCCTCGACCGGCCACCTCAAGGGCGTGCGGATCGCGGTCATGGGCTGCATCGTCAACGGCCCGGGCGAGATGGCCGACGCCGACTTCGGCTACGTCGGCGGCGCGCCGGGCAAGATCAACCTCTACGTCGGCAAGCAGCCGGTGAAGTTCAACATTCCCGAGGAAGAGGCGGTCGAGCGCCTGATCGACCTGATCCGCGAACACGGGAGGTGGATCGACGCGCCGGCCGGCGAAACGGTCGAAGTCTGATCATGTCCGACACCCTCACCCAGCTCCGCGAGTCCGTTTCGTTGGACGTGCCGTGGAACGTCATCGTCCACGACGATCCGGTGAACCTGATGGGCTACGTTACCTGGGTGCTGATGAAGATCTTCGGCTACCCCGAGAACCGCGCCGCGGCGATGATGATGGAGGTCCACAAGCGCGGCCGCTCGGTGGTCTGGAGCGGCGAGCGCGAGAAGGCGGAGTTCTACGCGCAGCAGCTTCAGGCACACCAGTTGAAGACTTCCCTCGAAAAGGCCGAATGAAAGTGGCACCGGTACTGAAGGGCGGGCTGCGCATCGACGTCGAGTCGGCGATGGACTGGATGGTGCTGCGCTGCATCCCCTACGACGCCCGGGCCGGCGGCCTGGATCTCGCGGACCGGGTCTCCGCGCCGATGGACGGCGACGAGGGCATCGGGGATTGGCGGGAGTTCGTGCTGCCGGACCTGCGCGACGGCTTCAACGCCCAGCTCGCGGCGATCGAGGCCGCGGTGGACGCCGCGGGCGACGAGGACGGGCCGGGGCAGGTGTTCATCCTCAAGGAGGACGCCGAACTCTGGTACGGCGGCCTGAACCAGGCACGGCTCGCCTTGGAAGAGCGCTACGACCTTTCCAACGCGGTGCTGGCGGAAATGACCCCCGGCAAGCGCTCGGCCTGGTTCCGCTCGCAGTTCTACCTGCACGTCCAGAGCCTGCTGCTGGATCACGTGATGCGGTGAGGTGTCGCCCTCGAATGGAGTGTCGCCTTGCAGGCGACATAACGATGGACCTGCGCTTTCCAAAGCGCCCGTCCTTGCGAAAAGGAAGAATCCGGACGGCAGAATGCCGTCCGTCCATCGTCATGTCGCCTTGCAAGGCGACACTCCATTCAACACCCGCAGCACCTCGTCCACCTCCAGCTCGTTCTGGCAGCGCAGGTCCATCCGGCACTTCGGCGCGTGGCAGGGCGAGCACTCGACCTTGCGCCGCACGATGACGTGCTGCTTGCCCAGCGGCCGCATCCACTCCGGCTCGCCGGGGCCGAAAAGTACGACGCACGTCGTACCGACATGCGCCGCAAGGTGCGGCACGCTGCCATCGGCCGCGAGGCAAAGCGCGCACGACGAAAGATCGTCCAATCCGGGAAACGCCAGCGCCACCCCCGTCGCCTCCGGCACGGCCTTTGCCAGCGCCGCACCTTTCGGTCCCGCGGTCGCGATCCACAGTTGCTTGCCGCGCTCTAACAAATCCTTCGCCACCGCTTCCCAGCGCTCGACCGGCCATTCGAAATGACTGCCGAAATCCGAGTCCGGCACCAGCAGCACCCGCTCCATCGCGCGGGGCACCCCGGTGACGAGCGGCGCGAAATTCTCCGCGACCATCGCCTGCGCGCCCAGCTTCTCGACCAGCCCCAGATAGAAACGCACCCGGTGCTGGACCGGTCCCGGCCGCTCGATGACTTCCACCGGCTCCGTCAAGCGCTTCACCAACCCGCTCACCAGCCCCTTGGCCGGCGGTCCGAGCCGCCGCGGAATGCCGGCCTTCGCCAAGGCATCCGCCGCCACCCCGGCTTCCCAGGCAAGCGAGACCGTCGCACCCTTCAAGCGGCCCGCGATTTCCCGCACCGAGGCCCGGTCGGAATAGCCCGTCATCCGGCTGAAGCCGCTCGCTTCCCAGAATCCCGTCTGCCGCTCCGGGCAGAGCACCGAAACGGCCACGCCAAGCCGCTTCAGCGCGCGCATCGCCGGCATCGACAAGCAAGCCTCCCGCCATGCCGCCGGCGCGGCGACGAGCAAGGCGTCGCCGGGAGAGAGCTTCGGGGAATCGGACACGCGGGGAGTTAGAAGGGATTCGCAGCGGCGGGCAAGCCGGGGTCATTCGCCGGCTTTCTCCAGTGCCTGAAGGATTTCGGCCGCCCTTTCTGGCTCGAGGAGCAGGAGCATTTTCAATTGAGCCGGATGAAGCCGGGTCGGGTCGTTGATTCGAAGGAATTTCTCACCCTCGAACAGCTGGGCTTCCTCCAGCGGAAAGATCTGCCCGGCAGCCGCCAGCTCGCCGAATTCTCCGTCTGCTATATGAATCTCTCTCTTGTCGGTGAGACTGGTTCGGAACGGTGTGCCTCGAACCAACCAGGTGGGCGCATCGTAAAGATCCTGATGCGCGCTGGCTTCCTCGTGCAGGTGCATTTCCTCCTCAAATTCCGAACGGCGCGTTACTGCCTCCTGCTCCGGGCTGAGGTCACAGACTACCCACGGCGCATATCGTTCATCCGCCAGCCAGCTTGTGGTCTCGAGAAACCTCAGGTAGGTCGTTCCTTCAAAGAATCCATGCGAGACTTGCTCGCCACCCGAAAGACGCCCAATTTTTTCGGTGATCTCCGGGGTTAGACCCGAGCCGTCTGAGGCCGTGCCTTCTACAAACAAGGCGAACGCTTTCACGCGGTTTTCAAACTGCTCGCGATCCACGGCTAACGCGGCATTCAACCGCTCTTTCAGCGCCTTCTTTTGAGCCGCATCCAGCCTCAGGCCATCGGCCAGTGCGTTCCCGTACCATTCTCTTTGGTTCCGGGCACATTCTAGGCTGGCCGTCCTCAATTGCACCGCCAGTTCGGTATTGATTTTGCCCTCGGTCACTCGGGACGGATCGTTAACGAGGCGCCCAGTGTTGGTTAGAACACTCCCCTGTCCTTCACCCAGCCCCGCCCTCTGAAAATCCTCCACGATCCACCGCACCTCCTGCGCGGTCATCCCCTTCTTGCAGCGGGCGAGGTAGTCTTCCACCACGTCCACCGGCTTTTCATCCTCCGCGCGCGCCGTCCGCTGCGACACCTTCCCCGGCAGCATCTCACCGGCCAGCGCGGCGGACTCCGGTTGTTCGTCGGTTCCCCCGCCACCGGCCCGCAGCGCCAACCAACAGGCGAGGACGCTCAGCAAGATCGCGGAGATCAACCACAGCGGATTCGCGCGCGGCCGCGGCACTTCCTCCGGCTCGCGGAATTGCTCGAGCAATTCCTCGAGATCCGCATCGGCGGCGGGTTCTTCTTCTTCCGGTTCGGGCGGCTCCGACACGCCTGCTTCCTAGGCGGCACGGGCCGCCGCGGCAAGTGCCGCGCTTCCTTTGTAGCGGCCGTCTGCCTGTCCTTCGTAGCCTCGGCGGAGAAGGATGACCGCTGCACTTTGTAAGGAAGCCCCCCTTGAAGCCGCCCCTTCCCGCGGGGTGAATCCGGCCTCCCCGGTTGCTACATGGACAACCAGCGGCGGTCGCAGACGGCCGCTACAGGGAGGAGCGGCACCAAAAGAAAAACCCGCTGGCACCGTTGGGGGGAACGAAGTCAGCGGGTTTTCCCGTGGGGGTCGGGGGGGATGTTTTCGGTCCGGGGGGAGACCTTGCAAACCCGGCCGTGGGGGGGATCGGCTTGGCTTACGAACGGAGAATGCCCGATTTTCTGTGTTTTACAAGTACGCCATCGCGTGGTGTCCCGCGAGCAAGGCCCGGGAAAAGAAAAACCCGCTGGCACCGTTGGGGGGAACGAAGGCAGCGGGTTTTCCCGTGGGGGTCGGGGGGGATGTTTTCGGTCCGGGGGGAGACCTTGCAAACCCGGCCGTGGGGGGATCGGCTTGGCTTACGAACGGAGAATGCCCGATTTTCTGTGTTTCCGCCATTACGTCATGACGGGAGCGCGATCACGCATCCGCGAACTCGACCGGCCCGAACTTGGCCGGCTGGTGGAAGTCCGGTTCGCCGCCGCCGAGATCGACCGCGCTCAGAAAGCGCTGCTCCGGCGAGCCGAGGATGAAGTTCACGTTCAGCCGGCTCTTCGCCCCGAAATCCAGCCGCGCCTGGAGCAGATCGAGCGGGATCGCCATCGCCGCCACCCAGCCTCCGTCCGGCGCCAGCTCGGCAAAGGTCGCCACCTCGGGAAAGGCGATCTCCACCTGTTCCGCCCGCACCCGCGGCGCGGTGAACTCGCAGCTCCACCACGCGCCGTTCGGGGAAAGATTGAACTCGAAGTAACGCCCGCTTGTCGGATCGGTTAGAAAAAGTTCGGCGACATCGTGTTTCCAAAGCTCCGGCGTGAAGCGCCCGGGCCGGGCCGCAGGGTGAAGCCGCGCAGGGCGACCATGCGACGCGACGAACCACAGCATCCGGGGATCTACGGCAACGCAAAATGCCGCTTGCGGGTCGACCGCGTTTCCATACCAATCCCGCCCGAGACCGAACAGAGGCAGGTCCAATTCGCCCCAAGCCAAGGCTTTCGCACTGCGGATGACCGTCATGGCGAAAGGGGTAGAAAGCTGCCGACGCCAGGTCGAGGACAGGAATTTTCGAAAAACTTGAGGCACCCCGAGAATTTAGGTGGCCTCCCGATCGTGGATTTGCTTTACTTTTCTTAATAGAACCATGGCGAAGCGCCGTCCCAGCCAACATTTAGGCACCATCGAATACATCGGACCCCGCCCGCAGCCGAAGCCTGCGCGGAAGCCGGCCAACTTCCTCGGCGGCTGGGTGGTCCTCCTGATCGCCGCCGGTGCGGTCTGGTTTTTCGGAAAGCCGCTGGTCCCCCTGCTCCGCGCCGAGCAGTCGGTCGCCACGGTGGAAAGCGCCGACGTCTTGATCGGCGAGCTGGCCCCGTCCCCGAACTTCGGCGACCGCCTGGCCTCCGCCGCCCTGCAGCGGACCAAGATGCCGAGCGTGCACGACACGGCCTACTACCAGATCGCCTACCCGGGCGGCGACATCCCGCCCACCGCGGACGGCAAGTGGAAGGGCAAGGCGGAAGACCTGATCGTCCGCAGCTACCGCAACCTCGGCATCGATCTCCAGGAGCTGGTCCACGAGGACATGGCCGCCAATTTCTCGGTCTATCCGCAGCTCTGGTCGCTGCGCGAGCCCGACCGCAACATCGATCACCGCCGGATCCAGAACCTCCAGCGCTTCTTCCAGCACCAGGGCGCCGAGCTCAAGCCGGCCGCCACCCGCAGCGCCGCGGATTACAAGCCGGGCGACGTGGTGGTCTGGATGCTCGCCCAGGGCGAGCTGCACTGCGGCATCGTGGTCCCCGGCCCGGGCGAACGCCGGAACGAGGCCTGGATCGTCCACGACATCGGCTCCGGCCCGAAGTGGGAGAACGTGCTCACGGACTACCAGATCCACGGCCACTACCGCTATTCCGGCCCGCAGGGCGAGGTCGCCGGGAAGTAAACCCCCGGGGCCGGATCCCGACGCCATGAGCGGGCTCCTTCGCCTCTTCCGCCGCTGGTCGCCCGGCACCCTCGCAGGCCCGTGGTCGATCCCGGATGATCCCGCGGAATTCCCGGTTTTCCTGCTGATGGGGCAGTCGAACATGGCCGGCCACGGCTGCATCCGACCCGGCGATCCCTGGCAAAAGGGCGACCGCTCGCCCGTGCCCGGCGTGCTCGTCCTCGGCGGCCAGTGCAGCCTCCGTTCGCCCCGCCCCCGCGGCTGGACCCGCTGGCGGCCGGCCGCCCACCCGCTCCACCTGAACCAGGGCAGCGCCGGCTTCGGGCTCGGCCTGCCTTTCGCCGTCCAACTGCTGGAGGAGACTCACGCGACCCGCATCGGCCTGATCCCCGCGGCCTGGGGCGGTGCCGGCATCGATTCCCTCGGCCGCGGCACCCCGCTCTATGAAAACGCCGTCCGCCGCTCCCGCATCGCCGCCCGCCACGGCACCCTGGCCGGCGTGCTCTGGCACCAGGGCGAGACCGATGCCAGCCGCGAACCGCTGGTCCGCAGCCACCCGGCAAAGCTGACGCGGCTGATCGGCGACCTGCGGGAGGATCTGGAAAACCCCGCCCTGCCCTTCGTCATCGGGGACCTCGCCCCCTTCGGCGACGACCGCCGCAAGCTGGAAGCCATCGAGCGCCGCGCCCGGATCCGCGCCGGGCTGCGTCAGGTGGCGGCAGAGGATCCCCACGCGGCCTTCGTCGAAAGCGACGGCCTCACCGGCAGCGACAACGTGCACTTCGACCGCGCCTCGCTGATCGAGTTCGGCAAGCGCTATGCCGCGGCCTTCCTGGAAGCCGCGGTGCCGCGGAAGTAGCGCGACGTTGCACGTTGCGCGGGGGTGCGGCGGACCCCACCCCAAGCGCCGCAGCCACCCCGGCGCGGCAACCCGCACCCGATCACAAGGTGCAACCTTGTGCTGTTTCCGTCGCGGCGACCCCGCCCCACTCCAAGGCTTTACTCCCGAAAGCCTTTCGCCCACCTTCGCCGCCCTTTCCGCCTCAACGACCCATGACCGCAGCCGAGATCCGCCAATCGTTCCTCGATTTCTTCCGCGAGAAACAGCACACCATCGTGCCCTCCGCCTCGCTGCTGCCGCAGTCGCCCGGCCTGCTGTTCACGAATGCCGGGATGAACCCCTTCGTCCCCTACTTCCTCGGCGTCGAAAAGGCCCCCTACGATCCGCCGCGGGCCGCCGACACCCAGAAATGCATCCGCGCCGGCGGCAAGCACAACGACCTCGAAGACGTCGGCTACGACACCTACCACCACACCTTCTTCGAAATGCTGGGGAACTGGTCCTTCGGCAACTACTTCAAGAAGGAAGCCATCCAGTGGGCCTGGGAACTCGTCGTCGAACGCTGGGGCCTGCCCGCCCATCGCCTCCATGCCTCCGTGTACGCGCCGAAGCCCGGCGACCCCGGTGAATTCGACCAGGAAGCCTACGACATCTGGGCTGAACTGTTCCGCTCCAAGGGCTGCGATCCCGCCGTGCAAATCGTCAACGGCAACGTGAAGGACAACTTCTGGATGATGGGCGAAACCGGCCCCTGCGGCCCCTGCTCCGAACTCCACGTCAACCTCACCCCCGAAGGCGATCCGGCGACCGGCCGGCTGCTGGTCAACAACGACTCCGACCTCTGCATCGAGATCTGGAACCTCGTCTTCATCCAGTACAACGCCGAGGCCGACGGCTCCTTCCGCGAGCTGCCCGCCAAGCACATCGACACCGGCATGGGCTTCGAGCGCGCCTGCTCGATCATCCAGGGGACGAAGCGCTTCACCGACTTCTCGCAGAAGCCCAGCAACTACGCGACCGACGTCTTCCAGCCGATCTTCCGCAAGCTGGAAGAACTCAGCGGCAAGAGCTACGTCAACATCTACCCCGCCCTCGGTGCCGACCGCTCGGCCTTCACCGAGGAAATGAAGGACGCCATCGCCTTCCGCGTGATCGCCGACCACCTGCGCACGCTGAGCTTCTCCATCGCCGACGGCATCATGCCCGGCAACAACGGCCGCAACTACGTCCTCCGCCGCATCCTCCGCCGCGCTGTTAGATACGGCCGCCAGCTCGGCTTCTCCGGCGACAAGCCCTTCTTCGGCGCGCTGGTGGAAACGCTGGTGAATGAGATGGGGGGCGTCTTCCCGGAACTCAAGAACCGCCAGGACACCGTGCGGGCGACCTTGGAGCAGGAGGAAGCGAGTTTCAATCAGACGTTGGATCGCGGGCTGAAGCGCTTCGAAGATGCGATGCCCGACGTGAAGGATCACACGCTTTCCGGCGACGTATCCTTTGAGCTCTACGACACCTACGGATTCCCGGTGGACCTCACGGAGCTGCTCTGCTCGGAACGCGGGCTGAAGGTCGACATGCCACGCTTCGAGGAGTTGATGGAGCAGCAGCGCGATCGCGCCCGCGCCGCCCAGAAGTCCACCGTCGTCCGCGCCCTCGACATCTCGACCGAAGCCGTCACCGAATTCCTCGGCTTCGACGCCGACGAGACCGAAGCCACCGTCCTCGAAGTCCATCCGCAGGAAGACGCGCTGTTCATCATCACCGACAAGACCGTCTTCTACGCCGAAATGGGCGGCCAGTCCGGAGATACGGGAACTCTCGTACTTGGCGGCGTCGAAATCCCCGTCACCGGCGTCCAACAAGTCGGCAAGGCCCGCGCCCACGTCGTTCAACAATCGGCAATCGGCAATCATCAATCGTCAATCCAGCCCGGCTCCACCGTCACGCTCAAGCTCGATACCCAACGCCGCCGCCCCATCGAAGCTCACCACAGCGCCACCCACTTGCTCCACTGGGCCCTGCACGAAGTCGTCTCGAAGGACGCCGCGCAGCAGGGTTCGTCGGTCGATGAAAACCGCCTGCGCTTCGACTTCAACAGCGCCGCCGTCACGCCGGAGCAGATCGCCGCGATGGAGGAGAAGGTGAACGCCGCGATCCAGGCCAACGACGCGGTGTCGTGGAAGGAAGTCCCGCACGCCTCGATCAAGGGCCGGCCGGACATCATGCAGTTCTTCGGCGACAAGTACGGCGACCTCGTCCGCGTCGTGCAGATCGGCGGCGGTCGCGGCGACCTGACCGGCTACTCGATGGAACTCTGCGGCGGCACCCACGTCCGCAACACCGGCGAGATCGGGCTTTTCAAGATCAAGAGCGAGGGCGCGATCGCGTCCGGCGTCCGGCGCATCGAGGCCGCCTGCGGCGAGGCCGCGTGGGCCTACCTGAACGAGGCGGTCGAGAAATGGGACGCCGAGCTCAAGGTCGCGAGCGAGAAGCTGAAGGCGGCGAACGACAAGCTCGCGTCGATCGGCGAAGCGCCGGTGACCGTGAACGAGTTCCCGCACATCATGAGCGCCATGCTGGTCGAGCGGGCCGACATTTCCCAAATCAACGCGCTGTTCGCCCACGGCCAGCGCACGCTGGAAGAGACCAAGGAAGCCGCGGTCGAGGCGGAGAAGCGCTTCAAGAAGCTGCAAGCCGGTGCCGCCGCCAGGCAGGCCGATGCCGCGCTGGCGGAACTCATCGCCGCCGGCGGACCGATTGTCGCGACTTTCGAAGCCGATGCCTCGCTGCTGCAGGAACTGCTCAACGGCATGAAGAAGCAGGGCTTCGGCGGTGCGGGCTTCGTGATCGTGGACGACGGCGACAAGCTGCACCTCGGCGCCTATTGCGGCGACGCGGCGCAGGCGGCGGGCTTCAAGGCCGGCGACCTCTTGCGCGACCTGGCGGCCATCGCCGGCGGCAAGGGCGGCGGCAAGCCGGATCAGGCGCGGGGTGCCGCCCCGGAGCGCGGCAAGCTCGCGGAACTCGAAGCCGCGGCGAAAGCGAAGCTGATGTAGCACGACCTTGCACATTGTGCGGAGGGCGGGTCGACACACCGGGAGGGCTGCGAAGCCTCCGGGTGCGGTCCGCCTCACCCTGACGCCACTTGCAAATCCGCGCTGCGTCGCCCGCGGGCATCCCACCAAGGGTCCGCCCTGCACCGCTCCCCGACTCCGGGTTTGCGGTCGGCCGGATTCGCAGGCATTCTGTCCGCCACCCTTTCCATCCGCCCTTCATGCGCCTGCCCACCCTTTCCGGCCTGCTCGCCCTGTGCAGCCTCCTTTCCTCCGCCGCGGATCCGGTGATCAGCGAGTTCATGGCGGATAACCTTTCGACCGCGGTGGACGAGGACGGCGCGTTCTCCGACTGGGTCGAGATCCACAACCCGACCACCTCGCCGGTCGCTCTGAACGACTGGTATCTGACCGACAGCGCCACGGACCTGACGAAATGGCGCTTCCCGAACGTCACGCTGGCCCCGGGCGAGTTCCGCATCGTCTGGGCGTCCGGCAAGAACCGGCGTTTCCCGAACCAGCCGCTCCACGCGAATTTCTCGCTCGCGGCCGGCGGTGAATACCTCGCGCTGGTCCGCCCGGACGGACTCACCGTGGCGCAGCACTTCTCCCCGGAATACCCGGCCCAGGATGGCGACGAAGCCTACGGCGCCCGCTTCAACCGGACCGTGCTGGTCGCCCCCGGCGCGAACACCCGCTACATCGCCCCGTCGAGCTCGACCAGCCCGGCCGCCACCTGGAACCAGCCGGGCTTCGCCGACAGCGCCTGGGCATCCGGTCCGAGCGGCCTCGGCCACGGCTTGACCACCCCTGGCATCACCGTGCGGCACGTTTTCAAGAACGGCACCCTCTACGGCGGCCTGACCGAAGCGGACGCCCTGCTCGCCCTGCCGCCGGGAAACTCCGGGATCCTCTCCGAAGCCACCGTGGTCGCGAACGTCGTCAACTACCTCGGCGAAGGCAGCGAAGGACGCTTCGCCAACAATGCCGTGCTGCCCGGCGGCTCGGGCGACCACTACGCGATGCGGGCCACCGGCTTCGTCGAGATCCCCGTGTCGGGCTACTACACCTTCGGCCTCAACACCGACGACGGGGGGCGGATCCGGATCAACGGGACCAACCTGATGGTCGACGACTCCTACCACGGACCCGAGGACCGCTTCGGCAACCGCTTCCTGGCGGCCGGCATCCACAGCTTCGATGTCGTCCAGTTCGAAGGCAACGGCGGCGACTCGATGGAATTCTTCGCCGCGCCCGGGCAGTTGACTTCCTGGGACGCGGCTGTCTTCCGGCTGGTCGGCGACACCGCGAACGGCGGCCTCGCGGCCACCACCCTGCCGCAAGGCGCGGGCGGGATCTTCGCCACCAGCACCCAGACGCTGCTGTCCGGCAAGCCCGGCGCCTATTTCCGCACCGCCTTCCCCGCCAGCGGTCCGGGCAGCGCCACCACCTTGTCGCTGGTCACCCGGCACAACGACGGCTTCGCCGCCTGGCTCAACGGCACCAAGGTCGCCTCCGACAACGTCCCGAACACACCGGCCTGGAACTCCACCGCCAGCTCCGCGCGGTCGAACGCCGCAAGCCTGCGCCGGGTCCCTTTCAATCTCACCGCGAACCTGCCCCTGCTCGCCAACGGCAGCAACGTGCTGGCGATCCACGGGATGAAGAACACCGGCTCGGACAGCAGCTTTCTCATCCTGCCCGAGCTCATCGCCGGCTCGCTCGATGCCGCCGCGGCCCCCGCCTTCTACGGCGCGGGCAACGCCACTCCCGGCTGGATCAACGGCACGCCCAGCTCGCTCGGCAAGGTGCAGGACACCCAGTTCAGCGTGAAACGCGGCTTCTTCACCGCGCCCTTCCAGCTCGCCATCACCACCCCCACCCCGGGTGCGACCATCCGCTACACGCTCGACGGGTCCACCCCCTCCGCCACCACCGGCCTGGTCTATTCCGCACCGCTCGCGATTTCATCGACCACCGTGGTGCGGGCCATCGCCGTGCGGTCCGGCTGGGACCCCACCGACGTCGACACCCAGACCTACCTCTTCCTCGACAGCGTCATCGCCCAGTCCCCCGACGGCAGCCCCGCTCCCGGCTGGCCGGCCGCCAGCGGCACCGACCAGGTGCTCGACTACGGGATGGACCCCGAGATCGTGAACCATGCGGATCCCAACCTCGGCGGTCCCGCTTCGGTCAAGGCCGCGCTCGCCGCGCTGCCCGCCGTCGCCATCACCACCGACCTCCCGAACCTCTTCAACATCGGCGGCTCCCAGGGCATCTACTCCAATCCCTACAACCGCGGCTTCTCGTGGGAACGCCCCGCCTCCTTCGAATGGATCAACCCGCCCGATGCCACACGGCCGAACGGCTCCGGCGAATTCCAAATCAATGCCGGCCTGCGCCTGCGCGGCGGATTCTCGCGGAGCACCGACAACCCGAAGCACTCGTTCCGCCTCTTCTTCCGCAGCGATTACGGCGACGCCAAGCTGAACTACCCGCTCTTCGGCCGGCGCGGCGCGCAGGAGTTCGACCAGATCGACCTGCGCACCGCCCAGAACTATTCGTGGGCCTTCGACGGCGGCGGAGGCGGTGAAAGCAACACCTTCCTGCGCGAGGAAGCCAGCCGCCAGGCCCTGCTCGACATGGGCCAGCCGGGCTCCCGCGTCCGCTACTTCCATCTCTATCTCAACGGCCAATACTGGGGCCTCTACAACCTCGACGAACGCACCGAGGCCTCCTTCTCCGAAACCTACTTCGGCGGTGCCAAGGAGGAATACGACGTCGTCAAGGCAGAGCAAGAGGCCGGCTACACCATCGGCGCCACCGACGGCAACCTCGCCGCCTGGCAGGACCTCTGGAACAAGGGCAAGACCCACCGCGCCTCGCCGACCAACGCCAACTACTTCCGCCTCATGGGCCGCGCCGCCGACGGCGTGACCCCGACGGCCGATCCGGTTCTGTTAGACGCGGACAACCTCATCGACTACCTGCTGCTCACCTTCTGGACCGGCAACCTCGACGGCGCGACCTCCTGGTTCCTCGGCAACGACCGCGCCAACAACTGGTTCGGCAGCCGCCGCCGCGACAACAACCCGGGCCAAGGCTTCCGCTTCTTCGCCCACGACTTCGAGCACTCGTTCTTCAACGTGAACGAGGACCGCACCGGACCCTTCACCGCGCCGAACGAATCCGACTTCGCCTACTCCAACCCGCTCTTCCTCCACCAGGACCTGGCCGCCAACACGGAATACCGCATGCGCTGGGCCGACCGCATTCACAAGCACCTCTTCAACGGCGGTGCCCTCACCCCGGCCTCCTGGAACAACCGCATCAACGCCTTCGCCACGCTGGTCGACCAGGCGATCATCGCCGAAAGCGCCCGCTGGGGTGATGCCAAGGTCGCCATCCCGCGAAACCGGCAAACCTGGATCAACGCCCAGAACAACCTGCTCGGCTTCCTCTCGCCGCGCGCCGCGGTCGTGCTCGACCAGCTCCGCGCCGACGGCCTCTACCCGGCCATCGACGCGCCCGTCCTCACCCCCTCCGGCGGCTACCAGGCGAGCGGCGTGGAAGTCGTCATCGCCGGTCCGTCCGGCGCCGCCCTCCACTACATGCCCGACGGCTCCGACCCCCGCGCCATCGGCGGCGCGCTCAAGCCCGGCGCGCTGACCTACGTCCCGGGCACCTCGTCGGAGAGCCTGATCCCCTGGTCCGCCGGCGGCTGGAGATACCTCGCCAACGGCAGCAACCAGGGCACCGCCTGGCGCGGCACCGCCTTCAACGACAGCTCCTGGCCGACCGGCACCGCGGAGCTGGGCTACGGCGACGGCGACGAGGCCACCGTGATCCCGATCACCGAGGTCTCGCCCGGCCAGAAAGCCGCCACCTCCTATTTCCGTCGTACTTTCTCCGTCGCCAGCCTGACGGGCATCACCAACCTGAGGGTGAACGTCGAGTACGACGACGGCTACGCGGTCTATCTCAACGGCACCCGCGTCGCCGGCACGCTGCCCGTCGATCCCGCCCACAACCTCTACACCAACAACGCCATCGAGGACACCCAGGCCGAAACCCAGGTCAACCCCGCCCTGCTGGTCGCCGGCACGAACGTCATCGCCGTGGAAGTCCACCAGGCAAACGGCACGAGCTCCGACCTCAGCATGAACCTCTCGCTGACCGCCACCCGCTCGAACGCCGCCACCCCGCTGTTCCTCACCGGCCAGGGCGAACGCAGGCTCCGCGTCCGCGCCCTGAACGGCGGCACCTGGAGCGCGCTGAACGAAAGCACCTACCTGCTCGATACCGACCCCGCCTCGCCCGCCAACGTGGCGATCTCCGAAATCCACTACCACCCGGCCGACCCCTCGCCGTCGGAAATCGCCGCGGGCTTCACCGATGCCAACGACTTCGAATTCATCGAACTGCTCAACACCTCGTCGCGCCACGTCGACCTCGACGGCTGCTACTTCTTCGGCCCGGTCGATTTCAACTTCACCGGTGCCGCCACCGGCCGGACCCTCGCCCCCGGCGCTCGCGTCCTGGTGGTCTCCAACGCCGCCGCCTTCCAGCTCCGCTACGGTCCCGGCAAACCCGTCGCCGGCGATTACGGCGGCCAGCTCAACAACGCGGGCGAGCAACTCGTCCTCCACACCCCCGGCGAGGTCCCCATCCGCAGCGTCGCCTACGACGACGCGGCACCCTGGCCCGCCGCGGCCGATGGCAGCGGCGTCTCGCTTGTCCGCCGCCATCCCTCCGAAGCATCGGGCGACAACCTTGCCGACGGCTGGACCACCAGCGGCGCGATCGGCGGCTCCCCGGGCGAGGCCGACGTCCCCGCGCCGGGATCCTTCGACGCCTGGGCCGCGGCGAATTTCACCGCGCCCCAGCTCGCCAGCTCCGCCTTCTCCGCGCCCGCCGCGGATCCCGATGGCGACGAGCGCCCGAACTTCGAGGAATACGCGCTGGCCACCATGCCGCTCGCCGCCGACCGGCCGGACGCCACTTTCATCTGGAGCATCACGGGGCCCGACCGCTACGCCGCCATCCGCCTGCGCCGCCCGCAGAATCCCGCCGGCGTGCTCTACGAACTCCTCGCCACCGACAGTCTCGCCGCGCCCTGGCTCCCGGTCGCCACCCAGCCCGCCGCGAACATCCCGCTCGGCGGCGGCATCGAACACGCCGTCTTCCGCGAGCCCCTGCCCGCCACCGCCCCGCGGAAATTCCTCCGCATCCGGGTGACGTGGGCACCGTGAGGTTCTTCCTCATGAAGTGCTGCGGCACGACGCAGCTTAGGCGTCGGGTGCGGCCGCTTTGTTTTGCTGGCCACGGATTGACTAACCGGCGGGTCCGCGGTCGACGGGGTGGGGCGGACCTCACCCCGAGCCAAAGCGACGTCATGCCGTCGCAGTCCATGGGTTGCCGATGATCCGGATCCATCACCACTCCACCAGCCGCAGCATCGAAGGCTCGGGCAGCGGCGGCGTCCGCGGCTTGTCGCGGTTGGCTTCAAGCGTCTCCCACACCAGTTGGTAGCGCACGCCCTCCGGCGGCGTGCCGCTGTCGCCCGCCTTCCGGACTCCCATGCCCGGAAAGGTCGAGCGGAGCTTCGTGAATTCGCGCGGCAGCGGCGCGACTGCCGGCGGCGGCTTGGCGCCGGGAACCGGCAGCAAGGTCTCTTCATCCAGCACCCAGGTGCCGCCCCCGCCTTCCCTCCGGTAGGCCAACTTCAAGCGGCCGCCGCCGATCGCTTCGACCGCGCCGATCCGCACCGGAAAGACGATCGAGCCACCGCCGCCGAACTCCACCCGGTGATCCGTCCAATCGCTCACCTTCACGACTTTCCAGCCGCCGCCTTCATGGCGTGCCGCGTAGGCATTGAGATCGCCGCGCTCGTCGTACTTGTGATAGGTCACCACCGCCCGGCCCTTGTTGTCGAAGCCGACCTCGCGGTTGATGTTGAGCAGGCCCCCGCCGGACGGAACCGGATCGACCACGTCGCCGGTGGCCAGCGTGATCGGCAGGGCGAGCGGCTTGCCGGCGGCGTCGGTCCACTTCACCAGGTCGCTACTACGGGCATAGGAGATCGTGTGGTTGGTCGCGCAGTCCGGCGTGTCGCGCCAGACCCAGACCATGTGGAAAGTCCCGTCCGGCGCGGCAACCGGCTCGGTGGCATAGGCGCTGCGCTCCCCTTCCCCGCAGAGCACCGGGCCGTCGATCAGGCGGGTCCAGCTCTTCGTCGCGGGATCGTAAACGTTGTAGAGATCGTCGCCCTTTCCGCTGCCGCCGTCCCGGTAGCGGAAGATCATCCGCTTCGCGGCGTCGCGCAGGAAGATCGGATAAGTCACGTCATCCTCGCGATCGCCGGTCATCGACTTCACCGGCCGCAGCGACGCGGCATCGAGCGGCTTCTCGCTGCGGAAATAGACGAGCGGCACGCAGTGCATGTTGCCGGAGACGTGGAGATGACCCGCCGGATCGATCGCCAGCGTCACGTAGTTGTGCGAGTCCCAGCCGAGCTGGCTCGCCAGCCGGTGGAAGCTCCACTCCTTCGAATCCAGCCGCCGCTGCGCCACCGTCATCCGGCGTTCCGCATCGAAATAGGCCGCGAACTGGAACGGCGGATGCGTGACCAGGGAAAACCCGACCGGATGCCCGGACCACACCGGCTCGAGTTCGATCACCTCCGGGGGCTTCGCGGAAGCCGTGGCGATCAGGACAGGGAGCAGCAGGCAGAATCTTCGGAAGCGATGGAACATGCCAAAGGGTAAGCCCGCCGCGGCCCGGGTCTTTCAAATTGCCCGAACGGATCGGCATCGATCCACACGGGCGCAGCCCTTTTCCCTTCGGGCCATGCGGTCCTTCCATTTGTCCCTACAATTTCCCGCCGGTATTCCGATTGGCGGGGCGGTGGCCGTCGGGTCTTGATGCGATCATGTCACGTATCAAGATCACTCACCTCAAATCCGCCGCGAATTATCTTTGGAGAGAATGGCTGCGGCCGCTGGCGGTCACCGCGGCGTTCCTGCTGCCGGTCAAGTCGTCGCTCGCGGATTGGAACTGGGTGCCGACGGGATCGATGAAGCCGACCATTCTCGAAGGAGATCTGGTCGGGGTGAACAAGCTGGCCTACGACCTCAAGGTCCCCTTCACCCTCAAGCGCGCCGCGACCTGGGCCGAGCCGGCGAAAGGCGAAGTCGTCGTGCTGTTCTCGCCGGAAGATGGCACGCGGCTCGTGAAGCGCATCGTCGCCGGGCCGGGAGACACGCTGGAGATGAGGGGGAACGCGCTGGCGATCAACGGCACGCCGCTGGCTTACGAATTGCATTCCGCCGATCCCTTCCGCGATGAAGTTTACGAAGACCCGCGGCCGGTGATCGCCAGGGAGTCGCTGGGTGGCGGCGATCACTGGGTGATGGCCCTTCCAAGCCGGGCGATGCCGCGGAGCTTCGCCAAAGTGGTGGTCCCCGCCGGCCACTATTTCGTGATGGGCGACTCGCGGGACAACAGCAAGGACTCGCGCGCCTTCGGCTTCGTCCCGCGGGAAAAGATCGTCGGCCGGGTCTACGGCACGCTGGTGTCCTTCGACAAGAACCGCTGGTGCAAGCCGCGCTTCGGCCGCTTCTGCTCGGGCCTGGACGGTTGAGCTGCCGCTTCTTTGGCTCGCGCCGGGGGCGCGGATTCGTTAGACGGCGTCCGTCATGGACCTGACGACTCCCCCTGCCTCCCGCGCCCGGCTGCTGGCCTTCGATGGCGGCGGGATCCGCGGCTTGTTCTCGTTGGAAATCGCACGGCGGATCGAGACGCTGCTGCGCGAGAAACACGGCCGCCCGGACCTGGTGCTGGCGGACCATTTCCACTACCTCGGCGGGACCAGCACCGGGGCGATCATCGCGACCTTCCTGTCGTGGGGACTTCCCGTCGACGAGGTGGTCCGGCTCTACCGCGAGAACGCGAAGGTGATGTTCACCAAGGCCGGCTTCACCAGCATGCACAAGAACCGCTTCGCCGGTCAGCCGATCTCGGACTTCCTGCGGAACTTCTTCGTGGAGGACGACGGTTCGCCCGCCACGCTGGGGACTTCGAAGTTGAAAACACTGCTGCTGGTGGTGACGCGCAATGCTTCGACCGGATCGCCGTGGCCGATGTCGAACAACCCGCGAGCGGTTTACAACGACCGCACCCAGCCGGGTTGCAACCTGGACCTGCCGCTGTGGCAGATCGTGCGGGCCAGCACCGCGGCGCCGACCTTTTTCCCGCCGGAGGTGATCGAGATCACCGACCAGAAAAGCGGCGTGGTGAAGAAGCACGTGTTCGCCTTCGAGGACGGCGGCGTGACGCCTTTCAACAACCCGGCCTACCTGCTCTACACGATGGCCACGCTGCCCGAATACCGCCTGCATTGGCCGGACGGCAAGGAACGGATGAGCCTGGTCTCGGTGGGCACCGGGCGGGTGAAGACGGGGCGCGGATTGAAAATCGACGAGAACCTGTTAGGCCAGGCGAAGTCGGTGCCGGCGGCCTTGATCGGATCGGCCCAGTGGATGCAGGACCTGGCCTGCCGCCAGCACGGCGAGTGCCGCCACGGCGAGCCGCTGGACAGCGAGCTGGGCGATCTGGTCCGCGAGAACCCGCGGGCGGCGTTCCTCTACTCGCGCTACGACAAGAGCATCGGCGAGGCGGAGATGGAAGGCGCGCTGAAGGTGAGCAAGAAGGGCTTCACGCTGGACAACATCGAGCTGATGGACTTCCTCGGCGAGATGGGTCAGGAATACGCGGAGCGGGTGGTGAAGCTGGAGCACTTTGAATGAGATGTTGGATCGCGGACGGCAGATGGATGAGGGTGGCTCGCCGTTCCGGCGGGTGTGGATCATCGGCTTCGCGGGGCATCGCGCGGTGGCGGATCCGGCGGCGCTGAAAGCAGCGATCGTGGCGGTGCTGCGGGAGTTTCAGAATGGCGTCGAAGGCGAGTTAAGCGGTCGGGCCAGCGCGGCGGCGGGGGCGGACCTGCTGTTCCTGGAAGCCTGCCGCGAGCTGGGGCTGGGCTACAGCGTGGTGCTGCCTTTCGGCGAGGAACGCTTCCGCGAGGACTTCGATGATCCGGCGGAGTGGGCGCGGGCGAAGGCGCTGATGGACGGCGCGGCGAACGTGGAGATCGCACCGGGCAACGAGGTCGCGCCGGAGGCCTATCATCTGGCGGCGCGGGAGATTCTCGATGTGTGCGATGCGATGCTCTTCGCGTGGAACGGCCAGCCTGCGCGGGGGATCGGCGGCACGGCGGAGAGCGTGGGAGAGGCGCGGGAACGGGGCTTGCCGCTGCGGGTGATCGATGCGGCGACCTTGCAAGCCGGTCCGCTCGAAGGCGGGCGGCCCTTGCCGTGGCGCGATGAAGTGCTGGCAAAACTACCGGCCGCCCCGAACCTCGAGCGGCTGTTCGCGGAGCTGGACCGGCGGGCGGTGAAAGGCGCGCCGCGGTCGCGGTGGTTCGCGGCGGGATCGATCACGCTGAACCAGGTGGCGACGCTGATCTACGGCGTGCTGGTGGCCTTCGGGCCAGGCGTCGAAGCCGCGCCGGTGGTGAAGTTCGTGATCGTGGTGGTGGCGGCGTGCCTGCCGTGGGTCGGCGCTCGGCTACGGATCAACAACCAATGGGTGGACGAGCGGACGCGGGCGGAGCTGTTGCGTTCCTTGTTTGCCTCGCACGCCTTCGCTCCGCCGATGCGGCCCTTCGCGGCGGACTTGTTCGATGCCGATGCGGCCTTCCTGCGCAGCGCGGCGTGGCGGATGATCGGCAAGCGCGGATGCTGGCAGGAGGAAAAGGAGCAGTATCTGTTAGAGCGGCTGGACGGGCAGATCGACTATCTCTCGACGAAAGGCGAGCTCGCGGCGCGCTACCTGAAGGTGCTCCAGACGGCATTCCGGATCGCGTCCGGCGGGGCGATGATCCTCGGCGCGGCGGCGATCTTCAAAGCGATCTACAAGTGGCCGGTGCCGCCGGCGGCCGACCGGATCCTGCTGATGTTCCTGCCGGTGGTGCTGCCGGCGCTGGCGGCGTGGTGCCTGGCGATGATCCCGCTGTTCGAGCACAAGCGGCGGGCCGGTCTCTACCGGCAGATTGTCGGGCAGTTGAAGGAGAAGCGGGCGCAACTCGTCGAGTCGAAGTGCCGGACCACGGCCGCGGCGGTGGTGGCGTCGTGCGAGCGGTTGCTGCTGACGGAGCTGTGGGAGTGGGCCGGAACGCGGGGGCGGAAGGTGTGAGCGGAATCACTCCAGCGCCTTCTCGATCGCCGCGGTGACTTCCGGGCTGTCGGGCTTCTGCTGCGGCTCGAAGCGGGCGATCGGCTTGCCGTCCTTGCCGATGAGGAATTTGCCGAAGTTCCACTTCACGTCGCCGGGGAAGGCGCCCTTCTCGCCGGTCAGCGCGGCGTAGAGCGGGTGCTGCTCCTTGCCCTTGACGTGGACCTTGTCCATCAGCGGGAAGGAGACGTCGAACCTGGTCTTGCAGAACTTTCCGATCTCCTCCGGGGTGCCGGGCTCCTGATTGCCGAAGTCGTTGCAGGGGAAGCCGAGCACGACGAAGCCTTTCTTACTATACTTGTCGTAGATCGATTCCAGGGCCTCGTACTGCGGGGTCAGGCCGCACTTCGAAGCGGTGTTGACGACCAGCACCACCTTGCCCTTGTAGTCGGCGAGCGAGGTCTCCTTGCCGTCGATGGTCTTGAACGGAATGGCGGACAGCTCGGCAGCGGAAGCGCTGGCAACGAGGGCGATGGCGGCAAAAAGCGGTCTCATGGTGAAGTGGAGGCTAGCAGCAAGTCCGGGCGGCGCAATCTCCGGGCTGGCCGGACGGGAGGCCCCTTGGAGTGCTGCGGCACGACGCAGCTTTGGCTTGGGAGGCGGACGCTGAGCTCTGCTGGCCGCGGATCGCCCGGGCTGCTGATCCGCGGTCGACGGGGTGAGGCGGAGTTCACCCCAAGCCAAAGCGACGTCGTGCCGTCGCACTCCGAAAGGATGCGATCTCCCGATCCCGCTCAGCGATACACCCTCACCACCCGCGGGGTGATGCCGGTGAGGATTTCCCAGGCGATGGTGCCGGCTTTCGCCGCGACTTCATCGACGCGGATGTTCGGGCCGAACAACTCGACCTCGTCGCCCTCCGCGACGTCGCTGCCGGTGACGTCGACCATGAGCTGATCCATCGTCACGCGGCCGAGCAAGGGGAAGCGCCGGCCGCGGATAAAGACGTCGGCCCCGTTGCCCGAAATGTGCCGCGGATAGCCGTCGCCGTAGCCGATGCCGATGGTCGCGACTCGCGTCGGCCGGGTGGTGACGAAAGCACGGCCGTAGGAGACGCCGTGGCCGGCGGGCAAGGTGCGGACCAGGGTGACGCGCGACTTCAGGCTCATCACGTTCCGGAGTTCCGACTCATGGCCCGGCAGCGGCGAGATGCCGTAGAGCATGAGGCCGGGCCGGGCGAGGTTGCAGGACTCGCGGTCGTAGCCGAGCAGGCCGGCGCTGTTGGAAAGATGCCGCCACTTGAAGCGTTCCGGACCACCGAGCGAGCGGAGGATGCCGGCATACTGCGCGAACTGGGCGCGGGTGAATTCCTCGTCTTCGTCGGCCGAAGGCAGGTGCGAGCCGATGCCTTCGATCTCGAGGTTCGGCAAGGCTTCGAGCTGCTTCAGGATCTCCGGCAGCCCTTCCGCAACAAAACCGCCGCGGCCCATGCCGGTGTCGACCGCGAGGTGGACCTTGAGCCGGCTGCCGTGCTCGCGGGCGAGGGCATCGAAGTGGCGGGCTTCGTCGAGCGAGGAAATGCAGGGCGTCCAACCGCGGCCGACGATCTCCGCGCGTTCTTCCGACCAGGTCGCGCCGAGCAGGTAGATCCGCGTGGTCACGCCGGTGGCGGCGATGCGGCGGGCTTCGCCGACATTGGCGACGCCGAAAAACGCGATGTCCTCCGCGGCAAGCACGCGCGCGACTTCTTCCAGACCGTGGCCATAAGCGCCGGCCTTCACCACCGCCATGACCTCGCAACCGGCGGCGGCGCGGGCGGCGCGGAGGTTGTCGCGCAGGGCGGACAGGTCGATTTCCGCCCAGGCACGGGGCGGCGATGGCGGCGGGTTCACGGTGGAAGGAAATCAGCAGGGGCGGCAGACAGCAACCCAAGGAGTGGCGGACTCCGATCCGCCCGTTGATTGGGTGGGGTGTTGGGAAAGGCGTGAAACACCGGCGGATCGGAGTCCACCGCTCCTTGTTCGATCACGGCAACGGCACCCGCGGCTCCGGCTTCACGGCGCGGCGGGCGGCGCCGATGCAGAGTTCCGCGTGGACCGCTTGCTTGGCAAGCTGGCGGCGCTGCTGGCACTGGGAATCCCACGCCTTTCTGTCCGCCGCGGGGATTTCGGGATGATGGCGGAAGGGAACGCCGAGACCGAGCAACGCGGCCATCCAGGCATCGATGCCGAGCAAGCCAGGCCAGGTTGGCAGGGAGTTGGCGAGCAGCGAGGCCGGGCCGATGCTTTGATAAAGCGCGACCAGCTCGGAGTAGTCGGCCGGAGCCGCGGTGGCGCGCGCCATTTGCCAGAACGGCGTGTCGGCGGCGGTGTTGAAGCGGTAGTGGATCGCGTGGAAGTCGCGGTTTTCGTCCCAGGCCTGGGCGACGATGCCGTTGTAGGCCTGGCGGCTGCGCTCGCCGGGTTGGCCGTCGCTTTCCGCCAGGACCCGGGCCAGCCAGTGGACGTGGACGATGAGCTGCTGGATGCGCAGCGAAGCGAGCGGCTCGACGAAGCCGCTGGCATCACCGACCGCAATCACCGGGCCGCTCCAGGCCTCGCGGCGGCGGCCGCAGTTCCAGTGATGGATCCGCGGCGTCAGGGTCGGGTCGCCAGCCTTCGCGACCAGCTCGGCGCAGGCCTCGTCATCGCTGATGAAATCCGGATGCCAGGCGTGGCCGAGGCCGATCGATTCGTCGTGCTCCACCCGCCAGCGCCAGCCGGTCGGCAGCGTCTCGAGCGTGGTGTAGGGCCGGATCGGCTCGCTGCCGCGGCGGCGGAGGACGGTGGCGGCACGGGAGGTGAGGCAGGCGTCCTCGTAGCCGACCCAGGCCGTGTTTCCGGCGAGGTTCGAGAGCCGCGCCTCGCTGCCGGTGGCGTCGACAAAGAGGTCCGCGGCGAGCGTGCTTCCGTCCTCGAGCTGCAATGCGTCCGGCTCCCGCGTGAAGCCGGCGATGCGGCCGTTGCGGACCGTCACGCCGAGCACCTGGCAGGCACGGAACAGGATCGCGTCGAGCAGGTCGCTGCGGAAATTCAGGCCGGTGATGTTTTCCAGCGGCTTGAAGGCGTTCGCCCCGTCGCGCGGGAACAGTTTCCCGGCGGCCATCAGCGCGCAGCCGGGCGAGGAGGCATCGAGCCCGCCGGCGGCGGCGAGGAAACCGGTGGTGCCGTTGGAAAAGGAAGCGTCGAAGGAGCGGAAGAAGGAGCCGTTCGCCCCCCACAGCGCCTTGAAACCGAGCGTCCAGACCGGCCGGCCGCGGAGGTGGATGTCGCCTCCCTGGAGGCCGATCGCGTTGCACAGGTGCTGGAGTACGGCAGGCGTCGTACTTTCGCCGACGGGATCCGCAGCCGGAGCGGCGGGATCGCGGAGCAGGGTGACGGGAAGGCCGGGCAGCAGGCGGCGCAGGGTGGCGGCGGCGAGGAAGGCGTCGGTGCCGGAGCCGGCGATCACGACGTGTTGGACGGGACGGGAAGTCATGAGCGGATGGATGGGTTCAGGTCCACTGCCAGGAAGGCTTGCGGATGGCGTCGAGCGCCTGCCGGACGGTCGCGCCGTTCTTCGCGGCGTTCGCGTGCTGCGAGCGGTGGCGGTCGAAGAGCTCGCGTTCGGCCGGTGCCGCGAGATGCGGGCGGTCGTAAGGCACCTGCATGCCGACGAGCATCGCGAGGAAGCCTTCGACGCCGTAGATGTTCGGCCGCTCCGGCAGGGCGTGGAAGAGCAGCACGGGGTTCGGCCCGACCTCGCGGTAGAGCTGGTAGAGTCCCTCGTAGTTGCCGAGGCTGGTGGCCTCGCGGCAGTGCTGCCAGAAGGGAGTGTCGAGGCGGGTGTTGAACTTGTAGTGGAAGGCCAGGAAGTCGCGGATCTCGTCCCAGGCGATGCCGATGATCCGGTTGTAGAAGGCGATGTTGGTATCGTCCGGCCGGCAGCCGGTGACGCGCAGCGACTCGGCCAGCCAGCGGCATTCGTAGATCGTCTGCGCCAGCGCGGTGGCTTCCAGCGGCTCGACGAAGCCGGAGGCGTTGCCCACCGCGACCACGTTGCCCACCCAGTTGCGATCGTGGCGGCCGCTGCGGAACTTCACCACGCGGGGCTTGGTGGTGACCTTCGGATTCTTCTCGAAGAACTCGGCGAGCGCGTCGTCGTCCGACACGAATTTCGAGCTGTAGACGTAGCCGCGGTTGATGAAGGTCTCGTGCTCGATCTGCCAGCACCACCCGTGGTTCATGGTCTCGGCGGTGGTGTAAGGCAGGATCGGCTCGTCGGTGCGTTCCCAACCGCCGATCACCGCGCGGTCGCAGAAGAGGGCGTCGGAAAAGCTCACGAAGGGTTCCCCGAGCGCCTTGCCGATCAGCTCGGCGCGGAAGCCGGAAGCGTCGACATAGAGGTCGGCCGTCATGCGCCCGCCGTTCTTGAAATGCAGCGCGGCCACCCGGCCGTCGGCCGTTTCCGCATGGTCGAGCGTGTCGTCGGCGATCGTCACCCCGGACCGGATCGCGATGGCCTCCAGGCACTCGACCAGACGGTGGTTCTCGATGTGGAACGCGTACTGCCCCTTGACCAGCGGCTTGCCGAGCGGGCCGGTGGGGAAGGCTTTGGCCCGCTTCATCAGCGCGGTGGCCTGGGAGAGGTCGGTGCAATCGCCCGCGGCGTAGTAACCGGTTGGCTTCGGCATGCCCGGGAACTGGCGGTCGTATTGGAACTCGAAGTCGTAGAGGAATTCCTCGCGCGGCCCCCACAGGAAGCGGATGCCCTGTTTCCAGGTCGGCTGGGCCTCGCGGTAGAACTCCTCCTTGGAAATGCCCAGCGTGTCGAACAGGTGGGCCGGGAACACCGCGGTGGTGCCTTCGCCCACGCCGATCACCCCGATCTCGCTGCTGCGGACCATCCGCACGTCCAGCGCGGGATGGAGCCTTTTCAAGGTCAGGGCCGCCAGCAGTCCGGCGCTGCCGCCGCCGAGCACCAGGATGCTGCGGACCTCGGAAGGCAACGCGCCACGATCATTTTCAGGGTGGGAAACCATGGTTTTATCCCATGCCAGCGAAACGGGACCTCGCTTGCAAGCGGGAAGGCGGATGCTCAGCCCCGACCGCCGACCCAGACGTCCACCAGATGGCGGAATTCCGCCTCCGCATCCGCGGGATCGGTGGTCGTCGCCGCGATCTCGTCCCGAATCCTTTGACGGAAGCGCTGCCGCACCCGGTGAATGGCAACTTTCAAGGCGGTGGACGACAAGCCGAGGGCCTCGCCCGCGGCTGCCGCATCGCCCGCCGGACCACCATCGAGCCACGGTCGCAGGACTTCGAACTGAGCGCCCTTCCCCGCATCCCTCATTTCCCCCGCCAGGGATTCCAAGGCCCGGCCGATCAGCGCCAGCGCCCAGGCACGGTCGAACTCGCGCTCCCAGTCGGGCAACACACCGGGCTCCGGCGCCTCGTCGAGCGGCACCCTCTCAACACCGCCGCCGCGCTTCGCCGCCGCCGCATGCTCGCGCTGGCGGGAGAGGAAATGCTTCACCGCCGCCAGCAGGTAGCTCCGGAAGCGCCCCTTCGCCGGGTCCGCCGCGCCCAAGTTCTCGCGGCCCAACAGGTCCTCGAAAAACCCGTGCGCCAGATCCTTCGCCCGCTCCGCGTCGCCGCACCAGCGGCGCGTGAACTGAAGTACGGGCTCATAGTAGATGGAGCATAGCTCCGACAGCGCGGCCCGCGCCACCTCGCCACGGCCCTGCGCACGACGAACGAGGGTCCAGCGGGTGGCGTGGTCGGGCGAGTCGTTCATGATTTCGTTTATTCGGCCGATCTTCAGCGGCCGATCTTGCTGAGCTTCCAGAGGCCATCTTCGAGAACCATCTTGAGCCCGAATTCCTTCGTCGGGTCGTCGACTGGCTGCACCACCACCTGCGCGGTTGTCTCGCCGACCCGGCCGGTCCGCAGATAGCGGATCCGCGCGAAATCGCCAAAGAATACCGATCCATCGGATTCGCGCCGGACCTCGGAGGCAAAAGACCGTGAAATCCCCGCGAGAAAGGATTCTTCGTCCCGATCTCGGGCGGCGGCCAGAAGCGCTTCGACAGCATCTTGCGGGGACCCGGAAGGTACCCTGCTCGAAGAAATGGCGGCAGCTTCCGGAGGCTCCGGCACGTCGAAAGGGAGTTCGTCCAGCCGCCATTCCCCGTCCTCGAGGAGCATGTCGAGCGTGCCGCTGCCGTTCCTCATCTCGCGGAGAATCGAGCGGCGGTTGGGAATGGATGGGTTTCGCTTCGATGCGCTGACCACCGCTCGCTGACCAAGGTTCTCCATTGCGATCTCCCATCCGCCGCGACTGTCGAGAAAGGTCCGGTTGCGCCGGCTCATGCCGCGTTTCACCGTCTCCAGGTCCCCGGTGTGGGCCGCCTCGAGAACGCTGCGTGCCGCCGTTTCCGGACTTGAGAAATCCGCGGGCGCGACCGACGCCCGGAGCGGCGGAAGTGGATCGCCGTCAACCAGCACATCCCTCGCCAAGGGCGGTGCCAGCGCCATGGCAGCGGCCCCTGCGAGAAAGACCAGCACGGGATTCCACGAGGCCGGAAAGAGCGCCGATGCCGCGAGCACGGCGGACAAGGCCGTGGCGATCATGATGCAGGACGAGATCACGAAATGGCGGAAGGAGTCGTCCGGCCGTTGCCGGGAGTAGTCGCTCGCCAAGCCCAGTTGATTCCAATCGAGCGCAACATAAGACTCCGCCGGCAAGAAGGCGGCGAGGCGCTTGGCCATCGCCTGCCAGTGGGCGTCCCAGTGGTCCCTGTCCGTCGCGAAGTAGCGGACCATGATCGCGGGTCGGTTGAAGAGCGGATCCTCGCCTGTTGCGATCTCCATTCGATCCGCGTACGGCCCGGCGGCCTTTCGCAGGGCATCCTCGATGAGCGGAGCTTGTCGCTTCCAAAGGTCGGGCCGCTCCGTCTTTACATACATCGTTCCCCGGAAGTTCGCCACCGGCCAGCGGCCGTCGAGGCACTTGCCACCGGCGAGCGCGGCGACCGCGAGCACGATGGCCACGATGACGGTGGTCCGCCGCTGGCGGGTCGCACCCGTTTTCAAGGCAGCAAGGTGAAACAGCCCGGCCGCGGGAAGAAACGTCGCCGTGAAGACGAACGCCACCTTGGCGAGGTAGTCGCCCTTGCCTCCTAACCACGGGGAGAAATCGTCCGCGATCAGGAAAGCCACGGTCGCGGATCCGCCCAGCAGCGGCAGCCAGACCAGCAGCATCATCAGCAGGACGCGGCCGGTGAGGGGCATGACACCCGTCTTCATCCGCCACAGCGCCCACCACCCGGCCGCGAAGCCCAGCACGAGGGCGCAAGCGCCAGGGGCGGCGATCAAGAGGCTCTCCGCCGCCGCCGCTATACCGAGCAAGGTGCCGCCCGCCAGCAACAGGCCGAAGGTCAGAGGTAACAAGCCGGGCGTCGGGGTTACCGGCAAGACGAGGGACACGGCCTTGGGAGATTCCGCCGCCGGGGCTGAAGGAAGGTCAGACGAGCGGTGCCGACCTTTGCGAATTCGCCTTATCGCCCAAACCGCCCCTGCCGGGACGCCGATGACGACCAGTGCCAAGATCACGAATCGAACGAACGAACCCAAGGCTGCCAGGAGCGGCGCTCCAATCGCAAACCAAGCGGCCGGGGCTCCCCTCAACCTTCCGCCCGACTCGCGGATCTTGACGATCGACAGGATGCCGAGGATCACGCCGGTCGCGGTGAATAACAACGCCACCACCCCGACCACGATCGACAGGATCGCGCCGGGCGGCAGGAAGTCATACTCCTTGAGCTGCCTCAACTCGGAGATCACCGGGGCACCTGCCAGCAGCCCCATGCCCGTGAAGCCCGCGGCCACCACCGCCGAAACCAAAGTCTTCGGGCTCCCGGTGGCATCAGTCGATGTTCCGCCAGTATCATCGGCCGATGGCCGGTCCTGCGCCGCTCCCCTCCCCCCGGGCTCCCGATCAAAATCCCCGACGCCCGACTTCAGCTCGTCCGCGCTCTGGAACCGCTTCTCCCGCTCTTTCTCCAAAGTGCGGAACACCACCTCGTCCAGCCGCGGATCGCTCGCCGACTTCTCGCTCGGCGCGGGGAAGCGGCCGAGCGGGAGTTCGCCGGTGAGCATTTCGTAAAGCACCACGCCGAGGCTGTAGAGGTCGGCGCGGTGGTCGACCTCGTGCGGCCGCTCGATCTGCTCCGGCGCGACATAGGCGGCCGAACCGAGTACGCTGCCGGTCCGGGTGAGCGTGAAGTCCATCCGCTCGTCGCCCGCGATCCGCGCGATCCCGAAGTCGGCGACCTTCACGCGGCCCTTCGGATCCAACAGGATGTTCTCCGGCTTGATGTCGCGGTGCAGCACGCCGTGGTCGTGGGCATACTGCAACGCCGCGCAGAGCTCGGGAATCAAGGCCAGCGCCTGGGCCGGGGTGAAGCGCGCGGCCTGCATGGCCTGGCGCAGGTTGACCCCGTCGACATATTCCATCGTCAGCCAGAAGTAGCCGCCGCTTTCGCCGAAATCGTGGACCGCCACGATGTTCGGATGGCTCAGCTTCGCCAGGGCCCGCGCTTCCCGCGAAAAGCGCTCCGCGAAGCCGGGATCGTGCTCCAGCCCGGGCAGCAGGATTTTCAAGGCCACCAGCCGGTCGAGCTGCGGCTGGCGCGCCTTGTAAACGACGCCCATCCCGCCGCGGCCGATGCATTCGAGGATCTCGAACTGCGGCAGGGCGGCACGGATGTCGTCCATCGCTGGCAAGTCCGGCGGCACGGCGTCCTCGCGGGCACCGAGCAAGACGCAGACGGGACAGAGGCCGCCGGGGGCATCCGGCGGCAGCGGGCGACGACAGGAGGGGCAGATTTCTTCAGTCACATGCGGTCCTGACGGAAAGCGGCGCGGCGGTTACACGGGACGGCAATCTTTTCTCAATGCCGCTTCTGGGTCATCATGAACTCGTTGCCTTCAGGGTCGATGCACATCGCGAGGTGCAGCGGGTCTTCCGGCGTGTCGTTCGGCTCGCGGGTCAAGGCACCGCCGCATTCCAACAGCCGGGCAATCCCCTCGCGCAGGTCGTCGACCTGGAACGACAGCCCGGTCCAGGTCCGCTTGCCCTCGCCGCCGCCGTGGATGCCGAGGGTGGCACCGGCGATCACGATCTCGCTCCACACCTCGGACTCGAAGCTGACCACGCCGCCGAAGAGTGCGCGGTAGAATTGCAGGCAACGCTGCCAGTCGGCGGCCCAGAGGACGTATTTTACTTTTTCGACATGCATGAGGGAAAGGCCACGAGGTGGCTTCGACACCCTGTTTGAAATGCCATCCCGCCTGCAATCATTCCTTGCAGCAAAGGGTTCCGGTGACGTTTCCCGGCGTTTCCTTCTTTGCTATCCTTCGGATTGCGAGACGCTTGGACGAGATCACAAGGCCTGCGGCGATCCCCGTTTGAATGAATCGCCTGCCTTTCCGTCTTTCCCGTGTAGCTTTCCCGAGGAGGGAACCATCATGAAACCAAGACACTTCAGAATCATCGGCACCCTTTCGGCCTTCACGATGGCCGCGGCGCTGAACTTTTCGCCGGGGGCCCTGGCCCTTTCTCCTGCCGCCGAGACCGTGCAGGACCTTGAAATCCTCACCCGCGGGCCGGTTCACGAGGCCTTCGCGGAGTCCGTCAGCTTCGAACCCGTGGCCGGGCTGATCGTGCGGGTCGCCCCGCCGGAACCGATCGAGGAACTTCCGCCCGAGCAGCAGCCCGAGGGCGACAACGTCACCTGGATCCCGGGTTACTGGGCTTGGGACGACGACCGCGGCGATTTCCTCTGGATCAGCGGCATCTGGCGCAACCTGCCGCCGGAACGCCAGTGGGTGCCCGGTTATTGGGACGACCTCGGCAACGGCGAATACCAGTGGACCTCCGGCTACTGGGCGGATGCGGAGACCACGGAAACCGCCTACATTCCCGCGCCGCCACCCCGCAGCGTCGACGTCGGGCCGAACATCGCCGCGCCGTCCGCCGACCACACCTGGATCCCCGGGAACTGGATCTGGACGGAGACCCGCTACGTCTGGCGTCCCGGCTACTGGAACGTGCTGCGCCCGAACTGGACCTGGGTGCCGTCCCGCTACTGCTGGACGCGCCGCGGCTACGTGTATGTCGACGGCTACTGGGACTACGCCGTCGCCCGCCGCGGGGTGATCTTCGCGCCGGTATATTTCAGCCGCCGGGTCTATGTGGAACCCGCCTACTACTATACACCTAGTATCGTGGTCAGCCTGGATGTCTTTTCCGCCCACCTCTTCATCCGCCCGCGCTGCGGCCACTACTACTTCGGCGACTACTACGCGCCCCGCTACCGCGATTCCGGCTTCTACGCCTCTTTCCACTGGCATTCCGGCGGCCGCGGCTACGACCCGATCTTCGCCTACAACCGCTGGGACCACCGCCACGACCATCATTGGGTGCGGCAATGCGAGGAGAACTACGTTTTCTTCCGCGACAACGACCGCTACCGCCCGCCGCACACCTGGTCGGCGATGGAAAGGCTGCGCACGGAGAAGTTCGACGACGACCGCGGACGCAGCCGCCTGTTCGCGAACTCCTTCGCCGGTCTCGCGAAGAACCCGGAGCGCGGGCTGAAATTCCGCAAGGTGGACCAGGCGAGCCGCACCGAGTTCGTCGCCAAGGGCAAGGAGATGCGGAAGTTCAGCCTGGAGCGCCGCAAGGTCGAGGCAAAGCCCGTGTCGGCGGAGGACGTCTCGAAGAAGGTCGTCACCCGCGAGAAGATCAACCGTTCGCCGGTTTTCGGCCGCAATGCCGGGCAGCTTTCCAAGGAGCAGGCGCCGCCGGAGCGCCCCGAGCCTCGGGGAGGCCAGTTCAAGGAGAAGCGCGAGGCGAAGAAGGCGGAAAAAGCCGGCACGGTCGAGGAGTCGCCGGGAGCGGATCGCGAGCAGCAGCCCGGCGGCAACACCCGGGAGATGCCCGGGCGCAAGGTCAAGCCGGTGCCTGAAACCCGCGAAAAGCCCGAGCCCGAGCCGAAGGTCACCCCCGAGCGCAAGGTCAAGCCGGAGGCCCCGACCCGCGAGGTCCCGCAGCGCGAGCCGAAGGTCACGCCCGAACGCAAGGTCAAGCCGGAGGCCCCGACCCGCGAGGTCCCGCAGCGCAAGCCGATGGTCACGCCCGAGCGCAAGGTCAAGCCGGAGGCTCCCACCCGGGAGGTCCCCCAGCGCAAGCCGATGGTCGTTCCCGAGCGCAAGGTCAAGCCCGAGCCCCCGACCCGCGAAGTCCCGCAGCGCAAGCCGATGGTGACACCCGAGCGGAAGGTCAAGCCAGAGCCCCAAGTCCGGGAAACTCCCAAGCGCGAAATCCAGCGCCAGCCGCAACCCCAGCGCCAGATCCAGCCCTTCAAGCGGGACAAGGAGCCCGGGAAGGGAAACAAGGGCCTCCCTGACGCCTGAGCGCATTTCACGGCCACCGTTGAATCACCCGCCGCGCGGAGCACCGACTCCCCGCGGCGGTTCTTTCGGGAGCCATCCCGCGCCGGCCTCCACGAGAGCTTGTTCGAAAAGCCCGGCGCTTCAGAAATGGACGCGCATCGCCAGCCAGCCGGTGATGCCGTCGTAAACGGTGGTGCCGGTGGCGCTGTTCTCCATGCGCTCCCACTCGATGCCGGTCATCCACTTGAGGTGGGGATGGACGATGAACCAGTTGAGCCCGGCATAAAGCGAGGCATGCCGGTCGCCCCGGCCGCCGGCGAGCGCGGGCAGGTCCTCGTTCTCCAGTTCCCCGGCGAACCGGGCGTAGCGCGAGGCGAGGCGCAAGCCCTCCGACTCCGCGGCGACGGCATATTCGGCACGCGCGGCAAACTGGAGCTTTTCCGGCACCAGCCACCAGGTCGGCAGCAGGTCGATGCCGCCGAAGGCACCGCCGCGGCCGGGAATCGAACTACGATTGTCACCGTAGATCAGGCTGCCACGGATGGTCCACGGCCCCTCGCCGAAGCGTACCCAGGCGGTGGCGGTGTGATCGTAGGCGACCGCTTGCTGCTCTTCGCTGCCGGCGTCGTTCACCACGAGGTTCAGCGAGACTTCCGCCATCTCCATCCCCGCGAGATCGGTGAGGTCGCAACGCCAGGTCAGCCAATACAGCCGGCCGTCGCCCCAGTCGGCGAGTTCGCTGCCGTGGTCGGAGGAAAGGATGCCACCCGAGAAGCTATGGCGTCCCGATTTCAACTCGGCCCAGACGCCGGTCGGGTTCGCGGGCACCGGCACGCCGGGCAGGATGTAGGCGTCCAGCATCGAGCGCTCGACCGTGAGGATGTCGCGGGACGAGGTCGCGTGTTCTTCCGTGAGCTGTTGCTCGCGGCGGCCGTAGGAAAGCTTGAAGGAATCGACGGCTGGCAGGTCGATGAAGCGGCTCAGGTCCGCGGTGAGAAAGAGCTCGAACATCGAGTCGTAGCCGAACTTCAGATCCCCGCCGCCCGGAGACTCGTCGGCCACGAGGTTGGCATCGGCTTTCAGCGTGAAGAGATCGAGGAAGCGAATGTTCGGGCCGAAGTAGAAGCGCCGGAATTCCCCGCCGTTTTCGTACCAGAATTCATTGCCGTCGCTGTGCCCGGAGACCCACGCGTATTGCCAGTGGAGGCGGGTGTTGAAGGTCACTTCCTGAAGCCAGGGATTCGCGGCATCGACATGCAAAGTTCCGGGCTTCGAGGCGAGCCAGGTCGCGAGATCGGCCTCCGCCAAGCCGCGTGCGGGCAGCGCGAGCCAGACAGCCGCGAGAACGAGACACCGGAGGAAACGGACCCTCATCGCGCCAGCATTCCATCACCGGACGCGCCGGGACGCCACGCACCCTCTGCGTTTGGCCGACCGATTTCCGCTGGAAAGGGGAGCCTGACGGGGGGACTCGTAATCGAAATTCGAGGAAGTCGCCGTCCCGTAACGGTTTTTTGAGTTTTGTAATCGTTTTTTGAGTAGGAATCCATTCCGTAATCATTTTAGATCATCCCGTAACCGTTTCGGGAGTTGTGCCGGAAGATCCGATCCTTTGACGGGCAAAAGCGGCCTTCCGTAATCGAAATTTTCGGAAAGTCGCGATTTGTAACCGTTTCTTGAGTCTAGTAATCGAAAAATCATGGAAGAGCCCGAAAGTAATCGAATTGGGTATGCTTGGTTGGCCGATCACTTCGCAGTGGTGACCCTCCCCTACTGGCGGGAGAGCCGGGCGCTGGCCAAGGGTGTGAGGCGGCTGGTGGAAAAGGATGGCCGGCAGATCGAGTATCTCCCGGCGGCGCGGGATCTCGGGAACAACCTTTTCGCCCACTTGGAATTCGCGCTGAAGTGGGAAGGGCTCCACTTGGAGCTGCTGCGAAAGGTTCTGCCGCGGATGGATGCGGAGCAGGTCGCGGATTTCGTCCGCAGCAAGCCGACAGGGCGCTATGCACGGGTGATTTGGTGGCTTTTTGAGAGCTTCTCGCAGGTGACGCTTGAGATCCCGGCCCTTGAAGTCGGCAACTACGTGGATCTTCTGGACGAGGACGTCTATGTGCCGGGACCGGTCAGGAAAGCGAAGCGGCAACGGATCAACGTGAACCTGCTGGGCACCCTCGATTTCAGCCCGATGGTGCGATGGAAGGGTCTGGGCGCATGGAATGAATCGGAGATGCAGAAGCGCTGCGAGGAGATCGTGGGCGAGTATCCGCCCGAAATCTTCGCGCGGGCGGTCCGCTACCTCTACGCGAAGGAAAGCAAAAGCAGCCACGAGATCGAGCGGGAGACACCGGACCAGAAGCGGGCCGAAGCGTTCATCGGGCTTCTCCAACAGGCGTGGCACCGGAGTTTTCTCAAGAAAGACGCGCTGGTTGAACTGCATCGGGCCATCGTCGACCCTCGCTACTCCGACCCGGGCTGGCGCAGCGAGCGGATGGACGGCGACAAGCAGGTGTATGTGGGCGAAACGCTGGCACCAGGGGTGGAACGGGTGCACTACGCGGCGCCCAAGCCGGCGGACCTTGACGAACTGATGTCGGGCTTTCTGGAGATGGCGAAGCAGATCACCGCGCGACGGGTGCGGACCCCGGGCGGCCTCAAAGTGCTGCCGGCCCCGGTTCCCACCCTGATTTCTGCGGCGGTGATCTCGTTCGCGTTCGATTTCCTCCACCCCTTCAGCGACGGGAACGGGCGGATCCACCGCTTCCTGCTGCATCACGTGCTGGCCCGGAATGGATTTGGGCCGGAAGGAATCATTCTGCCGGTTTCAGCGGTAATTCTAAACCGCCCCCGGGAGTACGATCAGGCATTGGAGAGCGTCTCGAAGCCACTGATGGAACTCGTGGAATACACGATGGACGACCGCCAGCGGATGACGGTGACCAACGACACCGCGGACTTCTACCGCTACATCGACTGCACGGAGCTGACCCGCATCACGATCGATTTCATCCGTGAGACGATCGAGACGGAACTGCCGGCGGAGTTGCGGTATCTGGCGAGCTATGACGACGTGCGGCTGCGGATGAGGGAGGTGGTGGAACTGCCGGACCGGATCGCGGATCTGTTCGTGAAGCTATGCCGACAGAACGGCGGCAGCTTGTCGAAGAACAAGCGGAGCTTGGAGGAATTCGCACCACTCACCGATGGAGAAATCGAGGCATTGGAACGGTTGGTGCGGGAGGGACTGGGGATCAAGGGCGGGACGGTATGACTTAAGCGGGCCATAAGCCCGGTAATTCCCAGATCCAGCGTTAAACAGGTCGTGAACCGCCCAACGCGGCGGCCAGGAACGGCGCGGTGCGGGACTTCTTCGACTTGGCCACGAGTTCGGGCGGGCCTTGGACGATGATCTCGCCGCCGGCGTCGCCGGCTTCGGGGCCGAGGTCGAGGATCCAGTCGGCCTCGGCGGCGACGGCCATGTGGTGCTCGATGACGACGACGGTGTGGCCTTCGTCAACCAGGCGATGGAGGACGTCGATCAGGCGCTTCACGTCTTCCAGGTGGAGGCCGACGGTCGGTTCTTCGATGAGGTAGAGGTTGGTGCGGCTGAGCGTCTTGAGGTTTTTGGCGGAGACGCGGCCTTTCGTGAGTTCGGTGACCAGTTTGATCCTCTGGGCCTCGCCGCCGGAGAGGGTGGGCGAGGGCTGGCCGAGCTGGAGGTAGCCGAGGCCGGTGTCGGCGAGCAGTTGGAGCGGCGCGGCGATGCGCGGCTGGGATTCGAAGAAGGCGGCGGCTTGCTCGATGGTCATCCGCAGGACCTCGCCGATGTTCTTTTCGCGGAAGCGGACTTCGAGGGTGGCGGGGTTGTAGCGCATTTCGGCACAAGCCTCGCAGGGGACCCAGGTGCTGGGCAGGAAATCCATCTCGAGCTTCACGCGGCCGTTGCCCTCGCAGACCGGACAGCGGCCGTCGCCGGTGTTGAAGGAGAAGCGCGAGGCCTCGTAGCCGCGGACGCGGGCGTCGGGCAGCTGGGCGAAGAGCTTGCGGATGTCGTCGAAGACCTTGACGTAGGTCGCCGGGCAGGAGCGCGAGGTCTTGCCGATGGGCGATTGGTCGACCTCGTAGATCGACTGGATCTGGTCGAAGCCGGTGGCTTTCGAGAAGGCGGATCCTTTCGACTTGGAAGGCTTGCGGCAGGATGCCGCAGCCACGGCGATGGCGCTGTGCATCAGGGTCGATTTGCCGGAGCCGGAGATGCCCGTTAGAACGGTGAGCCGGCCGAGCGGGATGGCGGCGGTGACGGACTTGAGGTTGTTCGCGACGCAGCCGGTGACGGTGGCGAAGGGGTGGTCCTTTTTCACCGGGCGGCGGCCGCCGCGCATGGGGTGGACGATGGGGTTGGAAAGAGCGCGGTAGGTGGGGGAGAGGATTGTCGATTGTTGATTGTTGATTGTTGATTGAGGAGATGCGCCGCGCTTGGCCGGGCCTTTGCCTTTCTTTGGCACTTGGCACTTCTCACTTGGAACTTCCGGGGGCGGGCCCTGGTAAACGACCTCGCCGCCGAGCCTCCCCGCCCCCGGCCCCAGGTCGATGAGGTGGTCGGCGCGGGCGATGGTGTCCTCGTCGTGCTCGACGACGATCAGGCTGTTACCGCGGTCGCGGAGGGCGATGAGCGTCTCTAACAACGCGGCGTTGTCGCGCGGGTGGAGGCCGATGGTGGGTTCGTCGAGGACGTAGAGGACGCCGCGGAGGTTGCTGCCGAGCTGGGCGGCGAGGCGGATGCGCTGGCTTTCGCCGCCGCTGAGGGTCCGCGCGGAGCGATCGAGCTGGAGGTAGCCGAGACCGACCTCGCGCAGGAAGGCGAGGCGCTGGCGGATCTCCGGCAGGATGTCGCGGGCGATCAGGGTGTCGCGGTCGCCGGTGATGGCGAGGGATTCGAAGTAGGTGGCGGCCTGATTCACGGCCTGCTTGGCGAGTCCGGACAGACGCAGTCCTTGGAAGCGGACGGCGCGGGCTTCGGGGTTGAGGCGGGCACCGTGGCAGGCGGGGCACTCGACAAGTTCCTCTTCTTCCATCCGCTCGATCTTGCGGTCGGCGTCCATCTCGGCTTCGAGGATGGATTCGAAGCGCGAGGTATCGAGGTGGAAGCGGTGCTTCGGCACCAGCCCGTGGCCGCGGCAGTTGGCACACCAGCCGTGCGGGGAGTTGAAGGAGAAGAGGCGGGGGTCGAGTTCCTCGAAGGACTTGTGGCAGCTCGGGCAGCTCGCGTCGCTGGAGAGAAGGATGAACTTCTTGTCCGGGGTGAAGAGCTTGAGAACGCCTTTGCCGATGTCGAGGGACCGGGAGATGGTGGATGGAAGGTCCCCCTTCGCCAAGGCTACGGGGGACGGGTGGGAGATGGCAGATGTTCCCGCGATGCCTTTGCCTTTCCTTGGCACTTGGTCCTTCTCACTTGGAACTTCGGCGACCACCACGTCGATGTCGTGCTCCTTGAAGCGCTCCAGGCGGGTGAAGCCTTCGGCGTCGCGGAACTGCTTGTCTACTAGAAGCTTCGTATATCCCTGCTTGAGCGCCCACTCGGCGACTTCGGTGTGGTAGCCCTTCCGGCCGCGGATGACGGGGGCGAGGATGGAGACGGGGCCCTTCTTGAGAAGCTGGCGGATGCTATTCTCGATGGCGGCGAGCGATTGCTTTTCGACCGGGACCTGGCAGTCGGGGCAGTAGCGGGTGCCGAGCTTGGCGTAGAGCAGGCGGATGAAATTCCACAGCTCGGTGACGGTGGCGACGGTCGACTTCATGCCGCCCTGGGAGACGCGTTGCTCGATCGCGACGGTCGGCGGCAGGCCGGCGAGGGAATCGAGTTCGGGCTTTTCGAGCTGCTCGGCGAATTGGCGCGCGTAGGCGGACATCGAGTCTAGGAAGCGGCGCTGGCCTTCGGCGAAGAGGATGTCGAAGGCGAGGGTCGATTTGCCGGAGCCGCTGAGGCCGGAGACGACGACGAATTGGTCGCGCGGGATGTCGAGGGAGATGTTCTTGAGGTTGTGTTCGCGGGCGCCGCGGAGCTGGATCGAAGTTGATGGTTGATGGTTGATGGTTGATGGTCGGGTGGAAGAGCCGATAGCGCGTTTGAGGTCGAGCGCCGGCTTGAGGAAGCGGGCGGTTTCGGTGTCGAGCGTGGCGATGTGCTCGGGCGGGCCTTGGGCGACGAGCTGGCCGCCGTGTTTGCCGGCTTCGGGGCCGAGGTCGAGGATCCAGTCGGCGCACTTGATGACGTCGAGGTTGTGCTCGATGACCAGCAGGCTTTGACCGGAGTCGACGAGGCGCTGGAAAACGGCGAGCAGGCGCTCGATGTCGGAGAAATGGAGGCCGGTGGTGGGCTCGTCGAGGATGAGGAGCTTGCCACCCGAGCCGGTCTGAGGACCGGCGGTCCCGGAAAGGAGCTGGCAGAGTTTGAGTCGCTGGGATTCGCCTCCGGAGAGGGTGTTGAGGGGTTGGCCGAGCTTGAGGTAGCCGAGGCCGACTTCGTGGAGCGGCTGGAGGAGCTTGGCGATCTGCTGGTGGCGCTTGGCGTCGGAGGCTTTGAGCCCGTCGAGCGCGCCGTAGAAGGCGAGGGCTTCCTCGATGGTGAGGTCGAGGATGTCGGCGATGGATTTGCCGCGGTAACGGATGTCGAGGGTGGACGGCTTGTAGCGGCGGCCGTTGCAGTCGGGGCAGGTGACGTGGAGGTCGGAGAGGAACTGCATTTCCACCTTCTCGCTGCCGGCCCCGGCGCAGCGGTCGCAGCGGCCTTCGCCGGAGTTGAAGGAGAAAAAGCCGGTGGTCAACTCGCGGGCCCGGGCGTCCTCGGTCTGGGCGAAGAGCTGGCGGATGGGATCGAAGGCGCCGACCAGCACGGCGGGCGTCGAACGCGGGGTGCGGGCGAGCGGCGACTGGTCGACGAGAAGGACGTCGCTCAAGTACTGCGTGCCCCGTAGTTCCTTGAGCGGGGCCGGGTCGAGGTCGGACTCCTCCTTGCGCAGCTTGCGGCAGAGGTTCGCGTAGAGGACATCGTGGGCGAAGGTCGACTTGCCGGAGCCGGAGACGCCGGTGAGGCAGACGAAGAGGCCAAGCGGGAGATCGGCGTCGAGCTTCTTCAAGTTGTGGCGGGACGCGCCGCGGATCTCGATCTTGGCCTTGCCGGGCTTGCGGCGCTTTTGAGGGATGGCGATGGAGCGCTGGCCGGTGAGCCAGGGCAGGGTGCCTGGGATGTCGAGTTTCGAAGGCTTGCGACTGGAAGCCGCAGCCACTTTGCCTTCCTTTGGCACTTGGAACTTCCCACTTGGAACTTTGCCTTGGAACACGATCGTCCCGCCGTGCTGGCCGTCACCGGGACCGATGTCGAGGAGCTGGTCGGCGGCGCGCATGACGGCTTCCTCGTGCTCGACGACGACCAGGGTGTTGCCCTTGTCGCGCAGCGAATGCATCACGCCGACGAGGCGCTGGATGTCGCGGGCGTGGAGTCCGACGGTGGGTTCGTCGAGGACGAACAAAGTGTTTGTTAGAGACGCGCCGAGGCAGGTGGTGAGATTGACGCGCTCGATCTCGCCGCCGCTGAGGGTGCGGGCGGGACGGTCGAGGGTGAGGTAGCCGAGACCGACCTGGTCGAGGTAGCGGAGGCGGTTGGTGATTTCGGTGAGGATGAGGTCGAGGGAGGTGTCGGATGGAAGATGGGAGATGGTGGTTGGAAGATGGGAAAACCAGAGCGCGAGATCGGTGAGCGGCAGGGTCCAGAGGTCGGGGAGGGTTTTGCCGTCGATTTTGAAGCAGAGGGCTTCGGGCTGGAGGCGCTTGCCGCGGCAGGTGGTGCAGGTGGTGTAGGAGCGGTAGCGGCTGAGGAAGATGCGGACGTGCATCTTGTAGGCCTTGGTTTCGAGCCAGTCGAAGAAGCCCTTCACGCCGTACCATCCGCCGGAGCGCCAGAGTTCCTCGAGGTCCTCGGGGCTGCTGGCACTACGGTCTCCGTAGTAGATCCAGTCGCGCACGTCTTCGTCGAGATCCTCCCACGGCGTGTTGATGTCGATGCGGCGTTCCTTGCAATTGCGGAGGAGGTCGCGCTGGCATTCGTCGCCGCGCTCGCCTTGGAAGGGCTTGATCGCGCCCTGGCGGATGCTGAGGGAGGGATCGGGGACGGACTTTTCGAGATCGAGACCGATCACCCGGCCGAAGCCGCGGCACTTGGGGCAGGCGCCGAGCGGGTTGTTGAAGGAGAAGAGGGCGGAGGAGGGCGGGCGGAGGGAGTTGCCGGTGGCGGGGTTGGTCCACGAAGTCGTGAACGACTTCGAGATGGAAGATGGTGGATGGCTGATGGTGGAGGTTCCCTTGCCGAGGGTGAACGCGTGTTCGAGGGCTTCGAGGAGGCGGGGGCGGTTGGCGGGTGTTACGGGGAGGCGGTCCTGGATGACGTCGATTGACGATTTGAGATTGCCGATTGCCGATTGCGGTTCGTCGGTGCGGAGGACCTGGCCGTCGAGGAGGATGCGGAGGTAGCCCTGCTGGTTGAGGAAGGGGAAAAGCTCGGCGCTTTTCGTGTCGGCGGGGATGGGGACGGGAAAGGTGACGAGGACCTGCTGGCCGGCGAGGTTTTCGTAGGCCCAGGCGGCGGCGGAGTCGGGGGAGTCGGGGCGGATTTCCTCGCCGGTGTCGGGGTCGTAGCCCTTCGCCGCGCGGGCGAAGAGGAGCTTCAGGTAGTCGTTGATTTCGGTCAGGGTGCCGACGGTCGAGCGGGTGGTGCGGATGTTGTTTTTCTGCTCGATGGCGATGGCGGGCGGGATGCCGTCGATGCGGTCGACGTCGGGCTTGTCCATGCGGTCGAAGAACTGCCGGACGTACGGCGAGAAGGTCTCCACGTAGCGGCGCTGGCCTTCGGCGTAGAGCGTGTGGAAGGCGAGCGAGGACTTGCCGGAGCCGGAGGGGCCGGTCACGACGGTGAGCTGGCCGAGCGGGAGGTCGAGGTCGAGGCCGCGGAGATTGTGCTGGCGGGCGCCGCGGATCGAGATGGCGGAAGGAAGAGGGGAGATGGGAGATTTCGGCGCGGGCACGGCGGGAGATTAGGCGCGGCGTGGGCGCGTGCCAGCGGAGTTTGCGGGGCTTGCCGGGCCGGTGCGGGGATGCGATGACGCGGGCATGGAATCGATGGAGGAGATCGTGGCGCGCGAGGTGGGCGCGGACGGGCTGGCGGCGATGACGGCGGCTTTTTACCGGCGGGTGCGGACCGACGACCTGCTTGGGCCGATGTATCCGGAGCAGGACTTCGAGGGCGCGGAGACGCGGCTGCGGGAGTTCCTGCAGTTCCGTTTCCTCGGAGCCGAAGCCTATTTGGAGCACCGCGGCCACCCGCGGCTGCGGATGCGTCACATGCCGTTTGCGATCGGCGAGGCGGAGAGCGCGCGCTGGGTCAGCCTGATGGAGGCGGCGATGGACGAATGCGGGATTGCCGGCGAGGCGCGATCGGTCATTTCGCCGTTCTTCGCGCAGGTGGCGGATTTCCTGCGGAACCGGTGACCGACCGGTCAATCGGCGGATTCGAGTTCGATCTCGTTGCCCCGGTCGTCTTCACCGACGTAGGAGTCTCCCTTCTTTCTCAAGCTGAGATTGCGGCCGTCCTCCCACTTCACCTCGATCTTGTCGCCGTCCTCTTCCCAGGATCCCTGGCGCTTGCCGAAGCCGGCAATGACAATGGTGCCATCGGCCATGGCCTCCCAGACGATCGGGATCGGTCCGGCGAGTTTCCATTTCCCGACGAAGTCCGAGTCGCCCGCGGCGAATCCCTTGCCATCTTTCCCGTCGTCCTCGTCGTCCTCGTCATCCTCCTTGGGCGCCTCGGGACTTGCCTCCAAGCCCATCGAGTCCAGCCAATCGGCAAGGTCGGTGGCGTTTTCGATCTCTTCTTCGATGGATTCGGCCATCTCCTTCTGGCCGCGGGTTTTCGCATCATCGCGCGCTTCCTTGAGCCGGGTGAGGTAGGCATCCTGGATCCTGGCGGCCTTGAGTTCGAAATTGGTATCGATGGACTGCTGCTTCTCCAAGGCTTCGTAGCAGGCCTTTGCCATTTCCTGGGAAAGCTTGATGCCGGTGTCCGGGCCGACTTTCGAGGGGACGCGGTTCTTGACGACGAGCTCCTTCAGGGCGGCGACCTCCGGGGTCCAGCGGTCGCTTTCGGTGCGGTTCAATCGGCGCTGCCAGATATCGAGGGTGGAGTTGAAGCTCTTCGCGTTGGCGGCGAGGTCGCGCTGGCGTTCCTGATCGAGCGCGGCGATGAGCTGCTTGGATTTCGCGGCCAGTTCTTCAGGAAGAACGGGCTTGCGGGTGTCTTGCGGCTCGGCCGAAGCGGTGTCGCGGTCATTGCTCCACTCGATGATGAATCCCGAGGCGGTCCCCGACGGATCGGCATCGCGCCAGCCCTTGCCGGGAACGGCGATCAGGCCGTCGCCGTGGTCGCCGGGGTAACCGTCGTCCCAAGTGGCAAACGCCCACGATTCGCCGGTGACCCATTGCCACTCGGCATCCTTGCGCGAGCCGCCGAGCCAGAGGCCGCCGGTGGCGGGAAGCGGGGCGATCGACTCGGCGAGCCAGCCGGCCTCGTCGCGGGAAGCGGGGACCATCAGGTTGCCACCGGCCGCTTCAGCGAAAGCGGCAGCGCGGGTGGCGTTGACCTCGCGCAGGACGACGAGGACGTGTCGGGCTTCGTAGGCCACGGTGCCGGGCGGGAAAAGCGGGACGGGGAGTTGCAGCGAATCGCGGGTCCGCTTCAGCACGGCGCCGAGGTCGCCGGGGTTCGAACCGTCGCGCTGCCACTGGATGTAGAAGGGATAGCGGTCTTCGGCCTTGCGGACGCGGATCAGGCCGAGGTCGTCCACGGCCAGGTAGATCCCGGTGCCGGCGGGTGTCTTGAGTTTCCACGGCGATCCGTCGACCAGGCTCCAGGCACTGCGGCCGGAACGGCCGGCTCCGAGCCAGAGCGCGGCGTCATCGTTGCCTTCGACCGGGTCGGCGGGCACTTTGTTGGACATCCACGTGATATCTTCCTCGGCGAGTGGGAGCGGCAGGTGGCCGCCATGGGCATCGGCGAAGGAAGCCGCCTCCTGCCAGGTCATCGCGGTGGGGACGAAGAAGAAATCCGACTCGCCATGGCGGACGGTGCCGATGGGCATCTCCTCGCGCTTGCCGGCGGCGAGGTCGGCTTTCAGGCGGGCCAGCGATTCGAGCGGCTTTTCCGGTTCCGGCGGCGGGGGTGCCACCGGCGGAGCGGGCTTTTCCTTTTCCGGCTCGGTTTCCGGCGGCGGGTTGTTGAGCGCCATCCGCGCTTCGGCCGCCGCCTTGGCGCGCTCTTCGGCGGCCTTTTCGACGGCGAGCCGCTTGGAATCCTCGCGGGCGACCTTGGTGCGCTCGTAGGCCTTCCAGGTGACGGCGATGGTGACGAGGAGGACGGCGATGATGACGAGGTTGCGGACCAAGCTCCAGTTTCCGCCGCCGACCACGACCTGAGGAACCGCGGCGGCGGGTTTATCCGCGTCGGCACCGGCCGCGGGCGCGGCGGGCTTGGGACCGGCGGGGACGGCGAGCGCGCGCTTGGCGGGGCCGGCGGGGTTGGTGGCGACGAGCTTGCGGGATGGTCCCGAGGAGGACTTGTTGAGCCATTCGGTCAGGGCCTTGGACATCAGGCCGGCATCGGCATAGCGGAACGCGGGGTTGGGATGGGTGGCATTCTGCCAGATCGTGTCGAGCGCCCGGTCGCAACCGCCCACGGCCGACGGAAGCGGGCAATTCGGCTCCTGTTTGCGACCGGTGAGCAGTTCGTAAAGGATGACGCCCACCGCGTAGATATCGGAGCGGCGGTCGGCGTGTTCCGGGTGCTCCATGACTTCCGGCGCGGTGTAGCCGGGGGTGCCCATGACGAGTCCCGGCCCTTCGGAGCCGGTGGGGCGGGCCAGGCCGAAGTCGCCGATCTTCGGCTCGCGCTTCGGGGTGAGGAGGATGTTGGCCGGCTTGATGTCGCGGTGGATCACGCCGTTCTCGTGGGCATGGGCGAGGCCGTCGCAGATGCCCTTGACGATGGTCGCGGCCTGGGCCGGATCGACGGCGAGGTTGTAGGCGGAGTAGTAGAGGGACTTGCCGTTCACGTACTCCATCGCGATGTAGAGCATCCCGTCCACGTCGCCCGAGTCGTAGACCCCGATGAGGTTGGGGTGGTTCAGGCGGGCCATCGCGCGGGCCTCGGTCTCGAAGGATTTGCGGAAATCGGGATCTTCCCCGAGTTCGCGGGGCAGGACCTTGATGGCCACGTCGCGGTCGAGCGAGCGCTGGCGGGCCTTGTAAACCGCGCCCATGCCGCCTTGGGCGATGAACGCCTCGAACTCGTACGCGGGCAGCATGCCGGCGAGCGCTTCAAGCGTGGGAGCGACGAAAGGAGTGGAGCTCATGGGCGGGGACCTTTGGAGTAGGAAATCGGAGGGCGCTTGGCGAGTGCAACCGTGGCACCAATCAAAGCGGTGCGTGATAAACGGTCCATTCCGGAATTTTGATGGCGGAATTGTAGAGCGCGTGGAGGACGATGGCCGTGGTCAGCCCGCCGGTGGCGGCATAACTCAGGGCACAGGCCGCACCGAGAAGTCCCACCGAGACGAGTCCGTAGGCGGTGTAGAAATGCACGATGGCAAACACCGCCGCCGAGACCAAGGTTGCGGCGGGAACCCGGATGCCATTGGCCAGCGAGCGGAAGAGCACCCCGCGGTAGAGGATTTCCTCGGCCACCGGGGCGGCGATGCAGGCGGAACTGATCATCAGGATCAACCCCCAGGCCCCCTCTTCCACGGACGAGAGCCCGCCGGTCGGGTCGGGCGCGGCCGAGGCGCCCAGGGTGTGCTTCAGCACCTGGTCGAGCAAGGCGAGCAGCGCGAAGCTGCCCAGAATCAGCGGCAGGTCAGGGCGGTCCGCCAGGCCGAGGCGGCTGACGGCGTGGCGGCTCCGGCGGAAAAGGAAGCCGACCGCCACCAGCGGCGGCAGGAAGCGGGTGGCGGCATCGAGGACGGCGAACAACCACGAGGGAAGGACCACCGGCGCGGCGCCTTCGCCGGCGAGGTTCCCGGCGATCAGCATGTCGATCGTTCTCCCGAAACCGATCGACGCGAGGTAGGCCATCAGGAACACGCCGAGGCCCAGCGGCACCGGCCAGGCGTGGATGTAGCCCCGCTCCCGGCTTCGCAGGGCGCGGCCGAAGAGCACCACGACCCGCGGCAAGAAGCCGAGGCCCACGAAGACCAGCAGCCAAACCGCCCCGCGGGCGACGATCGCACGCCGCGCGAGGTCCCGGTTCCGCGGATCTTCGCCGAAATCGGCGGGCACTCCCCCGCCCTGCCGGTCCAGCCGGCCGTGGAAGCGGAGATATTCCCGGTCCCACCAGGCATCCTTGCCTTCCGCGGTTTTCCGGATCAGCTCGCCCGCATCGGGTGGCCCCGGAAGTCCCGCAAAAACCGCTTCCGCCGGATTCCGGCCGCGCTGGATCGCGTCCAGGATCAGCATCGCGTAAAGCCCGTCGCCATCCAGCGCCCCTTCCACCGCCAGCGCATCCAGCGAATCGACGGCGCGCCGGAGAACCGCCTCGCGATCCTCGATCGCCAGCACCTGGCGCAACAAGGGCGGCAAATCCCCGGTCGCGTCCGCCAGACGCAGGTCGCGGTCGATCTTGATCAAAGCCATCCGCCCGCTCTCCCGGTGGTATGCGATCGACGCCCCGAAATGGTTGTTCCAGAGCCACACGCCCATCACGAACAGCAGCAGCGCCAGCAGCGGTTCGGGCACATGCCGACGCAGGATCTGGCGGTACGGATTGGCAGCCTGCCTTGGCACGTGGGAGTCGATGCGGGAAAGCTGCGAGATTTTTTAGAATTTCGCAAGCTTGTCGGATAATCATTTGAAGTTAAGTATTCTTGCCCTCCGATTTCCCGCTGGCACCGGGAGGTTCCCGCCGCCAAAGTCCCGCGCCCCGATGCCTGCCGCCCTTGCTTCCGCCGATCTTCCGACCGGTTTCCTCTCCGGCTTCGATGCCGCCACGCTGGTGATCATCGCGACCTTCGTCGGGGCGGGCCTGATTTTCCTGGGGTTCTGGCTGGCCCGGCTGGCGACCGGCAAGCAGTCCGAGCCCCTGCGCGGGCCCGACCAGCCGCCGCCGCTGCCGGACGCCTCCCGCTCCCTGCCCGTTCCGGAGGCCGGCGACCTTTCTCCCTACTCGCCGCCTGCCCGGATGGATTCCACCCCTCCCGCCGCGGTGCCGGCCGGCCGGCTGAAGGTGCGGGTGGACCATTACAAGCTCGTCGACCTGCCCCTCATCGGCCTGGTCTTCCTGCTCTACTTCGGCCTGACCGCCATGCCCGGCGGGTCCGACGACACGCCCGTGGAGCAAAAGATGACCGCCCCCGTGCTGATCGCCTCCATCTTTTTCCAACTGATGCTGATGGGCATGGTGATGGCCTTCGTCACCTGGCGGGTGAAGATTCCCGAATGGCTGGGCCTGCGCTGGAAACAGTGGCCGCTCGCCTTTGCCATCGCGCCGCTGGCGGTCTTCTTCATGTGGTGCTTCATGGGCACCCTCCACGTCTCCGGCTGGAACGGCTGGCTCGAGCGCAGCCTGGGCATCGAGTCGATGCAGGAGGCGGTGAAGCTGCTGCAGGAAGCGAAGGACCCGCTGGTCGTGGCCCTGATGGCCGTGGCCGCGGTGCTGGTCGCCCCGGTGGCGGAAGAGGTCGTCTTCCGCGGCTACCTCTACCCCGCCGCCAAGCGCTTCTGCGGACCGGCCGGGTCCATCCTTTTCTCGTCGCTCGTTTTCGCCGCGGCGCACGGCAACGTGGTCGCGCTGGTGCCCCTGTTCGCCCTCGCCGTGGTTCTTTGCCTGCTTTACGAGTTCACCGGCTCGATCTGGGCCTGCATCTCGGTCCATTTCCTGTTCAACGCCGCCACGGTGACCATCCAGCTCCTCGCGCGCTCCGGCATCGTCGACATCCCCGCCACGGAGTGACATGAAGCGACTGCGCGACCTCGGCGAAGACGCCCTGATCAGCCGCATCCTGCGCGGCTTCCCCGGCGGGAAATCGCTTACGGTCGGCCCGGGCGACGACTGCGCGGTGGTCGACCCCGGCCGCGGGCCGCTCCGCCTCTTGAAAACCGACGCGCTGGTCGAAGGCGTGCATTTCCTGCCGGAGACCCCCGCGGCGAAGGTCGGCTGGAAAGCCGTCGCCCGCGTGCTGAGCGACTTCGCGGCGATGGGCGGAAGACCGGAGCACCTGCTGGTCACGGTGGCGGTCGATGCCGCTCGCCCGGTCGCCTGGATGGACGGACTTTACCGCGGGATCCGGAAGTGCCTGGCCACCCACGGCGGCGTGCTGGCCGGTGGCGAGACCTGCCGCCTGCCCGCCGGCGCGGTGATTTCCGTCGCCGGCGAAGGCCTCGTCGAACGCCCGCACCTCACGCTCCGCTCAGGCGGAAAACCCGGCGACCTGGTGCTGGTCACCGGCCGGCTCGGCGGGTCGATCGCCGGCAAGCACCTCTCCTTCACCCCGCGCCTCGCCGAAGCCGCCTGGCTGGTCCGCCACCTGCGGCCGAGTGCGATGATGGACCTCTCCGACGGCCTCGCGAAGGACCTCCCGCGCCTCGCAGAAGCCAGCGGCTGCGGCTTCGAACTCGGCGAAGTGCCCGCCAACCGCGGCTGCACCCGGCAGCAGGCGCTGGGCGATGGCGAGGACTACGAACTCCTGCTCACCGCCAGCCCGCGCCGCTGGAAATCCGCCGCCGCCGCCTGGTCCGCCGCCTTTCCCGAACTCCCGCTCCGCGTGATCGGCCGCCTGACCGAACCCGGCAAAACCACCCGCCTCGCCGGCGGTTGGGACCACTTTTCCCCTACCTCATGAAATCCCTGATCGAAACCTACTACGCCGCCTTCAACTCCGGCGACCGCGAAGCCCTGCTTGCCCTGCTGGCCGACGACGTCGCCCACGAGATCAACGAAGGCGGCGTCGAAACCGGCAAGGACGCCTTCCGCGCCTTCCTCGTCCGCATGGACCGCTGCTACCGCGAGACCGTCGAAGACCTCGCCATCTTCACCGGCCCCGACAACCGCGCCGCCGCCGAGTTCTACATCCGCGGCGAATACCTCGCCACCGATCCCGGCCTGCCGGAAGCCCGCGGCCAGAAGTATCACCTCCGCGTCGGCGCTTTTTTCGAGGCCCGCGGCGGGAAAATCACCCGCGTCACGAACTACTACAATCTTCAGAACTGGCTCGGACAGGTCGCCTGACGCGAAAGACCGTCGACCGCCGCCCCGTCTCTACGTTTCCTCCATCCAGACCCATGAAACTCACGCCTTTCCTTTTCCTCCTCGCCGCCTCCTCCCTGCACGCCGGGGAGAAGTCCCTCTTCAACGGCAAAGACCTCACCGGCTGGGAGGGCAATCCCAAGCTCTGGTCGGTCCAGGACGGGGCCATCACCGGCAAGACCGCCAACGAAGGCGACGCCAAGATCTCCCACAACACCTTCCTTGTCTGGAAAGACGGCACGGTCGGCGACTTCGAGCTGACCTTCAAATACCGCATCGAGAAGGGGAACAGCGGCGTCCAGTACCGCTCCAAGGCCCTCGCCCCCGGACCCTCCGGCCCGGTCATCAGCGGCTACCAGGCCGACTTCGAAGCCGGCAAGACCTACAGCGGCATCCTTTACGAAGAGAAGGGCCGCGGCATCCTCGCCAAGCGCGGCGAAAAGACGACCATCGGCGACAACGGCAAGCCGAACGTCACCGGCCAGGTCGGCGACAGCAACGAGATCCAGGCCTCGATCAAGGACGAGCAGTGGAACGACTACAAGATCGTCGCCAAGGGCAACCACGTGCAGCACTTCATCAACGGCAAGCAGACCGTCGACGTCACCGACAACGACCCGAAGAACGCGCCCAAGGAAGGCCTGCTCGCTCTCCAGATCCACGCCGGCCCGGCAATGGTCGTGCAGTTCAAGGACCTGGTGCTGAAGACGGCGGACTGACCCGTCGCCGCGGATCTCAAGCAGGCGGCGCGGGCCGGTTCGCCCGCCCCGCCTGCCAGGCTTCGTATCTGGCGAGCCAGGCGGGCACCGCCACCCCGATGAAGTGGATGCCGAGGAAGATCCCGAGGTAGCGGAAGCCGCGGTTCAGCGGCATGCCGGCCAGCAGGAAGAGCAGGGCCCAGATCAGCGCGCTGAGCGCGAGGAAGGCGCCGAAGCGCAGCCATAGCGGGAAGCGGCGGATGCGGAGCCACAGCGCGAGCATCCGCACCGGCGTGCCCGATGCGCTCCGCAACTCGGACACCACGAACCACTCGTAGACCTTGCAGCCCGGCCACAGCAGGATGGTCGCCAGCGCCAGCCAGACGGCGAACGCGAACACCAGCTTGAACGCGAGCAGGAAGAGGATCACCAGCCACGGGTTCTTCCGAACCACGAGCCGATAGGTCCGCAGCCAGGCAAAGGTCTTCGAAGGCAGGCTGAGAACCCGGTAAATGATGCTGCGTCGGGCGACCGCGGAAAAGAGGTCCAACTGGCATCGCCGGTTGTGCGGCCTGGATTGGAGCGCGATCCGGTAGTGCTCTTCCGCCTTGGCCGGGTTTTCCAGCTCGTTGAGGTAAACATCGCCGATGCTGTGGTGGAGCGACGCGTTGCCGGGATCGAGCCGGAGCGCCGCTTCGTATTCCCGCAGCCGCTTCCACGCGTCCCTGGCGGTGAATTCCATCGCGGCGTGGAGCCGGATGTGGAGGTTCACGATCTCCGGGTCCTCCGGGGACAGCTTGCGGGCTTTCGAGATGTGCTTCCGCGCATCGAAGGGACGGAACAGGTTCGACGCGGCGATCGCGGCCGCGAGATGGAAATACGGCCAGTCGGGGTCGATCCGCATCCCTTCCTCCGCCAGGCCCTCCGCTTCCTTCCAGTTCCGCTTCACCAGATGAAACCGGACCGCCGCGACATGCGTGTTCACCGACTCCGGCTCCAGCCGCTGGAGCTCGCGGACATGACGTTCCGCTTCCGGAAACCGCTGCAGTTCGCAGAACGCCAGCACCAGGTAGAAGTGGGCGTCGAGATCCTCGGAGTCCCGCGCCAGGAATCGCCGCGCCTCGGCCACCAGCCGCTCGGCATTTCCGGCGCTGCTCAGGATCGAAAGCACCCTCCCCGAATCCATCGCGGGAAGGCCGTCCGGACCTTCGGAATGTGGATCGTTCGCGCGGCTCAACCCGGAAAGTGGATGGCAAAGCCCGGTTCCACGGAAGCCCGATTTGCCGGAGCCTCGGCGGGGGCATCCCGCTCGCAAATGGAGACTCGCCCGTTTCCCGCGGGGGACGCAGGATGGCGCGGACTTCCACAACCCGCCGCTTCCGGCATGACCGCCCGATGAAACTTCCCTTCCTGGCCCTCCTCCCGCTGCTGCTTTTCCCCGTCGGCTGCTCGGGACTCCAGTTGACCTCGCCGATGGAGCACCAGGTGATCCAGCGCAGCGGGAAGAGCGGCGGAACCGTCGAAATCGAAGGCCGGGGGGTCGCGGCGACCGCGGGGATCGAGGCAAGGGTGGTGGGGGAAAACCAGGCCGGCGGCTGGCAGAAGCTGGCGCCGGTGTTCGAGGGCGACGCTTTCCGCGCCACGCTGGATGCCCCGGCCGGCGGATGGTTCCGGCTCGAGGTGCGGGCGCTGGAACAAGGCAAGGTGGTCGCCGGGACGGCAGTGGACCGGGTCGGCGTGGGCGAGGTGTTCGTGGTCGCCGGCCAATCGAACTCGGCGAACCACGGCGAGGAGAAACTGCGGACGGAGAGCGGCATGGTGGCGGCTTTCGACGGCAGCAAGTGGCAACCCTGCCAGGACCCGCAGCCGGGCGCGAGCGGGGGCGGCGGGAGTTTCATGCCGCCGCTGGGCGACGAGCTGGCCAGGCGGCTCGGCGTGCCGGTGGGATTCATCGCCTGCGGGATCGGGGCGACCAGCGTGCGCGAGTGGCTGCCGCAAGGTGCGGTCTTTCCGAATCCCCCGACGCTCGAAGCGCGGGTGCAGCGGCGGGCCGACGGGTCTTGGGAGAGCAAGGGCGATGCCTACCGGATGCTGGTGGAGCGCATGAAATCCGCAGGCCCCGGAGGCTTCCGCGCGGTGCTCTGGCACCAGGGCGAAAGCGATGCCAACCAGCGCGATGCGACGCGCACCTTGCCGGGCAAGCTTTACCGCGAGTATCTGGAACGCGTGATCCGCGAGTCGCGCAAGGCGATCGGCCGGGACGCACCGTGGATGGTCGCGCAAGTCAGCTACCACGTGCCGGGCGACGAGGCATCGCCGGACATCCGCGCCGCACAGGCGTCGCTGTGGAAGGACGGCATCGCGCTCCAGGGCCCCGACTCCGACGCGCTCAAGGGCGAGCTGCGCGAGAACGGCGGCAAGGGCGTGCACTTCAGCGGCAAGGGCCAACGCGCGCTGGCCAAGGCGTGGGCGGACCGGCTCGTGCCCTGGCTGGAGGAGACGGTGAAGTGAGGCGCCGCGCCGCTACGAAAAAGCCGCGCCACCCGGCCGGAACCGGATGGCGCGGATGCGTCTTGCAGGAGGGGTCTCAGGAATTCCCTCGCTTGCCGGGATTCCACTCGTTGCGCGTCAGGACGCCGTCGTCGTTGCGGTCGTACTTGTCGAACTTCTTCTGGATCGAGGACGGCTTGGTCTTCGGCTTGAAGAATCCGGCGAACTCGTCCGGCGTCAGGTCGCCGCTGGTATCGACGTCGGCGAGGTCGAAGGCGCGCGGGCGGTTGTTGGAGTCGTCGGGCAGGTTGTCGTTCTTGTAAACGTTCCACTCGGCGAGGGAGACGAGGTTGTCGTCGTCGGTGTCCGCCTTGAGGAAGCGGGCGCGGATCTCGACCTCGGACTTCTTGCCGGCCAGCGTGGTGGCGAATTCGTCGTAGGTCAGGAAGCCGCTGGAATCGTTGTCGGCGGCGTTGAACTTCGCGGTGTCGTCGTCCTCGTTCTCGGGGATCGAGTCGTCCTTGTAAACGAGCCACTCGGCGAGCGAGACGCTGTCGTCGTTGTTCGTGTCCGCCTTGTTGAACTTCTCGAGGATCTTGCTGGCGCGGGTGCCGCTCGAAAAAGTGTTGGTGAATTCCGCGAGGGTCAGGCTGCCGGAATCATCGGCATCCGCGGCCTCGAACTTCGCGGTGTCGGTGGTCGGATTGTCGTCGTCGCCATCGTCATCCCCGCCGCGGCGGGCGGAGGCGCTGGTGGTGAGAACGGCCACGAGGGCGAGCGTGGCGATGGCGGGAACGGAGAACGGATTGGCTTTCATCACGACGTGAGGATCCGGGCAGGCCGCGGGCGTTTCAAACCGCGGAACGTAACCAAATGGATGGAAAAGGGGGGCGCATCAATGGGCGCCGCGATGGCCCGGATTCCACTCGTCGCGGGTCAGCAGGCTGTCGTCGTTGTCGTCGAGGGCGGCGAACTTCTTGAGCACGACCGCCGGCTTCACCTTGGGCGGATAGACGCCGGCGAACTCGTCGGGGGTCAGTCCGTCGTTGCCGTCCAGATCGGCGAGGTCGAACTTGCCGAGTGAAACCCCGTGGCTGCCGTGGAAGCCCTTCTCGCGATGCTCCAGCCATTCCTCGAGCGAGATCAGGCTGTCGTCGTCGTGATCGGCACCGAGGAAGTCCGCGCGGGTCATGATGAAGGGCTTGTTGTCGGGGCGGGTGGGAGCGAACTCCGCGAGGGTGAGGAACCCGCTGTCATCGGCGTCGGCGGCCTCGAACTTCAGGGTCTCCTGGTGTTCGAAGGTGGTTTCGCGGTAGGCGAGCCACTCGGCGAGGGTCAGGCCGCCGTCGCGGTTCCCGTCGGCCTTTTTGAAGGCGCTCTTGATCTGGCCGCGGGGGGTCAGGGTGGAGAAGGTGCTGGCGAACTCCGCCGGGCTGAGACTGCCGGAGACGTCGAGGTCGGCGGTGTTGAACTTCGCGGTGTCGTCGCCGCCGCCGTGTTCGCCGTCGTGGCCGGAAAGCGGAGCGGTGCAGGCGAAGGCGAGCAGGACGGGCAGGAAGGAAGCGGCGGGGGCTTTCATGCCGCGAGGGCTAGCGGATTTCCCGCGGGCGATCAACCGCGCATTCCGCCGCGAAAGCCGCGGGGCGCGGGGTTCGGGGGTTGCCGCCGGGCGGGCCGGACGCATAGGCTCCGCGCGTGGCCGGGAAAAACATCGTGTACTTCGACCTCGAAACGCAGCGCAGCTTCGGCGACGTGGGCGGTGCCGCGCACAAGGACAAGATGGGGGTTTCCGTGGCGGTGACCTACAGCACGGCCCGCGGCGGCTACCGGATCTACGGCGAGGGGGAGATCGACGCGTTGGTCGCCGAGCTGGTCCGCGCCGATCTGGTCGTCGGCTGGAACCATGTCGAATTCGACTACCCGGTGCTGCAGGGCTACACGGTTTACGACCTGCCGGCCCAGACGGTGAACCTGGACATGATGCTCGACTTGCAGGACAAGCTCGGTTTCCGCCTCAAGCTCGATGCCGCGGCATCCGCGTCGCTGGGCACCGGCAAGTCGGCCGACGGCCTCGACGCGCTGCGCTGGTGGCAGGAATACAAGAAGACCGGCGACAACGCGCCGCTGATGAAGATCGCCGAATACTGCGCCTTCGACGTCAAGGTGACCAAGTGCGTCCACGAATACGCCGTGGCCCACGGTCACATCAAGTATCACGACCGCGGCGGCAACCTGCAGGAAGTCGCGGTGGCGTGGTGAAAGTTCCGGTAGCGGGACGACTGTGTCGTTCCGCCGGGTGCGACACCGAACGATGAACCGCTTCCTTGTTGCCGCAGCGTCACCCACCCCGCCGGAAGGTCGCAGACCTTCCGCTACGAGGACTTTTTTCAGCCGACGATGCCGACCATGCCGAGGACGCCCCAGACCGCGCGGGCGAAGAACGCGATCAGCAGGACGATGAAGATGTAGACGCTGTTGTCGACGTGGCTGCGCTTGGTCATGGCGGCGCGGTTGTAGGTCCCGGCCGCCGGTTTTGCCAAGGACAAAGCCCGCGGGCCGGGCTCACCGGGCGACCTCGTCGTTCCAGCGCCAGCCGGGGTGGCGGATGTAGTAAAGGGCCTCCTTCACGTCGAGGCCGCGCTTGGCATTGGCCACGTTGGCGGCGCGGTGGGCCTGCCAGCGGGCGAGTTCGTCCGGTTCCGCCTTGTGCCGCTTGCGGTAGGGATGGCGGTTGCCGACGAGCATCACGAAGTAGCCCTCGATGCCGAAGTCGCTCTGGCTGCGGGGCATGCGGTAGCGGCAGAAACCGGTGGGGCCGTTCTCCTCGTAGAAATCGATCAGCGGCTGGATCCCGGCGAGGTCGGTGTCGGCCCGGCAATGGCGCCAGAACGGGGTGTCGAGGGCGGTGTTGAGCTTGTAGTGCAGGCCGAGGAAGTCGCGGATGTCGTGCCAGGTGGCGGCGATGAGCTCGTTGTAGAGCTCCCGCATCGAGGGAGTGGGCTCCAGTTCGCAGTGGAGGAGGAAGTCGACGAAGGTCTGGCAATGGGAGCAGACGATCATCAGGGCGGTGGCTTCCAGCGGTTCGACGAAGCCGCCGGCGTTGCCGATGGCGACGACGTTGTCGACCCACAGCCGCTTGTAGCAGCCGGAGCGGAACTTGACGATGCGCGGCGAGTCGGGGGTCTTCGGGTTCTTGCGCTTGAACTCCGCGGCGGCGTCCTCGTCGGAGATGAACTGCGAGGAATAGACGTAGCCGCGGTTGATGTGGTGTTCGTGCTCGATCTGCCAGCACCAGCCGGAGTCCATCTGTTCGGCGGTGGTGTAGGGCAGGATCGGCTCGTTGGTCCGGGACCATCCGCCGACCACCGCGCGGTCGCAGAACAGGGTGCTGCCGAAGCTTTCGAAGGGCTCATCGAGCGCCTTGCCTAACAACTCGCTGCGGAAGCCGCTGGCATCGACGAAGAAATCGGCCTCGAGGCGGCGGCCGTCTTCCAGATGCACGCCGGAGATCCCGCCGGGGCCGCGGTCGGATCCGGTGACCTTGCCGTCGATGATTTCCACGCCGGCCTCGCGGGCGACGGTTTCGAGCATGGCGACGAACTTCTCGTTCTCGATGTGGAAGGCGTGCCACGGCTGGACGTCGGGAGCGCCGTTGTCCTGGCGGTGGAAGACCTTGTTTTGCATCATCAGGGCCGAGGGGGCATCGACATTGGCGAAGTCGTCGTCGCAGTAGAAGCCGTTGGGCCGCGGGAGGTCGCCCCAGTGGCTGTCGAGCTGCGGGGCGAAGGTGTAGTCGAAGCGGCCGCGTTCGCCCCAGAGGAAGCGGATGCCGAGTTTCCAGGTCGGCTCGGCGAGTTCGTAGAAGCGCCGGCGCGGGATGCCGAGGTAGTCGAAGAGGTGGCGCGGGAAATTCGGCGTGGTGCCTTCGCCGACGCCGATGATGCCGATGTCCGGGCTGCGGACGATGCTGACCTTGAGGCGGGGGATCTTGCGCTTGATGGAAAGGGCGGCGACGAGACCGGCGCTGCCGGAGCCGAGCACGAGGATGGATTGGATCATGGGTTTGGAAGCTCGCGGATTCGTGGGGAAAGTAGCCGCGCTTTGCAGCTTGGCCAGATCAAGGGAAAGGGAAAGGCCCCGGCCGCGTGGTGCGACCGGGGCCCGGATTCTTCGACAGGAGCGGGATCAGGGCGTGACGTTCACCCGCAGGAAGCCCTTCGACGGCAGGCCGTCGGAGCCCGTCAGGCTGAAGGTCCGGTACTCGTAGCCGGCGGGTGCCGCGGGCAGGCCGGTGGTGACCGGTGCGACCACGGAAACGGCGCTGGCGAAGGTGGCCAGGTCGGTGCTGCCTTGGACGGTGTAGGTCGCCCCGTCATGGGTCGAGGTTGGCGAGGGAGAACCGGCGAAGGCCGGCGTCCCGTTGCGGACCGCGATGGTCAGCAGCAGCTCCCTGGCGGTCCCGGCATCGCCGCTGTCTTCCGCGAGGTGGTAGACCTTGGCGTTGTTGCTCCCGTTGTTGGGAACCCCTCCGAGCGCGAACTCGAGGTTGTTCGCCTGCCCGTCGCCGTCAGGATCCGCGGTCGCGCCGACGATCGCCGGATTGGTCTCGCCGGGGAAGAAGCCGTTGACCCAGCTCTGGTAGGGCGTGAGCGTCTGCACGAGCGCGATCTGGGTGCCGCCGTTGTAGGCGTAGTCCACCGAGTATCCCGAGGGCAGGCCGTTGACCGTGTTGAAGGTCCCGGTGAGCGAGGTGTAGCTGGCGATCACGTAGACCGGCAGCGTCGCGCCGGCTCCCGAGACCGCGATGTCGAGCGAATCCGTGGCGGAACTCAGGTCGAGCGCGCCGTTGACGGCCAGCTGGTCGTTGGCCGCACCGTCGATCTGGCAGGCGTAGCTGCCGGCGACCGATGCGCCGGCGGCGCCGAAGGTGCCGATGGCGTTGCCCGGAGCGATGACCGCACCGGCGGAGACCGCCAGCGAGCCGGCCACGGAGCCGTTGCCGGCCAGGGTTCCGGCGCTCACCGTGGTGGAGCCGGCGTAGGTGTTGGACCCGTTGAGCAGCAGGGTGCCGGCACCTTGTTTGGTCAAGGCTCCGGTGCCGGTGAGCTGCTGGGCGATCGCGATGTTTTCGCCGTTGGTGTCGATGATGGCGCCGCCCGTGCCGACCACCGCCGAGTCGAGGCCGCTCATGAAGTCGAGGTTGGCTCCCGTGCCCGCCTTCAAGGTGCCGCCATTGAAGTTGAAGGTGCTGTTCCCGAGGGCGTTGTCGCGTTCCGCCACCCGCCGGCAGGTGATGGTGCCGCCGTTGAGGTTGACCACGCCGTTGCCCAGTCCGGAGATCTGGGTGGTGATGAAGAGGCCGAGGCCGTTCACGTTGACTTGCGCGGTGCCGGAGACCGTCAGCGTGCCATCGCCTTCCTCGGCGACGAGGATGCCGAGGTTGACATCGTTCTGGTTGAGCACGCCGCCGGAGATGTTGTAGGTGCCGATGGCGTTGTCGTTGCGGGCGATCACCAGGTAGCCGCCGGTCTGGTTGAAGGTGCCGCCGGTCTGGGTGACGCCGCCTTCGGTCCCGGTGTTCTTGCCGACGAAGGTGTTGCCGCCGCTGGAAACAACGGCCGAGTCCTCGATGGTGAGGAAGCCCTTCGAAGTTCCGACGTCGCTGATGTTGAAGTCGCCGCCGACGCTCGAAACCGAGCCGCTGTCGCGGACCGTCATGTTGCCGACGCCGGTCCCGCTGTTGCCGATGGACATCCAGCTTCCGGTCGTCTTGTTCAGCGATCCGCTGTCCTCGATGACGACGTTGGCCACCGAACCCGTGCCGTGGGCCATCAGGAAGCGGTTCACCCGCAGTTCCGAGGTGCCGCTGATGGTCAGGGTGCCGTTGGTGTTGTTACCGATCGACATGTTGAAGACGCCGATGTTGCTGATCCAGGTCGAGTTGTTCAGGTTCAGCGTGCCGGTCGCGTCGAGGCTCTCGACGAAGTTGACCGTGCCGTTGTTCGTCCAGGTGCTGCCGGTGACGTTCACGAAAGTCTCGCTGGCGTTGTTCGGCAGGTTGTTGTTCCAGCCGGCGCTGAAGTTGCCGGTGGTGACGGTGGAGTTGGAGATGTTGAGGTTGCTCACCCCGAGGTCGCCGTTGCCGCGGGCCATCGCGAGCCAGCTTTCCACGTTCAGCGTGGTGTTGGTCACGGTCAGGTTGGCAGGAACGTCGGGAACCGAAGCGAGCTGGAGTTCGCCGGCCACGGTGTTGACCTGGCCTCCGGCGGTGCCGTCGAGCACGACCGTGCCCGCTTGGACGTTCAATCCGGAGAAGACGGCCAGGCCGAAGGTGTTGGTGCCGGAGTGCGTGAAGCTCAAAGTGCCGGCACCTTGCTTGACGAAGCCGGATCCCAGTCCGGAGCTGACGACCTGACCGCCGACGGTGAGGTCGCCGGTATTGCGGAGCGCGCTGCCCGCGGCACCGACGGTGAAGCCGCGGTCGATGCTCACGGCGCCGCCGGTGTATTCGAGCGTGCCGCCGGCCAGCACCAGGTTGGCCGGATCGCCGGTGGCCGCACCGAGCGGGCTGGCGACGCCGCCGTTGGCAAGCGTGGCCACCGAGGTGACGCCGCCTTCGAGGCGGGTGACGCCGGTGTAGCTGTTGGCGTTGTTCACGGTCAGGGCGGCCGTGCCTTGCTTCAGCAGTCCGGTGGTGCCGGAGATCGAACCGGTGCCCGACAGGCTGTAAACCAGCGTGCTGTTGTTGAAGGTCACCTCGCTGGGGTTGACCGTGCTGTTGAGGACGACGGCGGTCGGGCCGGTGGCAAGGTCGCTGAACAGGACCGGGTTCGGATCCGAATACACCGAGCTGAGGGTTGTCACCTGGTCGATCCAGTTCTGGGTCGAGGTGTTCCAGAGCCCTTCGTTGGTGCCGGCGGTGACCACGAAGTCGAGGTCCACGAAGCTCGCGGTGGCCGTGGCAGGAAGGCTCAAGGTGATGACCAGGCCGTTGATCGCCGAAACCGTGGTTCCCGCGGGGATCCCGTCGCCGCGGACCGCCTGGCCGACCACGATGCCGGCCGCATTCAGCACGGTGACGTCGGCGGAGCCGAGGATGGTGTCGCCGGTCGCGGTGAGCAGCGTTTCGTTGGTGCCGTCCCACTCGGGCAGTGCCACGCTGGTGATGTCGAGGTAGACCGCGGCAAGGCCCGGGCCGAAGTAGTCCGGATCGGTCTCCAGGGTGGCGACCACGCCGGCGGGCAGGGTGCCGAGGACGAAGGAGCCGCTGCCGGCGAGCTGCGCGGCGTTGTAGGAAACCAGCGGGATCTCGCCGACGGCGAACTTCGCGCCGGCGACGTTCACGGTCACCGCGCCGTTCACGTTGAGCGCGCCGGTGACGTCGAGGATCGAGTTGGCGGGGTTCACTCCAGCGACATCGCCGAGGTTCAGGTTCAGCGTGGTGGCGCCGCTGGTGCCGAGGGTGACCGCGGAGGCCGTCAGCTGCTCGCCGGCGAAGGGCGCGGTGACCCCGAGTGTGGTGCCGTCGGCGGAGGAGATCGAACCGGTGCCGCTGCTCGCGGCGTTGAGGACCAGGGTTCCGGCGTTGAGGACGTTGTTGCCGGTGTAGGAACTGATGCCCGAAAGGACCAGCGCGCCCGCGCCCGACTTCACGACGCCCCCGGTTCCGTCGAAGCTCTGCGGGGCGGTCAGCGAGAAGCCGTTGCTGTCGACGAGGAGTCCGCCGGCATCGATCGTCGCGCCGCCGGCATCCATGCCGCCGATGAAATTCGGCTGGTCGACCCGCGCGACGATCTGGGTGCCGTTGAACGAGACGTTTTCGATCCCGCCGCCGCCGACGATCTGGTTGGCGCGCAGCGTGCCGCCGTTGAGGTTGACGGTGCCTGTGGAAGAACCGTTGCGGGCGACTTGGAAGTAATTCGCGATAAACTCGCCGGTCCCGCTCAGAGTGTAGGTGCAGGTTCCGTTTTCACCCATCCAGGTGTCGCCGGCCTGCACGTTCACGGTGCCGCCCGATTGGGCGAGGGTTCCCGGCCCGCTGGCGCCGATGATCAATGCGCCGTTGCCGGCCTTGGTCCAGGTGCCGCCGCTCATGTTGACGACGCCTGTTCCCCCATCGCGGCCGACCGCCACCCAGTTGTTGGTGGTGATGGTGCCGCCGCTCAGATTGTAGGTTCCCGAGGATCCCGCCGCCTGGCCCACCCAGAACTCGCCGGTTCCCGTCGCGATATCGCCGGCGGACTGGGTCAGGAGACCCACCGATCCGTTGCCCTCGGCAACGACAAACACGCCGCCGCCGTTCTTGGTCCAGCTGCCACCGGTCATGTTGACCGTGCCGTTGCCGCTAGCACGACCGATGATCGACCAACCGCCGTTGACGATCGTGCCGGCCGAAAGGTTAAGCGTGCCAACGGAGCCACCGTTGTTCGCGACCCAGATGTCGTTGTTGATGTTCACGCTGCCGCCGGTCTGGGTCATCAGGCCGGTGGCGCCGTTGGCACCGACGATCATGTGGTTGCCGCCGGTCTTGGTCAGCGACCCGCCGGAGATGCGGAGGGTCCCGCTGGAGCCCGTGCCGTTGCCGATTTCGGTCCAATCGCCCGTCGTCACCGAGCCGGCGTCGAGATTCAGGACACCGGTGCTCTGGTTGGTGCCAAGCTGCAGCTGGGAGGGGATCGCCAGGGTGCCGGTCGTGTTCACGTTGACCGTCCCGTTGCTACCTGTTCCCGCGAAGCCGCCGATGTAGAGGCGGCCGCCTACATTCATGTTGCCGGTGCCCTGGCCGAAACCGGTGAAGCTGCCGCCGGTCGCCGCGGTATCGGCGAGGTTGTAGGTGCCGGTGCCGCCGTTGTGCCCGACGAACATCCAGTTTCCGCCGCCGGTCGCGGCGGTGCCGGCGGTGTGATCAAGGCGTCCGTTGGTCGCCGCGCCGCTGCCGACGAAAATATCCACCACAGGCTGGGTGGCGTTGGCCGAAATGGTCGCGATGAAGGGCGGGTTCAACGCCGGGTTGGTGTTGACCGTCGCATTCCCGGCGTTCCCGGCGTTGCCGACCCAGTTGTTGTTATCGTTCCAGTCACCACTGACATCGCCTTCCCAAACGGTGGCGAAGGCGGAAGAGCTGAGCACCGCGGACCCGGCGATGAGGCGGGCAAACCAGCGGGTGTTGTAGGAAGCCGTGGCGATCAAGGATGCACGGGTGATGGTCGGGTTCAGTTTCGGGGTTTTCATGGACTTGAATCGATGGATGGCCAGAAGCCACGCGAACACGGCGGGGAAAACGCGGTTGCGGGTGCCTGGATCTTGGGATCGGCAGGACACCCGTTCGACGGGACTTCAGCTTGGGTTGAAGGAAGGATTCGGGTTCGAGGTGAAGGGCCGCCTCGGAGGGAAAACGTTTGGAATGGCAAATGGGTTTACAAAAAAAGCGATCGGGTTTGTCATGCAGACTCGGTTTGCCAGTTCTGCCGATGGTGGGCTTGGATTCTTCGGAGTGAGCCGCCGGGGAACGATCCGGATTGGGTTTGAATCGGATCGGAAGGAACCGCGGTGAGCCCGACTGATGGTCCCTGATTACACCGGGAACCACTCCCGGTCTTGTATCGAGCCACGCGAGTTGTGCACGTTTCCGCCACGGAACTTCAGTGCCCGAAGCCAAATCCACTTCGGGTTGTCATACAAAGAGACCTGAAATCTTTAAATCAAAGGGATTTCCCCCGCTTCTTGCGACCGGTCGGCAACGGACGAGAACGGGCATCTTTTTGCCAACGCCGGATCCCCAGGACGGCGACCAGCGGGGGGGTGCCCTGATTCGTTCGCCGACAGCGGCGCCTGCCGATCCGCGGGCCGGGCTTTTCAGCGGGCGACCGCGGCCAGGATTTCCTCGACTGCAGCCATCCGGCCGATGCCCTGGTAACCGCAGGCCAGGTCCCCTTCCGCCGGGCCGATGAAGCGGCAGCCGTCCTCGGTCAGGCGGGCGACATTCCGCCGGACCGCCGGGTGCTGCCACATTTTCCCGTTCATCGCCGGCGCGATCAGGACCGGCGTGGTCCGGGGCAGGGCGAGGTAAATCGAGGAAAGCGGGTCGGGGGCGAGGCCGTTGGCAAAGTTCCCGATGACATCGGCGCTGGCGGGCGCGACAAGGAAGAGATCCGCGCGGTCGGCCAGCTCGATGTGGCCGGGTTTCCAGCTCTGCTTCTCATCCTCCAGGGTGACCAGGACCGGGTTCCGGGTCAGCACCTGGAGGGTGAGCGGCGTGATGAACTCGGTCGCGGCGCGGGTCATCACCGCGTGGACCTCGTGGCCGGCCTTCACGAGCTGCGACGCGAGGTCGGCGGCCTTGTAGGCGGCGATGGAGCCGGTGATGCCGAGGACGATGGTCATGGCGGAGGATGAAGTGCCAAACGGTGAAGATCCAAGTAAGGAAGTGCCAAGTGCCAAGCTAGTCCGCGCGGAGGCGCGAAACGCGGAGGCGCTCGCCGACGAGGAGGGATTTGAAGCGCTCGAAGTCTTCTTCCGGGGTCGCGGAGAGGAGGCGGTAGCGGTATTCCGGCCAGTGGCTCATTTCGCCGATGGCATTGTGCAGGCGCAGGGCGATCACCTCGTCGCTGTCGGTGCCGCGGCCGCGCAGGCGGCGGGCGAGCTCGGCCTCGTCGGGCGGCATCACGAAGAGATCGACCAGCGCGAGGCGGATCGCCGGGTCCTGGCAGGCGCGTACCTGGGCCGCACCCTGGACATCGATGTCCATCACGACGTCGACTCCGGCAGCGAGCCGCCCGAGCACCTCGCTGCGCAAGGTGCCGTAGTGGTTGCCGTGGACCAGCGCGTGTTCGAGGAAATCCCCGGCGGCGACCTTGGCGGTGAACTCGTCCTTGGTGAGGAAGAAATACTCTTTCCCGTGGGTCTCGCCGAAGCGAGGCGCGCGGGTGGTGCAGGAGACCGAGAACTCCGCTTCCCCCTCCGCCGCGAGCCGGCGGCAAAGCGTGGACTTCCCGGAACCGGAAGGACCGGAGACGAGGTAGAGGATGCCGGAGCGGGCCATGAAGATGGTAGATGGAAGATGGTAGATGATGGTACCTTGCGGGCTGCTCAGACGCCGGCCTTTTGCCTTTCGTCTGCCATCTGCCATCCACCATCTGCCATCTCTGGCCCGCTGAGTCCCGAGCGGACCAGCAGCGGCTCGAGCTCGGGATCGCGGCCCATAAAGCGGCGGTAGAGTTCGTCGACAGGCGCGGAGTTGCCCTTGGAAAGGATGTGCTCGCGGAAGGCGGCGCCGGTTTCGGGGTCGATCACGCCGTTTTCCTGAAAACGGGTGAAGGCGTCGGCATCGAGCACCTCGGCCCATTTGTAGGAGTAATAGCCGGCGGCATAGCCGGTGGGCGAGCTGAAGAGGTGGTTGAAGCGGCGCGCCATGCTCGGCGAATCGGTCTTCATCGGCACGCGGTAGCTGGCGAGGATCTCGCGGTCGACCTCGTCGAGGTCGCGGCCCGCGTAGCGGTCGAGGTGGATGTGCAGTTCCAGGTCGAGTTTCCCGAAGGCGAGCTGGCGCATGAAAGTGGTGGCACCGAGGTAGTTTCTCGCAGCGATCATGCGGTCGAACAGCGCGTCGGGGATCGGCTCGCCGGTCTGGTGGTGGCGCGCGAACAGGTCGAGCGACTGGCGGTCCCAGCAGAAGTTTTCCATGATCTGCGAGGGCAGCTCGACGAAGTCCCAGGGGACGTTGGTGCCGGCCAGCGAGCGCACGCTGACCTCGCTGAGCAGGCCGTGGAGCAGGTGGCCGAACTCGTGGAAAATCGTCTCCACCTCGCTGTGGGTCAGCAGCGCCGGCTGGTCGCCGACCGGCGGGGTCATGTTGCCGATGATCAGCCCGAGGTGCGGCTCGCGGGCCGCGCCGTTGCCGCCGGGGTGGCCGGTGAAGAGGCAGTTCATCCAGGCACCGCCGCGCTTCGATTCGCGGGGATGCCAGTCGGCGTAGAAGGAGCCGAGGTGCTCGCCGCTTTTGCCGTCGAGGAGGTCGTAGAACTTCACCTCGGGATGCCAGGTTTCGATCACGTCCGCCAGCGCGTCCGCCGGCCGGCTACCACGATCGTAGTAGGTCGCGGCGCGTTCGTTGATGGTGATGCCGAAGAGCTTCGTGCAGAGGTCGAACATCCCGTTCATCACGCGGTCGACCGGGAAGTACGGGCGCAGCGCCTCGTCATCGAGGTCGTACTCCTCCTGCCGGCGTTTCTCCGACCAGTAGGCGAACTCCCAGGGCTGGAGGCCGTCGACGGCGGTCGCGGTCTTGCGCGACTTGTATTCGCAGAGGGCGCGGTATTCGGCGTGGAAGGCGGGCTGGATGCGGTCGTGCAGGTCCTCGGTGAATTTCAGCGCGGTCTCGCCGTTGCGGGCCATCCGGCGTTGCAGCGTGAGGTCCGCGAAGTGGTCGTGGCCGAGCAGTGCGGCCTTCTCGCGGCGCAGTTCGAGGATCTGCCAGACCAGCGAGGTGTTGTCGTGCCCGCCTTCGGACGCGACTTTCACCGAGGCCTCCCAGACCTGGCGGCGGATGCCGTCGTCGTCGAGGTGCTGCATCAGCGGGAACATCGAGGGCATCTGCAGCGTAAAGCGCCAGGCCGGGGCTTCTTCGGTCGCCAGGCCCTTGGCCGTGGCGTTCGCCAACGCGGCGGCCTTGGCCGAGGCGGGCAGGCCGGCGAGCTTCGCTTCGTCGGTGATCACCAGGTCCCACGCGTTGGTCGCGTCGAGGACGTGCTCGGAATACTGCTTGGTGAGCTTCGAAAGCTCGGCCTCCACGGCGGCGACGCGGTCCTTTTGGTCCGGCGGCAGGTCGGCCCCGGACTGGGCGAAGTCGAGCATGGTCTCCTCGACGAAGCGCTTCTCGACCGGCGGCAGCGCGGCGGCGGTGGGCGATTCGCCGAAGGCCTTGAGCACGGCCCACAGGCGCGGGTTCAGCGGGATCGCGGCGTAGTGCTCGGAGACTTCCGGCAGCATCGCGTTGAGCGCGGCGCGCTGGGCGGGCTCGTCGCAGACCGAGTCAAGGTGCTGGAGCCGGCCCCAGCCGAGGTTGAGCGAGTCGTTGGCCTTTTCGAAGGCGCCGAAGGTGTTGGCATAGGTCGCCTCTTCCGGTTTCACCTGGCAGATCGCCTCCAGGTTGACCTTGGCGATTTCCAGCGCATGGCGGATGTCCGGCTCCACCGCCTCCGGCACGAGCGTGGACCAGCGGACGTGAAAGCCTTCATCGAGAAACGGATGCATGAGCCGTTTCCTAAGCCACGGCGGGACGGGTGGGAATGTCGAATTTTGCGCCTGAATGGTGAGATCCTTGAGACCCGGGCTGCTGCTGATTCAAAGACCGTTAGAAACCCGACGACGGGGTGGACCGCCTTCGTTTCGTGGCTCCCATCACTTCAGCAGCGAAACATGGCCTTTGGGCACCCATGGTTTGGCCACGATCGGCGCTGTCTTCTTCTTCTTGGGCTTGGCTACCCAGGTTCCCAGATCCGGGCTGTAAACGCCGCCGCCACCGTGGAGCATGCCGGTCTGCGCAACCCAAAGGACTTCGGGAGCCATCCACTTGACGGGCCCCACATCGGTGGCTGGCAGGCCGGCGGCGTCGAGGAACACGGGCTTGCACGCATCGTCGCAATCGTAGCGGTGAGCCGGCGTGCCCGAAGAATCGGTGACCATGGCCAGCCGGAATCCGGTCGACGGCAAAACCCTTCCCCCGCCCGGGCAGCCACGATGAATCTGATAGCTGGCGGCGGCGGTTTCCAGCGCCACCGGGTTTCCATCGGCGCAGACATAGGCGGACTCGACGGCACCGGTCTCCGAAAGCTCCTGGATGCAGACCGCCCCGTCATAGACGAACGAGGTCTGGACCGGTGGCAGCGAGGCCCCGCGATGGATCTTGTGGAGCATGACCCGGCCGAGGGCATCGTAGCCAAACTCCGCGAGCAGGTTCGTGGGAACACCGGAGGCATCGGTTTCCCGAACCGCGAGCACCCGGCCCCGCGCATCGCATTCGAAATGCAGGCCCGGCATGGTTCCCCGCTGCATCTGGAGGAGATTTCCCGCATCGTCCCACGTGATCGGGCCGCCGGGCCAGATGCTGTACTGGCCCATCTGCCGGTCGGCGGGAGGAACAGCGGAAGCCTGCGTGTAAGCTCCGGCCACGCCGTTGCGAAGTTCGGAAACACGCAGGCCGTCGGCATTCAATTCGTAGCTCACCGAGTCCACGGGCAACAGCGGTCCGCCGGCGATCTCGCGGGCTTCGGTCAGGCAGGCGGTGAGCCTTCCGAGTCCGTCGCGGGTGAAGGTCTTGATCCTGCCTGCCGCGTCGGGCGCTTCGGAGTAGGAGTTCTCGGTGCGGCTGACCGACTGGTCCGGATCGCGGCGGGTGATGATGCGGGAGAGCGTGGTGCCGCCCTTGGTGACGGTGGTTTCCACGCAGCGGTCGAACGAGGAGTCCGGTGCTCCGGCAGGCGGTGCCTCGCCGTCGGCGCGGTAGTGGTGCACGGTGACGGTTCCATTGTCACAGGTCTCGCGCCAGACGCGGTAACCGACGTGCTCCCGGACGATCTTCGGCGACGGCTGACCCGTCTTGGTGATGCTGAGAAGCTCGCCGTGAGGTCCGCGCACCTCGTCGTAGGAATCTCCACCGGGATAGCTGACCTTGGTCCGCCCGCGGTGATTGAAGGTCGAGCTAACGGTTGCCGTGCCGGATGAGGTGCTCTGGCTCTGGCTGACCGGATTCGAGAGCGAATCGTAGGTGAACGCGACGATGGAGCTTCCCTGTTCGGCGTGGACGCAGCGGCCCAGACCGTCGTGCTGATAGATCGTCGGCGGCGAGGGGGTCACGCCCACCGGAGGGGTCAAGGTTTCGGAAATCACGCGTCCCAGATCATCGTAGGAGACATCGACCCCCGTGCTGTCCGTTAGATAACCCGTCACAGGCAGTCCGCGCAGGTCGTAGGTCGTCGTCTCATGCGTGCCATCCGGGAAGTCGCAGGAAACCAGGCGTCCCGCGGCATCGTTCTGGAAGACCGTGGTGTCGCCGCTTGAATTCGACGTCGAACGTGTTTCGCCGCAGCGTGCGTAGGACTGCCCGAGAACGGTCGGAGACCCGGTCCCCGCGATGTCGCAGGATGCGCGGACGGTGAAGGGTCCGGCGGACGAGGTGCCATCGTAGTCGCAGGCGATGGCTTGCCTTCCCGGCGGCGAGATCAACAAGGGGCGGCCGAGGGAGTCGTAGGCATAGCTCCAGGTGTTTCCACCGCCGTCGCTGCGGGAGGAGACGCGTCCGAGAGCGTCGCGGGTGAAGGTATGGCTGAAGGTCTTGCCCGGCGTGCCGACCACGCGGAAATGATCGGTGGTTCCGCAAACGAGCACGTCGCCCCGGTTGTCGCGGGTGAGCACCACCGAGCAGGCACCGTTCGAGCAGCGGTTCAAGCGACCGGCGCTGTCGTACTCGAAGGCTTGCAAGAGATCGCCGTTGAGGGTGATGGACTCGACGAGACCTGCGGGCGAGCGATGGATGGTGGTGAGTTCCGTTTCCGGCGGAGCACCGCTGCCAGGGGTGAAGCGTTGCGCGGAGATCGTGTCGTCCTCGGTCACGTAGCCGAAGAAGGCGGCGCGCACGGAAAACTGCTCCTGATTGGGCTTCTTACCGTTCAGGAAGTATTCTTTCAGTTCGTTGCTGGAGGTCCCTTTCGCTTTCGGGTCCCCGGTCTTGTTCGACTTGAGGACCTCCACGCGTGTTCGTGTGGTGCGCTGTGAAAGAAGCTGGTTGCCGGCGGATCCGGGAACGTCGTTCAACTCGCCGAAGAACGAAGCGGTGACCGCGCCCGTGTTGTCGTATTCGAGCGTGCTCACATTCCCCATCGGGTCCTGGACCGAACTCAGGCGGCCGAAGCCATCGTAGCCGAAGGTGTCCGCCGGATTCGTTGGGCTGCTGGTGAGCGTGGCCGTGCGAGTGACCCTGCCCTTGGCATCGTAGTCGCATTGCAGCCAGAGGGGCGTGGAGCCGGCGGTGTTTCCTTCGGCGCGGCGGAACAGCAAGCCGCGCTCGTCGTACTGATAGTCGATCATCCGGTCGGTCGCTTGCGCGCGGCAGGCGGCCGGGGTCGAGAGTTTGATGATCTGCCCGGCGGCGTCGCGGACGAGATCACAGACCGCGAAGTTCCCCAGGCCCAGGCTGTCCGGGGTGTCCGTCGGGCCCGGGTTGACGGGGCGTTCTTCGGTCGAGACGCGCGTCAACCGTCCGCGAGAGTCGCGCTGCCAGAAGGTCGAATAGGCGGGATTGGTTGCGTGGGGTGTTCCCGAGGAGTCCAGATGATCGGTGTCGCAGCGCACCAGCAGGCCAGCCGCGTCGTAGGTCAGTCGGCTGTTGATGCGCGCGGGGACCGGCGGGGATTGGATCCGCGTGCAGAGGTCCAGTCCGTTGTATTCGTAAGACCAGGTGGCTCCACCGGGATCGGTGATGTCCGTGATGCGCCCGAGCGGGTCGCGGACAAAGGTGGTGGTGAGCTGGAGCCCGCCGCCGGAGGCCGACTTGTCGCGGATGACCTGGACCAGCTCTCCGGTGGCAGGGGAATGCAAGTATTCATCGCGGAAGGTTCGCGTGCCGTCCTGCGTTTCGACACTCACGCACTGGCCGAGGGTGTTGTATTGATAGGTCGTCCCCTGACCCGGAATCGGCGTGCTCACGGAGAGCGGGTTGCCGTGGGCGTCATAGGTCCACTGATAGACCTGGCCGTGTGCGGTGACCAGGCGTTTGAGCATACCCACGTTGTCGCCCGCTTCGCCGCGGTCGAGGATCTTGCGGAAGAGATCGATGTCGTCATCGGGCAGGTTGTCGCAATCCTGATCGTGATCGTCGTAGGCGGCCTGCGACAGGCGGTATTCCACATGGCTGGTGTTGATGGTGATGCCGCGCTCCTTTTCGGCGGAGGGCCGGTATTTGTTATGGAACGGCGTGTGACGGCCGCCTTCTTCCTTGGACAGAATGCCGGTGCTTACCTTCACCTTGCCGTCCCATCCTCTGCCGCGGGCGGTGCTGAAGCCGTCGCAGTCCTCGTCATCGCTGGCGAAGTTGCTGCGCGGGCTCCAGACCAGCGCGGTGGGCTTGACATGGCCGAGCCAACCCTTGCCTCCGGAACGGGCGGCGCGGCGGTCGTACAGATCGGTGTCGAAATGATTATCGCCCTCTTGATGAACGGGAGAAGTTGTTACACCACCGGATTTGCCCCCCTTGAGTGCCACGTCACCACCCGGATTGCGCCCGCATTTCACCTGAATGCCCTTGATCGGTCCGCCCGGCATCGCCGCTTCCGGGGTTCCGAATCCCGGTTCGTAGTCGCAGCTCACGGTGCGGGTCTCGCCGGACGGGCTGCGCAGGGTGAGCACGCGGGCGTTTCCACGCTCGCGCACCGGGGCGCTCCGGTGCAGATCGCGTTCGTAGGTGACGAGCGCCTGACTGCCATCCGGCTGGGTGTAGCGGGTGCAGAGGTGGTCCGCATTGAAGTCGCACGAGTATTGATACCAATCCGGATCCGTGGCCCGCAGCTTGCCTGTTAGAGCGAGGGTGGTGGACGAAACCGGAGTTCCGGGACTCGTGAATCCCGTGTAGATCTTGCGGGATACCGTGCGGTGCATGGCGTCGCACACGAACTCGTTGACGCGGCCGATCTCATCCACTTCGAACACGCGGTATCCTCCATACGGCTGCTGGTCCGCCGAAAGCGGTTCCCGGGACATCACGCAGACCTGACCCGTGGTGCCGACGCGGTGGCGATCGTGGGAAACGCAGACGTCGTAGTCGAGATGGAGCGGATCCGTCGCGCTGGAGTATCCGAAGGACTCGCTCAAGCGGCCCGCACCGTCGAAAACGGACAGGAGGTTGCCATCCCGCCGCACGTCGCCCGTGCCGGTGGTGTAGGTGAAACGAAGCGCTCCGCTGCCGGGAGGAAGGACGGTCTTCAACATGCCTTCGCCACCGTCGCTCTCGCCGGCACCGTAGTAGGTGAAGTCGTAGCTTCTGCCGCCGGAGTCCGCGATGCGTTCGATGCGATCGCCCATGGCGCTCCAAGTAACGGAGATCGATCTGCCGAACGCGTTGGACACGCTATCCAGCAAGCCCGCCGGATGGTAGGCGCAGGTGAGGGACACCCCGTTGCGGTCGGTGATCTTCTCGATCTTGCCGGCTTCCGGCGATCCGTTCAACGGCTTGAAGACCCACTTGCCGGTATCCGCGAATTTCAGCGTGAAGACATCGCCGCTGAAGCTCCCCTCGCGGAAAAACCCGTCGCAGCGATAAGTGCCGTCGCTTTGCCGGTGGAATACATCCGCGCGTCCGCCGCCGTCGCGGATGACCACACGATCGGCCGCCGGACCGGCGGTGGCGGGAATGGCTTCGATGGAGATGTTGTAGGAGAAATCCCACTGCGCGCCGTGACCGGAACTGCAACTTTTCATCGAACGGTAGGTCCTCACCCAAGCGAGCGGCGGGCCAGCCGGGGAATGGAGCGAAAGGTCCGTTTGATGGAACGACACCTCGCCGGGAATGCCGGAGGGCGCGGGCGCGGTGCGCTGCGTCGTGAAGTCCGAGGGTTCGGGATTGCCGTCGTCGCAGTCGTCGTTGGGTGCGGCGGAGAAGTCGTAATCGGCATCGTCGTAGGGGACCAGCGAGCTCCCTCCGGCGGAGCTGGGCACCTCCATGGCCAACGCTTGGTAAGTACCGTATGATTTCGTGGTCAGGATCCTGATGGTCGCCATGCTTGATCCGGAGACGTCATCATGGTCATCGCAGTCGTTGTCCGACGGCGCGGCAATGCGCGCTTTCAGTCCCAGATTGAAGAGGCACTGCCGCTTGATCTGCGACTTCTCGATTCCCCGCATGGAGGGAGGCAGCGAGGGCGGGCCATCCTCCGCGCGGCCGGTTTCGGTGACGGTGATCTGCTGGTCGATATCAACGAGGATGCCCCCCAATGCATCGCGGATGCTCGCCGAGATCACCCGCACTCCGGGAGGCAGGGTTCCCGTGATCGAGGCCCGCCAGGTGGTGGTCGTGAGTTGTTCCAACGGAAACGAGAGCAGGCCCAGGCCCTCGACTTCCAACGCGAGCACCGCACCCGGTGGCAGGCACTGGCCGTGGATGAGGAGTTTGCCTCCCAGCGGCTGGAGCACCGTGGGCGAGAGGGAGAAAACCTCCGCGGTCGGCTTGCTCACCCGGTAGAAACAGCGCGTCGTCACCGCTTCGGGATCGCGCCACTCGGCGGAGACCGAGCCTGCTTCCACCAGCGCCACACGGGACCATCCGCCGCCACCGCCGCCACCCGAACCGGCACCGAGGTCCGTCGATTTCTCCACCTGGTATCGAACTCCGGGTTGGGCGGTCCAGGTGAGTTTAGCCTGCTTGCCCGGGAGACCGACGGCAAACTCCAGGAGCGGAGAGCTATCCGGGCCGTCCGCCAGGGCCGCCAGCGGGGAGCCGAGGAGGAGAACTGACGCCAGAAAAAAGCGGCCGCGGCCCCGAAGCGGGGCGGTGGATGGGATCATGGGGAGTGATTGGGTTGTTTGCCGTGAAATCTTCCCGGACCGGAAACATTCCAGCAGCTTGGATTTCTCATAGGAGGACCGGCATGGGCCGTCAATGTCCGAAGGCAAGGGCGGGACGGGGCTGGATTGCTTCTTGTCCTCGCAACGCCGGCCATCGAACTTCAGGCACGACGCCCGTGCCGGTGGTAGAACCCCAACTCCATGAACAAGGCCCCTCGTGGCTCCGGCGTGCCGCGGAAAGACTTTCCGCGCCCGTCGACATCGCGTCGCTGGCTTGCTTCCGCATCGTCTTCGGCGGACTGATGCTGCTGGAAGTCGCCATCTATCTCAAGAGAGGCTGGGTGCAGTCCTTGTTCATCGATCCCAAGTTCCATTTCACGTTTCCCGGCTTCGACGGGGTGAAGCCCTGGCCCGGCCATGGCATGGTGATCGAGTTCTGGATCATGGCCGTGGCATCCTTGTGCATGGCGCTCGGATGGTTCCATCGCCTCGCGGCGACCGTCTTCTTCCTCGGGGTCACCCACGTCTTCCTGTGCGAGTCGGCGGAATACCTGAACCACCTCTATCTGATCTGCGTGATCGCCTTTCTCATGATCTTCGTGCCGGCCCATCGCGCGTGGTCGGTGGATGCCTGGAGAAAGCCGTCGATCCGCTCGAACACGGTGCCGGCGTGCTGGCTGTGGCTGATGCGCGCCCAGATCGGCATCCCGTATTTCTTCGGCGGCATCGCCAAGCTCAACGCCGACTGGCTGCGCGGCGAACCCCTGCGGATGTGGCTGGCGAAGCGCACGGACTTCCCGGTCATCGGCCGCTGGTTCACCGAAGACTGGATGGTGTACGCCTTCAGCTATTCCGGCCTCCTTCTCGACCTCGCCATCGTTCCCCTCCTGCTGTGGAAACGCTCGCGCCTCGCCGCCTATATCCTCGTGCTTTGCTTCAACGGCATGAACGCGATGCTGTTCCAGATCGGGATCTTCCCGTGGATGATGATCGGGGCCTCGCTGCTGTTCTTTCCGCCCGAATGGCCGCGCTTCGGAAGGAAGCCGAAAGGCGGTCCCGGCCCGAGTCCCGCCGCGAGCCCGAAGCCCGCGCTCGCCTTTTGCACCGTGTTCCTCGCGATCCAGCTTCTGATGCCGCTGCGGCACTGGCTGTATCCGGGCGATGTCGCGTGGACCGAAGAAGGTCACTATTTCTCGTGGCGCATGAAACTCCGCGACAAGCAGGCGGAGACTTCCTTCGCCATCACCGATCCCGCCAGCGGCCACTCCTGGGAGATCGAGCCGGGCGAGTTCCTGACCGACCGGCAGAAATTCCGCATGAACGGCCACCCGGACCTGATCCACCAGTTCGCCCGTCACCTTGCGGAGGAATACCGTCGCGAATACGGGATGGAGGTGGAAGTCCGTGCGAAATCCGCCGCCAGCCTCAACGGCCGCGAGCCCGCCATTCTCATCGATCCGGCATGCGATCTCGCCAAGGAGCCGCGGGGCTTCCGGCCGAAGAAGTGGATCCTGCCCTTGCCCGGCGATGGAGCGGCGAAAGCCACGCGCTAGGGTCGGACGGCAAAGCGCCGGACACGGGACAATGACCCGGGCATTTGACGGGGCCCCGCGGGAGCGGTGGATTTCGGAGGCGGGAGGAGACAACGAAAGGAGGAAATTTGAAGGCGCAGAATCAATCGCTCATGGCTCATCCGCTTCGTTCAGCAGGGAAATTTCCTGTCCTGAGCGGACGGGAATCCCTATTCACCGGCCATCGTCCACTGATGCCATGATCCGCCGACTCACCTCCGCCTGTTTCCTGATCTTCGCCCTGCTGACGACCGGGACCGCCGCGGGATTCGACGTGCCGAACTTGGTCTTCAAAAGCGATCGCTTCGACGAGGCGCGGAAGCTGGCGGAGAAGGACAAGAAATGCCTGATCCTGGTGTTTTCCAACACGACGCTCAGCGATGCGGAAGACCTGACCAAGAAGTGCCTGACTCGCTTCAAATCGCTGGGAGTGGTCGTGTTCATCGACGGGCCCGAGGATCCGGTTTCCCACAGGATCTACCCCTATGCCTCGAACGCGCTTCACTCGGCGGAGATGACCGCATGGATTCCGCGGGTGCTGGCTGCCACGGCGGACACCGGCGGCGTGGTGGCCACGCTCAGCAAGATGCAGATGGAGGAGCCCGGCGGATCGGCCGCGTTCACCAAGCAGGTCGAAGAGTTCCTTGCGGGAAAACGGAACGCGGACTACGGCGACGGGGTCGAGCTGAGCTGGAAGAAGCCCGACTTCAGCTCCCTGCGGGGCTCCTTCGTCTCGGCGAAAGGGGGCCTGCTGACTTTGCGCTTCAAGGGGAAGGAATCTCAGACGCCGCTGGCGGAGTTCGAGCCCCGCTATGCCGACTACGCGCGGTATCTGGAGATCCGGAACCGCAAGCCGGAGCCGTGGACCAGCCCGGAAGGGAAGAAGATCACCGGAGTGCTGCTCGCCCTGACGGAAAAGGAGGTCACGCTGCGCCTGGCCGACGGGAAAGAGCAGACCTTTTCCGTGACCCGCCTGTCCCCGGAGAGCCTGAAGCGGGCGAAGGAGGTTGAGGGGATCGAGTGAGCGTCCGTGTGCAAGATGTCCTCACACTCCCTCCACCGCTGGAAATCCTTCTGGCTCGGCTTGCTCGTGCTGTTCTTCCTCGGCTGGGCGTGGGTGCGGTCCATTCATCGCATCGACGATATTTCCTACAAAGCCTCGACCTCCTCGAGAAGCTGGGGGGCTTGCACAGGATTCGGTGCCGTGCTTTTGGGTTGGTCGGATGATCCGTTCGCACCGGATGGCCTGAGCTTCAGTTCCTATCGGGCCGGACCGGACTGGGTAACGACCTGGTTTCCGGAAGCCATCCTGCTCGAAGGGGGCACAGACGAGAGCTGGCAAAACTTCAGGATCGCCCACTGGTTCCTCATCCTCCTTTTCCTCGTCCCTTGGGCCGGTTTCCTCTTATGGCGGGTGCGGCGGGTGAAGCGCATTGCCGGCAAAATGCCTGAGCCGGGGAATTGAGCCGGATTCATTGCAACAGAGCTCCCGCCCTTCATTCTCAAGTTCAGAGTCCCGTCGCTTCTCCGCCCGCTTGCCATTCCAGGTGAGGATCCTCGCCCGACCGCCGCGCGCCAGTTCTTCGGCGTGTTGCCGGGTGTTGCGGGCGAAGTCCGTCAGGCTCGCCACGTCTTCCTTGAGGTCGATCCGCAAGGTCGGAGGCTGGCACATGATTCCGTGTTGTCCCAAGCGGTTGATTGGGGCGATCAAGATTGGCCCCTGCCGGCTCAAGATCCCGGCAACTCCGCCGCCGCCCGCCGGTTGAGGCGGGCTTTGCGCCGCTGCCAGCAGGCCACTGCGCCGAGCCAGACTGCCGTGTAGGCGGAAATGACCACCCACCATGCCAGCCGGATCTCGCGGTATTCACCATAGTAAGTTGTGGCGTGGATGATTCCAAAAGGACGAAGGGGAAAGTAGGTCACGGGCTTACCGGGATCGAAGCCCGCACCAGATCCGTGGAACCCATGCCAGTGGAACCCAGGCGGCCAACCGGTGCCGGAGTTTTTGTAGGTAGTTTGGTGAATTGAACCATCGGACGTGCTGATCCAGCGTGAAGTCGATTCGGCGGTTCCGGTGATGGCGTTGTGGCCGAAGGTGAAGCTCTGGCGAGCCTTTGCCAGCCACAGCCAAAGTAGGAACACCAGCCCGGGCAAGCCGAGCCAGAACAGCCGGGAGCGATACCACGGGCGGACCATCGTTTCCCTACGACTACAGGGGCCGCGCCATCACGCGTCGAGCGGGTTTTCCGGCTGACGGACATGCGGGCTTGAGTGGCACGCGGGACGCTGACTAGGGTGCGCAACCAAGATGCGAGCCCCACCTGCCGACTGGATCCTCCGCGGCGACCCTTTCCATTCCAATGAAAAGGGCCGGGGCCATCCCTTTCCTGCCATCCTCGAACACCTGATCCACCAGCGCGGGCTGCCGGTCGGGGAAAACCTGGAGTCTTTCCTGCGTCCGAAACTCCGCGACCTGGGCGATCCCTTCGAAATCGGCGAGATGCGGGAGGGCGTGGAGCGCATCCTCCAGGCGATCGACCGCGGGGAGCAGATCTGCCTCTACGGCGACTACGACGTCGACGGCGTGACCTCGATCGCCGTGATGCGGCGGGTTCTACACGCCTACGGCATGGAGCCGCGGCACTTCATCCCGCTGCGCAGCAGCGAGGGCTACGGCCTGAGCAAGGCCGCCTTGGAACGCTGCATGCGCGAGGGGCCGAAGCCGGACCTCTTGATCGCGGTGGATTGCGGCACGGTGTCGATCGATGAAATCGCCGGGCTGCGGGCGGACGGGATCGATGTGATCGTGGTCGACCACCACGAGCCGAGCCAGCGCGGGCGGCCGGACGTGGTCGCGCTGGTCAATCCGAAGTGCGGCGGCGGCCCGGCCTATCTGTGCGCCGCCGGGGTCTGCTTCAAGCTGGCCCACGCGATGATCAAGACGCGCCCGGTGCCGAATTTCGATCTCAAGGAGCTGCTGGAGCTGGTGGCGGTGGCGACGATCGCGGACATCGTGCCGATGATCGGCGAGAACCGCCTGCTGGTCCGCCACGGGCTGAAGCGGCTGCCGCAGACGCTCAACCCCGGCCTCCAGGCGCTGCAGGAAGTCTCCGGGATGAACGGCAAGGCGACCTCGATGGACGTCGGCTTCCGCATCGGCCCGCGCCTCAACGCCGCCGGCCGGATGGACGTGCCGGAGGACGCGCTGGCGACCTTGCTCACCGATTGCAAACGGCTGGCCCGCGAGCTGGCGGAGAAGCTCGACGAGTACAACAAGCGCCGCCAGACCCACGAGAACCAGATCCGCCGGGAGGCGATGGAGATGCTCACCGCGACCTTCGATCCGGTGCGCGATCCGGTCATCGTGCTCGGCTCGCGGACCTGGCATCCCGGCGTGGTGGGCATCGTCGCGTCGCGGCTGATGCGGCAGTTCCACAAGCCGACGTTCATCATCGCGATCGATGCCGAAGGCGTCGGCAAGGGCAGCGGACGCAGCATCGAGGGCGTCTCGCTGGTCCAGGCGATCAATGCCTGCCGCGACCACCTGATCGCCGGCGGCGGCCACGACATGGCGGCCGGGCTTTCGATCGCGGAGGACAAGATGGACGCCTTCCGCGCCGACTTCGCCGCCTACGTGCTGAACAACACCGTGGAAGAGCAGCGCCAGCCGAAGCTGAAGGTCGACGCCGAGATCACCTTCGACCAGCTTTCGCTGGAGTTCCTCACCGACTACGAGCTGCTGCAACCCTTCGGCAACGGCAACCCGCAGCCGATCTTCATGGCCCGCGGCGTCCACCTCAGCCGACCGCCGGTGCACATGAAGAACCAGCACCTGCGGCTGAACCTGCGGCAAGGCTACGCCGAGCAGGACGCGGTGTTCTTCGGCGGCGGCGAGGTCGCGTTGCCGGATCCGCCGTGGGACATCGCGTTCACGATCGACCGCAACACGTTTCGCGGGCGGACGACCTTGCAGATCATCATCCAGGACGTCCGGGCGGCGAGGTGATCCGCATTCCCGTAGCCGAACGTCTGCGACGTTCGGGCGGTGGGCGGGACGAAGGGAAATCCGCGCACCGTTTCCCGCTTCCGTCCGCCCCTAACGGAACGGCGCAGCCGATCCGCTACCTTCCCCTTCGCCGAGCAAGCGCTTCTTTCCGTAGCCGAACGTCTGCGACGTTCGGGCGGTGGACGGGCCGAAGGGAAATCCCCGCACCGATTCCCGATTAACGTCCGCCCCCAGCGGAACGGCGCAGCCGATCCGCTACCGGCCTTCGCCGAGGAAGCCATCCAGCCGAAGCGTCAGGTCCGGCAAACACGCCGGCAGAAATCTCCCAGCGCCAAAGGCGCGTTCCATGCCAGCCTAGGCCGCAGGCCTGGGACTAGAACCGCAGCCATTCTCGAGGGCCAACGGTCCGTTCCATCTCGGGTTACGGTCCGTGGCGGCTGATAGAGCGGGCCGTTGGCCCTTCAAATCTCCGGACTGAACCGACCTAGGCCTGCGGCCTAGGCTGGTATGGAATGGGCCCTTTGCGCTGAAAACCTTTGCAAGGCCTGGCCGGATCCGGACTTGCCTAAAAGAACCGGCACTCCGTGCCGGACTCCTGTGAACCGTCCCGTTGGGACGGGATCATCCGCTCCTCAACAGAAAGTCCTCACCCCTTCCGCTCTTCCAGATACCGCGCCACCCAGCCGATGTCGTAGGTGCCGTTGGCGAAGTCCGGATGCGCGATGATTTCCTGCTGGAAGGGAATGGTCGTCTTGATGCCGCGGATCATGAACTCGCCGAGGGCGCGCTTCATGCGGGCGATGGCGATCTCGCGGTTGGCGCCGGTGACGATCAGCTTGGCGATCATCGAGTCGTAGTTCGGCGGCACCGAGTAGCCGGAGTAAACGTGGGTGTCGACGCGGACGCCCTTGCCGCCCGGCGCGTACCACATGTCGATCTTTCCCGGGCTGGGGCAGAAATTGTTGAAGGGATCCTCGGCGTTGATGCGGCACTCGATCGAGTGGCCGCGGGGCATCGCGTTGAGGACGTGGCCGGACAGCGGTTCGCCGGCGGCGATGCGGATCTGCTCCTTGATCAGCTCGCAGCCCATCACTTCCTCGGTCACGGGATGTTCCACCTGGATGCGGGTGTTCATCTCCATGAAGTAGAAGTTCTCGCCCTTTTCATCGACGAGGTACTCGATGGTTCCGGCGTTCTCGTAGCCGATGTTCTTGATCAGGTTGACCGAGGCCTCGGCCATCCGCGCGCGGAGTGCCGGGCCGAGCAGGGGCGAGGGGCATTCCTCGATGATCTTCTGGTTGCGGCGCTGCATCGAGCAGTCGCGCTCGCCGAGCTGGATGAAATTACCGTGGCGGTCGGCGATGACCTGGAACTCGATGTGGTGCGGGTTGAGCACCAGCTTTTCAAGATAGCACTCGCCGTTGCCGAAGGCGGACAGCGCCTCGTTGGAGGCGGCCTGGAACTGGGCTTCGAACTCCTCTTCCTTGAAGCAGGGGCGCATGCCGCGGCCGCCGCCGCCGGCGGTCGCCTTGATCATGACGGGGAAGCCGATGCGCTTGGCTTCGGCCAAGCCTTCCTTGGCGTCGGAGAGGATTTCGGAGCCGGGGGTGACGGGGACGCCGTTGGCCAGCGCGGTGGCGCGGGCGGTGGCCTTGTCGCCCATCATCGAGATGACCTTCGCCGACGGCCCGATGAACTGGAGGTTGCAGCTTTCGCAGATCTCGGCGAAGCGGGCGTTCTCGGACAGGAAGCCGTAGCCGGGGTGGATCGCTTCCGCCTCGGTGATCTCCGCGGCGGCGATGATGCGGTCGGGCTTGAGGTAGCTTTCCTTGCTCGAAGCGGGGCCGATGCAGACCGCCTCGTCGGCGAGGTGGACGTGCATCGAATCGACGTCGGCCTCGGAATAGACGGCAACGGATTCGACCCCGAGCTCGCGGCAGGCGCGGATGACGCGCAGGGCGATTTCACCGCGGTTGGCGACTAGGACGCGCTTGAACATGGGTCAGATGGTGGATGGAAGATGGGAGATGGAAGATGTTCTTTCGGAAGGCAGCTCGGGAGACGAAGGCGACGCCGGCTTCAAAATCTGCCATCCGCCATCTACCATCTGCCATCCACGACCGCGAAGCCGTCACTTGACGCGGAAAAGGGCGTCGCCGAACTGCACGGGCGTGCCGTCGTCGACCAGCACGGCGGTGACCGTGCCGGACTTCTCGGCCTTGATCTCGTTCATCACCTTCATGGCCTCGATGATGCAGAGCGTCTGGCCCTCGCTGATCGCGTCGCCGACGTTGACGAAGGGCGGCGAGTCCGGGCCGGGCTTGCGGTAGAAGGTGCCGACCATCGGCGAGGTGATGGCGCTGCCTTCTTCCTTCGGCGCGGCGGCCGGGGCGGGCGCGGCCCCTGCGGCGGGCGCGGCGGCCGGGGCCGGAGCGTAGGCGGGCGCGGCGGCCGGCATGCTGCCGAGGAGCCCGCGCAGGGCGTCGAGGTCCTGGCCCTTGCGGAGCTTGAGATGGAAGCCTTCCTTCGACATGTCGAAGAGGGTCAGCCCGTGCTCGTTCATGAGCTCGACGATCTTGCGGATTTCCTTGAGGTCCACGGTGGTGAGAAGGGGTTCGATTGCGAAAGTGAAGGCCGTCCCGGGTGCGGGTGCCACGATTGCGGAGGCTAGGGACCGGGGGGAAAGAGCGTCAAGTGGGGAAGTGCCACGGGAAGAAGTTCCGGATTCCAAGAAAGTCTTGTCAGGTTCGCTCCGGCAGGGCTGGAAAGCACCCGTGATGGACAGTCAGCGACCCGCCCGGACCCCGGAAGCCCACGAATTCACGCCGGACGACTATTTCCGCCGCCTGGAAAAGGGCGAGCTGGTGCGGGACAGGCGTCCGCTGGAGATCGACCTCGGCTGCGGCGACGGGCGCTTCCTGTTGGAAATGGCGGCGCACCATCCGGAGCGCGATTTCCTGGGGGTCGAGCGGCTGCTCGGCCGGGTTCGCAAGGTCTGCAAGGGCATCGGCAAGCGCGGCCTGACCAACGCCCGCGTGCTGCGGCTGGAGAGCCGCTACACCGTCGAGTGGCTGCTGCCGCGCGAATCCGTCTCGCGGCTCCACCTGCTCTGCCCGGATCCGTGGCCGAAGCTCCGCCATCACCGGCGGCGGCTGATCCAACAGGAATTCCTGCAAGCCGTGTGGGACCTGCTGGAGCCCGGCGGCGAGTTCCTCTTCAAGACCGACCACCCGGAGTATTTCGAGTGGGCGGAGGAAAAGGTGAAGGCCTTCGGCAAGTTCGAGCGGCTGGATTGGCCGGAGGATGCGTTCTTCTATCCGAAGACCGATTTCCAACTGCTCTGGGAAAGCCAGGGGAAGGCGCTGCAGGGGTTGAGGCTGAGGAAACCCTAAATCTCCGGAGCGGGCGGGCGATGTACTGGACCGCGGACTTTAGTCCGCTCAAAATCAGAGACTCGCGGACTAAAGTCCGCGGTCCAGTACATCGAAGGTCCTTCGATCACTTCCCGAGAACCAGCTCCTCCCCATCGACAAACCCGCGGATCACCAGCGTTCCGTCTTCCCCCGGAACCAGCGTGACGCCGCCCGTGCGGCCTTGGTGGAAGACGCGGATCCCCGCGTTCTCGCAGGCGGCTTGCCAGGCGGCGGGGACGCGTTCCTCCGGCGGGAAATCGGCGTGACCGGCGACGATCGCCCGGGGCTTCACCGCTCTCAGGAAGGCATCGCCCATCGTGGCGTCGTTGCGGTGCCGCCCGGCCACGATGACGTCCGCGGCGAGGTCGCGTCCGCTTTCCAGCATCGCCCGCTCCGTCCGCAGGCCGGCGTCACTGAGGAAGAGGATTCGCCAGCCTTTCCAGTGGAGGCGCAGGACCATCACGCGCTCGTCGGCGACCGCCTGCCAATCGAAGGGGTCCGGTTCGTGGAGCACCTCGAAGCGGGCCCCCGGCGAGATCCCGTAGCTCCGGCCCGCTTCGCCCCGAGTGGCGGCCAGGCCCCGCGAGCCGGCAGCGTCCTGGAGCGCGCGGAACGACAGGCTGCGCGCTCGTTCCACCGGCAGCAGCACCTGACGGACCGGCAGGGCATCGAGCGCTTCCACCCCACCGCCGAGGTGACCGCCGTCGGGGTGGCTGAGCACCAGGCTTTCCGGCCGCAGCGCCATGTGGCGGAGCGATGGCAGCACGATCCGCCGGAAGCCGGGGCGGTGGCCGGTGTCGAAGAGCACCGACGATCCGCCATCGTGCAGGCACGCCGCGCCGCCCCCGTGGCCGGTGTCGTACACGATCAGGAAGTCTTTTCCCGGCCGGTCGCGCGGGAAATTGAAGCTGCCCCCGGGAACCGCCGCGGAGGTGGTGGCGATGCCGGTGCAAAAACTCGCCACCTTGGCGTTCAGCCGGTTGATCCGCTCGCCGACGCCCGGTAGCGGCGACAGCGCGGCGGATAAGAGAGCGAGCGCCATCAGCAGGAAGACCGGCACGCCGATCAGCGGGCTGGCGAGGATCGAGACCGGCGACACGAAGCCGAAATGCCATAGCGTCAGCGGGACCGAACCGATGCTCGCGGCGGTCGAGGCCCCCAGCGCCGTGGCCACGCCCTGGCGGAATTTCAGCCAGCGCATCCGCCACCAGCCGTAGAGCGGGAGCGGCAGGTATTCCTCCTTTTGCTCGATCCTTGCGAAGAGCCTCGTCGCCAAGGCGGTGCCGAGCCCGATCGCCATCACCACGCCGAAGGAAAGCTGCACGCCGGCTTGGAAGATCAGGTGCCCGTCGGCCAGCAAGGCCAGCATCAGCGCGAGGCCCAGCGCGTTGAGCAAGTCCGGCCGGCGGCGGAACAGGAAGCCGCCCAGCAGCACCGCCGCCATGGTGACCGAGCGGGCGGCCGGCGGCTTCATCCCGGTGATCCAGGCATAGGCGAACATCCCCACGAGAATGAGGAACACCGCCGGCCGGCGCGGCACGCCCAGGAATTTCAGCAGCAGCCAGAGGATCGCCCCGACCATCGCGACGTGCATGCCGCTGACCGAAAAGACATGCAGGGTGCCGCTCGCCCGGTAGGACTCGATCAGCGCGTCGTCGTCCGGGTTCTCGCCCAGCACCATCGCACGGATCACCGCGGCATCGCGTCCCGCCGGGTCCAGGCCGGCCGTGACCGCCTCGCGGAACCAGGTCCGCGCCCGCTGGCCGATGCGCGACCACCCGGGCGGCGGCGCGACCTGCCGGGCCAGGCCCTGCGCCTCGAAAATGCCCCACGCGCCCTGCCGGTGCAGCCACTTGGCGACTTCGAACTCGCCGGGATTCCGCGGCTCGGGGAAAGGCCGGAACAGCCCGTCCGCCGCGATCACCTCGCCCTGCGCCGCGGCCGGCCCCGCACCCCGCCACCAGACTTTCCCGGGAGAACCGCCATCCCGGATTTCCACCAGCGCCGACCACCCGCCGCCGGTCGCCTGAGGGATGGAAATCACCCGCGCCGTGACCCGGTCCGAGCTGGCCCCGGCGCCTTCGATCCAGCGCTGCGCGGCGACCTGCGGCCGCGTCCGCTCGGCGTGCAGCACCGCGGCCGCCAGCGCGACGAGCAAGGCCACCGGGGTCAGGGAGCGCCGCCCGACGAATCCCGGAATCCCGGCCGCCAGCAAGACCACCCCCCAGCCGGCCAGCGAAGCGCGGTCCACCGTCACCACTGCCGCCGTCGCCGCGACGGCCACCCACAGCAGGGGGTGGCGCTCCACCAGGCGGCGGAGCCGGGCGCGCATGGCTTCAGGCAAGGCCCCACTCGCGGAGCTTGTGGCGGGCGTTGGCGGAGTGGCGGGTTTCGGGGAACTGATCGATGACCTGGTTCATGATCGTCGCCGCCGAGTTGTGGTCGCCCAGACTGGTTTCGTAGATCTCCGCGAGGCGGAACATCAGGTAAGCGGCATCGTTTTCCTGCCACTCCTGGCCCTCGATCGCGTGGCGCAGCGTGTCCACCGCGGCCGCCGGATCCTCGAGCTGGTCGATCTGGATCTTGGCGATTTCGACATAGGGCAGGCGGTTGAGCGGATCGGCCGCGGCCGCGGCGCGGAAGGCTTCGATCGCCCCCGGCCAGTCGCCTTGCGCCACTTTCGCGCGGGCATCGTGCATCGGGTCCTTCTCGACCATCTCGGCGCTGTCGTAAACGGCGTGGGTGAAGCGGTGCGCGATCGCCGGCAGCACGTGGATGACAAACACGATGCCGACCAGGCCGGCGGTCAGGAAGGCGAGCAGGATGCCGGTGAAGGTCTTCTCGTCCTCACGCGACTTGATGTCGTTGGCCAGCTTGGCGGCGGCCTCGTCGTCCTCGCCGCTGTTGCGCAGTTCGATCTGCGCTTTCTTGTCCTCCTCCAGCTTCTTTTCCGCGGCGGCGAACTTGAACCATGCAAAAGCCACGGCGATCGCCATCACGACATACAAACCCCACTTCATGGGGCGGAGACTAACCCCGGCGCAGCGCCGCCCGGGAAGCATAAAATCCGCGGCCGGCGGGCGAAATCCTCATTTCTTCAAAGCCTCCGCGCGGCCCGGCCTTCGTCGATGAGCTTCCAGAAGTGCTTCGACTTCGCCAGCTCCTCGTCCTCCGCCATCGGGATCTTCGAGCGGAAGGCGAAGTCCGAGAAAGTCCCCTTGTGCAGCACCCGGTGCACGATCACGAGGCCGTCCTTCACCTCGAAGTAAAAGCGCCAGTCCTTGGCCCGGAAACGGTGCAAGGTCCGGCCGTCGCGCTCGATCCTGCCGAAGCGCTCCCCGTCGAGGTGTTCCAGGTCCTTTTCGGTCACCTTGAACTCGTCGAGCAGCTCGAGCTGTTCGAGCGTGTCGAGCTTGGAGATCTCGGCCGCGCTGATTTCGTTGAAGACGATCTGGAACACGCGGCGAAGGTGGAACCGCAGCCGCCAAATTCCAAATCGAAATTCCGCGCGTCGGCCTCGGCCGGCCCCGGAAGTGCCGCGGACGAAAAAAGCCGGCACCTCCTGCGAAGTGCCGGCCCCGGGAAAAGGTTGCGGACGTCCTGTTAGAAATCGAACTGGTCGATGTTCTCCTTGGTGAAGGCGAAGGGCGTGCCGAGCAGGATGTTGTCGCCTTCGATCTTCATCGTGCCGAGCTTGCCGGCCTTGAACTCGGTCGCGCCGGGCTTCAGCTCGCCCTTGGCCAGCGCGGCGGCGGCCTGGATGGTCAGGTAACCGAGATCCTCGACTTTCCACAGGATGACCGCCTGGGTGACGCCTTCCTTGACGTAGGCCTTGTTCTCGCTGGGCAGGCCGAGGCCGACGACCTTGACCACGCCGGTCTTGCCGGCCTGCTTGACGGCTTCGGCCGCGCCGGGAACGCCGGGCGAGCAGACGGAAATGACGGCCTTGAGGTTCGGGTGGGCGCTGAGCAGGTTGGTGGTTTCCTGCTGGGCCTTGTCCTTGAGGTCGTCGCAGGGCTTGATGTCGACGAGCTTCATGTTCGGGTAGAGTTCCGCCTGGCGCGCCTTGATCGCGGCGATCCAGGCATTCTGGTTCGAGGCGGTGAGGTTGGCGGTGATGATGGCGAACTCGCCTTCCTTTCCGACCAGCGCCGCGGCGTTGTCGAGCAACGCGTCGCCGATGCCCTTCTCGGTGGCCTGGTTGACGAAGAACGTGCGGGCGTCGGGTTGGGCGTCGGCATCGTAGGTGATCACCTTGATGCCTTCCGCCTGGGCCTTGCGCAGCGCGGTGGAAAGGCCGTCCTTGTTTTCGGCGGCGGCGGCGATGACGTCCACGCCGAGCGAGATCCAGTTCTCGACGATCTCGTTCTGCTTCGCCGGATCCGAAGTGGTCGGGCCGTCGAAGAGGAGTTCGGCGCCGAGTTCGGTCGCCGCGGCGCGGGCGCCTTTCTCGCAAGTGACGAAGTACTGGTTGCCCTTGCTTTTCGGCAGGAAGGCGATGGTGAGCTGGTCGTCGCCGCCGGCCGCTTCGCCGGATTTCTTGCAGGCGGAAAGGAAGGGGACGGTGCAGAGCGCGAGAGTGCAGAGGATGCGTTTCATGGGTTGGAAGAGGATGGGAAGAAGTGAACCACGGTAGGCGGGGAATACACGGAAGAATTTTGACCGGGTGCTCAGGACTTCGCGCGGCGCGCGGTGATGGCTTTCACGACCGGCACGGCGGCGAGGGCGACGAGCAGGAGAAGGCCGGTGAGCATGCCGGACATCTCGTTGGAGACGCTGGCGATGGTCTTGTCGAAGATCTCGTAGTCCTGCATCCGCTTCAGGCCGTTGTTGAGGATGGCGACGGCGAGGAAGCCGAGCAGGGTGCCGGCGATGGTGCCGGAACCGCCGAAGATGCTGGTGCCGCCGAGCACCACGGCGGTGATGGCGAGCAGCTCGTAGCCGATGCCGGCGTTCGCGCGGGCTTCGCCGAGACGGGCGACCAGGATGACGGCGGCAAGTCCCGCCACCGCGCCGGTGAGGATGTAGGCGAGGCTGAGGTTCCGCTCCACCGGGATGCCGGCGTAGCGCGAGCCCTCCGGCGAGTAGCCGATCGCGCGGAACGAGCGGCCGAGCGTGGTGCGATGGACCAGCAGCCAGATGCCGATGGCGACGAGGAAGAAAATCCACAACTGCGCGGGCAAGCCGGCAACGGTGGAATTCCCGAGCGCGAGGAAGGAATCGGGGAAGGCGGAGTAGGACTTCGAGCCTTTGGTGAGGGCCTCGGCCAGGCCGCGGAAGAGCGAGAAGGTGCCGAGCGTGACGATCAGCGGCGGCAATTTCATCCGCGCGATCAGGAAGGCGTTCAGTCCGCCGCCCACGGTGCCGATGCCGATGGAAAGCACGGCCGCGACCCACGGCGAGAGCGAGGCGTCCTTCACCAGCATGCCGAAGCACACCGCGCAAAGGCCCATCATGGAGCCGACGGAAAGGTCGATGCCGCCGGTGAGGATGACCGGGGTCATCGCCAGCGCGAGCAGGCCGACCTCCACGGAGAAGCGGAAGATGTTGGAGACGTTCGAGCCGTCGAGGAAGCGCCGGCCGAGCGCCTGGAAGAGGATCACCTCCAGCACGATGACGGCGACCAGCACGAACTCGTGGCGGAAGAACGGGGCTTTCGTGGATTTCGCGGCGGTCATGGCGGGATTAAGGAGTGTGGACGTTCCGTCCACACGGTGTCGACAGCATGTCGACACTCCTTAGGGACTTGAGGTTCATGCGGCTTTCTTCGTTCGCTTCATCCCGTCCGCGATCACCGCGAGCAGGATCACCAGGCCCTGGATGGCGCGCTCCCAGTAGGGCTCCATTTTGAAGTGCGTGAGCGCGGGGTTCACGTTGGCCAGCAGCAGCAGGCCGAGCAGGACGCCCCACAGGTTGCCGCGGCCGCCGTTGATGGCGACACCGCCGACCACCGCGGCGGCGATGACTTTCAGCTCGAGGCCGTCGCCGGCGTTCGGCTGGACCTGCGGCGACTGGACGAGGTTCAGCGTGGCGGCGATGCCGGCCAGCGCGCCCATCAGCACGAAGACGCCGAAGGTGGTCCACTTCGGGTCGATGCCGGCGAGCCGGGCCGCTTCGGCATCGGTGCCGGTGGCGTACACCCGGCGGCCGGCGGCGAGGTTCTTCATCGACCACGCGGCGGCGAGCAGCAGGGCGACCGCGACGCCGATGACCACGCCCTGGCCGGCGGCTTGCGAAAGGCCGAACCACTGGAAGCCGGCCGGCAGGTTCATGAAGCGGCCCTGTTGCCACAGGCGCAGCAGCTCGTTCCAGGTCACCATGGTGGCGAGCGTGACGACGATACTCGGCAGCCCGAGCCACGCGACCAGCAGGCCGTTGAAGGCACCGAGGAAGGCACCGGCGCCGACCGCGGCGAGGACCGCCACGCCGAGCGGCATGCCAGCCGCGGCGACGAGGCCGGCGACCACGCCGCACAGGCTGAACTGCGCGCCGATGGAAATGTCGATCTGCCGCGTGATGATCACCAGCGTGATCCCGATCGCCGCGACCAGCGCGGGCATCTGCGAGGTGGTGCGGGAAAGCAGCGGCTGCAGCTCGTAGAAATTCGGCGCGAACAGGGCGAGCGCCACCAGCAGCAGGCCGAGCGCGGCGGCCACGGAGATCTCGCGGGAGTATTTGCCGTTCATGCGACCTCCTTTCCGCCGTGGCCGAGCGCGGCCGCCATCACCTCGTGGGCATCGCTGCCGCCGGGAAGTACGGCGGTCACCGTACCACCGCGCATCACCGCGATGCGGTCGCTCATCCCGAGCACTTCGGGCAGGTCGCTGGAAATCATGAGAACGGCCAGGCCATCCTTCGCGAGGCCGCGGATGATCTTGTGGATCTCGCTCTTCGCACCGACGTCCACGCCCTGGGTCGGCTCGTCGAGGATCAGCAGCTTCGGCTTGGTCGCCAGCCAGCGGGAAACGCTGACCTTCTGCTGGTTGCCGCCGGACAGGCTGCCGCCGGGCGCGTCGGGGCCGTAGGCCTTGATGCCGAGGTCGCGGATGAAGTCCTTCGCGAGTTCCGTCTCCGCCTTGAAGCGCAGCCAGGTGCCGGGGAAGAGCACCGGGTGAACGGCCATCGTGATGTTGTGGGCGATCGGCATTTCAAGGATCACCCCGTGGCGGCGGCGGTCCTCGGGGACGTAGGCGATGCCGTGGGAGATCGCCTCGCGCGGCGAGGAAAGGGTCAGCGGCTTGCCGTTCAGCCGGATCTCGCCGGAGTCGGCGGGCGTGATGCCGAAGAGCACCCGCGCCAGCTCCGTGCGGCCCGCGCCGACCAGCCCGGCCATGCCGACGATCTCGCCGGCGCGGACTTCCAGATCCACGCCCTTCACGCCGCCGGCGGCGCAGCAGAGGTTCTTGAGCGAGAGCACGACGTCTCCGGCTTCCCCTTCGGCCGGCGGGTAAAGCTGGGCGACCTCGCGGCCGACCATCAGCTTGATCATCGCGGCCTCGTCGAGGTCGTCGACGCGGTTGGTGCCGACGCTTTCACCGTCGCGCAGGACGGTCACGCGGTCGGCGAGGGCGAAGATTTCCTCAAGGCGGTGGGAGATGTAGACGACGCCCACGCCGCTCTTCCGCAAGTCGCGCACCACGGCGAAAAGCAGGTGCTGCTCCTTCTGGGTTAGCGAAGCGGTGGGCTCGTCCATGATCACGACCTTCGCCCCGGAGCCGAGGGCGCAGGCGATCTCGACGAGCTGTTGCTCCGGCATCGAAAGCGAGCGGACCTCGGCATCGGGCGAAAGATCGGCGCCGATCCGTTTCAGCAGCTCTTCCGCCTGCTTGCGGCGCGCGGCGTGGTTCACCCGGGCGAAGGCCCCGGTCTTCTTCAGCCGCAGGCCGATGTTTTCCGCCACCGTGAGGTCCGGGAAAAGCGCGGGCTGCTGGTAGATGCAGGCGATCCCCAGCTCGCGGGCCTTCGACGGCGTGAGCGAGCGCAGCGTTTCCTCGCCGACGACCAGCGTGCCCTCATCCGGCGAGTGGGCGCCGGTGATGACCTTGATCAGCGTCGACTTGCCCGCGCCGTTCTCGCCGAGCAGCGCGTGGACCTCGCCCGGCTGGAGGTCGAACGACACGCCCTTCAAGGCGCGGACGGCACCGAAGGATTTGCGGATGTCGGAGAGTTGGAGGAGGGGTTTCAAAGCTTCGAGTCAACAGCCGGGATTCCTAACAGCGAAACGAGCGAAACGAACGAAAAATGAAGAGCTTGATTCGAAGCTTTCGCGGAGATCTGCCTTTTAGCTTTCGTCAATTTCGTCCCTTTCGTTGTTCCCCAAAATCACGCGTAGCTGTGCTCCGTCGCGATGCCCAGATCCTGTCTCCGCTTCGCGCGCTCCGCGGCGGCCTTGTCGGCGTAGCCGCTGGCGCGGTGGGCGAGCAGCGGGTCGGCGTCGAGGCCTTTCGAGGCACGCCAGGCGGCGATGGCGCCGGTGACGTCGGTGTTGAAGGCCTTCTTGAGGCAGAGTTCGGCGTCGACGATGTTGCCCTTCTTCTGCGCGGCGAGCAGCGCGTCGTGATCGACGAGCGCGGCCTTGGCGTAGAGTTCCTGGGCAGTGCACACGGTCTGGATCATCGCCTCGATCTTCGGCTTCAGGTTGTGCGACTGGTCGATCATGTACTCGATCTCCGGATACACGCCGCCGCGCTCCCAGGCGAAGAGGTGGATCTCGTGGAAGATGCGGAAAATCTGGTAGGGATCGATGGAGCCGAGCGTGAGGTCGTCGTCGGCGTAGCGGCGGTCGTTGAAGTGGAAGCCGCCGAGCATGTCCTCATCCAGCAGCCACGCGACGATCTGCTCGATGTTCTGGGAAAGGTAGTGGTGGCCGGTGTCGACCAGCACCTTGGCCTGCGGGCCGGCTTTCTTCGCGGTGAGGAAGGACATGCCCCAGTCGGCGAGGTCGGTCTGGTAGAAGGCGGGCTCGAAGGGCTTGTATTCGACCAGCATCACCTGCTCCGGCGAAAGGTGGCCGTGGGCTTCCTTGAGCGCGGCCTCGAAGCGGTGCTTGCGGGCGCGGATGCTGTCCTGGCCGGGGTAGTTGGTGCCGTCGGCAAACCACAGCGAGACTGCCTTGCTGCCGGTCTGCTGGCCGAGCTTGATGCAGTCGATGATGTGGGCGAGCGCCTGGTCGCGGGCGGTTTCGAAGGGGCTGCCGACCGAGCCGAGCTTGTAGAGCTGGTCCTGGAAGACGTTCGGATTGATCGAGCCCATGCGGATGCCGAGCGCGCCGGCCTTGCGGGCGATGGCGGCGGGATCGCTGCCGGGGGCGAAGTCCCACAACACGTGCGTCGCGACGGTGGGGCAGCAGCCGGTCAGGCGGTGAACGTGGGCGGCATCGGCGAGCTTGTCGTCGAGGTCAATGGCGGACGCCGGCTGGTGGAACTTGCCGAAACGGGTGCCCGTGTCCGCGTAGCCCCAGGAGGGAGTTTCGATGCGGAAGGAGTCGAGGGCGCGGTGGATGGTTTCCGGAGAGGGCATGGCAGGGAGCGGCGAGGAGGCCGCGGTGGGGGCGATTAAGAGAACGATTCTTATGAACACGCAAGCCTAGAGTGCGCCGGTGGCCTCCCCTGATCGGGTCATCAAGGCTTTTCCGGTGCCTCCGGGCTTGCGGCTTGTTTTCTCAAAGCTTGGAAGCGGGACCGCATTTCGTCCGCGGTGCCGATGGTCAGGTGGATGGTGTAGTCGTGGACGAAGCCGGGCTTGATCTGCATGGTCTTGACCGGCGCGAAGTACGAGCAGCCGCCGCCTTTCGGGCCGGGCTGGCCTTTGTAGCGGTAGGTCGTGAGGTGCGTGGACCCGGGGAAATGGACCCCCAGGCCGCGGCCGTCGGGACCGACGTAGCCGGCCCATTCCTCGGTGGCATTGCGCCCTTCGTTCGGCCAGCCGGGCTTTTCCTTCGCGAGCGGGGCCCCGGTCCACGGTTTGTCGCCTTTGTAGAAAACCATGTCTTCCAAGGCATAGTCGACGAAGACCGCGGGCAGTTCCTGATGGGCCGGCGGGTGTTCCTCGGTCCCGGAGTAGGTGAAGCGGAAGCGGATCTTCGCCACCTTGCCGTGGAGCGAAATCCACTCCTCCATGCGGCACTCCTCGATGTCCTGGCCGCCGGCCCAGTTCACCGGCACGCTTTTCACGTAGAGGCCGTTCTTCACCTCGCGGGTCTCCAACACGCGGGCCGGCTTGCCCTTGTAATCGCCGCCCTGCACCGGATTCCAGCGCCAGGGCTTTTTCACCCACAACGAGCCGTCGGGCTTGCCGTAGTAGGATTGCTGGATGAAGCGGCCGCGGTCGAAGTGGTTGAGCAGGTTGCGGTCGGCGGGGAGCTCGGAGAACCAGAAGATCGAGCCGCCGGAGCTGAGATCGACCCCGATCTTCACCTCGCCGTTGCTGACGAACTTCTCTTTTTCCTTCGCAGCGGGAGCAGGTTCGGCCGCGGCGAGGGGCAGGAGGGAAAGGGCGAACAGCAAGGATTTCATCGGTGCCCGGGAACGGGCGGAAGCGGGGAGTCCTATCGTTCCGGCGACCGATCCCGTGAATCCGGGAGGGCTGTGGCCGTCCATGAAGCGCCAACTTGCCGTGGGGAAAGGGCTTTGCTAGCATCCGCCCGTGAGTCAGCCCGTCAAAGACCGTTCGAATTGGACGATCCGCAAATTCCAATCGCATGAAGAGCTGCGCTGCCAGCAGGTCAAGAACTGGCAAGCTCTCAGCGGTGCGAAGCGGCGCGAAGCGGCATGGGAGCTTGTCGTGGATTACTGGGTTGGAATGAAAGGCATGCACCCCGATGAACTCCGACTTCAGAGATCTGTTACGAAGCTTACACGAGTGTGAAGTGCGGTCGATCTGATCAAGGCGAAGAAGAAGGCCGGTAGGCCACAAGATCTCGCAGATCTTGACGAACTCCGGCGGGCGGGTTCGTGAGGGTCACGCAAGCCGCTTCAGGATCCGGCCTCGGGCGCCATTCCCATCCGCACTTTCAACACGTGCTGGTTCATCGGCCCGCCGCCCTTGCAGACCCAACGATCACGGGACGAAGAGAATCTTGCCGTTCCGCGAACTGCCCGCCACCTGCTCCAGCGCCGCCTTGAAATCCTGCAGCGGATAAGTGGCGGCCACCGGTACCGAAAGCTCTCCGGATAGCATCAGCCCGGCGAGCCTGCCGTAAACCGCGTCGAGTTCCTCGCGCGGCGCGCTTTCGATCCAGCGGGTGACCCACAGCCCCCGGATCTGGAGGTCCTTGAAGATGAGCTGGCCGTTCGGGACGGTCAGCGGCCGCCGGGACATCGCGCCGTAGGTGACGTGGATGCCGCCGGGGGCCAGCAGGTTCATCAGCCGCAGCGCGCTTTCGCCGCCGACGCCGTTGAAAGCGAGGTGAGGACGGTCCTTGCCAAGCAGGGTCTTCGCGCTCTCGACCGCACTGTCGTCGTCGGTCACCACCTCGTCCGCGCCGAGCGCGAGGAGTTCGTCGCGCAATTCCGCCCGACGTACGAGGTTCATCGTACGAATTCCCAGCGTCCTCGCCACAACGATCACGCCGCGGCCGACCCCGGAGTTCGCCGCGTTCTGGACGATCCACGAGCCGGCCGGCGGCGTGCCGAAGGCGGTCAGCAGCCGCCACGCGGTCGCCGGGTTCACTTTCAGCATCGCGGCCTGCAGCGGATCGATCCCCGCCGGCAGCTTGAACAAGTGTTCCCCGGGCAAGCTCGCCTCGTCCGCCCAGGTTCCGGCGCGGCGCAGCAGGATGGCTCGCTCGCCGGGCTGGAAGTCCGGCGAGCGGCTTTCGACGACCTCGCCGCAGCCTTCGATGCCCGGCACGGCGGGCAGCTCCGGCTTCACGCCGTAGTTGCCCTCGATGAAATTCAGGTCGGCGGGATTCACCGGCGCGGCCAGGATCCGCAAGCGGACTTCACCGTCTAACAGATCGGCCGGCGGCAGTTCTTCCAGACGCAGGACCTCGGCCGGCTTGCCGCATTCGTGAAAGCGGAGCGCGTGCATGGCTTCAGGGGAACATCCCGCGCTGCGCCTTGGCATCGGCCACGGTCTTGATGGCGAGGGCCTGGGCGGCCATGCGGTGCGGGAGCTTGTGGCGCTCGGCAAAGGCCAGCACGCGGGCGAAGGCGCCTTCGAGCATGGTGTCGAGCTTTGTCAGCACCTCGCGCTCGGTCCACTGGAAGCGCTGGAGATTCTGCACCCACTCGAAGTAGGAAACCGTCACGCCGCCGGCGTTGCAGAGGATGTCGGGGATGACGAAGATGTCGCCGCGGGCGTTGAGGATGGCGTCAGCCTCGGGCGTGGTCGGGCCGTTGGCGCCTTCGGCGAGGACCTTGCATTTCAAATGCGGCGCGTTGTCGGCGGTGATCACCATGTCGGTGGCGGCGGGGACGAGGATGTCGCAGGGCTGGCACAGCAGGGCCGCGGGATCGATCGGCTCCGCTTCCGGGAAGCCCTGGATGCCGCCGTGGGCCGCGACGTGGTCGCGCAGCTTGCGGGTGTCGATCCCGCCGGCATTCCAGATCGCGCCGCCGACGTCGGAGACGCCGGTGATCTTCACGCCGGAATTCGAGAGGCCGTAGGCGGCGTGCGCGCCGACATTGCCGAAGCCCTGGATCACCGCGGTGGCGGAGGTGAGGGTGATGCCGAGCTTGTTGAGGGCGCGGCAGGCGAGGAATGCCACGCCGTGGCCGGTGGCCTGGGTGCGGCCGGCGGAGCCTTGGAGACCGATCGGCTTGCCGGTAACGATGCCAGGCACCAGCCGGCCGGCGTGGCTTGAGTAGGTGTCGACCATCCATGCCATCGTCTGCTCGTTGGTTCCCATGTCGGGCGCCATCACGTCGATGTCGGGGCCGATGAAAGGGATCATTTCCATCGTGTAGCGGCGGGTCATCCTCTCCAGTTCGCCAGGGCTCATGGTCCGCGGATCGCAGGCGATGCCGCCCTTGCCGCCGCCGTAGGGGAGGTCCATCAGCGCGCACTTCCAGTTCATCCACATCGCCAGCGCGGCGACCTCGCCGAGATCGACGCGCGGGTGGTAGCGCAGGCCGCCCTTGACCGGCCCGCGGGTCAGGTGGTGCTGCACGCGGTGGCCGAAATAGACTTTCGTGGAGCCGTCGTCGTGGCGGATCGGCACGGTGACGGTGATCAGGCGCTTCGGCCACTTGCAGCGCTCGCGCAGGGCAAGGTCGAGGCCGAGGAAATCCGCCACGCCGTCGAACTGGGTGGCCGCCATGGCGAACACGGGATTTCGCAGGAGTTCATCGCGCATGGTTCCCTTCTAACTGGAGATCGCGGGATGCCAATCCTTCTCCGCGGAGCACGGAGCGAATCATAGGACCGTCTGAATGAGGGCAACCGCCAAGACGCCAAGTTCGCCAAGTTTGAAAGAATCCCATGCCTTTCTTGGAGAACTTGACGTCTTGGCGGTTCCCATTTTCCGCTTGAGGCTTGGAAGTTCGGGCAGGGCGCCTAGCCTTTGCCTCGATGGAGCCGCTGAGCGTCGATGGGAAATTCTTCCGGTCCGGGGGAAGCCGCGTCGATCTGCGGGCGGTTACCTACGGCCCTTTTCCGAGCGGCTGGCCGGCGGATTTCACGGCGGACTTCCAAAGAATTGCCGCGGCCGGGTTCAACGCGCTGCGGCTTTATGAAATGCCTCCGCGCCGCTTGCTCGATGCCGCCCTCGTCCGCGGTTTGCATGTCTTCGGCGGCCTTCGTTGGCCGCAAGCGGTCGATTTCCTGAAGGACGACCGCATTCTTTCCGCCGCGGGAGTCACGCTTGCCGAGGCCATTCGCGAAGTGGAAGGCCATCCGGCGCTGGCCGGGGTCTTCGTCGCGAACGAGGTGCCCGCCGACCTGGTCCGCTGGATGGGGCCGGTGCGGGTTCGGCACGCGATCGAGGGACTGATCTCGCTCGGCAAGGAGCTGTGCCCCGGCCTTTTGTGGTGCTACGCCAATTACCCGAGCACCGAGTACCTGGAGCCCGAGAACGCCGACTTCACCGCTTTCAACGTGTATCTGGAAGAAGAGTCGTCCTTCCGCAAATACCTGCGGCGGCTTCATCACATCGCCGGCGACCGGCCGCTGATGGTCTCGGAGTTGGGTCTCGATTCCCGGCGCAACGGCACCGCGAAGCAGTCGGAAGTCCTGGCCTGGGCGATCCGCGCCGCCCGCGACGAAGGCGCGGCCGGGATGACGGTTTATGCCTGGAGCGACCGCTGGTGGAACGCCGGGATGGAAGTGCCCGACTGGGACTTCGGCCTGACGGATCGCGACGGCCGCGACAAGCCGGCGCTGGCCGCGGTGAAGGAGGCCCTCTCGTTGATCCCGGCACCGCGTTCCGATCTCCGGATCTCGGTGATCGTCTGCACCCGGAACGGCGCGGCGCGGATCGGGGCCTGCCTGCGGGCACTGGCGGGGCAAAGCCTGCCGCCCCGCGAAGTCATCGTGGTCGACGACGGCTCGACCGATGGAACCGGAGATCTGGTGGCGGCGCGCTTTCCCGATGTCCGGCTGCTGCGGGTGGAAGCGGGCGGCCTGAGCGCGGCGCGCAATGCCGGGGCGGAGCTGGCGACCGGCGAATTCCTCGCTTTCACCGACGACGACTGCGAACCCGACCGCGACTGGCTGGCCGGGCTGGCGCTGGCCTTTGAAAAGGGCTGCGACGCGGCAGGCGGGCCGAACCTGCCGCCGCCGGCCCGGGATGCCGCGGAGGCGATCGTCGCCGCCGCACCGGGCGCGCCGAGCCACGTGATGCTGGACGACACGGAGGCCGAGCACTTGCCCGGCTGCAACCTGGCAGTACGACGCACGTCGTACTTCGCGGCCGGCGGCTTCGATCCGGTCTTCACCATGGCGGGGGACGACGTCGATTTCTGCTGGCGGCTGCGGGACCGCGGATTCCGCATGGGCTTCGCGCCGACCGCCTTCGTCTGGCATCACCGGCGGCCGTCCTTGCGCGGCTACCTGAGGCAACAGATCGGCTACGGCAAGGCGGAGGCGCTCTTGATCGCCAAGCACCCGCAGCGCTTCACCGCGGCGGGCGACGCGCGGTGGGATGGCGTCGTCTATTCCGGCGGACCGGTCCGGGCGGTGGAAGGATCGATCCTCTACCACGGCGCGATGGGACAAGCCGGCTACCAGAGCGTGACCGACCGGATGCAGCCGCTGCGGCCGCTCGATCCGCGCTTCGACACGCCGGCTTCCCGCTGCCGGCTCGCGCTCCTCCGCTGGCTGCAACCGCGGATCAGATCGTGGCATCGCTGCGGGAAATGGCGTGCACCGGCCAAGCCGCGGCGGGGCACGGACATGGCGGCGGCGGATGCAGAGTTCCGCCTTTGGTCGGAGGAAGGAAAGACCCGCCTCGATTATCTCCGGGAGTTGCTTGCGGCGGGCTGGACACCGGGCGGCCCCAGCGATCCGTGGGATGTCGAGAAGGACGGCACGCGCTTGCTGCTGGCAACCGAGCGGGGCGACGGGACCGGCGCGATGACGCTGGTGCGAGCGTGGGGCGAAGCGCGGGCCGCGGAGGAACTCTTGCGGCCGGGCTGAGCCGCGGTTACAGCCGGGCATGGGTTTGCGGACGAGCGATTTCCACTACGAGCTGCCGGAGGAACTGATCGCCTCGCGGCCGCTTCCGGAACGCGCGGCGTCGCGGATGCTGGTGGTGCACCGGGACACGGGCAAGATCGAGCACCGGATGTTCCGCGATTTCCCGGAATACGTCCGGCCGGACGACCTGCTGGTGCTCAACGACACCAAGGTCATCCCGGCGCGGGTGTTTTCGGACGACGGCAAGATCGAGTTGCTCTGCCTGGACCGGCTTTCGCCCCTCGAATGGCGCTGCCTCGTCAAGCCGGGGCGCAAGATGCGCGAGGGCAAGAGCGTGACGGTCGGCGGAACCACCGGAACGGTCGTGGAAGTCTTCAACAACGGCGACCGCTTGATCCGCTGGGAAGCTCCGGTCGACTTGGACACGCACGGCCACCTGGCGCTGCCGCATTACATGGGCCGCGGCGACGAGCTGGCCGACAAGGATCGATACCAGACGGTCTATGCCCGCGAGGAAGGGGCGATCGCCGCGCCGACGGCCGGGCTGCATTTCACGCCGGAGATGTTGGAGAAACTGCCGCACGATTTCCTGACCCTGCACGTCGGCGTCGGGACCTTCCGGCCGGTGCAGGTGGACACGCCGGAGGAGCACGTGATGCACTCCGAGCGCTACCGGCTGACGGAAGCGACGGCGAAGCGGGTCAATGCCGCGGGCCGGACGATCGCGGTGGGGACGACGGTGACGCGCGTGCTGGAGCACCTCGGAAAGCAAGGCGGCGGCAAGCGGCTGTTAGAAGAGGATCAACAGGGTGAAACCGACATCTTCATCTATCCGCCGCACGAGTTCCGCGTGATCGGCGGGCTGCTGACAAATTTCCACCTGCCGGAAAGCACGCTGATCATGCTCGTCAGCGCCTTCGCCGGGCGGGAGCTGGTGTTGGAGGCCTACCGCGAGGCGGTGCGGGAGCGCTACCGCTTCTACAGCTACGGCGACTGCATGCTGCTGGTTTAATGCGCTTGCCATGGCGCGACCATGCCTGTTTCCTCCGCCTGCTGTCAGGGGCCGTGGAGGTTCGGCAAGCGAACCCCGCCAGGACGTAACTGTAGCAACGGCAGTTTGTCCGGATTTGCCGCGGATTCCCTGGCAGCACTTCTTTCCCCGCCTATTTGCCGAGGATCTCGCCGAGCTTGTCGGCGCCTTCGATCTCGAGACCGGTCCACGGTTCGTCCTTCGGGAGGACGGCGATCGAAAGGGGCGGCGGCGAAAGGTCGTCGGGCGCGGCACCGGCCAGCTCGGCCACGGTCTTGCCGGGATCGAGCCGGTTGAGCGGCAGCATCCCGTAGCCGCCTCCGATGTCGACACCGTCGCCGTGGCGCATTTCGAAATGAAGGTGGGCCGGGTAGTAGCCGTTCGCGGTGCCCACGGTGCCAAGCCGTCGGCCGCGGGAAACCAGGGTGCCGACCGCGACGTCGATGCGGTCGAGGTGGGCATACATCGACTGCAGCAGCCGGCCGGCGGGATCGCGGTGGACGACGACCACCACCTTGCCCCAGCCCGGCGACGGCTCGCCGGCGAAAGCAACGAGCCCGTCGGCCGTGGCGTGGACGGGATCGCCGAGGTCGGTGTTCATGCCGCCGATGCCGTTGAGATCATCGCCGGTGTGATGACCGCCGCGGCTGTCGTTCATTTCCCAGAACTTCTGCGCGTTGTAAGTCAGCGCGCCGTGTTGCGAGCCCATCGGCGCGTCGAAGCGGGTCGCGGCGGGGATTTCCCCGAGCTGCCAGCCGGAGAACAGGTGCAGCCGGTGGCGCGGTTCGCCGTCGGCCGGCAAAAGCAGGGGCGCATCGGCGTCCTGGAAACTGGTGAGCGCCTCGATCGGCGGGAGTTCCGGCGGGCGATCCCGCCACAGCGCGAAGCCGAGCAGGCCGGCGGTGGCGAGCAGGATGGCGAGGGAGGCGGGATGGATCCAGCGCATGGGGCAAGCTCGGGAGAGTGGTCTCAGTCGAAATCGAGATAGATCTCGGCGCGGCGGTTGGCGCGGCGGCCGGCGGGATCGTCGGCACCGGTCTCGGTGAAATTCGGCCGGCGCGGCTGCGTCTGGCCCTTGGCCAGGGTGATGATCTGGTTCTCCGCGACGCCCGATTGGACGAGGTAGTCTTTCACCGCGGCGGCCCGCCGGGCGGAGAGCTTTTCATTGTAGGGTACGGTGCCGAGGGCGTCGGTGTGGCCGGAAAGGGTGAGCTGCTTCTCGGGGTCGGTCTTGAGAATCTGGGAGACGATCGCGAGCTGGCGCTGCGTCCGCGGTGCCAGGCTGTCCTCGTCGAAGTCGAAATAGAGCACCAGCGTGTCGCCGCCTTTCGGGTTCTTCAGCAGCGGCGTGTAATAGACATCGCCCCCGGCCACCCGGCGGGCGTAGTCGGCCAGAAGTTCGTCGAGGTTGATGTCCGAAACCCGCCAGTGCCCGGCTTGCGCGGGCTGGCGGAGGACCAGCGAGAACTCCGCCGCTTCGGCGCCTTCGGATGTCACCACCCGGGCCAGATAGCCGGCGGTGTCGGGCTGTTGGAACATCGCGCGCAGCGGTTTCTCGGGACGGAGCTGGTAGTTGCCGTCCTCGAACAGGATGCAAAGCCCGGCGATCTTGGCGTCGGACACGGTGGTGGAATCGACGAACTCCTTCGCGAGCTCGAACTGCTGGTGAAGCGTCGCTTGCAGGAAGGCGTCGGCGATCCCGAGGGCATCGACCAGCACCGCCTTGGGCACCGGCTCGCCCGGACCGGGTGGCAGGGTCAGCGACTGGACCGACCATTTGCCGCCGTCGCGTTTCAGATCGAAGAAGATCCGGTTGCGTCCGGCCTCGAGCCCTTCGAGCCACAGGGCCCAGCGCGCCCGGCTGTTGAGTTCCAGTTCGCCCACCTCCTGCACCGCGTTCGGGCGGCGGAGCTTCGGTGCCTGCAAGGCGAGCTGGGCGAGCCGCTTGCGGGTCGTTTCGTCCAGCGCCTCGCGGCCGATCAGTTCGCCGAGCTTCTGGAAATCGCCGGCTTCCAGGGCCTGGCCGATCTTTTCCAGAAGTTCCGCCGGATCCACCGCGGCGAGGCCGACGCCCGCGTTGGCCAGGGCCGCTTCCGGATCCTGCGGCTCATCCACCTCCGACTCCTGCTGGGTCGCCGGGATCGCCGCGGGCTCGGGCGATTCCTTCGGCACCTCCGCCACCGGCGGGCGGGGCGGAACCACCGGTGCCGGCTCCTTCCCGCGCTTCAGGTAGAGCGTCCCGACGACGGCGGCGAGCCCGACGGCACCGGCTACAAAGACGATCGGAAGACGGGAGTCGTTCATGGCGGCGGATGGGAAAGGAAAGGTGCGGGCACTCGGACCCGCGGATCTTCAATGAACCTTCAACGTCCGTGAAGCAACCGGTTTATCCCCGGATCGTGCCCGGCGGGCTTCAATCCTTGGGCGCTTCCGCCGCTTCCTCCTCCTTGCGCGGCAGGCCCGGCAGGTCGACTTTCAATTCCCTGCCCTGGCGAAGGAGATAAAGGCTGGTCGTCTGCACCGCCGCGGAAGCGGCGAGGTACTGGTAGAACTCGGTCACGTTGGAAACCCGGCTTTCGTTGACCCCGACGATCAGGTCGCCCGGCAGGATGCGGTTCGCGGCGAGACCTCCCGGGCTGATCTCCACCGCCAGGACGCCGCTGAATCCATTCTGGCGGTCCACCGCCGAAAGCTCCGCGACTTGCAGGCCGATGGCTTCGAGCGTCTCCTCCATGTCGCGGACCTTCGGCTGGAGCGTCTGCGGCACCTCGGCGGCTTCGGCCCGGCTCTCGGTGATGGTGGCTTCCATGGCGAGTTCCTGGCCGGCGCGCCACACGCGCAGCGGCACCTTGCGGCCGACTTTCGTCCGCTGGACCAGATTGATCAGTTGGGTCGTGTCGCGGATTTCCTGCCCGTCGTAGGAGAGGATCACGTCGTTGACCTGAAGCCCCGCGAGTTCCGCGGGAGAACCGGCGCCGACGCCCACCACCACACCGCCTTCGAACATCCGGACGCCCAGATAACCGCGGATCGGGCGGCCGCGCTGGAGGATCGAAAAGAGCGTGTCCTTGACGTCGTTCGACGGGATCGAGAAACCCACTCCCTGGAATCCGGGATTGTTGCGGTCCGGGGTGTAGATCGCGGAGTTGATGCCGATGATTTCGCCCTGCAGGTTGACGAGCGGGCCGCCGGAGTTGCCGGGATTGATCGCGGCGTCGGTCTGGAACAAGTCGCGCTGGGTGTCGGACAGCGAACGCTCGACCGCGGAGATGATGCCTTGGGTGATGGTCTCGCCGAGGCCGAAGGGATTGCCGATGGCGAACACCAGCTGGCCGCGGCGGACCTGGGTGGAATCGCCGAACTTCAGGGGCTGGAACTTGGTGCCGTCGCCCTCGATCTTCAGCACGGCGATGTCGAGCAGCCGGTCTTCGCCGATCAACGTGGCCGGTAGCGTCTTGCCGGACTTGCCGTTTCCTTCCGGCAAGGTGACCTCGATCTTCTGTTGGCCGGCGACCACGTGATAGTTGGTCACCACGTGTCCTTCATGGGTCACGATCACGCCCGATCCTTGGCCCTGCGTGGGGACCATGCGCAGGCGCTGCCGCCCGATCCCGTCGATGCGGCGTTCGCGGCGCACGCCGGCGGTGTCGATGCTGACCACCGACGGGACCACGGCTTCGGTCAACCTCGCATACTCGGCATCGAGCCGGGCCAGCAGCTCCACGTCGCCGAGTTCGAGCGGCGGCTTGTTCGGCAGCGTGAAATTCTCCGGACGGAAATCCTGTTCGTTTCCGCCGGAGCCGTTCCACAGGCGGCTGAATCCCGCGGTTCCGTTGCGGATAAAATACACGGCGGCGAAGGCGACCGCGAAGACGGTCGCCAAGGCCACCAGGCGGCGAATGCCTTGTTGCATGGGTGTAAGGGGTGGGCTACCGCGGAAACAGGAGGCCGGTTTGCGGGAAAGGCAAGGATATCCTCAACCCCTCCATTCGTCACTCCTCTTCCATGATCTCCGGATCCTCGGCCATTTTCCGGTAGGCGCCTTGCATGTCGTTGAGCGCTTCCTTGACCTTTTTGGCGTAGTCACCGGCTTCCTCGTCTTCATCCGGACCGTCGGCCACCAGCTTGCAGACCTTGATCATGGACTTGTGGTAGTCCTTGAGCCGCGGGTCGATCTGCTTGCTGAGTTCCTCAAGCGATTCGAGGGCCTCCTTGGCTTCCTTCTGGTCGTCCTTGTCGACCTCGGCCTCGTCGTCGTCATCCTCGTCGACAAACATCAGGCGGCCGATCTTCCGGAGGACGCCGGAGGAAGCGATCTCGATCTGGCTCAAGGTGCCCTGGACGCTCAGGGTTTTCGGCGACTCACCCTTGCCGTGCTGGAGCAGGAGCTTGGCCGAAAGGTGGTTCGGCATGCGGTCGATGACGCCCTGGAGCCGCTTCTGGACCTCGGCGTTCTTGAGCAGGGCTTCCCCTTCCGATCCCTTTTCCTTGATGACCTTCACCACATCGGCGAAGGCCTCGAGCGTGGCCTTGACGTCGGAGGACTTCTCGGCCCGGGAGATGGCGTAGGCCTCGTCGAAGTCCTTCATCGTGAAAATCTGGATGTCGAGGAGCTGCTGGATGCCGTCGAGCAGCAACACGTCGGCTACCTCCTTACCGTTGTCGACCGGGATGCCCACGATCTTGCAGCCGCGCTTGGTGGCCCCGCGGATCTTCGCGGCGGTGCCGCCGATCTTCTGGACCTGGCCGTCGGCGGTGATGTCCCCGGTGCAGGCGAACTCCTCGTCGAGCTCCTCACCGGAGAACAGCGAGTCGAGGACGAGGGTGAAAAGCGTGGCGGCGGAAGGGCCGTCTTTCGGGACATACTTGTCCTGGAAGCCCAGCTCGATCTTGTAGCCGTCCGGGATCTTGTCTTCCTTTTCGGAATAGCGGATCCGCAGGAACTTGATCACTTCCTCGAGGCTGCCGCCCATCATGGGACCGACGTCCTGGTTGAAGGTGAAGAGCAGGTCCTTCTGCCCGGGCTCCTTGAGGGCGGTCGCGTTCACCGTGGAGGCGGAACCCGCCATGTTGCCGCTGGGCAGCTGGCGCACCACGAGGCCGTTGATGCGGCCCTGCGCGCGGGCGAACTTTTCGGCCTTGCCGCCGGGCATGGTGACTTCCTTCTTTTCAAAGACCTCTTCCTCTTCATCCCACGGATTGCGGGAATGCCGGATCGACTTGCCCAGCATGTCGGTCCAATCCGCCTTGAATCCGTCGTCGGCGAGGGACTTCTGCTGTTCCTCGAGTTTCTTGGCGGACTCCCCCTCGGGATCGAAGCGCAGGGCGATGTCCACGATGTAGGCGGCACATTTCCGGTTGTCGTCGTTGTCCTTCGCCTTGTCCAAGGCCTTGAGCCCGCGGATCAGGCGGCCGACCACGCGGTCCTTCTTCGCCGGCTCGTCGATGGTTTCACCCTTGTCCTTCAGCTGCTCGAGCACTTCCTTCACCCGCGGGTTGTCGTCGTCCAGACGGTGGGCGATCGCCAGCGCGTGGGCGCGGAGTTCGTAGTCCACCTTGTCTTCCTTCTCGTCGAAATCGCGGGCGATCGAAACCAGGCTCCCGATGGCATCGGTCCGGTCGAACTTGTCGAGCTTGAGCTTCTTGGTATCGAAGATCTCCTTTTCAAGATTCGGCGGCCGGTAGGGAGTCGCGGCTTGGACGAGCCCGCCGGTGAAAAGGAACACTACCGACAGGAGCAGGGGAAGAAACCGCGTGGACATGATCGGCAGATACCTTGTCGCGCGGTCCTTGGAAAGGGGAAAGCCGGGATGGGGATCAATCCTTCTTGGGCAATTCCGGAAGCGGATACTCTTCGGTATCCCCGGCAGTGATCCCCAGTTCCCTCAGGACCCGGAGATACTCCAGCCTTGTCGCATGGCAGGCCTGGCTCTTCTTCTCGTCCAACTCGTCGTCATCGTTGAACCCTTTCTTTTCCATGATCCGGGCCAGGGGCCGCAGGCTGTCGGCCACATCGGTCGCCGCCTTGTGCAAGTCCCGGTCCCGAAGCTCGATGTAACTGGCTAGGGCGTCGAGCCGCTCGCGGCTGGCTTTGTGCGCGGCCTCGAGATCTTCGACTTCGACGTCGTCGGGATAGGTATAGGCAAGGTAATCCAGCGGTTCCAGGGCCGAGCGGATTTCCCTCGCCAGAATCGGCCGCTGCAGGAAGCGCGGCCGGCTCCCGGAGCCCTGGAGCGCAAGCATCCTCGCCGAGGCGTGCTCCGGCATCACTCCCGCCACCTCCCGCAAGCGCTGCTGCGTCGCCGGATGGGCGACGAAGGTTCCCAAGGCCTTGCCCTGGCCGACCTTGCGGACTTCTTCGAAGCGCTTCAGTCCGTCGGCAATCTCCGCTTCCGGGGTCGGGGACGCCAGTTCACAAAGCTCGTCCACGTCGCCGGCGAGCAGCACCTCGTTCTTCATGAAGAAGGCGGCATCGTCCATGACCACCAGCGACGTCAGGAAGTCCGCCGCCTCCTCCGGCAGCACCAGCCGGGTTCCCGGCGAGAGGGACGACATGGCCCGCAGGGTCTGCCAGAAGCGGGGCGGCAAGGTGAGCTTGCCGTTCTCGTCCACCACCGCGAGCACCGCCGCGGCGGGCACTTTTCCGGTGTAAGCGCCTTCGAGCAGCAAGGCGGTCGTGCCGGTCAGCGCGCGGCCGTTCCGGCTCATCGAGTAATCGATCCGCCCGAGATCGAGCTTCACTTCGTTTCCCGCCGGGAAAGAACCGTGGCGGGCGGCCATGGCCACTTCGACCGGCTTCATCGCTTTCCCGAAGCGCTCGGTCATCCCCTCGCCCGACACCTCGAACACCAGTCCCGGGTTCTCCGGGGTGCTTTCCTTATCATCGCCATCGTCGTCATCATCCTCGTCGGGATCCGGGGTCCGCACCCGCAGCTTGACCGGCACCATGTCCAGCTTCATCCGCTTGCTTTCGCGGTCGAAATACCAAACCGGCATCGGTGAGGACAACTCTTTGAGCAAAAGTTCTTTATGCGTTTCCTGAGGATCGGAATCGGAATCCTCTTCACCGTCTTCCTCCGTCATCTCCGGCTCGCTTTCGGATTCCTTCGGCCGGAAGGCCGACTCGTCGGCCACCCACGATTTCCACTGCCCCTGCTCCCCCGCGGACTCCCGGTCGCGGGCCTTCGGGTGCTTCGGATCGGAAATCACCAGGACATCGCCCAGACAGGCCGCCAGCGCTTGTCCGTCGGCGCCGGCTTCCGGCATCTCCAGCCAAGCCAGCGCCTGCCAACTGCGGTTCCGGGCCCGTTCCGAATCCTCGGGGCTGCCAGCCTCGGGCCGCTTGTCCTGTTTCAATGCATCGACCAGTTCCCGGGCCTCCCGGTTCCCCGGATCCAGCGCCAGGGCCAGCGCCGTCATCTGCGCCACCCCGCGCAACGAATGCCCTTCTCCCGCCGACGTCCGCGCCAGCACCGTCAACTGCCGAGACAGTGCCGTCATCGTGTCCACATCCACCGGCAGCTTGTCCCGACGGAAAGGCACCGGCCCCTCCGCCGGCGGAACGAACTCCGCCACCGCCGGCAGCACCAGCGCGCCCATCATCAAAAAACCGCGGGTGAACGATCGCATGGCAGTCATCCTAGCCGACCCATACGCCCGGTCGCGAGACGGAATTGCGCGCCGGGAAAGATGCCATCTCTCGGGTTTCTCCTGCCGCCGCGATTGAGGATTGGAAGATGGATGATTGGTGATTTCCATTCCGCATGCCCCTGCCTGCCGAGCTCCGCCACAGCACCCGAGAGGAAGTCATGTTCTTCGACACCGACATCGGCGGCGTGGTCCACAACCTCGCCTACCTCCGGATGATCGAGACCTGCCGCACCAAGCTGGCCGGCCTGATGGGCATGGACCTCCGCGGCATGGCGGAAAGCAAGCTCTACCCGGTGGTCGTCCGCACCGAGATCGACTACAAGCGCCCCGCCACCCTCGGCGACGCCCTGCTCATCCACGGCCACCTTGACGAAATCCAGCGCGCCCGCTTCTGGTGCGCCTTCGAGATCCGCCGGGAAAGCGACGACGCCCTGCTCATCACCGCCCGCCAGTGCCTCGCGCTGGTGCAAATGCCTGAGGGTAAGCCGGTTCGGCTGCCTGGGGAGTGGCTCTGAAAAGTGGCTGTGGTATCCTGCCGCAAGCGGCCGACCGGTCAAATCATCGAAGGGGCTCGGCTTGGAGTTTCAGCAGCCGGGTTTTGCGGCGCTGCCACCAGAACATCAGGCCCGCCCAGAGGATCAGGTAAGACACCATCACAAAAGGAAACGGAAGCCTTAGGAAACATCCGTCCTCGTCGTTCCTCAGCATTACCGCTGCGGGCCTTTCCGACCGCTGCAATTGGACCCAGCGCAATTTCTCACCTCGTTTTCCATACCGTACTCCGACACCCACGGAGTGCCCGCGCAGATCAAGACCTATCCCCGACCGGGTGATCCAAGTGGTTCTGGTCGCCGAATCGTTCCACGCCCAAATCAGAAAAAAGAAGGCGAAAAGGCCGAACCAGAACAGACGCGAGAGATACCAAGGGCGGATCATGGAAGGAGTTTCAAGGAGGAGCGCCGGCTTTAGCCGGCATCTTCGTGGGCATCAGGGGAGGCGGTGCCGGCTGAAGCCGGCGCTCCCCTTGAGGAAGAGCCCTTCTCCATCCACACCGCCAGAATCGCCACGTCCGCCGGGGTGATGCCGGAAATCCGTGCCGCCTGGCCGAGGGTGGCGGGACGGATGCGGGTGAAATTCACCTGCGCCTCCTTCTTCAGGCCGCGGATGCTGCTGTAATCGAGGTCGGCCGGGATGCGCTTGTCCTCGTGGCGGGCCATGCGCTCGACCTGCACCTGCTGGCGCTGGAGGTGGCCTTCATATTTTAGCTCCGTCTCGATCAGCGGCCAAAGTTCCACGTGGAACTCTTTCTTCAGCTCATCGGGGAGCATCTCCCAGGTGTTCTCGACCCGGCGGAACCAGTGGTCGATCTTGACCCCCTGATGCACCGCTCCCCTGCCCCACTGCAGCGCCCGGGCAAGTTCGGAGGCCTTTTCCCGCACCCGCCGGACCCGCTCGCCGTCAGCCAGACCGAGCTCGGCGGCCAGCGGGGTGAGGCGGAGGTCGCAATTGTCCTGCCGAAGCAGCAGGCGGAACTCGGCGCGGGAGGTGAACATCCGGTAGGGCTCGGTGCAGCCTTTCGTCACCAGGTCGTCGACCATCACCCCGAGGTAGGCCTGGTCGCGGCGGAGGATCAGGTCGGGCTTCCCCGCGACCTTGAGCGCGGCATTCGCCCCGGCGAGCAATCCCTGCCCCGCCGCCTCCTCGTAGCCGGAGGTGCCGTTGATCTGGCCGGCAAAGTAGAGGCCCTCGACGAGCTTTGTCTCGAGCGTCGGATGCAACTGGGTCGGCGGGCAGTAGTCGTATTCCACCGCGTAGCCCGGGCGGAGGATCTCGCACTTCTCCAATCCGGGGATCGTGCGTAGGAAGGCAAGCTGCACCTCGTAGGGCAGCGAGGTCGAGACGCCGTTGACGTAATACTCGTGGGTGTGCCGGCCCTCCGGCTCCAGGAAAACCTGGTGGCGCTCCTTGTCGGCGAAGCGGACCACCTTGTCCTCGATCGACGGGCAGTAGCGCGGACCGACGCCCTCGATCACGCCGCAATACATCGGGGATTGGTCCAGGTTCCCCCGGATGATCTCGTGCGTCGCAGGATTCGTGTAGGTCACCCAGCAGGGCAACTGTTCCACGTGGAACGCGGGATCGCCCCAGGGGTTCAGGGTGAAGAGATCGTCGGGCTGCTTTTGCAGGGTGTCGGCCAGGTAGGAAAACAGCGGTGCCGGGCGATCCCCGTCCTGACGCTCGCAGCGGGAAAGATCGAGCGAACGGCCGTTCAGCCGGCAGGGCGTGCCGGTCTTGAAACGTTCCACGTGGAACCCGAGCCGCTTGAGGGAGTCGGAAACGGTGGAAATGGCATCCCCCATCCGCCCTCCCTTCTCGTTCTTCAAGCCGACGTGCATCAAGCCCCGCATGAAAGTCCCGGCCGAAAGAACCACCGCCGCGGCCTGGATTTCCATGCCGAGCGAGGTGGTGATGCCGGTGACCCGGTCGCCCTCGACCCCGATTTCCGCCACGTTCCCCTGATGCAACTCGATCCCCGGCGTGGACTCGAGCAGCCACTTGATGCGGAACTGGTAGGCCTTCTTGTCGCACTGGGCGCGCGGCGCACGGACCGAGGGACCCTTGGAAGCGTTGAGCATCCGGAACTGGATCCCGGTGGCGTCGGTGTTCAGCCCCATCGCACCCCCGAGGGCATCGATCTCCCGCACCATGTGCCCCTTCGCCAGGCCGCCGATGGCCGGGTTGCAGGACATCTGGCCGATCGTGTCCAGGTTCTGGGTCAGCACGGCCACCTCCGCCCCCAGCCGGGCGGCGGCAAGGGCGGCTTCCACACCGGCGTGGCCGGCTCCGATGACAAGGACGTCGTAGCGCTTGGGATAGCGGAACATGAGCTGGAAAGAGGCTACCGGGGGTCCGGCAGTCCGGCAAGGCTGGGGCGGATGTTCCACGTGGAACGCGAAACAAGTCCTATCGATCCAAGATTCCGGCCAAAGCCCTCGGCAACAGCTCCGACAGCCGGAACACCAGCCGCTCCGTCCGGTTCGCCAGACAGACGAGCGGATCGCCGAATTCCGCCAAGACCTGCCGGCAGGCCCCGCAGGGAGAAATCGGCACCGTGGTGTCCGCCACCACCGCCACCGCCTCGATGGTCCGGCAGCCGGCGGCAACGGCCGTCCCCACCGCCACCCGCTCGGCGCAGTTGGTCAGGCCGTAGGAAAGGTTCTCGACATTGCAGCCGGTGAAGAGCTTCCCGTCGGCCAGCAGCGCCGCTCCCACGTGGAACTTCGAGTAGGGGGCATGAGCCCGGTCCCGGACCTCCCAGGCGGCGGCAATCAGAGGTTCCCAGTCCATTTCCCCGCCAGCACAACAGCCTCGTCTGCCAAAGGCAAGCTTCCGCATTTTCGGCTCGCCCGGCCCGGCCGGATCGGGCAGGGAGAGGGCATGCAACGCCCTTGGATGCCCGCCCTTCTGCTCCTCGTCCTGCTGGTCGGCTTCCGCGCCCTCGGAGCAGGCTTTTCCCATGAATTGCCGAACTTCCAGCCGCTGCCCGCCCTCTTCCTCTGCAGCATCGTTTTCCTCCGCGGCACCAAGGCCTGGCTGATCCCGGTGGGCGCCTGGCTGATCAGCAGCCCCCTCGCCAGCGCCCTCCAGGGCTACCACCCGCTCGAAGCCGGCGGCGGGGTGATCGTGGCCTTCCTCGCCCTGCTGCTCACCGGCGCCCTGTCCCTCCCGCTCCGCAAGTCCGCCTCTCCCGCCCTCGTGTTGGGCGGCGGATTGGCCGCCGCGCTGCTCTTCCACCTCATCACCAACACCGCCGTCTGGCTGGCGGAGCCGACCTACCTGAAATCCGCCGGAGGCTGGTGGCAAGCCCTGTGGACCGGCCGGCCCGCCGACCCGATGCCCAGCTGGGTCTTCCTCCGCAACCTCGCCGCGGCCAATCTCCTGTTCACCGCCCTCTTCCTGCTCGCCCGGCCTTCACGGGATGCGCTGCACGCCCCCAACCCGGCTCTCGCACAGACCCGATAAGTTCTTGTCCGTCCGCGATTCCCTCCCTATTTCAGCTCCGCCCATGTCCTCCGTCTCCGCCGATACCCCGCGCCTCGACTTCGCCGGCTCCCCGATCAACCAGGCGCTGAGCGCCGCAGAGAAGATCGATCTCTTCCGCCGGATGGTCCGCATCCGCCGCTTCGAGCAAACCGCCCTGAAATACTACAATGCCGGCCGCATCGGGGGCTTCCTCCATCTCTACATCGGCCAGGAATCGGTGGCCGTCGGCACGCTGTCGCTCTGCGGCGAAAACGACCACAACATCACCGCCTACCGCTGCCACGGCCACGCGCTGTCGGTGGGAATGGACATGAACAGCCTGATGGCCGAGCTCTTCGGCAAGGCGACCGGTTGCTCGAAGGGCAAGGGCGGGTCGATGCACTTCTTCGCGCCCGACAAGAATTTCTGGGGCGGACACGGCATCGTCGCCGGCCAGACCCCGCTCGGCCTCGGCCTCGGCTACGGCTTGAAATACCTCGGCAAGGAAGGCTGCGCCCTCTGTTACCTCGGCGACGGCGCGGTGAACCAGGGAGCCTTCCACGAATCCCTCAACATCGCCTCCCTCTTCGAAATCCCCGTGGTCTACGTGATCGAGAACAACGGCTACTCGATGGGCACCTCGCAGAAGCGCTCTTCCGCCTACCGCGGCTGCCTGGCCCAGCGCGCCGAAGGCTACGACATGGACTGGGACGTGATCGACGGCTCCGATCTCTACGAGGTCCGCGCCAAGACCCACATCGCCATGGAGCGCGCCCGCAAGCAGCACAAGCCCTCCATCCTCGAAATCACCACCTACCGCTACTACGGCCACAGCGTCGCCGACGCCAATGCCAAGAAGTACCGCACGCCGGAGGAAATCGAGAACTACAAGACCCACTTCGACCCGATCCGCCTCTGGCGGAAGCGCCTGGTCGGGGAAGGCATCATCACCGACGAACAGCTCGACGCGATCGACAAGGAAGCCGCCAACGAGGCCCAGGCCGCGGTCAAGTTCGCCGAGGAATCCCCCGCACCGGCCGTCTCCGAAATCATGGACGACGTCTACTGGGAAACCGACAACGGCACCCCGGCTTCCAAGCTCGGCTGGCACTTCTTCACCGACTGAGCCGAACTACGGTAAATCTAGTACTTTCCCAGGAACCCCGGCACGCATCCATTCCATGTCCCGCACGCTCACTTACCGCGAAGCTCTCCGTGAAGGCCTCGACGAGGAACTCGCCCGCGATCCCAACGTCGTCATCATGGGCGAGGAAGTCGCCCAGTACAACGGTGCCTACAAGGTGACCGAAGGCCTTTGGAAGAAATGGGGCGACAAGCGCATCGTCGACACCCCGATCTCCGAAGCCGGCTTCATCGGCATGGGCATCGGCGCTTCCATGCTCGGCGTCCGCCCGGTGATGGAGCTGATGTTCTGGTCCTTCCACTCCGTCGCTTTCGACCAGCTCGTCAACAACGCCGCCTGCGTCCGCTACATGTCCGGCGGCCTCATCCACTGCCCGATCGTGATGCGCGGCCCGGCCAACGGCGGCACCAACGTCGGCGCCACCCACTCGCACATCCCGGAAGGCCTCTTCGCCGCCTTCCCCGGCCTCAAGGTCTGCGCCCCCGCCACTCCGGCCGATGCCAAGGGCCTGATCAAGGCCGCCATCCGCGACAACGACCCGGTCTACTTCATGGAGAACACCCGCCTCTACGGGATGACCGGCGAGGTGCCGGACCCGGCCGATGGCGACTTCGTGATCCCGCTCGGCGTGGCCGACCTGAAGCGCCAGGGCAAGGACGTCTCGATCATCGGTCACGGCCGCTCGATCATCCACGCCCTCGAAGCGGCCGAAACGCTGAAGGAAAAGCACGGGATCGACGCCGACGTGCTCGACCTCCGCTCGATCCGGCCGCTCGACGTCGAGGCGATCCTCAAGTCGGTGAAAAAGACCAACCGGGTCGTGCTCGTCGACGAGTCCAAGGGTTTCGGCGGCGTCTCCGCCATGGTCTCCCATCTCATCCAGGACCAGGCCTTCGACGACCTCGACGCCCCGATCAAGCGGGTCACCACCATGGACGCGCCGGCGATCTACTCCCAGCACATCGAGGACGAACAGCTCCCGAACCCCCGGCGCATCGTCGAAAAAGTCCTGACTTTGGGCTGATCCGGACGGTCTTTTTCATTGCCACGCCATCCCGGCTTTCTAGCATCACGCCACCATGATCAAGCTCCTTGCCGCCGCCGGTCTCGTGGCGCTCTGCCTCGCCTCCTCGTCTTGCTGCTGCCTCTTCTAACTCTCCAATCCCATGAAAAACCTGCTCCTGATCCTGCCTCTTGTCGCCGTCTCGATGGCCCTTTCCTCCTGCTGCTCCATGTTCGGCTGGACCAGCTCCAACGCCGGCTACACCGAGGAAACCTATCAGCGCAAACTCTGCGGCTACGACATCGTGCGCGAGGAAATCGTCGTGGATGCCAAGAGCGGCCTGACCGAGGTCAAGGAAACCAAGGTTCCCCGCTACAAGACCGTCACCAAGAAGGTCCGCGTTCCCTGCCCGGATTGCACCCGCTTCTACTGCCTGAGCGAAGGCTGCTGCGGATCCAAGAGCGAGGCCGCCCGCAAGATGTCCTCGGTGCAGGGCGGAGGCGGCAGCCCGCACGTCGGACTGGTGCCGACCATGAAGAAGATCACCGACGAGTGATCCATCTCCACATCGGAAGTTCACACGGAAGCGGAGGCCCGGAAAAGGCCTCCGTTTTCTTTTGCCCGGGCGGGACACCGGACGAGGATCCGGAACCTCCGGCCCGCCACGGGCAGCCCTCCCGCACGAGAACCGCGTCAGCGCCGCCCGAACACGGGAAAAGACTGGAAAAGCCTTTCTGAAACTTCAATCTCCCCGCGCCTCACTCCCTCTTCACACCATCCATGGCCATCCAAATCGAAATGCCCAAGCTCTCGGACACCATGACCGAGGGAACTCTCATCAAGTGGCACAAGAAAGTCGGCGACCTCGTTGAAATCGGCGACATCCTCGCCGAGGTCGAAACCGACAAGGCCACCATGGAAATGGAAGCCTTCGACGAAGGCACCCTGAGCCAGATCCTCGTCCAGGAAGGCGAGAAGGCCACCATCGGCGCGGTGCTTGCCGTGCTCGATGGCGACGATGCCGCTCCGGCTCCCGCAGCGCCGGCAGCGCCCGCCGCCGCTACTCCGGCTCCGGCAGCAGCAAGCCCTGCGGCAGCGACCCCGGCTCCCGTCAGCAGCACCGCCCAGGACGGCTCGCGCATCAAATCTTCTCCCCTCGCCCGCAAGGTCGCCGCCGAACTCGGCGTGAACCTCGCCTCGCTCGCCGGCAGCGGCCCCGGCGGTCGCATCGTCCGCGCCGACGTGGTCTCGGCCGGCTCCACCGCCCCCGCCAAGTCCACCGAAGCGAACGCCGCCGCCGCCCTCGCCGCGGCCGCCAAGGCCCGCACCGCCGCCCCGGCACCTGCTTCCTGCGCCCCCGCCCCACAGGCCCTCATGCCCACCGCCAAGGAGGGCGACAGCCGCATCGAGCTGTCCTCCATGCGCAAGGTCATCGCCTCGCGACTGCTGACGTCCAAGCAGACCATCCCGCACTTCTACCTCCACGTCGAAGCCGACGCCGCCCCGCTGATGGCCCTGCGCAAGCAGATCAACGCCCAGGCCGAGCTCACCCACGGCAACAAGTATTCGGTCAACGACTTCGTCCTCAAGGCCGTCATCAACGCGGCCGTCGCGGTCCCGGCGGTCAACGCCTCCTTCGCCGGCGACCACATCGTCAGCTTCAAGCACGTCGGCCTCGCGGTCGCCATCGCGGTCGAAGACGGCCTGGTCACCCCGGTCATCCAGCAGGCGGAGACCAAGTCGGTCCTGCAGATCTCGAAGGAGGTCAAGGACATGGCCGCCCGCGCCAAGGACAAGAAACTCAAGCCCAGCGAATTCGACGGCGGCACCATCACCGTCTCGAACCTCGGCGCCTGGGGCATCGAAAGCTTCGACGCCATCGTCAACCCGCCGCAGGCCCTGATCCTCTCGGTCGGCGCCGCCATCGAAAAGCCGGTCGTCAAGAACGGCCAGATCGTCCCCGGCCTGCGGATGAACCTCGGCGTGAGCTGCGACCACCGCGTGGTCGACGGCGCCGTGGCAGCCAGCTTCCTTGCCGAAGTGAAGAAGCTGATCGAGCAGCCCGCCCTGATGCTCGTCTGAAGCCACCCCGTTCCCTCTCGCGGCGCACCTGGCTTCCCCGGGTGCGCCGCTTTGCTTTCCTGCTCCAGCGATGCTCTCTTTCCTCCAGGATCGATCACTTGCTCACACGCTCTAAGAAGAGACCTCTTTTCAATTAAAGAAACTCTTCATCGTAAGGATGTGAACAAGCCCCGGAAATCGGAGTTCCACCGTTTCACCAAAGGCATTCCACGGCCATCGATTCTTGCGAAGAACCGACCGGGAACTGCCGGTAACAATGCCGGCATCAGTGGCCCGTCGGACTTGCACCCGGCGAGTTCCCGAACTGTTCACAAGGCATCGACAACGTGCTCGAGGCAGCGCGGGTTTCGGGAGTCGGTCGAGACCCGGAAAGCTTCCTTAGAGAGAAGACGCTGGCGAGCGCTTTCCCGAATTGCTAGGGTCCGGGTTCACCGGATTGCGATGAGTAAGTTGCATTGGCTGATACCGCCTCTTCTCGGCATGCATGCGTTTCTCGCGGTGCGCGAGTGGGACCCATGAATTCTGAATTGTGAAAAGAAAGATAGGTTGAGTAGCTATAAAAATATTGCTGACTCTCATTTGGAGTAAAATACTCTCCCCAATCGATTAGACGATCATGAAGCCGCTAGGTGTTGTTGTTCTGTTTTTGCTTTGTTGCATTGTTTTCTCCCAAGATGAGCCGGTTGGAGCGGATGGAAATCCCGCCGTCCGCCTGCCTGAGGAGAGCTCAAAGATTATCTTGGGAGATTTGACCTTTTGTTCATCCGTAGAAAACGGCGGTCAGGGTAATGTCGTTTTCATCGATGAAGAAAACGGCGTAACAATTCTCGTGGAAAAATCGAAGTCAGGTTTTTGTGTCGTTAGTGCCAAGGCTGGTCTCTCGTTTAGAGACGAAGACGGAGACGGAACCCCAGAAAGTGCGCTAACGGAAGAAACGAAAGATGGCAAAACACGCTATTCACTTCGAAGCGTAAAATTGGAATTGGGGAAGGAATTGAAGAAAGGTCAGTAAGTTCTGGGCCCCAAGGTAGCGGGAGTTCCTGACGAACGCCGTGCTTTCTCCCCGGGTTCAACGCGCAGAGGTCACCGCCGTATGGGGCATCACTCCTTCACCCCGACCTTCTCCCGGCACCACGCCATCGCCATCAAGGCGTAGCCGGTGCCGTAGGGCTGGTGGTAGTCGTAGAGCGGGTAGTCCCACCACGAGCCGTCCTTTTCCTGGCGATGCAGGATGACCTTCGCGAGCTTCGCGGCATGGGCCGGCTGCTCGGCGGCGGGGAGGAACTCGACCGACTCGGTGAAGTAGTAGATCCCGTAGTAATAGAAATAGCCGGAGATCTGGAAGTGGGTCTCGTGCGGCACCGGGCGCTTGCGGCCGATGCTGAGGAAACCCTCGCGCTCGATGAAGCGGTCGGCCCACTCGGTGATGACCTTGTCGGTGACCTTCTCCTCGCCGAAGGCGCGCAGCGTGGCGTTGCAGGCCTGGCTGCGGGCCAAGGAGCCGGCGGGGCGGTTGATCGGCACCCGCGGGCGCTGGATGTGGCCGTGGGAATAGACGTAGGAGAAGTCCGGCGTGCGCTGGCGTTCGATGCTGGCGAGCGACGCTTTCACGATCCGTTCGTCGAGGGTCACGCCCATCGCCTCCTTCGCCTCGTGCATCGCGAGAAGTACGGTGGCCGTCGTAAATGCCGTGGTGATCCCGGTCGGCTTCTGGGTGGTCATGTCATCGAACAGGTCGAGGTATCCCCAGCCGCCGTTGATGTCCATGTAGCGGTTCGCCAGGTCCACCTGCTCCTGCCCGAGGCGCTTCCACTTCGCCCTTTCCTCGTCGGTCTTCGCGATCTTGTGGAGCCGGGTCATCGCCCGCAGCCCGTAGGCGTGGCCCCAGGCGTTGTAGGTCGTGGTCTGGTCGGCGCGCCGCAGCTTCGGCATTTCCGTTTCCATCCACGCGGCGCCCTTGGCGATCGCCGCCAGCGCCTCGGGGCGGGTGTCGCCGCTGTCGATCAATCCCGACAGCGCCAGCCCGCTGGACCCCGCGCGGAAGGCATGATGGGCGCCGGGCAGGGGCGCGTAGATGTTCAGGCCCTTGGTACGCGTGGCGCTGCCCCACGAACCGTTCGCGTTCTGGTCCCCGATCAGGAAATCGACGCCCCGGCGCACCGAAGCGGCGATGGTGGACGGGTTGACCTCCGCCTCGGGCTTTTCCTGGGCGAAAGCCGGGAAGATCGAAAGAACGGCGGCGACGGTGAGCAGGGGCTTCACGGCATCAATCGGGGATGATGATCACTTGCCCGTCCTCAAGCCCGGCCGCGATCTCGACCTGTTCGCCGTGGGCGCGGCCGCGGGTCACCGGGCGGGTCTCGCTCTTGCCGTCGGCCATCTTCACCTGAACCGTCCAGGTCCCGCCGTCGCCGGGCTGGAGCGCCTTGGCGGGCAGCGTGATCGCGCGCTCTTCCTGATGCACCACGAAGCGGCACTCGAAGCTCATGCCCGCGGCCACGTCGAGATCGGCCGGCCACTCGAGCTTGTCCTTTTCCGGCCACTCGGGAAGCAAGTCCACGCGGTAGCGGCCATCGGCCCCGGGCACGCCCGCGACCGTCTGGATGGTGGCACTCAGGCCGACGTCCTCGCGACCGGCGGCGGTCATGCTTCCCTTGAGCTGCGCCTTGAGGCTGCGGGCGACGGCTTCGTCCACGTGAGCGACCAGCCCGAGCTCGGCATCGGCCGGGACGATGCTGGCGAAGGGGCGGATGAACGGGGCGCGTCCGCCTTTGACCAGCACCTTCGCGAGTTCGCCGAGCGACCATCGGCCCTCGTCGAGCGAACCGTGGTAGAACACCCCGTCGGCCGCGGCCTTGATCTCGAACAAGGCGGCGTCCTTTTCCAAGTCGGCCAGTTCCTCCTTCTCGCGGGCGGCCGCGGTGCGGGCGGCTTCCAGATCGAGCCGCGCGTTTTCAAGCCCGCGCGGCAGGTTCTTCTCGGCCTTCTCCAGCTCGATCGCGCTCGTCTTCGCGTCTGCATCGAGGGCGACGGCACGCCGCGGCAGCGAAACTTCCAGCGCCCGCTTGGTGGCCAGCTCGGCGTGCTTCAAGGCGAGCTCGCTCGACTTCACCGCATACTCCTGGCGCTTCAGGATGATCTCTTCCGTTTGCTCGGTGAGGTCGTCGGCATCATACATCATCTTGAGCTGCTTGAGCTCTTCCTGGGTCGCTTCGAGGCGGCGCTTGGCGCCTTCGAGGTTGTCGGCGATCTCCTCTTCCTCCGTCTTGCGGCCGGTCTTGGTGAAATACTCCAGCTCTTCGGCGGCATTCGCGGCGGCGCGGCGTGCGGCATCGAGCTTCAACGCGGTCTCTTCCTCCAGCTTGCCGAAAGCGAGTTCCTGGCTGGCCAGCGAAAGCGCCCTTGCTTGCACGGCGCGGCGGAGGTCCTCGAGCTTCCGATCGTAGGCCTCGCGCTCGAACTTCACCAGCACCTCGCCTTTCTTCACGCTTCGGCCGTGGGGCAGGATCTCCTCGATCACGAAGTCCGGCCAGCTTTCCGGCTCGATCGCGATCGACACGGGCTTTGCCGGCAGGAGCGTCGCCGTGAAGCCGCGGTCGATGCGGAAAGGTTTGGTGGCGACGGTCATTTCGGCCGCGTGCGAGACGGCCATCGAGACCGCGAGGAGGGAGAGCACTTTCATGGGTGGGATGCGTGGGTAGCGGAGTCAGTCGTCGGATTTGCCTTTCCGGGCGAGCCAGAGGAAATGCCGCCGCGGCCGCCGGGCGTTCGGGCTGGCGTCGATCTCGTGGCGGACCGTTTCGAATCCGGCACGGGCGAGGTGGCGTTCGATCTGGGGCAGCGGTCGGGCGGAAGCGATGCCCAGCAGGCCGCCGGGCTGCAGCGCGCCGTGGACCGCGGCCAGCCAGCGGCGGTCTTCGAACAAGGCGCGCCCTTTTTCCGCCTGCGGGGCGGTGTCGGTGTGCACCAGCACGGCGTGAAGCTCCTGGTCGAATCCATGGAACATCGCCGGCCCGGCATCGGGCAGGATTTCGACGCGCGGATCGTTCAACGCCGGGCTGCCCTCGATGAACTGGCGGTGCCACACCGCCAGCTCGGGCCAGGGCTCGCCGATCAGGAAGCGCGCGCGCTTCTGTGGCAGGGTTTCCATCGCGCCGGCCAGCACCTCGCCGAGCGCCAGGCCGGCGATCCAGATCTTCGGCTCCTTGACGGAGCGGAACGGTGCGCAGCCGATCCGTCCCAGTTCCTGCTCGCTCGCCCGTGTCGCCGGACCGGCCAGTTGGAAACCGCCGTACTGCAGGTAGCGCCGGCCGTCGTGCTCGTGCAGCCCGAGCACCGTGCCGTCGGGCAGGATCGTTTCCGCAAGGGTGAGTCGTGGTTTCATCGTGCGGCGGGAGAAAATCCTTTCCGGTACAACAACGACCCCGGCGCGGGCCGGGGTCGTCATTTTTGGGTTCTTTCCCCGGAGCGGCGGCACGGGGCCGCCGCGGCGGCGGATTAGAGACCAGCTTTCAGGGTGGAAGAAGCCTTGAAGCCCACGGACTTGGACGCGGCGATCTTCATCGCTTCGCCGGTCTTCGGGTTGCGACCCATGCGGGCGGCGCGCTTCTTGACGTCGAAGGTGCCGAATCCGATGATCTGGACTTTCTTGTCCTTCTTGATGCCCTTCTCGATGGAACCGAGGACGGCGGCAAGGGCATCTTCGGCGGCACGCTTGGTGGCGTCTTTTCCGAGGGCCTTCTGGATGGCTTCAACAAGTTCTGCTTTGTTCATGGCGACGCCGGTATGGCGTGCGGCTGCCTGATTTGGCAAGCCAAAATAAAGGGCCGGTATTCCTTGCCGCGCCTAGAGCCAAGGGCGCTGGCGGGTGATGGTCCCCCCGCCGCGCAGCGCGCTCTTTACGATGAATGCCGTAGATGGCATGCTTTCCGGGATGAATCCGCCGCAAGGCCATGCCGCCGACGCCCGGGTCCGGCAGGGCGCGCGCACCGTGATCGCCGCAGCGGGCACCGCGCGCTCCGGCCTCTCCCTGCCCTTCCTTTCCGCCGCCGCGGCCCGCGGGTATTTCAAGCCCGACGAGGACGAAACGGTGCGAGTACGATATGCGCAGTACTTGTCTGCCCGCGCCGCCCTCCTCGCCACCCTCGGATCGCTTGAGCAGGCGTGTTCCCCCGCCGCGGGCGGATGGCTTGCCCGCCTGCCGGCCTTCACGGTGGCCTTCGCGGCCGCTTGCCTGTTGCTCCGCCAGGCAAGGGCCCTGGCCGATCTGGCGGCCGGAACCCCGCTGCTGGCGGCCAAGCTGGACGAGGCCTCGCAGGGCCACGGGATCCCGCGCAAGACTTTCGTCCGGCTTTTCCGCGCGACCACCGATCCGGTGCGCCTGCTGCAATTCCGGGAGGCCGCCGATTTCTACGAGAAACATCGTAGCGAGATCGAAGCGCTGTCCGCCGATCCCGAGCTCGCGCCGGTGGTGGACCTGCTGCGGGAGGAGGAGGAATGGATCGAGCGCCGGCGCCGGGACATCCTGCGCCGCCGCTTCGGCTACGGCTGGTATTCGGTCGTGCGCCGCCACCGCTCGGCCTGGCAGCGCTCGATGTTCGGATTCTTCGAATGGTCGGGCCGCGCCGTCGCGGATCTCCGGCAGCCGGGGATCAAGCCGGCCGGCGTGCCGAAGCGGGTCCGGCCGGAGCACCGGGAGAAAATCCTGCGGCTCGCCCGGCCCGGAGACATCTTCCTGACGCGCCACGACGACGCCCTGAGCAACCTTTTCCTGCCCGGCTTCTGGCCACATGCCGCGTTTTTCGTGGGAAGCGAGGAGCAGCGGGCGGCGCTGGGCTTGAAACTTCCCGCCGGCCTGGCCCGCCGGGCGCGCGATCCGGTGGTCTTCCTGGAAGCGAAGAAGGACGGCGTCCGCTTCCGGCCGGCCGACGACACGCTGGAGGTCGATGCCTTCGTGGTGCTCCGCCCGCCGCTGGCACCGGCCGGGATCGCGGCGGCGCTGGAGCGCGCGATGCTGCACGAGGGGAAGTGGTTCGACTTCTCCTTCGACTTCCGCCACTCCGACCGGCTGGCCTGCACCGAAGTCATCTACCGCGCCTACCACGGGGTGGAAGGCCTTTCCTTTTCGCTGGTGGAAACCGGCGGCCGGCTCTGCCTGCCGGCGGAGGAACTGATCGGGCAAGCCTTGGAACAAGGATTCCGGGTGGTGGCCGCCTGCGGCCTGGGGAGGGATGAAATCGTTACGGGAACCCGGGCCGAGCTGGAACTGCACGGCAGCCGCACGGCCCTCTGAAGGTTCCACAAGTTCCACGAAATCAATATTTCAGCGAGCTTGTGAAATTTTTCACAAATAGCTCTTGCGCCGTTACAAAACACTTTGCTACAGCCCCCGCGCGCTTTCGCGAAGCGCCCTCCGGCAATGCCACGTCGCACCATCTTCACCATCCTCTTCGCCTGGCTCTGCTGCGCGGCTCCGGCCTTCGCCGCAGCCGGCGGTCACGACCCGCTGCCCGCGCATGCCGAGGAGATCTTCAGGCTCGGTCCGTTCGTGATCACCAACTCGATGCTGATGGTCTGGATCGTGGCGGCCTTTATCATCCTCGTCGCCCAGGCCGCGACCCGGAAACTCTCCCTGATCCCCTCCGGACTGCAGAACTTCGTCGAGTGGCTGGTGGAAAGCCTCTACAACTTCCTCGAAGGCATCCTCGGCAAGCACCTCGTCAAGCGCACCTTCTGGTTCTTCGGCACCATTTTCGTGCTGATCCTCTTCACCAACTGGTTCGGCCTGATTCCCGGCGTCGGCACCCTCGGTTGGCAGCTGACCGGCCCCGGCGTCGAAGCCCACGACAAGTTCCGCCCCTGGCTCCGCGGCGGCAATGCCGACCTGAACATGACGGCGGCGATGTCCTTCACCTTCGCCCTGCTCTGGTTCTACTGGGCGATCTCCGAGAACGGTCTCAAGGGCTTCCTCGCCCACATCTTCGCCCCCAAGGGCAAGTTCAGCGGAGCCATGGCGGTCGGAATGCTGGTGGTGTTCGCCTTCGTCGGCGTGTTGGAAATCGTTTCCATCCTGTTCCGCCCGGTCGCCCTCTCCTTCCGTCTCTACGGCAACATCTTCGCCGGTGAGAACATCCTCGAGAACATGATGTTCGTCGTCGGCGACACCAAGTGGCTCGCCTGGCTCCCGCCGCTTCCCTTCTACTTCCTCGAGCTTCTCGTCGGCCTGATCCAGGCCCTCGTCTTCATGCTCCTCACCGCCGTCTTCCTCAAGCTGATCTGCGACCACGGCGACCACCACGACGACGAGCACGACCACGCCCATTGAACCCTTTCCCGTCCCGACCATGGCAACGACCGTGGGGGCCGGGCGTAACACCAAACCAGAACGACCATGATGACCCCGATCCTTGCTGAAATCGCCGGCAATCTCCACGTTGCCTTCGCCGCCGTCGGCGCCGCCATCGGCATCGGCCTCCTCGGCTCCAAGGCCGCCGAAGCCACCGGCCGCAACCCCGGCGCCGCCGGTAACATCCTGACGCTGTCGATCATTCTCGCAGCGCTTATCGAAGGTATCGTCTTCTTCGCGATCTTCCTCGCCAAGTAAGCCTTCCCGGCGCGGAGGCCCCCAACGGCCTCCGCGCCACCCCTTTCCGTTTCCGATTTCACCCGATTCTCCAGCATTTCGTCCGATGACTCCGATTTTCGATCTCCTGGCCTCCGCTCCTCCCGTCGAAGCCGACGGCGGCGTCGCGGGTGAAATCCTCCGCGCGTTCAAGATCGACTGGCCCTATTTCATCAGCCAGTGCGTGTCCTTCCTGATCGTCGCCATCCTGCTCAAGAAGTTCGCCTTCGGCCCGATCCAGGCCATGCTCGAGCAGCGCCGCAACCGCATCGCCGAGGGCGAAGCCAAGCTCAAGCAGATCGAACAGCAGCTCGCCGAGTCCGAGCGCACCACCGCCGCGGCCATCGCCAAGGCCAACGAGGATGCCGCCCGCCTCATCAACGAGGCGAAGACCAGCGCCGCCGCCCTTTCCGAGCAGAAGGCCCAGGAAGCCATCGCCTCCGCCCAGCAGATCCTCGCCAAGGCCGAAGCCGCCGCCGCCGCAGAGCGCGCCGCGATCAAGGCGGAACTCAAGGCCGAGTTCGGCCGCCTCGTCACCGCCACGACCGCCCAGGTCACCGGCAAGGTCCTCACCTCCGACGACCAGGCCCGCATCAACAAGGAAGCCCTCGCTTCGGTCGAAGCCTGAACCTTTCCCGATCCCGCCGCCTCGTCATGAAAATCTCCAAGGTCGCCAACACCGAAGCCCGCCGCATTTTCCGGCTCTGCCAGACCGGCGGCCGCCTTGACGAAGCCAAGTTCTCCACCGCGATCAAGCTGATCGTGGCCCAGAAGCCGCGCGACTACCGCGGCATCCTTTCCGCCCTCAAGCGCCTCGTCCGTCTCGAGCTGGAGCGCCGCCACGTGATCGTGGAAAGCGCCGCCGCCCTCGACGGCGCGGAGCAGCAGCGCGTCGTTTCCGGACTCCAGGCGAAATACGGCAGCGACCTGACCTTCGAATACCGCGTCAACCCGGAACTCCTGGGCGGCCTCAAGGTCCGGGTCGGGAACGACGTCTTCGACGGCTCCGTCAAGGGCCGCCTCGACCGCCTCGCCGAAGCATTCTGATCCTTATCTCCGGATAACCACTCAACAACAACAGACAACCGGAACCCTCGTCCCATGAGCAGCATCCTCCAGGAACTCGAAAAGGAGATCGCCAACGTCACGGCCTCCGTGCAGAAGTCGAACGTCGGCATCGTCCGCGAAGTCGGTGACGGCGTGGCCAAGGTGGAAGGCCTCTCCGACGTCGCCCTCAACGAGATGATCGCGTTCCCCGGCGGCGTGACCGGCCTGGCGATGAACCTCGAGGAAGGCGAAGTCGGCGTCGTGCTCCTCGGCAGCTACGACAAGATCGTCGCCGGCATGGAATGCTCCACCACCGGCAAGCTCCTCTCCGTCCCGGTCGGCCGCAGCGTCTTCGGCCGCGTGGTCGACGCCCTCGGCAACCCGATCGACGGCAAGGGCCCCATCGAGGCCGCCGCCTACTACCCGATGGAGAAGATCGCCCCGGGCATCATCAAGCGGAAGTCCGTCTCCGTCCCGGTGCAGACCGGCATCATGTCGATCGACGCCATGATCCCCGTCGGCCGCGGCCAGCGCGAGCTGATCATCGGCGACCGCTCCACCGGCAAGACCACCATCGCGGTGGACACCATCATTTCCCAAGCCAAGCAGAACAAGCTGGCCGAGCAGGGCAAGCTCCAGAACCACAAGCCCCTCTACTGCATCTACGTCGCCATCGGCCAGAAGCAGTCGAACGTGGCCCGCATCCAGAAGACGCTCGAGGAATCCGGCGCGATGGAATACACCACCATCGTCGCCGCCACCGCCTCGGACGCCGCCGCGATGCAGTTCCTCGCCCCCTACGCCGGCTGCGCCTTCGCCGAATACATGATGGACCAGGGTCAGGACTGCCTGATCGTGTTCGACGACCTTTCCAAGCACGCCGTCGCATACCGCCAGGTCGCGCTGATCCTCAAGCGCCCCTCCGGCCGCGAAGCGTATCCGGGTGACGTCTTCTACCTCCACTCCCGCCTGCTCGAGCGCTCCGCCCGTCTTTCCGACGCAGCCGGCGGCGGTTCGCTCACCGCGCTGCCCATCATCGAAACGCAGGCCGGCGACGTGTCCGCCTACATCCCGACGAACGTGATTTCGATCACCGACGGCCAGATCTACCTCGAGACCGACCTTTTCTACCAGGGCATCCGCCCCGCCATCTCGGTCGGCCTTTCGGTGTCCCGCGTCGGTTCGGCCGCCCAGACCAAGACGATCAAGTCGGTCGCCGGCACCACCAAGCTCGACCTCGCCCAGTTCCGCGAACTCCAGGCCTTCGCCCAGTTCGGCTCCGACCTCGACGCCTCCACCAAGAAGAAGCTCGATCGCGGCGCCCGCATCGTGGAGCTCTTCAAGCAGAACCAGTACTCGCCGCTTTCCATGGAAATGGAGTCGGTGTTCCTGTTCGCGATGCAGAACGGCTACTTCGACGACGTGAAGGTCGCCGACGTGAAGCGCTGCCAGACCGCCATGGGCGAATACTTCGAGACCCGCAAGACCGAGCTCCTCGACAAGATCCGCAACGAAAAGCCGGACCTCAAGAAGGACGCCGCCGCGGTCGAAGCCGTCAAGACGGCCCTCAACGACTTCAAGGCTTCCTGGAAGTAATCCGCTTGCCCGTCTCGTCCTCCGCTCCCTGCTCCTAGCCTCCTTCCGATATGGCCAACCTCCGCGACATCCGCCGGCGCATCAAGTCGGTAAAGAACACCGCCCAGATCACGCGGGCGATGCAGCTTGTCGCCGCCGCCAAGATGAAGAAGGCGCAGGACCAGGCGCTAGCCGGCCGCGACTACGCGGACCTGCTCAACCAGGTCCTGGTCAACCTCAAGGCGAACGTCGGCGAGGAAGCCCACCCGCTGCTCCAGGCGAAGGAAGGCGGCAAGGAACTGATCCTGATCATCTCCACCGACAAGGGTCTCTGCGGCGCCCTCAACACCAACCTCGGCAAGAAGATCCGCGCCGACGTGCCGAAGACCACCGACGTCATCACCGTCGGCCGCAAGCTGCGCAACCAGTTCGGCAAGGCCGGCTGGAACATGATTGCCGACTTCGAGGTCAAGGACCCGGTGCCCTTCGCCGAAGCCCGCCCGATCGCCAAGTTCCTCACCAAGGCCTTCCTCGAAGGCGGCTACAGCAAGGTCAGCGTCGCGTTCTCCAACTACATCACCGTGATGCGCCAGGAGCCGACGGTGGTGCAACTCCTGCCCATCTCCACCGACAGCCTCGGCGAGAAGCAGGAATACGAAGGCATGGGCCAGGACGTGAAGGTCGGCGAGACCAACCGCGCCGCCGCACTTGCCAAGGACTACCTCTTCGAGCCCAGCGGCCGCGACGTCCTCGACACCCTGCTGCCGCTGTACATCAACTTCCAGGTTTACCAGATGCTGGTCGAGAGCCGCGCCTCCGAGCACTCCGCCCGGATGGTCGCCATGAAGGGCGCCACCGACAACGCCAAGAAGTTCATCAAGGAGCTCACGCTCGAATACAACAAGCTCCGCCAGGCGGCCATCACCGCCGAGCTGCTCGAAATCACCACCGCCATGAAGGCGATGGAATAATGCAGTGCCGAGTGATCAGTGATCAGTGATCAGTGGTCTCTCATCCGACTCGAATCTCGTCTCCATCCCAAGGTCCCATCCGTAAATCACTGATCACTGATCACCGCTCACTGATCACTCTTCCACCTCTGCCATGAGCAACCAAGGAACCATCGTCCAGGTCATCGGCGCCGTCGTTGACGCCGACTTCTCGAAAGCCACCGCGCTGCCGGGGATCTACAACGCCCTCGAAGTCGCCTACGACATGAACGGCGTGCACACCAAGCTCGTGCTCGAAGTGCAGCAGCACCTCGGCGACGGCTGGGTCCGCACGGTCGCGATGTCCGCCTCCGACGGCCTGAAGCGCGGCATGGTGCTCACCGACACCGGCAAGCCCATCGCCGTGCCGGTCGGCAAGCAGGTGCTCGGACGCATCTTCAACGTCACCGGCGACCTGGTGGACGAGAACGTCCCGCTGGCCGATGCCAATTTCCGCTCCCCCATCCACCGCGCCGCGCCGCTCCTCACCGAGCAGTCCGCGAACACGGAAATCCTTCCCACCGGCATCAAGGTCATCGACCTGATCTGCCCGCTGCTCAAGGGCGGCAAGGGCGGGATGTTCGGCGGTGCCGGCGTCGGCAAGACCGTCGTCATCATGGAGCTCATCAACAACATCGCGAAGGCGCACGGCGGTTTCTCCGTCTTTGCCGGCGTCGGCGAGCGCACCCGCGAGGGCAACGACCTCTACTGGGAAATGATCGAGTCCGGCGTCATCGAAACCGAAAAGGACGAGCACGGTCATCCCAAGCTCAATGCCGATGGCACTCCGGTGCTCGCCGAAGGTTCCAAGGTGGCGCTTTGCTACGGCCAGATGAACGAGCCGCCGGGTGCCCGTCTCCGCGTCGCGCTCTCCGCGCTGACCATGGCCGAGTATTTCCGCGACCAGGAGAACCAGGACGTGCTGCTCTTCGTCGACAACATCTTCCGTTTCTCCCAGGCCGGTTCCGAGGTGTCCGCCCTTCTCGGCCGCACGCCGTCCGCCGTGGGTTACCAGCCGACCCTCTCCGAGGAAATGGCCGGACTCCAGGAGCGCATCACTTCCACCAACAAGGGCTCGATCACCTCGATCCAGGCCGTTTACGTCCCCGCGGACGACCTGACCGACCCCGCTCCCGCCAACACCTTCGCTCACCTTGACGCGACCGTGGTGCTCGAGCGCTCCCTCGCGGAACAGGCGCTCTTCCCGGCGGTCGATCCCCTCGCCTCCACTTCCAAGGCGCTCGCGCCGGAAGTCGTGGGTGCCGAGCACTACCGCGTCGCCCGCGGCGTCCAGCAGGTGCTCCAGCGCTACAAGGACCTCCAGGACATCATCGCGATCCTTGGCATGGACGAGCTTTCCGACGAGGACAAGCTGACCGTCTTCCGCGCCCGCAAGATCCAGCGTTTCCTGACCCAGCCCTTCCACGTGGCTGAAGTCTTCACCAACGTGCCCGGCGCCCTCTGCTCCATCGAGGAAACCGTCCGCGGCTTCGCGGAAATCCTCGACGGCAAGTGGGACGACGTGCCGGAAGGCAACTTCTACATGAAGGCCGGCATCGACACCGTTTCCCGCGACTGATCGATTTCAGCGTTTCAGGATTCCAGCGTTTCAGCATTTCCGCCCCATGGCTCTCCACCTCGAAATCGTCACCCCGGAGAAGAAGATCTTCTCTGACACCGTCGGCAACGTCTACCTGCCCGGGGCCGACGGCGAGCTGGGCATCCTCGACGGCCACGCCGCGCTGGTGACGGCGCTGCAGCCCGGCGAGCTGCGCTACGAGAAGGACGGCAAGACCCAGCTGCTCGCGGTCGGCACCGGCTTCGCCGAGGTCACCGAGCACAAGGTCAACGTCCTGACCGACATGGCGATGGGCGAGGAGCAGGTCGACGAGTCCAAGGTCGAGGAAGCCATGAAGCGCGCCGAAGAGCAGCTCAGCAAGATGGGCCACGACAACGACGCCGAGGAAGTGGCTCACCTCCAGGCCGTCATCGCCAAGTCGATGGCCCAGCTCCGCCTGAAGCGCCGGCCGAAGCTCTGAGCAACGGTTCCCGTTTTCCCAAGCCCGCCCCGGTCCGCCGCGGCGGGCTTTTTCGTGTCACGGGCTGCGGAGCGCGTGTTCCTTCACCGCCTCCGGCGGATCAGGCAGGCCGCACCCAGCAGGCCGAGCAGCGCCGTGGAAGGTTCCGGCACCGCGGTGACCTCGACGATGCCCTGGAACAGGGTCACCCGGTGGGACTGGCTGCGGTCGGAGAAGGAGTAGATGCTGAACGACGAGACCGGCGTGTTCCCGAAGGTGAGGTAGGCGCGGTGGATCGGCGCGTTGTTCGGGTTGTTCGCGGGAGGGGCGATCACGTAGTTCACCGATTGCCCGCTGCCGGCGGCGATGACGCCTTCGATCAAGCCGGTCGGGTTCTCGAAGCTGAAGTCGACGTCGATCCCGGTCCCGAGCGTTCCGGGGGTCTGGCTGGAGAATCCTTCCGCCGCGATCGCATCGCGGAAGCCGCCGACGTTGGGGAGAGGATTGACGTTGTCGGAATCGATGTCGTCGATGATCAGGCGGTTGATCAGCACCGGCTGGGAGAAGGAGAAATCCCAGCGCTGGTAGTTCGCCAGGTTGCCCGAGAGGTTGTTCGGGTCGGTGTTGGTGCCCAGCACGAAGCCGGTCGGATTCCCGTTGTCGAGCGTGAGGTTTCGGGTGGCCGCGGTCGCCGTGCCGGCGAACGAACTTTGGAAGGAGAGGGTCAGGCCCGCCTTGGTCAGTGTGCCGCTCGTGGCATTGTTCAGATAGCCGGTCTGGGTGTTGACACCGTTCGTCCACACGTCGGTGATGAACGAGAACGTCGTGGCCGCCCGTGACGGGCCGACCATGAGCAACAGCAGGGCGAAGGGGAGGAAAGCGCGGGAATTCATGCGGGCGAGCGTTGGGAGGATAGGGCACCCCTGATCATTAGGCAACCTTAAGCGTGGATTTACGACCTACGCGATCACGTGGGGCAAGTCGTTGGACCATCCCTTTTCACGAGTCTCCACGAGCGCCCTGGAAATTTCGGAAACCACGGCCGGAAACCCTCGGCGTGCCGGGTCGCAACCGGAACCCGCGAGGTCCGCGGAAATCTTCTTGAAGCGCTCGAATAGCGGCCCGGATCCCGCGTCGAAGCTGCCGAATCGACCGGTACCATGATGAAGAAACTGGTTCCCATCCTGACCCTTGTTCTCGCCACGTTCGCCACCATGCCGGAGGCCGAGGCGCGCAGCCGTTGTTCGAGGAGTTATGTCTCCTACCACCGTTCATGCGGAGGCCCGGCATGGATCGAGACGTATCTCGCGTACTTCGATCACTGCGGCCGACCGGTCTACCGCACGCGGATCATCCCGGTCCAGCCGCCTTGCCGCCGTCCGTATTACGTCGAGCGGCGCCATCGCGGTTGCCGCTGATCCGATCCGCCGGATGCCCGGATTCGCCCGGCCGCGGGGCTTGCCGTGGCCGGGCGATTGCGTTTGCTTCAAGACGAAATCCGGACGGCATGCCGCTTCCGCCCGTATCCGCGTCCCTCGCATGAAACCCTTTCCCAGCCTCCTCCTCGCCGTCGGCCTCTTTCTCGCGCCGGCCGCCCGCGGCCAGGTGGCCGTCAACGAACTCCTGGCGAACTTCCAGTCGCGGCTCGAACAAGGAGCGGATATCGACGACCTTTGCGACTCGCTGGAGAATCTCGGGAATTCCGACCAGAAGGCGCTCGTCACCGAGCTGGAGAAGGCCTGGCCGGGTGTGCGCGACCGCTATCTGGCCGCGTTCGCCGCGGCGTCGAAGCAGGGCGCCGGAGGGTCGCGCAACGAGTTGCAAAAACGCATCCGCGACCTCCGCGCGCAGTTCATGGGAGTTTACGCGCTGGAGGAAGGCCCGATGAAGCCGAAGCTCAAGGAGGTCAGCAAGCCGGCGGTCGACGAGCTCCGGAAGCTGCTTTCCCCGACTCCCGACGAGCTGCTTTCCACCGCGCCCGCGGCTCTCAAGATGCAGCGCGACGCGGCCCGCAAGCTGGCGCAGTTCCGCGACGCCGCCCTGGATGCCGCGCTTTCCTCGACTCCCGCCGACGCGCGCGAGCAGCTTTCGGCCGCCGAGGCCAAGGTGGCGGCGGATGCCGGCGGGCTTTCCCGGGACGGATTGAAGATCCTCGAAAAGAACCGCGAGATCGTCGAAGACGAGGAGATCCCGGCCGCAGAGGCGCGGGGCATCGAGGAGTGCAACCTGATGCGCCTCTACGTCGGGCTCAACGCCCTCGTGCTCGACCCCAAGTTGTGCGAGGCCTCGCGCGACCATTCCAAGGACATGGCGGAGCAGGGCTTCTTCGCCCACGAATCGCCGGTGCCCGGCAAGAAGACTCCCTGGGACCGCGCGGCCAAGGCCGGCACCTCGGCGTCCGGCGAGAACATCTTCGCCGGATCGACGGATCCGCACTCGGCCAACATGGGCTGGTTCTACTCGCCGGGGCATCACAAGAACATGTTCAGCCCCGGCCAGCGGCGCATCGGGCTCGGCCAGCACGGATCGCATTGGACCCAGATGTTCGGCGGCTGAGTTCAGCCGTCCTTGCGGACCCCGAGCGACCACAGCAGCCCGACCCCGCCGCAGGCGGTGAGCAGCGCGCCGCCCAGCAGGCCGCAGCCGACCAGTGCCGGGCTGCCGGCGACGACGCCGATCATCAGGGCGCCGATCATCATCAGCGGTCCGGACAAGGCGAGCAGGAGGGCAACGGCGTGGCGCAGCGAGGGACGGACCCAGGCGGGGATGCGGACGATGCCGGAGACGGTGGATTCGGTGGATTCGGCGGGATTCATGATGGTGCTCGTTGAAGTTGCACGCACCTTGTCCCGTCCCGTTGTGAAGGGCGGATGAGCGGCCCGTGAAATCGCGGTCAAGCCCGGACGATCGCGGCCCGCAGCATGACATCGTCGCCAAAGCGGCGGAACTCCGGGTTCTCGAGCCGGAGACCGTCCGGGAATCCTTCGCCCGCCACCGCGGGTTGAGGGCCGCCGCAGACCAGCGGCGCGAGGAAGGCGACCCATTCGTCAATGAGACCCTTTTCTAACAGATCCGCCGCCAGCCGGCCGCCGCATTCGACCAGCACCGCGGAAATCCCGCGCTCGCGCACCAGCCGGCGCAGCACGTCCTCCGGCTCGGCACGACTTTCGACGAGCGTCCGTTCCTTGTGCGAATCGGTGAACAGCGGCGCGTCCATCGGCAGGCTTTCCGGCCGGCCGGTCAGCACCACCCGCCACGGTTGGACCCGTCCCGCCGCCAGTCCGGGATCGCGCAAATCGAGCCGCGGCCGGTCCTGGCGCACGGTTTCCCCGGAGGTGAGGATCGCCTCCACCTCCGCCCGCAGCCGTTGCACTTCCGCCCGCGCTTCCGCACCGGTCAGCCACATGCCTTCCCCCGGCGGCCGGGTGATGCGGCCGTCGAGGCTCATCGCGGTCTTCAGGATGACCCACGGCAGCCCCTCGCGCTGGACCTTGGCAAAGGGGCGGATCAAGCGCGCCGCCTCGTCCGCCAGGACGCCCCGGGTCACCTCGATCCCGGCCTCCCCGAGCAAGCGGTTCGCGGCACCGGCATGGGCCGGATTCGGGTCTTCGGCGGCATACACCACGCGCGCCACGCCGGCTTCGATCAGGCCGTCGGTGCAGGGCGGCGTGCGGCCGTGGGTCGAGCAGGGCTCCAGGGTGACGTAAACGGTCGACCCCCGCAGCGCGCCGCCGCCGAGCCGCTCGCGGACCGCCGCCATCGCCTCGCGCTCGGCATGCGGCAGGCCCGCGCCGCGGTGCCAGCCGGCGCCGGCTTCCACGCCGTCCTTCACCACCACCGCGCCCACCGGAGGATTCGGCGAAGTCCGGCCGATCCCCTTGCGCGCCTCCTCGATCGCCCGCCGCATCCACCGCGCGTCTTCACCTTGCATGGACAATGAGAGGCCATTTTCCGGAAATCTGCGCAAGCCCGGGGAATCGCTGTTGATCCCGTTGCATTCTCCCGCCATCTGTTTTGATAAGTGGCAAAGCCTGTTTGCCATCCGCTCCCAACCTGCAACCTGTCCAACGCGCCATGAAAAAACTCATCATCGCCCTCACTCTGTTCACCTCGCTGCCCGCCTTCGCCGACAAGGCGGCGGAGAGCTACAAGCTCGGCCTGATCGCCGTCAAGGAAGGCAACGTCGAAGCCGCCGAGCAGGCCTTCAAGGAAGTCCTGCGGCTTCAGCCCGGCCACGCCAACGCCCGCTTCCAACTCGCGGAGTTGAAGCAGAACCAGGGATCGATCGCCGCCCGCCAGCGCTCGAAGAAGATGGGCGAATACGTGATCGCTCAGGTCGACTTCGACAAGGTCGAGCTGTCCGAAGCCGTCGCCGCGCTCGCCGTGATGATCGAGCAGAAGTCCGAAGGAAAGTTCGCGCCGAACTTCATGGTCCAGGATCCTTCCAGCCAGTTCGGCGACGCGACCGTGACCCTTCAGGTCAAGAACGTGCCGGCCAACGCGGTGCTCGACATGATGCTCAAGCAGGCCGGCGGGATCGCGAAGTACGAACAGCACGCGATCATCATCAAGCCGGTGCCGCGCAGCAAGGAGTGAGCCTTGCCGGGCGGCGTCCTTGCGCATCCTCCGCGGTCCGCTCACCTTTCCGGGGTGAGCGGACTTGTTGTGATCACCGGTGGCGAAGGCGGGCTGGCCCGCGCCCTCGATGCCGCCTTCACGGCGGCCGGCCATGAGGTGCTTTCCCCCGGCCGCGGCCGCCTGGACGTCACCGATCCGGATGCCGTGCGCGATTTCTTCCGCGAGCACCCGGCTGACTTGCTCGTCTGCAACGCCGGTCTCACCCGCGATGCGCCGCTCGCCCGGCTCGATGAGGCCGCCTGGGATGAAGCGATGGCCGTCAACCTGCGGGGTGCCGCGCTCTGTGCCGCCGCCGCGTCGCGCACGATGCTGAAGAACCGCCGCGGCCACATCGTGTTCGTTTCCAGCTTTTCCGCCCTCCATCCGCCCGCCGGGCAGGCCGCCTACGCTGCCGCCAAGGCCGGACTTCTAGGTCTCGCGAAGTCGCTGGCCCGCGAGCTCGGGCCGGCCGGGATCCGCGTGAACACGATCCTGCCGGGCTTCCTCGACACGCCCATGACCGCCGCCCTTTCCGCGGAACGCCGCGAGCAGGTCCGCCGGGAACACGTGCTCGACCGCTTCAATACCCCGGAAGCCGTCGCCGCTTTCCTGGTCCACCTGCACGACCAGCTTCCCCACACCTCCGGCCAGGTGTTCCAGCTCGACAGCCGGATCGCATGAGCCGCTGCCGGCGCTTGAAAGCATCGTCCGCCGCGCCCCGTCATCGGTGGATGATTTCCATCCCGGGTCTGGCCCTGCTTGCGCTCGCGTTCCAGCCGCTTGCCGCCGCCGCGCAGGAGGCTCCCGTGCCGCTCCAGCGCATCGCCTTCGGTTCCTGTGCCAACCAGAACCTCGACCAGCCGGTCTGGGACGCGGTGGTCGCGGCCAAGCCCGACCTTTTCGTCTTCGTCGGCGACAACATCTACGCGGACACCGAGGACATGGCGCTGATGAAGGCGAAGTATGCCAAGCTCGGTGCAAAGCCCGGCTACCGGAAGCTCAAGCAGGCCTGCCCGGTGCTGGCGACCTGGGACGACCACGACTTCGGCGTGAACGACGGCGGCGCCTGGTATCCGAAGCGCGAGGAGTCGGCGAAGATCATGCTCGATTTCTTCGAGGTGCCGGCCGGCTCGTCCCAGCGCGGCCACGCCGGAATCTACGGCGCGCACGTTTACGGGCCGCCCGGCAAGCGGGTGCAGCTCATCCTGCTCGATACCCGCACCTTCAAGAGCCGCCCGCTCAAGGACACCCGGAGCAAGGAGGAGATCAAGAAGCGCAACCTCGTCGGCTGGTACGTGCCCAACCCGGATCCCGCCACCACCCTGCTCGGCGCGGAGCAATGGGCCTGGCTCGAACAACAGCTCCGCCAGCCGGCCGAACTCAGGATCATCGCGTCGAGCATCCAGGTGATCGCCGACGAAAAAGGCATGGAATCCTGGGGCAACTTCCCGCACGAACGGCAGCGGCTCTACCGGACCATCGCGGAAGCCCGCGCGGAAGGCGTCCTCTTCATCTCCGGCGATGTCCATTTTTCGGAAGTCTCGCGCAGCGCCGACGGCCCCTATCCGCTCACCGATTTCACTTCCAGCGGGCTCACCAACAGTAATCCCGGCTGGGCCTCCGCGGTCAACTCCCACCGGGTCAGTGCCACCGCCTATGCCGAGCCGACCTTCGGGCTGATCGAGATCGACTGGTCCGCCGCGTCGCCTCAAGTCTCGCTGCAGGCCCGCGGGGTGAAAGGCCAGACCGCGTTCGACGTGAAGCTCGACCTTGCCGCACTTCGCCCCGCCGCCTGGCCGGAGGAGTGATCCCAAATGCCGGATTGACCCGCCCCGCCGCAGGCCTAGCGTCCTCCGCCATGAGCACGCGCCTGATCCGCTTCACCCTTGTCGCCCTGGCGGCCGCAAGCCTCCCGTCGTGTGGCGCGCTCAACAGCATCAACCAGACTGCCGGCCGGGTGCTGGACTCGCTGGGCCGAACGGTGGGAGCATCCCGCTGACCCGCCGGCCGCCTTCCGGCAGCACTTCGATGCGCAGCCAGCGCGTCTCCGGCGGCAGGAGTTCGGGGAAAAGATCGGCCCATTCGGCGACCACGATGCCGCCTTCCTCGAGGAATTCGTCCCAGCCGATGCCCAGCAGCTCTTCCGCCGACTTCAGCCGGTAGAGATCGAAGTGGAAGACCGGCAGCCGCCCGCCGCGGTACTCGTGGACCAGCGAGAAGGTCGGGCTGGTCACCTCGCCGGCGTGGCCGATCCCCCGGGCCAGGCCCTTCACCAGCCGCGTCTTCCCCGCGCCCAGCCCGCCGACCAGCGCGAGCACCCCGCCGGGGGCCATCCCGGCCGCCAGCTCCTCGCCCAGCGCTTCCATTTCCGCCTCGTCCCGGACCACCCGCTCCATGCCCTGCAAGAACCCGATCCGGCCCCTCGCGTCGATTTCAAAAAATTCCCTTGCCCGATCCGCGGCCCCGTGGTGATCTCCCCGCCCGCCCGGCTCCCGGGCTCAACGTTTCCCTTTCTGTCATGGCCTACGCAGTCATCAAAACCGGCGGTAAACAATACCGCGTCCAACAAGGCGACAAGATCGACGTCGAGAAGCTCGACGCCGAAGTCGACGCCACCCTTACCTTTGACGTCCTGATGGTTGGCGAAGGCGGCAGCATCAAGGTGGGTGCCCCCCTCGTGGACGGCGCCAGCGTGACCGCCAAGGTCGTCCAGCAGCACCGCGGACCCAAGGGCGTCGCCTTCAAGTTCAAGCGCCGCAAGGGCTTCCACAAGACCATCGGCTTCCGCCGCCACCTGACCCAGCTGGAGATCACCTCCATCGCCGGTTAATCCTCTCACCACCCTCGATTTATGGCTCACAAGAAAGGTCAAGGCTCCGTCAAGAACGGTCGCGACTCCCGCTCCAAGCGCCTCGGCGTGAAGAAGTTCGGCGGCCAGGCCGTCGTCCCGGGCAACATCATCATCCGCCAGCGCGGCACCAAGTGGCACCCCGGTGCCGGTGTCGGCATCGGCAAGGACCACACCATCTTCGCCGTCGTCGATGGCCGCGTGTTCTTCGACAAGGAAGGCCGCCGCGTCAACGTGAGCGCCACCGCTTCCGCCAACTGAGCGAAAGCCCGCTTTTCGCAAAGCCGCCGCCCCGCAAGGGCCGGCGGCTTTTTCGTGCTCGCGAGTGGAGTTCCCGCAAGTGGAGTGTCGCCTTGCAGGCGACATGACGATGGACGCACGGCATCCTGCCGTGAGCCCGGGACCGCCGGTCTTCAGACCGGCCTGCACTGGCCCCGGCGTTCTATTCCAGCCGAAGTTGAGCCTGCTTTCCAGGGACCACCCGGGCCGGTCGCAGACCGGCGCTCCCGGGAGTGGCTCGTCTCAAGCCGAAGCCCCGTTGTCCCGGTCCTGAAAGGACGGCTCCGCGAGAAGGAAGCGGGGATCTTTGCCCGGCGAATCCTCCGATTCCCCGGATTTCTTCACCCCAACCGCCCCGCCCTCCGCCTCTTCAGCGCGATCAGCCAGTTGCCGCCGGTGATCAGGAACCCGAGGCAGCCGATCATCAGAACCCCCTGGCCGATCAAGGTCGCGAGCTGGACTTTTTCCAGGAAGCCGTGCGCCGCGGCGATGGCCGCCTCGTTCCCGCCGGCCGCCGCCATCTTTCCCTGCAACTCGCCCTTCGCCCAGTAGTGCATCGCGGTCATCCCGAGCAGGCTGACCGCCGCCACCGCGGAAAAGCCGAGCATCCCGTTGAACCAGCGCTTTTCCCCGGAGTTCGCCGCGTCGAGTGTCATCGCCGCCACCGTGACGGAGATCCGGCCAAGCCGTCGAACCGATTCTTCCGGAGAAGCCGCGGGAGGATGCCCCCGGATGGAATGGTCGAATCCATCGGACGGCGACCGCCCCGCGCCTGCCTTTCTTGGCACTTGGCACTTTTTCCTTGGAACTTCAATCTCGCCCCATGTCCGACACCGCCGCCGCGCTGAAAGCCCTGCTCCTCGAAAAGTCCGTCCGCACCGGAACCTTCACCCTCGCCTCCGGCAAGGAAAGCGACCTCTACATCGACTGCCGCGTCACCGCCCTCGATCCCTTCGGTGCGAACCTCATCGGCAAGCTCGGTTGGGCCGCGGTGCGGGAGAAAATTAACACGGAGAACCTGAAGATCGACGCCATTGGCGGCATGACCCTCGGCGCGGACCCGATTTCGCTCGCCGTCGGCATGACCAGCGCCGTCGCCAACCCCGACGAAGCCCTGCAGGTCTTCACCGTGCGCAAGGAGCCGAAAGGCCACGGCCGCGGCAAGCAGATCGAAGGCAACTTCAAATCCGGCGACACCGTGGTGGTGGTGGACGACGTGATCACCACCGGCGGCTCGACGCTGAAAGCGATCGACGTGATCGAGCGCGAGGGCGGCAAGGTCGCCTTCGCCCTGGTGCTGGTCGACCGCGAGGAAGGCGGCCGCGCCGCGATCGAGGAGCGCGGGATCCCGGTGGTCGCGCTGTTCTCCCGCAGCACCCTGCTCGGCTAGCCATTCCCCGTGCGGATCATCGAGCGCAGCTTGAGCCGGTATTTCCTCGGCGTGAGCCCTTCCTGTTCGCGGAAGCGCCGGCCGAAATCGCTGGCGTCGTAGAAACCGGTGCGGGCGGCGATGTGGGAAAGCGGCAGGTCGGTGCGGGCGAGCAGGTCCTTCGCGGTTTCCAAGCGGTGGCGCAGCACGTAGCGGCGTGGCGAACTGCCCATGATGTCGCGGAACACGCGGTTGAACTGGCTCTCCGAATAGTTGCACGCGGCGGCCAGGTCCGCCGTGGCGAGCGGGATCGGATCGTCCGCGTGGATCAATTTCAGCGCTGGTTCGATCCGGGCGAACGGCTCCGTCACTCCCGCCGCGCCGGAGATCTCGTACATCACCCCGGCCACGCCGCAGATGTCGCCGTTGCGGTCGCGCACCGGCGTTTTGCGCGAGATCCACCAGCGCAGCACCCCCTTCGCGCCGGGCACCATCCAGGTGCGGTTCGGGGTCGGTGCGCCGGTTCTCATGACTTCCATGTCCTCCGCACGATACTGTTCCGCGATTCCCGGGTCGTGCAGGTCGTGGTCGGTGAGTCCCATGGCGCCGCCGGGCGGCAGGCCGTGGAATTCCTCGAAACGGCGGTTGCAGCGGATGAAGCAGCCCTTCGCATCCTTCCAGTAAAAGACCAGCATCGGCAGATCGTCGAAGAGCGCCGCAATCGCGTTTTCGGGGTGGGGGAGCTCCGGGAGTTTCATGCGCGGATTCTACCAGAAATTGCCGCTTACGACACGGAAATGCCCGCGCTCCTGCCGTATGATGAGGCGATGCGTTTCAAGATGACATTCATCGCCTCCCTCATGCCCGCGCTCGCGTCGGCGGGGAAGGTGGATTTCAACACGCAGATCCAGCCGATCCTCTCGGAGAACTGCTACGCCTGCCACGGCCCGGACGAGGCGACGGTGGAAGGCGAACTGCGGCTCGACGACCGCACCCTCGCCCTGAAAGGCGGCGAAAGCGGCAAGGCCATCGTTCCCGGCGATCCGGCGAAATCGCTCCTCCTGAAACGCATCCAGCACAGCGATCCGGACAAGCTCATGCCGCCGCCGGAGAAGAAGGATCGCCTCAAGCCGGAACAGGTCGCGCTGATCCGCCAATGGATCGAGGAAGGCGCCGAATGGGGCGTGCACTGGGCCTTCGTGCCGCCGCTGCGTCCCCCGCTGCCCGAGGTGAAGGATGCCGCTTGGGTGAAGAATCCCATCGACCGCTTCGTGCTCGCCAGGCTGGAGGCGGAACGGCTCACGCCCTCGCCCGAAGCCGACGCCGCCACGCTGCTGCGCCGGCTCTCGCTCGATCTCACCGGCCTGCCGCCCTCGCCGGAAGAGTTGGCCGCGCCGTTCGACTTCAACCGGGAAATGGAGCGCCTCATCGCCAGTCCCCGCTTCGGCGAACGCTGGGCGCGCGAGTGGCTGGATGCGGCGCGCTACGCGGACTCCGCCGGCTACGAGAAGGACCTGCCGCGGATGCACCATTTCTACCGCGACTGGGTGGTCGGCGCGCTGAACGCGAACCTGCCCTACGACCAGTTCATCATCCGGCAAATTGCCGGTGACCTGCTGCCCGGGGCCACGCAGGACGACCGCATCGCCACCGGTTTCCTCCGCAACTCGATGACCAACGAGGAAGGCGGCGCGAAGCCCGAGCAGTTCCGCATCGAGGGCGTCTTCGACCGCATCGACGCGATCGGCAAGTCCGTCCTCGGCCTGACCGCGCAGTGCGCGCAATGCCACACCCACAAGTACGACCCGCTCACCCACGACGAATACTTCGGCCTCTTCGCTTACCTCAACGGCATCGAGGAAACCTCCCTCGCCGCCACGACCCCGGAGGAAAAACTCACCACCGACCAGCTCCGCGCGAGCATCGCCGCGATCGACACCGCGATCCGGGAAAAGTCGCCCGAGGTGGAGGCCGCCTTCGCGAAATGGCAGCAGGACTTGCTCGCGCTGCCCCGCACCGAGTGGCACGCGCTGGAACTCTATCAGCTCGGCGATTCCGGCCAGAAGTACTGGCCGCAGCCGGACAAGTCCGTGATCAACATGGGCTACGCCAACACCCGCGGCAGCGAGGCCTTCACCTCCTCGCTGGAGATCCCCGAAATCCGCGCCGCGCGGCTCGAGGTCATGAACGACCCCTACCTTCCGATGAACGGCCCCGGCCGCTCGTCGCGGGGGACCGGCGCGCTCACCGAGTTCGTGCTCCATGCCGGCGCCGACCCCGCGAAACTCACCAAGCTCCCTTTCAAAAAGGCGAACGCCAGCGTGAACCCGCCGGTCACGCCGCTCGATCCGATGCGTTTCCCCGCCAATGCGGAACGCAAGCCCGATGACCGCACCACCGGCCCCGCCGCATTCGCGCTGGACGGCGACAACAAGACCGCTTGGACGAACGAGCGCGATCCCGCCCGCAACAATGACCCCGCCGTCCTCACCTTCGAGCTGACCGAGCCGTTCAAGACCGGCGGCACCACCCATTTCCGCTACGGCCTCAACCAGAACCACGGCGGCTTCAATTCCGACGACACCCAGACCTACAACCTCGGCCGCATCCGCCTTTCGGTCGCCGCCACCTTGCCCACCGCCTTCGACAACCTGCCGCCGCTCGTCCGCGAGGCGCTGGAAACGCCGGCCGACCAACGCACTCCCGACCAGGCCGCCCGGCTCTTCGCCCACTGGCGGGAAAGCAACCCGGACTTCGCCGCCGAGACCGCGGAGATCGAGGCGCTCTACGCGAAAGTCCCGCCGCCCACCTGGGCGCTGGTCGCCGCCGAAACGAAAGTGCCGCGCGAAACCCGCCTCTTCGAGCGCGGCGAGCAGACGCAGCCGAAGCACGTCGTCAAACCCCACGTCCCCGCCTTCCTCCACCCGCTGCCGCCCGGCGATCCGGAGTCGCGGCTGACCTTCGCCAAGTGGCTGGTCGACCGCCAATCGCCCACCACCGCGCGCCGCCTAGTGAACAGCCTGTGGCAGGCCTACTTCGGCGTCGGCTTGTTAGAGACCTCGGAAGACTTCGGCCACCAGGCCGCGCTGCCTTCGCATCCGAAGCTGCTCGACTGGCTCGCCGTGGAGTTCATGGAAAGCGGCTGGGACCTGAAGCACGTCCACCGCCTCATCGTGCAAAGCGCCACCTACCGGCAGTCGTCCGTCGTCTCCTCCGCCTTGCGCGAGACGGACCCGAAGAACCGCTTGCTCGCCCGCGGCGCTAGGCTCCGGGTCCCGGCGGAAACCGTCCGCGACATCCAGCTCGCCAGCTCCGGTCTGTTAGACGGGAAGATCGGCGGCCGCAGCGTGTTCCCGCCCGCCCCCGGCTACCTCTTCCAGCGGCCCGTCTCCTACGGCCCGAAGACCTGGGACGTGGAGACCGACTCCAACCGCTACCGCCGCGCGCTCTACACCTTCCGTTTCCGCTCGGTGCCGTACCCGATGCTTGTCGCCTTCGACGCGCCGGCCGGCACCGCGTCCTGCGTGCGCCGCAACATTTCCACCAGCCCGATGCAGGCGCTCGTCACGCTCAACGAGCAGGTCTCCGTCGAAGCCGCGCTCGGCCTCGCCCACCTCATCCTCACCGACAACGGCACGCCGGAAGAAAGGCTGGCCCGCGCCTTCGTCCGCTGCACCTCGCGGGTGCCGGACGCGGAGGAAATCGCCACCCTCGTCTCCGTTTACGATACCGCCCGCGCCGCCGATCCCGCCGAGGCGAAGCTGCTCCTCGAGAACCACCGGCCCGTCACCCTCGATCTCTCCGCCCACCCCTTGCCGGACCTCGCCGCCGCCGCCGCCGTCGCCCGCGTCCTCCTCAACCTCGACGAAACGATCACCCGGAACTGAGCCATGCTCCCGCCCTCCACCCTCGCAGATATCCAGCGCTCGTACTCCCGCCGCTGGTTCATGAAGGACTGCGGCGTCGGCCTCGGCTCGGTCGCGCTCGCCTCTCTGCTCGGCGAAGCCCAAGGCGCCTCGCCCTCGATCAACCCGCAGGCACCCAAGGTCCCGCCGCTTCCCGCCAAGGCGAAGAACGTCATCTTCCTCTTCATGGGCGGCGCGCCCAGCCACATCGACCTCTTCGACAACAAGCCGGTGCTCCGCGAGATGGACGGCAAGAACCCGCCGGCCGAGCTGCTCAAGGGCTACCGCTCCGCCTTCATCCGCCCGGAAAACAAGCTGCTCGGCTCCAAGTTCCCGTTCAAACATTACGGCAAGTGCGGCATGGAGATGGCGGAGATCCTGCCGCACATCGGGTCCCGTGCGGATGACATCGCGCTGATCCGCTCGATGCACACCGATGCCTTCAACCACGCCCCCGCGCAGATCCTGATGGCCACCGGATCCCAGCAGTTCGGCCGGCCCTCGCTCGGCTCCTGGGTGTCCTACGGTCTCGGTTCGGAGAATGCCAATCTGCCGTCCTTCGTCGTGATGTCCTCCGGTTTCAAAGGCCCCTCCGGCGGCAATGCGAACTGGTCCTCCGGCTTCCTGCCCACCGTCCACGACGGCGTCACTTTCAATTCCACCGGCGATCCCGTCCTCTATCTCTCCAACCCGAAAGGCATCACCCGCGAAGCCCAGCGCCGGACCATCGACGCGGTGAATTTCCTCAACCACAAGCGCTACGAATCGATCGGCGATCCCGAGATCCAAACCCGCGTCGCCGCCTTTGAGATGGCCTTCCGCATGCAGGACGTCGCGCCGGAAGTCACCGACATCTCGCTGGAGCCGGAAAGCGTCCGCGCGATGTATGGTGCGGAGCCGGGCAAGCGCTCCTTCGCCAACAACTGCCTGCTCGCCCGCCGCCTCGTCGAGCGCGGGGTCCGCTTCGTCGAACTCTTCCACGAGTCCTGGGACCAGCACTTCAATCTCACCGGCGACCTGAAGAAGAACTGCCTCGATGTCGACAAGGCCTGCGCCGCGCTCATCGCCGATCTCAAGCAGCGCGGCCTGCTCGATGAGACGCTCATCATCTGGGGCGGCGAATTCGGCCGCACGCCGATGGTCCAGGGCGGCAACGACGGCCGCGACCACCACCCGAACGCCTTCACCATGTGGATGGCCGGCGGCGGCATCAAAGGCGGCGTCCAGCTCGGCAAGACCGACGAGCTCGGCTTCAACGCCGTCGAGGACAAGGTCCACGTCCACGACCTCAACGCGACCATTCTCCATCTGTTAGGCTTCGATCACACCAAGCTCGTCTACCGCGCCCAAGGCCGCGACTTCCGCCTCACCGACGTCCACGGCCACGTGGTGACGAAGGTGCTGGGGTGAAGGGGGTGGCAGACGCGGGAGAGTCCGCAGAGAAACCAAGTCAACCGCCCCGGTCCAAGCCAAGTCTTGGTCGGAGGGCTTTGCAACTTCCGGCTTTCACCTTGAGTCCTCCTCGGAAGACTTCTAGGGTGCGTCAAATGAACGATTCTTCCGCAAGTCGGCCCGTTCGAGTCGGCTTTGCACTTGTTCACCGACCGGTCGGTGAACAAGGGGCAATTCCGACCGGTCAGTGATCAAAACTGTTCGCCAGAAATACCATGCCTCCGCTGATCACATTTTTCGGCATTTTCCTCGCCGTCTACATCCTAGCGGAGTGCGTCAATCTCTACATGGTTGGTAGTAGCTTGATAGGAGGTGTGTTCCGCATAGCCCGGCAGGTGCTCCACGGATCGAAAGAGGTCGCGTTGCCTGAGGATCTCAAGATTGCGGCGACCAATCGATTACTGAAAGTCGGATCTGAGGTTGTCGTCGGAACTGAATATCAATGGGATGGAATCACAGTGAAGCGTTTCGCGGTATCGCCAACTATTGTTCATGCGGACGAAGGAGTGATAATGCAGATAATTCGGCTGACACGGAACAGTATGGAGCTCAAGCCGCTTGCCAACAGCGACTATGCTGCGATACCGAAGAACCAACCCGGCGAAGTCGAGACACGCAACCCCCACTAGCCGCCTTGTCGGCGGAGTCACTCGTATTATGAACCTCAACCCCCGTCTCGACGCCCGCCTCCGCTAGTGGGGTTGCGTGCTCTTCGACGTTGTGTGATGAAAATGCTCCTCAGACTAACCACTATTGTTTTCGCGCTTCTCTTCTTTGGATGCGAAAAGCCCCCAGAAGATGAACGATTTTACTTCATCTCTGGATCAACAAGTGATGAGATCGATATCTTCGTAAACGGCAATCCAACTAATGCTGGCAATGCCCTTACACTCTTCCTTGTAGATGGCCAAAACTCCATAGAATTAAGAGGAGATCACAGGGCAGGTGGATATCACCTACAGGTATTCCGAGGGAAAAGCATCTTTGATGCAGATTCCCAGAAAGTCGTCGAGAAGCAACGGGAAGCTTCCGAAGAGCCTGAAGATGAGCTTATTAGTTTTGAAGCAGAGGTAGACGACAAGTGGGCATGGCAGGAAGCGGAATCATTAGGGGCTATGTCTACTGAGGATCAGAAGGCGATCTATTCAATTTATGATAGCATTTGTAACGAGATGAAGGGTGACGGATTCGACCCGAAAGACCTATTAAGTCGAGGTGATGTAATTCTTTGGAGGAAATCGAATGAGCATGGTAGTAAGCTAAAGCAGCAGCTAGAAGAGATTGGCGCCAAGATCCCGCCTCGATCTGAATTGGTATTCCAGAATGCAGCGCATGACGAGTTGCGTTTAATTTCAGGCAAGCAGATTGCGATGCTCACCTGCAATCAGGACAAGCTCGTTTACCTCGGCCCTCCCGAGGACGATAAACCATCCGAATCGGGAGAAATCAAATGGACTTTTTACTACGGATTCTCTGAGATGTTTTTCGCAAAGTTTAATGGTTCCTGGAAACTGATGCTTCCAAATTTATAACACACGAACCAAAATGCCACGCATTTACTCACATGTGCACTTCAACATCCTTTCAACCGCGCCGGTGGGCGCAGGTTTAACGCTCGGCTGAAATGAACTACGGACTCGAAACCGTCGATGCGTGGCTCAATGCGCTTTCGAGTGCATGGAAGAGGGCCGGTCTATTCTGGTTCTTCGTCGCTTTTGTCGGCTGGGCCAGTTCAGCGCTTTTCGGTTGGTATAAGGGGTTCGGGGATGTGCTTCAACTCGGAGGATTTACCTACGTGATCCTGGGCCCGGTATCGCTGTGGTCCGCGATGGTGGCTGCAGTCACTTGGATCCGGTTCGTCCATCTCGAATCAGCCGGAGTTCGATCGTTTGTGCTGTTGGGTTCGATGATCGCGATCAATGGCTGGCTTTTTGACCGTCAGATCCACACTTGGCAGCTTGTTTTGGCGCACCTCGCCGCGATCGTTCTCATCGGTTTCACCTTCCTCTGGTCGAGGTCGGTGGTTCACCCGGCCCCGGATGCCTCCACTTGATTTCAAAATGCCGAATAAGCCGGCGCATCCAACGGCGACAAGCCGCTAGCTTCATTTCACGACAGAATGCCATTCATGCCAGGCATTCAGTCAGGAAGAGGAGTCTGATGTATTGATATCCAATGCTATAGCGGTCCTTTGTCCTCTTTGCTTTCGGGGCGGATGGCGTTCTCCGAAGCGACTCCGGCAAACTTCAGGGGAGTGGCGTCCGCGTGACGGCTTGCGCCCCATCAGATTCCGATCTCCCGCGCTACGAGCACACGGATTGCGCAGGGTCGATGGAGCGAGGATCCGGATCACGAAGACGGGGCCGAATCCCCAACATCACCCGGCAAGACGCCGAAGCCACCTTGAAATTCGCAAGACAGGTTTCTGATCAAGAGGTGTCTCCCCGAGCTTCCTGTCTTGGATCAGGTACCAGATCCGTCCCGTCGGAAAGCGCTCATCCGGACCGGGTGTGCGGCAAGCTCGACCGCCGCCAATAGATTCGTTACGTAAAAAGTATGACCAAGCGGACTGCGTGGAGGTTCATGTTGCCCATCGGCGGCTTCATCTTGGTCTATTGGCTTTGGTGTTTGCGTCCGCTGCTCATCGGTCCGGAGCTGATTTTCCCCGCGTCGGTCCCCTCGAACGCCCGGCGAGTCATTGAAGCCCGCTATCCACGGCCAAGCTTCAGCTTCAAAGAGGCTCTCGATCTCGCGCGGCAGCCGTTGAGGAAGCGGCCTCGCGTCCAATTCAAGCACTGGATGAAACCTGACGGACGTCATCACAGCGTGCACGTGCCGTATGGGCTGGCCTACGAGTTCGTGACGAAAGACGAGGAATGGACCTTTGTTCGAGAAGCTCGTTTGGCGTCGATCCATTAGCCTCGCGGGTCGTAGCCCTTTTCGCCAGCACGCCGCGGCGATTCCGCGGCTCAGTGAAGCAAGAATCATGGGATTCCCGGTCGGATCCGGAACTTTTAAAATGATTTGCTGCGCTTTGCGGGGTTTTTCCGTGCGTTTCCGCCGTTCCGCGGCGTTCTTACCGGCGATGTTCCGCTTCGTCCGATCTTCCATTCTCTCCGCCCTTTGCGCCCTTTCCGCCGCCCGCGCCGAGGGGGCCCTTCAGGCCACCGTGCCTTTCGGTGGCAATGCCTACCTGACCACGGAAGGCGCGGGCGATGGCATGCAGCGCGACGGCAGCACCCGCTGGCAGGATGCGAAGAGCGTGTTCTCGATCTACTTCCACATCGACCGCGCGGCGGTGCTCGATCTGGTGCTCCGCCTCAAGGTGCCGCAGGGCGAGTCGGTGATCCGTGCCAAGGTTGGCGAGAAGGCTTTCGACACCAAGGCGGCCGGCGCGGAGGTTCATGAAGTCAAGCTGGGGCAGGTCGAGGTGAAGCAGCCCGGCTACGTCCGGGTCGATCTGCAAGGCGTGAGCAAGACGGGGCCGGTCTTCGCGGAGGCGTCGGAGCTGATGGTTTCTTCGGCGACCGATGGCCTGAAGCTCGGCTACGTGAAGAACAACGAGGGCAACATGTTCTACTGGGGCCGCCGCGGTCCCTCGGTGCACCTCGGCTACGCGATGCCGCGCGACAAGACGATCGAGTACGCCTACAGCGAGCTCACCGTGCCGGTGGGCGAGGACCCGATCGGTTCCTACTTCATGGCGAACGGCTTCGGCGAGGGCTACTACGGCATCCAGGTGAAGAGCCCGACCGAGCGCTGGATCCTGTTCTCGGTGTGGAGCCCCTTTCACACGAACAATCCCCGCGACATTCCGGAGGCGGACCGCGTCGTTCTGTTAGAAAAGGGCGAAGGCGTGAGGGTGGGGGAGTTCGGCAACGAGGGTTCGGGCGGCCAGAGCTTCCTGGTTTATCCGTGTAAGGCCGGGGTGACCTACCGTTTCCTCAATTCGGTGAAGCCCGACGGCCAGGGCAACAGCATCTACGCCGCGTGGTTCGGCGAGGTGGGCAAGGACGGCTGGAAACTGATCGCGCGCTTCAAGCGGCCGAAGACCGACAAGCACCTGACGGGCTTCCATTCGTTCCTCGAGAACTTCGCCGACCGCAACGGCTACCTCGGTCGACGCTCGCTCCACGGGAATCAGTGGGTCTGCGACACTGACGGCACCTGGCACGAGATCACCAAGGCGCGCTTCACCGGCGACGCCACCGCGGGCGGCGGCCACCGGCTCGACTACGCGGGGGGCGTCGAAGGGAAGGGCTTCTTCATGCGCAACGGCGGCTTTTTCGGCGAGAGGGTGCCGATCAACCAGAGCTTCCAACGCGAGTCCACGCCGGACGCGAAGCCGGTGATCGATTTCAAGGCGCTGGATTGACCCGGGCACCGCGGACGGAAGTCGTGATAGCAGGACCCGAGGAAAGCGCGTAGGACCTTCGCATGATCGGAGCGCTCGGTGGTTTTTGGCGGAAGTGGTTGCTCGTGTGCCTCGGGCTCTTGGTCCTGGCGACCGGTGCCGAGGGCCATGCGATGAAGCAGGTGCGCGGCGAGATCCGCGCCGCCGAAGGGACCTGGAACGCTTCCTTGTGGCTGGAAGCATGGGCGCTTTACCCGGAGGACGGCCCGAAGGTGCCGCCGGGCACGCCGGGCGACATCGGGATGTCGGGCAAGCAGTGGGTCGCCGGCCTGGATGCGGACGACCACCGCGTGATGCGGGAAACCGCCGAGGAGTTCCTGAAGGAAGCCTTCATCCTCACCCTGGGCGACCGGCGGCTGGAGGCGGATTTCGCTTTCCCCGACTACACGGTCGAGCGGCCGGAGCTGAAGGAGAACGAGGAACGCAACGCCCTGGTGCGGATCGATCTCACGGGAAAGATGCCGCCCGGCGTCTCGGGTCCGCTGGAGCTGGTGTGGAACGATGACGAGGACGAACCGCTCGCCCTTGAAGTCATCACCCCGCGGCCGGGTAAGAAGCCGAAGATCTCCGTGATGCGGATCGCACCTCGCGACGAGCCGATGGAGCTGATGACGATCGAGGCCAGCGGCGTGGTGGAGGAAACCAGGGAATCGTCGCTCGGCGGCTGGATCGTCGCGGGCTTCGAGCACATCCTGCCGAAGGGCTTGGATCACATCCTGTTCATCCTCGGTCTCTTCCTCCTCCAGCCGAAATGGAAGCCGCTGCTGTGGCAGAGCAGCGCTTTCACCGTGGCACATTCGATCACGCTGGCCTTGGCCATCCTCGGCATCGTCACCGCGCCGTCCTCGGTGGTGGAGCCGCTCATCGCGCTGAGCATCGCGTACGTCGGGCTCGAGAATCTCTGGGTCAAGGAACTCAAGCCCTGGCGCGTCGCCCTGGTGTTCGGCCTCGGCCTGCTCCACGGCATGGGCTTCGCGTCGGTGATGCAGGACCTCGATCTCCCGGAGGGCGAGATCCTCCAGCCGCTGGTGGGTTTCAACATCGGCGTCGAACTCGGCCAGATCACCGTGCTGGCGCTGGCTTTCGCGCTGACCGTCGCTTTCCTGAAAAAGCCGGGCTTCGAGAAGTTCCGGAAGGTGGCGTCGGCATTGATCGGCGCCGTCGGTCTTTACTGGACGGTCGAGCGGATCATCGGCTGAACGGCGGCGATCCCGGCGGGTAGAGGGGGCTGCGGATCTTATCATTCTTCCCGCATCCCTTATGCAGGAGATGTGATTCGCGGCAGGGTGTGTAGGTCTTAGGAGGAGCAAATGGCCGCAGCTCCGCGGCGGTTCCGTCTCCTCAACCCAGCCTCCCACCGCCATGTCCGCCAACCCATCCCGGCGTCGCCACGCGGGCCTCGCCCTCCTGTTCACGATCCCGATCGCCTGCGGCGACGTGCTCGTCACCACCGGCACCGATGAAAACAACGGCAGCCTCGATCCCGGGCTCGGTGCCGGAACCTCCCTGCGCGAGGCGATGCTCCATGCCGCGGATGGATCCGCGATCACCTTCGCCCCGGCACTCGACGGCCAGACGCTGTTGCTGACGCTCGGCCAGATCACCATCGGCAAGAACCTCACGGTCGATGCCACATCGCTTGCGGCGGGACTTGCCGTCTCCGGCAACCATGCCTCGCGCCTGTTCAGCGTCTCGTCCTCGAAGACCGTCACCCTGAGCGGGCTGAGGCTGGTCGATGGCGATGTTTCCGGCGATGGCGGCGCGATCCTCAACGCCGGCATCCTCACGCTCGACCGCTGCGAGTTCAGCGGCAACGAGGCCGGCGACGGCGGCGGGGCGATCGAGAACAGCGGCACGCTCACGCTGAGCGCCTGCACCTTTTCGGGCAACACCGCGGCCGTCGGGGGCGGGGCGATCGAGCACGCGTCCGGCATTCTCACCGCGACCAACTGCACCTTCTCCGGCAACAGTGCGGACTTCGGCGGCGCGATCGACGGCGACGGCAGCAGCACGATCCGGCTCTATTCCTGCACCGTCTCCGGCAACCACGCGACCAACGATGGCGGCGGCATCGAGGAGACGACCGGCACGCTTTTGTTAGAAAACACGATCATCGCAGGAAACACCGCCGCCGACCTGGGCCCCGACCTCAAGGCGTCGGGGATCAACACGCAAGCCGGGGTCAACCTGGTCTCCAGCACTTCGGGACTCGGCGGCGGTTTCAGCGGGATCGTCGCCAGTCCCATGCTCGCGGCCCTGGCCGACAACGGCGGACGGACGAAGACCATGCTGCCGCTTCCGGGTTCCCCGGCGATCAACGCGGGAGGAAGTACGACGCTCACCGTGGATCAGCGGGGCCTCGCACGGGTGGTCGGAGCGGCGGTGGACATCGGAGCGGTGGAAGCGCAGTCCACGATCGTCACCACCACCGCCGATGCCGGTCCGGGATCGCTGCGCGACATCGTGGCCGCGGCCGCTGCGGGGGCGACGGTGACCTTCGCCGCTTCGCTCGACGGCCAGACGATCGCCCTGAGCAGCCCGGTGGTTGTCGCGCGCGACCTGGTCATCGACGGCACGGAACGCGTGAATCTCGCGATTTCGGGGGGCGGCTCCTGCGGTCTTATCACGGTGAACGCCGGGGTATCCGCCGAGCTTCGCGGCCTCGTGCTGCGGGAAGGCTACCGGTCGTCGGGCGGCGCGATCCATAACTCGGGAACGCTCGAGCTAAACGATTGCAGCATTCGCGAAAGCGACGCCGACATTTCCGGCGGCGGCATCTACAACGCGCCGGGCGCGCTGCTCGAGGTCACGGATTGCGAGATCATGAGCAACGACGCCGAGTGGAATGGCGGCGGCGTTTTCAGCGGCGGCACGGTGATCTTCACCCGCACTTCACTAATCCAGAATACCGGCGGCAACGAGGACGGCGGCTCGGGCGGCGCCATCTCCAGCAGCGGCAGCCTGAGCCTCTTCGATTCGGTCGTTCGCTCCAACGGTGCCTATGGCCCCGGCGGCGGGATCATCAGCAGCGGAACCCTCGTGATGGCGCGTTGTGCCGTCGAGGACAACGAGACCTTCTTCGATGGCGACGGCGGCGGGTTGCTGGTTTCGGGCGCGGGCGGCACGATCACCGGCTGTACCATCGCGGGAAACTACTGCCAGTACGGCGGCGGCGGGATCTTCCACTTGGCTGGAAACCTCGTGGTCGTGAACACCACGCTGGCTGGCAATGAGGCGGATTATGAGTACGGCGGCGGCCTCTACACGCGGGCGTCCACCGTGCTCACCTCTTGCACCATTTCGGGCAACAAGGCCTACGAAGAGGGCGGCGGCGTTTACGTCGGCACGTCCGGTCATCTGAGCCTCACGAACTCCATCATCGCGGCGAATCAAACGTCCAACTCCGGCCCGGATCTGCGGGGCGCCATCGAAACCCAGGCGGGCGTCAATCTCGTCAGCTCCACCAACGGCATCGTCGGCCCCTTCACCGGTATCGTCGCAGCGCCACAGCTCGGGCCGCTCTCCGACAACGGCGGCCCGACCCTGACGATGCTGCCCCAGCCCGGTTCGCCCGCGATCGACGCCGCAGGAAGTACGACGCTCACCGTGGATCAGCGCGGCCTGCCGCGGATCGCCGGACCCGCGGCCGACATCGGCGCGGTGGAGGTGCAGGAATCGGTGGTCCAGCCTTTGTGGCTGGATGTCCTCGCCTACCGTGACCTCGGCCAGACGGTGATCACGTCGTCGCTTTACGACATCGGGGATCCGGACAAGGTCTTCGACGGGAATCTGGGAACGCTTTATCGCAGCGCGGCCGTCAACCCGGCCTTCATCCAGCTTGCCTTCACCTCGGCCAGAACGATCGACGGTTTCCGCGTGTCCTTTTCCAGCGGCGGCCCCTACCAGTGGAAGGTGGAAGCGGCGGACACCCAGGCCGACATGGACGGCAAGACCGGAAGCTGGGCCGAGCTCCTCCCTTGGCAGGCCGCGACCGGCGACGACCTCCTCCACGATCAGGACCTGCCCGCGCCGGTGACGGCCCGGATCTACAAACTCGTGGTCCAGCGCGTGAACGACAACTACGTCCACATCAACGAGTGGGGCTTGCACGGCCTTGTCACGATTGGCGCGATCGATGTGGTGCCGGCCAGTCTTGAACTGCCGCACCCGAATTCCCGGGCCTACACCTGCACCGGCTGGGAAACCGGCGGAACGAGCTACGACCTGACCGGAGAGGTCGCATGGTCGTCGAGCAACCCGGATGCCGCGACCGTGGCAGCGAGCGGGATGGTGACCACGGTGGCACCCGGCACCACGGAGATCGGTGCCGTTCTCGGAGACCTCGGCGATCATGGTGATCTCACGGTGGTGCCTCTCGGGGCCCCGCCCGGAAGTTTCGCGGCTGCCGCTTTTCATACGACGGCGCATCTCACGTGGAACGCCGGTCCGGCCAATGCGGCAAGCTACCTGATCTACCGCCGCACCGCGACGGGTTCCTACCCGGCGCAGCCCACGGCGCGCATCGGCCCGCGGCAGGACCACACGGATTTCGGCCTCACCCCGGGCGAGACCTATCTCTGGAAGATCGCCGCTTGCGACAGCAATGGAATGCTCCTCACCGGGATTGCGGAGACATCCGCGACCCTGCTGGCGAGTGGCTCGGGTCTCCGGCGGATCGCCGCCCCGAAACTGCTCATCGCCCTCTACCACGGCGAGATGACAGCGGAGGAAAAGAACTCGGCGGTCGCGGGGATGCAGCTCGCGCTCGACTGGTTCTACCGCAACAGCGAGCAGCGCTTCTTCATGGACGTGACCTGGATGCCGATCGAGGCGGCGGTCCCCGACAAGGGCGGCGGCTACGCGGCGATCGAAGCCGACCTCCGCAGCCGCGGGGTGGTGGACGGTCAATACGACCTGTGCTTCACCACCGGGGCGGGCATCGGCCCCTGTCTTGGAGGCTTCCTGGTCTTCAACGGCACGACGCGGGCTTCGAAAGGTATCGTGTGCGGCGTGCCCTACCCGGCAAAGAATCCTGGCGTCAATTACGTCCTCGCCTGGACCTTCACCCACGAGATCCATCATGCCATCGACTCCATGGTGGACGACGCCGGCGGCGACAACATGCTCTTCAACCACTTCCCGTGGAACTACCCGTCCCCGCTCAACGGCCAACACGTCGACTGGGGCCTCCACTACGACGGAATCTCGAAGATCATGCGGGTCTATGACGACTATGCGGGTTGGAACGGCATGAACCACGGTGACTACGTCGAGGTCCGGGACAGCGACGGTGACGGTCTGGCCGACGGCGATTCGCGGGTGGCGATGGACGAGGCCCGCTTCGGCAGCAACGCGGGCGTGGCCGACACCGATGCCGACGGACTCGGCGACGGGCGCGAATACGACCGCTACGTTTACACTTCGCTCGATCCGCAGGACGACGATTCCGACGGCGACGGCCGGAGGGACGGTGCCGACCCCCAGCCGCTCTACGCCATCCCGGACGTGATCGCCTACACGGCCAGCCCGCCGGTGCTCAACGGCTCGGTCGAGGCGAAGTGGTCGAAGATCCGCTACGGCTACTTCTTCACGAATGAAGCCGGAGACTTCGGCTTCGAAACCTATGCGAACTACGATTCCAACTACCTCTACCTGGCCTTCCGCTCGACGCGGCCGTCCATGTTCTACCGGCTCGCACTCGACGGCAGCGGCCATCTCGGAAGGTTCGAGTCGGATGTGCGCCACCCCGACGCCAACGCCGGTGACAAGGCCACCTGGTATGCCGACGTTTATGCCGAAGGGAACCACATCGAGATCTCTCCCTTCTCGGCGAGCGCGTCAGTTTACGGGGTGGCAACGATTCCCGGCAGTCAGGTGGTGACGGGCTCCTCCGGCGGCTGGTACACGACCGAAGTCAGGATCCCCAAGGTGCTGCCCCACGGTTGCGGCTACACCTACTTCGCTCCCGACGCGCCGGTGGTGGAAGGCTTGCAACTCGTGCCCGACCGGGTGTTCGGGATCAACGTGACGATGTCGCAATCGCCCGGTTGGGAGTTTGCGGGAGTCTGGACCGGGCTGTTCGAAACCCACGGCTTTGTCGATTTCTCCCTTTCCGGTACGGGTGATCTGGATGGCGACGGATTGGACGCCGCCGCCGAAGGTTCCGCCCAAACGGATCCGCTCGACCCCGATACCGAGGGCGATGGCATGGCGGACGGCTGGGAGATCGCCAACGGTTTGAATCCCCTGGTGGACGACGCCCTCGGCGATACGGACGGCGACGGGTCCGTGAATCGCGACGAGTTCCTTTGCGGCACGGATCCCCGGAACCCGGGATCGCGGCTCCGCGTCGCGTCCATCACCGGCGGTGCGGCCATCGGCATCACCTGGACCACGGTCCACGGCCGGACCTATATCGTGGAGACCAGCGAGACGCTCGGCGGCTCTTGGACGGAGGTGGCGTCGTCGCAAGTCACCGAACTCGACGGCACGCCGGGCACCGAAGGCACCGAAAGCTGGGCCGACACCGCTCCTTCAGCCGTGCGGAGATTCTACCGGGTGAAGCTGGTCACGTCTCCTTGAGCCGGCGGCCCCTCACAAGTCCAGCATCAGCGAGACATGCGCGGCGGTGAGTTCGCCCATGGTCTGGCAGTCGTGGAAGACATCGGTGCCGTGGAACTTCTCGAGGTCCTGCGCCAGCGAGGTGACGTGTTCGCGCGGCGCGAGTTCCTCGCGGCGCATGATGCCCAGCAGCGCCCTGAGCCGGGCGTTCTCCACCTTGGCACGGCGGGTCATCTGGGAGCGCTCTTCGGCGACGTATTGGTCGATCGTTTTCCGGTTCAGGACGTCGAAGGCGAGCTTGGTCACCGCGCGGTTCGAGTCGAAGCGGTAGGCGAGGTAGATCTTGCCGCGGCGTTCGTAGCTCTGCTGGTCGAAGTCGATGGGCCGGACGCGGTACTGCACCTCCTCGAAGTCCGGGGTGATGTCGACCACGTAGTTCACGCTGCGCATGTCGCCGAGCAGGCGGATGAAGCAGCGCTCGTTGAACTTGGTGAATTCCTTCGCGATGCGCACCTTGTTGAGTTCCGGGCGCGGCAGGTGGTTCTTCAGGAAGACGTCGCCCGGGACGCCGGCGATGTGTTCCTCGATCAGCGTGTTGCCGTTGACCAGGTAGTTGATGCGGTTGGGGGAGAGGATGTGTTCCAGCTCCAGGCCGTAGATGCGGGAGGCGTCGGCCTGCTTCACGTAGAAGTAGTCCGAGTTGTCGTTGTAGAGGTTGGTGATGCGGATGCGGAAGGGCCGCGAGTTTCCGAACTCCCCGAAGTCGATGCGATCGACGGTCAGGTGCTCGTGCAGGTCGGTATCGCCGCCGATCTTCAATTCGGCGTAGATCTTGGTGAGCTTGGGCCGAAGCTCGAGCATCAGCTCCTGCGGGTAGAAGACCGTCAACCACAGCGTCTCCTTGCCGCGCGGATCCTCGTAGGGCATCGAGCCGGCGAAACGCGTCAGGTCGTCATAGACCAGCGGGATCTCGCGCAAGCGGTCGAAGTGGTAGAGGTACTGGCGGAGTGAGGGAGAAACGGCATACTTGATCTTGCGGCGGGAGATCACGGGGGAAGGATGACGGCCCGCGGCGAAAAGGCGAACCTTGAAGATTGGCGGCGGACCGGGAAGTCCATCAGAACGATGAAATGCCCCAATAAAACAACCATAGAATGCCAGGCATTTAGTGGCTTGAGGCAGGGAGAGTGATTCCTAATCCACTGATGGTCAGTTCATAAGGCTGGAAGATGCGATTCCGGTTTCCCGGGCGGATGCCTCGGATCCCGAGAGCTTCCCCGGATCAGGCGTGGTGCTTCCGGTTCCGGTGGAGGGTGACCGGTGCATGATGGCGACCGGTCCGGACTTTGGGTTGGAAAGGGAGCCTGCCGGGTGATGGACTCGGCCACCCACCGCGCTGCTTGGAAGATCTCGAATCGTGCGGACAAGCCGAGGAGCCATGAAGAGTTCAAAGACCCCGAAGATGCCGTCGGCCGCCGGGCGCGAGGCCCTGCTGGCCACGCTCCAAGCCCGCTTCGAGAAACATGCGGAACGTCATGAAGGAATCGCGTGGCCGGAGGTGCTGGCACATCTGGAAGCCCGGCCGGAGAAGCTGGGGTCGCTGCGCGGAATGGAGGAAAGCGGCGGCGAGCCGGATGTGACGGGCCGCGATGCGACGACGGGCGAGCTGATCTTCACCGACTGCTCACCGGAGACGCCAAAGGGCCGGGTGAGCTTGTGCTACGACCGCGACGGCTGGGAGTCGCGAAAGGAACACCGGCCGAAGGACACCGCGATGGACCTGGCAGCCGCGATGGGCATCGAGCTGCTGACCGCGGAGGAATATCGAGCCCTGCAGGAACTCGGGGAGTTCGATTTGAAAACCTCGAGCTGGGTCCTGACCCCGCCGGACATCCGCAAGCTCGGCGGCGCCTTGTTCGGCGACCGGCGCTTCGGCCATGTCTTCATCTACCACAACGGCGCGCAGTCCTACTACGCTGTCCGGGGCTTCCGCGGGAAGCTGCGGGTTTGAAAAGAAAAACGGCCGCCCGTGACGGGGCGGCCGCTATCCGTGCAGAGTCGTTCCAAGCTTGATCCGCGGATCAGAGTTCCTTGATCCAGATGTTGGCGAAGTCGATCTGGCTGCCGTGGTGCTGGAGGGCGATCTTGCCTTTCGCGGCGACGCCGGGCAGCTGGGCGTTCTCGATCACGGTCTGGCCGTTGATGGTGACGGTCAGGCGGTCGCCCTTCATCGTGATCATCGTGCGGTTCCACTCGCCGACCGGCTTGTCGGCCTTGGCCTTCGGGGTGACGCCGGCGATGACTTCCGCGGGCTGCGACTTGTCGGTGCGGTAGCCGTAGACCTCGCCGGAGCCGCAGGGCCAGTTCCAGAGGTTCACCTGGCTCTTCGAGTTTCCGCGCAGGTAGATCCCGCTGTCGAGCTCCTGGACTTCGACCTGCTGGCCGGTTTCCTTGCCGTCGAAGCCGATGACCGGGCGCTTCATCAGCGGGCCGGGTGCCGCCCAGCGCCAGTCGAAGACCAGGGTCATGTCGCCGTATTCCTTGACCGACCAGAGGTCCTTGGCCTTGCCATTGTACTTCAGGATGCCGTTGACCGGCTTCCAGTGTTCAAGGTCGGCGGGCTGGTGCTCCCAGCCGGCGAGGGTGCTGCCGTCGAAGATCTTGGTGAAGCCAGCCTGCTTGGCACCTTCCTCGTTCGCCGCCGGGGGGAACTCGGTGATCCGGATGTTGCGGAACGCGACGCGGTCGCCGTGGCCGCAGAAGCCGATGTGCCCGGAGCGGCGCTTGGCGCCCTCGTGCTTGGGGAATTTGGCGTTGAGCTCGCTTAGCTTGGCCTCGGTGATCACGGTGCCGTTGACGGTCACCTGGATGTCGTCGCCGTTGACCAGGATGCGCTCGCTGTTCCACTCGCCGACCGGCTTGAGCGGGGCCTTCTTGGCGGGGACCATGGTGTAGATCGAGCCATGGAACTGGTAGGGCTTGAGGTCCTTGTATTTGTCCGAAGTGTCGTCGAGCACCTGCACTTCCATGCCGGTGTAAGCGGCATCGCCGCTGCCGGGGTAGTGGATGCCGATGCCGTTGTTGCCGCCGGGCGGGAGCTTGAATTCGAAGTCGAAGGCGTAGTTCGCGTAGATGCCTTCGGTGACGAGGTTGCTGCCCTGCGGGGTGCAGGTGATGGCACCGTCCTCGACGATGTAGCCGGCGCCTTTCCAGCCGGCGAGGTCCTTGCCGTTGAAGAGCGGGACGGGCGTGAGCTCGCCCTGCGCCGTGGCGGCGAGGGGGAGGAGGCAGGTGACAAAGACGGTCGGTTTCATGAGTGCGGATGGGATCTTACGGTTGGTTTTGAGGGGATTCACCGCCAAGACGCCAAGTGCGCCAAGTTTTCTGAACGGTGGAATTGTGGTGGAAGGCGGGATCAAAACGTCATGGGTCCCCAACTAGGCGGCCTTGGCGTCTCGGCGGTTCAACGTTCTTCAGTTTAAAGATCGATGGTCTTTCCGGTGCGGAAGCTTTCGTCGGCGGCGGCGACGATGCGCATCGAGGCGATCGCATCGTCCATGTGATCGGTCAGGTCGACATCCTCGAGGATGGCCTTGAGGAAGAACTCCTGCTCGCGGTGGCAGAGGCCGTCGTGGTCGGGTTCGTCGTCGAGGCGGATCATCTCGTCGGCCTTGGCGAAGGTGCCCTCCGGCGTGAGCTGCGAGTGGTGGAGCTTGAGCGACTGGGTCTGGGTGTGGGCGTCGACGTTGGCGCTCTGGCCTTCCGCCGCGGCCTTGTCGGCGACGATGGAGACGCAGCCTTTCGGACCGACGACGTCCTTCACGAAGAAGGCCACCTCGCTCATCATCGGGCCCCAGCCGGCTTCGTACCAGCCGACCGAGCCGTCCTCGAAGGTCACCTGGAGCGCGCCGTAGTTGATCTTGCCCTCCGGCAGTTCGTCGCTGAGCCGTGCGCCGATGCCGGACACGCGGACCGGCTTCGAGCGGGTCATCTGGCACATCACGTCGACATAGTGCACGCCGCAATCGACCACCGGTGAAATGGAGGCCATCAGGTTCTTGTGGGTCTTCCAGTTGTCGCCGGAGGACTGCTGGTTGAGGTTCATCCGCATGACCAGCGGCTTGCCGAGGGTCTGGGCCATCTCGATGAATTTGATCCAGCTCGGGTGGTGGCGGAGGATGTAGCCGATCACCAGTTTCTTCCCGCTGGCCTTGGCCTTGGCGACGATGCTTTCCGCCGCCGCCACGCTTTCGGCGAGCGGCTTCTCAATGAAGACATGGCAGCCGGCGTCGAAGGCAGCCTCGGCGTAAGGGCCGTGGGTATCCGGGTAGGTCGAAATGCTCACCGCGTCCGGCTTGGTGGTCGCGAGGGCTTCGTAATAATCGGCGAATTCCGCGTAGCCGCCGCCGAGCTCGGCATTCAGCTTCCCGCGGCCTTCCGGCGAACGGGTGACGATCCCGCAGATCTCGAAGCCGGGAATGCGATGGTAGGCGAGGGCGTGGGAGCGGCCCATGTGGCCGGCTCCGACGCAGAGGATGCGGATAGGATTCTGCATGATCGGGGCGGTAAAACGACGTGAAGTGACGGGATCTTTCAAATTCTGCCTCCGGTCAATCGCTCCCGGCAGGTCGGAATCCACCGCAAGCTGACCCGATTCCAGCCGGATGGGAAGCTTTGTCGGGAGGGGCGTCGCGGCCGCGTGCCGTCAGTGGCCTCGCAAATAAAGAACGTAGCGGGCGAGGGCCCTGACCTGGGCATCATTCAAGGTTTCGTGGCCGGGCATGTCGGTGCCGGGAAGACCGTGCTTGATCACGCGGGCGACGCGGGTTTCGAGATCCGGGCCGGCGGGGGTCCAGACGAAAGGCCCGAGGTCGAGGTTGGCGGGTCGCTTTGTGAGAAGCGGCGCGAGCTTGCCATCGCCATGGCCGACGGGGCCGTGGCAGACGGCGCAGTGCTGCTGGTAGAGCGGCGAACCCTCGGGAATGAGGGTGGCTGGCGCGGGAGTCCACGCTAGAACCGCGGCCGCTCGGGCCTGCATCGTCTCTGCCGGGACATCGCGGAGGAAAGCGATCAGGTCGTCGCCGCGGCTATCGCGGAAGAGGTGGGCATAAGAAGGCATCGGCGAGTCCGGGGCGAAGTCCCGCGGGGCGAGGAAGTGGAACTTGAGCCAGGCTTCCGAGCGCCGAGCGCCGACGTTCGCGAGGTCGGGACCCTGGCGGCGGTTGCCGATCAGCACCGGCTTTTCCGCGAGCACCGCGGCGGGGTCCGAAGCGGGGCCCCAGAGCGCGACATCGGACGAGCCCGGCCGGACGTAGCGCGAGTGGCAATGGATGCAGCCCTCCGCGAGATAGACCGCACGGCCGCGCTCGACCGTCGTGGCGGCGGATTTCGTGGAAGCAGGTGCCGTGGTGGCCAGGACGGCCACCGAGCCGAGCGCGACCGCGGCGGGCCAGCGGTTCCGGCCGAAGTGCAAGGCGCCGGCGATGACCACTCCCGCGGCGAGGATGAAGCCGGCGGGCACATGGTGCAGCGATTGGACCATGCCGATGCCGTTCGCCGAGCCGAACCAGCCGGCCACGGCGTAAAGCCACGCGGCGCGGCGGGCGATGACCTTCGGGTCGGGATCGGCGGAAAAGAAGCCCGGCCACGCGACCAGCGCGGTCGAGTAGAGCGAGACCCCCGCCGGATACCACCAGCCGGCGAGTTTGCGGGTGTCGGCGTGATTCACCGCGAGCGCGGCAACGGCGAGGATCAACCAAGCCGCTCCGAGCACCGCATTGAAGCGGCGGCGCAACAGCAGGCCGGCGGCGATGGCGAACGCGAGGTGGACCGCGGCATTGCGCCAAAGCATCGGCTCGCCCCAGGTGGCCGACTTCAGGTCGCGCTCGTGCTGGATGATGAAGAAGGCGGCGGAGTCGAGCCAGACCAGCGCGGTGAAAGCGGCCACCACCGCGATGATGCCGCGGCTGCTCGGTGCCACGGAGGGTCGTGTGGTTGAGGTTGCTTTCCGCGGGACCAGCAGCGCGCCGATGACCGCGAAGACGACGCCGGCGCTGGCCTGTTGAGAGGGGCTCGAGAGGAAGACCGGCGGCAGGTTGCAAATCGCATAGCCAAGGCCGGTGCCGAGCCCGGTCCATGCCAGCCCGCACCAGCGCGGCAGCAGGGTGGCCAGGGTGATGGTCATGGCGCCGATCGAGGCCCCGGTGAGCAGCGAGATCCCGATTGCCAGCGGCATCGACGAAGCCCAGGGCGCGAGCGCCGCCGACAGGGCCGCGGCGAGGAACGAGAATTGAAGTACGAAAGATCCAGTATTTCGCCAGGCGACGAGGAAGCCCGCGGCGATCCCGGCGGCGGCCATCGTTCCGAGCGCGATCTTTTCCGAGGTGGCCGTGCCCCCGGCCGCGCGCATCAGCTCGACCCACGCGAACTGGGCGAAGATCAGGAAGTGCGCGTAGACCATCGCCACCACCCCGGCGGCGCGGAAGGCGAGGCCTAGGCCGGGTCCTTCCACCAGCCCGCTTTCAGGCCGATCATCTGGACCACCGCCACCGCCGCGTCCGCCGCCGCCACCAGCGCCCATGCCACCGGCAGCGCGCCGCCGGCGATTCTCACGGCGAGAAAGACGGCGACCGAGCTGCGGACGATCGTGGTGAAGATCCACACGGTCTCCGCCGCGCTGCGCCCCCGCATCGTCAGCGAGTAGGACACTCCGATCGAGAACACGAACACGCCGATCCATTCCATAAGGACCTGCGACTCCGGCGGGAGCGCGGGGATCCCGAGCAGCTTCATCACCAGCGAGGGCGTGAAGATCAGCAACAATCCCGTCACCGCGTCCATCGCGCCGACGGCCAGACTCAAGAGCAATGCGAAGCGTTTCATGGGATTCAAGAGTTTCAGCAGGTTCGGAATGTCTTCGCCACGACCACCACCAATGCACCGAGGCGGCGAGCATGACCAGCCCGCAGAAGGTGCGGATGGCCAGCGCGGTGATCCGCCACGCGGGGGCCTCGGCCATCCAGGTCATGTTCGCGCTTTCCGCCCAGCCGGCGGCGGCCAGTACGATGACCATCGTAAATGCGGCCACGTTCCAGGCGATGGCGGAGCCGAGGTTGCCGAAACGGTTGCCGGTGAGCCGCAGCAGCAGCGCGCAGAACGAGGTTGTGAAGCCGGCCATCGCTAGGTGCGAGTGGGCGACCAGGCCGTGGGTGAATTTCAGCCGGTCGAGGACGTCGGGCAGGAAGGCGAGGAAACCGGTGACCACCAGCAGACCCCACCAGAGCAAGGTGGTGATCCGCCAGCCGTGCGGCTTGTGCGGCCAGCGGAAGTTGCGCCAGTCCTGGAGCACCAGCCAGGGCCAGGGCAGCAGCAGGCCGAGGGCGATGATCTGGTGGGCATCGAAATGGGTGCCGCCGATCGACTCCGCGACGCCGAAGGCCACCCATGAGAGGGCGAAGAAGCCGAGGGTCTTCCACGGAATGCCGGGTCGCTTCGCTTCCAGCCCGCAGGCCCGTGGCAGCAGGAACAGCAGGCCGACGACCACCAGCGTCGAGCCGAGCAGGCTTGCACCCGTCGGACCGCCGGTACTGCGGTCGACCGGCGGGTAAAGGTCGGGCGAACTCGCGAGGTACATGCCCCACGGCACGCCGGCCAGCAGCAGCAGGCCGCCCAGCGAAAGCCAGCGCTTGGCGGGCATCCAGCGGCTAGCATCCCGCGTCCACGCCGCCGCCAGCACGATCCATAGGAAGGAAAGCGCGGCGACGAAGGCGAAGAGCGGACCGCCTTTCCAATCGAGGAAGATCTTGCCCGAAGATCCGCCGCCGAGCCACGACAGCACGCCCGCACCGAGCGCTCCGGTCCAGGCCCAGACCGCGGCGTCGGACCATCTACGGGAAACGCCGTAGATCGAAAGCAGCCAGCCGACCAGCGGCAGCGAGGTCCAGCCGAAGAGCTGGACATTGAGGTGGACCGGCATCCAGCGGCCGTAGGTCCACTCGCCGGATTGCAGGCCGGGAAAGAGCAGCAGCAACGAAAGCCAGAGGCCGGCGGCATTCCCCGCCACCAGCCAGCCGAGGGCATGTCGTCCGGCGTTCACGCGGCGTCGGAAACGATCCTGCCGTCGCGCATTCGGATCACCCGGTCGCAGCGCATCGCCAGGTCCAGGTCGTGGGTCGCCATCACCAGCGTGCGGCCTTTCGCGCGGACCAGATCGAGCAGCATCGCGAACACCCGCTCGCGGTTCGCCTCGTCGAGCGCGCCGGTCGGCTCGTCGCCTAACAAAAGGTCGGGCTCGTTCATCAGCGATCGCACCAGCGCGCCGCGCTGGCGTTCGCCGCCGGAGAGTTCGCGGACCCGCTGCTTGAGAAGGCGGGAGATCCCGGTGGCTTCCGCCAGCTCGGCCAGCCGCGCCATCGCTTCCGCTTTCTTGCCACCCGCGGCGATCACCGGGACGAGGCAGTTTTCCTCGAGCGTGAGGTCGGGCATCAGGTGGTGGAGCTGGAACACGAAGCCGACATCGTGGCGCAGCAGGTCGACCCGCTCGCGCTCGCTGCCGATCGTCCGCCCCGCGGTGCGCACGCTGCCGCGGTCCGCGTCCTCGAGGCCTGCGATCACATTGAGCAGCGTCGATTTCCCGCAGCCGGAAGTCCCGCACAGCGCCACGGTCTCGCCGCGGCGCACCTTGAGGTCCACGCCCTTGAGCACCTCGATCCGTCCGCGGTCGAAGCTTTTCCAAACGTCTTGTATTTCCACCATGGCGGCAGGTCCTTTCATTCAAATCGGAGAGCTTGCGCCGGATTGAGTCGTGCGGCGTACCACGCGGGATAGAGGGCGCCCACCAGGGAGGTGCCGACGGCCAGCGCCGCGGCCCCGGAGAGCTCCTGCCAGCCGATGTTCGGCTCGATGTATCCCTGAAGCTGTGGAATCGTCTGGAGCAGGCGCAGGCCGCCCATGCTCAGCAGCCAGCCGCCGAGAATGCCGAAGGCGCAGACGGCGAGCGATTCCCCGAAAATCATCCCCGCCACCTGGGCGCGGGAAAAGCCGCAGACCCGCGCGATGGCGATCTCCTTGATGCGGCTGAAGACGGAAAGGATCATCGTGTTGGTCACGCTCAGCCCGCCTAACAGGAAGGCGCAGCCGCCGACCACCCAGGCGGTGGACTTGATGATCTTGAACTGCGAGTAGCTGCGGCTGAACTCCTCGTTCTCGAGCGCGGTCATCTCCGGGTGCTCGGTGTGGATCCACTCTTTGACGTCCTTGGATTCATGTCCCTCCGCCAGCGCCACGGTGACCACCGACGAGAAGCCCTCCTTGTGGAAGGCCTTCTGGCAGGCGGCGAGCGGCATGAAGACGCCGCCGTTCTCGAAGCCGTTCTCCATCCGCACCACGCCGGCCACCTTGTGCCTGCCCTGGCCGAGCTCAACCTCGTCGCCGGCCTTCGCCTCGAGGAAATCCGCCGCGCGCTCGCCGAGTACCACGTCCTCGCCGTGAAAAGCGTCCGCCGAGCCGGACAGCCACTCGGCTTTCTTCAGCCGGCCGTCTTCCGCGCGGATGCCGAAGCACGTCACCACCGGCCGGTCCGGCGCGGTGACGATGGCGAACAGCACCGGCTGCGCTTCCTTGACGAAAGGCTGCCGCTCCAGTTCATCGACCAGCGCGACCGGGACGTTGCTGAAGAACAGGTCGGAGACGTTCTTCTCGAACACCACCATCTCGGCGTCGTTGCGCAGGATCCGCTCGAACATCTTCACCGCGCCGCCGAGCAGGCCGACCACGCTCAGCATGGTGGCCACGCCGAGGGCGATGCCCATGGCGCCGATCGCCGTGCGCACGCGGTGGCGGCGCAGGTTGGTGAAAATCAGGCTCCAGAGCGACATGGCGCGACTTGTTAGACCGCGGCGGAAGTCATGGAAAGCTCCCGGCCGCCGGCCGGAGCCGGCACCCGCATCAGGCGGAGCATGCCCCAGCGCTCCGGCGGGCCGGGCAGCGCGGCTTCGACGCGGTCGCCGGTTTCCTGAAGCCGGCTGAAGCGGCGGAAGGCGGCATCGAAGCCTTCGGCGGCGACCAGGTTCGGCCGGCCGAGTTCCTCGTCGCGGCCGCCGGACTTGCCGGTGGCATCCTCGTCGTGCATGACGTCTTTCAAATCATCGGCCGCCTGGTACGCCAAACCTCGTAGCAAGGCGAGGCGGTCGAGGAGCTGGATCTCGCGCCGGGTGCCGCGGCCGCAAAGGGCGGGCAGGCCGACGGTCAGGCGCAGCAGCGCGCCGGTCTTCTTCGCGGCCACGGCGGCGACTTCCGCAGGGTCCTGCGGCCCGCGCCAGCCGGCGAGGTCGTAGGCCTGGCCGCCGGTCAGGCCTTTCATGCCGAGGCATTCGTCGACCAGTTGGCCTGCTTCGTCGCGCCGGGACAGCGGAGCCCCGCGCATGCCTTGCCAGAGCAGCGAATAGCCGCGGTTCACCAGCGCGAGGCCGGCGAGCATCGCCATCGCCTCACCGTGGACCACATGGATGCACGGCGCGCCGCGGCGGGTCCGGGCGTCGTCCATCGCCGGCAGGTCGTCGAAGACCAGCGAAGCGCTGTGAAGGTACTCGATCCCGCAGGCCAGGGCGCGCGCGGATTCTTCGAGCATGCCCATTTCGATGCCGACCAGGTAGGCGACCACCGCGCGGACCAGCGAGCCGGGCCGTGCGAGAAGATCGCCCATGGCCGCCGCCAAGCGCGGTTCGCCGACGCCCGGCATGCCTTGCCGGAAGCCTGCAGCCAGCAAGCCGCGGGCGCATCCGGCCCGGCGCATCCACCATGATTCCGCGTTCATTGTCCGGATGTGGAAACTTTACTTCGCTTCGCCGACGAGGTGGAAGCTGACCGACAGCTTCGGGTTCACCGTCATGACCGCCATCGTCCGGATGATCGGCAGCCCGAAGTCCTGGTAGTCGAGCGCCGCGGTGCCGTCGATGGTCACCACCTTGCCTTCCTTGCTCGCGGTGTAGGGAAACGCGATGACCTTGGAGATGCCGTGGATCTTCAGCGTGCCCTGGGCATAGGTCTGCCCCTTGTCGGTCCAGGTCTTGATGAACTTGAAGCTGCCTTCCGGCGCGCTTCCGCCGAGCCACTTGATCATTTCCTTGTCCCGCTTCTCGTCCCCGGTCTTCAGGTCGGAGAACTTCCAGCCGAGATCGACGGCGCTCGGGGCGAGGCTCGACCCGTCGCCGCTCACCTTCGCGGTGAAGTCGGAAAGCGTGCCGGCGAACGAGTGGCCGGTGGCCTTGGCATCGACCTTGATGTGGCTCTTCGCCTTGTCGATGTCGAGGCTGTCCGCGGACGCGTGGTTCGCGAACAGCAGCAGGCAGCACGCCGCGGAGAAAAGGGATCGGTTCATGATGTTACGGAGAAGTCCTTGCGTGAACATCCTCCTCCCGCCACGGTCTGTCGCGACCAAAGCACCGGATCCGCCGCCTCTTTCGTAACCATCCCGTTACCGATGAAAACCAGTCTCAACAAGTCCGCCTTCACCTTCCTCATCGCCCTCGCCCTCGGAGTTCTCCCGCTCCACGCCGAACCTTACGCGAAGGGCAGCTCGGTGAAGGCGTTTTCGGCCAAGGACCAGCACGAGCAGGCCTACACCTTCGATGCGAAGACCACCCGCTACCTGCTGGTCAGCCACGACATGGAGACCGGCAAGAAGGCGAACGGCGCGCTGACCGTGCTCGGCAAAGACCACCTGCCCGGAAAGAAGGCCATCTACATCGCCAACATCCACGGCATGCCCGGCGTCGGCCGCATGTTCGCCTTGCCGAAGATGAAGAAGTACACGCACCGCATCATCCTCGGCGACGATGCCGCGCTGATCGCGGACTTCCCCGAGCAGAAGGGCAAGGTCACGGTGCTCGGGCTTTCAAACGGCAAGGTGACCTCGGTGGAATACTGGGATCCCGCCACGGAAGGCGTGAACAATTTCCTGAAGTGACTTCTGGAAGGGGAGCCGGTTCCGGCCGGCTTTGAGACCAACCTTTCCGCCGGGGTCCCGGGTCATCCTGCTTGCCGGCGAGTCCGGGCTTGGCTCCGTGCCGATCTCACGATTCGCTTGGGGCGCTGCAGGGCGATCCCGCCCGTCTCTTCGTAGCAAGCCCGATTCCCCGTTCACCATGAGATCCGGAACCATCGCTCTCCTCGCGTTCGCCCTCGCCTTCCTTGCCGGCCCCGCCTTCGCCGCCGCCGGTTCCAAGCCGAACATCATCCACATCGTCGCCGACGACCTCGGCTGGAAAGACGTCGGCTTCAACGGCGCCACCGATCTCAAGACGCCCAACCTCGACGCCCTGGCCAAGGGCGGCGCGAAGCTCGGCGGATTCTACGTCCAGCCGATGTGCACGCCCACCCGTGCCGCCCTGATGACGGGCCGCTATCCGTTCCGCTACGGCTTGCAGACCATCGTCATCCCCGGTCCGGCCGGCTACGGGCTCGATACCACCGAGCACCTGCTCCCGCAGTGCCTCAAGGAGGCCGGCTACACCACCGCCATCATCGGCAAGTGGCACCTCGGCCACGCCGATATCAAGTACTGGCCGAAGCAGCGCGGCTTCGACTACCAGTACGGTGCCATGATCGGCGAGCTGGACTACTACACCCATAGTGACGCCGGGGTGCTCGACTGGTTCCGCGACAACAAGCCGGTGAAGGAGGAAGGCTACACGACGCAGCTCCTCGGCGCCGACGCGGTGAAATACATCAACGCCCGGAAGAAGGACGAACCCTTCTACCTCTACCTCGCCTTCAACGCGCCCCACACGCCCTATCAGGCGCCGCAGGAATACGTCGACCGCTTCAAGCACATCGCCGACCCGACCCGCCGGACCTACGCCGGGATGGTCGCCTGCCTGGACGACGAGATCGGCAAGGTGGTGGCCGCGCTCGACGCCAAGGGTCTCCGCGACAACACGCTGATCCTTTTCCACAGCGACAACGGCGGCACCACCAACGCGATGTTCGCCGGCCAGATGACGGACCTTTCCAAGACCAAGCTGCCCTGCGACAACGGCCCCTACCGCGACGGCAAGGGCACGCTCTTTGAAGGCGGCTGCCTGGTGGCCGCCTGCGCCAACTGGCCCGGCAAGATCAAGCCGGGCACGGTGGACGGCATGATCCACGCGGTGGACATCTACCCGACGATCGCCGCCCTGGCCGGGGCCTCCACCGCGAAGTGCAAGCCGCTGGACGGAGTGGATGTCTGGGGCACTCTCGCCGAAGGCAAGGCCTCGCCGCGCACCGAGATCATCTACAACGTCGAGCCCTTCCGCGGCGCGGTCCGCCAGGGCGACTGGAAGCTGATCTGGCGCTCGCTCATCCCGACCAGCGTCGATCTTTTCAACCTGAAGGAGGACCCCTACGAGAAGAACAACCTCGCCGCCGCCCACCCCGACAAGGTGGCCGCGATGCAGGAGCGCATCAATGCGCTGGGCAAGGAATCCGCCAGGCCGCTGGCCCTGATGTATGTCGCCAAGGTCGGCCTGGCCCACGGCAAGCCGCTGATGGGCTCCGAGGACGGCAAGGGCGCGGTGATGGTCGACCCGCAGGACCCTTCCATCACCGACGAAGGCGTCGGCCAGCGCGAGGTGCCGGCGGGGCATTGAGGGAGCGCCGGCTTCAGCCGGCATTGGAAAGTAACGGGTGCAACCAAGCCGGCTGAAGCCGGCGCTCCCTTCTGAAACGGCCGTCAATCGTGCCGCAGGCGGAAGAAGCGCTGCTTCTGGCCTGGCACGGGGGCGATGTGGACATGGCATTCGCCTTCGGCGGCCTCGACTTCTCGTTCCGATTCCGTCCAGTGGCCCGAGCCGAGGTCGGGGCTTTCCTCCAGCACCCAACCCGGCAGGCCGGCGGGCCAGTGGAGGATCAGGCCGCCGTCCGGCGCCGAACCGATGAGGGGTTCCGGGACGATCAACTCGAAGTTCGCGACCAGGGTGCGGGCCGGGTTCGCCTTGAAGGAATAGCTGGCGGAACTGCTCACGACCTCGCCGTTCTCGCTCCAGTGCGAGAAGACGTAGCCGGCGTTCGGCGAAGCAATCACCATGACGTTGTCACCGTCCTCGAACATTCCGCCGCCGCTGGTGCCGCCGGCGGTGGCCGGGAGCGAGGAGGTGGTAATTTCGTAGGCCGGGGCGAAGCGGGCGTTGAGCGTGGTGTCGCGGTCGAGCACGAAGGTATAGGTCCGCTGGCTGCTCACGTTGCTGTTGCCGCGTTCCCAGCGTTTGAAGAGATAGCCGGGGTTCGGGGTGGCCACGATGGTCACCTCGCTTTGATTGGCATAGGACCCGGCACCCGTGACCGTGCCACCCGCGAGCGGCGAAGGATTCAAGGCAAGGGTCCACAGGTTGCCGCCGTCCGGCGCGAAGTTCGCCGCCAGCGTGCGGTCGGCATTCGCGGCGAAGCTGTAGCTGGCGGTCGAGGAGACCTGCACACCGCCTTCGGTCCAGTTGACGAAGTGGTAGCCGGCATTCGCGGTCGCGGTGAGGGCGACGGGTTCGCCGTTCGCGAAGACGCCGCCGCCGCTCGTGATGCCGCCGATGGCGGGAACGGCCGAGGCGACGATCGTGCGGCTCGGGTTCACCACCGAAAACACGGCGCTCAGCGAGTGGTTCACGTCGACGGTCAGGCTGTAGCTCGCCTGGTTGCTGACGACCTGGCCGTTGTCGGTCCAGTGGACGAACTGGTAGCCGGCATTCGCGGTGGCGGTGAGGGTGGCCACCTGGCCGATGTCGAAAGCGCCGTTGCCGCCGGTGATGCCGCCGTCGAGCGGCTCCGCGACGGTGTCGATGGTGGCGACCGGCGGCAGCACGGCACCGGCTTCGGCGATCGAGATGGTGTAGGATTTCGCGACGGCAGGCAGAACGCTGTCGGAGGCTTCGATGGTGAAGGTGAACTCGCCGGCAGTGCTGGGCGTGCCGGAGATGATGCCGGTCTCTTCATCGAAAGCCATGCCAGCGGGCAGGTCGCCGCTGCGGGTGCAGGTGAAAGGCGTCGCGCCGGGGATGACGACGAGACGGTCGGGATAGACTTCGCCCACCTCGCCGTTCTGCAGGTGCTCGACCAGACCGACTTCGGCTTCCGGATTGAAGGCGGACATTTGCGCGCCGAGGTATTTGCCGACAACTTCGAGGGTGGAGAAGTCGAGGTCGATGCCGTTGACGTTGCCGAGTCCGTCGCCGTGGATGCCGTCGGGGCCGACGGTATCGGTGCCGATCTCGCCGGTTTCGTCGTCGAGCGGGCCGGTGTATTCGTAGAATTCGTAGCGCCGCGTGACCACTTCGTCGCCGTTGTCGAGGTCCTCGGGAGCGGCTTCCAGCTTGCCCTTCGGGCCGCCGTCGCCGGCGTTGTACTCGACTTGCAGGATCTCCCACTCGACTTCGACCTCGTCGGGCTCGTTGTTGCGCCAGTTCACGTCGTCGGGGTCGCCGGGATCGTCGGAAACGAGGTCGCGGAGCTTCACCTCGCGGTTGTTGTGGGTCGTGGTGCGGATCTCTTTCACCCAGACGGCCGGGCCGAACTCCTTGACGGGGACTTCCGGAGGTTCGGGCGGCTCGATCACCGCCTGGACCTGGGCGGGAGCGGCGGCCACCGGCGGGTAGTAGTTGAAGGTCGGCGTGGAGACCTGCACGGCGGGCCCGCGCACCAGGTTGCCGGCGCCGTCGTCCACCAGCCAGAAGTACTTCACGGCGGTGGCGTTCGCGTTGATGCCGACACCGAAGTGCTCGCCGCCGAAATTGACGGCCGGATTGGTGAACATGTGGCCGTTGGTCGGTGCGATCGGCGTGGTGGGCACAGCGGTGTAGGCGGACCAGGTGCCGTCGGGCTTGCGGACCGCGGCCCAGCGGATGAAACACTTGGGGTGACCGGGCAACGAATCGTCCTGCGTGATCTTGCAGGTCCCGTAATGGTTCCAGTCGTAGGTGTAGGTGATGCCGGTGCTGGGGCAGTCCTCGATTTCGATCTCGAAGCCGTGACAGGGCGTGCCCGTGTCGTTGACGACGTCGAAGTTGTTGATGCTGCCGTAAGCCGTGCTGGCGCTTGCGGCGCCGGGGGCGAGGAAGGCAGCGCACAGGCCGGCGAGCAGCGACCTGAAGGCGGAGGTTTTCATGGCGTTGATTCGGGAGGCATTCCGGAGAGCTCCCTGCCCGTCGCGGGCAATGGATGCGGCCTTCCGGATACGCTGCCACGAAAGCGCCGGAGGAGGCCCGTCCTCAAGGAGCACGTGGTAACGGAATGGTCGGGTAACCAATCGGTTACGGAAGCGTTCAGCCTCTCACGAGCCACGATTCGCCGATGCTTCCGGCCATGAAGGAAGCCGCGGGAATCCCCTGTCTAACAAGTTCCTCCGCCAGCCGCAGCGGCGGCTCGCCGAGGGGTTCGTCGGTGAGACGGAAGGTGCCCCAGTGCATCGCCACCGCGCGGCGGCATCGGGTCTCGCGGAAGACCTGCACCGCTTCCTCCGGGTTCATGTGCATCGGTTTCATGAACCAGCGCGGCGAATAGGCGCCGATCGGGATCATGCCGAAATCGACGGGTCCCAGCCGTTCGCCGATCTCGCGGAAGGCGGGGCACCACGCGCTGTCGCCGGCGTGCCAGAGCTTCACGCCGCCGCCTTCCAGCAGCCAGCCGCACCAGTGGGCGCGGTTGCGGTCGAAGGGCGTGCGTGCCGTGAAGTGCTGGGCCGGGGTGGCGGTGGCGCGGATACCGGGCAGGATCTCCCCGGAGCCGAACCACGAGACTTCTCGTACTTCGCGGAAGCCCTGTTTGCCGAGCCAGCCGGCATGGCCTTCCGGAACGAGCAGCGGCGTTTCCTTGCCGAGGGTGCGGAGGGTCGCCAGGTCGAGGTGATCGTAGTGCGAATGGCTGAGCAGCACCGCGTCGATCTCCGGCAGTTCGTCCGCGCGGCAGGGTGCCGGGACCTGGCGCTTGAGCGAGGGAAAGGGGAGCGGCGCGCAGTGGTCGGAGAAGACGGGATCCACCAAAAGGTTTCTCCCGCAGCCCTGCAGCAGGAATGACGCGTGGCCGAGCCAGGTGACTCGCCAGCCGTCCTGCGGAGCGCCTTCCAACGCGATGGGAACGGCGGGCGCGGGATGGTCGGGTGCCGCGGAAAGCGGGTCCTTGGGCGCGATCCCGGCTTTCCAACGCAGCACGTCGCGGAAGCGGTGCTCGTCGTGAAGCCAGGGATTGGTGAAGCGGCGCATCGCGGAGGAAGCATCGGCGGGATCACAGGGCTGGCAAGCGCGGTGCCAAACGGAACGGCGCAGCCGTTCCGCTACGAGAGGTCGAAAAAAAGCGCCCCGGCCCTTGCGGGCCGGGGCGTTGCCGGTGGACCGCCGCAAGGGCGGGCCGTGGCGGGTTTTGAGGCAAGGTCATTCCCCCCCGGGAACCGTGCCTGAAAAGAAGAGGGTCGTGCCCTGGGTGATGGTCACCGGCAAGCCGGTCACCGGGAAGTTCAACAGGAGGTCGTCGCCCTCGGGCTCGGCCTCGAAGCGGAGCTCGCCGCGGGTGCGGTCCGGATAGGCGATCACGGTGATGTTCCCGCGCGGAATGCCGCCCACGGCCACGCCGTAGGTGCCGGCCGGGACGCCTTCGATTTCCACTTCGAAGACGGTCACGCCCGCCAGTCCGACATCGATCTCTGCCTCGGCCTTGGCTTCCGCCGGCACGCCGGCCGCCCGGGTGAGGAGCCCGATGAAGGTGTGGTCGTGATGATCGTCGTCGCCCGGCACCGGTGGCGGCGGCGGCGTGGGAATGACACCGCTGAACCAGGTGTTGCCGCCTTGCACGATGCTCACGGCCTCGCCGGCCACCGGGAAGGTCAGAGGCAGTTCGTCGTCTTCGAGGCTGCCGGTCTCGAACTCGGTCCTCCCACGGACTTCGTCGTCGTCCTGCCGCATCTTCAAGGTGCCGCGGACAACGCCACCAATGACGATGCCGTAGTCGCCGGCCGGGAAATCGCTGCCGCGGATCTTGAGTTCGATCTTGCCGGTCGCCATCGACTGGAGCTCGACCTTGGCAGAGCTTCCGGCGGTCGCCGCCGGGCCGGGCGTGAGCTGGACCTCCTGCTCGATCTCGTCGTCCTCGTTGTGATGGTCGTCGTCGTCGTGATCCTCGATGCCGTCGTTGTTGTCGTCGTCGTCGTCCCGGTCATGCGCACCGTCGCCGTCGTCGTCCTTCTCGTCGTCCGCGGTGTTGTGCCTGCCGTCGCCGTCGATGTCGTCGTCATCGGTCACGCGGTTGCCGCGGGAGTCGCCGTCGATGTCGTCGTCCATCGAGTCGGAGGAATTGTCGCCGTCGATGTCGTCTTCCAAGAGGTCGTCGTCGTCGAGGCTGTCGCCGTCGATGTCGTCTTCCGAAAAGTCGTCGTCGAGCCGGCCGTCGCCATCCATGTCGCGTTCGGCGGGCGCGATGTCGGTGCGGGCGTCGCCGTCGGTGTCTGTTTCCCAAGCGCTGGAGTCGGTCTTGGCATCGCCATCGGTGTCGGTCTCGCCGAGCGAGTCGTCGGCCAGGCCGTCGTCGTCGATGTCGTTCTCGGCCGGGTTGTCGTTCTGGACATGGTCGCCGACGTATTGGCCGGCGTAGGGGCCGCTCCGGGCGATGCCTCCGTCGACGTTCTCGTCGAGCGCGTTCGGGATGCCGTCGGCGTCCACGTCGGGATCGACGATGTTGGGAATGCCGTCCCCGTCGAGGTCGGGGGCGGTGCCGCCGGCACGGGCGTCCAGTGCCGACAAGCCGAGCGCGGCGGCGGCGAGCAGCTTCAAGCCCGCGGGGATGCGGTTGAAGGATTTCGGTTTCATCGTCTTGGGGGATTCCAAAGGTTCGGTGCTGCGCTCGGGGATGGAATAGTCGCGGACGGGGCGGGGCTGCAAAAGGATTGAAGTAACAGACTGGTAAGGAATTCAGCGGGTGACCCGCAGGCGGATGAAACGGCGGGGTGCGGAAGATACGGTGACGAGGTCGCGAACCGTCACGGATTTCACCGAGGCGTCCGGGGTTTCGCCGGAAAGGTAGCCGGGGCCGCTGAAAGGGCTGCCGTTCGTGCTGACGGCCAGCGGCGTCCACGGGCCGGCGGGGTTGGCGGTGGCTTCGACGGTCAGGGTGACGTCGTTGCGGGCGGGGTCGCGGGGGACGATGAGCTGGAGGAAACCGCCGGAGAGGCCGGACGGGAGCGCGGTGGCATCGGCCACGGTGGGCAGGGTGCCGAGGGCGTATTCGAGCAGGTTTGCGCGGCCGTCCCGGTCGGGGTCGCCGTCGTCCGGCGCGGCGGGATTGCCGAGGTAGGTCATTTTCCAAGCCTCCAGCGGTCCGGTGGGGGTGAAGCCGGAGAGGACCCGCAGGCGGAGGAAGCGGCGGCGGGCGCCGGTGACCGGCACGAGGTCGCGGACGACGACCGATTTCAGCCCCGGGCCGGGGGTTTCGCCGGAAAGGTAGCCGGGGCCGGTAAAGGGGGAGCCGTTGAGGCTCGTGGCCAGCGGCGACCAGCCGGCGAGGTCCGCGCTGGCCTCGACGATCATCACGACGTCGTTGCGGGCCGGATCGCGCGGGACGGTGAGGCGGAGGAAGCCCCCGGCGATGGAAGCGATCGTGGACCCGGCGGCATCGGGGAGGGTCGGGATCCTGCCCAGGGCGTATTCCACCACGTTTGCCAGCCCGTCGCGGTCGGGGTCGTCGTCATCGGAGGCGGCAGGCGAACCGAGGTACTGGGTTTTCCACGCGGCAAGGGGGGAGCTGGCGGCGATGCGGAACAGCACGCCGCCGCCCGCCGGCCCGCCGCCCGGGGCGCTGCCGTGAATCGTGCCGTCCGCGGCCGTGGTCACCCCGGCGGTGAAGACGAGGCCCGCGCCGTTGTCGGCGCTCGCCCGGCCGTTGCTGCCGTCGAAGGCCGCCGCGAGCTGCAAGCCGCCGGCCGCGCTGTGGCGGAAGACCCCGCCGTTCCCGGGGGCCGTGGCGATGCCGAGGATGGAGCCGTCCGCGGCGGCGTGAAGCGCGCCGGCGGGGCTGGCGGCGGTGCTGCCGTCGAAGGACGCGATCACCGACCAGGTGTCGTTCGAGGGATCGAGCCGGAACAGCACGCCGGCATCCGCGGTGCCGCCTCTACTACAGGTCCCGTAGATGAAACCGTCGTTCCCCGGTGCCAGCCCGCCCTCCGGCAGCCGCGGGCCGGTGGCGGCGAAGTGGGCGATCACGGTGTAGGTACCGGTCGGCGAGATCTTGAAGAGCACGCCGTTGTCGCTGCTGCCGCCGCGGGCGGTGACGCCGTAGTAGTTCTGGTTCGGCGCGAGTGCCAGCGGGCCGCGCGGGCTGCTGCCGGGGGCGGTCCCGGCGGTTCCGGTGAAGGAGACGATGCGGGTGCGCACGCCGGCGGTGGTCACCTTGAAGACGGTGCCGCGCGCGCTGGTCCCGCCTTCACGGCCCACGCCGTAGAGCGCGCCGTCGGAGCCGTCGATCAAGGCCCCCTGCGGCAGGGCGCCGCCGGTGGAAGTGAAAGCATTCACCAGCGAAACGCCGCTGCCGGGCTGGTAGCGGAACGCCGAGCCGCGGCCGGAGGAGGCTCCCTGGCTGGCGACGCCGTAGTAGGATCCGCCTTTCAGCAGCAGGGCTCCGTCGGGCGTCGAGCCCGGGGTGCCGCCGAGCGCCGCGGCGACCGAAAGTCCTCCGCCCTGGCTCCACGACGCCAGGGTGCCGCCGCCACCGGATCCGCCGGCGGCCAGCGGGAAAAGCCAGCCGCCCGCGCCATCGGCGACCGGCGCGCCGGAGGGCATCCAGCCCGCGGGCGGCGACACGTTGGCGGTGACGGAGTAAGTCCCGGCGGCGTTGATTTTGAAGACCGTGCCGAGGTTTCCCGGACCCCCGGCCGAGGTCACGCCGTGGAAGAATCCGTTGCCGTCCGGCGTGAGCCCGGCGCGCGGTGAGGCTCCGGGAGTGGCTCCGCTTTCGCCGGTGAACGAGGCCAGCATGGTGAACGCCCCGCCGGTGGTAAGCGTGTAGATGCCGCCCCAGCCGGAGGTGCCGCCGGCCGCCACCGCGCCGAGCAGGGTGGTCGCGTCCGCCGCCACGAGCTCGCCCACCGGTTGCGATCCCACGAGATCGGCGAAGCTGCGGATCGACGTGAAGACCGGCGCGGCCGCGGTGCTGAGGCTGAACGCCGTGCCGAAGCCTTCCGTCCCGCCGAACTCGGTGGTGCCGTAAAGCAGGCCGTTGGAGTGGAGGAAGAGCCCGCCGGCCGGTCGCGAGCCGTTGGTGCCGGTGAAGTCGTGGAGCGCGGTGAAGGTGCCCGCGGTGGTGATCCGGAAGAGGGTGCCCATTCCCTGGGTCATGGCTTGAGTGGAAACCCCGCCGGTCCGCGTCACGCCGTAGAGCGTGTTGCCGCTGACTGCCAGCGCGCCGCGCGGTTCGCTGCCCTTGGTCGCGCCGGTCGTCCCGGTGAACTCCGCGAGCGTGGTGACCGCGCCGGCGGAGGTCATCTTGAAGACCGTGCCGAATCCGCCGGTCCCGCCCGCCGCCGTGGTGCCGTAGAAATTCCCGTCCGGGTGAAGCACCAGCGGCCCCGGGACCGAGCCTTTGGCCGTGCCGGCGGTGCCGGTGAAATCGACGAGCTTGGTGAACACCCCGGCCGCGGTGACCTTGAAGACGGTGCCGAAGCCGCCCGCGCCGCCCGCCGAGGTGGTCCCGTAGAAAGCGCCATCAGCGCCGAGAACCAGGCCGGCGGCAGGCCCGCTGCCGGGCACGGCACCGCCGCTGCCGGTGAAGGACACCACCGTTTCCACCGCGCCCGCCGCGGTCACGCGGAACACGCTGCCGAAGCCGTTCGCCCCGCCGCTGCTCGCCGTCCCGTAGCTTTCACCGCCGGCCGTCCGCAGCAGCCTGCCGGTGGCCTGCGTGCCGGGTCTTTGGAACGATGCCACCACCTCCAAGCCGGCGGAGGCCGGGAGTATCAGGAATAGCAGGCACGCGAAAGCGGCCGGCCAATTCCGTGATGGGTGGGGGGAACTCATCGGAACGTGCTCGTCGCGGGAGGAAATGAGCTGTTCCTGCCGCGATTTGTCGAGTAGCTTCGCCGGGCGGCCCGGACGATGTAACCGATCGGTTACGGAGATCCGGTTGCCCGCCCGGCTTGCCGCCCCCTAGCGTCCCCACGGTCATGAGACTCCCGCGAAACGGCTCCCCCGTCGCCAACGCCCTGTGGGTGCTGTGCGGGGTGGTCGTGGGCACCGCCTTCACCGGCTGGATCGCCCCGGGAGTAAACACGCGGATTTCCGGGTCGCACGCTCCTGCAGGCGGTCCGGATTCAAAGCCGTCGGTCCGGGATGCTGCGCTCCAGGGCCGGACCGGCGGCCGAGCGTTGGACGCGGACGATGTCCCCGCGAGCAAGCTTTCCGACGCCCTCGCGCGCGGCGAGCATTTCCGCAAGGCCGGGGCCGAGGCCGCCCGCCGCGACATCGCGGCCGCGCTCCAGCAGGCCTACTCGATCACCAACCGCCAGGACCAGCTCGACTTCTACCGCGGTCTCTACGGCGTCTGGTCGGAGGAAGATCCGGTGGCCGCGCTCGACAACGCGCAGGCCAGCTTCCCCGCCGGCCAGCTCCAGTCGGACACCATCGGCATCGCCATGAACCGCTGGGCCGAAACGAACCCCCGCGAGGCATGGCTGTGGGCGGAGCAGAATCTAACAGGCCCGCTCAAGGACCGCGCGCTCACCGACCTGATGATCGGCTGGTCGCGCCGCTCGCCGGAGCAGGCGGCCGAATGGCTGCAAAGCACCGGCATGACCTCGCAGCCGCTGTTCAACGCGATCGGCGGCACTTGGGCCGACAACGATCCCGCCGCGGCGGCGGAGTGGGCCAAGTCCCTGCCGGACGGCCAGGCGAAGGAGACCGCCAGCGTCGCCGTGGCCGGCAGCATCGCCGCGCAGGATCCGCCGAAGGCCGCCGAGATCTTCAAGGACGAGATCGCTTCCGGGGAGCAGCTCAACCTGGTCATCGCCATCGCCGACGTCTGGGCGTCCACCAACCCGGCGGAGACCGCGGGCTGGATCGCGAAAATGGCGGAAGGCCCGGCCAAGGACGAAGCCGCCGCGACGCTCGCCACCGTCTGGGCCGCCAGCGACATCGGGGCCGCCGTGCAGTGGAGCAAGTCGATTTCCTCGCCCGAAACCCGCCGCGAGGTGGTCGCCCACATCGGCACCACCTGGGGCGCGATCGAGCCCGAGGCCGCGCTCGAATGGCTCGGCACCTTGCCCGCCGCCGAGGCCAGCGAGGGCATCGCCGGAGCGCTCTATTCCTGGGCCGGCACCGATCCGGTGGGCATGCGGGACTGGCTGGTGGAAACCCCGGCCAGCCCCTTCGGCGACCAGGCCCGCCGCAGCCTCGGCGACGTGCTGAGCGAAACCAACCTGCCCGACACGATGGATCTGGCGCTCGGCATGACCTCCGAGAAAGCCCGCAACGAGGCGCTCTCCCGCTATTTCCGCGAATGGCGCAAGCAGGACGACGAAGGCGCGCAGGACTGGCTCCAGACGAATTGGGAAAGCCTGCCGGAAAGCACCCGCGCCGAGCTGGCCGCCGAGCAATCGCGGGCCGTCGTGCCGCGGTGAAACCGCCTTGGACTGCGGTGACTCGCCACCGCTTTCCCCGCGAAGCTCGCCGAGCCGGGATACCTTTCGTCTCAATGCCCAAGGAGCGGCGGACTCCGATCCGCCATGCCCAGGGTAAGCCGGCGAAAAGCGGTTCCCTCGGATCCTTGTCGAGTCATCGGCATGGCGGATCGGAGTCCGCCACTTCTTGATTCACCGGCCTCGACCTGGGGGGAATCGGGCACGACTCGTGGCTGCTTCCCGCACGAAGCTCGCCGCCAACCTCTTGGCCGACCCCCGGCAGCCGGAACTCGAACTCGATCCACCCGCCGTCCGCCCGGGCCAGCCGCAAGTCCCCGCCGTGGGCGCGGACCAGCTCGCGGGCGATGTTGAGCCCCAGCCCGTGGCCGCGGACGTTTTCGCCGACCGACGGGCCGCGGCGGAAGCGCTCGAAAATCTCCTCCCGCGCCTCCTCGGGGATCGCCTCGCCCGTGTTCGCCACGCCGACCACCGCCCAGCCGTCCACCTCGCGGGCCACGATTTTCACGACGCCTCCTTCGGGCGTGTACTTCGCCGCATTCTCCACGAGGTTCTGCAAGACCAGCATGACCCGCCGCCGGTCGGCCTTCGCCAGCAGCGACTCCGGCAATTCCTCCTCCACCCGGATCCCGCGGTCGTGGACCAGCGCCTGCAAGTCGTCTTCCGCCGCGGCGACCAGCGGGATCAAGTCGATCTCCTCCGCCTCCAGCGCCAGCCGCCCGGCATCCGCCTGGGCCAGCAGCAGCAGGTCGTCGATCAGCGCCGTCAGCCGCCGCGTCTGCTGCCGCAGCACCGCGATCTCCGCCGCCTGCGGACCCGTGAGACCCGTCTCGCGGGAAAGGTGGTCCAGTCCCGCGCGCAGCACCGCCACCGGGGTCTTGAGCTGGTGGGAAGCATCCGCCGAAAAGCGCGTCGCGGATTCATACGACGCCTGCAAGCGGTCGAAGCTGCGGTTGAGCACCTCCGTCAGCCGCGCGATCTCGTCGTTGGTCGGCGGCATCGGCAGCCGCTCCTGCGGGGCCGCGGCGCTGATCCGGTCCGCCGCCGCACTGAGGTCCGCGACCGGCGCCACCGCCCGCCGGCCGAGCCAATGGCCGCCGAAGAAGACCACCAGCCCGACCACCGGCAGCGAGAACAGCAGCCCGCGCCGCAGGTCCCGCTGGAAGCGCTCGATCGTCCCGAGCCGCGTGCCGATGTGGACCAGATACGGCCCTTGCTGCCAGGTCCCGATCCGGCAATTCCTTCCGAACAACTCGACCGTCCGCGTTTGCCCCGGCTCGCCCTCCAGCCGCACGCCCCGCAGGTTCGGCGACTCGTAGAGGATCTGGCCTTCGGGCCCCTCCACCAGCAGATAGCGGGTCTGCAGGGAAAGCGGGATGAACTTCCGGGCCAGCGGCCGCCGCGGGTCCACCGGCGCGCCCTTGAAGTTCTGCAAGTCGCGCAGGAACTCGTCGGAGTCGTTCTCCAGGGTCTCGTCGAGCTGCGCGATCTGGTGGAAATACAGCACCGGCATCAGGACCGCCGCGCCCGCCACCAGGGCCACCATGGTGAGCAGCGCCGCATAGACGCCGACCTTCACCTTGAGCGACCATTTCTTCATCGGGGTGGCTGCATCACGTAGCCGACGCCGCGCACCGTGCCAATCACCGACTCCGTTCCCGGGCGATCCAGTTTCTTGCGCAGGCGCATGATGAAGATCTCGACCGTCCGCGTATCGTACTCGTGCTCGCGTTCCCAGATCCGCTCGCAGATCTCGTCGCGCGAGAAAGTCCTGCCGGGCTCCCGCATGAAGACGGTCAGCACCTCGAACTCGCGCGGCGAAAGTTCCACCCGCTCGTCGCCCCGGGTCACGCGGCGCTTGGCGACGTCCATCGAGATCGGGCCGACCCTCAGCACCGGTTCCGGCCCTTCCGGCGCGCTGCCGTTCCGCCGGCCGAGGACTTCGACCCGCGCCAGCAGTTCTTCCAGCGCGAAGGGCTTCGTCAGGTAATCGTCCGCTCCCGCCTTCAAGCCCGCCACCCGGTCGCCGATTTCCGAGCGCGCGGTCAGCATCAGCACCCGCACCGGCAGCCCCGCCTGGCGGATCCGGGACAGGACCTCGAAGCCGTCGCAGCCCGGCAGGTTCACGTCCAGCACCACCAGGTCGAAATGCTTTCCGGTCACCGTCTCCAGCGCCCCCGGCCCGTCGCCCGCATGGGTCACGGCATGCCCGGCGCGCACCAGAGCCCGGCTCACCTGTCCGGCGAGCTGCGGTTCGTCTTCGACCAGCAGGATGTCCATGGGAAACGGGGAGGCTGCGTAGGAAACCCTCGCGCCCGGTCTCAGGCAAGCCCACCCCGCGTAACCAAATGGTTAGAAAAGATTGAAGCTTGGTCATCCGCCGGCTTTTCCCTCACCCTCCCGCCCGCCACCGTGTCCCATCCTTCTTCCATCCGCCGCACCCTCGCCATCATCTCCCACCCGGATGCCGGCAAAACGACGCTGACCGAGAAATTCCTGCTCTACGGCGGGGCGATCGACCTCGCCGGCTCCGTGACCTCGCGCCGCGACCGGCGCTCGACGGCGTCGGACTGGATGGAGCTGGAAAAGCAGCGCGGGATCTCGATCTCCTCGACCGTTCTCCAGTTCAACTACGGCGGCTTCCACGTGAACCTGCTCGACACCCCGGGCCACGAGGATTTCTCGGAGGACACCTACCGCGTGCTCACCGCGGTCGATGCCGTGATCATGGTGGTCGACGCCGGCAAGGGCGTCGAGGCGCGGACCCGCAAGCTCTTCGAAATCTGCCGCCTGCGCGGGATCCCGATCTTCACCTTCATCAACAAGCTCGACCGCCCGACCCGCCCGCCGATCGACCTGGTGGATGAAATCGAGAACGTCCTCGGCATCGCGTCCCACCCGATGAACTGGCCGCTCGGCGACGGCCCGCGCTTTCGCGGGCTGATCCAGCGCCGCGATGGCGCGCTGAACCTCTTCGAGAAGACGAAAGCCGGTGCCTACCGCGCGCCGGTCTCGGTGATGGGCCTCACCGACCCCACGGTGCGCGAGTTGGTCGATGCCGATTTGGTCGACAAGGCGATCGAGGAAATGGAGCTGCTCGATATCGCCGGCGCGCCCTTCGATCAGGAGCGCGTGCTGGCCGGGGAACTCACGCCGGTCTTCTTCGGCTCCGCGGCGAACAACTTCGGCATCCAGCTCTTGTTAGACGGCTTCCTCGCGATGGCCCCCAAGCCCGCGGGCCGCAAGTCCGGCGACACGATGATCGAGCCCGAGGACAAGCGCTTCAGCGGCTTCGTCTTCAAGATCCAGGCGAACATGAACCCGAAGCACCGGGACCGCATGGCCTTCATCCGCATCGTCTCCGGCAAGTTCGAGCGCGACATGCAGGTCTGGCACGGCGCCGGCACCAAGCAGATCCGCCTGTCGAACTCGCAGAAGCTCTTCGCCCAGGAACGCGAGATCGTCGACGAGGCCTTCGCCGGCGACGTGGTCGGCCTGGTGGGCAACCAGCCCTTCGAGATCGGCGACACGCTGACCACCGACCCGTCGATCAAGTTCGACGAGATCCCGGTCTTCCCGCCCGAGTGCTTCGCCACCATCCGCGGCCGCAGCACCGCGACGGCGAAACGCTTCCGCGCCGGCCTCGACCAACTTGTCAGGGAAGGCGTGACCCAGCTTTTCGAGACACCCTTCGGCGGCACCTCGCTGCTCGGCGCGATCGGTCCGCTGCAGTTCGAGGTGTTGAAATACCGCCTCGAGTCCGAGTACGGCGCGGAAGTCATCGTCGAGCAATGCCCGTGGAAGATGATCCGCTGGCTGATGGCCGACGGCCAGCCGGTCGGCGGTGCCGATGCGCCCACCGACGACGTCCCGAGCGGCAGCGCCCTGGCCCGCGACCCCGCCGGCCACTGGGTCGTCCTCGCGGAAGGCGACTGGGCCCTGCGCAGCTTCAAGCGCTATCACGAGAACTGGGAGCTGGCGGAGCGGCTGGTGAAGTGAGGCTCACCGCGGATCGCTCACGCGGCCGAGGAAGAGGCAGGCGCCGCTGGCGACGTGCTGGATGGCGAAGGCGAAGGGGCGGTCGACGCGGATTTCGAGCGGCTTCGGGGGCTCGACCGGCATCGCCAGTGCACGCGCCATGACCACCGCGGTGGCGGCGGCGGCTTCGGTGCCGTTCTTGTCCACGGCGATGAAGGCCTTGTGGATGACGTGGCTGATGAAGAGGTAGTCGTCCGGCTTGCGCGAAGCCATCACCGAGAAGTCGGCGCTGCCTTGCGGCTGGTCGAAGGCGGTGGGCATGCCCATCGCGATGAGTTCCTCCGCCAGCATGACGCGGTCCGGCTCCAGCTTGAACTTCGGGAAATGCAGCGCCACTTCGCGCGGCACCGCCTTGGCGGCGGCGGCGAGGACCTCCGGCGTGAGCTGCTTTTCCATCGCGGCCAGGCCGTCCTTCTCATCCGGCACCAGCAGCACGAACTGCAAGCCGCCGCCGGCGTAGGGCACCGTCACCACGCTGCCGCCCGGGATGGTTGCATGGCCGAAGGAATCGGTGCGGGAAAGCCCGGTCACCTTGGCCGGCGTTTTGCCGTCGGCGTGGAACTCGAAGTCCGGGACCTCGCGGAACGCCTCGGCCCAGGCGGCCTTGAGATAGACGGCATTGGTCAGGACCAGCCGCGTGTCGGCGTCGAGCACGCCGGCCGGGATCAGGTCCTTGATGCGTTCCTTGGTCTGTTCTTCGACCCACGCATTGATCCGCGCCCGCTGCTGGTCGGCGGACTTTTCAAAGTCCACCAACTCCAGCGGCGCGCCGTAGATCTTGTCGACCAGTTCGAGGAAGGGCTTCTCGAAAGGATAGCCCTGCTGGCCGAATAGCCGGTTCGCGGCGTGGAGCTGGAGCGGCGTCGCGGGGCCGCCGCGCTGCTCCGCCTGCTTCACCAGTTCCTCGCTCTCTTTCTGGAGCTTCGAAAGGTCGGCCGCGAGGGCGGCGAAGCCCTGGTGCACGGCATCGTCGCTGCCTTGGAAACGGAGGACCTTCGCCATCTCCTCCTTCGTCTTCCCGCCGGCTCCTGCGTAGGTCATGGCCAGGGCGGTCTCGATCGACCACGGCGAGGTCACCAGGTTGCCGCCGCCCGCGGCGAGGCGGCGATGGAGGTCGAGGCCGAAGGTGTTGATGCTGGTGGCGGCGGCGTTGCTGTCGGCGCGGGCCGGCAGGGTGCCGAGGAGGGCGGTGCCGAGGACGGCGAGGAGCGGGGATTTCATCGGATGCGAACGGTTGAAATGGATCAAGGAGGGCGGAGCGACACGTCGGCCCGCAGCTTCTAAAGCTCAAGACACCCGGGACGGGGGATCCTTGGAAAACAGGTGGCGTTTTTCAAGGAGCCCGATTGCCAGGGGGCGGATCGGAGTCCGCCACTCCTTGGGCATGCCCCCACGAAAAAGCCCCGCTGCCGGAGGCGAGCGGGGCCGGGAGAGCCTTGGAGGAATCACTCTTCCTCTTCTTCCTCGTCCTTCTTCTTGTCCTCGTCTTCCTCCTCTTCGTCATCGCCGCCCTTGCCCAGCGCCTTGGCGCGTTCGCGCATCCGGCTGAGGGCCTTGTCGGCGAGGTCCTGCACCTCGTCGCTCTCGGACTCGTCGAAGAAATACTCGACCACCGACATGGCCCACTCGGTGGGCTCGCCATTGGCAAGTCCACGGACCATGCTGAGCTGTTCCGGGGTGGTCTTCGCGGCACCCGCGAGGTCCTTCCAGAACGATTCGTTGTCGTCTTCGGAACGCTTGCGATTCTTGTCCATCAGGAACTCGAGCGCACCCCTGAAGGCCCGGCCGCGGAGTTCCTCGTCTTCCGTCTCGCCGACGAATCCGATCAGGGTTTCGAACATCGAGTCGTCGGCCCATTGCTGGAGCGAAAGCACGGCATTGAGTTGGTCGAGCTTGTTCCCGTCCTTGAGGGCCTTGGTCACGATTTCCTTGGCTTTGTCGCCGCCGGCGCGGCCGAGCAGGCGGAGCAGGGCGTGGCGCGTGTCGTCGTTGGTCGCCGCGGCGTGGGCGGTGGCCAGGGTTGCGGCGAAATCGGATTTCTTCGCGGACTTGGTGATGATCTGCCCCGCGCACGCTTCGGCGGCCTTGCGGACCTCCGAATCGGAGGTGAACTGGATCACGTCGAGCAGCTCGGCGAAATGGTCGTCGCCACCGAGGCTGCTCACCGCTTCCAAGGCGGCGCGGGCGCCGCTGGCGTCGCTGGAATTGCGGGCGAAAGCGAGCAGCTTCGGCACCACGGCGGGGTTCTTGCGCTGGCCAACCACCCGGGCGAGCAGGGCCTGGCGGATGGACGGGTTCATGTCCGGGCGGGTGGCCGTTTCCACGATCACGCCGTCGATGTCGGTCCCGTCGGTTGCCTGGGCGAGGAAGAGCGCCTTGTAGATCGTCTCGCGCTGGGCGTTGGAGCCCGGCGTGGCGACGGAGGTCAGCAGGATGCCGAGTTCCTCGCCGGTCACCATGACTTCCTTCGCCGCGGGATCGGCGGCTTCCTTCACGATGCGGTTGTATTTGTCGGTGGCCTTGCCCGCGCTGGCCTTGGACATGATGAGGTAGGCGACGAAGATCACCAGCACGCCGAGCACGGCGGCGATGGCGGCTTTCGCGCCGTTGCCGAGACCTTTCTTCACCGGGACGAAAGCCTGCTGGCCGGGTCCTTTCGGCAGGCCGGTGCGGGCACCGGCGGCGGTGGCGGCCTGGGGCGTGGCGCGTGCCGTCGCCGGGGCGGCTGCGGCGGCCGGGCCGAGGCGGATCTGCGGCCCGGGAGCCGGCGCGGGGGCCGGGGCCGCGGGCTGGAGGGGGACGGTGGAAGCGACCGGGGCGGCCGGCTGGAGCTGCGCGGTCGGCGTGGCGACGACCTGCGGCGGCGGGGAAGCGACCGCGACGGGCACGGCGACCGGAACCGGTTCGGCAACCGGCGGGGGCGGCGGGGCCGGCACGTAGGCCTGGGCCGGTGGCGGCGCGACCGGCGACGGCTGAGGCTCGGCGGGAACCTGCTGGGACGTCGTGTGCAAGCTGGGCGGCGCTCCGGCCGGCGGGGCCAGCGGCTGGGGTGCGGGCTGGGTGCTGACCGGCTCCGGCACGGGCGGTGCGACCGGGGCGGGGGCGGCCGCGCCGGGGATGATCAGGCGCGGACGTTTGGGGGCTTCGGGCTGGGGTTCTCCGGTGCTCATGGTTTGCGTGACGGGGACGTCGAGTTGAATGAAGGTCTTGAGGGATTCGCGGGCGTTTTCCGGGCGCTCGGCAGGGTGGCGGTTGATGTGCCACATCACCCAGTCGCACACCCAGCGCGGCAGGTCCGGGCGGAGCTGGGCCAGCGGGACGACGCGGTGTTCCAGATGCGCCGCCATCACCTGCGGGCCGGTGTCGCCCTGGAACGGGGATTCACCGGTGAGGGTGAAGTAATACACGCAGCCGATCGAATACATGTCCACCCGGGCATCGAGCGCGCCGCGTTCGAACTGCTCCGGGGCCATGTAGAAGATGGAGCCGAAGACCGCGTCGCTCTGGTCGACGGTCTGGGCGGAAGGCTTGGGGCTGAACTTGGCGAGGCCGAAATCGACCACCTTGGCCTGGAAGCGGCCCGAGGGCAGCCAGTTCAGCATGATGTTCGACGGCTTCAGGTCGCGGTGGACCAGGCCGAGGTCCTGGGCGGCGACCAGTGCTTCCTGAATCTGCAGGGCCAGCTCGCGGAAATCCTGCCAGGTCAGCGGGGCGCGGGTGACGAGTTCATCGAGCGTCTGGCCGGTGAGCAGCTCCATCACCACGAAGGGGCCGTCGTCGTCGGACCCGACGTCGTAGATCGTCACGATGTTCGGATGCTGGAGGGCGGCCAGCGCGCCGGTCTCCTTTTCCATCTGGCGGGTGGCTTCCTCGCGCTGGGATCCTTCGTAGGTGGAAGCGATGCGCTTCACCGCGACTTCCCGTTTCAGCGCGTGGTCCCAGGCACGAAACACGGCGCCAAGTCCACCTTGGCCGAGTTTCCCGCGCATTTCGTATCGTTCCTCCATGCCGTAAGCTAACGGCAATCTGAAGTCGCGGGGCGGGCGGCGGCAATGAAGAAAAAACCGGAGGCGGCGGCGCTTCCGCTCATTCGGCCCAGAAGCGCCGGATGCCGGCCCGCATCATCGGGTCGCGCCGGCAGGCCTCGTCGATGACGTTGGCGACATCGGTCCTGCCGCGGCGCCAGCCGTGATAGGCGGCGATCGCCTCGAAGCCGGCATTCAAGGAGCCCTGCATCGGATTGTGGAGCTGCAGGCCGATCTCGAAGTTTTCCGGCAGGCCCTGGGGGAACAGCAGGCCGGCCTCGCCGAGCCGGCGGATGCCTTCCGACAAGCCGCCGCGGTCGCTCAGGGCGAGGCCCATGACCATGGCGTGGGGGTGCAGCCAGCGGATGCCGGGCACGTCGACGCCGTTGGCGGTGTAGCCGTCGCCGGGCATGCCGGCTTCCCCGCCGGAAAGCCCGAACAGGCGGAAGCGCGCCGCCGCGCTGTCCGGCCATTGTTCCCGCGGATAGCGCATCTGCCGGTCCAGCAGGTCGCGCCGCGCCGCCGGCCAGACGGTGCCGCCGGGCAGGTCCGGCGTGTCGCGGTCGAAGTCCGGATAGAACAGGCTCTGGATCTCCGCGATGAAGCCGACGCCGCGGAAGACCCGGCCGCCCGGCTCCATGCGCCCGCGCGGCTCGCGGTTCGGCACCATGCCCTCCAGCGCCAGCACCAGCGCCGTTTCGCCGCCCCAGTCGCGCCACTGGCTGGCCAGCAGCGTGTGGCCGTCCTGCGTGAAGCCGTGGCCGATCCAGCCCTCGGAATCACTCACGGCATCGAAATCGAGGTCCGAAATCAGCGCCGCGGTGGCATCCGCGACCTCCGGCAGATCGAGGATTCCCGCGGCGAGGCGCAGGCTGAAGAGGGCGATGGCGGTATCGATGGTGCTGAACTCGGTGCCCGGGTGGATCTGCGGGCGGCCTTCGGCATCGCGGCGGGTGAAGTGGGGCAGGAAGCCGGAGGCTTTCGGCAGGCAAAGCACGGCGCGCGTCGTCTTGCGGATTTCCTCGGCCACCGTTTCCCGGTCGAGGATGCCCTCCGCGGCCGCGGCGGCGCTGGCCAGGGCATGGAGGCCGCTGGAACTGACCGAGTCGAACACCCCGGCCGGCAGGTGGGCGCGGTCGCGGGTCAGGCCGCCCTCCGGATCATGGCAGCGGCGGAGTTTTCCCAGCGAGATCCGGAGCAGCCACTCCTCGTCGGCCATCGCGGGGCGCTTCACCTCGAAGCCGATGCCCGAGACTTCCACCGCGCTGCCGGGCTCGGCCACCCAGTTGGCGAACTTCAGCGGTCCGACTTCCGCGGCATCGAGCTCGAAGCGGTGGCGGGTCTTTTCGCCGGGAACCAGCGTCATCGTCCGCGACCAGCGGACCAGCTTGGTGGCATCCGCCAGCTCGACCCGCAGCTCGCCCTGGCCGCGGGCATCGACCGTCACCGCCACGACGCCGGCACGGACTTCCGGCGGGCCGCCGAGTCCCGTCACGTCGGTCGGGTCGAATACCCGCCGCGCCTCGGTCGCCAGCCCCGCCAGCGAATGCCAGGCCCCGGTCCACTCGCCGTCCGCCTTCGTCCGGATCGCCCCGGAACGCGCGTCCAGCCGCGCTTGGCCCGGGCCCATCCAGCCGAAGTCGGTGCCGAAATGGGTGAAATTGTCGAAGGGATTGATCGCCGGCGCGGCGTCACCGCGGTCGCCGGGAAACGAGACCGAATATTCGGTCAGCGGCTGCCAGACGATCTCCGCGGACCGCGCCGTCGGAATCAGCCCGCCGGCCAGCAGCGCAAACGCCGCCCCGCGAAGGAGCCGCCCTGCCGATGGGATCGAGAAATGGGTTTTCAAGGGTTTCCAGCCGTCGTTGCCGCGAATGAAAACCCAAAAGTCCCGGGATGCCAAGAATCCAAAGCAAAAGATGAAAATTAGGAAAAATTAAGTAACTGCCTGGATGCCCTCAGAGTTCACCATTCCACCACCGGATCGGGCAGGGGCGCGGTTGCCGGTGCCGCCGTTTCCGGCCTGCGCCGGGCGAGGAAAAAGGCCGCCACCAGGCCGGCGAGCAAGCCGATCCCCATGCCGCGGTCCAGCCAGCGGCCGATCACCGCAGGCCAGTATTCGAGATCCTCCCGATTGCGGGCCAGGATCGCCGGCGGTGCGGTCAAGGGGTCGCCGGGCACCGAGTCGATGCCGATCCGGGTCGCGAGTTCCTCGAACATCTCCCAGCGCGCCCGGAAGGTTTCCGAGGACCACAGCTCGCGCGCCTTCAGGTGGCCCTTGTCGGCCTTTTCCTTCACCGCGAAGGCATCGGTGAAGCCGGCGGCTTGCGCGGACTCATGGAGGAGGCCGCGCAGGTGGAGGGCGTCCTGCCGCTCCTGCCGCAGGCTGGCACCGGCGTGGGGAACCGCTTGTGCGTCCATGGCGGCCGCCGCGATCTCGTGCTCCATCCCGCGGAACAGGCCGGCCGCGCGGACGGCGAGGTCGAGGCCCTTTTTCGGATCGTCCGACAGCACCTCCACTTCGACACCATAGGGCGAGGCAAGGAAGCTGACCGCGCGGGTCAGGTCGCCTGCGGGAAGAGTGAGCGGCTGTTGGAAATCGTCCTCCCAGTCGCGCTGGATCAGGGCGGCGTGAATGGGAGCCAGCCGGGCGCGCTCGATCGAGGCCTCCGTCTTCGCGACCAGCACCGTCGAGCGATAGACCGTCGGCTGCCACTGACAATAGACCGTGGCTGCCATGTACCCCAAGCCAAGCCCGCCGAGGGCGATGGCCAGAAAGCGTCCGGGGTAGAGGGAAGGGAAGCCTTTCATCAGGCTTCAGACGGAATCCGAAATGCGGCCGGGAAGCAAGCCGCGGGAATCCTCAATGGCTGTCCGCCGTGTCCTTGATGTCGCTCAAGGCCGCGATGAAGTCGCCGAGGATCTCCGCCGGGACCATGATCGTGTCGCGGTTGCCGCCGACATCCTCGGTGATCTTCACGACCATCCCGCGGGAGTTCTGCTTGAGGTCGAGGAAGAATGTCTTCCGGTCCGCCAGGATCTTCTCCGTATGCAAAAGGTCGCTTTCCACCGTCTTCCCTTTCGTTGAATTCGGCCGGAGTCTCCGCCGCAATGCTTGATTGTCAAGGAAAAGGGCGGATGAGGCCGGTCACGGGTCCCCGCTTTCCGGGGCGGTGCCGGAGACTTCGCGGAGCTTGCGACGGATCAGCCGATCCGCCATCAGCAGCGCCCCGAGGCTCAGCAGGGCCAGCAGCGGATAGGCGCAGAGGACCCACTTGCCCCAAGGGAACTTCCACGCGAGCCAGAGCGAGATCGCGATGCCCAAAGTCGTGCGGATGATCCAGTTCCGGAGCCGGCGGCGGTGGCGCAGCTGCCATTTCACGTGGATCTCCAAGAGCTTGCGGGCCGCCTCGTCGCGTCCCGCCCTTTCGTCGCCGGCAGGGTCCATGCCGGTCAGCCCGCCGCGTGCTGCATGTAAATCTCCTCGTATGGCTGCACGATCACGAAGCCTTCGCCTTGGAAGCACATCTGCATCGATTCGCCGGAACCGCGGCCGAGGAAGGTGCGCAGGGAGACATCGGTCCTCAACTCCGGCGTGAGGTTGCCGCTCCACGCGATGGTCGCATTGGGGTCGGTCATCAGCGGCCGGCCGGGCTGCACGCGCAGGGTGAGCGGCTGGTAGTGGCTGGTGATCGCGAGCAGGCCGGTGCCGTCGAAGCGGACGTTGAACAGGCCGCCGGCCATCATGCCGACGATCTTTTTCATCATGGTGATCTTGTGCTGGAGGCTGGGCTCGAAGGCGAGGACGTCGTTGCCATTGACCACCAGGCACTCGTTTTTCAGGTGGAGGATGATGATCTTCTTCCCTTGGTCGGCGAGGTAGAGTTTCCCCTGGCCGTCGGCGTAGGTCAGGCGCATTCCTTCGCCGGAAATCGCGCGCTTGAGCAGGCTGCCGACGCCGTGGTCGAGCATGCCTTCGCGGCTGAACTTGATGTTGCCCACGTAGGCGGCCATCGAGCCGGTCTTGGTGTTCATCCGGCCGTTGAGGTTCACTTCGAGGAAGCGCGGCGACTCCAGCTCGAAGACCCCGTGGCCGAGGTCGCGCTGGGCGGTGCGGGCGACGAATTCCTGGAGGCTTTCGGCGGGATTCGCGGGGAGGGCAGGTGGTGTGGACATGATGGAATGAAAGTGAAGCGGCAGCGGGGATATGGCCAACGGAAAATCGGGGTGGCGGGGATCGATCAGCCGGCTCCGTCGGGAAGCTGGCTTTCGAAATCCATCGCACCGTGGAGGATCCGGATGATCCTCAGCTTCATCGACCCGCGCGGGCCAGGGATTGTAACTCCTCTTCGCTTCCGACGGGAACTCCTTCGCCCCGCCGCAATTGTTCGCTTCCAATCTGGATCTCGGCGCGGAGGCGGTCCCGGAGTTCATCCCTTTCGACCATCAGCCGCAGCGACTCGCGGACGACCTCGCTGGCATTGTTATACCGGCCTGAATCGACCTTGTCTTTGATTTGGCGCTCCAAGTCAGGAGTCAGGCGAACAGAGAACACGCCCTCCCGTAGTTCTTCGAAGGAGAGCATTTCTACTTCGCCGGCCTTCGATTCCCGGACTCGCTCGGCAACCTCCTCGTCGGAGACGTCGTAATCCGGGTCCGGCAACGAATGCAGGAGGAAGCTCGCGAGCGAAGCCCGCTGCTCGACGGGCAAGGCGGCAACCTGCTACTGGACGTCAGCGAGGCTCGACATGGCGGGAGCCTACCAAGGGAAACCTCTCCGCGAAAGAAGGATTTCCCCGGTTCAGCGCCTCACCCCAGCACCGCGTGCAAGCGCCGGCAGACTTCCTCGACGTTGGCGCGGGAGTTGAAGGCGGAGATGCGGAACCAGCCTTCGCCGCCGGCTCCGAAGCCGGCACCGGGGGTGATCACGACCTGCGCTTCGCCGAGCATCTTGTCGAACATGTCCCACGACGAAAGTCCGGCCGGGCAGCCGACCCAGACGTACGGCGCATTCACGCCGCCGAAGACTTGGAGGCCGGCGGACTTGGCGGCTTCGACGAGCAGCTTGGCGTTGCCCATGTAGTGCTCGATCAAGGCTTTCACCTCGGCCTTGCCCTGCTCGGAGAAGACCGCGGCCGCACCCTTTTGCACCGGGTAGCTGGCGCCGTTGAACTTGGTGCTGTGGCGGCGGCTCCAGAGCTGGTGGAGCGGGACGCGCGTGCCGTCGTCGGCCTTGCCGGTGACGGTCTTGGGGATGACGATGTAGGCGCAGCGGACGCCGGTGAAGCCGCCGTTCTTCGAGAAGGAGCGGAACTCGATCGCCACGTCCTTCGCGCCTTCGATCTCGAAGATCGACTTGGGCACGGTGGGGTCCTGCACGAAGGCCTGGTAGGCGGCGTCGAAGAAGATGATGCTGTCGTTTTCCTTCGCATACTTCACCCAGCCCTCGAGCTGGGCGCGGGTGGCGACGGCACCGGTCGGGTTGTTGGGGAAGCAGAGGTAGATGAGGTCGACGCGCTGTTGCGGCAGGTCGGCGACGAAGCCGTTGGCCGCGTTGCAGGGCAGGTAAACGAGGCCGGCGTAGGCGCCCGTTTCGTCGGCGTCGCCGGTGTTGCCGGCCATCACGTTGGTGTCGACGTAAACGGGATAGACCGGGTCGGTGATCGCGATGACATTGCCCTTGCCGAAGATGTCGAGGATGTTGCCGGAGTCGCACTTCGAGCCGTCGGAGATGAAGACCTCGTCGGCGGAAATGCCGAGGCCGGCGAACTCGTTGTCGACGATGGCCTGGCGGAGGAATTCGTAGCCCTGCTCCGGGCCGTAGCCTTTGAAAGTCTCGCGGACGCCCATTTCATCGATCGCCTCGTGCATCGCGGCGCGCACGGCGGCGGGCAGAGGCTCGGTCACGTCGCCGATCCCGCAGCGGATGATCTTCGCGGCCTTGTCCGGGTTGGCATCGGAGAAGGCCTTCACCCGGCGGGCGATTTCGGGGAAGAGGTAACCGGCTTTGAGCTTGAGGAAGTTCGAGTTGATCTGGGCCATGGCGGCGGCTGCTTTAGACGGGCGGCGGCGGGCGGGCAAGGCCCATCCGCCAAGGCTGCGACATGGAAATTCTTAACCGCTAAAGAACGCGAAAAGACGCGAAATTTGAAACAGCCGAAAGGCGATTGGATTTCTGCCTTTTAGATTTCGCGCCTTTTCGCGTTCTTTAGCGGTTCCTCTCCGGCTTTCGAATCCCGTGCGGTTCCGGCCTCTTCGTGGGAGACGGCCGAGGATCCGGCTTGCGGGCGGCGGCGGACCGGGGATGATGCAGGGCGTGGAAAGCGTGAGAAACGACGATCTGCCGGACCGCTTCGGCGCGATGCTGGTGAAGGAGCTGCGCCAGAACATGCGGCGCGGGAGCTTCGTCTATCCTTTCCTCGGCATCCAGGTGCTGGCGGTGCTCGCGCTGCTGGTCGAGTTCCAGAACAGCTCGGGGCCGTCCTTCGAAAAGTATGCCGGCATGCTGAACCTCGGGATGCTCGAGGACGCCGGACCCTTCTGGTGGGTGGTGATGATCGTCTGCACCTTCGTGATGCCGCTCGGCGGGCTGGTGCTGATGGGCCAGGAGCTCGAGGAGGGGAACCACGAGCTGCTGCTGCTGACCAAGCTCAGCCGCTGGAAGGTGGTGCGCGGGAAATTCCTCACTCTGTGGGGACTCTGCGTGCTGACCTTCGTCTCGCTGCTGCCCTACGTCATCGTCCGCTACAACGTCGGGGCGATCGAGGTGCTCGACGAGCTCGCGCTGTCGCTGACCGTGGTCGCGCTGTCGGCGATGATGTGCGCGGGGGCGATCGGGGCGTCGTCGTTCCGCGGCCTGATGGCGCGGATCGCGGTGATGCTGCTGTTCGCGGGTTCATTGGCCGTCGGCTGCGGGATTCCGCTGGCGGCTTCCGCGGCAGTTTCCGACGGGTGCGGCGTTTTCTATCATGTCAACGCCGTCGCCGCCGCGGTTTGCTACACCCTGCTCGGCCTCGCGCTGGCCCGCTCGCGGCTGCGGCTGGTGGTCCATGCCTACGAGGTCAAGCCGAGCTACATGGTCGTCGGCCTGCTGGTCTTCACGCCCTTCGTGGTCGGCATGGCCACCGCCATGACCGGCGGCTGGGCGGGCTTCGTGGGGCTGATCGGGATGTCGCTGGTCAGCATCTACGCCGACGCCACCCCGAAGGCGCCCGCCTGGGTCAAGCCGCCGGCCCCGAACGTGCCGCCGCCGATGACGGCGGGGTAGGTGAGCGCCACGGCCGACCCGGGCAACTCAACGGAGGCAGAAGGTTGGTAGTGCCGGGAAACTGCCGAAGTCGAAGGTCACAAACTGTAGTGCATGTCAGTAACAAGGTGCCATGAAGCAATCATTCAAAGTTGGTGGTGCTGTAATCTTGGCCATGGTCTTGGCAGTCGGGATACGTCACTTGAAAACCAGATCCGGGACTCAGAGTTCCTCCTTGAATGGTGGTGGTGAAACTGCTTCCAACAACTGGGATTCGGAAGATTACAAAGCCCGCATTTCAGGCAAGACTAGACGCGATCGAAATAAGGACTCGGCTTCGAGTGACGGTGGGTATAATGGGCGCAACTACGGCCGATACATCGCAGATCGCCACCTTCCGCTCGAAGAGCTGCTTCTGGAGCTCGAAAAACTAGAGAAACAACTCCCGCGTGAGGATTTTCACCGGGTCATGAGAATGCTTGCTGCTTCGCCCTTCTATTCGCCCGAAGAGAAGGCTGCGAGCTTCAATGAGATGATGCCTATGAATGGCGAGACCTTTCCAGTTTACCAGGACACCCTTGTGGACTGGGGGTTGCAGTCCGAGTCTGTTGAGGGCTATTTCCGATTTGTTGGTCTTTTGGAGGCCCCTGAGATCCGTAAAAGCCTTGCCATCGGTTATCTTATGACAAAGTGCCGTTCCAAGGAGACTTTGAAAGATCTTTTGGTGGAGTCAGCCGATTTGTCTCAATCCTCGTTTCTCGGTGAAGGTGTGCAACGGCGATCCGCCTCGCTAAAGTCCATCGTTGATACGATGGTAGTAAATAAACATATTGACCGTGAGGACGCGATCTCGCTGATTCGAGATCTTGAAGTAGATGAGGATTTTAAAAATGCTTTGCTTTATCGTCTTGGAGAAAGGGAGTCTCCGTATCGTTGATGGATTGCATGTGTTACTTTGGGCTGCCGAAGAACTGTTGAGAAATGATTGAATCGTTGAGGGGCATTTCTCCGAAGAGCTTGGTCGCCGTGATCGTCAGCGTGTCGGTAGCTGCGGTTTGGCTGCGTCTTTCCGGGAAGAATGACGCTTCGTCTGAAGGTCCTTCGATTTTCGTGGCTTTGTCTGCGTGGCGCGACTGCGGGTCGCATCATCGCCGCACCCTTATTCCCGCTTCTCCATCAGCCGGCCGCCCGCTTTCATCCTCGCCGCGTTCGTTTGGAAATACTCCAGCCAACCGCGGGTGATCGCGCCGCTCATCTCCTTCGTGTCGAGTTGGTCCGGCGGCGTTCCCCAGTAGAAGCCAACCCAGCCGTCGACGGTGGCGCTGGACCGGTCGATGAAACGCTCCAGCTCGCCGATGTCGCATTTCAGCGGGAAAATCTCCTCGATCACCAGCGGCTTGCCGACTTCGTACACGGCGAGCGCCTTGAGCGCCTCGTCGATTCTCCCGCGTTCGGGATAGAAGTGCACGCTGACGAAATCCAGCGGCTTGCCGGCTTCCGGCGAATGGAACAAGGGCTTCGCGTTCGGGAACACGGTGGCCCAGGGAATCACCCCGACGGTGATCATCGTGTCGGGGTCCACCGCGCGGATGCTGTCGCTCATCTGCCGGACCCAATCGCGGGCGATCTCCACCGGCTTGCGGCCGGCGGGATCGAGCGCGATCCGCTGGACGAAGTGCTTCCCGCCCAGTTCTCCCGCGAGCCATTCCGTCTCCACCTTTTCGCCGCCCGGCACGATCGGTTCGTTCATCAGGTCATAGCAAAAGATCTCCGGCCGGCCCTTCGCGGTCTCCGCCACCGCCTTCCAGAAGCTGGCCTGCACCGCCCAGCGCTGCTTCTCGTGCAGGGCGTCGTACCAGGCCGGAATGTCTTTCGCGTGGTAACAACCGAGTCCGGTGAGATCGAGATAGAGGCCCTTCTCGCCGGCCAGGTCGATCAGCCGCGCGAGCCGTTCCAAGGTCTTCGGGTCCGGCTGGTCGGCCGTGCGCATGAACTTGCCGAGTTGCAGGTGAACGCGGACGACATTCGCGCCCAGCGCTTTCATTTCCTCGAAATCGCCGACCACCGCCGGCCACTCGTTGTGCCAGTAGTCCTCGATCAGCCGGCCCTTGGCATCGTGGTCGTAATTGAAGCCCCAGGGCACGAAGGACTGCCCGCTGCCTTTGGCGACGAAATGCTTGCCGTCCGGGGAGACCCGGATGCGCGGCAGCGGCGCGGCCTCGACGCTAGCCACGGCGAGAAGAAGGAGGAGGCAGCGCGGGATCATGCTGCGGAGCGTAATACCGGCCGGCACATCCTGAAAGTGGCGAGAATCCCCGACGGCCGCAGGCCGCAAAGGTAGGGTCTGACCGCCCTCGGCCGACCGGATCGGTCCCTGACTGCCCGCCTCACCCGCAAGGTGATAACCCACCCTCCCGTGGCTTCGCGGACGAGCGAGGGCGCGTCGTCCCTACCTGGCGCGACCGGTGGCGGCCGGGTAGGGTTTCCTTCCAAGGGAGCGCCGGCTTCAGCCGGCTTGGATGGATCGGAAAGGCGGCCGGCTGAAGCCGGCGCTCCCGAAAACCACCCAAACGTGTCGGAAACATGATGGCGGCTCGATTGACCGGCCGCCACGATCCGTCCGATGACCCTGAGAAACCCTCTCCTTTTCCTGTCGCTCGCCGGCCTCGCCATGGCGGAGACCTTTCCCGTCACGATCCGCGTCGACGTGGAACGCCCCGGCACCGAACTGAAGCCGATCTGGCGCTTTTTCGGCGCGGACGAGCCGAACTACGCGACGATGAAACACGGCGACGAGCTGCTGGGACACCTCGGGTCGCTCAAGCCGAAGGAAGTCTTCTTCCGCGCCCACAGCCTGCTGGTCACCGGCGACGGGACGCCGGCGCTGAAGTGGGGCTCGACCAACGCCTACACCGAGGACGCGGCGGGCAATCCGGTCTATGACTGGAAGATCGTCGACGGGATCTTCGACGCCTATCTCAAGAACGGCGTGCGGCCTTACGTGCAGATCGGCTTCATGCCGCAGGCGCTGTCGCGGAAGCCGGAGCCCTACCGCCACCATTGGACGCCGCGGGCGAAGTACGAGGAGATCTACACCGGCTGGGCCCATCCGCCGAAGGACTGGGCGAAGTGGGAAGAGCTGGTCTTCCAATGGGCGAAGCACTCGGCGGAAAAGTACGGCAAGGACGAGGTGCTGAAGTGGTACTGGCAGACCTGGAACGAAGCGAACATCGGCTACTGGCAGGGGACGCGCGACGAGTTCTTCAAGCTGCACGACCACGCGATCCACGCCGTCCGCCGCGCGATCCCGGGAGCGAAAGTCGGCGGCCCCGACCTGGCCGGCGGCGCGGGCGGGGACTTCTTGCGGAACTTCATCGAGCACTGCCTGCGCGGGAAAAACCACGCGACCGGCGAGACCGGCACGCCGCTCGACTTCGTGTCGTTTCACGCGAAAGGCCAGCCGCGCGATGTCGGCGGTCGGGTCCAGATGGGGATGGCCAACCAGCTCCGCGACATCGACGGCGCCTTCGCGGTGATCGCGCGCTATCCGGAGTTGAAAGACACGCCGATCGTCATCGGCGAGTCCGATCCCGAAGGCTGCGCCGCCTGCCAGGGGCCGCAGCTCGCCTACCGCAACGGCACGATGTATTCGAGCTACACCGCGGCCAGCTTCCCGCGGAAGCTCGACCTCGCCGACAAGCACGGCGTGAACCTCGAAGGCGCGCTGACCTGGGCCTTCCAATTCGAGGGCCAGCCGTACTTCGCCGGCTTCCGCTCGCTGGCGACCAACGGCATCGACAAGCCGGTGCTCAACGTCTTCCGCATGTTCTCGAAGATGGACGGCTTCCGTCTGCCGGTGAGCAGCGATTCCGCGGTGTCCCTGCCCGATCTCCTCCGCTCCGGCGTCCGCGGCAAGCCGGACGTTTCCGCATTGGCAGCAGTGAACGGCAAGAAGATCACGGTGCTGGTCTGGCATTACCACGACGACGACGTCCGCGGCCCCGCCGCCGAGGTGCGGATCGATCTGTTAGGCGCGCCAAAGGGCGTGCCGAAGATCACACGCCATCTGGTCGACGAGACGCATTCGAACTCCTTCACCGCTTGGCAGGCGATGGGTTCGCCGCAACAGCCGACGGAAGCGCAGATCGCGGAGCTGGAGCAGGCCTGCAAGCTGGCACCGGTGGACGAGCAGCCGCGCTTCATCGAAGAGGAGAATCTTTCCGCCGTGATGGTGACGCTGGCCCGGCAAGGCGTGACCTTGATCGAGATGGAGTGGGAGTGAGGGCTGCGGTGCGGAGCTCCACCGGGGACGCGGAGCCTCCGGCCCGCAGTAGCACGGGCGGTCCACCCTCGGGCGATGCGGACCCGAACGGGCAGCGGAGTGCGGGGACCGCTCTGCGGGGCGGAGCGTTGTCCGATGAAATGAATGCAGCCAGTCGGACTATTCTCGCTTCGCTCGGTTCGCGCACCCGGTGGCACCTCACGCCGGTCTTGCCGGCACGATCACCGGCGGCGGTTGGGCTTTCACCGTGTAACGGGAGCCGGCGAGCCCGTGTTCACTGACCGGCGGTGCGCAGTTCCAGAAGACCGATGGCTCGACCAACGAGGACGCCGGCTTCGTCGCAAGCAGCTTCATCGGCCGCCGCCATGCCGTGGCCGAGCGGAACCTCGGCGATCTCTTCGTCGCCGCGCTATACAAGCAATGCGGTTCGATGTAGGAATACCACTGTGAAAAGCGCTTCAGAAGTCCCAATCGACACGCTTCGACCTGCAGTTCGATGGGCGACGGCGGCAGTGCCTGATTTCCCCAGGAGCTGCTTGGCGCGAATTCAGATTTATATCCGGGGAATCAACTGAATCGGGGTATGAGACGAAAGGTAACAATAGCGTCGGGCCTTGCTCTTATAGCGGTAGCGGCCTTATTCACAATTCACCCAAATCTGCTCCCGGACTCACCCCGTCGTGAAGCCTCATCACCATCGCCTGAAAAGCAGATGGTTGCGCCCCGAAGTTTGCCTCGATCCAATCCTGAGGAGAAACTGCCCAGCTTGCAGTCGAAACCTCTGGAAGATCTGATCGCCCGTTGGAATTCTGCCAAACATCAGCCTGCCGGGACAGACGATTCAATCGTTGAGAAACTTGTGAGTGATTCAGTGGAGTTTCTGATGTGCACCGATGAAATGCTCGAGTTAATAAATTTTCTCAATCAAGAAGGTCTGGAGGATTTGCGGGCGAGAGTTGAGAATGAACTCGTAGAGCGATTGAGGAATCGCCAAGATCCCGGTCTTCGAGAGTCACTGCTCAATTCTTCGCGTAATGGACAATTCAAACGATCGTGGTTTTATTATGCAGGAATCGGATGTCCTGAGGAAGAGTTTGGAACGTTTTCATCCGCCCTTGGGAACTCCGCTGAAGCTATTCATTTGAAATACGGATATTACTCGAAAACTGCATCGACCGATCCCCGTGTAGCAATCGAAGAGACGCTTCGTGTTCTTCCAGTTGGAGTACTTGAAGAAAATTTTGAAGGTGCCTTTCCTTACGACGGGCCGGTTGATTATTCTGCGTCAATATTGCACGAACTTTTTGAAAAGGCTCCAGCCGAGTCGGATTTTGCTGCTCTAGAGCGACTCCTGCCTCCGGATCGCGATAACGATTCCAATCCCATCAATCGAGCACGAAAAGTTGCTGTCAGTCGTTGGGCCCTGCAGGACGCCCGTGGCGCGGTTGATTTTGTCATCCACCATCCAGAACGCGTCAATCCAAGTGCGTTGGGAGGCATTGCCTCGCTGGAAAATGAGAGTTTGTTACCTGTTCTTGATTACATCTCGGGCTTTGAGAAAAGTTCCAGGCGTGACGCCGTTTTGGCGGCAATTGCTTTATCATTAGATCCAGGTCGAGGAGATGTAACTGGTTTGTTTGTTGGCCAGATTTCCAACCCAAGTGTGAAGGGGGAGGTTGGGCAGGCAATAATTCAAGGCCAGAATAGCGGTCGCTTGAGGTAGTTTTTCGAAAATGAATATACTTCTCGCGCCTGCCTTCCAAGGAGTTGTTTTTGCCCTAGTTGCATCGTGATAAGATGTTTTGGAAAACAGTGCGCGAAGAGTCGTGTTGTCGCGGTGCCCATGCGGCTGGAGTGAATTCTTTAGAGTGGAATTGTGGGTGTGGGACCCCCGTGCAACCGGCTGGTAGAACGGGTCCGGGAGGGTCACGCCGGTTTCGCCGGCACGATCACCTGCGGCGGCTTCGGGGCGAAGCGCGGGTGCTGCGAGGCGGGCACGTGTTGCTTGGTGTCCGCGACGTAGAGGAAAATCTGCTGGTCGGTGAGCCGGACATAGCCTTCGAGCGTTGCGGGCGGGACGTTTTTCGTTTCCTGCTCCGGGCGGATGCCGAACATCCGCGGGCGGATGGCGAAGGGCAGACGGGCTTCGCCATCGACCAGAAGCTCCGGCTGAAATTCCAGCGTGTCGTGGGACACCGGTCCGACCCGGGAGAAGGGCCGCGAGGGCGGGCTGACCTTGGCGTAGATTTCGACGCTCACCTTCTGTTTGGCGAGTTCCAGCGGCGGCACGGGAACGGCCGGTGGTGAGGCTTGGAGCAGGGTGACCGCGACGAGTGCGGCGAGGGATGGAATCAGGATGTTGGTTTTCGTTTTCATGGGATGGACGGGATGGCGGGGGAGAAGGTTCGGGGTTCCGGGCGGCGGCGGACGATCCACTCGGCCACCGCGGCATTGCCGAGGACGCTCAGCCAGAGGGAGGCGACGTAGTTGGTGTCCTCCGGCAGGCCCGCGTGGAAGAAGGCAACGTGGTAAACGCGGAAGGTGACGGCGCTGGCGATCAGCGCGAAGGAGCGCGTCATCCAGCGTCGGTGTCCCTGCAGGTCGCCGCCACGGATCGTGCGGATGCCTTGCAAGGTGGTGAGGAAGCTCGCGATGCCTAACAGCAGGAAGCCCGCGCGCCCGGCGAGGCCGCCTTTCGCCGACAGGGCGAGGTGGATGCCGGTCGGGCAGAGAACGAAAAGCACGCTGGCGGCATAGGCTTTCCCGCAGATCCGGTGGAGCGACGGGATGCGGCGGAGCAGGGAGCCGGAGAACTGCGGGAGGCAGGCAAGCAGGCAGACGGCACCCGCGACGATGTGGATGCGCAGGCTGAGGATCCAAAGTGGGGTCCTTGCGGATTCTTCCTTTTGCGCGATGAACACGCCTTCGCCGCCCGGCCCGAAGTCGCGGTAGGAGTTGTCGAGGATCAGCAGGCAACCCGCGAAGAAGCCCAGCCACGCGGTGGACAGCAGGATAGTTCTCGGAACGGAGTGCATGCGGCCATGATGCCGCAAGGCCGCGCGGCGTGCTGTAAACCGCCGGTAAATTCGGCAGGGCCTGCCGGTCCGAGATTCGCATTGCAGCCGCCGCGCATTTCGCGAGCTTCGGCCGGACTTTGAGAACGGCATCCATCGCCATTTTCGCCGCCACGGCGGGCACTCTGGCAGGGCAGGACAGCCTGCCCGATATCACCGTGCTCGCGGAACGCCGCGGTGGCAGCGTGGCCGACCTGCCGGGCTGGACGCTGGCGGAGTGGGACGAATCCGACCTCTCCGACGCCGCGCCGCGGACGCTTGATGAACTGCTCGCGAACGAGCCCTCGTTCTCGCTCTACCGCCGCCAGACCTCGCTCTTCGGCAATCCGACCTCGGCCGGCGTCAGCCTGCGCAATACCGGCGCGACCGCCGCCTCGCGGACGCTGGTGGTGCTCGACGGCATCCCGCAGAACGATCCGTTCGGCGGCTGGGTTTACTGGGCGCGCCACGATCCCTCGACGCTCGAGTCGGTCCGCATCGTCCCCGCCGCCCGCGCCGCGGTGTGGGGCAATGCCAGCCCGGCCGGCGTGGTGCAGCTCAGCTCCCATTCGCCCTTTGAAGAACGCCACCTGCTGCGGGTAGGCGGCGGTGGCCAAGGAACGATCTCCGGCTCGATGGCCCACACGCTGGTGGCCGACGACGACTCGCTGGCGGTCTCGTTCTCCGCCTTCGGCCTGCACTCCGACGGCTTTTATGCGGTGCCTTCGTGGCAACGCGGGACCATCGACCGCAAGCTGGCGATCGACTCCTACGGCGCGGATCTCAAGCTCGCCTGGCGGGCGGCACCGGGCCTCACCGTCGAACCGATGTTTTCCTGGTACGAGGAAGATCGTAGCAACGGCACCCCGCTTTCCGGCAACTCGACCGAGGCGCTCGACTTCGCGCTGCGGGTGACCTCGGACAATGACGGCGGGATCTCCTGGCAAGCGCTGGCTTATCGCCAGCAGCGGCGCTTCGAGTCGGTGTTCACTTCGGTGAATGCCGCGCGCACCGCGGAGACGCCGTCGCTCGACCAGTTCCACGTGCCAGGCACCGGGACCGGCGGAGCAGTCACCCTGCAATGGGAACCCGCGGGCCCGTGGTCTCTAACAGGAGGCGCCGATTTCCGGAAGACCGACGGCGCGACCAACGAGGACGCCGGCTTTGTCGCGGGCAACTTCGTCAGACGCCGCCAGGCCGGCGGCGAGCAAAGCCTGGCCGGGCTCTTCGTCGCCGCGGGCTACGAGGCGAGCGACGCGACACGGATCGACGCCAGCTTCCGCGCCGATGCCTGGGCGCTGGAAGACGGCCGCCGCATCGAGAAGTCGCTGGTGAGCGGCGCGACCCTGCGCAAGGACCTCCAACCCGACCGCGACGGCATCGAGCCCTCGTTCGCGCTCGCCGTGTCGCACGACCTAACAGACGACCTCATCCTCGGCTTGTCCGCCGGCACCAGCTTCCGCCTGCCGACGCTCAACGAGCTCCACCGCCCCTTCCGCGTCCGCAACGACCTCACCGAGGCGAACCCCGGCCTCGATCCCGAGCGCTTCTACAGCCTCGAAGGCACGCTCGAATGGCAGGCTGCGGATTCGGTGACCCTCGACGCCAGCCTGTTCCATCACTGGATCAAGGACGCCATCGCCAACGTCCCGATCACCGACCCCGCGCAGATCACCGCGATCTTCGGCACCCTGCCGCCCGGCGGTAGTGGCGCGCAGCGGCAGAACGTCGACGAGGCCCGCGTGCTCGGCCTTCAAGCGGGATTGGAATGGGAGCCGCGCGACGAGGTGACCGTCCGCTTCGACGGCATCTGGAGCGACACCGAATTCACCGAGTCCAGCACCCAACCGCTGCTCGACGGCAAGCCCTTCCCGCAAGCACCCGACCTCCGCCTGATCGCCGCCACCGATTGGCGCGTCACCGACACGCTGACCTTCTCCGCCGGCTACGAATACGGCGCGTCGCAGTTCGACGACGCCCTCGCGCTCCGCCGCATCCCGAGCTACACCAGCGCCCGCCTCGGTGCGACCTGGCAGGCAACCGAGCAGGTCCAACTGCACGCCCGCATCGACAACCTCTTCGACGAGGAAATCGCCACCGGGCTCAGCAGCGACGGCGTCCGCACCATCGCCGCGCCGAGATCGTTCTGGCTCGGGGCAGAGTGGAGTTTTTGATCGGGCTCTCAGGACATCCGACTTCTATTCGCAGGGGCGATTGCTAGCTTCCCCGAATGCCGATTCGGGAATATGCGGTGGAATGTGACGATGAAGATGTAAATGCCGGTGACTCTGATTTCTTGGCATTCACCTCAAGGGGGTTGGTCGACACGGCGGAAGAATCAGGAGTGCGCTACATCGTCCGCTTCGACTCACGGGAGGATAAGGTTCCATTCCTTGTTCTGCATGATGAAGCGGAGAAAGCCGTTTCCGCGATCTTTCACTGGCATCCCGGCGGATGGGTGATCGCCGGGCCCGAGGAGTTCGATTGGGCTTCGAGGGGGATCAACGTCGTGACTCGGGAGGAAGCGTTGAACGGAGGCTTGGGGCCGGCCACATTTCGCGTTCTCGATGAGATCTGGTTGCACGATCCTGAACTCGGCGGCGTCCTCGGCAGCAATACGGTGGCTCTCGATTCACGCCCCGCCATATCGGACGCAGCGTTGACCGAGGAAGCGCTCAACTCTCCGGGGCCAAAAGAGAATGAACCGGGGTCCGGTAGCTTTTTGTGCTGGGTTGAAAGACTGAAATCGAAACTCCGAAGGTTCAAGCAATCGCGCGGTGGTCCAAGTTCATGATCATTCGGCACGCCGCTCTCACTCCTCCCATGAAAACGAAACTCTCCAGCAAAGGCCAAGTTGTTCTGCCAATCTCCATTCGCCGAGTTCTGGGGTTGGAAGCAGGAGAGTTGCTGGATGTCGTGGTCGAAGGCGAGCGGGTCATCTTGAGCCGAAGCCCGCTTGCCAAGCCCAAGGTTACCCTCGGATCCGATCCTGTCACCGGGCTGTCGGTCCTGACCACCTCACCCGGAGCCCCGAAGTTGACCAGAGCGCAAGTAGCAGAAATCCTAGCCGATTTCCCGTGACCCGGCTGCTCGGTGAACGATTTCCGGGGGCATCTCCGATCCCGTGAACCGGACCCGTGTCACTTCTCCCCGAAGCAGAACAGGTGCTTGTCGCTGCGCAGCAGCAGACGGCCGTCGACGCTGACCGGGGAAGCGATCACGCCTTCTTCCAGCGCAAACTCTTTGATTTCCTCCAGGCCCTTGTCCGTGACCTTCCCGCTGATCACCATGCCGTCCTCGCGGACGCAGTAGAGCTGGTCGCCGGCCAGCAGCGGGGAGGCATAATACACCTGCGGCGCTTTCGGAAGCTGGGTTTCCCAGAGCTTCTTGCCGGTCTTCGCATCGAGGCAGCTCAGCCGCCCGCGGGCCGGGCCGCCGTCCTTGAGCACGTAGACCTTGCCGTCGTGCAGCACCGGCGTCGCGGCGTCGGTGCCGAGCTTGTCGTCGCGCCAGGCCCAATCCTTGTCGGTCAGCTTGCCCTTGCCATCCAGCTTGATGCCGGCGAGCGCGTCGCCGCGCTTGAAGGGGACCACCGCGATCTCGTCGCTCACCACCGCCGAGGCGATCACCCGCTGCATCCCGGCCTTCGTCGGGTTGAAGCCGCCGCATTCCCAGACCAGCTTGCCGTCCTTGGCATCGTGGCCGGTCAAATGGTCGCCGCCCCAGGTCACGATCAGCTCGGTGCCGCCGACCTTGACCACGTGCGGCGTGGTGTAGGAGTCGCCCGATTCCTCGCCGGTCTCGTACTTGCGGTTCGTCTTCCAGATCTCGTTGCCGGTCTTCTTGTCGAGCGAGACCAGGTAGGAATCGCCGCCGGTCTGCATCACCGCGATCACCACGTTGCCCGCCGCGAACACCGGCGAGGTGCCCTGATCCCACCAAAGCGTGTCCTTGCCGTATTTCTGCTGCAGGTTGATCTGCCACAGCGGCTTTCCGTCGAGGTCGACGCAGGCAACGTTGCCGGACTTGTAATAAGACACGACCACCTCGCCGTCGGTCACCGGCGAGGAATTCGCCGAGCTGCCGACCCGCTGGCCGCGGCCGGGGGTCAGGGCCCCGAAAGTCTTGCGCCACAGCTCCTTGCCCGCGGCGTCGAAGGCCAGCAGGCCGTCTTCCTCACCGATCGGGCTGGAGACGAAAATCCGGCCGTCCCAGACGATCGGCGTCGAGCAGCCGCGTCCGGGCAGCTCGGTTTTCCACAACAGTTTCCCGGCCAGATCGAGCGGCGGCTGTTTGCCGGTGGCCGCCCCGTTGCTGCCGGGGCCGCGCCACTCGGGCCAGTTCTCCGCCGCCAGCGGCGTTGCCAGCATTCCCACCATCAACAGGCATTGTCCGAAAAATGATCGCTTCATCAGGCGTCCATACGCCACGAAGTTGCGGCATCGCACAAGCAGATTGAGGCGCGGACCGGCCGGAAATCCCGGCCCTGCCGCGCGTCCGCCGCTTGAATTCCCCGCGGCGGCCCTTATGGATGCACCCACTCATGACCCGCGCGCTCCTTTTCGCCCCGCTCCTCACCACCGTCGCCCTCGCGGCGGAAGGACCCGATTACTCGCGAATGAAGACGGAGCAGGTCTTCGAACAGCTTTGCTCGAGCTGCCACGGCAAGGACCTCTCCGGCGGGCTCGGCGGCTCGCTGGTCGACGGCGAATGGAAGCACGGCGGCAGCGACGACGAGATCCTGAAGTCGATCAAGGAAGGCAACGCCCAGCTCGGCATGACGGCTTTCAAGACGGTCCTCGACGACCGCCAGATCCGCTCGCTGGTCATCCACATCCGTGAAAAGGAGAAGCAGGCGAAGGAAAAGGGCATGGCCTTTCCGAAGCCCGAGCCGGGCAAGGTCACCACGACGCAGCACGAGAACTACAAGATCGAGATGCTGGTCGAGGAAGGCCTGAAGAGCCCCTGGGCGATCGCTTTCCTGCCCGACGGCCGCAAGCTGGTCACCGAAAAGGCCGGGCGGCTGCGGGTCATCGATGCCTCCGGCAAGCTGCAAAAGGAGCCGGTGAAAAACACGCCGAAGGTCCTCGAGCACGGCCAGGGCGGCCTGATGGAAGTCGCCGTCCACCCGGACTACGAAAAGAACGGCTGGATCTACCTCGGCTACTCCGACGGCACCCGCGAGAACGGCAAGCCGAAGACCATCACCACCTACGTCCGCGGCAAACTCAAGGACGGCGAGTGGACCGGCCAGGAGCTGATCTGGAAGGCCGACGACAAATTCTACACCGACGCCGGCGTCCACTTCGGCACCCGGCTGGTCTTCGACGGCAAGGGCCACATCCTTTTCCCGGTCGGCGAGCGCGGCGGCTGGCACGAGGCCCAGGACGTCGCCAATGCCAAGGGCAAGATCTACCGACTGCACGAGGACGGCCGCGTGCCGGACGACAATCCGAAGTTCGACGGCAAGACGCCCGTCCCAGGCCTCTGGTCGTACGGCCACCGCAACCCGCAAGGCCTTGACATCGATCCGCGCGACGGCTCGGTCTGGAGCACCGAGCACGGCCCGCGCGGCGGCGACGAACTCAACCTCGTGTTGCCGGGCCACAACTACGGCTGGCCGGTCATCACCTACGGCATGAATTACGACGGCACGCCGATCACCGGAAAGACCCACGAGGAAGGCATGGACCAGCCGGTCATCTATTGGCAGCCCAGCATCGCCACCTGCGGGCTGTCGTTCTACCGCGGCGACAAGTTCCCGAAGTGGAAGAACGACCTCTTTGTCGGCGCCCTCGCCCAGCAGGAAATCCGCCGCCTGCGGATCGTCGACCAGAAGGTCGTCGAACAGGAAGTCGTGCTGAAAAACATCGGCCGCGTCCGCGATGTGACCGACGCGCCCGATGGCTTCATCTACGTCATCCTCAACGGCCCCGACCGCGTGGTCCGGCTGGTGCCGGCGGAGTAGCGCGGCACGCTTCCGGCAGCCCGGGTCATCCCACCGCTCCGGAACTCTTGCCATCCCATCCGCCCTGACTTAGTTTCCCGCCATGATCGCCAGGGAGGCCTTGATCGATGAAATCAAAACCGCACCGGAATCGCTGGTGCGCGAAACCTACGATTTCATCCTGTTTCTCAAACGGCGGAGGTCTCTGGAGCGTAAGGATGACGAGCCGAAGCCGGTCGACGCCAGACCTGACTTTCTGGCACGCCAGCAAGCATTGTTCGGGAGCCGGGTGTTGCCCGACTCGCAGGTCATTCTGGATGAACTGCGAGCCGAGCGCTTCTGATGCGCTACTTCGACACCGGTGTCCTGCTGAAGCTCTATCTTCCGGAACCTCGTGCCGCTGAGGCGGTGTCCTTCGTGAATGCCAGCCCCGGCAAGCCGCCGGTCAATCTTCTCCACGAACTTGAGATGCGCTCCGCCCTGCGGCAAAAAGCCGGCCGCGGCGAATTGACCCAAATCGAGTGCGAAACATTGATCGCCCAGGTGGAATCCGACCTCACCGCTTCCGTACATGAGCGGGTGACCGTTTCCTGGCCGGATGTCTTCGCCACGGCGGAATCTCTTTCTGCCGCTCACGGAATCAGCACCCTTTGCCGCTCGCTTGACACGCTGCATGTGGCTTTGGCACTGGAGCTTGGGGCAACGGAATTTTGCACCTTCGATCTCCGGCAGGCTCGCATGGCTGCAGCCGCAGGACTGAATGTCATCCCTTGACTTCGCAGCGACCCTTTTCCTGAAGGGAAGAACGATGTTTTCGCCTGAACCCCCGCAGGTTCGCCTCGTTTCTATACCGACTTCATCATACCTTCACACCCCCACAGCATCCCGTCTCCGTGGAACCGTCCTTAACCCCGATCCCGCCGGAACCCAAAAAGCCCTTCGCGCCGTGGGTGTGGCTCCCCTTCCTGTCCGGGATCGGGGCGCTCGCCGCACTGGTGGCCGCGAGCCTTGTTTTCCCCGGCTGGCTGGTAATTCAGGAAGCTTGCCTCGTGGGCTTCGCGCTCGTTGTCGGCTACTTTCTGGTCCAGACCATCGCCCGTCTCGCCGCCAAACGCTGGCGCGGCGCCTTGTTCGCGTTCCTTCGTTTGGCCACACTGGCGGCACTCGTCATTCCGACGATGGGCCTGCTCTTGATCTCCTCGTTCTTCGGCCCCTCCGAAGACGGTTTCGCCGACCATCTCACGATCCCGGAAGGCATCGAGATCGCCGAGCCGGAAAGTGACGCGGCCGGGGAATGGAGTGATGCGGGCTCGAAAGGAACGGACGCCATGCAGCTTGCGGTGAAAGCCGCGCTCCGGGCTCCGGGGGGCAGCGATCCTTCGTTCGCGCCCTCGATGCCGTCGCTGCGCCGTGCGTCGACCGACCATCCCGCCGAGTTCCGCGCTTACGTCGAAGCCTCGCCCGATTGGCATGTATTCATCGAGCAGGGCAATCATTTCGCCGCGCGCCGGTGGAGCTACGGCGGCGAACCGCGGGATACACTCCACGGCTACATCTCGGACTTCGGCGGCGAGGCATCCTTCCAAACACGCACGCTCCTCTGCCTCGACCGCAAGCAGTGGAGCCGCTACGATGTCCAGCATGTGGCAGAAGGATTCTCCCCGGTCTTCCCGGAGATGTCCGAGGGAAACCGGATGCACGAAAGCCGCGTGATGATCGAATGCGGCGGCGTTTGGGTGGAGATCCTGGAGCAATCCAAGGCGCTCGAGCGAAGAGTCATCAAGGCGTCGATCGCGACCCTGGAAGCCGAATTTGTAGAGTTCCTGAAAGACCCGCCGGCCGCCGTCAAACAGGCGCAGGGGCGGGCGCGCGACCTCGCCCTCCGGCTCGGCGGTGAAAGCCAGGAGCCCTTCCGATTGCTGGAAGGCATGCAGCCGGGGATCTACGGCGTGGCGTATTCACTCAATCCCGGCGAAGCGGGTGCGGTTTACCTCAAGGCTTTCGAAGTGACCCAAGGCACCCCGCTTTCCGAGGACGATGTCGAAGGTTCGTCGGAAACCCGCATGACCTGGTCGTCCGATCCCACCGAGAAGTTCGGGGCCAAATCCGGCTTCACGATCTACGAGGGCGACTGGGGCAAACCCTACGCGGCCCGCTTTGAAGTCTGGTTCAAGCCGGATTCCAAAGGTCCCGAGCGGAAATTGGCGGAGAGAATCTACAAGATCGAAGGTTGGCAGCGCTAGAGGCCCGGCCATGCTTCCTACGGCCTTCCAAAGCAGTTTAGGAATAGAAATTAGAATTATTCTTGCACGGTCGGTGCTCAGGGCTAGCTTCCGCCGCCCCTTATGGTTACCCGATCGTCAGACCACGGCCCCGACGCCTCGCCGGACATGCCCGCCGAGATTTCCGGCCTGCGCATGACGCGCCAGCGCTGGGAAGTCTATCGCCTCCTGATGGAGCAGCGCGACCACCCGACCGCGAACGACGTCTTCATCCGCATCAAGGACCGCCTGCCGAACATCTCGCTGGCCACCGTTTACAACTGCCTCGAGGCCCTCGTGCAGCACGGCGTCATCCGCCAGGTGAATTTCGAGCGCGAGTCGTCCCGCTTCTGCCCGAATCTCGAGGAACACGGCCATTTCCACGACAAGCGCAGCGGCACCATCCACGACGTGACCTTCAAGCCCGGCGTCAACCTGGCCGACGTGCTCAACCTGCCGCCCGGCACCCTGATCACCGACATCGAGATCACCCTCCGCGGCGAACTTCCCGTTTCCTGAAATCGACCCTCTTCAATCTTCAATCGGCAATTCCCCATGTCCCTCGTCATCACCGACCTCCACGCCACCCTCGAAAACGGCACCGAAATCCTCAAGGGCGTCACCCTTGAAATCCCCGCCGGCGAGGTCCACGCCATCATGGGCCCCAACGGCTCGGGCAAGTCCACCTTGTCGAAGGTGATCTCCGGCCACGAAGGCTATGTCGTCACCGGAGGCTCGATCACCATGGACGGCGAGGACCTGCTCGCCATGAGCATCGACGAACGTTCCCGCGCCGGCATCTTCCTTGCCTTCCAGTATCCGGCCGAGGTCCCCGGCGTTTCCAACGCCAACTTCATCCGCGCCGCCCTCCAGGCCCGCCTGCCCAAGGGCGAGGAACTCGACGCGGTCGCCTACTACAAGAACCTCTACTCCAAGATGGACCTCCTGGAGATGGACCGGAAATTCACCGCCCGCTCGGTCAACGAAGGCTTCTCCGGCGGCGAGAAGAAGCGCAACGAGATCCTCCAGATGATGATGCTGGAGCCGAAATACAGCATCCTCGACGAGACCGACTCCGGCCTCGACATCGACGCGCTCAAGATCGTCGCCAAGGGCGTCAACGCCATGCGCTCGCCGCAACGCGGCATGCTGCTCATCACTCACTACCAGCGCCTGCTCGACTACATCGCGCCGGATCACGTCCACGTGATGGCCGCCGGCCGCATCGTCCGCTCCGGCGGTCCCGAGCTCGCGCTCGAGCTCGAAAAGCACGGCTACGATTTCCTCAAGGAAGCCGAACTCGTGCCCGCCTGACCTCCAGTCGCTCCCCCGACACGGTCTTTCCCTGATCCCTGATCACTCGGCACTTCTCCAATCCCATGTCCTACGACGCATCCAGCACCCTCGACGCGGAAACCCGCGAAGCGCTCGACATCGACCGCACCAAGGGCGACTTCCACTTCCCCGAGCGCCACAAGTTCGACGCCGGCCGCGGCCTGACGGAGCGCACCGTCGATTACATCAGCGACGTGAAGGGCGAACCGCAGTGGGTCCGCGAGTTCCGCCACAAGGCGCTCAAGGTCTTCCGCGAGAAGCCGATGCCCACCCACTGGGCGACCAAGGACCTGGACAACATCGACTTCGACGTCATCCGCTACTACCTCTCCGACGGCGAGAAGCCGAAGCGCTCGTGGGACGAGGTGCCGGAGGAAGTGCTCAAGACCTTCGAGCGTCTGGGCATCCCGGAACAGGAGCGCGCCTTCCTGGCCGGAGTCGAGGCCCAGTACGACTCCGAAGCCGCCTATTCGAACATGAAAGAGGAGCTGACCAAGCTCGGCGTCATCTTCGTGAACTCGAACGAGGGCCTCAAGGAATACGAGGCGATCTTCCGCCCCTGGTTCGGCAAGGTGATCCCGACCGGTGACAACAAGTTCTCCGCCCTCAACAGCGCGGTCTTCTCCGGCGGCTCCTTCATCTACATCCCGAAGGGCGTGAAGCTGAAGCAACCGCTGCAGGCCTACTTCCGCATCAACTCCGAGAACTTCGGCCAGTTCGAGCGCACCCTGATCATCGCCGACGAAGGCGCCGAGGTGATGTACATGGAAGGCTGCACCGCGCCCAAGTTCGAGACCGCCACGCTCCACTCCGCCGTCGTGGAACTGGTCGCGCTGAAGGGCGCGAAGATCCAGTACGTCACCGTCCAGAACTGGAGCAGCAACGTCTTCAACCTCGTCACCAAGCGCGGCCTCGCGATGGAGGACGCCGAGGTTCGCTGGATCGACTGCAACATCGGCAGCCGGCTCACGATGAAGTATCCCGGCGTCATCATGAAGGGCGAGCGCGCCCGCGGCGAGGTGATCTCGATCGCCCTGGCCAACAGCGGCCAGCACCAGGACACCGGCGCCAAGATGATCCACGCCGCCAACAACACGACCTCCAACGTCGTGTCGAAGTCGATCTCCGTCGGCGAAGGCCGCTCGACCTACCGCGGCCAGGTCCACATCCCGAAGCACCTCAAGGGCTGCAAGAACAACACCGAGTGCGACGCGTTGCTGATCAACACCAAGAGCCGCACCGACACCTACCCGGCGATCACCGTGAAGGGCAACCAGCACGCCACCCAGCACGAGGCCAGCGTCTCGCAGGTGTCGGAGGAAATGCTCTTCTACATGCAGCAGCGCGGCCTCAACGAAGGGCAGGCGATGTCGCTCGCCGTCAACGGCTTCATCAACGACCTCGTCCGCGAATTCCCGATGGAATACTCCGTCGAACTCAAGCGCCTGATCGACCTCGAGATGGAAGGCTCGGTCGGCTGATCGACCCGTCACGTTTCAACTCTCACCTTCACTCCTTCGATGCCCGCCGTGCTCGAACATCCCGCTTCCCTCCTCGATTCCGCCCCGGAGACTCCCGCCGCGTTCCCCGCCTGGTTCGCGGAACGCCAGTGCGCCGCCTGGCAGCGCTTCCTCGATCTGCCCACCCCGAAGCGCGGCCATGAAATGTGGCGCTTCTCGTCGTTCAAGCAGCTCGATTTCTCCGCCTTTGCCAGGAGCGCCGACGTCTCGCAGTCCACCTCCTTGGTCCAGCGATCGACTGCCCTCGAATCCCCCGCCGCGAAGTTCGTCTTCGCCAACGACGAACTCCTCCACTCGGAATCCAAGCTCCCCGACGGCGTCCTCTGCCTGCCGCTGGCCGAGGCCCTGGTCTCGCACGGGGACCTCGTCCGCTCCCACTTCATGAAGCAGGACACCCGCCTCGGCTCCGCCAAGTGGACCGCGCTTCACGAAGCCAATCTGAGCAACGGCCTCTTCGTCCACGTCCCGGCCAACGTCGAGATCGACGGAACCATCGAGGTCTTCCACTGGCTGTCCGGCGAGAACACCGCGATCTTCCCGCACACCCTGGTCATCACCGGCGCGAACTCGAAGGTCCGCGTGGTCGACTACTTCCAGTCCGCCAACGACCGCGACCCCGGCCTCTGCATCGCCGTCAACGACCTGATCGCCGGCCCCGGCTCGAAGCTCGACTACCTCGCGATCCAGGCCTTCAACGAGAAGACCAAGGTCATCCAGGTCAACGAGACCGGCGTGGCCAGGGACGCGTCCGCCACCGGCTTCATCCTCAACACCGGCGCCGCCTGGGCCCGCAACGAATCGCTCAGCCGCCTCGAGGGCGAGGGCTCCCGCTCTGACATGCTTTCGGTCAGCGTTCCCGCCCGCGAGCAGGAGTACGACCAGCGCACCTTCCAGCACCACGTTTCGCCCGGTGCCTACAGCGACCTGCTTTACAAGAACTCGCTCTACGATACCTCTCGTACCATTTTCTCCGGCCTGATCTTCGTCGACGAGGGCGCGCACCGCACCGACGCCTACCAGACCTGCCGCAACCTCTTCATGAGCGAGGACGCCGAAGCCAACTCGATGCCCGGTCTGGAGATCAACGCCGACGACGTGAAGTGCTCCCACGGCAGCACCAGCGCGGCGATCAGCGACGAGGAGATCTTCTACCTCCGCGCCCGCGGCATCGATCCGGTCCGCGCCCGCCAGCTCATCGCCCGCGGTTTCTCGGTGGAGGTCATCGAGCGCCTCGGCGACGAGAAGGTCGAGGAGATGGTGCTGCGCTTCCTCGACGACAAGTTCTCGCACATCGCCAGCGGCGGGGCCTAGCACGCGGCGGATCGCGCCGCCGCCGTCCGATCGATCACCGGCCTTTCTCTCCCGCCAGGACGAAGGTGTCGGAGTCCGCTCGCCAGCGCAGGTCGAGGGTTTTGACGTCGCGGCCCTCGCCTTCGCCGATCAGGCATTCGACGGAGAACGCGAGTTCCTTTCCTGCCCACTCGCCGAAGGTGGTGTCGGAAACGACCGGTTCGGTCGTGGCACCCGTTTCTTTCTTCAGGAACTCCTGCAGTTCGTCGGCTCCGAAAGGTCGCAAGCCGCCCTCGGGTCGCCACACCCACAGCAGGGTGGGCCGCCGGAAGATCACGATCTCGAGGGCGACCATTTCCTCCGCCGGATGCCAGTGGACGCACGGCGCGACCGGTTCGTTGCCGTAGGCGGGAAGGAACATCCCCTCGACGCCGGCACCGAGCAATTCTTCGGTGCCATTGCGGCTGTCGATCAGGCAGGGCTTGCCACTCCGTTCGTAAATCACCCACCGCTTTCCGGGACTCCGGCCGAACATGTCGTTGTCGTAGCTCCGCGCCACCAGCCCGATGGCACGGCGGGTCATGTTGACGACGTCGGTTTCGGCGGAACCGAGATTCGCTTCGAGCGCCTTGATGTAGCGGCTCCTTTCACCCGGGGGAATCTGCCACCAACGGCTGCCGATCGCCCGGGCGGCCTTGCGCCGCACGGAGTTCCCGGGGGATTGCAGCATCGGAAGACAGGCCGCCGGAATGCGCGGATCGAGCGAGGTCGCGATCCCGTCGAGGGCCGCGAGCTGTTCTTCGGGCGCGACCTCGGGGACCAGTTTCGCGAGCAAATCCCCGACGGCCCTGGCTTCGTCCGCACGCAGGTTGCACGCGCCGAATAGCACCAGCAGTCCGGCCGCCATCCGAAAGGACCATCGATTTGCCATTGGCCGGACCATGATCCGGCTCCATGCGCCGTGGCAAGCCCCCCGTTCGGCGGTTCAGGTCGCCGGGGCCCCGCAAGAAGCCGGAAAACCATCGTTTGACAAATCACCCGCGCTCCGGATCGTGGCACGGCAAGCGCGCGGTGGAAATCCGCCGCCTTCCTGAAACCATGATTGCAGCCGAAGAGCGCTATCGTCCCTCCGCGTGGATCCCCTGGGTCCTTGCGCTGGTGGCGCTGGTCGGCGGCCACGTGGTGCTGCCGGACCTGGCTCAGGGAAGGAAAGGCCGGAGCCCGGATGCGTGCAGCCTGACCCAGGCTTCGGCCGATGCCCCCGGTGCGGATGCCCAGCCGCAGGGCGGGGTGCTCCTGGTGCCGCAGGGAGACGGTGGCTTCAGGGTGGCGCTGCCTCCGCCGGTTTTGTTGGAGATCGATCGGCAAGGGTTTTTCCCCCTGATCGCCGGTGGTCGTGGATCGGTGCAGGGACGTGCCCCGCCAGGGCTTTGCCACGCCTGATGGCGCAGTCTCCCGTGGAAACGGTTCGCCGGTGAGGCGGATCGCCCCCTCCGGTGGTTGCCGCCGTTGAAATCCCCCGCCGGCAGGGGGGCCGGCGACCCGCTCTCCAAGCGGGTGATTCTCCCGGGTGGCCCCGCTGCGGCCGGCCCGGTTCCGCCTCACGGTTCCTTCGCCTTTCACCGTCCCGCCCGGCGCTTTCTTGCCCCGGCCGACGCCCCACCTCATCCACCGATCATGATCACCTGGCCTTTTCCCAAACTCCTCGGCAACAAGAACGAACGCGAACTGGGCCGGCTCCGGCCGCTCGTTTCCCGCATCCGCGAAATCGAAGACGCGCTCCAGCGCGAGCCGGATCACAAGCTGACCGAACTCACCCGCGGCTGGCAGGAGCACCTGTCCCGCTACCATCCGCTCGACGCGCCCCCGAGGCTGCGGCTCGAGGCCATGGATGCCGACGAGCTGCGCGCGACCGCCGCCGCGCTGGAATCCCGGCTTGCCCCGCTCCGCAAGGAGTTCTCCTCCTTGCCGGCACGGGTCGAGGCCAGCGTGGAGTCGATCGAAGCCGCCAAGGCCGCCTTCCTGCGGACCGAGGAAAAGTTCGCGGCATCCCGGGAGAAGTATCTCAACAAGATCCTGCCCGAGGCCTACGCCGTGGTGAAGAACGGCGCGCGCCGGCTCTGCGGCCGCGAGGTCCTGGTGAACGGCCGGCCGCAGGTGTGGAACATGGTGCACTTCGACGTCCAGCTCATCGGCGGCATCGCCCTGCACCGCGGATTGATCGCCGAAATGCAGACCGGCGAAGGCAAGACGCTCGTCGCCACCCTTCCGGTCTACCTCAACGCCCTGACCGGCCTCGGCGTCCACGTGGTCACGGTCAACGACTACCTGGCGAAACGCGACTCGGACTGGATGGGCGCGCTGTTCCAGTTCCTCGGCCTGACGGTCGGCTGCCTCCAGAATGCCATGCCGCCGTGGGAGCGCCGCCAGCACTACGCCCGCGACATCACCTACGGCACCAATTCGGAGTTCGGCTTCGACTACTTGCGCGACAACGGGATGGCCTCGACCAAGGACGAGCAGGTCCAGCGCGGCCACTACCTCGCGATCCTCGACGAGGTGGACTCGATCCTCATCGACGACGCCCGCACGCCGCTGATCATCACCGGCCCGGCGGGGAAGTCCGACAACCCGCTGGCCTTGTTCAAGCCCCGCGTCGAGCAGCTCGTGCGACGCCAGACGGAACTCTGCAACGGCCTCGCGGCGGAAGCGCGGCGCCTGCTCCAAGCCGGCGACACCGCGGCGGCCGGCATCCATCTCTACAAGCTGAAGCTCGGCCAGCCGCGGCACCGCCAGTTCCTCCGCTTCATGGAGAATCCCGAACTCCGCCGCCTGCTGGACAAGACGGAACTCCGCTACCAGCAGCAGGCCTTCCGCAAGGACATCCACAAGCTGAAGGAAGAGCTGTTCTTCGCCATCGACGAGAAAGGCCGCGACGCCGACCTGATGGACAAGGGCCGCAAGTTCCTTTCGCCGGACGATCCGGAGTCCTTCACGCTGCCCGACTTCGGGCCGCGGCTCGCGGCGATCGATGCCGACCCGGCGCTCACCCGCGAGCAGAAGGCCGCGGCCAGGCAGGAACTCCACGCGCTGCGCACGGCCCGCGCCGCGGCGGTTCACGGCATCTCGCAACTGCTCAAGGCCTACTGCCTGCACGAGCGCGACGTCCACTACGTGGTGCGCGACGGCAAGGTGACGATCATCGACGAAAGCACCGGCCGCGAGATGCCCGGGCGCCGCTGGTCCGACGGCCTCCACCAGGCGGTCGAGACCAAGGAAGGCGTGAAGGTCGAGGAGGAGAACCGGACCTTCGCCACCATCACGCTGCAGAACTATTTCCGCCTCTACACGAAGCTCGCGGGAATGACCGGCACCGCGGAAACCGAGGCCGCCGAGTTCCACGACATCTACCGGCTCGACGTCCTGCCGATCCCGACCCACCTGCCGAACCGGCGGACCGATGCCAACGACCAGCTCTTCAAGACCCGCCGCGAGAAATACCAGGCGGTGATCGCCGCCATCCAGCAGGCCCACGCCACCGGCCAGCCGGTGCTGGTCGGCACGGCCTCGGTCGAGTCGTCCGAGACCCTGTCGCGGATGCTCAAGCGCGCCGGCATCCCGCATTCCGTGCTCAACGCGAAGCTCCACGAACAGGAGGCGGCGGTCGTCGCGGCGGCCGGCCAGCGCGGTGCGGTCACCGTTTCGACCAACATGGCCGGCCGCGGCACCGACATCAAACTCGGCGAAGGCGTGGCGGAGCTCGGCGGTTTGTTCGTGATCGGCACCGAGCGCCAGCCCTCGCGCCGCGTCGACCGCCAGCTCCGCGGCCGTTGTTCTCGCCAGGGCGATCCCGGCCGCTCGCAGTTCTTCCTTTCGCTGGAAGACGACCTGATGCGCCACCGCGCCGCACCCGTCCGGATGGCGGCGGTGATCGAGCAAGCCGAAGCCGCGGGGGCCAGGATCCCGTCGCTCGGGAAGCTGGTCGAGGAAGCCCAGCGCCAGGCCGAGCAGCACGACGCGCAGATCCGCAAGCGGGTGCTGGATTTCGACGACGTGATGAACCTCCAGCGCGAGATCGTTTACGGCTACCGCAACGACGTGATCGCCACCGAGGACATCCGCTTGCTCGTGCACGAGATCATCGCCGACACCGTCGCGTCCGGATTGCAACGGCAGCTCGAGGAAAGCGACGAGACCGGCCGGGACGGGCTGGTGGAATGGATCCGCGACAGCTTCGGGATTTCCTTTGAAGCGGAAGAACTCTCGAACGGCGGGTCGGATGCCCTCGTCGCGAGCACCGTGCAGCGGGTCCGCGAGGCCCACGACCGGCGCGTCGCGGGACTGCCGGCCGAATTGGTCGATGGCGAGATCCGGCGCGCCGTGCTGCACGCCATCGACAGCCGCTGGCAGGAGCACCTCGCCGACATGGACGAGCTGCGGGAGGGGGTTTACCTCCGCTCGCAGGGGCAGAAGGACCCGCTGGTCGAGTACAAGAACGAGGCCTTCGGCCTCTTCCACGCGCTGATGGACTCGGTCAAGCGGCAGGCCCTGGTCAACCTCGGGATCATGGCGCCCGCCGCGTGGTGATCCGGCCCGCGAAGAGCCTTAAAGCCCCAGCAAGTCCTCGATTTCCGACCGCGTCAACGAGCGGTCGCGGTTCTTGTTGGCGGCGTCGAACTTCTTGCCGGCGGTTTCCTTGTCGACTTCGCCGGCGAGATGCTCGTCGCGGGTCACCATGCCGTCCTCGTTCTTGTCTTTCTTGTCGAGGAAGTCGTTGACCGCGTCACGCTTCCGTTCGCGCTCCGCCTTCTCCTTCTTCTTCTGCAGCTCCTCCTGCTTGTCGCGGGCACCATTGCCGCGCTTTTTCTTCTTGGCCTCGACGGGCAGGATCAATGCGGCGAGCAGCACGAGGATGACGATGGGTTTCATGGCCGGGCGATGTCGGACGACGGGGCGATGCCCCTCTCCGTATGACTACCTCTGACAGGAAAACCTGCCGGAACACGCAAAAAGACGGCCGGCCGGATCGGGATGCCCGCTGGCACGGCTCCTGCGTACTTCCCGGTGACCCGCTCCGGCCTTGCGCCGGGTGGGCCGGTCCGCTACCCCCTCCGCCGTCATGCCAGTCGCCACTCCCGCGCAATACCGCGCCATGCTCGATGCCGCCCAGAAAGGCGGCTACGCCTACCCGGCCATCAACGTCACCTCGCTGCCCACCATCAACGGGGCCTTGCGCGCGTTCGCCGAGTCCAAGTCCGACGGCATCATCCAGGTTTCCACCGGCGGCGGCGAGTTCGCCTCCGGCACCGCGGTGAAGGACGCCGCCTTCGGAGCCATCGTGCTCGCCGAGGCCGTGCACCTCCTCGCCGAGAAATACGATGTCCTGATCGCCCTCCACACCGACCACTGCCACCCGGCCAAGGTCGACGGCTTCCTCAAGCCGCTGCTCCAGGCCTCGCGCGAACGCATCGCCGCCGGGAAGGGCCCGCTGTTCCAGAGCCACATGTTCGACGGCTCGGTGGTGCCGCTGGATGAGAACCTCCGGATTTCCAAGGAACTGCTCAAGGAGTGCGCCGAGCTCGGCATCATCCTCGAGGTCGAAGCCGGCTGCGTCGGCGGCGAGGAAGACGGCCACGACACCTCCGGCCTGCCTTCGGAAAAGCTCTACACCACCCCGGAGGACATGGTGCAGGTCTACGAGGCGCTCAGCCCGATCGGCCGCTTCCTCTTCGCCGCCACCTTCGGCAACGTCCACGGCTCCTACAAACCCGGCGCGGTGAAGCTCAAGCCCTCGATCCTGCGCGACGGCCAGAAGGCGGTCACCGACAAGTACGGCCCGGCCGCCGAGATGGACCTCGTTTTCCACGGCGGTTCCGGCACCTCGGAAAGCGACCTGCGCGAGACCCTCGACTACGGCGTGGTGAAGATGAACATCGACACCGACACCCAGTACGCCTTCACCCGGCCGATCGTGACGCACGTCTGCCAGAACATCGAAGGCGTGCTCAAGATCGACGGCGAGGTCGGCGACAAAAAGACCTACGACCCCCGCTCCTACCTCAAGAAGGCGGAACAGGGCCTCTGCCAGCGCATGAAGGAAGCCTGCGACGACCTTCTTTCCTCCGGAAAGACGATCTTCGGCACGGTGTGATGCCGCGGCGGGCGTGCGGGGCGACTTGCACCGCACTCCCGGTCCGGCGGTTCAGGCGAAGCGGTGCGAAGCCATCGCGAGCTTCGTCTGCTCCACGGTTTCGGCCGCTTCCTCGTCCATCGAGGCCAGGATGCCGGCGAGGTCGTTGGCGATCTCCTTGCGCATGCGGGCCACCATTTCCACGCCCTTCGGGGTGATGCGCACCATGATCTTGCGGCGGTCTTCCGAAGCGTGGGCGCGCTCGACGTAGCCGAGCTTTTCGATCCGGTCCACCAGGCCGGTGGCCGCCGCGGTGGAGTGGCCCATCTTCTTCGAGATGTCGGTCATCGTCAGGTATTCCTCGCTGGAGAGATAGGTCAGCAGGAAAAACTGCGGATAGGAAAGGTTGCCGCGGTTCAGCTCCTTGGAGAGGTTGAGGATGCAGCTGCGCTGGGTGAACAGCACGAAATCGGCGAGACGGCTGGCGTCGGCCTTCAGCGTGGCACTCGGGGTGCCCTGGGGGATCAGTTTCATGGGGGGATGTGGGGGTGGGGGAGAACCCTCCGCGGGTGGTGGAGGGGTAAGCAGGTTGCTTGCTGACGGTCGGAGAATTCCAGAATTCAGGGCCGGGCGATATTACGCAATCGCGTGATACCGGATCGACACGGGGAGCCCTCTCATGGACCCGCCGCTTCCGGGCCCTTCGTGCCCTTCGAAGCGATGCCCTGCCGACCGATCCGCCGGACGGAGGCCGGGAAGCGGGCCGGAACGCACCGCGCCTTTTTCGTTCCCATCGGGAAGATAAGTCGCTTATCTCCCCCACAGAGCTTCATGCCCGATCCCAAGCCCAAGCAGGAGCACCCGCTCGCCAATATCCTGATCAACGTGCTGATCCCCGTGATGGTGCTCAGCTATCTGAGCAAGGATCCGGAAATCCAGATCAAGCTCGGCAAGGAGGCGAAGCCCTGGCACCTCGGCCCGCTGTGGGCGATGATCATCGCGCTCATCCCGCCCTTCGCCTACGGGGTATGGCACTTCGTCAAAACGAAACACGGCAACGTCTTCTCCGCGCTCGGCTTTGTCTCGGTGCTGCTCACCGGCGGCCTCACGCTCTATCTTTGGAATGCCGACGGATCGGTGAAGCCGAATGCCGGCCTGCTGTTCGGGATCAAGGAAGCCTCGATCCCGCTGGTCCTCGCCTTCGCCATCCTCACCTCGCACAAGTCGGACAGCCCGCTGATCCGCGTGTTCCTCTACAACGACTCGATCTTCGACATCCCGCGGATCGAGCAGCGGGTCGCCGAACGGGGCGTGCAGGACGCGTATTCGCGCCTCATGCTCGAGTCGACGCGCTTCTTCGCCGCTTCGTTCCTACTGAGCGCCGCGATGAACCTCGGGCTGGCGCTGTGGTTCTTCCGCGGCTTCGACGCGCTGGCGCTCGATGCCCTGGAGAATTACAACGGCATCATTGCCAAACTGACCGGCTGGAGCTTCGCGGTGATCGGCTTGCCGGTCCTGGTTTTCCTGTTCCTGATCCTGATGCGGCTGCTGAAGGGACTGCGCTCGCTGACCGGGATGGATGACAAGGAACTCATGCACCCGCGCTGAAACGCGAAAGGCCCGCGGATGCGGGCCTCGGCGGAAGGCGGGGGCGGGCAAAGCGCCTCAGTCCACCAGGTTGTCGATCCGCTGCGCGAGCTCGATATCGGCATCGGTCACGCCGCCGGCGTCGTGGGTGGTGAGCTTGAGGGTCACCTTGGTGTAGCGGATGCGGATGTCCGGATGATGCTGAGCCTCGTCGGCGATCTCGGCGAGGTCGTTGACGAAATCGATCGCTTCCATGAATTCCTCGAATTCAACGGTGCGGGTGATCGCGTTGCTTTCGAAATCCCACTCGGGGCACTTCTTCAGGGCGGCGGTGAGTTCGTCGTCTTCGAGCAGGTCGGACATGGGGAAGAGGGGCGGTTGCGCCGCGAGATTGCGTCCCCGCGTTCTCGCTTGGCAAGCGAGTTTGCCACCGAATTTTTTCCGTGCGAGCGAAGTTTGCCGTCGCGGCTCTTCCGGTGTAGCGATGGAGGCATGAAGACGGCCTTCCTCTCCCTCGCGGTGCTTCCGCTGCTTCTGGTCTCGTGCGCGCCGACGACCCCCGAAGCGCGGATCGCGGCGCAGCCGGCGCTTTTCGACAAGCTCCCGGCGAAGCAGCAGGAACTCGTGCGGCAGGGGCGGATCGACAAGGGCATGGGCACCGACGCGGTTTATCTGGCCTGGGGCCGGCCGGCCCGCGAATACGAGGGCAACGACGGCGGCGTGCCGACCTTGCGCTGGGACTACGCCGGAACGACCCCCGTTTACACCAACGAGATCTATGGATACGGCGGCTACCGTTACGGCCGCTACGGTCGCTACGGCTACCCGTACGGTTACGGCATCGGGCAGGAAGTCACCTACGTGCCCTACCGCCGCGCCTCGGTCCTGTTCCGCAACGGCCGTGTGAGTTCGTGGGAGCGCAAGCGCGGGGAATGAAAAACCCCCGGCCCCGGGGATCCGGGAGCGGGGGCTGGAAAGGGTCGCCGGGAGGCCTCAGAAGTTCCACATCTTGCCCTGGTGGGCGTCGCGGAAGACCTGCGGGCTGAGCAGGTAGGACATCGGCGGGTTCGGCAGCGCGCTGTCGTCGAGCACCGGCAGCGACTTGCCCACGGTGGCATCCCACGGCTGGGTTTTGGCGATGTCGATGGGAGTGCCGACCCGGACCATGTTGAAGATCTTGCGCGCCGACTTGAGCGGCAGTCGGACGCAGCCGTGGGTCGAGGGATAGGGTTTCACGAAGCCCCAGTGCATGCCGTAGGCGGGGCTGTAGAACTCCATCCAGTAGGTCATCGGATAGCCGGCTCCGGGGCTGCTGGCGCGGCGGCGTTCCGCTTTCTTCGCGCGGATCGGGAAGGTGCCTGCCGGGGTCGGGGTCGACGGCGTGCCGACGCAGATCGGCGTGGCGAGCAGCACCTCGTTGCCTTCGACGACATAAAGGCGTTGCGCGCTGGTGCTCAGCTTCACGCGGACCGCCGAGGGATTGGTCGGCTCCTTGACCGGCGGGTCGAACTTGAACGAGGTGTGGGCACCTCCCGTGGTGGTGGTGGTGCAGGAGCTGAAGGCCAGGGCGGCTCCGGCGAGGAGCAGGGCGGATAGGCAACGGAAGCGGATCGATTTCATGGGAAAGGTGGCGTGCGGTCGGGGTGCGGAAAGACTCCGTGCATGAAAGGCAATCCCCCCGGAGATGCAACCGGGAACTTCAGGGCGATGCCAGCAGGACGACCGCGAGCACCGCGAGTGCCAGGCCGAAAGCCCCGTCGATCCAGCGGGCCGATCGCTCGTAACGGGTCCTGAGAGGCTTCCATTGGAGCAGCCGGGCCCACAGCGCCCACAGCGTGCCGCCTTGCACGACGATCACGGCGGCGAGGGCGAAGGGCCACCACGGCGGATGCGTGCCGCTGAGGAAAGGAGCGCAAGTGGCGGCGAGGAAAACGACCGCTTTCGGGTTGAGAAGGTTGCATACCAGGCCGCGAAGGTAGGGATGGCGCGACAGCGGGCGCGCGGGGTCGGCGGGACCGGCCGCGGGGAAGCAGGCCGCGCGGAGCAGGCAGCCGGCGAGCCACAGCAGGTAGGCGGCCGCGGCCCAGGTGACCGCGAGGCGCAGGGCCGTGCTCTGCTGGAAGGCGAGCGCGAGCCCGGCGACCGCGACGCCGGCATGGAAGGCGAGGCCGGTGGCAATGCCGAGCGCCATCATCGCGCCGGCCCGTGCACCCTCGGCCAGCGCGGTCCGGGTCAGCAGGACCATGTCCGGCCCGGGACTGAACTGCCCCAGCGCCATCAAGCCGGCGAACAAGGCGAGTTCGAGCGCGGGATTCACTTCTTGGCCGCCAGGATGTAGGCGGTCAGCGCCTGCTCGTCGGCTTCTGAAATCCCGGCGTTCCAGGACATGCCGGGCACCACCACGTGCCAGTCGTCCCGGCTCACGTCCGCCGGGAGGATGGGCTCGTGGCATCGGCCGCACTGCGCCAGATAGACCGCGTGGCCGCGTTGCAAGGTGCCGAGCTTCGTCCCGCTGCGCCCGGCCATCGTCGCGTCGGGCACCGGGGCCGTTTTTGTGGCGCAGCCCGGGAGCAGCAGCAGGCAGGGGAGGAAAACGAGGGCCTTGTTCATGACCGGCAGGCTAACACCCGCTTCCGCGCCGCGGCAATCCCTCACTCGCCCTTCACCGCCAGCACGTAGGCCAGCACCGCCTTCTCATCCTCCGGTGCGAGTCCCGCATGACGGATCATCTTGGGCATCGCGTCCTCCCACTCGTCGACATCGATCTGCTCGGGCAGCATGTAGTTGTGGCACTCGCCGCACTTCAGCATGTAGGTCACGTGACCGTGCTGGAGGGTGGCCAAGGGCGTGCCGCTTTTCTTCGCCATGGCGGCGTTCGGATTCGGCACCTCGGAAATGCCTCCTTCGGCGGGATCCTCCGACTGGATATTCCCGTCGGCCGGAATGCCGGTCCCACCGCAGCCGGCCAAAACAAGGGACGCACCCGCAAGCAGCATCAATCTTCGCATGGCTCAGGCTAGGACGGCCCCGCCAAGGGGCTCAATCCGCAATCGTTCGCGGGGCGAAATTTCGGACACTCGGGAAAACACGCAGTTTTTTCGGATCCCGCGGACTTCCAACTTTACAGCGCGCCGATATTTAGGAATTCCTAATTATCGCCTTTTGTTAGTCGTTGTTCTCCCCGGGCTGCTGGAGTCCGGACGACGCCCCCACCGCTGTTCCGCACCCGATTTCCCCACATGACCCTCCGTTCGATCCGGCATGCCACCCGAGTTTTCCTGATCCCGTTCCTCATGCTGGCGGGGCTGAATCCAAGCGAGGCGCAGGATGAAAGTCCGGGGCATCTGCGGACCCAGGAAATCCCGCTGACCAAGGGCTGGAACGCGGTTTACCTGGAGGTGGAGCCGGCCGATGCCGCGCCGGCGGTGGTCTTCGCCGGCCTGCCGGTGGACAAGGTGGCGACGCTTTTCAAGAACCCGGGCAACCAGCAGTTCGTCACCGATCCGGAGGTGAACCTTTCCAAGGCCCAGGGCTGGGGCGTGTGGTACGCGCCGGATCTGCCGGAGGCCTTCCTAAAGTCGCTCGATGCGATCGATGGCAACCGCGCCTACCTGATCCATGCCAAGGACAACTGCCGCTGGCGCGCCACCGGCCGGGTCACCGGAGCTCTCGCCAGCTGGCAGCCGGACGCCTTCAATTTCACCGGCTTCCCGGTCTCCGCGACCGCCCCGCCGACTTTCGCCCAGTTCTTCGCCGGCTCCACGGCTCTCAAGAACCAGTCGATCTACCGCCTCGTGAACGGCCGCTGGAAGCAGGTCCTCCAGCCCTCCGCCGAAGCGATGAGGTCCGGCGAGGCCTTCTGGATCTACTGCAAGGGCCCCTCCGACTACCAGGGTCCGCTGCGCGTCGAGGCCGCCGGCCAGGCGCTCGGACTCGGCATGGGCCCGGCCGATCTCACGCTGCGCAACGAAGCGCCGCACCCGCTGACGCCGACCCTCCAGCACGTCCCGGGCGATGCCACGCCGCTGCCGCTTTCGATCCTGGTGAAGACCTTCGGCGACCCCGCGGCCCCGGTGAAATCGGTGCCCGCGAACTTCCCCGCCGCCGCCTGGCAGCAGCCGCTCCCCGCCTTCGAAGTCGGCTCGGGCATGGCCATCCCCTTCGAGTGCCGCTCCGGCGAACTGCTCCGCCCCCTCCAAGGCTCGCTGCTGAAAATCACCACCGACCTCGGGACGGAGACCTGGGTGCCGGTCACGGGCCGCCGCGACGCGCTCGGCAATTGATCCGCCTCTCTCCCTTCACCTTCGACATGAAGCCCTCCTTTTCCCTCTCCTCGCTGCTGGCCTGCGCCCTGTGGACCGCCGCGGCACCGAACGCTTCCGCCGAAGCCAGCCCCTACCGCGGCCTGTGGGTTGGCGAGGTCGCGCTCGGCAAGGTCAACGAGGTGTCCGTGCCGCTCGACGCGCAGAACATCCCGCGCGCGTCCGACCCCAACACGCCGACACCCACCTTCGACGCCGCGAATTTCCGCCTGATCGTCCACGTCGACGCCACCGGCCGCGCCAGCCTGCTCAAACAGGTGGCCATCCTCGCCCGCAAGTCCGACCTCCAGAAGACCGAAAGCGACATGGCCCTCGTCACCGACGAGCGTCTCTACGGCTCCTTCCCTCCGCAGGCCGCCAGCCGGATCTCGAGCGTGGTCTTCGACTTCGGCGACCCGAAGGCGACCGCCGCGGTGAACCAGGTCATCGAGGCCGCCGCCACCGCCGCCGCCACCGCCGCGCAGACCAGCACGTCCCAAGCGACCGTGAAAACCGCGGCCCAGAACGCCGCCACGCCGGTGATCGCCCAGGCCGACGCCGCCGACGCGTTTTCCGATTTCCTCGCCGCCCATCTCGACGCCGTGAAGGTCCGCGCCATCGCCGGCGGCGGCTCGACCTCCGCCGCCCGCACCGCGGCGACCGCGCTGAAGAACGGCTCCTTCTATCAGGACACGCGCGGCATCGAAATGATCGACGCGATCGAGGCCGCCCTCGCCGCGCTGCCGCCGTCCGCCACCCTCGCACAAAAGGAAAAGGCCGCCCTCAACACCGCCGCCGCCTTCGCCGAGACCGATCGCGGCTACGACCGCTTCCTCGCCGGCGAGCTGATCGGCGACGCGATCGCCGCCGCCGCGGAAAAGGTCGGCGGCACCGCGGAAGGCATCGCCTTCGCGCCGGTCACCGCCTTCCAGAGCGCCGACTCCGGCACCGCGGTGGCCGCGCTTTCCGCCGCCCACGGCCTGGTCACCGGCGACGAGATCGCGATCCAGGGCGCGGCGGTCGGGGCCTACAACGGCCTGCACACGATCGTCCGCCTCGACAACGACCGCTTCCGCCTCGCCAAGCCCTTCGTCGCCGGCGGCGCGATCGGCGGCTTCGCAGCTTCTAACAAAATCGCCCCGCTGCGCGTGACCTCGCCCGGCCACGGCCTCAGCGACGGCACCCGCATCACCATCCGCGGCTCGCTGGCCGCCTACAACGGCAGCCACCTCGTCACGGTGATCGATGCCAACACGTTCTCGCTCCCGATCGCCTTCGATTCCGATCCCACCGACCGCGGCTTCTGGTCGGCGGAATCCGGCGACATCGTGAACTTCGAAAGCGCCCCCGGCGGCGTCTCCGGCACCAAGATCACCAGCCCCGGCCACGGTCTGAACAACGGCCAGGTCATCGAGATCCTCGGCTCCGGCCAGGCTTCCTACAACGGACCGAAAACCATCACTCGCATCGACGCCGATTCCTTCACCATCCCGGTCGCCTTCGGCGGCAATCCGGCGGTCAAGGGAAGCTGGGACCTCCCGGTGGAGATCACCGACTTCGACGCCCCGGCCACGGTGCCGACCCGCATTTCCGCCACCGCCCACGGCCTCGCCAGCGGCGACCGCATCGTGGTCGGCGGCTCGGGCCAGTCGGCATACAACGGCGAACACGCCGTCACCGTCATCGACGCGAATTCGTTCTCCATCCCGGTCCCTTGGGACGCCGCCACCGGCGATCCCGCCGTGAAAGGCAGCTGGGCCCCCGCCACCGGCGGCCAATGGCGCAAGACCGCCGCGATCCGCGCCGCGCTCGACCAGGTCGCCAAGGTCGCCGAAGCCCGCACCGCGGCCCTCAACGTCAAGCTGACCACCTACTCCGACACCCGCGCGCCCGACGCGCTGGAGCTCGTGCTTTCCTCGATCGTCGCCGAAGCCGCCCTGTCCGACTCGCCGCTCGCCGGCGAGATCGCCGCCCTCGCCGAAAAGGCCGGCCGCGACGCGCTGTCCGGCTCCGTCGCCCGTTACCCGCGCCCGACCGCCGCGCCGTCCACCGACTACACCGCCTTCGTGCGCTCCTCGACCTTCGCCGGCAGCGTGGCCACCGCCGCCGAAGCCGCCGCCACCGCCGCGCTGAAGGAAAAGAAGGACCTGCTCGCGACCCCGGCCTCGATCAAGGACAAGGCCAAGGAAGCCGCGATCAACGCGCTCGCCCCGGTGCTTTCCGCCGCCTCGCGCTCGCTGCTGACGGAGCTGCCGATGTCCGGTGACTTCGCCGCCAGCCTCGCCACCGAGATCCTGCTGCCGGCCAACCACCCGACCAATCCCTTCCGCCACCGCCGCCACCCCGACCACACCACCGGCATCGATATCCGCCGCCTGGTCAACCTGAGCTTCCAGCCGGTGAACGGCGAAACCCTCACCCGCACCGGCTACGGCGTGGACCGCATCTCCGGCGTCTATCAGGAGGAAATCCACGGCCTCCACAAGCCGCTGGGCCCCTCGAAGAACATCGGCCTCAAGGTGGCCGGCACCTTCCAGCTCCACCGCATCAGCCTGATCGACGCGCTCAACGGCCGCTGAGTTTTTCCCACCCCGATTTCACCCTTCCATGATCCCGCTCCCGTCCTTCCGCACGCTGCTCGCCGGCCTCCTGCTCGGCCTCGCCGCCGCGTCCTCCGCCCGCGCGGACGTGTCCGACCTGCTCTTCACGGTGAAGATCGAGGGCGACACGAACGTGCCGACCATCGCGGTCACCAACAACTCGCCGAACCTCGAGATCACCCGCTTCGACCTGACCATCGGGGATCTCTCCAAGAACTTCGACGGCGCCGAGCAGACCGTCACCGCGCCGCCCGGCGGCACCGCCGTCCGCACCTCCCCGCTGCCCACCTTGCGCAGCGACGTGGTCTCCTTCGCGCTCACGGGTTTCGGCCCCGGTGAAACCTTCACCTTCAAGGCCGACATCGACACCGACGGCTTCAACGACGTCCAGAACTTCAACAACGTCTTCTTCAACAACGGCGCCGCCCTCAACTCCGTCGCCACCGTTTACGCCGGCGCCGCCAGCGCCTCGCGCACGCTCGACGACAACCCGGCCACGCTGGTCTTCCGCGGCCCCAGCCGCTTCCTCCGCGTCATCAGCACCGAGGAGGAAAACGGCGGCCCGCCGGTCCGCGGCGTGATCGTCAAGCGCGACGGCTTCGTGGTCGCCGACGACGAGACCGAATACGCCAACATCCAGGTGGCCCACGGCGACCGCATCCAGATCATCGCCCAGCAGGAGGTCTACAAGAACATCCACGCCGAATACATCACCGACCCGGAAACCATCAAGAACCAGGCCGAGGAACGCTTCGTCGCCATCGGCATGTCGGTCAACAACATCGCCCAGACCGCGGACCCCACGAACTACGACTTCGAGATCACCCGCGACACCGACGTCCAGGTGAAGTGGGACCACTACTACGCGCTGACGATCCGCCACGACTTCAGCAAGACCCAGAGCCAGGAGGTCATCGCCGGCACCCCGTGGGCCGGCCCGCTCGCGTCCGACGCCTCCGGCAGCCCCAGCCCGCCGGCCAGCCGCCAGTGGGTGCTCAAGGGCAGCCAGCCGGTCGTCCAGATCGACGGCTTCGTGCTCGACAATTTCAGCCACCCCGGCCTCGACATCCGCCACGTGGTGAAGGGCTACCGTGCCTACGGCCCGCCCAACAACCTGGTCAGCAGCACCCAGAACAACGCCCGCTTCCCCGCGCCCACCGGCTCGCGCGTGGACATCCGCGACCAGACCGTCGGCACCATCACCGGCTACGCCCCCAGCGGCGGCAGCACGGTGGTCACCAACTCCCAGAACCACTCGCTCCGCGTCGGCGACTTCGTCGAGATCAGCGGCAGCGGCTACGGCCCCTACAACGGCACCTTCCAGGTGAGCGCGGTCACGGCCAACACCTTCACCATCCCGGTCTCCTTCGGCAGCGACCCGATCGCGAAGGGCCTGTGGCGCAACGTGACCTACGTGAAGTTCTTCGGCTTCCCGACGGTCGAGCCCCGCCAGCAGGTGAAGCCGAACTTCCTGATGTATGGCCCCGCCGGCATCACCTACGTCTGGCAGATCCAGTACGGCGTCCGCCTCAACGCCGACGATCCGACCCGCGTCGGCCTCACCCGGGTCTACGAGGTGACCCCCGGCGGCGATGTCGACCGCACGGTGCAGGACGGCGTGTCGTGGTTCGATCCCGGCACCCGTGTGAAAGTCGTTTCCGCCAAGCAGGAAAGCCGCCCCAATCCGCTGTCGCTCACCGGCTGGGTCAACGGCGACGGCTACTACTTCGCCGCCCTCGGCGAGGTCGATCCCGCCACCGGCCTGCCGACCACCGGCAGCCCCGCCGTGGTCAACGGCAGCCCGGTCGCGGTCTGGCTCCCGAACGGTCCGAACGGCGCGATCGGCTACGAGATCGCCAACCTCCAGCGCCCCGTCCGCACGCTCTGGCGCTACGGTGCCGGCGCCATCGTGGTGAACGTCACCATCGGCAAGCACTGCTTCGAGGACTACCCGCAGTTCGCCTCGATGTTCACCCAGACGCCGAACCCGATCATCAACGCGGTGCCCGATCCGATCGCCGTCGCCCCCGGCGGCGCCGCGCCCGGTGCCGAGCTGATGGCGGAGTGGGATCCCGTCAGCGCCCGCCTCTTCCCGACCATCCCCGGCCGCTTCACCGTTCCGTGGAAACCCGGCACCGACCCCGCCAACAACGCGGTCGAGGTCCGCGTCATCGCCACCCTGCCCTTCGACGCCCAGCGCCAGATCCGCGGCCACTACCCGCACATCCAGGGAGCCCCGGCCGTCGCGCTCGATCCCGACGCGACCGACAGCTTCAGCTTCAAGTCGATCAAATACTCCACCGCCGGCGCGGCCGTGGACGGCAGCAAGAAATTCACCACCGAACGCCCCGGCATCTCGGTGCTGCTGTTCTCCAAGATCCAGAGCGGCGGCCGCGGCCAGCCGCGCGAATTCCTCCAGGTCCGCGTGGTCGACACCCGCCCCTGGGACACCAACCTGCCCGCCGTGCCGACCCAGGTCGCCGTGGGCGAGAAGATCCTCGATCCCGCCGCCGACCTCGCCAACCTCGGCACCGGCTACGTCCTCGATCTCGCCGGCCGCGCCCGCTACAATCCCTTCATCTACAACGGTGCCAAGATGGACGGCATCGCCGCGAAGGACGTCTACGACATGGCCCTGCTGCGCGCCGACAATTCGTCGCTCAAGGTCCTCAACAAGGCCGCCCTGCCGGGACCGGTGATCGCCGTCAACGAACACCCCGGCGTCCCCGACCGCGAGCTGCCGATCATCGTGTGGTACGACGATCCTCGTAGGAACGACACCATCCTCTGGCCCTACGTCTCCCGCATCTACAAGCCCGTCTGGCCCGCCGCGAACACCCTGCCGCAGATCGTCATCGCCAGCCAGCTCGGCAGCGACGGCAAGAACGCCACCGGCCAGGACCAGCTTGTCGCCCCGGCGCTCGGCAGCGTCCCCGCCGCCACCAGCTACGATCCCTCCCGCATCCAGGCGGTGCAGATCTACAGCCAGCCGGACTTCAACGCGCCCGGCTACAATCCGAACGAGGAGCACGCCCTCGTCGCCCCCTCGCTGCGCTTCCTCGACGTCTCGCCCCGCCCGCCGGCGATCTACGCCCTCCGTGACGGCGACCTGAACTATTCCAACAACACCATCACCACCGGCACCGCGCGCTACACCTCGCACCCCTACGTCCTCGCCCAGTTCTACGACGCCGCGGCCGACGAGGTGAAGATGAAGGCCTACGCGGTCAAGCGGCAGAGCGCCAACGGCGACAACCCGTCCTACCGCTTCGCCAACAACTTCACCGCCACCACCACGAACCTGCGCAGCCAGCCCTTCGTCTCGATGAAGGCGGGCGAACCGGTGATCCCCTTCTACCCGCTCGGCGTGGCGATCGGCGCCAGCCCCGCGCCCGAAACCTTCGGCAACAACTTCTTCGCCCAGGAAGCCTACTGGGAGGACTGGCGCGGCTCGTACTGGTCGGTCTCCGGCGGCGACCGGGCCTGGTTCAACGTGTCCTTCTACTACCCGCTGGCCCCCGATTTCTGGTGGCCGCCCACCGTCCAGGTCCCGCCGGTCAAGGTGGTGAAGAGCGGCGCGCAGTACAGCGCGACCTACGATACTTCCCGTAGCGCCCGCGTGCCGGGCGTCGGCGACTCGGTGGCCTTCCTGCCCTCGGCGGTGAAGACCAGCGCCGTCTCCAGCAACCTCCAGCAGCACCTGCCCAGCCGCGTCATCTACAAGTCCGAGTGGCCCGACAACCCGGCCGTGCTCAAGGCCGGCGAAACGCTCACCTTCTCCGGCGGCGAATTCCGCGCCGACAACCCGACCCGCGTCGTGGTCAACAACGGCGTCTCCACCACCGTCCAGACCCCCGGGCTGCCGCAGCTCACCGCCTTCGCCTCGGCCGAGGTGGTGTTCGACTCGCTCAATCCGGACGGCGTGCAGGACCGCCTGAAGTCCTACTGGACCGCCCGCGTCGTCCAGGCGCTCGACAAGCGCACCGCCCCGCTCGCCGTCGGCAGCTTCCCGTCCGAACTCCAGCCCGCCAGCGGCCGCACGACGGTGAAGCAGGGCAAGTACGTCTTCAACGAACTGCCCGCCTCGCTCCAGAAGCGCCTGCGCTACGACCCGCTCGCCACACGCCCGGTCACCGTCAACGGCGTGACCAGCCAGGTGCCCGGCGTGCTCGAGTTCTCCGGCCTGCTCAACGACAAGGACATCGGCGACGCCACCCTGACCGCCTCGCCGCCGCAGGTCTACTCGCTGGAACCCAACATCCTCACCGCCGCCGAACGCGACGCGATCCTCGCGCTGGTCGATGTCGGCTCCACCTCCCGCACGGCCTGGGTCAACGCCGTCACCGCGCTCTACAACGCGACCCGCAACCCGGAAGGCGTTCCCGGCACCGCCGGCGAATACCTTACCGGCCTGATGAAGACCCCGCAGCTCGGCCCCGACGGCCGGATCCTCAAGGACTCCCTCGGCAACGTGCTCTACGCCAGCCCGGTCACCCCCTCGCCGATGCGCGCCTACGGCCCCGGCCTCGCGCTGGTGCCCAACGGCAACTTCCTCGACCCGAACGGCCGCCTCGCCGACAACTCGCCCTATCCCGATGAAAGCTGGGTCACCGTCGTCGAGAACAACGACCCGACCCTCGGCGGCTCGCCGATCACCCCGCACATCATCAAGGTCGACCGCAAGCAGCGCTACCGCGGCTCGATCCAGACCATCCTTTCCGACAACGTCTTCGACGAGAACATCAACCTCCGCTCCACCGGCGACTTCGGCGCGAACGCCGACGACCTGGTCTTCGAATGGTGGTACCGCCCCGACGACGGCAGCCTGAACGTCCCGCCGCCCGACCTCATCCCGGCCGGCCAGCCGAACCCGTGGAAGCTCTTCCCCGATCCGAGCGGACAGGCCGGCAGGTCGCGCTACCAGATCACCCTGAAAGGCAACCCGAATGCCCCGGAAGCCCTGCTCGCCGACACCTTCTGGTTCGCCCGCTACCGCCACCGCAACGACAACGCCAGCGGCACCAACTGGAAACTCACCCAGCCCGACGGCCGCCAGGGCGTCAACTTCACCTGGGCCGGCGCCGGCAACTCGCAGCCCTTCGTCGATGCCGACCTCGACGGCTACCCCGACTTCCGCGCCCAGCTCGCCCAGGGCTGGATCAAGCGCGTGCTCGACGCCGTCAACCCCTACGAAGCCCGCATCCGCGACTTCGAGGGCGACGCGCCGTCCACCCTCGCCTCGATGGTCGCGCAGTTCGGCGCCCGCTACGAAGGCCCGGTCGCGCTCAACCCGGCGAAGAACGTCATTGAGAACGTCGGCCTGATCGAACTCTACCAGACCATCCTCAACCGCGGCCGCAACCTCAGCATCGACCTCTCGACGCCGGTTTCCACGCCCGCGATCTCCAACGCGCTGCAGCTCGCCTCCACCCGCATCGCCGACTTCTACACGCTGCTCGGCAACGAGGCCTACGTCGATGCCGGCGACCCGACCATCGGCCACGGCAGCGACAGCGCCGACTACGGCAGCCTCGCCACCTCGGTGTTCGCCTTCCAGAACCAGATGTCCTCGCCGATCCAGGAGGAACTCGCGCTGCTCCGCGGCGTCGACGACTTCTTCGCGCGCCCCGTTTACAACCGCCTGTTCTGGAACTTCACCAAGGGCGAGGGCGAGGCCGCCTACGCGACGAACTACAATGTCAGCGACATCAATGCCGACGGCTTCATCGACGAGGACGACGCGATGATCCAGTTCCCGCAGGGCCACGGCGACGCCTGGGGCCACTACCTCACCGCCACCCGCGCGACCTACGACCTGCTGCGCCATCCGGCCTTCAACTGGGTCTCCCGCGCCGAAAGCTACAACCTCCAGGACATCGTCATCAGCGTCGATTTCCTCGACGAGCGGAAGTTCGCCGCCACCGCCGCCGCGAAAGCCAAGGCCGCCGCGGAAATCGTGGACCTGACCTACCGCGACCGCTACGTCGCCGATCCCAAGTCGCAGTGGCAAGGCTACACCGACTCCAACGCCGACCGCGCCTGGGGCGTCGACGAATGGGCCCGCCGCTCCGGCCAGAGCGCCTACTTCGACTGGGTCACCGCCAACGCCCTGCTGCCGTCGCAGCACCCGAACACCACGCTCGAAGGCATCCGCAAGGTCGACCGCCAGACCAACGGCGACATCGCGGTGGTCTCCGCCAACCTCAACGCGATCCAGCGCACGATGGACCAGGCTGACCGCGGCTACAACCCGCTCGGCCTCGCCAACGGCGCCCAGGTCTTCGATCTCGACCCCTCGTTCCTCGAAGGCTCCGGACCCTCGCATTTCGATCAGATCCACGAGCGCGCCGCCGGCATGGTGGAGAACGCCACCGCGGTCTGGGACAATGCCAACAGCGCCGGCAACCTGCTCCGCCAGGTCGGCAACAGCGAGGAGGACTTCCGCAACTCGACCTTCCAGGAGGACCTCGCCTACCGCAACCAGCTCATCTCGATCTTCGGCAAGCCGTACGAAGGCACCGTCGGACCCGGCCGCCTCTATCCGGCCGGCTACGAAGGGCCCGACCTCGCGCTCTACATGTACGTGCCGGTCCGCCAGATCAACAAGGACACCGTTCCCGGTCCGGCCGCGAGCTGGGCGACCTTCGGCACGGACGGCGCGCTCAATGGCGGCGATCTCTACCAGGCCTTCCTCGCCGCCAGGCCGGACGGCAGCGGCACCAGCGTGCTGAACAAGGAAACCGCCCTCAAGGACGTGAGCTCCGGCCTGCGCGACCTCTTCGCGCCGACCTTCGCCAGCTCGACCAACAACCTGGTCTACACCGCCAGCTCCACCAGCGGCCTGTTCTCGGTGAACTTCACCGACCTCACCAACCCGAAGGTCGACCTCACCAACTTCACCAACCAGATGCCGGTCACCGCCGCCGGCTACACCTTCCAGGCCCCGGCCTCGTGGGGCAGCCGCCCCGCCACCGGCCAGCTCCAGGACCTCATCAACCAGATGATCCAGCAGGAAGCCGCCGTTGCCGAAGCCATCGCCGCCTGGGACGGCGTCGCGGGCGATTCGGTCGCCGTGCTGCGCCTCGTGAACTCCCGCCTCACCACCACCGGCCGCAACCAGGGCCGCAACGAGATCTTCACCCGCGTGAAGTACTCGGTGAACAACACGATCAAGGTGATCGAGACCGCCAAGCAGGTCATCGACGCCGCCGAGCAGCTCACCTGGGAACTCAAGGAGGCCATCGTCGAAGGCGTGCCCGTCAACCTGCCCACCGGCGGTCTGGCGATCTCGCCGGGTGACGCGCTCTCGCTCGCCCGCTCCGGCATCGAGTTCACCGCCACCGGCACCCGCGCCGGCCTCTTCACCGCGGACAGCGCGCTGACCATCGGCAAGCTGATCGCCGAGATCTCGCTCGACATCGCCGAGAACGAACTCGCCCTGACCCAGGCCGACGAGGAACGGACGCAGGAGATCCGCGAGTGGCTGAAGGAAGCCGAGGACGCCATCGGCGACGAGGCCATCCTGCGCGTCGCCATCTTCAAGGAGATCCAGGCCCTGCGCGCCCTGTCCGACCAGTACCGCAGCCTGCTCGACGAAGGCGCCCGCCTGATCGACGAACGCGCCGCCTTCAACAAGCGCGTCGCCGCCCAGACCCAGAAGAACCGCTATCAGGACATGACCTTCCGCGTGGCCCGCAACCACGCGCTGCAGACCTACCGCAGCTCCTTCGACCTCGCCGCGCGCTACGCCTTCCTCGCCGCCTCGGCCTACGACTACGAGACGAACTACTCGCTGACCGACCCCGCCTCGCCGGTCGACGCCTACGGCGACATCATCCGCGCCCGCACCATCGGCGGCCTGTCGCAGGCGATCGAACGCCTCAAGGCGAACCACGACGTGCAGCGGAGCCTGCTCGGCCTGAACAACATCCAGCGCGAGACCGGCGACATCTCGCTGCGCCGCGAGATGATGCGCATCCTGCCCTCGGGCGAAAGCCAGCCGGGCGAACTGCCTGCGCCCGGCGAGGACTCCGACACCGTCTGGCAGCAGGAGCTCCAGAAGGCCCGCGTGCCCGACCTCTGGCAGGTCGCCGAGTTCCGCCAGCAGTGTCGGCCCTTCGCCTCGGCCGTCGATGCCGCCGGCAAGCCGGTCCCGCAGCCGGGCATCGTGCTCCGCTTCTCCTCGGACATCAGCACCGGGAAGAACTTCTTCGGCCGGCCGCTCGCCGGCGGCGACCAGGCTTACAGCACCAGCAACTACGCGACCAAGATCGGCGGCGTCGGCGTGACCTTCGACGGCTACCGGAGCGACGACCTTCTGAACGACCTCGCCGCCGCGCCGCGCGTCTATTTCGTCCCCGCCGGCATGGATATCATGCGCGTCTCGCGCACCGACGACCCGAACGAGCTGCGCTCCTGGAACGTGGTCGAACAGGCGATCCCGCTGCCCTTCCCGGCGACCAGTTCGCAGATCAGCCGCAGCGGCTACATCCCGCTGCTCGACGGCATCAGCGGCCGCCTCGGCGACACCCGCCGCTTCTCCGACTTCCGCGCCTATCCGGACTCGGCGGAGGAGCCAATGACCGACCGCCGCCTGATCGGCCGCTCGATCTGGAACACCGAATGGCTGCTCATCATCCCCGGCGCGACGCTCCACGCGAACCCGAACACCGGACTCGACCGCTTCGTCGACCAGGTCTCCGACATCAAGCTGGTCTTCGACACCTACGGCCAGAGCGGCGGCTGAAGAAACAGGGAACATCGAACGAAACGCACACCCACCCCGATTTCCATGACTCCCAGGAACCGCTTCTCCCGCCCGGCGCGCGCCGCCGCCATCCTGCTGCTCGGCAGCTCCGCCGCGCAGGCCTTCATCACCGAACCGGAGACCCTCGTCTACGGCCGCATCCTCAACCGCGCGAACCCGAACCTCGAGCACCTCGTCACCGAAGGCACGCTCCATTGGACCTTGCAGAAGCCCGACGGCTCGACCGTGGTGCTCACCGGCGAGGTCGACTCGCTCGACGGCGGCACCTACTCCTATCTGGTCCGCATCCCGCACCAGGCGGTGATGCTCGGCCAGGTGGCCTCGCCGCTGCTGCTGCCGCTCGGCACCACCACCACCACCGCGTCGCACGCCTCGATCTCGTTCAACGGCGCGCCGGCCACGATGCTCTCGCCCGCGAGTTCGGTGTTCGACCTCGACCAGTTGCTGCGCGCTTCCGCGATGCGGGTGGATCTTGAAATCAACGCCGCCTCCCCGGATGGCGACGGCGACGGCATGCCCGACTGGTGGGAAGACGAGCACGGCCTCGACAAGCAGTCGGCCGGCGACGCGCTGACCGATGCCAACGGCAACGGCCGCAACAACCTCGCCGAATACCTCGCCGGCACCGACCCGACCCGCGACAGCACCGAGCCGCTGCTGGTCACCCGCGAGGTGATCGCCTACTCGGAGTCGCGCTCGCTGGTGCTGCTGGAAACCGCCGACAGCGACAGCACGCCGGCCCAGCTCACCTACACGCTCCACGCGGCGCCGACCGGCGGCACGCTGCGCCTCCGCAACGCCGCCCCGCTCCCGGCCGAAACTTCCGTCGCCCTCGGCGTCGGCGCGACCTTCACCCAGGCCGATGTCGCCGCGGGCCGCCTGGTCTTCGAACACGCCACCGGTGAAACGCCCGGCTCCTTCGAAGTCGGCGTGCGCGACCAGACGCCGGAGCACCCCGAGTCGCGCGGCGAAGTGGCGACGCTCCTCTTCGAACCCGCCGACAGCCTCGTCGCCGCCACCGCCGAGGAAAGCTTGCGCCTTGAAGCGCTGCGCCTCGCCCGCGAGCACGGCCACCACGTCGCCGACCTCGGCCCGACCGCCGGCAAGCACCTGCTGTCCGCGCCGAGCGCCGGGCTTTCCACCAGCGCCCTCGCCACGCACACCACGACCTACGGCGCGGAAGTCCCGCACGTCTTCCTCGGCGGTCCGGCCGATGACAGCTTTTCCGGCGGCGCTGCCGACGACTTCTTCCACGGCGCCGCCGGCGCGAACTCCTTCACCGGCGGCCGCGGCGCGGATTCGTTCCTCTTCACCGGCACCTCGGCGAAGGTGGACACCATCACCGACTTCAGCTCCGCGGAAGGCGACCTCATCGACCTCTCCGGCGTGCTCGACGGTCTTTCGACCCGCCTCACCGACTACGTCCGCATCCGCCGCAGCGGCTCGGATGCCCTGATGGAAATCTCCGCCGCGGGCCTGAACTCCGGCTTCACCGATCGGGTGATCCGCCTGCAGAACTCGACGCTCCAGCCGGCCGACCTGCTGAACCTCTACTATGCCGGTCGTATCGAAGCCGGCGCGATCGGCCTGCCGCCGCGCATCAGCCTCGCCGCGACCACGCCGCAGGCCAGCGAGAACGGCCCGGCCGCCGGCCAGTTCACCATCACCCGCGAAGGCGAGCTCGATGTGCCGCTCACCGTGAACCTGCTCATCTCCGGTAACGCCACCAACGGCGTCGACTACCAGAGCGTGCCGTCGTCGCTGGTCATCCCCGCCGGCCAGGCGGCCGCGGTGATCTCGATCCTTCCCTACGTCGATGCCGGTGCCGAGTTCAACGAGACGGTCTTCTTCCAGCTCGCCGAATCCGCAAGCTACCTGCTCGGCACCGCGTCGGCCGCACAGATCGTCATCGAGGACCTCAAGCCCCAGATCTCGCTCGAGGTGCTCGAGGGCATCGCCGGGGTGAGCGACGGCTCGCCCGCCGCCGTGCTGCTGCGCCGCGGCGGACTGACTTCGCCCGAGGTCTTCGTCCAGCTGACCCTCGGCGGCACCGCCCGCAGCGGCACCGATTACAACACCGTCACGCCCTGGGTGACTTTCGCCCCCGGCCAGACGACGCGGCTCATCGAGTTCGTGCCCCGTTCCTCCGCGACCTTCGGCACCGCCGAGGCGAAAACGATCCGCATCACGGTCCGGCCCGACGCCGCCTACGCCACCATGGTGCCTTCCGCCAACCTGGTGCTCGTCCCTCGCCGCCTGACCTACGACGAGTGGCTGTTCGAGCGCGGCCTGACCGCTTCCGACGAAGCGCTGCTCCAGTACGGCTTCAACACCGGCACCCAGCCGAACGATCCGTCGATGTTCGCCCGCCAGCCGAAGGCAACGCTTGAGAACGGCTACCTGACGCTGCGCTTCCGCAAGAAGCCGGGCGTGAGCGACATGGCCTATCAGGTCCAGTATTCCACCGACCTCGCGGACTGGCAGAGCGGTCCGGACGCGATCGAGGACATCTCCGCGCAGGTCGCCCCGAACGATCCCGCCGCGGCGGTCTTCCGCTCCAAGACCCCGATGTCCGCCGAGCGCGTGGCCGCCATGCGCGTGAAGCTGCTGCTCGAAACCCAGGACTGATTCCCTTTCCGAACTCCCCATGCCCCGTCGCCGCCCGTTCCGAGTTCTCCTCATCAGCACCGCTGTCTGCCTCGTCAGCCAGTGCGAAAAGCCGGCCCCGGCGGCTGCGGCGAAGGGCAAGACGCTCGCCACCGTCGCCGGACAGGCGATCACCGACCAGGACCTCCTCCAGGAAGCCGAATGGCGCCGCTCGAACAACCAGGCCGTCCCCGCCGCGCCGGAGCTGCTGCAGGAAATGGCCGACCGCCTCGCGCTGGTCGAAAAGGCGAAGCAGGCCGGCATCGCCGATGATCCGGAAACGAAGCGCCGCATCCAGAGCGTGATCATCGCCAGCCTGCGCGAGAAGCAGCTTGAAGCCGAAATTGCGAAGATCGCGGTGACCGATGAGGAGATCGCCAAGGCCTACGAAGCCAGGCGCGAGGAATTCTCCCAGCCCGGCCTCGACCGCTTCGCCATCCTTTTCCAAGCCGCCGATGCCAAGGCGTCCGACGCCCGCAAGGCGGAAGCGAAGCAGCGGCTCGAGCAGGCGATCGCGCTCGCCGATGCCAATCCCGCGACCGGGGGCAGGGGACCCGCCGCCGGCGGCTTCGGCCAGGTGGCCGCGCAGAATTCCGACGACCAGGTCAGCCGCTACAAGGGCGGCGACATCGGCTGGATCGAGACCGCTGCCAAGGAAACCCGGCTGCCCGCCAGCGTGATCGAAGCCGGCCGCGCCCTGGAGAAAGGGAAGCGCAGCGGCGTGCTCGAAGCTGCCGACGGCTACTACGTCATTCTCAAGACCGACGCCCGCCCCGGCGGCATGCGCCCGCTGGAACAAGTGGCCGACAACCTCCGCCAGCAGATCCTCCGCGACAAGCGCCGCGCCGCCGAGGAGGCCTTCCTCGCCGACGCCCTCCGCCTCGCCAAGGCCGACATCGACGAGGCTGCCGCCGCCCAGGTCGTCCTTCCCGCTTCACCCCCGCCGGCCGCCGCCGGCCCCGAGCTTTCTCCTCCGTGACTTTCTCTCATCCGCCTGCCACTCCCATGTTCCCACCGCGCCTGCTTTCCCTCCTCGCCTGCCTCGCCCTCTCCGGTGTCGCGGCCGCCGCGCCGCCGACCCTGACCGCGATCGACGTGATCGACGGCGCGAACGAGGACCAGAACACCACGATTTCCTATGCCGCGCTCGCCGCAGCCGCGGACGAGGCGGATGCCGACAACGACCCGATCGAATTCCGCTACGAATCGACCATCGCCGGAACGCTCCGCAAGAACGGGGGAGTGGTGCCCACGAACGGCCTGCTCGATGTCGGCGAGTCCTGGGTCTGGACGCCTCCCGCCAATGCCAACGGCGTGATCGAAGCCTTCCGCGTGCGCGCCTTTGCCAACGGTCAGGAGTCCGCCACTGACATCGTCGTCAGCATCGATGTCACCGCGGTGAACGACGCGCCTTCTTTCACCGGCTCCAACGAAACGGTCGCGGAAGACTCCGGGGCTTTCTCACAGACCGGCTGGGCCACCTCCATCAGCGAGGGCCCCGCCGATGAAAGCGGCCAGACCACCAGCTTCACCATCACCTCGAACAGCAACCCCGCCCTGTTCTCGGTCGCGCCCGCCCTCACCGCCACCGGCACCCTGACCTTCACCCCCGCGCCGAACGAAAACGGCTCCGCGACCATCGGCGTCCGCATCAGCGACAGCGGCGGCACGGCCAACGGCGGCGTCAACCAGTCGGCGATCCAGAACTACACGATCACCGTCACCCCGCAGCCCGACTCGCCGACCATCGCCGCGACCTTCAACGGCACCTCCGCCTCGCCCTTCGTCGACACCCCCGCCGGCCCGCCGGGTGAAGGCGGCCCGGCCGCCGCCCAGGCCGTGTTCTCCGCCGTCACCATTGGCGACGTCGACCACAACAAGCCGAGCGCCGACAACCAGATCGTCGTCGTCACCATCCCGACCGCCGCGGAAACCTACGGCACCTTCAGCCTCCCCGGATCGACCGTGGCCACCGTCAGCGGCGGCAAGACCTACACGCTCCCCGCCCAATCGCCCGCCAACGCCGCCGCCGACCTTCTGGACGCGAAGTTCACCCCGCTCGCCAACGTCAACCCGGTCGGCCTCTACAACTTCGACATCGACGTGACCGTCCGCGACAGCACCGCGCGCACGGCGGCCACGCCCACGACGGCGCTTTACGTCCGCTCGGTCAACGACAGCCCGACCGCCAACGCCTCGCTCGCCGTGGCCTCGATCACCGACGCCGGCCCGGTCTCGCCCTTCCGCCTGAACGTGAACGACGTCGATGCCGGCGACAGCTTCTCGGTGACCATCACCGAAACCAGCGCCACCGCGCGCGGCGCGCTTTCCGCCACCACCGTCACCGGCAACGCGGCCCAGATCGCCGCCGCCATCCAGGCGCTCGTCTACACGCCCTTCCAGCAGGGCTCCAACGTCACCGCCACCTTCGATGTCGACGTGACCGACGTCCACCCCGACACCACCACCGGCACTCCGGTGAAGCGGACCCTTTCGCTGCCGATCCAGTTCGTGAACGACCCGCCGGAGTTCACCGGCGTCACCACCGCGCTGATCCGCATGACCGACGATCCCGGCGCGCCGCCCGTCTTTCCCTTCTCGGCGATCACCATCCTCGACGGCGATCCCGGTCAGACCCTCACCGTGACCCTGTCGCTCGGCGACCCGGCCCAAGGCAGCTTCACCGGGCCCGACTTCACTTCCCCGAACGTCATCACCGGCACCGCATCGGCGATCACCACCAAACTCCGCCAGGTCCGCTTCGTCCCGACGCCCGGCCGCATCCCGGTCAACAGCAGCGAAACCGTCACCATCACGATCCGCATCAACGACAGCACGGTCAACGTCTCCAACAGCCAGACCCAGGTCGAAGTCACCGCGGTCGATGGCGCGCCGAGCCTGCTCTACAACGGCAATCCCGTCTTCCCGACCAGCTCGAACCCGGCCCTGATCGATCCCTCCACCGGGCCGAAGCCCTTCGCTCAGGTGAGCATCGCCGACGTCGGCCAGGTCGAGGTCACGGTCGCGCTCGACACCGTGGCCAAGGGCTCGCTCGCCAACCTCGGCGCCTTCGTCGAAACCCCCGCCGGCTCCCGCCGCTACCGCTTCACCGGCACCGCCGCCGCGGCGCAGACCGCGATCCGGGCGATCAATTACGTCATCAACCCGTCCTACCTCTTCCCGCCGAACCAACCCGGCCGCACCGATTTCACCATCACCGCCAGCGACTCCGCGCTCAACCTCACCACGCGCACGCTGCCGATCCTGCTGAAGAGCGACGCCCGCGCCTTCCTCGTCACCAGCATCCTCGACGATGAAACCGTGCCCGGCACGCTGCGCCACGCCGTCGCCAACGCGGCGAACAACGACGCGATCGTCTTCGCGCTGCCGAGCTACCCGGCGACCATCCGACTCAACAAGGCGAAGGGCCCGCTGGTGCTCACCAAGCACCTGAGCTTCCGCGGCCCCGGCGCCGACAAGCTGACGATCTCCGGGGACTCGAACGCCAACGCGACCACCGACACCGGCGACGTGCAGCTCTTCCGCATCTTCGCCAGTGCGGAGATCCGCGGCCTGCGGCTGGCCCGCGGCTTCGGCGACACCGGCGGCGCGGCCTTCGTCGGCCGCCTCGACCCGGCCTCCGCGCCCGGCTCGCTGATCCTCGAGGACTGCGTCATCGCGAACTGCCTCGCCAGCCAGTGGGGCGGCGCGGTCGATGTCTTCGACGCCTCGCTCACGGTGTCGCGCTGCGTCTTCGAAAACAACGCCCTCAACGCTTCCGCCGGCCTCGGCGGCGGCGCGGTCTCGCTCTACACGAACCAGGCCTGCTCCTTCACCAACACCACCTTCTCCGGCAACTCGCAGGCCGCCCCCACCGGCTACGGCGGCGGCGCGCTCTACATCGAGAACGATACGCCGACCCGCTTCGTCCAGACCACCGTCAGCCACTGCACCTTCGCCGGCAACCTCGACGCCTCCAACAACGGCAGCTCGATCCACAACAACGTCTCGAACTCCCGCGTCCTGCTGCGGAACAACATCTTCGCCGACTTCTCCGCCCGCAACCTGAAGGTCGCCGGCGGCGCCGAGATGCTCTCGGGCGGCGGCAACATCTCCAACGACAACACCACCACCGACTTCATCCAGGGGGGCGTCCCGCAGCTCGCCGTGCTGCTCAACCAGCTGACCGACAAGCGCAACCTCAACCCCAGGCTCGCGCCGATCGGCACCGTCGAGGGCAACACCCGCGGCCACCGCCTGCTGCCCGACAGCCCGGCGATCAACGCCGGCATCGCCGGGGTCGCCGCCACCGACCAGCGCGGCGTGATCCGCAATGCCAGCACCGACATGGGCGCGCTCGACGCCGACGCCCTCGGCAAGCTGCTCATCCACGAGATCTTCCCGTCCGCGACCCTCAACAACCAGTTCATCGAGTTCTACATGCCGCGCGACCAGGCCGGGCTCGACCTCGCCGGCTACGAGGTGTGGATCGACGGCACCAAGCGCCACACCTTCGCGCCCCTCGTCATCGCCCCCGGCCACGGGCTCGTCCTCGCGGAGACCAATGCCACCACCGCCCCCGGCTCGACGCCGGTGATCGTCGTCGACGAAGACCTCGACCTGCTCGAACGCGGCCGCATCGAACTCCGCACGCCCTTCGCCGCCGGCAACCAGGTGGTCGAAGCCGTGTCCTTCGTCGCCGCCTTCGCCAAGGCCACCACGCCGTCGGACACCGAAAACTACCCGGGCAATTCGATCACGCTCGCGCCGCAGTACCAGGGCGCCGCCTTCGTCCCGCATGGCCTGGTCCAGCCCCCGCCGAACGGCGGCGTGCTGCTGACTGCCGACGGTTCCGACACCTCGCCGGGCGCCGACACCGCCAGCACCCCCTTCGGCGAGGCCAATGCCTACCCGATCGCCACCCTCGACAGTTTCGAAGTCACCGAAGACGTCCCGCAGACGCTGGCCGTCCGCGCCAACGACCTCGATGCCGACGGCGCCGACGAGCTGTTCATCGTCGACCTCAACCCCACCCTCGTCGTGCCGGTCCCCGGCTCGAACAAGGAAAGCATCACCACCACCTCCGGTGCCGCCGCGACCATCACGCCCGCCGGCTCGCCGCTGCGCGGCACCGCGATCGGCTTCGACCCGCGTGTCGCCTTCAACCACCTGCCGGAAGGCGCCCGCTTCACCGAAACCTTCGCCTACACGATCGTCGATGTCGGCGGCGGCGCGGTCGGCGGCTACACGGATGGCGGAAGTACGACGACGGTCGTACACGCCCCCGCCCACCGTCTCACGGCCGGCGCCAGCGTCACCATCCGCGCCACCGACATCCCGGCCTACAACGCCACCCACGCGATCACCGTGGTCGACGAGGACCGCTTCAGCATCCCGGTCGCCTTCGCCGGGAATCCCGCGCCGCTCCAGCGCGGCCGCTGGCAGGCCGCCGACCTGCGCAGCCCGAGCGCCCGCTCGCAGGCCCTGGTCCAGGTCTCGGTGCTCGGCCGCAACGACCCGCCGACCCCCGCCGCCGACCTGGTCGCCACCAACGAGGACACCGTGCTGCGCGTCTTCGGCGACCCGCGCGCCTCGTCGGTCGCCCTCGACACCGACCCGCTCTACCCCGCGCCCCGCACCTTCAACGGCACCGGCATCCTCGCCAACGACACCGACCCCGACACCGACGCCAGCACCTTCACCGCGCTGAGAGTCATCGGCGTCTGCCAGGCCCAGGCCATCGGCGGCTACAGCGGCACCGCCGGCGCGTCCCCCGTCACCGTCAACGCCCCCGCCCACGGCCTCGCCAGCGGCACCACGGTCCTGATCTCCGGCTACGGCGGCCATCCGTCCTACAACGGCTACCACGTGGTCACCGTGACCGGCCCCGACACCTTCACGCTGCCCGTCGCCTTCGTCGACAACGCCGCGACCATGGGGCTCTGGACCGTCCTCAACAACACCAACCGCCTGTCCACCACCAGCAAGGACGGCGCGGCGGTGACGCTCGAAATCCGCGCCAACCGCGGCCAGACGAACATCGTCTACAACCCGCGCCCTTCCGCCTGGCTCGACGGCCTGGCCGATGGCGAAAGCAGCACCGACACCTTCTACTACGCCGTCGAGGACAACCGCGGCGCCGTCAGCCTCGCGCTGCTCTCCGTCACCGTCGCCGGCGTCAACAACGACCCGGTCCCCGGCGACAACCCGCCCGGCAGCTCGGTGCTCGACCCGCTGCTCACCGGCGGCACCACCAAGCCGCAACTGCTCGACGGTTCCGACGTCGTCCACCTGCTTCCCGCCGCCGGCACCCCGGGCCGCGTCGACGTGACCATCCGCCCGCCCGGCGGCGCCACCGGCGACCTCGTCGTCATCGCCGGCATCGACCAGACGCACGAGGATGCCGAACTCGACCTCGCCAGCGCCGACCTGCTCGCGAACGACTCCGACGTCGACCGCAGCGACGTCCTCCGCCTGGAAATCCGCGCCGGCCAGCAACTCAGCCGCGAAGGCGCCGCGATCCGCCTCAGCACCGACGGCGCGACCCTGACCTACGATCCCACCAACGCCGCCGCCCTGCAGGCCCTCGCCTTCAAGGAGCGCGTCATCGACACCTTCGAGGTCACCGTGTTCGACGGCATCGCCCGCGTGAACACCCTGGTCGCCGTGCTGGTGGAAGGCCGCAATGACACGCCGACCACCAACAACCTCGCCCTGACCATCGACGAGGAAACCCTGCTCGAAGTCCCGACTCCCGGCCTGCTGCTCAGCGGCAACGACATCGACCAGAACACGCAGCTTCCCGACAACCGGAAGTTCCTCAACCCGACCAACGCCTTCCCGACCAACGTCTTCGCCGCCAAGGTCAACGTCCTGCTCGACCGCCGCGACGGCGACATCGACAGCTTCGCGCCCGTCTCCGGCACGCCCGGCGCGACGGCCGTCGTCTCCACCGGCCACGGCCTGGTCTCGGGCGAGGAAGTCGTGCTCCTCGGCAGCGGCGCGCTCACCGGCCAGTTCGTGGTCACCCGCATCGACGCCGACACCTTCTCGATCCCGGTCGCCTGGGACGGCGGCTTCGCCTCGCTCGGCGGCGGTTCGTGGACGGTGCTCGCCAGCACCTTCCAGTACGACCCGCGCGACTCGGTCTTCTCCGACCTACCCGGCGGCCCGACCTTCACGCTGCAAGGCCTCGCCGTCGGCGAAACCTTCGTCGACAGCTACAACTACACCTTGCTCGACGGCAGCTTCCTCTTCGCCAACGACGACATCTACCGCATCGAGGCCGACCGCTCCGACATCGAGCTGAAGGTCCTGCTCAACGACACCAGCCTCGAAGGCCTGGCCACCGGCCGCCGCATCGTCGAACTCGGCCCGCTCAGCGGCGGCGGCAGCGCGGTGCTCAGCGGCGACCAGTCGGTCATCTACACGCCCGAGACCGGCTTCGTCGGCGACGAGGTCTTCACCTACACCATCGAGGACAACCTCGGGAACCGCGACACCGCGATGGTCACCGCCCGCGTGACCATCGACCGCCTCAACGGCAACCTGCGCGCCAACACCGACCGCTTCACCGTCGCCGCCGGCCAGGCGCCGCTGGTCGACGTGCTCGCCAATGACAGCATCATCCCCGCGACCGGCGACCCGCTGACCCTGGTCTCCGTCTCCACCGCGCCCGATAAGGGCGGCCAGGCGGTGATCGAGAACGGCAAGATCCGCTACACGCCGAATCCTGCCGTCGTGGTCTTCCCCTACACCGAGACCTTCGAATACGTCATGGACGGCGGCGGCACCACCAGCGCCACCGCCACCGTGGAGATGGTCGTGGTCAACCGCGCCAACACCCTCAACGTCCGCGCCGACGCCTTCAGCGTGCCGGCCGGCAGCGTGTCGAACGCGCTCAACGTGCTGGAGAACGACAACATCCTCCCCGGCAACGGCGAGGACCTCGAGATCGTCTCGGTCACCGCCGCCGCCAACGGCACGGTCGCCGTTTCGGCCGGCGTCGCGCTGACCTACACCCCGGCCGCCGGCTTCGTCGGCACCGACACCTTCTCCTATTCCGTCACCGACGGCCTCGGCGGCACCGGCACCGCCCAGGTGACCGTGAAGGTCGGCTTCCTCACCGTGAACGGCGACATCTTCAGCGTCGCTTTCGACGATCCCGGCAAGACCACCGACGACGGCACGGTCGCCCTCGACGTGCTGGCGAACGACAACGTCCTGCAAGGCGGCAACGGCCAGCTCGTGATCACCGGCGTCAGCCCCTCCAGCGCGACGATCGGCACGATCGGCGTCACGCCCGGCGGTGCCAGCCTGACCTTCGACCCCGCCGCGGGCGTCACCGGCCAGCGCGACTTCACCTACACCGTCAGCGACGGCGGCGGCCGCAGCGCCACCGGCACCGTGACCGTGGTGGTCATCGCCGGCGGCATCCGCGCCAGCAGCGACTTCTTCACCGTGCAAGGCGACAGCGAGGGCACCGAACTCGCCGTGCTGCCGAACGACCTGCGCATCTCCGAGCTCCCCGGCGAACTCTCCATCGCCGCCATCGGCACCGGCCTCGACGCCCCCGACCAGGGCGGCACCGTGGAAATCAGCGCCGACTTCAAGAAGCTGCTCTACACCCCGGCCACCGGCTTCCGCGGCGTGGAGTCCTTCACCTACACCGTGACCGACGGCGACTCGACCGACACCGCCCGCGTCTCGGTCCGCAGCACCGACGGCGAAATGGTCGCCGGCGACGACGCCTTCCTGGTCTTCCGCGGCAGCACCGACAACCGCCTCGCCGTGCTCCTCAACGACCTGGTCATCCCGGACGGAGGCCAGCTGCTCTTCGTCACCGCGGTCGGCGACGATCCGGCGAACCTGTCGAACCCGCCGCAGCGCGGCACCCTCGAGATCATCGAGGAAGGCGCCGCCCTGCGCTACACGCCGAACCCGCTCAGCCCCGCGGGCAACTACGTGGAAACCTTCACGTATGAGATTTCCGCCGGCGGCACCGAGCGCCGCGAGGCGTCCATCCGCATCGAGGTGCTCGAACGCGCCGGCGCCCGCGCGCTGGAAACCAACCACGACCGCTTCTCCGTCCGCAGCGACTCGACCGGCACCCTGCTGCCGGTGCTGGCGAACGACAGCGTGCTACCCGCCAACGCGAGCGAATGGATCATCACCGAGGTCACCGCCCCCGCCAACGGCGCGGTGCAGATCGTCGGCACCAACCTGATCTACGCGCCGCAGCCGGGCTTCGTCGGCACCGACGTCTTCACCTACAAGGTTTCCGACGGCTTCGGCGGCACCGGCCAGGCCGACGTGGCGGTGAAGGTCGGCGATATCAGCGTGAGCGACGACCACTTCACGCTCGTCGCCGAGGACGGCCCGCTCGACCTCGACGTGACCGCGAACGACGGCATCCTTCGTACTTCCTTCCCCGCCACCCCGCTGCCCTCGCAGGCCGACTTCACGCTGACCACCGCCCGCCCGATCACGCTGGTTCCGGCCAATGCCGGCAGCGCGGTGGTGAACGGCTCGCGGGTCCGCTACACGCCGGACGATTCCTTCACCGGCCGCGCCACCCTGACCTACTGGGTCCAGGACGACAGCGGCAACGAATACCCCGGCATCGCCCGCCTCGACCAGCGCGCCGAGGGCGAGCACCGCTCGACCTCCACCGTCTCGATCACCGTCACCGGCGTGAACGACGCGCCCCGGATGGTGAATGCGGAAACCAACGCGGTGAACGACAAGAGCAACCTCCGTCCCTTCCCGGATGTCACGGTCATCGAATACGACAGCCAGCGCCTCGAACCGGTCACCGTCCGCGTCTCCTTCGACGCCGTGCGCGGCATCCTCGCCGGCGGCGGCTTCAACCCCGTCTCGCCCGGCCTGATCGAGTTCACCGGCACCGCGGCCGAAGCCACCGTCGCCCTGCGCGCCCTGGTCTTCACCCCGACCACCGACCGCATCACCGTCGGCACCACCGAGGGCACCCGCTTCACCGTCAGCATGGACGACGGCCAGGTGACCACGCCGGTCATCGAGGACAGCACGGTCACCACCGTCACCCCGATCAACGACGCGCCGTCGCTGCTCAATGCCGTGCCGACCGCCACCGACGACAAGACCCCGGCCAAGCCCTTCCCGGCTTCGACCTTCGTCGAGATCGACGACCTCACGGTGCAGCCGCTGGAAGTGATTATCACCTTCCCCGGCGACCGCGGCTTCTTCACCGGCGCCTTCACCGAGGTCTCCCCGGGCGTGATCAAGTTCAACGGCACCGCCGCCCAGGCCACCACCGCGATCCGCGGGCTGGTTTACACGCCGGTCGAGAACCGCATCACCGTCGGCACCACGGAAGACACCGTCTTCTCGGTCAGCATCGACGACGGCTTCACCACCGTGCCGGTGATCGTCGAGACCGGCGTGATGACCGTCACCCCGATCAACGACGCGCCGGTCCTGACCGGCACCGGCCCCCGTGCCACGAACGACAAAACCCCGATCGCGCCCTTCCCGGCCGTGACCCTGACGGAGGTCGACGACCTGACGATCCAGCCGCTGGAAGTCACCGTCCGCTATGAAGGCGACCACGGCACCCTCGCCGGGCCCGGCTTCACGCAGACCTCTCCCGGCGTCGTCGTCTTCAACGGCACCGGTGCCGACGCCACCACCGCGCTGCGCGGCCTGGTTTACACGCCCTTCATCGACCGTATCCTGATCGGCACCACCGAGACCACGACCTTCACGGTCGAGATCGACGACGGCTTCACCCCGGCGCTCATCACGGACAGCAACACGGTGCTCACCGTCACCCCGGTCAACGACGCGCCGCAGCTGCTCGGTGCCGTCCCGACCGCGACCAACGACAAGACCCCGGTCAATCCCTTCGCCATCTCCACCGTGGTCGAGTTCGACAACCTCGGCCTGCAACTGGTGCGCGTGCGGATCAGCTTCCCGGCCAACCAGGGCATCCTCGCCGGACCGGGCTTCACCCTGATCGGTCCCGGATTGCTCGAGTTCTACGGCACCGCCGCGGATGCCACCATCGCCATCCGCAATCTGGTCTTCACCCCCTTCCTCGACCGCATCACGGTCGGCACCACCGAGAACACCCGCTTCACCGTCAGCCTCGACGACGGGGTGGTCCCGACGCCGGTCATCGTCGATACCGCCGTCACCACGGTGACCCCGGTCAACGACATCCCGGTGATCACCGGCACCGTCGGCGACCAGGAGCTCTACCAGCGCTCCACCCTGCGGCCCTTCGTCGGCGTGAACATCACCGACATCGACGACCTCGGCCTGCAGCCGCTGGAAATCACCGTGCAGCTCGACGGCGCGATCAAGGGCTTCTTCACCAACCTCGGCGGCTTCGTCCTCGTCTCCGAAGGCAGCGGCACCTATCGCTTCACCAGCACGCCCGCCGCGGTTTCGGAAGCCCTGCGCGGACTGGTCTTCGTCCCCACCCCCGGCACCCGCGTCACCCCGACCTCGCCCGAGATCGTCGGCATGAGCATCTCGATCAACGACCGCTTCGCCGCGCCGGTGGTCGACACCGTCACCACGGTCGAAGTGCTGCACGCCGAGGTCGACCGCCTGCTCGCCCTCGACGCCCTCGGCGCGGATGCCAGCCAGGCCGCCGCCGGCTTCGGCGCCAGCTCGGCGATCAGCCGCGACACGCTCGTAATCGGTTCGCCCCAGCGCGACATCCCGGCCATCGATGCCGGCCGCGTTTACGTCCACGAGCGCAACTCCGGCTTCGGCGCCCCCTGGGGCCAGGTGGCCTCCTTCTCCGGCTCCGACACCGTGGCCGGCGACCTCTTCGGCCAAGCGGTCGTGATCGACGGCGACGTGATGGTGGTCGGCGCCCCGAACGCCGACCTCACGCAGCCGAACGTCGGTTCCGCCTACGTCTTCCGCCGCAACCCGACCAACGCGAACGCCTGGACCCAGGTCGCGAAGATCGTGCCGCCGGCGATCAACACCAACGGCAACGACAACTTCGGTGCCGCCCTCGCCCTGCAAGGCGACACGCTGCTCGTCGGCGCGCCCGGGGCCAACCTCACCAGCGCCCCGCGTTCGGGACGCGTCTTCGCCTTCCGCATGGCCACCGGCAACCCCGCCGTCTGGAACCTCACCCAGACGATCGTCGCCCTCGACAACCGCGCCAGCGGCCTGATCAACGACAACGAGTTCTTCGGCTCGGCCATCGCGATCGACGGCAACACCGCGGTGATCGGCGCCCACGGCGCGAACCGCGCCGGTGCCAGCGCCCAGTGGAACTTCGGGGCCGCCTACGTCCAGACCCGCCCGGACGCCACCGGCATCTGGACCGAGGTGAAGCGGCTCGACGAGTTCGCCGACACCGAAGTGAAGGCCTACAGCGGCTTCGGCTTCTCGGTCGATATCTCCGGCGACACCATCGCGGTCGGCGTCCATGCCACCACCGCGCCCTTCGGCACCGTCAAGCCCGGCCGCGCCCGCCTCTACGACCGCAACACCGGCGGTGCCAACCAGTGGGGCCTGGTCCAGGAAGTCGTCCCGTCCGACAGCCTGGTCTCCATCCACTTCGGCCGCTCGGTCGCGATCGCGAACAACCTCCTGCTCGTCGGCTCGCCCGGCGGCAGCGAAGGCACCACCGACCTCCGCGGCTTTGTCGAAGTCGTCCGCCGCACCCCGGGCGAAGTGCCGGTCTGGCAGACGATCGACCGCGTGACCCAGAGCGCGCCGGGCACCGCCGACCGCTACGGCCACTCCGTCGCCCTCGACGGCTTCTCGGGCGTGGCCGGTGCCAACAGCGACGGTGCCAACACGCTCAATGCCGCGACCGCCGGCACCGCGCGGGTCTTCCAGTTCCAGTACGACCTCGGACCGCGCCTCGCGATTCCGGTGCCCGACCGTCTCGCGGTGCAGGACGCGGCCTTCAGCTACACGGTGAATGCCGCGACCTTCGGCGATCCGGTGTATCCCGGCCAGTTGACGCTTTCGGTCCAGCTCGTCGATGGCAGCCCGCTGCCGCCCGCCGGCTGGCTCAGCTTCAATCCGGCCACGCGGGTCTTCAGCGGCACGCCCACCGCCGCGGAGCGCCGCAACTACAGCCTGCGCCTGGTCGCCACCAATCCGCTCGGCACCCAGGTCACCTCGAACGTGTTCCAGATCGCGTTGCAAACCACCGCGCCGGAGTCGCTCGGGAGTGCCTACGCCCAGTGGGCTGCGGCCCAGTTCCCGGCCGGCGTGCTCGCCAACCCGGCGCTGCAGGCCACGGTCTGGGGCCAGGATGCCGATGCCGACAAGGACCGGCTGCCCAACCTGCTCGAGATGCTCTTCGGCCTCGATCCGGAATCCCCCGACAAGGCCGCGCTCGGCTTCACCCGCCTCAGCGCCACCCAGTACACGCTGACCTTCCCGCGGGCGGCTGGCTTCCCGGCGGACGAGGTCAGGGTGGAGTGGTCCACCAACAACACCGCTTGGACCAGCGCGGGTGTCACCCTGGTTTCCCAACCCGAAGTGGGCGGCATCGTCCCGACCACCGCCACCATCATCTCTCCGTCGCCCCAGGCACGGGTCTTCGTCCGCGTCGTCGCCGGCGATTGAAAACAGTCTCCCCACCGCAAGCCCTCCGGGGCCCGAACCACCACCCACACCCGTACACCGCTTCCATGAAACTGCTGACCACCTTTGCCACGCTTGTCGTGCTCGCATTCTCGCCCGCCGCCTCCGCCCAGGCCACCCGCACCTGGGTCTCCGGCGTGGGTGACGATGCCAACCCGGGCAGCCGCACGGCCCCTTGCAAAACCTTCGCCGGAGCCATCTCCAAGACCGCCGAGAAAGGCGTCATCACCGTCCTCGACCCCGGCGGCTTCGGCTCGGTCACCATCACCAAGTCGATCACCATCGACGGCGGCGGCGCCGAAGGCGGCGTCCTCTCCGCCGGCACCAACGGCATCGTGATCAACGCCGATGCCGACGACGTGATCATCCTCCGCAACCTCCAGATCGAAGGCGTCGGCACCGGCCTCACCGGCCTGATCATCCTCAACGCCGGCGCGGTCTACCTCGAGAACTGCCGCATCCAGGGCTTCGCCAACGGCATCGTCGAAACCACCTCCGCCACCACCGGCACCCAGATCTTCCTGCGCGACAGCTTCGTGCAGGAGTGCGAGGGCAACGGCATCTCGCTCGGCCCGGTGGAAGGGGCGGCTTCCGTGCTCTTCCTCGACCGCAGCCGCGTCCAGGGTTGCGGCGTCGGGATTTCCGTCGGGACCGGCGCCCGCGCCATCCTCAACGAATCCGTGGTCGCCTTCAACGTGGCCGACGGCCTGAAGAAGGTCGGCTCCGGCCTGATCCAGTCCTACCGGAACAACCGCATCATCGGCAACAGCCCCGACGGCAAGGCGGCCACTCTGTCACCCCGCTGAAGCGCGGTTGGTCTTATCGCCGGCTCACGGCTTCCCGCCGATGCGGTACACGTGCGACTTGGTCCGCAGGTAGAGCGATCCGCCGTCCAGCGCCGGGGAGGCCATGAAGCCGTCCTCCAGCGGATTGCTCGATACCAGCTTCATGTCCGGGCCCGGCAGCACCACCTTGGTGTCGCCTTCCTCGCTCGTGAAATACAGGTGCCCGTCGGCGTGGACGCCCGACGACGAGTAGCGTCCGCCCAGCGGGATCGATCCCTCGATCCGCCCGCTCGCCGCGTCGATCCGGCTGACGATGCCCAGTTCCGAAATCACGTAGATCTTGCCGCCGACGACCAGCGGCGAGGAAAGGGTGGGGATCCGCTTGAAGACGTCCCACTCGACATGGGTGCGGGTGACGTCGCCTTTCAAGGAGCCGTCCAGCCGCACGCCGAGCAGGCGGGCCTTGCCGAAGCCGGTGTTGATGATGGCCATCTTGTCGCCGAGGAAGACCGGGCTCGCGGCGTTCGAGTAGCCGTCGTAGGTCACCTTCCACAGCTCCTCGCCGGTGGCGGCATCGTAACCGAAGCACGCCTTCGCGCCGGGGCTGACCAGTTGGACCCGACCGCCGGTGGTGACGAAGCCGGGCGTGGTGTAGGCCTTGCGGAAGTCGCCGTCGCCGCGGATCACGCCGCCGGCCTCCACGTCGCCGAAGTCGGTGCTGCGGTCGGTTTTCCACACCGTCTTCCCGGTCTTGCGGTCCAGCGCGGCGAGATACTGCACGTCCACCCCGTCCATGGTCAGGATCAGGTTCTCGCCGTGAAGCACCACCGAGGACCCCGGCCCGCGGAAATGGCGGCAGGGGAGGTCGCGGCGCTGCCAGACCACCTTGCCGGTCGCGCGGTCCAGCGCGGCGGTGCCGTAGCTGCCGAAGTGAATATAGACCCGCTCGCTGTCGATGGCCGGGGAACAGGAGCCGTAGCAGTTCACCGCGTTGCCCAGCGGCTCCGGCGCCTCGTTCTCAAAAAGCAGCAGGTCGTGGAGCTTGCGGCCGCTCGCCTTGTCGAGGCAGACGGCGGACATCTTCTTGCCGTCCGGCGTCGCGTTCGAAAGCCAGACCTGGTCGCCCATCACGACGGGTGTCGACCAGGCCTTTCCGGGCACCGGGGTTTTCCACACGACGTTCTCCGTTTCGCTCCACTTCGTCGGAAAGCCGTGTAGCGCGCCGTCGGCACGCGGCGGATAGACACCGTCGCCGCCCGGCCCGCGGAACTGCGGCCAGTCCGCGAGGGCGGGGGAGATTCCGGTCAACCCGATGACGATCCAGCGCTTGAGCATCCGCCGAAACTCTCGCCCCGCCCTCCCGCCCGCAAGGCGGAACTCGCCGCCCCGCGGCACCCTTCCGCGGATCCGGCTTGTCGCCGCGGAATCCCGCGATGGAATGGCCCGCGCCGCCCGCCCTTCGCATGCCTCCTTGGATCGAATACCTCGCCTGCGCCGTCTGCGCCATTTCCGGGGTCCTTTCCGCCGAAGGCAAACGTATGGACCTCTTCGGCGTGCTCGTGCTGGCGCTGGTCACGGCCGTCGGCGGCGGGACCATCCGCGACCTCTGCCTAGACACCCCGGTCTTCTGGTTGAAAAGCCCCGGCACCCTGGTGTCGGCCTTGCTCGCCGCCCTCGCGACCTTCGTGCTGGCCCGGGTCGCGCGGATGCCGGACCGCGCCCTGTCGGTGGCCGACGCCTTCGGCCTCGCCTTGTTCGGGATCGCCGGCACCAAGAAGGCGCTGCTGCTGCGGCTCGCGGCGATGCGCTGGGGCCTGCGCCTGCCGACATTCCGGATGCGCGGCCATTGAGCGGCACCCCGTCCGCAACGCCGCGCTCGCTTCCGCTTCCCGCCCTTGCTACCTCTCTCCCTGCGGCCCTCCGCCGCCGCCCTTCCGATTTCTTTCCGCTCCGCAACCGATGGCCCGCTCCGACTCCGAAACCCCGCCTTGGGAAGGCCGGCCGCACGCGAGCGCCGGCAAGGTCCTGCGGCGCCTGGCGCCATGGCTGATCGGCCTCGCGCTGGCGGCCGCGGTCGGCCTGGGACTGAAGCCGAAACCGGTCGAAGTGGAAACCGCCACGGTCGCCCGCGCACCGCTCACCGTGAGGGTGTCCGAGGAAGGCAAGACCCGCATCCGCAACCGCTACGTGGTCGCCGCCCCGGTCAACGGCCGCATGCGCCGCGTCCCGCTGAAAGCCGGCGATCCGGTGACCGCAGGGGAAACCCCGCTCACCTCGATCGAACCCGTCGTCGCGCCGCTGCTCGATCCCCGCGCGAAAGTCCTCGCCGAAGCGATCGTGGCCTCCCGCGAGGCCAACGCCAGCCGCGCCGCCGAAGCCCTGGCCGCCGCGAAAAGCGCCCAGGCCATGGCCGATGCCGACCTGAAGCGAATCCGCTCGATTTCCGGCGGGGCCGTTTCCGAGGCCGACCGCGACCGCGCGGAAATGGAAGCCTCGATCAAGGCGGCCGACGTCCGCGGTGCCGAGTTCGCGGTGAAAGTGGCCGGCCACGAACTCGCCCAGGCCCGCGCCGCGCTCGAGCGGCCCACGGTGGCCACGGAGGGAAACGTGATCGACGTGGTGGCCCCGGTTTCCGGCCGTCTGCTCCAGGTGATGCAGGAAAGCGAGACCGTGGTCGCGGCCGGCACGCCCATCGCGGAGATCGGCGACCCCGCGGACCTCGAGATCGAGGCGGAAATCCTTTCCCGCGACGCCGTGACGATGAAACCCGGCGACCCCGTGAGTGTCGAACAATGGGGGGGACCGCTCCCGCTGAACGCCCGCGTCCGCCGCATCGAACCCGCCGCCTTCACCAAGATCTCCGCCCTCGGCGTGGAAGAGCAGCGCGTTTACGTGCTCTGCGACCTCGTCGACCCGCCGGCCGAGGCCCGGGCGCTCGGCGACCGCTTCCGCGTCGAGGTCCGGATCGCCATCTGGCACCGCGACGACGTCCTCGTCATCCCGGCCGGCGCGCTGTTCCGCGAAGGCAGCGCTTGGAAAACCTTCGTCCTCCGCGACGGCAAGGCCCGCGCGGTCGAGGTGGAAGCCGGCAGGACCGACGGCCGCCACACCGAGCTGATCTCCGGCCTCCAGGCCGGGGACGAGGTGCTCCTGCACCCGCCCGACACCGTCAAAGACGGCAGCCCGGTGAAAAAACGCGGGACCTGAAGCAAAAAAAGAACAAGAATCGTCATTCCCGGTCCTCCGGATCTTGCACGCCCGGCCGCCTTCTTTGATTTTCCCTCAAACCCGTTTCATCCACTCTGCTGACAAATTCGCGGCTGTTCTCCGGTATCGGGAGCACAAGAATCATCATCCTATGAAGAAACCCCTGCCATTCCTTCTGGCCCTCCTGCTGTGGGCGCCCCTGCAAGCGGCCACCCCGCCCAAGGAGGGCGAGCGCATCATCCTCCTCGGCAACGGCCTCGGCGAACGCTTCATCGACCACCCATATTTCGAGGCCGAGCTGCAGCTCCGCTATCCCGGCAAGGAACTCGTCGTCCGCAACCTCTGCCGCGCCGGCGACACCCCGGGCTTCCGCCCCCACCCGTCGCGCAAATCCCAATGGGCCTTTCCCGGTGCGGACAAGTTCCACCCCCAGCACAAGATCCACGCCGGCGAGGGCCACCACCCGACCCCGGACCAGTGGCTCAGCACCGTCAAGGCGGACACCATCCTCGCCTTCTTCGGCTACAACGAGTCCTTCGACGGCCCGGCCGGCCTCGACCGCTTCAAGGGCGAGCTCGACGCCTTCATCACCCACACCCAGGCCCAGAAATACAACGGCACCGCCGCCCCGCGCCTGATCCTCGTTTCGCCCATCGCCTTCGAAAACCTCTCCGCCAAGCGCGACCTGCCCGACGGCAAGAAGGAGAACGAAAACCTCGCCCTCTACGCCAAGGCCATGGGCGAAGTCGCCGCCGCGCGGAAAGTCGAGTTCATCGATCTCTTCGACGCCACCTCGAAGCTTTACCCGACCCTCGACCAGCCCTTCACCCGCAACGGCTTCCTGCCGAGCGACGAGGGCTACAAGAAACTCGGCCCGGTGCTCGTCGACCAGGCCTTCGGCAAGGCCCCGCGCAAGGCGACCGGTAAGGCCTCCGCCGTGGTCGAGGCGGTCCGCGACAAGGATTGGTTCTGGTTCAACGACTACCGCATGCTCAACGGCGTCCATGTCGACGGCCGCCGCTTCAAGCCCTTCGGCCCCGACAACTACCCGGCCGAAACCGCCAAGATGCGCGCCATGACCGAAAACCGCGACCGCGCCGTCTGGGCGATCGCCATGGGCCGCAGCTTCGACCTCAAGACCGCCGACGACGCCACGCCGAAGCTCCCCGAGGTCAAGACCAACTACGCTCCTAGTAATAAAAACGGCAGCCCGGAATACAAGTACGGCAAGGACGCCGAGAAGACCCTGACCGTGCCGGAAGGCTACAAGGTCGAGATGTTCGCCTCGGAAAAGGAATTCCCGAACCTCGCCAACCCGGTCCAGCTCTCCTTCGACAACAAGGGCCGCCTGTGGGTCGCCGTGATGCCCAGCTACCCTCACTACCGCCCCGGTGACAGCCGCCCCGACGACAAGCTGCTGATCTACGAGGACACCAACAACGACGGCAAGGCCGACAAGGAGATCGTCTTCGCCGACAAGCTCCACCTGCCGATCGGCTTCGAGTTCGCGCCGGAAGGCGTTTACGTCTCCCAGGAGCCGCACATCGAGCTGCTGCGCGACACCAACGGCGACGACAAGGCCGACAGCCGCGAGGTGGTCCTGACCGGCTTCTGCACCCACGACACCCACCATGCGATCAGCGCCTACGCCGCCGATCCCTCCGGCGCCTTCCTGATGGGCGAGGGCGTCTTCCTCCACTCGAACGTTGAAACCCCCTACGGCCCGGTCCGCGGCGTCGATGGCGGCTTCTACCGCTTCAGCCCGCAGCGCACGCAACTCGAGCGCACCGCCCAGCTCAACATCCCGAACCCCTGGGGCATCGCCTTCGACGACTGGGGCCAGGACTTCTTCCTCCATACCTCCGGCACCAGCATCAACTGGATGCTTCCGGCCTCGGTCAAGCCGACCTACGGCGCGAAAACCCCGTCCACCCCGAACCTTGCGCCGAAGGGCCATGAAGTCCGCCCGACCTCCGGGCTGGAGTTCGTCTCGTCGCGCCATTTCCCCGATGAAGTCCAGGGCGACATGCTGCTCGGCAACGCCATCGGCTTCCTCGGCATCAAGCAGCACCAGATCCAGGACGACGGCACCGGCTACAAGACCGCCTTTCGCCAGAACCTGCTGCAATCGTCCGACGGCAACTTCCGCCCGGTCGACCTCGAGTTCGCGCCCGACGGATCGCTCTACGTCGTCGACTGGCACAACGTGCTGATCGGCCACATGCAGCACAACGCCCGCGACCCGCTCCGCGACCACGTCCACGGCCGCATCTATCGCATCACCTATCCGTCGCGCCCGCTGGTCAAGCCGGCCAAGGTCGCCGGCGCGCCGATTGCCACCCTTCTTGAAAACCTCAAGGAGCCCGAGTTCCGCACCCGCTACCGCACCCGCCGCGAGCTCCGCAATCATCCGGCCGACAAGGTGCTGCCCGCGCTGAAGGATTGGGTCGCCAAGCTCGACCCGAAGGCCCCCCGCTACGACCACCACCGTCTCGAGGCGCTGTGGACCTCGTGGGGCCTCAACCAGGTCGATACCGGCTTGCTCGTTCAACTCCTCGACTCGCCCGACCACCGCGTCCGCTCCGCCGCCGTCCGGGTGCTGCGCTACAACTTCCGCAGCTTCCCCGAGCACGTCGCCCTGCTGACCAAAGCCGCCAACGATTCCCACGGTCGGGTCCGCCTGGAAGCGATCGTCGCCGCCTCGTGGCTCGACAACGCCGCCGCCAAGAAGGTCGTCGAGGAAGCCTCCAAGCTGCCGCTCGACACCTGGAACCAGGCCGCCGCCAAGACCGCCGCCGACCGCCTGGCCGGCCGCGCCGAAGCGGAAGTCGACGAGCACCCCGCGCCGAAAGCCCCCGCCCACCTCAGCGCCGCCGACCAGCAGCGCTACCTGGCCGGCCACGCGATCTACTTCCGCGACGGCCACTGCGGCACCTGCCACCAGGCCGACGGCAACGGCCTGCCCTCCGCCGGCTTCCCGCCGCTGACCGAAAGCTACTGGGTCACCGGCAGCGAGGAACGCCTGATCAAGCTCACCCTCCACGGCCTGATGGGACCCTTCGAACTGAAAGGCGTGAAGTATCCCGGCCAGGTGCCGATGACCCCCTTCGGCGGCCTGCTCAACGACCAGGAAATCGCCGACGTCCTCACCTACGTCCGGAACAGCTTCGGCAACAAGGCCGACCCGGTCACCCCGGAAAGCGTCGCCAAGGTCCGCAAGGCCACGGGCACCCGCTCCTTCTACTCGCCGGAAGAACTGCTCAAGGAGCACCCGGACAAGTAAGCAAACCGGCCGCAGGCCGCCAAAGGTAGGGACGACGCGCCCTCGCTCGTCCGCGAATGGTTCCCGGCAGCGTGCTTCCCCATCCGGAATCTAACGATCCTGACCGTGGCTTCGCGGACGACCGAAGCGGCTCGCTTTCGGGCAACTCCGCTTCGGCCCGTCCTCCCTACCTCACCGCGACCCGCCGCGCCGGCCGGGCCGCTTTCTTCTCACTCTTCTTCCCCTCCCCGGCCGCCAGGACCAGCATCTTCGGCGTCCGCCCCTCCCGCGCCTTCGTCCCCGCCCGCCACGCGTAGTCCGCGCCCAGCACCCGCTCCGGCGCGACGTCGGCCCAGTAGCGATTCCAATACGACTCGTCCCCCCAAACCGGAGTCACCCCGCCGGCCTCGTCCTGTCCCATCCACTCCACGATCAACCGCAGCGCCGCCAGCAGCCGTTCCGGGCTGCCGCCTTGCCAGCTCCCGCAGTAGTAATGGCGACCCTCACCCGGAGCGATCCACGCGACCGACGCCTTGTTTTCCTCAAAGCGGATCTTCGAGCGTGGCTCGCCTTCATACGCCGCATGAAGCACCGCCACCATCTCGCCGGATAGCGCCTCGGCGGCTTCCACCCGCTTCTTCACCCGGACCTGAGGTTTCAGGAGGAAAAGGAAGTCATAGCCCGCGAACATCCGACCCGAGCCAAGCAGCCACCGGAGGCGCTCCAGCGGCACCCGCTCCGCTTCCACCGCGTCCACCCGGACCCACGTCACATCCTCCGCCTCCATCGGCACCCCGTCGCCGAAGACGAAAACCCTCTTCTCCACACCCGGCAGGAAGTTCTTCCGGATCCCCTCCAACAGGAAGGGCAGGTGCCGCCGCTCGGCACCGCACGCGGTCAGCACAACCGCGACCTTCCGGCCGGTCCCGGGCTCATCCGGCGTCTGGGCCATCGCGGCCACAAGGCCATCTCGATGCTCCGACTCCGGATCCTCCCACGCTCCATGGACCGGCGGACCGCTCCATCTCAGATACCACTCTTCCGACGCGTCCAGCGCACGAGACCCTTCGACCACTGCATAATCCAGCACTCGCGCCATCGGCCCGCCCGCCGGCCACTCGCCGTGTCGGATCGGGCAAAGCTCGCCGTATCCCATCGCCAGCACCCGCCTCACTTCATCGCGGGCGACCGGTCCCCGCAGGATCACATGCTCCGGAAGTTGCGCGCAGCCAGCCAGCCACTCCGACGCCATGACCGACGAACCGAAGCGGACACGGTCCGGTTTCGCCAACTGCCCTCCGCTCACCGGATCCTCCAACCCGGCCGCGAACTCGCCCCTCCGCTCCACCGACCGGATCTCGAGGTCCGGATAACGGAAGCCCGGCAACTCCGCCGCCGCCGCGCCCTCCCGCCCGCTGAACAAGCGGACCTTCCACCCGCGCTTCAAAAGCTCCTCCACCCCGTGGTCGTCATCCGGCTCCACCTCCACCGCGAGCGGCTTCTCCCACAGCCCCATCCGGAGGTGCTCCCACGAGCAGCGCTCGGACTCCCACAACTCCGGTCGCCAGACCTTCGAATCCTCGTGCCATGGCTTCGGCCAGCCCAGCCAATGCACCACGCCGTCCGGAAGGTCGGTGTCCGACACCTCGTGAGGCGGAAAGAGATTCCACTTCCGGTCGAAATCCATCGTCCGCCCCTCAGTGGCCGCCACCAGCGCCAGATTCTCATCCGCCTGGAAGGCTTCCTGCGCGGCCATCAGCTTCTCCCAGGTTCCCGCCTTCCTCATCTCGGCCAGATTCAACAGCGGCCCCATCGAAAAGTACGGATTCGCCGCCGCATCTTCCCAGCTCTCCGGCATCGGCCGCCGGATCCACTCCCGCATCGCATACTCCAGATCCACTCCGGGCCCCTGCATCTTCGCCGCCAGCAAGCGGTCGCCCAGATCCATCTCAAAGAGTGGCGCCAGGTCGCAGAACGCCACCTGATCATAATCCATGATCAGGCAGCGGTCCCAATCAGGACAATCCCGGATCACCCGCAGCCGGTCGAATACCGCCGGTCCCACATATCCGGGAAAGCGGCCGGGGATTTCCCCGGCCGCTTCGATGAACTCAACTTTCAGATTCCCGATTTCGAAAGACTCTTGCGAGAACCCGCGACACCAGCAACGGACGTCCACGGGCACCGAACTCCGGCGCAAAATGCTTGCTATCAACGTGGCATACGCCCGGAAACCAACCACATCCGTGGAAATGGCAATCCGAATCATTTTTCAGTCTGCGACGATTGGGTTTGAGGAAAAAGGACGCGCTCAGACCTCTGGTCTGCCACACGAATACAATCTACCGCTTCAGTTTATCGGTATCAACTTCGAAGACAGGGTCGCCTTCCTCTCAACACTCGAAACCTCATTAAGCCATGCACGAGCGCTCTCGAAATCACGAAACTCGACCGCGTTCAGAAAGTTCGCTGCGCGGACAGCATCGCGTTGATTATCAGTCATTTTCGAAATTCTTTGATGAAACCAGGAGCTTGCAGACACAGGATCATTTTGAAGCCACTGACGGAATCCTGCTTCCAGATCGATTGTGTCATCGCCGTGCGTTTGAGCAATCAGGTCAAGTGCACGAGCACCATCTGCGTCAACCATTGAGCGAATCATTGCATCCCGGAACTCTCTATCCTCACCACCATCCTCGATTCCAGCGCTTTGCAAAAGTCGCCACCTCTCGAACGAATCTCCTACGCTTTCCCTATTAAGAATGTCAAAAAATGCTCGGGCGTCTATTAAACGATCTTGATACATTTTCGCAATCTCCTCGACGACATTTTCACGCTCAACTGGCGCCGCTCGGGTCAATGCAAGCTGCAGAGACACCACAACTCCACCTTCGATTTGAGCACCCTTCAAATCATCGCCTAGATACTTGGTAAGCTCACCTGATTCAAGAATCGATTTCAGTTCTGAGGGAGTAAACCTCCGAAGGTAGCCTCTCAACGACGATCCCAATTCTGAAGGATCGTCTCGCATCAATTCGAACAACCGCCCCTTTTCAAGCTGTGCCGATGCAAAAAACTGAGACAACTGTCCACGTCGTAGCATCCCTGCCACAGGATCAATCAACAGCCAAGCTTCTTCGGAAAATCCGGCTTCGCACAAAGAGCGCAGCAATGCAGCACAATACACTGATCGCTCATTAATATCCGGGTAAAGAGAAGAAGCTTGACTCATCAAGTGACGCGCTTTTTCTGGCGTGAGTCCAGACGGTACTGAGATATCCGCCGGGCCCCTGACAAACTTGTCTCCAACAGGGAGAGGTGCCGTTCTTGAAGGCACTCGATGATCCTGTCCCAGCCCTCTCGAGTCGGAAGAAGTCTGCGTCTCATCTTTGCTATGGGAGTAACAATTCCGTCCCTTGTTCCCAGAGAAAAACAAGCTAAAAATGACTACGAAAAAAGTTATTATCCCAAATACTTGAACTAATTTTTTGGACGTCATAGTACGCAAAATTGATGGTCCGGCTAGGATTATTCATAGTCGTGGTGGGGCGAATCTGGGTCCCATGGAAGCGATCCCCAGTCAGACGGCGTCGGGTCAGCATGCGTGCCTGACTCGGCTCGCTCTTCCGCATCGCAGTTGGGCCGTTGACACTTCTTCTCAACATACCACACATCTTCGTCCATCCCTCGATACCTCTTCCAATCATGCGGCGGACAAGTTGTTGCATTAGTAGACGTCCCAGTGGTCGTCGTAGTACCGGGGGGAGAATCTCCATGAGCTCTCACAAGGCCAGCAACTGTAACTCCAGTAAAAGCAATCGCCGACTTCCGGACGAAGTCGCGGCGGTCGAGGGAGTGGATCGAATCGGTCGGGGAGGGAGCGTCGTTCATGGTTGGCTATTTTGTGGTTAATGACGCCTGTGACATTGACAAAAAAAAAAACCGGACCGTCAATTCCTTTTGTGAGCTGGACGAATTTTTTCCCGGTCTTTGATGAATCGATGTTGAAGGTTTACCATGCCGGGGTGACGAGAGAAGAGCGGGCGGAGTTCGAGGAATGGTTCGCGATCCAGACGCAAGACGCGAAGACTCAAGCCGCAAGACCGGAGGAGGCGCAGTCGGGAACGAGGCGGCACATCGTGAGCGCGACGCTGTTCTGGAAGCACGTGACCGGCGACGATCCCGAACTTCCCCGACCCACCCGCGAGTCGCTGGTGGATGCGAAAAGGATGGGTCTGGTCCGCCGCTTCGCGCCGTGGGACAGCTATGTTGCCCCGCTCTTCGATCATACGGCGGCCGCGGTGGCCCGGCATCCCGAGGTGACGTTCCGGCTCTATCTTGCCAGCGACCTGGATTTCCTGACGGCAGAACTCACGGCGCTCGGCTGGGAGGTTTGCGTGATGAAAAGTCCGTCGATCCGCTACTGCCCCGGCGGCTTCTGGCGCTTCCTGGCGCTGGAGGAAGAAGCACTGGTCACGGTGATCGATACCGACCGGATGAACGAGGTCAGCCACGAGATCGCGCGGACGGAGGACATGGACCGCGCCGGCCTGGGCCTCTGGCGGGTGCCGGGCTACTACAATTCCGACTTCAGCGCGGGCGTGCGCTACCGGCCGCTCCTCGGCGGCCACTTCGGGGCCCGCGGCGGGATCCCGATCCGGGCGCTGATGGAGGCCTTCATCTGGCACGCCCGCCACGGCACGCTGCCCCTCACCGCACAGATCCCCGGCCACGGCGAGGTGCCGCTGCGTTTCACCACCTGGCCGGACTACGGCTTCGACGAGGTCTTCCAGCTCATGGTCATGTATCCGTGGCTCGCCCCGGGCGGCACCCTGACCTTCATCCCCTCCGACGCCCGGTCCCTGCTGCTCCCCGCCGACCTCGAATACGCGATGTGGGCCAATCCCCGCAGCGAGGCGGTTTATTTCTGAGGGAAGCGGGTTCGCCCTCCCCCGGGGCCATTTACTTTGACCCCCGCGGCGCCTTGCCCTAAAGGCTCGCCCGTCTTCCCGCACGCTCATGTCCAAGGTCCCCACCATCATTTACACCAAGACCGACGAAGCCCCCGCGCTCGCGACCTACTCCTTCCTCCCCATCGTCCAGGCCTTCACCAAGCACTCGGGCATCACGGTGGAAACCCGCGACATCTCCCTGGCAGGCCGCATCATCGCCAACTTCGGCGACTTCCTGACCGACGACCAGAAGATCGGCGACGCCCTTTCCGAACTCGGCGCGCTGACCCTCCAGCCGGAAGCGAACATCATCAAGCTGCCCAACATTTCCGCCTCCGTCCCCCAGCTCAAGGCCGCCGTCGCCGAACTCCAGTCGAAGGGCTACGCCCTGCCCGATTACCCGGAAAACCCGGCCACCGACGCCGAGAAGGACATCAAGGCCCGCTACGCCAAGGTCATGGGCTCCGCCGTCAACCCGGTCCTGCGCGAAGGCAACTCCGACCGCCGCGCGCCGAAGGCGGTGAAGGACTACGCCAAGAAGCACCCGCACTCGATGGGCGCCTGGTCCGCCGATTCCAAGACCGCCGTCGCCTCGATGGACGGCAAGGGCGACTTCTTCTCCAACGAGAAATCCGTCACCGTCCCGGAAGCCACCGACGTGAAGATCACCTTCACCGGCGCCGACGGCAGCGTGAAGGTCCTCAAGGAGTCCACCCCGCTCAAGGCCGGTGAAATCCTCGACGCCACCTTCATGAGCAAGGCGGCCCTCGTTTCCTTCCTCGACGCCCAGATCGCCAAGGCCAAGGCCGATGGCGTGCTGCTCTCGCTCCACATGAAGGCCACCATGATGAAGGTCAGCGACCCCATCATCTTCGGCCACGCGGTCGAGGTGTTCTTCAAGGACCTCATCGCCAAACACGCCGCCACCCTCAAGGAACTCGGCGTCGATTTCCGCAACGGCTTCGGCGACCTCGTTGCCAAGCTCGACAAGCTACCCGCCGACAAGAAGGCCGAAATCGAAGCCGACATCCAGGCCGCTTACGCGAACGGCCCGGGGCTCTCGATGGTCAACTCCGACAAGGGCATCACCAACCTCCACGTCCCGAGCGACGTCATCGTCGACGCCTCCATGCCCGCGATGATCCGCGCCGGCGGCAAGGTCTGGGACGCCCAGGGCAAGACCGGCGACACCCTCGCCGTCATCCCGGACTCCAGCTACGCCGGGATCTATCAGGCGGTCATCGACTTCTGCAAAACCAACGGCGCGCTCGATCCCAAGACCATGGGCTCCGTCCCCAACGTCGGCTTGATGGCCCAGGCCGCCGAGGAATACGGCTCGCACAACAAGACCTTCGAAATCCCCGCCAAAGGTACGGTGACCGTCGTGGATGCCGCCGGCAAGGTCCTGCTCTCCCACGAGGTCGAGGCCGGCGACATCTGGCGCGCCTGCCAGACCAAGGACGCGCCCGTCCAGGACTGGGTGAAGCTCGCCGTCAACCGCGCCCGCGCCACCGGCGATCCCGCCGTGTTCTGGCTCGACCCCAACCGCGCCCACGACGCCCAGATCATCGCCAAGGTCGAGCGCTACCTGAAGGACCACGACACCACCGGCCTCGACCTCCGCATCCTGCCGCCGGCGGAAGCCTGCACCTTCTCCTTGGAGCGCATCGTCCAAGGCAAGGACACCATCTCGGTCACCGGCAACGTCCTCCGCGACTACAACACCGACCTCTTCCCCATCCTCGAAGTCGGCACTTCGGCGAAGATGCTCTCGATCGTTCCCCTCATGAACGGCGGCGGCCTCTTCGAAACCGGCGCCGGCGGCTCCGCGCCGAAGCATGTCGAACAGTTCGTCCAGGAAAACTACCTGCGCTGGGACAGCCTCGGCGAGTTCTTCGCCCTCGCGCCGTCCTTCGAGCACATCGCCGACACCTTCAAGCTGCCGCGCGCCAAGGTGCTGGCGGACACCCTCGACGCCGCCACCGGCAAGTTCCTCGAAAACGACCGCTCGCCCGGCCGCAAGCTCGGCACCATCGACAACCGCGGCAGCCACTTCTACCTCGCCCTCTACTGGGCCGAGGCCCTCGCCGCGCAGGACAAGGATGCCGATCTCAAGGCCCTCTTCACCCCCGTCGCCGAACAGCTCGCCGCGAACGAAGCGAAGATCGTCGAAGAGCTCCTCGCCGTCCAAGGCAAGCCCGCCGACATCGGCGGCTACTACCTCCCCGACGACGCCAAGGCCAACGCCGCCCTCCGCCCCAGCGAGACCCTGAACGCCATCCTCGCCGCGATCTGATCCACGGCGGAGGCTTCCAGCCTCCCGGCCCCTTCCAAGCCCGTCGACCCTCTGGGCGACGGGCTTTCTGATGCCCTCCCTTCGACTTCTGAAATTCAGAATCTCTCCTTGCGCCCGATTCTGAAATATGGAATCTGTCGGTGGTGATCGAAAGTTTCGGCGACAAGCAGACCGAAAAGCTTTGGAAGGGAGAACGTCACAAACTTCCCGTGGAAATCGAGGACCGGGCCGCCGTCAAACTCAGCCTGCTCAACGCCGCCACCTCACTCGATGAATTGAGAATCCCGCCCAGCAACCACCTCGAAGCCCTGAAGGGAGATCGCGCCGGCCAGCACAGCATCCGCATCAACAACCAGTACCGCCTTTGCTTCGAGTGGAACGCCGGCAAGCCCCGCAAGGTCGAGATCACCGACTACCATTGACCGCCATGAAAACCCCGCCCGCCATCCTCCGCGCCACTCCCGGCCTCATTCTGAAAGAAGAGTTCCTCGATGGATTCGGCCTGTCGCAAGCCGAGCTTTCGGAGCGCACCGGTATTCCCCGATCCACCATCAACGAGATCATCAAGGGCAAGCGTCCCATCAGCGCCGAAACCGCGATCGCGCTCGGCACCTTTTTCGGCATGAGCCCGCAATTCTGGGCCAATCTCCAAAGCCAGCACGACCTCCGCCGCGTCGAACTGGAAAAAGCCCCGGCGATCCGTGCCCGGGTGCGGCCGCTCGCGTCTTGAGCGAACTTTCCTTGTAGAACGATCCGGACTACGTGCCGCCCGTCCGCCTCCCCTCGAAATACGCCTCGATCTCATCCGCCAGCTCCGACGGGGTTTGCCCCCGGGCCGGTATATCCGACAGCCCCGCCGCCAGTTCGGCCATTTTCTCGTTGAGGAACTCGCGGCGGCGTTCCAGCTCCGGAATGTCCCCGGTTTCCCAGTAGCCACCCTCGTCGCTCACCTCGAGGTCCGGCAAATACTTCGACTTCAGGTAACGCAGCAGTCCGACGATCCAAAGATGCGTGCGGATCTCGCCATACTGCGTCTTCGCGCTGACAAAGTAGGAGCAGCGCGGGTCGGGCTCGAATTGGCCGCAGACCAGATCCACCAGGTTGCGCAGGCGGCCTTCGCGGTCGAAGAGGAAGGCGAGGCTTTCGGTCTTGTCGTCAGGATCGAGGATCACTCCTTCGAAGACCGGGTTCTCCGCATCGAGCTCGATCCGGTGCGCCTGCCAGCCTTTGGAAAGCGCGATGTCTTCCAACTCCGCGACCAGTTCCGGCAACGACGCCCCGGCCCCGAGGCCGCCTTGGTAATGCAAGCTCACTCCCATCGGCGCGGATGCTGCCGGCGGCGCGTGCGTTTTCCCAGCGTCAAAGCAAGCACGCGTCCCGCCGCGGCTCAGACCAGTGTTGCAGGACTGACGTGTCCTCATTCCTTGCCAAATGGGCTCCCGCGTGTAGGATAATCCTACCATGACCACCGTGCTATCCCAGAAAGGCCAGATTGTCCTTCCCGGGCCGATCCGGGAGCAGCTCCATCTTCAGGCGGGTGATGACTTCGAAGTCACCATCGAGGACGAGGACACGATCACCCTCCGGCGGATCAACCAACCCGCCAATCGCGGCCTGGTGGATTTGCTGCTGGCCTGCCCCGCGACGTTCGAAGTTCCCGCCCGGGAAAAGGACGACTCCAAGCCCCTTGAGTTTTGAGCTATCTCGTCGACACCAACGTTTTCAGCGAGCAGGCCAAGCCCAAGCCCGACGCCAAGGTCGTCGAGTGGCTGCGGCAGCACGAGAGCGAGCTCTACGTCAGCACCATCACCATCGGCGAGATCCGTCGCGGCATCGAGCGCCTTCCCGACGGCAAGCGGAAAGCCAAGTTGCGGGCTTGGCTTCAATCGCTCTGTGACTGCCTGCAAGGAAGGATCCTCAACTTCAACACCGGCACGGCCCACGTCTGGGGTCAGCTCAAGGCGAAGTGGGAGAAGGCCGGCATCGTCGTGCCATCCCTCGACAGCCAGATCGCGGCGACCGCCAGCCGCCATTCCCTGGTTCTCGTGACCCGGAACACGGCCGATTTCGAGAACACCGGCATCAGGACGCTCGATCCATTTCTCTGAATCCCTGCCAGGCGCGTGCCGGATTCATGCGCCAAAGCGCCAGGGCGGATTGCCATCCCGCCCTTCCTCGGCCATCCTGCCCCATGCACGACCTCCACATCCACCTCGGCGGGGCGGTGCCGTCGGCGGTGCTGTGGGAAACCCTGCGCGACAACGGGCTGCAGACCGAGTTCGAGGACTTCACCCGCTTCCACGAGTCGCTGACCGCGCGGCCGGACGAGGTGAAGTCGCTCGACGATTTCCTGGGCCGCTACTTCAAGGTCACCGAGGAGATCCAGTCCTCGCCCTCCGCCGCCAGCGTTTCCGCCTACCAGGTCGTCGCCAAGGCCTACCGCCGCGCGCGGATCAGCGCGATCGAGCTGCGCTTCAATCCGATGAAGCGCGTCCGCCACGGGCTGCACACGATGGACGCCATCATCCTCGCGGTGATGCAGGGGCTGGAGCGCGCCTCGCTCCACTACGGCGTGGCCACCGGCATCATCCTGTCGCTCGGCCGCGACCTGCCGCTGGAGGCGAACTGGCAGGTCGTCGAGGCCGCGATCAAGTGGCGCAGCCGCGGCGCCCTCAACGGCGCGAACGGCGTGGTCGGCATCGACATGGCCGGCCCGGAATCGCGATCGCTCGAAATGAGCAAGCCCTGGCTCGGCGAGGTCGCGACGATGATGGGCAAGGCGCGCGAGGCCGGGCTGAAGATCACCTACCACGTCGGCGAGAGCGAAGGCACCGGTCCGGAAGGGATGCGGCGGGTGATCGATGCCATCCGACCCGACCGCATCGGCCACGGGATCGAACTCCGCCGCGCCCAAGGCCGCGAGCGTTCGGCCCTGGTTTCCCGCCTGCACGACGAAGGCATCTGCCTGGAGCTTTGCCCCACCGTCAACCGCGTCACCCGCGTGGTGCCGGACTTCGCGTGGCTCGGTCCCTTCGTGCGCGAACTCGCCGACCACGACCTGCCCTTCTGCATCAACACCGACAATCCCTACCTCGTGCACACCAACCTGAGGAAGGAGCACGAGATCGTCGGCCGCGAGCTCGGCGACGACGCCGGCCCGCTGTTAGAGCTGGCGGTTCGCCACGCCGAGCGGCACCGCTTCCTGCAGTGAAACGAGGGCCGCCCGGGGATCAGGCATTCATCCCGGCAAGGATCGCCTCCACCTGCTTGCGGTGAAGCCGCAGGTGAAAGGCGGCCATGGCGTGCCAGCCGGCGGCATCGAGCGGTCCGAACCACGGGTGCGGATAGCGCGCCGCGGTCCGCAGGTCGGGGATCGCCGCGACCGTCTCGCGGAAGCGGTCGCAGCCCTCCGCGAAGGTGCTCACCGCGGCGGCACCGCTGTCCGGCGACGGCTTCACTGCCGCGGTGCTGGCGACCCGCGCGGGCACGGTGCCGGCGGCCAGGCTGCGGATGCTTTCGCGGACCACCTCGTTGACGATCCGCAGGTGCTCCAGGGTCATGAAGACCGACCAGTCGCGGCTGCTGTCTTCCATCCCCGGCAAGCGCTCGATCAGGACCCGGCGCGCTCCCTTCCCGGTGTCGCAAGCGGCCGCGAGTTCCAGGATCCGCCGCTGCTCTTCTTCAAACAAGGCCGCCACGTCCGCCCGCGACCGGGTCCGCCGGAACCAACCGAAGAGCAGGCGGGCGAAGAACAACTCGGGCTTCGGCAAGCCGGCTCCGGGCGGAGCCAGCTTCACGGCGGCAGTGGGCGCGTTCGTCATACTTGCAAAATGAAAGCATTATGCTTGCGACTTGCAAGTATGAAATTTCGCGGGGAAGATCGGCCCATGGCGACTCCGAAACCCGACCCCGCCCGCCGCTCGCCCTGTCCGCTGGCCTGCGGGCTGGATCTCTTCGGCGACCGCTGGACCTTGCTGGTGGTCCGCGACCTGGTTTTCGGCGCGGAGCGTTTCAAGGATTTCACGGCGTCCCCGGAGCACATCCCGACCAATCTCCTCGCCGACCGTCTCAAGCGGCTGGGCGAGCACGGGATCGTGGTGCAAGTCGCGGCGGCCGACGGCAGCCGCCATCCGGCCTATCGCCTCACCGCGAAGGGCGAGGCCTTGCGGCCGGTGCTGGAGGCGATGCGCGACTGGGGATTGAAATGGGAGGAGGGCACGCGGGTCTTGAAGAAGGCCGCGGGATAAGTCCCGGAATCAGTCGATCCGCTTCAGATCGGTCGTCAGCTCGAAGCCGCCGTCCGCCGCCGCGGTCGCGGAGAGACCGAGTTCGAAACTCGCCTTCCCGCCGGTTCCAACCGTGATCTGTGCCGGCGATCCGGGCGAAGTGACGATCCGCGGCTTCGACTGCAGGGCCGCCTGGTCGACGTCCTTCATCGTCCGCGCGAGTTCTTCCGGGATCCAGACTTCGGCATTCTGTTCCGACTTCCGCTCGCCCGTCAGCAGCGTGTCCAAGCCGGCGGACTTCACCCCGGCTTCGTCCAGGGTGAGGAGCTCGACTTCCATCTCGATCTGCTTCGAGCCGCCCGGCAGCTCCATCCACTTCGGGGTGATCACGGTGAACTCGCGCCTTCCATCCGCCAACAGGTGGCCGCCGGCGACCATCGAATGCCCGGCCGGGACCAGCGCCCGGACTTGCGAGCGGATGACTTCCGGCAAATCGCCATCGATCGGGTCCGGTGCGCCGAAGCGGTCGTCGGCAGGCTCCTGCAGCGGGGCATCGCTTTCCGCGGTGCGGCGATCCGAATGCTTGGCGGTTCCGGGCGCCGGCATCCCGGGATTCTCCGCGGAAGTTACAGCGGGGCCGGATGAAGATCGGGTGCCCCTGCCTTCGGCCAAGGCTCCGTTCTTGCTCTCCCCGCTGCCGGGTCGCAGCAGCCAGAATGCGGTTGATCCGAGCAGGGCGAGGAGGAGCAATACGACCGGAATCGCGGCAGGGGTGCGGGGCGGGTTCATCCGTTCCTCCAAGAACCCCGCCGGAGCCCGGGCTCGTCTGGGCGAAATGCCGCGGGCACGGATTCTAACAGAACGCTCGTTCCCGTCTCCCTCCCGTCTGCCGTGCAAACGGTGCTGAAACATCTTCCGCCATCCGCCCCGTAATCGTTCGGATGAAACCCGCTCCTTGCCTTCTCCTTGTCCTCGGCCTTGCCGGATCCGGCGTGACCTTTTCCCAAGCCCCGCCCGCGGGTGAGAAAACCTGGCCGCGCCACAGCATGGAGCGCCCCCGTCCGCCGGTGGTGGAGCCGAAGTATGACGGCAAGCCGGTGCCCGCTCCGGAGGGCGCGGTGATTCTCTTCGACGGCAAGTCGCTCGACTCCTGGAAATCCAAGGACCAGCCGGCGAAGTGGCTGCTGTCGGACGGCTTCATGCAAGTGGTCCCCGGCACCGGCCCGCTGAAGTGCGGGATCCCGCTGAAGGGCGACGGCCACCTCCACATCGAGTGGGTCACGCCCGCCGAGGTGAAGGGCGAGGGCCAGGGCCGCGGCAACAGCGGGGTCTTCCTCGACGGCTTTCCCGAAGTGCAGGTGCTCGATTCCTATCAGAACGACACCTACCCCGACGGCCAGGCCGCCGCGCTCTACGGCAGGAAGCCGCCGCTCGCCAACGCCTGCCGCAAACCCGGCGAATGGCAGAGCTACGACATCGTCATCCGCCGCGCCGTGATCAAGGACGGCAAGGTCGTCGAGAAAGCGCGCCTTACCGTCACCCACAACGGCGTGCTGGTGCAGGATGCGGTGGAAATCGACACGAGTGCGCAAAGCAGCCAGCTCGAGTTCCAGGACCACGGGAACCCGATGCGCTTCCGCAACATCTGGTTCAAGCCCGCGGGCTGAACGCGGGCGGATCAAAAACCGGTGGAATGCGGCGGTTTCGTGGATAAGGTGTCAGGTGGAAAACCAAGCACCTTGATGCCCATGAACACGAATTCCCACACGGCCGCGGCCCTCGCGGCGAAGATCGCGGAGATGGAGTCCAAGCTGGCGGCGCTCGAACAGGAGATCGCCGAGATCGGTCCGCCCGCTTCCTACGACCTGCAGAAGCGCTTCGACGCGCTGAAGATCGAGGAGCGGGCCTTGAAGAGGAACTTCAAGGAATCGACCGCCCGCGGCGAAGCGGACAGCGTCCGTCTCGCGAAAGTCGAGGCCCTGCTCCGCCACATGGAGCGCGAGGAAGCCTCGGTGGAGCACGAGGCCCACTTCCTGCACCAATCCGCACCTTCCTCGGTGGTCCTCGCGGCGGAAGCGGCGGCGCATGTGATCGAACTCTACCGCCGCGCCATCAAGCAGGTGCTCGGCGACATGCGACCGTTCGGCGAATCCGTCTTCGTGAACCGCAGCGGCGAAGCGCTCGCCGCCGGGGAGAGGCGGGAATCCGCCGCCGTCGCCGTGCGATGACAGGCCGCTTCCGAGAGCCGGCCTGCACCGCTCAGGGAGTCTGCGGCTTGACCGCCGTGGCGACCGGAGCGGCCCCGTGGAGTGCGATGGCATGACATCGCTTTGGCTTGGGGTGATGGCCGTCAAACCTGCTCGACCGCGGACCGGCCGCGGGGGCAATCCGTGGCCAGCAGACCAAAGCGCACGTGCCCCGAGCGAAAGCTGCGTCGTGCCGCAGCAGTCCATGGAGTCACCCGTGCAAGCGGGCCAAATGACATTGAGCCGCGAAAGGGAACCACTGCTTCCTTGAAGCTCCCTGGATCCAGCCCGCCAATCCTTGAAGGCATTGCGCTTCAGGGCACGCGGAAGAACTTCCGCTCGCTCATCGGGTAGGTCGGATCCGCGACCAGCGTGCCGGAGTTGAAACCCTGCACGTCGATGACCTTGTTGTTGTAAGGGCTGAAGACGAAGCCCGGCTTGCCGGGAACGGCAATGGCGGTCGGGCGCGGACCCGGCAGCGGTTTCGGAGGCTCGGGCCGCGGTTCAGGGCGCGGCTCCGGCTTGGGTTCCGGTTCGGGCTGCGGCTCCGGGCTCGGCTCCACCCGGAAATCCGGCGGCGGCTGGACCAGCTCCGGATGCTGCCCCGGGCCCGCCGTGACCGGGCGCTTCACCCACCGGAAATGTTCGCAGCCGGTCATGCCCAGCGACACCGCGGCGAGCGATGCCAGCATCACCTTCGTCCTCGCCCCGGAAACCGTGATTCCATTCATGCTGGAAAAACAGCATTTCGAAGACGGCGGGTCAAGCTTCAATTGCTGTTTTTCCAGCACACGGGTCGCGCGGCGTCTTGCCCCCTTGACCGCGGGCCGATCCGGACCTTGTTGCGCCATGCGCCTGATAGCCGCCCTGTTCGCGATCTCATGCCTCGCTTCCTGCTCCACCTTGCCCCGGCCCGGGGCCGATCCCGGTCCGGCGGTGGCCGGCGATGCGAAGGCGCTGCTGCGCCAGTCGGCGCGCGCCCATGGGGACCCCTGGCAGAAATACCGACGCGTTGAAGTGGCCTATACCGGCGAGTGGAGCGGCATCGCCACCCGCTTGCAGCCGGTGCTCACCGACCCGGAATTCCGCAAGGACTCGGTGGAAACCTACCGGCCCCGCAGCGCCTCGGTGCACCAGCTTCACCGCGGTCCCGGCGGCAGCAAGGAAGTCCGCCGCGAGGGTAGGGAGATCGCCGTCCGCTACAACGGCAGCCCTTCCACCGACCGCGAGGTTCTGGATTCCGCCGCCCTGGTCGCGGATGCCTACACGGTGTTCCTGTTCGGATCGTCGTGGCTGGCCGAACACGGCCGGGACCTCCGCCTGCTCGGCGAGCGGGAACTCGATGGCAAGCGCTGCCAACTGGTGGCGGGCCGGCTTGCTCCGGGCTTCGGGGTGGCGGAGCAGGACGACTTCATCGCGTGGATCGAGCCGGAAAGCCACCTGCTGAAGCGCTTCCAGTTCTCCCTCAACGGCCTCGATTCGACCCGCGGCGCGGACGTCGACGTGGTGTTCTCCGATTTCCGGCTGGCCGCCGACGGCTCGGTTTGGCCAAGCCACTTCGTCGAGCGGATCCAGCGCCCGCTGCGGGCCCAGGCCCACGAGTGGCGGATGACCTCGCTGAGCCTGGACGGCCGGAAGGTGGAAGTGGAACGGAACGATTTCCGTTAGCGCCCCTGTTCCGCGGCCGGCGGCTTTTTCCGTTCGGCGGCCGCCTTGGTGGATCGGGCCGCTTCCCCCAGCCAGTCGGCCAGCATCCCGGTGGCCACGAGCAGGCCGCAGAGCGAAACGATGCCGGAGATGATCGCCGCCATGATCCAGCCGCGGGTCCGGCGGGCGCTCGCCTTGACCATGGCCACGATGAAAAAGAACCCGCCGCCGAGCAGCGCCAGCGCGACGAACCCGATCGCAAGCGTCCGGCCGGAAGACGCGACCGTTTCGTAGGCGAGGGTGGGTTCCATTGTGGGTCGAGCGAACCAGCGCGTCGCCCGCGGCGGCAAGACAATTCAGGAAGCCCGGCGGTGCCATCCGGACACGAAAAGGGGCCGCGCACTCACGCGGCCCCGATGAATTTCGTCATGAAATTTATTTCATCCCCGGCGACGGATCGCCTTCGGATGAGAGGAACATGCCCGAAACCGC
>JAIXWR010000026.1 GCA_027491155.1 Verrucomicrobiaceae bacterium
CCATCCGGACACGAAAAGGGGCCGCGCACTCACGCGGCCCCGATGAATTTCGTCATGAAATTTATTTCATCCCCGGCGACGGATCGCCTTCGGATGAGAGGAACATGCCCGAAACCGCCCGTCCTGTCATGTCCCCAAGATTTGGGACAGGCTCAGGACAGGTCCAGAAGCCCCCGGCGGATCGCCTCGCTGACGGCGGCGGGCAGGTTGCGGACGTGGAGCTTGTCGAAGCAGCGCTTGATGTACTCGGTCACCGAGTGGGTGCTGAGCCCCAGCGCGTCGGCCACTTCCTGGCGGGTCAGGCCCTTGGCGGAAAGCTGGAGCACCTCGCATTCGCGGGTCGATAGCGTCTCCGCGCCGGGAATCGGGCTGAGCTGGCGGAAGGTTTGCAGGATCATGCCCGCGATCTTCGGGTCGAGCGGCGTGCCGCCGGCCAGCACCTCTTCCAGCGTGCTGATCAGCCGGGTCGCGCTGCCGGCTTTCACAAGATAGCCGTGGGCCCCGGCCTCCAGCGCGGCGAAGACCTTCGCCTTGTCCGTGAAAGCGGTCAGCACCAGCACCTGCACCAGCGGCAGCAGCTCGCGGATCTTCTTGATACCGTCGATCCCGCTCATCCCCGGCAGCCCGAGGTCGGACAGCACCAGGTCCGCCACCAGCCCGCCGCGGAAGGCTTCGAGCGCGTCCTCCATCGTGGAAAACTCGCCGACGCAGTCGTAGCCGCGCTCGGTGAGGACCATCGACACCGACTCGCGGAAGTCGGCGTGGTCCTCGATCAGGACCAGGCGGATTTTCTTCGGATCCGCATCCGCTTTCGTTGAAGGTTTCGCAGCCACCGCGGGGAGCATGGACCGGACGCGCCGCTTTGGCAAAGCCCGGGTTCGGGGGAACTACTTCCCGCGCCGCTTGCCGCGCTTGCGGTCCAGGGGGATCGCGAGTTCGAGGCGGGTGCCTTTGCCCGGCGCGCTCTCGACCCGGAACTCGGCGCCCAGGGCCTCCACCCGCTGGCGCAGGGCGCGCAGGGTGGACGGGCGCTCCATTTTCTCCGGCGGGATTCCGCTGCCGTCGTCGGCGATGACCAGACGGAACCTGCCCGCCTCCTCGGCGGCGCGGATTTCCACCCGGGCCGCGCCCGAGTGGCGCAGGATGTTGTGCAGGGCCTCCCGGTAGTAGAGGAAAAGGTGGCGGTTGGCCTCGTCGCTCAGCTCGGTCTGCCACGCGGCCTCGTTGGCGTGGAATTCCCAGTCGAGCGCCTCCAGCATGATCGATCCGGTCTCGCGCAGGTGCTCCGCGGTGCCGATGCGGTGGTCGCCTTGCGGCCGCAGCAGCCAGACGATGTCGCGCACGGCGCTGACGGTCTCCGCGGCGATCCGCTGGATGCGCTTGAGCTCTTTCGAAGGCCCGGCATGGCTTTCGGCCAGGTCGGCGAACATCTGGATGCTGCCGAGGTTGCTGCCCACCTCGTCGTGCAGGTCGCCGGCGATCCGTTCGCGGACCCGGGCGAGCTCGCGTTTCTCCCGCATCCGGTAGCGGATCGGCAGCGCGATCAAGACCAGCGCCCCGGCCCCGCCCAGCAGCGCGAAGACCCACAGGCCGGCGCGGCGGGTGCGGTCGACGATCGCCGCGGCTTCCAACTCCAGCGCGTGCCGCCTCTGTTCGAGCTTCAGCCGCCGGTCGAGCAGTGCGAGCCATTCGCGGCGCGACACCAGCCGGCCGTCGGGACCGTGGCCGTCGCACAGGCTCGCGGCGTTCCAGTATTGCAAGCCCGAGCCGATCACGTTGCCCATCCCGTCGGGCGAGCGGACCACCGCGCCGGTGCTGCGCTTTTCCTCGCCTTCCAGCACCTCGATCTCGCTCAAGGCGAGGAAGGCCGGGTAGTCCTCGTAGACCTTCCAGAGCTCCCCGACGTCGATCCGCACCTTGCGCCCGCGTTGCGGACCCAGCGGGACGTCGACCGGATTGTGGCCCGGATTGCCCATCTCGACGGCGGTCTCCGCGCCCTTGTTCCCGGCCTCGTCGGGCACGGAAATGGCAAAGCGCCGCGGAAAGCCGAAGCCGCTCGGCAGGTCGGAGGTCGGCCGCTTGGCGGGGAAGAGCCGGATCGTGTCGAACGCGCGCTCCTCGCCCAGGTCGATCTCCAGCCAGACGGCCTCCGTCGCCTTCGCCCGGCCTTCGGAAATCCAGCCGACGTTCCGGTGCTCGCCCCCGGGAATCTCGGGCAGCCCGAGCGGCGTCTGCCCGTCGACCAGGAAAGCGTCTTTCCACAGCCACGGCGCCGACGGAGGCTGGCCGCCGCTCGATCGCACTTCGGCGCCGCGCGCCAGGTTACGCTCGCCCTGGAAGGCGAAGGCTTCCGCCCAGGCGTAAACGAAGCTTTCCGAAACATCGGAATCCAGCCGCAGCCGCCCGGCCGAGATCCTCAAGCCGGCGGCTTCCACCGGCGGGGAGACCGGATAGACGAAGGGATGACCGGCGCGCACCGGGTCGGACCACAAGTCCCGTTCGTCGGCGATCCGGGCGATCGCCTTGCCATCCCCGTCCAGCAAATCCACCGTGAAGGCGTCCGGCATGCCGAACTGCGATTCCAGCCCGCCGACGCCGTAGCGGCGCGAGGGCACCAGCGCCACGAGGTCGATCTTGCCGGCTTCGGGCAAGCGCAGCTCCACCGCGATCCCGCCCTCCTTTTCCGGGCGCTCTTGCAGCGGCAGGATGGCAAATCCGCCGGTGCCGCCCTGGTCGCCCACCGGCACGGCCGGCAGCGCGGGCAATTGCTTCCCGATGTCCTCCAGCTCCCGCTCCACTTCGGCCAGCCGGCCGGAAATCGCGTGCGCCAGCCGCTCGTCCCAGCCCGCGTCCTGGCCCCGCAGTCCGGCCGGGATCAGGCAACAAAGCAGCGGCAGCAGGGAGCGCGGGCGGGTCATCTCCGGCAGACCCTAGCGACCTCCGCGCCCGCTTGCCAGCCCGAGTCCGTCATTTGGGGCTGCGCCCGCTCCGTCGGCCGTGCTTAGAAAGGGCGCGCCCATGCCGAAGTTCAAACTCACCCTGGCCTACGACGGCACCGCCTACCACGGCTGGCAGTCGCAGAAGAGCGGCCGCGGCGTGGCGGACCGGGTGGAGGCGGCGCTCGCCCGGCTCTTCGCCAGCGCGCCGAAGCTGGTCAGCTCCAGCCGCACCGACACCGGCGTCCACGCCCGCGGCCTGGTGGCGCATTTTGAAGTCCCGCCCGGGGAAGTCCGGATGCCCGCCCGGCAGCTCGCGCTGGCGATCAATGCCGGCCTGCCCGATGACATCCGCGTGGTCGCCGCCGCCCGCGCGCCCGCCGCGTTCGACGCCCGCTTCGACGCCGTGTCCAAGCAGTACCGCTACACCGTCTGGAACCACCCGGCGCTGGACCCGCTGCTCCGCCACCGGGCCTGGCATGTGCCGCAGCCGCTCGATCTCGCGGCGATGAAAGCGGCCGCCGCGCATTTCGTCGGCCGCCACGACTTCCGCTCCTTCACCGCCCGGCGCGCCGGGGTGCTGGGCGATTCCGTCCGCACGCTGACCCGCTGCGAGGTGAGCCGCCGCGGGCCGGAAATCACCGTCCTCCTCGAAGGCGAAGGGTTCCTCTACAAGATGTGCCGCGCCATCGCCGGCACCCTGGTACAGGCGGGGCAGGGGAAGTTCCCGCCGTCTGAAATCGCGGCCATGCTCCACCGGCGGGACCGGACCGCCGCCGGAGTGAACGCCCCGGCCCGCGGGCTGGTGCTGTGGAAAGTGAGCTACCCGCGGCAAACGCATCGCGCCTGAAGCACCGCTCCGGGTCCGGCTTTGCAGTCGACCCGGGGCACGGGATGTGCTTTTTTCCCGCCGATCCGCGCTTCCCGCGTGTTCCCCAGCCGGTCCCCCCGACCTCTCCGGTGATGTGCTTGTACCCCGTCAGATCGAGCCGAAGGATCGCGACCGCCGCGAGGGTCGGGTGCCTGCTTGCCGCGCTTGCTTCGGGCCTGTCGGCCACCGATCACTGGGTCACCACCCAGTCCGGGTTCAACCAGCTCAACGCCCTGGATTTCGGGCCCGGCGACCGGATCTTCCTCGCGGGCGGCATGACCTTCACCGGCACCTTGAGATTCGATGCGGCGGACTCGGGCACCGACTCCTCCGGCCAGCTGGTTGCCCCCATCGTCGTCACCAGTTTCGGCAGCGGCCGCGCCACCATCGCCTCCGGCGATGAACCGGCGATCCTCGCCTACAACTGCGGCGGCTTCGAGATCAGCCGGCTCAACCTGACCGGCTCCGGAGTCGCGCCGGACGGCACCACCACCAGCGACAGTTCCGGTCTCGTTTTCTACAACGACCTCCCGGGGAACGTGAAGTTCCAGCACCTCCGCCTCGATGAGATCGAAGCCAGCGGCTTCGGCGAGCGCGGCGTGGTGATCGGCGGCTTCAACGGAAGCTCCGGTTACCACGACGTCCGCCTCACCCGCATCGTCGCGCGCGACAACCGGCACACCGGGATCGAAACCTTCGGCTTCACCGGCGTCACCAACGCGCTCACCCAGGTGCTGGTCGCCGATTGCCACGCCTTCAACCAGCGGGGCGACCCGGACCGCACCACCAACACCGGCAGCGGGATCGTGCTCGGCGGGGTCGACGGCGGGGTGATCGAACGCTGCCTCGCCCACGACAACGGGTGGAACAACAGCGCCTCGGAAGGTCCCGTCGGCATCTGGGCCTACCATTCGGCCAACATCGTCATCCAGCACTGCGAGTCCCACCACAACCGCACCAGCGGCGGCGACGGCGGCGGCTTCGACCTCGACATCCAGGTCAGCAATTCGGTGATGCAGTACAATTTCAGCCACGACAACGCGGGCGCGGGCTTCCTCGTTTACGGCACTTCCGGCAGCAACATCAACCAGGGCAACACGGTCCGCTACAACCTCTCCGAAAACGACGGCCGCGACACCGGCTCCCCGGCCGCCAGCGGGATCTTCGTCGCCAACCACGTCCGCGACCTGAACATCCACGGCAATACGGTGCGCCTCGCCGCACCTCCCTTCGGCACCAACATTCCGGCCATCAAGATCCGCTCCCAGGGCTTCAACCCCGACGAAGTCATCATCGCCAACAACCTCTTCACGACCAGCGGCGGCTCCCGGCTGGTCGATACCGACAGCGATGGCGACGTGCTCTTCGCCGGGAACCACTACTGGTCCGGCGGCGCCTCCTTCGTGATCCGCGACAACGGCCAGAACTTCAGTTCGCTCTCGTCCTGGCGCAGCTCGCGCGGCCAGGAAAGGCTCGGCGGCCAGGCGGTGGGTGGCAGCGGCGACCCGCGCTTCAAGGTCCCTCCCGCCGGCGGGAATCCGGCCTTGAACCGCCTCATCGCGCTCCAGCTCCGCGGCGATTCCCCGCTGGTCGACCGCGGGCTGGACCTCGCCGCCCGCTTCGGCATCAACCCCGGCCCCCGGGACTATTTCAACATCCTCACCCCGCAAGGCGGCGGGTCCGATGTCGGTGCGCACGAAACCGGCACCGGGGCGCCGAAGATCCTCTCCGTCCGCCACGATCCCGCCGCGTCGTCCTTCACCATCCGCTACCAGTCGGAGTTCGGCGTGGCCTTCGGCCTGCGGCGCTCGCCCGACCTCCAGGGCGACCCCGAAGCCAGCTGGACGGTCTTGCCGGACACTCCGCCGGGCGATGGCGGCGTGATGGAAGTCACCGATTTCGCGCCGCCCGGACGCGCCCACTTCTACGTGCTGGTGCGCCCTTGATCGACGATCCGGGGACAGGATGGCACCCCGCCGGGAGTAGAACGGGAGCCCCTCGCATCCTCTCCATCCGCTTCCGCCTTTGATGAAACTCCCGCTGTTCCTCGCCGCCGCCCTTTTCGCCGGACCGCTCGCCACCGGCGCGGAAAAGCCGAACTTCATCATCATCAACATCGACGACCTCGGCTACCGTGACATCGGCCCCTTCGGCTCGAACAACCGCACGCCGAACCTCGACCGGATGGCGAAGGAAGGCCGCAAGCTCGCCAGCCACTACGCCGCGCCGGTCTGCACGCCGTCGCGCACCGCCCTGCTGACCGGCTGCTACCCGAAGCGCGCGCTGCCGCTTCCCCACGTGCTCTTCCCCGCCGCCGCGCTCGGCTTGCATCCGGACGAGATCACCCTGGCCGAGGTCCTCAAGGAGGCCGGCTACGCCACCGCCTGCATCGGCAAGTGGCACCTCGGCGACCAGCCGGATTTCCTGCCGACCAAGCAGGGCTTCGACAGCTACTACGGCATCCCCTACTCGAACGACATGGGGCCCGCCGCCGATGGCTCGAAGAGCAACCCCGGCAAGCCCCTGCCCGTGCCGCCGAAGTCCGCGCCTCCCCCGGGCGACGACACCGGCCTCAAGGGCCACAACCAGCCGCCGCTGCCCTTGATGGAAAACGACAAGGTCATCGGCCGCGTGAAGGTCGACGGCCAGTTCGCGATCACCCGCGATTGCACCGACCGCGCTGTGAAATTCATCCGCGATTCGAAGGACCGGCCCTTCTTCCTCTACCTGCCCCACGTCGCCGTCCACTTCCCGCTCTACCCGTCCGACAAGTTCCGCGGCAAGTCGCCCAACGGCTTGCTCGGCGACTGGGTCGAGGAAGTCGACTGGAGCGTCGGCCGGATCCTCGACACCCTGCGCGAGACCGGTCTCGCCGAAAGGACGCTGGTCCTCTTCACCAGCGACAACGGCGGCTCCCTCCCCCACGGCTCCGACAACACCCCGCTGCGCGGCACCAAGGGCCAGACCCTCGAAGGCGGCATCCGGGTGCCCACCCTCGCCTGGTGGCTGGGGAAAATCCCCGCCGGCACCCGCACCGACAGCATCACCTCGAACATGGACGTGCTGCCCACCTTCGCCCGCCTGGCCGGAGCGAAAGTCCCCGCCGACCGGAAGATCGACGGCGTCGACCTCTGGCCCGCGCTCGGCGGCGACAGCAGCGCCAAGCCGCCGCGCGACCACTTCTTCTACTTCCGCGGCCTCGACCTGGAAGCCGTCCGCTCCGGCCCGTGGAAACTCCATCTCGCGAAGGCCGGGCAAGCCCCGCAGCTCTACCACCTCGGCGACGACATCGGCGAGTCGAAGGACCTCGCGAAGGAGCACCCGGACGAAGTACGACGTTTGCAGGAGTTGGCCGCCACGATGAAGGGCGACCTCGGCCTCGCCGGCAAGGGCCCCGGCTGCCGGCCGCCCGGCCGCGTGGCAAACCCGCAACCGCTGATGAGCGCCGACGGCACCGTCCGCGCCGACGCCGCGGGCGAGGTGAAGCGGTTCCCCTGACCCCGGGCGCGCCTGCCCGCTCGATCTCGCTTGGTTCGTCCCATCACGACCGTCATTCAACCCTCCCGGTTTTCCCCTTGGATCGCCATCATGAAGGCGCTAGCGTCCCGACCATGAACGACACTCCTGGGAATCCGTAATTCCGGGTCGGCTTTGTCCTTGTTCTCCGACCGGTCGGAGAACAGGGGGCATTTCCGACCGGTCGGTGAACAAAACTGTTGGCCTAACTTAAAATGACCGAGTGGCCTTTACTCTATTTGATCGCTGCGGCAACACTTGTCGGCGTGTGTGCAGTGTTTCACTGGCGAAGCCAAGCAGGACTCGTGGTTCGGGCACGACACATGGCACCGTATGCAGCCGCTTTTGCAGTGTTTGCCATCGTGGGGGTAGCTGTCAGTAACTACCCATACCTTAAGCTCTGGCTTGAGGGGGAAGAGCTCAGTTACGGGGGCAGCACTCCGTTTGGGATGCCTTGGCAAGTGTACTACCTTGGCTCTCTTGCCGTCCTTGTGATCCCGGTCACCTCACTCGCCCCCCCAATACTCCGACGGCCTTGGCTCGTCGCTTGCATAGCCCTGATTGCCTCAGTGCCGATTACCTATGTCAGGCTCAAAGGTGGTTGCTAATCGCAAGACGAGATCGACAAGGCCAACAAGTCGCTCCATCCAACGGCGGGCAACGCTCCTGTTTGAATTCGGGCTTCCCTCCCCGCCGTGGATGAGCTAGACGTTGCCGGCTTTTGAGCCTTCTTCGCCAGCGCGTTGGTTTCGGAAGAAGGATAGGTCCAGTGGAGGAACGGCCGCTGCGGGTGCTTGCCGTCGTGATACCAGCAGTAGTGCGCCGCGAACACCATGGGCTGCGCCGGCTTCGCCGCTTCCGCCGCGGCAAGACGCAGCCACGGCGCGAGCAGCAGCGCGAGGGCGAGGAGACGAGGAAACATGAGCTCCCGATACCGTGAAATGCCGCACGACTTCCATTCCTCGGCTCAACCGGCGCCCTGGACGGAGCCGTCGGATTCAAGGACCGCGTCGACCGTCCTGCCGTCCTTTCCCGTCACCCGCACCACGACCTGCACGCGGCCCTGCGGCCACTTGCGGATTTCGACCGGGCCATGGAAGGAGCGGTAGCCGTGCCGGCGGACGAAGTCGACCAGCTCGCGGCCGTTGAGCACCATCACGTAGTCGGTCAGCGCCAGCTTGCCATCGGCCTTGCCGGTCGCCCGGTCCAGCTCGTCCAGCCGGTTCGCGAGCCGGTCGTCGAGACGGGCTTCCACGATGATGTCGCGGGCACCGGGCGGGCGGTCGCGAAGCCGCAGCGAGGAAACCTTCTCCTCGTCGGGAATGTCTTTGCCGGAGATCACCCGCGGCTGCACCTCGGGCGGAGGCATCAGACTGTCGATCTCCGGCGGCAGGCCCGCCGCGCAAAACACCAGCGGCAGGGCGCAAAGGGCGGCGAGACGGGACGGTTTCAGCGCGATCCGGTGCATGTCGGATTCCATGCCTCCGGAGCGGGGGACAAGGAAAGCCGGAAGTGGCACCGCATGGACACGAAAAGGGGCCGCACACCCATGCGGCCCCGATGAATTTCGTCATGAAATTTCTTTCATCCCCGGCGGTCGCCCGCCTTCGGATGTTAAGAACATGCCCTGTTTCCGGCGATCTGTCTTGTCCCCATGATTTGGGACACCGCTAAGGGAACTCCGGCTGCCATGGTTTCGGCGCGGACGCGGCCGGAGCCCTGCCGGCGACGACTTCGCCGAGCTGCCGCGACAGGGTCGTCCGGCAGGCCTCCGGGGTGATTTCCAGCAAATGGCCCCCGAAGGTCAGGCCGATCGCGTCCAGGCCGAGTCCGTTGCACAGCCGGTGGGCGAAGTCGACCACCCCGGCCGGCGTGCCGGTGGCGAGGCCGACGCGGACCGCTTGTTCCGGCACGCCGCGGTAGCCGCTTTCGATCCGCTCGAGGGCGAAGGTTTCGTAGCGCTTTTCAATCAGCCGGCGGATGCGTTCGCAGGCGGCATCGGGACCGCCCGGGTCCGGCGGCAGTGCGATGTGGAGGTGATAGAGCGGGACGGGTTCGAGAGGCAGGTGGAAGGGATCGCGGTTCATCGGTCGTGGAGGGTGGAAGGTTCAGGCTGCGGCGAAATGGCGGTGGAAGATCCGCGTGAAGTGCTCGTCCGGGGAATGCTCGCCGAGGTTCCGGAGGAAGCCCGTGAAGGCCCGGTGGATCTGCCTTTTTCCCGCAACGAAGGGTGCCTGGCCGATCCATTCGCCGCGGTGGCGGAGCACCACCGGGCCGGTGGGCTCCTGGCCGTTCCCCGCCTCGAAGCCCAGCGTGTAGCCGCCGAACTCCCGCTGCCAGATCCGGCCTTCGGGCCGGAGGCCGAGCAACTGGTAGAGCGCCCGGATGCCCCGCGGCGACTCGAATGCATCGTTCCACGGGACCGCCACGTGCCCGGGAGCGCCGGGAGGGACGAAGACGTGGTCGAGGATATGGCGGGATTCGAGGCCGGCTTGCGGGTCGTATCCGGCGATGCCGAGTCCGAAGGGGTGCCCGCCGCGCCGGATCCCGGCGGTGTGATGGAGGAGCTGCCCGATCGCGTCGGCATACAGGCTTTCCACGTGGGTGGAAAAGGTCAGGCCGCCCCAGCGGACTTCCAGTTCGTGGTGGTCGGCGTCGACGATCTCGAAGCAGGCGTAAGCCGTGCCTTCGGCACCGCCGGCAACCTCGAGGTGGGGGAGCCGGGGGTCGATGGAATGGCAGGCTTGCCGGTCGAGCCGGTAGGCGGCGGATTCGCCGAAGACGAGGACCGGCAGCTTGCAGCCGGCGGCGGATGGTGGGGAATCTTGGTTCATGGGATCGGGTTCGCGGTTGGATGACATCGCGAGGCCCCGGGCGGGGGCATGCGGTGGCCGGGCGAGGCCGGGTCGCAGGCGGAAGATCCGCGGAGACTGTTTTGGGCAGGTTTGTCCGGTCCTGCTCCCTCATCCCGTCGTCGACGGTAGCACCTTGGCGTCTCGGCTAGGTTGCTGGCCCGGCGTTGCCGCCGGAGCACTCATGATGTCGGCGTCAGCCTGCCACGGGCCGGGGCCCGCCGCAATCCGGATCGGGCCCGGCGGTTGTCATGAACCGCCGTCGCGCCGGAAACGGCCGGCCCGCATGACCGGGTCTACGGGTTGGGCCGGCAGGGAAAGGCCGCCGGATCCGGACACGAAAAGGGGCCGCACACTCGTGCGGCCCCGATGAATTTCGTCATGAAATTTCTTTCATCCCCGGCGGTCGCCCGCCTTCGGATGTCAGGAAGATGCCCTTTTTCCCCCGATCTGTCTTGTCCCCATGATTTGGGACAAGGCCGCGCCGCCCGTCGCGCCGGCGGAAATCGTCAATCCGGTGGAAACTCCCGGCGGCGGATCTTGCTGAAGGAGGTCGAGCCCGTCCCGCGACATGCCGTCCGGACCGCGCTCCCCACCCAGACATGAAAACCACCCGTCCGATCCTCGCCGCCGCCCTCGCCCTCGCCCTTTCCGCCTGCAAGAAGCCGGAATCCGGAACGGGCGATGCCGCGGCACCCGCCGCTGCCGCCCCGAGCCTCGAGGAAAAGGTCGCCCAAGGGCCGGAAGCCGCCGCCGCCGAAGCCGTCAAGATCCAGGAGGAACTCGCCGCGGTCATGGAGACCGTGACCGATGCCGCCAGCGCCGAAGCGGCCATCGCCAAACTCGGCCCGATCGCCGAGAAGTTCGCGATCGTGGCCAAGGCCGCCGAGGGCATGGACAAGCAGCTTTCCCCGGAGGCCGATGCCAAGCTGAAGGAGCAGCTCAAGCCGTCCCAGGACCGCCTTTCCGCGGCGATGGAAAAGGCGATGCCGGTCATCTCGCAGAACCCGGAGATCGCGCAGAAGATGCAGGACGCGATGTCGAAGATGGCCCCCAAGCCCTGAGGGGCTTCACGACGGATTTCCCAACGCCATGGCACCACCGCTTTCCCGGGCAAGCCTCCCGGGAAGCGGTGAAACCTCGCCGCTCAGGGCATGTTGTAGCGGTGCGTGGTGGTCACGCTGCCGCCTTCGACCAGGCAGCCGTTCGCGATCATGGCCCGCAGGCCCACCGGCGCGCTGCTGCCGTTCACGAAGATCTCGCAGTCCCTCACCAGCTTCGCGGAGATGCCGGTGCCGGTGACCTGCTGGACCGTGCAGCCGCTCACGCTGCCTTCGATGCCCCCGGGCGTCGGTCCGATGAGGATCCCGCCACCACCGTCGCGCACCGTGCAATCGCGCACCACGATGGTGGACTGCGGCCAGTAGAAGACGATGCCGTAGCGGCAGCCGGTGATCTGCAAGTCCTCGACGGTCACGTTGAAGCCTTCGCCCGGCACATTGAAGCCGCCCTCCACGCCGGCTTCGAAGCCCCCGCCTGCCAGGTTCGCGGCGTCGTTGTAGAAGCCGCTCTTGATGCGGCCGTTGCGGATGACGATGTTTTTCCCCAGCACGAAGATGCCGCGGAACGGTCCGCTGCCGGAAAGGGCGGTGCTGGAAATCGTGAAGCCGCCGAGGTCGAGCGTGACGTCGTCGGCCTCGATGCGGATGCCGTCGACCGCGCCGACCGTGATGTCGCCGCCGAGGACGTAGTTGCCCGGCTGGTTGATCACCAGCGTGGTGGTCCGCGCGGCGATGACGGTGCGCGGCTCGATCTGCTCGAGGGTTTTCATCACCGGTGCCGGCGGGCCGGGCGGCGTGAGCGGGCCTTGCGCCAGCACGGGCTGCAGCAGGAGGGGAAGGAAGGCCGGGAGGAGGAGTTTGGGGTTCATGATCGGGTCAGGGTTCGAGAGGGCGGATGGCAAGGACGCGGAAGAAGCGACGCGGGCCGGCGGCGAACTTCACCAGCCGTGCGGTGCTGGCACCGGCATCCGGCGGGAAGACGCCGTGGTCGGAGTCCAGCCACGGCGGCTGCAAGCCGGTGGAATGCTCGATCCGGTAAAGGCGCGAGGGCCGCGAGGTGAAGGTCAGCGTGACTTTCGTGAAGGCATCGGCGTAGGCGTGATCGATGATCCGCAGCCGGTCGCCCGCATCGTTCGGGTCGGTGTCGGCCACCGATTCCTCGAGGTCGCCGATGCCGTCGCCATCGTGATCGGTGGTGCCGTCGGCGAAGGTCAGCTTGGTGAAATGCAGCAGCTCCCAAGCGTCGGGGATGCCGTCCGCGTCGCTGTCGGGCCGGGCGATGGCGGTGGTGGCCAGCGGCGACGTTTCGTCTTCGAAGCTCAGCCAGCCGAGGTTCGGTGCCCAGGCATGGCCGCGGATCCGGCCGGTAACGTAGTCGAGGCGGGGCATGCCGTGGGTTTGCTCGAAGACGATCCAGCCGACGTTCGGTGCCCACGCCTGGCCGGCCAGCGAGCCGTCCGGAGCCACGTTCACGCCGCAGTCGTTTGCGCTCGCGTTGGAGTAGCTGTGGCCGTTGTTCGGCGACCCGTCGCCGAAGGCAACCCAGCCGAAGTTCCCGGCCCACGCGTGGCCTGCGAGATACGTTTCGGTCACCACCACCCCGTCCGCCGGCGAAGGCCGGAAGTCGAGCCAGCCGGCATTGGCGGCGTAGGCGTGACGGTTCACGCTGGAAATCGTGCTCTGCGCGAAGGCACCTCCGCACGAAACGATCGCCGCCGCGGAGACGGGAAGCAGGAACGGCCGTAGGAAACCGGGTGGGGAAAACATCACCGGGAGGGTGGATTATCAAAATCCATGAACAAACGGGCCGCTTTTGCCAAGCCGCAATCCGTAACGGGAAGACCCGTTCTTCCGCCTGGCCGGCGACCGCTACTTCAGGGGCGGAAAGCGGAAGGGATAGGCCTCGTCGTGCTCCTTGCGCTCCTTGGCGCTCATCTGCTTGCGCAGGTAGTTCACCGTGAAGGCGCCCTTCGCCACGCCCTTTTCGACGAAGAGCCAGTCGCTCAGCCGCTCCAGCGGGAACGAGACCTTTTCGCCCAGCTTGACCGACTTGAGGTCCGCCGGCTCGCTGGCCACCACGCCGGAGATCATTTTGCCGTCGTAGGAGACCTCGTCGATCCACAGGTGCTCGGCGCCGTCTTCCCGCCCTTTGTCGCTGAACGATGCCTTGACCATCGCCGGCACCAGTTCCGGCTCCTTTTTCCTGCGGTCCTCCGAGACGGCTTTCCAAAAGGCCGGGAACTCCTTGCGCGCCTGCGCCATCGCCTCGTTCATGCCCTTGTCGTCATCCTCCACGTCGATGATCCTGCCGGTGCTGGTCTCGCGGTCCTTCTTCTCCTCCGCGGCCTGGCAGGGGAGCATGGCGAAGACGAGGGCGGGGAGAAGGCGGCGGATCATCCTCCCTGCCTATCTTCCCGGACGTCCCGGGGCAAGCGGCAAGCCCGGCGGGATTCCCGGGTTTCCGCTAAGGATCTTCCGCCGGCCGTGTTACAAGGAGAGCCTTCTGATTACCCCTTCACCGCTCATGACGATCCTCCGCAATCATCCGGCCTCCCCCGCGGACGCCGATCCCGTCAGGCGCCTTCTCGCCTTTGCCTCGCTTTGGCTGGCACTCGCCGCCCTGTTGCCGGCCGCGATGCTCCCGGGCAGCCGGCCGAAGAAATGGCCGGCCAATCCGGCCAAGCACACGATCACGATCGATCGCGCGGCGAAGGACCCGAAGGAATCCGCGCTGATCGCGGCCGCGGAAGCGGCGGTCCCGGATGCCGAGGCGCTGAAGAAGGCGATCGGCGATGGACCGGCTCCTGAAAACGCCTCGCAATGGTGGTGCGGCGAGACCCTGGGGATCCGCCTGCCCTTCGCGCTCACCGGCGACGCCGTCCGCTATTACTCGGCGCTGGTGGAGGGCTACCGGAAGCAGGAACTGGAGCGCTACTCGGAGCCGTCCAGCCGCGTCGACTACCACGCGATGGTGGAGCGTCATGCGGAGTTCGAACTCGACGGAAAGACTTACAAGGACGTGCAGGTGGTGACCCTCAAGCTCGCCTTTTCCCAGCACTTCGCCGCCACGGTCACCGAGGGGATGGATTTCCAGAAGCAGCGCACCGTCGTGTTCGACGGAGCCGGCAAGCTCCTCGCGCTCTCCGGCGATGGCGCGACCCAGGCCGCCGTGATGGCGCAGTGAGGCATGCCTCAAACGGCCCGGCATTCGGACCGCGGCCATTTCCACCTGCCACCGTGGACTTGCGGCACCGGGGCTGGATTTCCGTTGATATGTCGCGGCCGTCTTCGGCGTTGGGAGGGAAACCCATGCGAAGATTCCTCCTTGTCATGCTCGCCCTTCCCGCCCTCGCCGCCGGGGCGGACCCCGCTCCAGTCCGCGTGCTGGTGTGGGACGAACGCCAGCCGGAACAGAAGAAGACCTACGCGGGGGAGTTCCTCGGCGACACCCTCGCCGCCTGGTTGTCGAAACAACCGGGTGTCTTCGTGAAGTCGGCGGGCCTCGACTCGCCGGAACAGGGACTCGACGCGGCAACGCTCGACGCCGCGGATGTCATCGTCTGGTGGGGTCATCAAAAGCACATGAACGTCGCCGAAGCCCGCGCGGAAGAGGTCGTCAAGCGCGTCATGGACGGCAAGCTCGGGTTCGTCCCGCTGCACTCGGCCCACTGGTCGCGGCCCTTCGTGCGCCTGATGCAGGAGCGGGCCAAAGCCGATGCGCTGGCGAAGTTGCCGGAGGCGGAGCGAGCCTCGGCGCGATGGGAGTTCCTCAACGGGTCGCCGTTCGGCAAGCTGGTGAAGCATTCCGACCCGCTCACGCCGTCGCTGGTCCGCGGGGATGGGGTGTGGAAGCTGACGCTGCCGCAGTGCGTGTTTCCCGACTATCGGGCGGACGGTGCCCCGAGTCACATGACGACCTTGCTGCCGGATCATCCGGTCGCCGCCGGCCTGCCGCCGAAGTGGACCCTGCGGCAGACGGAAATGTACAACGAGCCTTTCCATGTCCCGGCACCCGACGCCGTGGTCCTCGAGGAGCGCTGGGACAAGGGCGAGCGCTTCCGCAGCGGCTGCGCTTGGCAGGTCGGGCTGGGACGCGTGTTCTATTTCCGGCCCGGGCACGAAACGTATCCCGTGTTCCGGGACGAGAACTGCCTCCGGGTGGTCCTCAATGCCGCGCGCTGGGCGGCCGCAGGCGGCGGAGAACCGGACTAGTTGCCGCGAATCGCGCCGCGCACCGCCCACCCCGGGTTCGCCGCTTTTTGGGTTGATCGGCCGTTTCCTTCGGCTCAGACAAGACCTTAACCCAAAGAACATGATGAAACCCATCCCCCTTTCCGCCATCGCGGCCTGCGGTCTGAGCCTGATCTGTGCCCGGGTCGAAGGAGCGGTGATCGACGGTCTCAACGATTTCCAACCGTCGAGCACCTACGCCACGTCCGGCGGTCCTTCCAACACCGGCTACGCCTCGCTTTCATCGACCTTCCTGCACTTCGGCTACGACTCGCCGGATGTCAGCAGCGGAGGCAGCCAGCATTTCGCCGTCGCTTACATCGGCACCACCGGATCGAGCACCCCGGGCGTCAATTTCAACACCCAGCAACCGACCATCGGTTTCGCGGCGACCCACGCCTTCATCATCCGCCTCGATGCCGGCTACAAGGCCGTGCTTGCGTGGAACGGGTCCTCCTGGAACACGACCACCATCAGCATGCCCACCGCCGAGTCCGGCAACTTCCTCGAGGCGGCGGTCAGCGTGGCGGACATCGGCTCGCCCACCAACCTGCTTTTCACCGGCTACATGCTCTACGAAGGGGCGGGCTTCGAGTCGTCCTTCAACGTCTTTCCCTCCACTTCATTCACCAACGGGTCCTATGATCCCAATCTGACGAGCTCGATCTCGCTCGCCGTGCCCGAGCCCGGCTTCGCCTGGCTCGGCATGATGTCGGCGGGAGTGTTCGCCTTCCGCCGCCTGAGACCCGGCCGGACCGCTTGAAGGTGCCTGAGGTTCTTCCACGGGAAAGTCCCGGCTTCGCTTGGCGGCGATCAAGCAGGTCCGGGAACCCGGCCATCGGGTTTTGCATCGGCCGGAGCGGTCTCGCGCGTCCCGTGATTTCTCGTGCGGAATCCGCCCCGACCGCCTATCCGGCGGCGATGAAATCCCTCGCCGCGATCCTGCTCGCCGCCCTCGCCCTGCCCGCCGCCGCCGCCCCGGCCTGGGGCGACCAGGGCGACGGGACCTTCCGCAATCCGGTGCTGTGGATGGACTACAACAACCCCTGCGTGATCCGCCACGGCGACGACTTCTACCTCACCGCCGCCACCCATCACTTCATGGGCATGCCGATCCTGAAGTCGCGCGACCTGGTCAACTGGTCCCACGCCGGCCGCATCTACGAACGGCTCGGCGGCTTGAGCGCCGACTTCACCTCGCCCGGCCTGGCCTACTCGGCAGGATCGCAGGACGGCGAGATCGGCGAGCACGGCGGCCGCTTCTACCTGTTCAACTGGAGCTCGCGCTACCGCGGCTTCTTCTGCACCGCGCCCCATCCGGCAGGCCCGTGGACGGAGCCGAAAGCGATCCGCGAAAACATCGGCGGCAGCTGGGAGGACCCCTGCCCCTTCTGGGACGACGACGGCAAGGCCTACCTGCTGATGGTCGGCAATCCGGGGCCGCTGAAGATTTTCCGGCTCAATGAAACCTTCGACGCGATCGTCGGCGAAGGCGTCACCCTGATCTCCGACATCCCGCCGAAGGGCCCGCAGCTGATCAAGCGCGACGGCTACTACCACCTGCTGGTCGCCCGCACCGGCCCCGACAAGGCGCAGTTCGCCTACCGTTCGAAATCGCTCCACGGCCCCTACGAATCGAAGCTGATCTACGAGGACCGTAGTACCGATCTCCAGGCCGCGCAGGGCTCGCTGGTGCCGGTGAAGGGCGACGAGTGGGCTTTCCTCCACCACGACTACCGGATGGAGTCGCCCTACGGCCGCCGCCTCTACCTCCAGCCCGCCGGCTGGAAGGACGGCTGGCCGTGGATCGGCGCGGACCCGGACGGCGACGGGATCGGCCAACCGGTCGGGATCGACCGCCCCGCGAAGAAGCCGGACCTGCCGCCCGCGCCGGTCGATCCGGCGACGCATTCCGACGAGTTCGCGCCCGGCCCGCTGGGCGGCCAGTGGATGTGGAACCACGACCCCGACGACCGGCATTGGTCGCTCTCCGCCCGTCCCGGCTGGCTGCGCCTCGGCGCGTTGCCGCTGGCGACCCGCGGCGGCACATCCCAGTACCCGGCGGTCAAGGTCGCCTTCCACGAGGACCACCTGCTCTTCGCCCGCAACACCGCCGTGCAGCGGATCTGCGGCAAGGTCTGCACCCTCACCACCAAGCTCGACGCATCGCGCATGGACGACGGCCAGCGCGCCGGGCTGTGCACGCTGAGCGACGGCTACACCTGGATCGGCGTCGCCCGCGACGGCGGTCGTCGGCGCATCGTCTTCGGCAAGGGCGACGCCGCCAATGGACCGTCACCGCAGGTCGAAGGTCCCGCGCTCGACCAGGACGAACTGTGGCTGCGGCTCGACTACCGCGACGCGAAAGGCACGCTTTCCTACAGCCTCGACGGCCGCGATTTCATCCCGCTCGGCCCGCGCGACCACGCCTACCGCAGCTTCTGGTACGAAGGCACCAAGGTCGGCCTCTTCAGTTACCGTCTCTCCACCGCGAAGGGCGAAGGCGTCGCCGACTTCGACTTCCTGCGCCAGGACCACGACGGACCCAAGCCCGCCGCGCGCTGAGGGGCGGACGCATTCGCATCGAGCGACCGGCCGTGCTCCGCTTCTCCGGAAGTCGCGGTTCGGAGGAAGGGATGATTTCCCCGACGCCTCAGCGTTGCGGCGGCAGACCGAGGCCGATGCTGCCTTCGACCGGCACCATCACGGTCTTCGGCCGGTCGCGATCCTTTTCCACCGTCACCACGATCTCCGCCGAAACCGGCAGTTCGTCCAATCCGGGAATATCCCACACGGCCGTGTTCTCCTCACCGGAGCGGCTGCTCATGAAGCGCCTCGCCTCGTGGGTCCGGTCACCCGCCTTGAGCGCGACCTGCTTGATCCCCCTCAGATCGCTGCGGGTCTTCATCTCGATCTTGCACGGCTGGCGCCGGTCGCCCTTGCCGGTAGCCTTCGGCTCCGTCACCTCGAAGCGGAACGGACCCGCCTCGAATTTCTTGCCGCGCACGTTCAGGCCGGCCGGCGTGGCCTTGAACTCGTCGGTCCCGTCGCTGCAAAGCAGGGCGATGGTGGCGCTGAAATGGACCCGGTCCGCTCCGGCAGCGGGCGCTTGCGGCACCTCGATGACAAGGCCCGCCGAAACTCCCCCTTCCGCGATCGTTGGATCGCCCCACCCGGGGAGGATCTTGCCGCTGTCCAGCTCCTTATCCACGATCGGGGTGGTCAGGTCCTTTCCCGTGCTGTCGGTGAACTTGACGATCTTGCTTTGCTCCGGATCGATCCTGACGATGCCCCGGTCCGCACGGACCAGGGTCAAGGCGATCGTCGTGCCATGCGTCTGGTAGCTGCCGCGGGCCCGCCGGGGAATCGAGGAATCGACGATCTCGAAGCCGGCCACGGTCACCAGCGGATCCTCCGGGCCCACCTTGGCAAGCGGGGCTTCCCCGTCCTTGCCCGCCGCCAGGCCGATGCCGGCGGTGAGCGCGATCGGGATGCTCATGGACGCGGGCTTGTCGATGTCCTGATAAAACGAGGCCACCAGATCCACCTTTTCCGGCAGGTCCTGGAGCCCGCAGGTCATGCTGCGGGGGCTGTCCGGCCCGTTGTTCAGCCGCAGGGAAGAAAGGTCGAGCGCGCGCAGCGTCTTGCCGTTTGCCCGGAGTTCGATCGCCCGCAGCGCCCCGATGTCGTCGCGGGTCTCCAGGCGCACATACTCCTTCCGGCGGCCCTGGTGCTCGTATGACTTGATCTCTCCCACCTTCAGTTCGACCGCTCCCAGTTGGATCGTGGTCCCCTTGCGCCTGAGATTCGCGCCGGCCGCCTTGAACTCCTCGGTCTTCGGGCAGTGTTTGAGGGTCACCTCGGCGCGGAGGTCGATGCTTCCGGCCCCGGGTGTCGGCGTCTGCGGGACGAACAGGGAGACCGCCGCGGCCGAACCGTCGTCCGTGATCCGCACTTCGCGGATGGCCGCCTCCACCGGCCACGCGTTGCCTTCGATCCGGTGGACGCGCGGCGCGGTCAGGTCCTTGCCGCGGCTGTCCACCGCCTTGAGGATCTTGCCGATTTGCGGCGGCTCTTCCCCGTCGTCCTCCGGCGTGAGGAAGCCGCCCGAGGGGCAGGGGATCAGGACATCGATGGTCATGCCCTGGCAGAGCGGCTGGTAGTCGCTGTTGAAGGGCCAGGGCCGGTTGACGGGGTCGTTCTCGTTCAAGAGCGGCTCCGGGGTGAACGCGACCACGCGGATCCCGGCGATCTTCGGCACCGGCGCGGCCTCGGCAGCCCCGGCGGCGGCCGGTCCGCCGGCCAGCAGGGCCAGGGCGAAAGCGGGGAAGGCAAGGACGCGGCGGCGGGAACCGGCGCGAAGCCGGAATGAGGCGGAGGGGAGGGACATCGGATTCGGGGTTGGGAGAGGGAAGGGGCCGGGGAGGCATCGGAGAGCCGGAGCTCCTCTATCCGGCATCCGTGGTCCTCACGCTGTCATGGAAAGAAGCCGGGACGCAAGCCGCGAGGCCCTGCCGGATCATGGCGGGAGGATCCAGTTCCGCGATCCTGCTTCAAGGAAGGCCATCCCGGCCGGACGTAAGCTTGCGGATCAAGAGGCAGGCCGCCTCGCTCGGCTTGCGGCGTTTGCAGAGGGAAAGGCGGTTCTTGTTGGCGAAGGATGCGGACGACGGAACCAAGTCCGTCCGCGGAGCGACGGGGAGGTCGCTTCCACGCTTCCGGCGGAAGCGGAACCTCATTTCGGCGCCCGATTCCGGCGTCCTTCCGCTTCACCCGCAGCCGCACCCGACCCCGCAGGCCGCGGCGCGTTTGGCGGCGAGCTTTTCCTCGAGTGCGATCGCGGTCGGGGTGATGGAAAGGCCGCCGAGATTCGTGCAGCGGACCTCCCGCGGCATCTGGGTGGCGACTTGTTTGGCGGTCTCGATCACCTCGTCGAGCGGGATCACGGGATCGTAGCCGGCCAGCGCCATGTTCGCGCAGGACAAGGCGTTGGCCGCGGCCATGACGTTCTTGCCGAGGCAGGGAACCTCGACGCGGTTCGCCACCGGGTCGCAGATCAGGCCGATCATGCTCTGCATGGCCATCGAGGCCGCCGCGACCGCCTGGTTCAGCGGGCCGTCGGCCAGCGTGACCAAAGCCGCCGCCGCCATGCTGGCCGCGGAGCCGCCCTCGGCCTGGCAGCCGCCGACTTCCGCGGCGAAGGTCCAGCGGGTGGCGATGAACACGCCGATCAACCCGCTCGCGAGCAAGGCCCGGGCCATCGCTTCCTCGTCGAGGCCCATGCTTTCGGCCATCGCGATCACCGCGCCCGGCAAGGCCGCACAGGCACCGGCGGTCGGCGCGGCGACGATCACGCCCATCGAGCTCTTCACCTCCATCAGAGAGGTCACGTAGAGGATGATCCGGTTCAAGGCGCCACCGTCGAGCAGGCGGCCGGCTTTCATGAGTTCGTCGAAGCGCCCGCATTGGTGGCCGAGCACGCGGTCGTCGTATTCGGTGCCGGCGATGCCCTCGGCGATCGAGCGGCGCAGGATGCGGACGATCTCCACCATCTTCGCCACCACCTCCGCCTCGCTCAAACCGCCGCGTTCGCATTCATACTGCACGGCCAGCTTCCACAACGGCGTGCCGCGGCCGGCATCGTGGACCAGCATTTCGGCGCAGGTGCCGAAGGGCACGCGGGTGTCCTTGCTGGACATGACGGGCAGCACCGGGTGCAAGCGCCGGATGGCGGCGATGCCGGGAATCTCAGCGAGAATGTCATCCGGGACGAAGCGGTCGGCCTTCACCTCGACAAGTTGTCGGCCATCGGCCTCGTGCAGCAGGATCGCATCGGCGGAGAAGCGGTTCCCGAGCGCGGCGACCACGGCGTTGCCCGTTCCTTTCACCCACAGCAGCGTCTCGAAGCAATCGCCGAACATCGAGACCGCGAAGCCGTCGAGGTCGATCACTTCCATCATCCCGCCGCCGGTGGAAATCGCGCGCAGGGTGTGGGTTTCCTCCGGGCTGTGAAGGGTCAGCCGGTAGGTGTTCGGGTGCGGGTCGCCGGCATCGACCGTCTCGATCGCGATCCGCACGCCGGTATCGCGAAGCGCCTGCGGCGAGCCCGGCAGGCGTTCGTCGGCCGCGTCCCAGCCCATCAACCCGCCGAACAGGCCCATGTCGGAGCCCTGGGTGTCGTGGGTGTTGGGCAGCGAGCCGTTGACGTCGAACTCGACCAGCACGTCGGTGAAATTCGAGTCCATCAGCTCGCGCGCCAGCCGGCCGATCCGCAGCGCGGCGGCGCAGTGCGAGCTGGAAGGGCCGCGCATCACCGGGCCGATGACGTCGTTGAAAATGCTGACTTTCATGAGAAGTGCCGGGTTGATCCGGGGAAAAGCTACCGTCGGGGAGCAGACCATCTTTCCGCCCCAAGTCGACGCGAAACGAAGCACGCCCGCGGCCCGGCAGCGGGTCGGCGGCTTTTTCCTCCACCTCACCTGTCCCCGCACCTAGCTTGGCCGGATGAAGGGATTGCTTTGCTTGCTGGTCGGACTCATCGGAAGCGCCACGGGGGAAATCACCCGCGGCGAGATCGGCGGCGCGAAGTTCATGATCGCCGCGCCGGAAACGTGGCAGGGCAAGCTGGTGCTGATCGCCCACGGCTACCGGCCGGAAGGCAACCCGCTCGATGCGGAATTCGACACGAAGGACGAGTTCGCCGCGCCGCTGTTAGAGAAAGGCTGGGGCATCGCCTCGACCAGCTACCGCCGAAACGGCTGGATCGTCGAGGACGCCCTGCTCGACCTCAAGGCGCTGCGCGACCACGTCGTCAAGGAACACGGCGAGGTGAAGCGCTGCCTGATGATCGGCAGCTCGATGGGCGGGCTGATCGGCACCCTGGCCGCGGAAGGCGCGCTGGACCGGGTCGACGGCGTGGTGGCGATCGGCGCCTACCTTGGAACGCAGGAGCGGGAGGGCTTTCACCCGGCGCTGACCTGGCAGCCGAAAGCGCCGCTGATTTATCTCACCAACCAGGACGAACTGGAGCACCCGAAGCACTACCGCACCAAGGCCGGGCCGGAGAAGACCGCGCTGTGGGTGGTCAAGCGCGACGGGCATTGCAACACGTCCGATGCCGAGCGGCTGCAAGCCTTGCTCGCGGTGGACGCGTGGGTCGATGGGACCGTCCCCGCCAAGGAGAAGGACGGCACCGTTTACCCGCCGGTCCGCGAAAGCACGGCGAAGAAGGTCGACGGCGGACTGGAAGGGAAGGTGACGCTCGCCTCGGAGTCCTGGGGGAATCTCTCCACCGGCTTCGTCGCGGCGGATCTCACAGCGCTTGGGTTGAAGAGCGGCGACCTAGCGGTGGTGTCCGGCAGCAAGGGCAAGCTCGCCGTGAAAGTCGTGGGCTACCGCTCCGACGTCGCGACCGGCGAAGGCGCGCTCTACCTGACGCCGAACGGCTGGGTCGCGGTGGTGATCAACGGCGGGAACGCGGCGAAGGCGATCGGGGTGACGACGGGGGATGCGGTGGTGTTGGCGAAGTGAGGCTCTCGCTGAAGCCCGATGCCTTTTGGGATTGGTCCATGGGGGCTAAATCCCCGGAGGGGATAAAGCCAGTAGCCGGGGGTCGAGCGCAGCGACTACCCCCGGGAAACATCAGATAGGAAATGAACCCCGGACGGGGTTCCAGCGAAGCTTGGTCGTTTGATGCCGGCCGGAGTCACCGGAAGATGAACCATTTGCTGCGGCAGATACTCCGGTTCGAAGGGGGTCTCCCGTCTTTCCCAGCCCGGCTTGAACCCCATCCGGGGTTCCCGGTGACTCGTATCGCCTGACCGGTGGTGTTCGCGGCGCTCGACCACCGGCTATTTGCTGGAATCCCTTCGGGATATTGCAGCGATCAACATTTGCCGAAGCGATGAAAATGAATCCTCAAAGACATTGTCCCAAAAACAAGAATCCCCCCGCGGTGCGGACCGCGGGGGGATTTGTCTGAGCAATACCGAATAACCCTGGAAAACTCAGAAGGTGATCTCCGCGCCGCCGAAGATCATGCGCGGGGCATTCGTGCGCGGGCCTTCGGGGATGCGGCTGACGATGGCCTGCTCGTCGAGGAGGTTCTGCACGCCGCCGAGCAAGCGCACGTTCTCCGTGAGCTGGTAGTGGCCGGAGAGGTCGAACTGGAGCAGCGCCTGGATCTTGCCGTCGCGGATGGTGGCGATGCCTTCGTTCGCCGGGGTGCCGACGATGTCGACGCGCGGGGTGCCGTTCCAACCGGTGCCCCAGGTGCTGCCGCTGTAGCTCATGTCGAGGTTCACGGCCCACTTCTCGCCGCTCAGGCCGATGCCCGCGGCGAGCTTCCACTCCGGCACGTAGGGGATCTCGTTGCCATCGCGACCGCCGGCATAGACGGCGTCGCCGCCGCCCGCGACCGCCGCGGTGCCGTTCTTGAACTCGGCGCTGGTCCAGGTGGCGCTGACATACATCGGCAGGCCGAGCGACCAACCCGCGGCCTGGCCGGCGTCGTATTCGACCAGCGATTCGAGGCCGTAGACCGCGGCCTCGCCGGCGTTCTGGCTCGGTGCGGTGAAGCCGAAGCCGGCGTCGGTGGAGATGAGCTGGTCGAAGTCGGTGTAGAAGCCGACGAGCTCGGCGTTGAAGGCATCCTTGCGGTGACGGTAGCCGAGCTCGTAGCCGAGACTTTCCTCGTCCTCGGTGCCGGCCGTCAGGTAGGCCTGCGGGCTGGGCGAGGCGACGCCGCGGTAAATGCCGCCGAACATCGAGTTGGCGTCGTCGAACTCGTAGTTCGCGCCGATGCCGCCGGCGAAGAGGTTCTCGTTGCCGGCGAACTGGCGGCTGGCGCCGTTGGTGTAGTCGAGCTCCAGGAACTCGTAGCGGACGCCGGGGCGCAAGGTCAGCTTGCCGACCTTGATCTCGTCCTCGGCGTAGAGCGCGGTGGCGAAGGTCTCGTTGATCCCGTTGTTGGTGATCTTGCCGGGCTGGCCGGGGTTCAGGGTGAAGTTGCCATTGCCGACGCCGGTGTAGGTCGTGCGCTGCTGGAGGGCATCGACCCGGTCGTAGTGGAAGCGCGCGCCGAGGGCCAGGTCGTGTTCCAGCGAGCCGGTGGCGAAGCGGATGTTCGCCTGGTTTTGCCAGCCGTAGGCCTGGTGGTCGCGGAGGTTTGCGGTGGTGCGGATGGTCCCGGCAGCGCTGCCGTTGAGGACGTTGACCAGCGCGGGATTGAGCAGCGCCTGATGGAGGGCGGTGCCGTTGACCTGGTCGAGCTTGTCCCAGTTGCGCCGGAACTCGTTGAAATAGACGGCGGACTCGATGCGCAGCGCGTCGGAGGGCTCGGCGATCCATTTCAAATAGCTGCGCCACTGGCTCGACTCGAACTGGTCGAACTTGGTCGCGGCGTAGCGGCGGTCGGGCGTGGCGCGGACGTCGAACTCGCTGAGGCCGGTGTAGGTCTCGTTGGCATCGAAGTCGGTGTAGCCCGCCTTCACCTCGATCCGCTGCTTGAGCGCGGTGTTCGGCTCCCAGAAGAACTTCAGCATCGGCTCGATCAGGTCGAAGCCGCTGTCGCCGCCGAAGTCGATGTCACGGTAGCCGTCGCTGGTCTGCGAGTGGAGCTCGAGCAGGTAGCCGAAGGTTCCGGCGTCGGTCGTCACGGTGTCGCCATACCAGGTGTGGTTGAAGAAGGTGTTCTCGCTGCCGTAGGTGGTGCGGGAGTAGAACTTCGAGTCCTCCGGGATCTCGGTGGAGAGGAAATTGATCACGCCCCCGGTGGTCTGCGGGCCGTAGCGGACCTGCGACGAGCCTTTCAGCACCTCGATGCCCGACATGCGCGCGGGCTTCGGCGAGTAGTAGGCGGCCGGGGCGGAGTAGGGCGAGGGCGCGGTGAGGATGCCGTCTTCCATCACGGTGACCTTTTCACTGCGGGTGCCGTCGGCGCCGCGGAGCGAGACGTTGGGGAAATTGCCGAAGCCGTCCTCCTCGCGGACATAGACGCCGGGGACCTTGGCGAGGATCTGGGTGAGGTTGGTGTAGCCGCGCTCGGTGAATTCCTGCGCATCCACGTAAGCGGCGGAGCCGGGGAGCGTCCACACCGCCTCGGCACTGCCGACCACGGTCATCGCTTCAAGAGAGTCCACATCACGCGCGGCATCCTGGGCCCGGGCGGCGGTCGTCACGGCCATCAGCGCGGCACAGGCCGCCAGTTCCATCCTTCGGTTCGTTCGGTTCATGATCGGGTGGGTGTGAAGCAAATCGTTATTGAGAATCAATCGCAACAAGGGGAGGTTGGCAGGGACCCGCCTTGGCGGTCAAACGAAATTTTCGACCGGCGGGTTTTCTCATGAATGGACCGGGCCTTCTTCCGTCCACAACCCACCATGAACCCCATGAAGCTGTCCGCCGTCCTTTGCCCGCTCCTCGCTTTCGCCCTGCCGGCTGCCGGCCAGCAATCCACCGGAGGACCGCCGCGCCCGCGGATGGTCCCGCCGCCAGCAGCGGCACAGCAAGCGGCGCCGGCCCGAGAATCCGATCTTCCGCACAACGTGGAGCTCACCCTGGAAGGATCCTTGTTCGGAACCGTCCCCACCGATTTCTCGGTGACCACCGGCGGAAGGACCGTGAACACCGACATGCCCTTGGAAGCCGATGGCCCTGTCCCGACCGTCGGAAGCTTCCAGGCGAACCTCACGCCGGGAGAGCCCTGGCAGGTAATGGTAAGCCTGGGCGTCCAGATGCCCGTCAAGAACGGCAGTCACATCGAGTATCGCAACCTCACCCTGAACACCACCGTCCGCATCGCCCCCGGCAAGAAGGTGGTGCTGTGGCAAAAGGGCGAACAGAAGCTCACCCTGTCGATGGAGAAGGCGGAGGAGTAAGCGGCCGGCATTTTCTGGAGTACTGCGGCACGACGCAGCTTTGGCTTGGGGTGCGGCCTCCTTGCTCTGCCGGCCACGGATTGCCCTGGCGGCCGATCCGCGGCCGATCCGCGGCCGATGGTGTAGCGCGCTTCACCCCGATCCAAAGCGACGTCGTGCCGTCGCACTCCCAACCGAATCGCCCGCGAAGTTAAAACTTCCCGTCGCGATTTGAAGACGGTCATTGCAAATTTTCCTGCAAGGGATGACATGACTGCCGGCACGGATTTCGTATCTGTGCCGGTAATCCCATCCCACTCCCATGCGCCCCATTGCCGTCTTGTTGGCGGGCCTCTTGATCCACGGTGCCACCGCCGCACCTCGTCTCCACGTCTCGACGGAGTCTTTGGCTCCCGAAAGCACGATTGAACTGGTCCTCGACCATCCCGTCGCAGGTCCGGACCTGATTGGAAAAGAAGCCAAGAACGATTGGCTCGAGATCCAGCCCGCCTGGACCGGCACCTTGTTCTGGAAGGAGGCCAACGTCGCGGAATTCCGTCCCGCCACGGCCCCGCTGCTCGCCACGAACTATGCCTTCAAGTTGAAGGCGGGGCGCAAGCACCTCGACGGCACCGCGGTCCCCGCCGGGCCGGTGCGGACGATCGCCAGCCAGCCCTTCCAGGTCGACTACGCGAGCCTGCTCGAACGCTACGAGGACGACTGGACCCCGCGCACCGCGGCTTATTTCCTGCGCTTCAACGGCGACGTCTCGCCGCAGCAGGCCGCTTCCTTCCTCTTCTACGAGGCCGACGGCGGCCTGCGCGTCGCCGCGAAAACCGAGCGCGCGACCTTCGGCCGGCTGAAGCAGCCCGGCTACCTCGGCGCCTCGTGGAGCGAACGCTTCGCCCGCCGCGGCCAGCCCGCCGCCACGCCGGAGCTGAAGCCCGAACTCGAACTGCCGAACGGCCTGATCGTCACCCCGCTCCAGCCGCTGCCCACCGGCAAGAACTGGCGCCTTTCGATGCTCGCCGGCCTGCCCGATGCCGGCGGCAAGGCGAAGTTCGCCGCCGACTCGACGCGCCATATCGGCGACATCGATCCGCTGAAGGTCGAAAGCCTCGCCGCCCGCGTGACCGCCGACGCCCCGCGCCGGATCGTGGCCGATTTCAATGCCAAGCTGCCGGTGGACCTCGCGCCCGCGCTGGTCAAGGTGGAGCCCGAACCGAAGGACTTCCGCATCGAGGTCCGCGAGGATGAGATCCACTTGCTCGGCGACTTTTCGACCGGCGACCAGTGGAATGTCACGCTGGCTGCCGAGATCGCCTCGAAGGACGGCCGCGCGCTCGGCCAGCCGCTTTCGAAGGTGCTCGTCTTCAAACCGCTCCAGCCCGAACTCGCGATCGCCAGCCAGGATGAAAGCCAGCTCGCCTCCGGCAACCGCAGCTACCGCATCCAGACGGTCAACCTGGAGCGCGTGAAAGTCCGCGTGAAGCGGCTCGACGGCACCCAGCTCATCCGCGCCCAGCAAGGCTACCGCCACTACACCGGCGTCGGCCCCGACGGCAAGGAGCTGAAACCGACCCAGCTCATTCCCTACGAAATGATGGGCGGCGAGACGGTCGCCGAATTCGAGGTCCCGATGACCAATGCCCTCGATACCACCCAGCCGCTGGTGCTCGACTGGGACAAGGTGCTCGCCGGTCAGGCGCAGCCCTACACGCTGGGCTTCCCGAAAGAAGCGACGCCCGCCGTGCCCGCCGCGAAAGCTCCCGCCGCCTTCTTCCTGGAAATCGCCGGCACTCCGAAACCCGGCACCAAGGTCGAGGACGACAATCCGAACAACGACGACTACGAAACGCCGAAGTTCCCGGTCGCCCAGGCGCTCGTCCAGCTCACCGACCTCGGCCTCGCGTGGAAGATCATCGACGGCGAAGCCCGCGTGTTCGCCTTCTCGCTGCTGACCGGCAAGCCGCTCGCCGGCGTCGAACTCACGACCTTCGGCGAGGACGCGAAAGCCCTGCCGCACGCCGCGAAGACCGGCCCGGACGGCATGGCGAGCCTGCCCCGCGACGCCGCGGCGCGCCACCTCCAGGCCACTCTCGGCGACGACCGCTACACCGTGGCCTACGACAGCACCTTGCCGACCGTCGGCCTCTGGCGCTTCCCGGTCCGCTACTCGTGGGAACCGACCCCGCTCGAACAACGCCGCGTCTTCCTTTTCACCGACCGCTCGCTCTACCGCCCCGGCGAGACGGTGCACCTGAAAGGCATCGTCCGCCGCCAGGATGGCAACGCGATCACCGCCCAGCCCGCCGCCCCGTCGCGCATTGTCGTGACCGACCCGACCAACCGCGAGATCCTCGCCAAGGAGATCACGGTCGCCCCGTCCGGCGGCTTCGACCTCAGCTTCGAGCTGCCCGCGGAGAAGACCGGCTACCACCGCATCCGCTTTGAGTATCCCGAGGAGCTCGCCAAGCTCGAAGGCCTCGAGGACTGGTCGGAGCGCGCCTTGATCGAGAACAACGCCGTCTTCGAAACCGGCCTGCGGGTCGAGGAGTTCCGCCGCAATGCCTTCGAACTCGCCCACACCCTGACCCCGCCGGCCATCGGCGCCAAGGAAGTCGCGCTCGACCTCAAGGCCGGCTATTATCAGGGCCAGCCGGTCGCCAAGGGCGAGGTGCAGGTCTACACCCACGTCAACGAGACCAACTTCTACCCGGAACGCTTCCGCGATTTCCTCTTCGGCGACCACCGCACGCAGGACTTCGGCTACTGGTATCACTACTTCGGATATCGTTGGGAGGACGACCACGGCTCGCGCCGCTCCGACAGCGAGGCTTCCAAGACCGTGCTCGCCGACGATGGCACCGCGCGCATCGTCGCCAAGCTGCCCGATGCCGAATTCCCGATGGCCCGCGAGGTGAGCATCTCGACCGAGGTGACCGATGCGAACCGGCAGACGCTCAATCACAGCACCGAAGCCGTCGTTCACCCCGCCTCGGTCTATGTCGGTATTTCCCGCCTCGACCGCCTGGTCCGTGCCGGCGACCGGCTGCCGCTGGGCATCGTCGCGGTGAAGCCGGACGGCACCGCCTTCGATGGCGAGCTGAAATTCGAGGCCAAGCTGTCCCGCGAGGTCAACGAACAGGTCCGCATCGAAGGCGAGAACGGTCAGACCGCCCTGCGCAATGAAACGCGCCGCGAGGAGCTCTCCACCACCGCGCTGACGCTTTCCGGCGGCGAGGGCACCCAGTTCCTCTTCGCCCCGGCCCAGGCGGGGCTCCACCAGATCGAGCTCCGCGGCAGCGACCCCGAGGGCCGGCCTTTCGCCACCGCGATGACGATCCACGTTTACGGTGGCGACGAATATCCGTGGGCCTACGAGGACGGCGTGCGGATCAAGCTGGTGCCCGAGAAGAAGCTCCACCGCCCCGGCGACACCGCCCGCGTGCTGGTGCTTTCGCCGATCGAAGGCACCGCGCTGGTCACCGTCGAGCGCGAGAAGGTGCTGCGCTCCTTCATGGTCGAGCTCAAGGCCGACAAGCCGGTGATCGAGATCCCGCTCAGCGACGAAGACGCGCCGAACGCCTTCGTCTCGGTGCTGGTCATCAAGGGCGCCCAGGACAGCGCGCGGCAGTTCAAGGAGCCGCAGCTCCGGCTCGGCTACTGCGAGCTGATGGTCGAGAACGTCCGCGACAAGCTGGCGGTGAAGCTCGACGTCCCCGCCGAAAGCGTGCTGCCCGGCCAGGAGGTCGCGCTTACGGGAACCATCGTACTTCCCGGCGGCCAGCCCGCCGCCAACGCCGAAGTCACCCTCTACGCCGAGGACGAAGGCACCCTCGCGGTGATGGGCTATGAAACGCCCGACCCGATGGCCCACTTCTACGATCCCCGCGAGCTGCGGGTGAACTGCGGCACCACGCTGGACGACTTCATCCCCGAATCCCCCGACGAGCAGACCTTCTACAACAAGGGCTTCTTCATCGGCGGCGGCGACGGCGAGCTGGGCGGCATGCCCCCGGCGATGCGGCGCGACTTCAATCCCTGCGCCGGCTGGCAGCCCGCCCTCGTCACGGACGCCGCGGGCAAGTTCACCTCCACCTTCAAGATGCCCGACACGCTGACCCGCTACCGGGTGATTGCCGTCGCGCACCACGGCGAAAGCCGCTTCGGCCACGCCGAGGCCGCGCTGGTGGTCAACAAGCCGCTGATGATCGAACCGCAGGCCCCGCGCTTCGCCAACGAAGGCGACACGCTCGATGTCCGCGCGCTGGTTCAGAACGCCTCGGAGTTCTCCGGCACCTGGAAGATCACCTTCACCGCCAACCCGCCCGCCTCGGAACCGGTCGCCGTCATCGCCGGTGCGGAGAGCGAGAAAACCCTGACCATCGCCGCCGGCGGATCCGCCCCGGTGATCTTCCCGGTCGCGTTCAAGAACACCGGCGAGGCCGTCATTTCCTGGAAGGCCGTGCCGGTCTCGCTCGAGGGCGCGGAACTCACGCCGGTGCTCTCCACCAAGCTGGCCGACCAGGTCGAGTCGCGCTTCACCGTCCAATACCCGGTCCCGCTGCTCCACCAGGTGAAGCTCCACAACATCACCGCCGGCAAGACCAACCTGCTCGACGGGCTCGATCCCGCCCTGCTGAATGGCCGCGGCCGCCTCGAGCTGGAATTCTCCCGCTCGCTGCTCTCGGAGGCCGCCGGCTCGGTCGACTACCTGCTGAGCTACCCCTACGGCTGCGTGGAACAGACGACCTCGTCGATGATGCCCTGGCTCGCCGTCGACCAGCTCCGCGAGGTGGTGCCTTCCTTCGCGAAATACCCGGAAGCCAAGGTGAAGGACGCGCTGCAGAAGGGCGTCGACCGCCTGCTCTCGATGCAGCTTGCCGACGGCGGCTTCAGCTACTGGCCGGGCAGCCGCGAGACCGTCCCCTGGGCCAGCGCCTACGCCGGGCTCGGGCTGGTGCTCGCCGCGGACAACGGGGCGATCGTCCCTGAAGCCGCCATCGCCGCGCTCGGCAACCACCTCGAAGCCTCGCTGCGCGGAATCGGCACGTCCAACTCGGCCTACGACCTCGAGAACGTCTGCCGCGCCGTGTGGGTGCTCGCCATCATCGACCGCGAGGTCGCCGCCTACATCAACACGCTGAAGGACCGCATGGCCGACCTCAGCCCGCGCGCCCGCTGCCTGCTCGCCCTTGCCGCGAAGTCCGCCGGAGCCGGCGACCCCGCCGCGATCCTGCGCGACAAGACGAAGTTCCGCCTCAAGGAAGACGGCTGGATGCCCTGGCAGAACGACAGCGCGATGACCCTGCTCGCCTGGTCCGCCGTCGATGCCGGCGGCAAGGAAGCCACCGCCGCCATGGAGAAGCTCATCCGCGACCGCAATCCGTACGGCCATTGGAACACCACCTGGGTCAACGCCTGGTCCTTGCTCGCCCTGGCCACCTATGCGGAGAACCACGACGAGACCCAACCCGCCACCGTGACGCTGACCACCGCCGACGGCCCGAAGACGATCACGCTGGAAGCCGGCAAGCCCGCCGCGGCGCTCGATTTCCCGCTCGGCGCGGATCTCGCCCTTTCCGCCACCTCGGACCAAAGCGCCTACATCCGCGTGAAGCTCGCCTCAAAGCCCGAACTCGTGCCGCAGAAGCCGGTCGCGAGGAACGGCCTGCAGATCACCCGCTTCTACGAACGCGTGAAGCCCGACGGCAGCACCGAACCGCTGGAAGCGGCCAAGCTCGGCGACCTGGTACGCATCACCCTGCGCGTCGATCTTCCTGTCGACGACTCGCGCTATCTGATCGTCGAAGACCGCCTGCCCGCGATCTTCGAGGCCGTGAACAACGACTTCGCCAGCCAGGCCGCCCCCGGCAACGCCGGCGCGACCAGCGAGAAAAGCTGGAGCGTTTCCCACCGCGAGCTCCGCTCCGACCGCGCGATGTTCTTCTTCGACCGGGTCTGGCAGCGCGGCCGCCAGGAAGTCGTCTACCTCGCCCGCTGCACCATGGAAGGCAAGGCCGTCGCCCCGCCCGCGAAGGTGGAGTCGATGTACGACCCCGATAACACCGCGCTCTCCGCATCGAGGGAGTTCTAACAAAACGGGACGTGTACTGGACCGCAGCCGAAGCGCAGCGGAGACGGACTCCGAAGATTCAATCCCATTTTCCGCAGTCAAACTTTAGTCCGCTCGAAGCCTCCCCGAATGCCGGCCTCATCCTCATCCGGGCGGACTGAAGTCCGCGGTCCCGGTCACTGCCCGTGAAACCCCGCAAGCTTCTCCGCCGCAAGCGCATCCTCCTCCCGGGGACCGCGCTTGCGGCGGCCTTGTTCGGCTGGCTCCTCCTCCCGCTCTGCTTCCCGCTTCCCGCCGCTCTAACAGAAAATCCGTCGGCGTCCCCCGTCCTGCTCGACCGCCACGGCAAGCCGCTCCGCCACCTTGTCCTGCCCGACTTCACCCGCAGCAGCCCGGTTCCCCTCGACCAGGTCCCCGCCGACCTCGTCGCCTGCACCCTGGCCGCGGAAGACAAGCGATTCCGCTCCCACGGCGGGATCGACCTGCTCGCCACCGCCCGCGCCGCCAAGGACGCCGTGCTCCACCGCCGCAGCGTTTCCGGCGCATCCACCATCACCCAGCAACTCGTCAAACTCTCCTCCCCGCCCGCCCCGCGCACCCTCCGCACCAAGCTCCGCGAGGCACTGGTCGCCCGGCATCTGGAAATGAAGTGGTCGAAGGACGAGATCCTTTCCGCCTACCTCAACCGGCTGCCCTACGGCAACCATCGTACCGGACCGGCCGAAGCCGCCCGCTTCTACTTCCAGAAGCCCCTCGCCGACCTCTCCCTCGGCGAAAGCGCCCTGCTCGCCGGGCTGCCGCAGGCGCCCAGCCGGCTCAATCCGGTCAAACACCCCGCCCGGGCCCTGGCCCGCCGCGGCGTCGTGCTCGACCGCCTCGCCGCCACCTACGATGCCTCCCGTATTTCCTCCGCCCGCGCCGAAGGCATCAACCTCCGCCCGCTTCCGGAGAAGACGCTCGCCCCCTGGCTGCCCGCATCCTTCGACGCCGCGTCCGGCGACACCCGGCTGACCCTCGACGCCGCCCTCCAGCAGGACGTCGAGGCCATCGTCCGCGAGGAACTCGACAAGCTGTCCGCCTCCAACCTCAAGCATGCCGCCGTGGTCGTCCTCGACAACGAAACGCGCGAGATCCTCGCCCTCGTTTCCTCCGGCGACTGGCGCGACCCCGACGGCGGCCAGATCAATGGCGCGCTGGTCCCGCGCTCCCCAGGCTCCGCGCTCAAGCCCTTCACCTGGCTGCTCGCCTTCGAGAAGGGAGGACTGCATCCGGGCTCGATCGTCGCCGACATCCCGACCCGCTTCCGCACGAAGGAGGGCCTCGATGCTCCTGAAAACTACGACCGCACCTTCCGCGGCCCCGTCACCGTCCGCGAGGCCCTCGCTTGCTCGCTGAACGTCCCCGCAATGCGCGCCCTCAACGACCTCGGCGGCCCGCGCCCACTGCACAAGCTTCTGTTAGATCTCGGCCTCGACAGCATCGGCCCCGACCCCGCGCCCTACGGCCTCGGCCTCACCCTCGGCAACGCCCCGGTGCGCCTGCTGGATCTCACCAACGCGTATGCCACCCTGGCGGAGGGCGGAGCCTACCGTGGCTGCGGCATCCTGCCGCAAGCCTCACCTGTTCCGGCAACTTCCCACTTCAGCAACACCTCCGCCTACCTCATCGCCGACATCCTCGCCGACCCCGTGGCCCGCGCCCCGTCCTTCGGCCGACGCGGGCCGCTCGAGCTGCCTTTCCCCTGCGCGGCGAAAACCGGTACCTCGTCCGACTTCCGCGACAACTGGTGCCTCGGCTTCACGGGAAAGTTCACCGTCGGCGTCTGGGCGGGCAATTTCGACAACTCACCGATGAAGGGCCTCTCCGGCGTCGCCGGCGCCGGGCCCGTCTTCCACCGCACCATGCTCCGCCTCCACCGCGACGTGAAAGCGGAGTGGCTGGCGCGTCCCGCCGGCCTGGTCGAGGTGGTGCTCGATCCCTTGACGGGGAAGAGGATGACAGATCTGTCCTTGGTAGCTTCAGCGAAGAAGGATGGCAGACCTGTCCTTCTCCCCAGCGATCGCCTCCCGCTCGCTTCCTCCCCCTCCGACCGCGACGCGGAAGGCCGCGTGCTACTGGATTCATCGTACGCCGAATGGTTCGCCTCGGAGCACAACCGCCGCCGCTCCGAGTTCGCGCTGGCCGTGGACCGTCCCGCCGAGCTGCCGCTCCGCGTCCTGGCCCCGCGCGACGGCACGACCTACCTGCTCGATCCCGAACTGCCGAACGGCGGCGTGCTCCACCTCGCCACCAACCTTCCGGCCGAAGCCGCCTGGTCCAGCGAAACGCTGCAAGTCACGCCCGGCGGGGTCGAGGCCCTCGCCCACCTGAAGCCCGGCCGCCACGTGCTGACGGTGACCGACAAGCGCAACGGCTCGAAGCGCGAGGTGACCATCCACGTGGAGCAGCGCTGAACGCCGCGCCTCCCCGTTCACCCGTCCCGCCGGCTGTTTTCCTTCAACTGCCGCAACAGCTTGGTCTCCCGGTCGGTCATCGGGTAGGGCCCCGCGAAGTCGATCAGCGTGCCGGGGCTGCGGCGGGTCCGGCAGGCGAAGGCGCGGCGGGTGTCGAGGTAGTAGAGGATCAGGTACTGCCGGTCGTCGCTGGAAGTCTCCGCGATGAAGTCCGGCATGCCTTTTCCCTTGAGGAAGTTCCCGAGGTCCGGATGCGCCGCGGATTGATAGACCAGCCGCCGGTGGCCCAGCGTCTCGGGTGACTCCCGCACCAGCATGATCCGGTCCTTGGCCGCCCGTTCCGACCACCCCGCGTCCCAGCCGCGGCGCACCGGGGCGCAGGCGGGGATGAAGAGCAGGGTCAGCAGCAGCGCAATTCTCATGGGACCATCGATACGGCGGGCATCAGGTGCTTGTTGCGGCGGCGATCGCGGTCGATCACCCCCTCAAGCGCCCGCACGTTCGGACGGTTCGCTTCGGATTCAATGAAAAACGCGGTGTCCAGCGGCACCAGGAACTCGACCGCCGAGTTCACCCCGACCAGACGGCCGCGGGCATCGATCACCGCGCCGCCGCTGTCTCCCGGCTCCAGCGGGATGTCGTGCTTGAAGCGCGCGCCCTTGCCCGGCGGGATGGCGGTCACCAGCTTGCCCGGCTCGCTGCGGAAGCCGGTGGCGATGCCGGAATGGACCACCGGCGTGCCGGCGGGCAGCCAGCGGTCGGACGGCGTCCAGTCGTAGTGGCGCGGGGTCGCGATCGGGATGTGAAGCAGCGCGAGGTCGGTGGACCCGGAGCGCCAGACGATGCGCGCCTTGGTCGCCCGCAGCCGTCCCTGCTGGCCGTGGATGATGAAGATGTTCTTGCCCGCGGATCGTGAAAGCACGTGGTCCGCGGTGAGGAAATAGCCGTCCGGCGAGATCGGGATGCCGGATCCGCCGTCCGCGTCCTCGGGCCCGCGGCCTTCGGTGAAGCGGCTCTCGATCCAGGGATCCAGCTCGTTCTTCGAGGAGATCACCACCGCGGTCAGCCGGACCGCCGCCTGCCGCATCACCTCGCGCCCGGGACGGGTCGGGTCCGGCGGGGGAACGGGCGGGGAAAACGAGCACGCCGGCAAGCAGGCCGCCGCCAGCGCGGCCAAGGTCAAACGTGCGAGGAAAATCATCCGCGGAAAGTAGAGCAAATCCTTCCCCATGGCTCACGCGATTTCTTCCGGATCGCCCTGAACCGCCGCCAGCGCCGCCCGGTCGGCCGGCGGCATGACCAGCGATTCCAGCGTTCCGGGGTCGATCCACGCCTCCCCCTCCGCGGCAACGGCCGCGGGGCATCGGTAGACATGCAGCCGCACCCGGTAGCGGGTGATGCCGTATTTCCGCACGTGCAGCAGCGGCAGGCCCGCCAGCTCGGCAGGGGACCGCAGCGGCAGCCGCCACATCCCTTCCCGCCGACCCTTGCCCTGCAGGGAAAGCAGGATCTTCCCGTCGCGCAGGGCATGGATCGCGTGCTCGTCGATCTCCTCGATCGCCTGCCGCTTGGCCTTCACCGGCAAGCCCGCCGGCTCCCTGGCCCGGCAGAACGCCGCCACCGGGCAGGACAGGCAATCCGGCACGCCCGGCCGGCAGTGCGTCTGGCCCAGCTCCATCAGCGCCGAATTGTAAACGCGGGGGTGATCTGGATCGAGCAGCTGTTCCGCGGTCTCCCAAAGCCACTTCAGCACCGGCCCGGAATCGACCGGATCCGCGCGGTCGAACAAGCGCGTCAGCACCCGCGCCACGTTGCCGTCGACCAGCGGCGCCGGCTTGCCGAAGGCGAAAGAAAGCAGCGCCCCCGCCGTGTAGCGGCCGATCCCCGGCAGCGCGAGCAGCGCCCCGGGCTCGTCCGGAAACGCCCCGCCGTGCCGCGCGATCACCGCCCTCGCCGACTCCCGCAACATCCGTGCCCGCCGGTAGTAGCCGAGCCCTTCCCACGCTTTCAAAAGCACGTCGTCCTCCGCCGCCGCGAGCGATCCGATGTCGGGAAAGCGCTCGAGAAACCGCGTGTAGAAGCTCCGCCCGAGGACCGTGGCGATCTGCGTCTGCTGGAGCATCACCTCCGACACCAGCACCGCATACGGGTCGCGGGTCCGCCGCCACGGGTAGTCCCTGCCGTTCTTGTCGAACCAGGCGCGGAGGGCGGCGCGGAACTCGGCCGGGGCTTCCAAGGCGGACTGGCGGGCGACGGGCTTCAGCACGCGCGCAAGATGGTGGCCCCGTGGGAAAACGCCAACCTTCGACTGCGCGAACCCGGATCCGAAATTCCTTGGCGCTCCAGGCGACTTGGCGGTTCACTTTTCCTGCTCCCCGCCATGGCCCTCACCTCCCACACCGCGCCGCTCACCCCCGACCAGGCCAAACGCCTGCGCGAGGTGCTGGAAGAGCGCGGCTACGAGTTCGAGGAGAAGCCCCACACCCTCTACGCGGCCAAAAAGGGCAAACTGAACGTCGCCGTTTACGCCAAGGGCCCCAAGGTGCTGATCCAGGGCAAGGACACCGAGGATTTCATCACCTTCCTCCTCGAACCCGAGGTCCTCGGCGAGGCCCGGCTCGGCTACGAGGAAGAGCTCGATCCCGAGATGTTCGCCCCGCACTTCGGCATCGATGAAAGCGGCAAGGGCGATTACTTCGGCCCCCTCGTCATCGCCGGCACCTACACCGATGCCCCGGTCGCCCGCGCGCTCCAGGCGGCCGGCGTGATGGATTCCAAACGCATCTCCAGCGCCAGACGGATCCGCGAGCTGGCGGAGAAAATCCGCGCCGTGCCCGGCATCGCCACCGCCGTGGTCGCCATCGGCCCGGAACGCTACAACGAGATGTTCGCCTCCTTCGGCAACCTCAACCGCCTCCTCGCCTGGGGCCACGCCAAGGTGATCGCCAACCTCGCCGCCCAGCGCCCGCAGTGCCCGCGCGCCCTCAGCGACCAGTTCGCACGGCCCGAAGTGCTCGCCCGCGCCCTGAAACAGCAGGGAATCCCCATCCAGCTCGACCAGCGGACCAAGGGCGAGTCCGACATCGCCGTCGCCGCCGCCTCCATCCTCGCCCGCGAGCGCTTCATCGACTGGATGGACAAGACCTCCGCCGCCGGGGGCATCCCCCTGCCGCTGGGCGCCTCCGCCGCGGTCATCGATGCCGCCCGGGAAATCGTGTCGCGCCATGGCGCCGAGGCGCTTGCCAAGGTTGCCAAGCTCCATTTCAAGACCACCGCGGCCGTCACCGGGAATTCAAACACCCCTGGCATGGATTCAGCATGATTTTCGATTTTTCGCGGGACAAAGTCCGCCCGCTGTGGTGTCCAATCCCCGCGTTCACCACACCTTTCACCTTATCCTCAACGCCATGGCCACCATCACGAAACGCGAACTCGTCATCAAAATCTCCAACGAGACCGGCCTCACCCAGCAACAGGTCTTCGACGTCATCCAACGCACCCTCGACTCGATCACCGATTCCCTTTCCAACGGCGACACCGTCGTGATGCGCAATTTCGGCGCCTTCCAGGTCAAGGAAACCAAGGCTAAGATCGGCCGCAACCCCAAGGATCCGGACAAGGACGTGCCGATCCCCGCCCGCGCCGTGGTGAAGTTCAAGCCCGGCAAGGAAATGAAGGAGCAGGTGGCCCGCACCCTGCCCCTGATCCGCGAGCGCGACAAGTGAGCCGCGGCGTCCGCCGCGGATCGCTCCCGCCATGAAAGCCCTCGCCGTCGTCCCCTTCGCGCTTGTCGCCTCCTGCGCTTACCCGGGCGGCGACCACGAGGGCTACATGGACAGCCCCTACACCGTCCGCGGCAGCCGCTATCACCCGATGGACGTCGATCAGGCGATCCACCACGTCGAAAGCGGCACCGCGTCCTGGTACGACGAATCCAGTTTTTTCGGCCTCAAGCGCGGCCAGACCTCGCTGGGCGAAAAGGTGATGCCCTGGCATCTCATCGCCGCCCACAAGACCCTGCCGCTGCCCTGCATGGTCAAGATCACCAACCTCGAGAACGGCAAGTCGGTGAAGTGCCGCGTCAACGACCGCGGCCCCTTCATCGGCGACCGCATCATCGACCTCTCGCCCCGCGCGGCCGGCAAGATCGGCATGAAGGACCAGGGACTGGCGCAGGTGGAGGTGAAGGTCCTTTCCGTCGGCGACGGCGACTACAAGCGCAGCGCGCGGCGGAAGTGGTTCTTCGGGCTGTTCTGAGACTTCAGTAAGCCACCCGTCCCGGCAGCGCGCGGTATTCCTCTAACAGGGACTTCGCTCCCGCCGGATCGAGCTGGAAACTCGGCACCCGCCGCTCCGCCGCCGGCAGCGAAAACTGCCGGTGGAACTCCCGGTCGTCGAAGCCGATCGCCGCGGCGTCCTCAATACTAAATCCGTAGTAGATCCGCGAAATCCGCGACCACAGGATCGCCCCCAGGCACATCGGGCAAGGCTCGCCGCTGGTATGGATCTCGCAGCCCTCCAGGCTGAAGCTCCCGAGCCGCGCGCAGGCGTCTCGGATCGCCACCACCTCGCCGTGGGCGGTCGGGTCGTTCGTGGCGAGCACCCGGTTGTAGCCTTCGCCGACGATCTCGCCGTCCTTCACCACCACCGCGCCGAAAGGGCCGCCCGCCCCCGAGTTCATCCCGGTCCGGGCGAGCTCGATGGCACGGCGCATGAAGCGGGGATCGGCGGTCATGCGGGGTTTCTAGCAGCCCGCGCGCCGGGAGTCGATGGCGGGCTTATGGCGGACATCGAACCTTCCCCCGTGGGATGCCCTCTCAAATCCCGGGATTGCACCGGCTCCCGATACGCCCTAGCTTGGGAGCATGGTCCGTTACGAAACCATCGAGGCGCAGGCGATGCTATTGCCGCAGGATCAACGTGCGGCCCTTGCGGCTCATTTGCTGGGTTCGCTGCCCGGTATTCTCCATGACGACGACAACGGCATCGCTGAAGCCATGCGACGCGACGAGGAGCTTGACCGGAATCCTGCCGCGGGAATGACACTGGATCAGTTCCGAAGCGCTCTCGGACGGTGATGGAACCGACCCTGGTTTTCCAACATCTGGTCCAACGCGACATGGACGAAGTGCTGCGCTACTACCAGAGCGAGGCGGGGGATCTGGTGGCCGACCGCTTCTTTGAATCGTTTCTCGAAATCGTGGACCGCGCGCGACGCAGTCCGGAACATTTTCATCCTGTCTCCGGCCGATTGAGGCGCGCTGACATCCCCGGATTTCCCTACCACTTCCTTTATCGGCAAACCGAACACGGGATCCGGGTGTTGGTTTTGCGCCACGACCGGAGACATCCTTCGTTCGGGCTCAAGCGGAGGTGAAAAGCAAAGCCAAGCTCACTTCCCCGCCGCCATCGCCTTGTCGATCCACGCATCGACGTCCTCGGCCGGGATCTGAACGATCTCGCTGCCCACGGTCAGCACCTGTCGCACCCGCTTTCCGCCTTCCCGGTGGGCCGGCGAGATCAGCAGCGGCAGATCGGCATCGGATTTCCAAGTCACCCAGCGGCCGAGGTAAATCGGGGTTTCCAGCGGGTTGCCATTCTCGCGAGCGGCGAGGACCAGGGCATCCCAATGCTCCCGCTCCTCCGGCTTGAAATCCGCCGGCCAGTCGGGGAACGGGTCTTCGGAATCGTCCGCAGCGCCTGGTATGATCGCCATCTGCAGCTGTCTCATGTGATGGACGACCAGCGTCTTCCCGCGCTCCCGGTCGAACCAGCGCATGTCTCCCAGCAACTCGACCTGCAGCAGCACCCCGGGCACCAGGAACGAGATCGCGAACAGCAGCGGCAGCACCAGCCCGGCACACAGAGTGGAGCCAGCCGTCCAGGGCCTGTTCCGCTTTTCCGCCCAGCCGCGGAGGAAGAAATGCCCCACCACCAGCGCCAGCCCGAAGGCCGCAAGCCCGGGCCCCCAGGTGCCGGCATCGGAGGAAATCCGCGGCAGGTTCACCCCGAGGAAAGAGGTGAAGCCGGTCAAAAGCCGCCAGATGACTTCGAGGTAGCCGAATCCACCGGCCATCGCGATCATGAAGGACAGCACCAGCAACACCCCCGCCACGGCGATGAAGCCGAGGAACCAGATCCCGATGCGGCGATCAGTCATGGTCCGTGGAACGAGGTTGAGTCAGGAGGGCGGGAAGTTGTTCGGGTTGGATCGCGGTGGTGGTGCCCGACAGATAACCGACGACCACCCGATCACTATCGGGCAGCAAAGGTGAAACAAGCACCGGCAACTCTTCGCCTGCCGAGGGCGACTCCGTCGGCTTCAGATAGACGAAGGGCTCCTGCAGGCCCTGCTCGCGGGATGGAACGGCTCGCAGTCCAGCAGGAAGATCCAGATCCGCCAGCGATTCCGGATAGCGGCCGTTCTGTTCTTCGAAATCATGAATCCACATGATGATCTGCCGGGTATGGCTCATTGTGACGGTGACTTGGCTCCGGCCGTTTCCCCACCACGGCTCCGCGCCCAGCCACACCGCTTGATGCACGATCCCGCTCATCGCGATCGCCGCCGCCGCGCCTAGCAGCACGAGAAAAGTCGCCGACACGGTGTGCCAGCCTTGCCATGAAGGAGGCGCTCCTTTCGCCGCGAGCGCCCAGCGGATGAAGCGGTCGGTCAGCCACAGCGCGAGCCCCAGCGCGGCCAGCGGGAACAGCAGTTCCTTCCAGCGTGGCAACAGCGGCGGAAGGGTGACCCAGGCATGCAGGACCCAGCCGAAAACCAGCCGGAACGGGGCTTCGAGCACCGTGATGAGCCCGGTGATCGCGCCGAAGAAGGTCAGCACGAAGCTCCACAGCGCCAGCCGGATGATCCAGCTCGTGCGCCGAGGCATCTTCACCGGCTCGTCCTGACTCACTTCTTCCATTGCTCGTCGAGCTGCCGTTTCAGCGTTCCTTCCGCGCGGTCCTCGATGGTCCCGTCGGCCAGCAGCACGAAGCGCCGGCCACCCGCCGCGCTCGGCTCGTAAACCAGCACCTCGCGCCCGCCGCCGGGCCGCACGCCGGGCATCAGGCAGTAGAGGCCGCCGCCGGGGAAGCGCCAGAGCTCTGGTTCGATGCCCTCGGCCAAAGCGCCGGGCGGTGCTTTGCCATCGTGGGCTTTCGCATAAGCCCACAGCGCGTCCTGAAGCTCGCGCAATGAGGACCGCCGCTCTTCTTTCGTCAGCACCGCCATCCCGCCCTCGCGGGTCCGGTAGCCGATCCCTTGCTTCTCCCAGGCCCCCGGCGTGAGCAATTCGCGCGCTCCGGAAATCATCGTCAGCACCACGTAGAACAGCAGCCCGGTCAGGAAGACCAGCCCGAGCGCGCGGCGGTAATCGAGCCGCGGCAGCGAGGGGAAGGACTTGCCGAGGTGGTTCCAGAGCCCCTTCACCGCCCAGGCGATGACGAGGTAGGCGACGAGGAAAAACGACAGCGCGTCCAAGCGCGCCCGAGCCATGTCGGTCAGCGTGATCACCGTCATCCCGGCCTGCGCGGAGCCGAGGGCTGCAAGCCAGAGGCAAAGGACGAGTCCGGCGGGAAAGCGCTTCATGGGGTGCTGCGATATTGAGAAGACCACGGGGCCGATGCGTCCGGCAACCATGGAAAAGCCGGAGCTAACCGATTTGGTCGGAAGAACGGGCGATGTACTGGACCGCGGACTTCAGTCCGCTTGGACGGTTGGGGATTTCGAGCGGACTAAAGATCCGCGGTCCAGTACACGCTTAGGCTTGTTCCAGCCACTCCGCGAGGATCGGCACGTCGGCAGCGGCCCAATCGAGTTGGCCGAGTTCGTCTTTCAGGCACCAGCGGATCTCCTCGTGCTCGTGCGGATGAAGCTCCCCATCGACGATCCGGCAGACGAAGGGATGCAGCCGGATCGGCCCGCGGCCGTAGTCCCAGACGACCGGCGTCAGCGCCCGGCCGGTTTCCACGGTGACGCCCAGCTCTTCCTCCAGCTCGCGGACCAACGCCGCGGCCGGGCTTTCCCTGTGCTCGACCTTGCCGCCGGGAAACTCCCACTTCCCGCCGAGGTGCTTGCCCTGTGGACGACGGCAGGCGAGCAGGCGGCCCGCTTCGTCCAGGATCAGTCCGGCGGCGACCTCGATCATCGGCCGTCGGCGAGGCGGGCGGCCAGCATCGACGGCAGCTTCGCTTCCTCGATCTTCCGCTGGGTCGTCTCGATGTCGTATTCCACCCGCCGGAAGACGATCAGGCGGTGGTCGAGATCGTAGATCGCATAGCAGGCGCGCCAGTCGCCGTCGCGCGGCTGGCCGACGGAGCCGACGTTGATGAAATACTTCGACCCGTCCTCGACCACCACCGACTCGGCCGGGACTTCCTGGACCTTGTCGGTCTTGACGTAAACCCGGGGCACGTGGGTGTGGCCGTGGAAGCAGACCTGGGTGAACTGGTACGAGAAGTTCGACATCGCGTCGAAGCGGTTCGTCACGTAGTTCCAATGCGCCGGCTGGTCCAGGGTGCTGTGGACCACGGTGAAATCCTCGACCTGCCGGACCATCCGCAGCCGGCGCAGCCAGGTCCGCTGCTCGTCGCTGAGCTGCTCGCGGGTCCACTCCAGGGCGGCGGCGGCCACCGGGTTCATCGACTCCAGCGAATGGCTGCCGGACGCGTCCTCGTCGTGATTGCCTTTCACCACCGGGCAATCCATCGCGCGGACCCGTTCCAGGCAGGCCACGGGATCGGCATTGTAGCCGACCACATCGCCCATGCAGACGTAATCGGTGCAGCCTTGCTCGGCGGCATCGGCCAACACGGCCTCGAGGGCTTCGAGGTTGGCGTGGATGTCACCAAAGAGAGCGATTCGCATGGGAAAGGAGCGGCGGGAGAGGCTTAGGGGAGGGCCCGGGCGGCTGTCGAGTCAAACCCTGAGCTAGCGGTAGAGGTCGGAGCGGTCCGGGAGTTCCTCCAGTTTGCGGATGAAGCTGTCCGGGTCGCCGGGGCGGATGCCGCGGCGGTATTCGAGCAGCCGCACCGCGAGTTCAACCCCGTCCATGGGCAAGCGGTCGTGGATGTTGAGGAAGTAACTGCCGAGATTCCGCAGGGCTTTCTCTTCGCTGCCGAAAATTTCCACCGCCCGGGCCACCGGGTCCTCCGGCGGGTCCGCCCGGGCCTCCAGGACGTAGGCGATGCAAAGCAGGGTCGGCACCCGGTTGCGGGGGTTCTCCAAGAGCTCCCGGACCTTTTCCCGGGACCCGGCGAGGTCGATGCCGGCCCGGACCCGGGCGAAAAGCAGCGCCCGCTGGACGGAGGGCGGCGCCTGACCGGTGGCCACGGCTGCGGCGTAGGCTTCCGCCGCGAGGGCGTCGTCGGGATAGCGGAACGGGTCCGAGCAGAGGTTCCCGAGCGCGACCTGCAGCCGCCAGTCGTCCGGGTTGTTGCGGATACCCCGCTGGAAAAACTCGCGGCCCTTGGCCACCCAGCGCTTCGCCTCCGCCCGGGCCCGCAGCTCGGGCAGGCCGGCTTCCGACCGGTAATAGGTCGAGGCATTCGTCCCGAGGTGCCAGCCGCCGATGTCCCAGTAGTAGGTCCCGCGCGGCGCCAGCTGGACCGTGGTGTTCATCGCCTTCTCGAGGTCGAACCACTTCTGGCGGGAGAAGCAGTCGGTGACTTTCAGGTGGGTGAAGGTCGCCACCAGCGTCCGCAGGCCGGCGAGGGCGACGGCCGAGCTGTTCTGGCCGAGCTTTTCGCGGACTCCGATCTCCAGCGGCGGCGACAACAGGCCCTGCTCCCGGAAATCCGCGGTCATCGCCTGCTCGACATGCATCCGCACGAACCCGGCCGTCATCAGGACGGCGGCGGCGATCAGCAGCGGGCGGCGGCGGGATTTCATCTCAGAACTCCTTCTCCGCGAACACGATCCACGAGACGAAGAGGTGCAGCACCACGTAAAAGCCGCTGAGCCCGATCAACATCTCCAGCCGCCCCGGCGGGAAAGCGCCTCCTTCGATCAGGGTGTCCACCACGTTGTAGAGCTGGAAATCGGGGAAAATCACCGCCACCGCCATGCCCAGCGCTTTTTCCAGCGGGTCGATGCCCTCGCCGAAATACAGGCGGCGCGCCTCCGCCTGGAAGTTCCCGATGAAATAGACGAGGAATCCGGTGATCGTCGTGAACAGCGTGCTGGTCGAGAAAGTGGAAATCAGCATCGCGGTGGACGCGATCACCGCGGCGCGCAGGAACACCACCAGCACCGCGCCGTGGAGCTCCCAGGTCGGCCCCTGGTTCAAGGTGTCCTGCCGCAACGCCTCGACCGCGTCCGGCGGCCAGCCGGAACGCGTCGCCGCCGCCACCTGCTCGGCCGTCACGAAATGGGTCCGCACCGCCAGCACGCCGGTCATCAGCAGGTCCATCACCGCCAGCGAGATGAAGATCAGCAGCAGCACGCCGCCCAGCTTGCCGATCAGGTAGTCGAGCCGCGGCACCGGCTTGGCGAGGATGGTGTAGAGCGTGCGGTCCTCGACGTCCCTCGGCAGCAGCAGCGCGGTCGCCACCACCCCGATCACCACCGAAAACAAGGTCATCGTCCCCAGCGACCAACTCCGGATCGAGCGCAGCACGTCGGTGCCCTCGAGGTCCGGCCGGCCGAGGTCCTGGATCTCGAACAGGTTGCTGCCCAGCAGGATCAGCGCGAAGGCGCCGAGGAAATAGAACACCTTCATCCGCACCAGTTGCGTGAAGGTGTGCATCGTGATCACCCCGATGCGGCGGGGGTTCAGCGGGCGGTTTTTCGCGGGGCGGCTCATCGGCGGGGAAAATCAGGGATTCGGGCGCTCCGATGTCTCCTCGAGGAAGAGCCGTTCCAGCGTGGTCTTCGGCCGGTCGGCCCGCAGCAGCGTCGCGCCGCCGTCCGCCGCGACCAGCCCGCGGATTTTCTCCAGCAGCTCCGGCGAGGCGTCCTTCAGGATCAGCTCCGTCTGGTCGCCCAGCGCCAGCAGGTCGTCGAGCGGGCCTTCCTTGACCATCCGGCCGCGGTGGATGATCCCCACCCGGTCGCAGACCTCCTGTACCTGTTCCAACAAATGCGAGCAGAGGAAGACCGTGATGCCGCGCTCCTTCAGGTTGAAGATCAAATCGCGGATCTGGCGGGATCCGATCGGGTCGACGCCGGCGGTCGGCTCGTCCAGGATCACCAGCCGCGGCTCCTGGACCAGCGCCTGGGCGAGCCCGATCCGTTGCAGCATGCCTTTCGAATAGCCGCCCAGCCGGCGGTCGCCCGCCTCGCTGAGGTCCACCAGGGACAGCAGCTCCTTGACCCGTCCCTCCAGCGCCGTCCCGCGCAGCCCGCAGAGCTTGCCGTAAAAGCGCAGCGTCTCCGCGCCGCTCAGGTGCTTGTAGAAATACGGGTTCTCCGGCAGGAAGCCGACCTGCTGGCGGGAGTCCACCTTCAGCGAGTCGTGGCCGAAAATCCGGCAAACCCCGGAGTCCGGCTGCACCAGGCCGAGCAGCGCCTTCATCGTGGTGGACTTGCCGGAGCCGTTCGGCCCGATCAGCCCGTAGACCTCGCCCGCGCCGATCGTCAGGGACACATCGTCCACCGCGCGCAGCGGCAGCTTGCGGCCCGCCGGGCGGAACTCCTTCACGAGATGGCGGATTTCAACGGCGGGCTCCATCGGCGGGCCGCAGCTTAGCGGGGCCCGCGGCGCGGCGGCAACGGGATTCGACACACGGGAATCCTTGCCTATTTCAGCCACTCGTGCAGCCTCGACCCTGCTTATGAAGAAATCCTTAAACCTCCTCGGCGCGGCCCTGCTCGCGCTGTTCACGAGTTCCTGCCTGGAACACTCCTCCACCATCCGCCTGAACAAGGACGGCAGCGGCACCATCACCGAAGAAACCGTCTTGAGCGCCGAAGCGAGCGCGATGATGGCCGCCCAGGGCGGCGCCGGTCCGAACTTCGCCGACGCCAAGAAAGCCGACGCCGCCGCCGGCAAGATGGGCGCGGGCGTCACGGTCGAAAAGGTCGAGAAGATCGACAAGGACGGCCGCGTCGGCGGTCGCGTCGTCTACAAGTTCAAGGACATCAACAGTGTCAAATACACCTTCGGCGGCAACATGACGGACTCCGCCAAGGACATGGGCCCTCCCGGAGCTCCCGGCGACGCGCCCGACGCACCCGGCGACGCTCCGGAAGCCCCGCCGATGACCTTCAAATACGAAGGCGGTGTCCTCACGCTGACCAACCCGGACGCCAAGCCCGCAGGCGGGGAGGAAAAGCCGGCCCCCGCCGGGGAACTCGACCCGCAGGCGCTCGCCATGATGCAGGGCTTCTTCAAGGACATGAAGATGTCGCTGAAGGTGGAGATCTCCGACGGCATCGCGGAAACCAACGCCACCCACGTCGACGGCAACACGGTGACCCTCGCCGAAATGGCCTTCGGCAAGCTCCTTGCCGATCCGGAGAACCTGAAGAAGCTCAGCGCCCTGCAAATGCAAGAAGCCAGCCCGGCCGAAGTCGCCGCCGCCTTCAAGGGCGTGGACGGCATCAAGATCGAGGCCAAGGACGAAGTCACCGTGAAGGTGAAGTAAGCCTTCCCCGCCTTTCGAAGCGGCAGGTCCTCGTCCGTGGGGCCTGCCGCTTTTTTCTACCGGCGGCTCCCGGTCCCGCGGAACCATCGCCTTTTCCGATGATCCCGTGGCCATTGTCGATTCGCCACCGGCCCCGCCGCCCTGCATGCTCGCCGCGATGGATGACGCTTCTTCCCGCCCGCGCGATCCCCGACCCTGGTTCGCGCTGCTGCTCGGCAGCTACGTGCTGTGCGGCCTCGCCTTCCTCGGCTTCGGCCGGACACCCGTGCAGGCGGCGCTGGTCGTGGTCACCGCGGTCGTCGCGGACTACCTGCTGAACCGCCTGTTCCGGAAACGCGGCGGGTTTCCCTGGAGCGGCCTGATCACCGGCTGCGGGCTCTGCCTGCTGCTCGACTACGGCTCCAGCCCCTGGCTGCCGCTGCTGCCGGCGCTGCTGGCGATCGGTTCGAAGCACCTGTTCACCGTCAACGGCCGCCACGTTTACAACCCCGCCCTGTTCGGCCTGATCGCCGGCATGGCGCTCGGCGGCGGCCTGGTTTCGCCGGCCCCGGCCTACCAATGGGGCGGCACCTGGGCGGTCGCGATGTTCCTCGCCGGACTCGCGCTGGTCGTCTTCATGCGGCAGATCGGCCGCGGCTGGCTGGTCGGCTCCTTCCTCGTCTTCTACATGCTCCAGACCGCCTTCCGCGCCTGGGTCATGCGCCACCACGTCCCGCCGGAAGCGATCTGGCTCGGCACCCTCAGCGCGCCGGCCTTCTTCCTCTTCACCTTCTACATGCTGACCGACCCGGCAACCTCGCCGCCGGGAAAAAAGGCCCAGATCGCCGTCGCCGCCGCGATCACCGTGGTCGATCTCGCGTTCCACTTCCGCCAGAGCTACTACACGCTGTTCTACGCCGCCTTCACCGTGCAGACCGCCCGCTTCGCGATGGCCTGGTGGAAATCCCGGACTTTCCCCGATCGCAAAAGCCTATCCGCCCGCGCCGCGCTTGCCGCCTGCCTGTTCGGCGTCGCGTTCCTCCTGGATCGCACGCCGCGCGGCGTGACCGAGGACCCCGGCTTCACGTGGGTCGAAAAGGAACTCTTCCCCTCGGAGCTCGGCAGCGTCCTCACCGACATCGATCCCCGCCTGCAGCACGTCGGCAAGTGGATCCTCTCCGTCGGCGACGCCGCGGCGGTGGCGGATGTCGATGGCGACGGCTTGCAGGATCTCTTCCTCACCCGCCCGATGAAGCGCCCGCAGGACCGCTGCACGCTGTTCCGCAACACCGGCGGCCTGACCTTCGAGCGGATCGAGATCCCCGCGCTCGACGCCGTGCGGAACGACCCCGCGAGCCACGGCCTGCCGTCCTGCGCGGTCTTCGCCGACTACGACAACGACGGCGACCAAGACCTTTTCCTCGGCGTCGGTTTCGGCACCAGCCGGCTGCTGCGGAACGAGCTGTTAGAAACCGGCAAGCCCGCCTTCACCGACATCGCCGCCGCCGCCGGGATCAAGGGCCACCACACCTGCGTCGCCGCGATGTTCTTCGATCCCGACCGCGACGGCGACCTCGACCTGCTGCTCGGCAACTCGATGACGCCCTATCTCCCCGGCTATGAAACCCCCACGCCGCTCAATCCCTTCCGCCTGCCGCAGCCGGCCTACGAGGGCGACCGCCGGATGTTCCATTTCATGCACGCCAGTTGGCACAAGGCGGACAACGGCGGGCTGAACCGCTTCTACCGCAATCGCGGTGACGGAGGCTTCGACGAGGAAGATATCGTCCAGCTCGGCATGCCGGAGACCCGCTGGACGCTCGCGCTGAACTCCGCGGACTTCGACGGCGACGGCTGGCCGGACATCTACGCCGCTTCGGACTTCGGGCCGGATGACGTTTATCTGAACCGGCAGGGCAGGGGCTTCCGCCGGATCGAGGGCCATCACTTCGGCAGCATCGGCCGCGACACCTACAAGGGCATGAACGCCAGCATCGCCGACTTCGACCGCAGCGGCACGCCCGATGTCCATGTCTCCAATGTCCACGCGCCGCTCCAGGCCGAAGGCAGCCTGCTGTGGATGACCGAGCGGACCAAGGACGGCGTGGTCTTCCACAACGAGGCCTCCAAGCGCGGCGCGCTCAACCCGAAGCGCTTCGGCTGGGGTGCCGGCGTCGCGGACCTCGACCTCGACGGCTGGCCGGACATGGTCCAGGCGAACGGGATGGTCGACGACCACATGGACCGCCGCTTCCCCGAGCCGCGCGACTACTGGTATGTCAACGGCCAGATCGCCCGCAGCGACCCCTCGGTCCACGCCTACGCCGACCGCTGGGGCGACATGCGCGGCTACTCGATCTGGGGTCAGCAGGCGAACCGCGTGCTGCTGAACCGCGGCGGCACCTTCCACGAAGCCGCGGAGATCACCGGGCTTTCCTTCCTCGGCAACACCCGCGGCGTGGCGCTTGCCGACTTCGACAACGACGGCGACGCCGACCTGGTGCTGACGCGGCAGTTCGATCCCGTCCTGTTCTACGAGAACCGTCGTAGCAAACCCGCGACATGGATCGGCTTCGAGGTGAAGGGCGACGGCCGCGCGGTCACCGCCGACGCCACCGGCGCGGTGCTGGAGCTTTCCCAAGGCGCGGAACGCTGGAGCCACACCGTGCTCAATGTCTCCGGCTTCACCGCCCAGGGCGACCGGCGGGTGGTGATCGGCCTGGCGGGAAATCCCGCGCCGGTCGAAGCGGACATCCTCTGGCCCGACGGCACCCGCCAGGACCTCGGTTCCTTTGAAAGCGGCCGATACCACCTCATCCGCAAGGCGGAAGATGCCGCCGGCTTCGGCCTTGCGCGCTGACCGACGGATCCGGCTTTCACCCAAGCCGGCGGACCTCCGGCAGCGCGGCCATCTTGCGGTCATTGGTGACCGTCACCACACCCTCGCGCTGGTAGTCGTCGACGATCAAGCGGTCGAGAAGTCCGCACCCGGTCTGAACGGTGATTGCCTTGAGCGCCGAGGCCCCGTTCAAGGGTGAGACGAGGCCGCTCGCGAACACTTCGAGCAATGCCGCCCGAGCCTCCTGCTTCGTGACCCCGTAGTGATGCTGCACCGCGATGTAGGCCTCACCGATCACCTGGTTGGATGCCACGAGCCGCGAGCCCGGCTCGCTGGCCATCAGCTTCTCCAGCGCGTCCACCGTTTTCCGGTATTCCTTCTCCGGATCGCCCGTCAACAGGCGCACGAGCACCGAGGTATCAATCCCGAAGCGACGGCTCATGCGTTTGCTGGCGGAAGGCTTCAAGGTCGAAGGCCGGCGTTCCCGGGCGGATCAGCGGCTTCAAGGGAGCGAGGCGCTTGCGGTCCACCCGGCGCGGACGGATCAGGAATCCACCCGGCGACTCCTGGATCTCGAGATGATCCCCGGGACCGACTCCCAACGCGTCGAGCACCGCGGCGGGAAAGGTGACCTGTCGTTTGCTGGTGATCTTCGCGAGCATGGAGGCACCGTGCCACACCTTACTTGAAGTGTCAAAAAGTAAGGCGACGTCAGGACTTCTTCCGCGGCAACAGCCGCCCGACCAGCAAACCCGCCAGCGCGCACACGCCGCCGAGGATCCATTTCGTCATCCCCTGCAGCGACCCGATGATCGGATTCCCCACCGGATCGATCGCCGCGTGGATCCGCACGAGCTTCCACGCATCGCCTTCCTTCCGCGCCACCGCCGTCCACTGCGAGGTGAATTCGAAGCTCTTGCCGCCCCGCGTCACCTGCTCCAGCGCCCGGCCCTTGGCGATGGCGAGGTTCCCTTCGAAGAGCGTGTCATCGGGATCGAGCGTCACCTTGTAGCTGCCCTTGTCGCCGATGAAGCCTTCCACTTTCTTCCAGTAGTCGAGGACTCCTTGGAAGCCCTTCACCTCGTCGGCGGTGATCATCACGCCGGTAAAGTCCGCCGCCAGATGGGGCTGCAAGGCCGACAAGTCGCGCGCGGCGATCGCCTGTTCGTAGATGCCGCGCAGCTTGCGGAGCGCTTCCTTGTCTTCTTCCGAAGCAAGGACGGGGAGGCACAGGGCGATGAGAACGAGCAGGGTTTTCATGGGGATTCGCGGAGTCGTTTGCCATCCTTCCACCGGCTGAAGGGCGGGGAAATCAAAAACGCGCGGGTCGCCTCGTCGTCCGCGATCTCGGTGCCGGCCGTGAGCAGCGAATAGCCGCCGATCAAGGCGCGGTCGCCGATCTTCACCGGGGCCAGCCGCAGCACCGGCAGCTCGTCGCGCTCCATCACGTGGGGATTCAGCCGCACCCCGGCACCGATGACCACATGGTCTCCGATGTCCAAAAAGCCGCGGTCGAGGATGATGGTACGAGGAGCCCAGTAGGTCAGCCGGCCGATCCGCGATCCCCACCCGCGCAGCCACAACGAATACAGCCCCGGCACCATCCGCAGCAGCTCCTCGGCCGCGGGGAAGCGCAGGAACAGCACCTGGCACTGGAAGCAGGCCCACCAGCGCAGGAAGGCCGGCGAGCCGACCGCGATGTCGCGCGGACATCCCCGCAGCGACTCGCGCAGCAGCCGGCCCGGCAGCAAAGGGGCGAGGTAGAACACGGCCGACGACAGACCGATCCGCTGCGGCCAGGGTAGCGGCAGGAACAGGCACGCGATCGTCCCCGCGGCGTGCAACAGCGGCAGCAGGTTCAAGAGCAGCATCGCGAGCGGCGCCGCCTTCGGGTCAGCGGATGATTTTCCCGGCATGATGGTTTTCCACGCGTTCGTCGGTATGGCGCGGCCCGCGCCACATCCGCAGGTAGGCAGCGAGCAGGCGGCCGCGTTCGCCGTCGGCTTCATCGGTGATCTCCGGCAAATGGACCCACGGCACGGTCGGCCGCGCGTGGTGATTGCGGTGCCAGTTGTGGTTCAGCCACAGCGCGTCGAGCCAGCGCCAGGTCCGCAGATTGCGCGCGCCCTTCAACACGTCGCGCTCGGTGCCGAAATGATGGACATACTGGAGCGCCGACCACAGCAGGCCGAAGCTGCCTAACAGAATGAAGTAGTGCGACGCCGGCACCCGCCACAGCGCCATCCAGCCGCCGTGCAGGACGAAGACCGCCAGCGCTTCCAAGCGGATCAGCCGGAAGTACTTCGGATTGAGGGAATCGAGCAACGCCTTGGTCGGCCGGTCGAAATCCCCCCACTTCGCTTTCAAGCCGGCCGGATGAACCAGCGCGATCGCGTTTCCCAGCACCACCGCAAGATAGAAAAATCCGGAAAGGATGCCGTAGAGTTGCAGTGTTTTCCACACCCGGCTTTCGCCGTCGAAATAGAAGTCGAAGGCCTCGTCGTCCGAGCGGTTCCGCAGGTGGTGCCCGATGTGGCCCTGCCGCAGCAGGTGGAAGGGCGCGGGAAAAAACAGCGCGAGTCCCGCGCCGACGGCATCGTTCACGACGCGGTTCCGGTGCAGCGAACCGTGTTCCGCCTCGTGCAGCATCGCGTAGGCGGAATTCATCACCAGCGCGTAGCCGATGGCCAATCCCGCGAGTGCCCACGGCGACCCGACGAAGCCCGCCGACGCCAGCAAGGCCAGCAGCACCGCCGCCTGCCCCGCGGCGATCCAGAGGTTCAAGCGACCGGGAATGGGAAAGTCGTCGTTCATGGCCGTTCGTAGGCAAGCAGGTGGCGGCCGATGTCGCGGAACTCCGGAAGTTCATCGAACAAGGCGAAGCAGCGCGGCGTCGACTCGCGGCTGTAGTGGCTGGCGTGGTAGTCACGCGACGTCGCGAGCTCGCGCAACTCGCCGCCGAGTTGCGGGGCGAGGGGATGAAGCTCGGGAAACTCATCGAGCAAGGCTTGCAGCACCCGTATCGCCGAGCGTTTCGGGGCGGTGAAGAATTCCCCCATCATCGCGCCGAACAGCCGCGCCTGGAGGCGCCGCTTCCATCTCGGCAGCGGCAGCCACACCTGCTCGACCAGCTTGAGGTCCCAGCGGACGTGATCGATCTCGTCGGCGAGGTGCTTGCGGTGGAGATCGCGGAAGGCCGGCTCGATGCCGGCGTCCGCCTTCAGGCACTCGCGCGCCACCGAGATCGAGCGCTCTTCCTGGATCAGCATCAGCCAGATCCACAGCGGAAAGGCGAAGGGCCGCCGGGCGAACCATGCGGCGACGGCCTGCGTCCGCCCGCCCACCGGGACGAAAACATGGCGGCCCTGCTCCAAGGAATAGCGCAGCGGATCAACACGGTGGTTGAGCTCGCGGAACCAGCGGGAATGCCGCTTTTCCTCCACCTCGAACTGCCGCAGGTCGGCCGCCAGGTCCTCGCCGATCCGGTCCGGCCTCTCGTACAAAGCCGGCAGCAGGGTGCCCGCCAGCAGTTCCTCGAAAAACACCGTCTGCTCGTTCAGATAAAGCGCGTGATGCTGCGAGTGGCGGAGCCGGTGGCGATCGTCCAGCAGTCCCCACGAGGGCACCTGAGCCAGCGTCGTCAGGTGGAGCGGGAAGAAGGGCAGCGAGAAATCGATGCCCGGGCGGGTGATGGTGGCTTCAGCGGGCATGGTTCACGGCGGGTCGTCGCAGGCGCTCGATCAGCAGTCCGGAAAAACTCCGGTGGTCCAGAACCGGATTCATTCGCGGCACCACGTGGCGGCGGTGGAACTCGGGCAGCAGGCTCCAGTGCATCGACGGCCTCAGATGGTGCGCGGTGTGGTAGCCGTTGTTGAGCAGCAGCCAGTTCACCAGCCGGCCGGTGACATTGCGCGAGTGGTCGTATTCGGAATCGGTGACGCAGTCCTGGTGCTGCAACAGATTCACCCCGACCAACGCGAGCTGCGCGGTGATCCACGGCAACAGCAGGAAGAGCAGCGTCGCCCGCCAATCGAGCACCAGCAGCAGCACCAGGGCCGGATAGAAGATCGACCGCTCCCACAGCGCCTGCCGGTAGAGATGAGGTCGCGCGCTTTTCCACCGGCGCAGGTCGTCCGGCTTCTCGCGATACATCGCGGCGATCGAAAGGAAGGGAAACGCGACCAGGTTCAGCGCGTTCCAGCGGAAGCGGGCCAGGCCGGTGCGGACGAAATCCCGATCGCTGTCCGGCTGGCCGTGGTGGCGCTCGTTGTGCGCCGTCACGATCCCCGTCGGCGGCTGGCCGGAGCCGAACATCAGCAGGATTTGGAAAACCCGGTTCCACCCGCGGCCGCGGAACAAGGGCAGGTGCATGTGGTTGTGCGCGATGATGCAGCAGACGAAGGCGAACAAGAACGACGCGGCGACCGCCAGCGGATGCCGCCACGCGCCGCTCCAGATCCCCGCCAGCAAGCCCAATTCCAGCCCGACGAAGCCGAGCGTCCGCCAATCCGCCCGATGGCGGAGTCGTGGGATGATCGGGACGCGGGATTTCATGACTCGGCATTCCACACGATGCGCCGCGCGCTGGCGAATCGTTAATCGGAAAGTCACCATCGGTTCTCCGAATGATGGCGGGGGTGGAAACGATTCGCCACGGCCGGGCGGGAGGAGTTAGATCAACCCGTGCTCCGGGGTCATTGGTACATCGCCTGCCGCTCGCAACAGCTCGCCAAGGGCCCGCTGGCCCGGACCATCGCCGGCGAGGCGCTCGCGATCTTCCGCGGTCCGGATGGCAACGCGGCCGCCTTGATCGACCGCTGCGCGCACCGGAATCTCGCGCTGTCCCGCGGCAAGGTCACCGCAGGCGGGCTGCGCTGCGCCTACCACGGCTGGACCTGGGGTGCGGACGGTCATTGCACGCGGATCCCCTCCGCCTGCGAGCCCGATGCCTGCCGCGCGATCCGCGTGAAGGCCTATCCGGTGAGAGAGCAACAGGGCTTCGTCTGGGTGTGGATGGCCTCCGCGGAGAAGGCCGAACCCGACCGCGAACCGCCGCTCTTCCCCTGGCTCGGCGAGCCGGGCTGGCGCCACTTCGTGATGGAGCGGGTGTTCGAGGCCGATGCCTTCCACTGCGTCGAGAATTTCCTCGATGTCCCGCACACCGCGCATGTCCACCGCGGGCTGTTCCGCGGCGAGGAAAGCAAGGAGATCGAACTCGAGATCACCGGCGGCGAGGACTGGATCGAAGCGGAGTTCATCGGCGAGGAACGGATGGACTCGTGGATCGGCAAGCTGCTGGTGCCGGCGGGCAGCGCGGTGCGGCATGTCGACCGCTTTCAACTGCCCTACGTCACCCGCGTCGACTACCGGATGAGCGAGAAGCGGCAGTATGTCGTGATGAGCCAGTGCACGCCGGAAAGCCCGGAGCGCACGCGGGTCTTCACCTATCTCGGCTTCCGCTTCGAACCGCTCGGCGGGCTGATCAAACTCATCTTCCAGCCCTTTGCCGGGGCCATCCTCAATCAGGACGTCGAGATCCTGCGGCAACAGACCGAGGATCTCCGCCGCACCGGTGCGGCGCGCTTTCTCTACCACGAAACGGATGCCATCGCGCGCGGCATCCGCGATCTTCTCGACGGCAAATCGCTGGCCGGGCGCGCGCCGGAACGCAAACGGCTGAAGGTATGAAGGACGCCTGGCACATCGCGGTCGACCGGATGCCGGTGTGGGCGGCGGCAGTGCTGCTGGCTTTCCAGCTCGCCGCGCCGCTCTTCCATGCCTGGCAAAACCAGCCGGGAAAACTCGGCGGGCCGATCTCGCGGGCCAAGGCGGCCTGGCTGGTCCACGCGGCGACGCTGTGGCTGCTGCTGCCCGTCCTGCTGTGGAACCAGCACCCGGCCTACGCGTGGCTGGGGGCCTCGATGGCACTGCGGACGATCATCGAGCTGCCTCTCTGCGCCTGGCAGAAATGGAGCACCAACCACGGGCTCTCCCACGACGCCGCGCACGCGGCGATCGCGCTGTGGTGGCTGCCGCGGGTGCCCGGGGACGCCGCGCTGTGGATCGTCCTCACGCTGCTCACGCTCGCGGCGGAGGTGTTCTTCGTGCTGCGTTTCCGCAAGTCCACCGCCGGTCCGGCGAACGGCATCTACTTCGTGCCGGACGGCCCGGCGCATGCGAGGCTGAACCTGATCACCGACTTCGTCCGCATGCCCTCGCAGTATCTCATGGTCTCCATCCTGATCGCCGCATGCCTGCGCTGAATGCCATGGTCCTCACCAGTTCCGCGCGCGTCGCCGCCACTCTAACGGCCGCCGAGCGCGACGCGATGCACGCGCTGATGACGGAGCACTACGAGGCGGTGCCCCGCGAGCGCTTCGAGGCCGATCTCGCGCGCAAGGACGAGGTGCTGATGCTGCACGACGGGCATGGCACGCTGCGCGGCTTCACCACCCTCGCATGGAATCCGGCGGGGCTGCTTCCCGAGGGCGACATCCTGTTTTCCGGCGATACCATCATCGACCGGAGCTGCTGGGGCACGCAGGAACTGGTCCGCGCCTTCTGCCGCCGCGCGGGCGAATGGCGGGCGAACAGCGGCCGCCCGCTGTTCTGGTTCCTGCTGTCCAAGGGCCATCGCACCTATCTCTATCTGCCGGTCTTCGCGCGGCGCTTTCATCCTCATCCCGATCACCGCGAGCCGGCTTGGGAAGAACTGGCATCGAAGGTGGCGGAAGCCATGTTCGGCGAGGCGTGGAAGCCGGACGAAGGAGTGATCCGCTTTCCCGCCAGCCACGGTCACCTGCGGGGGGAGATCGCGGTGACCTCGCAGGAACGCCGCCAGAACCCGTGGGTCCGCTTTTTCCTGGAGCGCAATCCCGGCTACGCGGCCGGCGAGGAATTGGTCTGCCTGACCGAGATGCGCGAGGACAATCTCCGCCGCGGGGCACTCGCGGCATTCCGTGAAGGGAGCGGGGAAGGATCATGAAACGTGCCATTCCGAGCCGGCTACGGCGGCTAACCATGGAATGCGACGGCATGACGTCGCTTTGGCTCGGGGTGAAGTCCGCCGCACCTCGACGACCGCGGACCTGCCGGGAAGGCAATCCGTGGCCAGCAAAACGAAGCGTCCTCTCCTCAAGCCAAAGCTGCGTCGTGCCGCAACACTCCACGTCATGAACCCCCGCGCCGCCGCTTTGCTCTCCGCGCTGGAGCCCTATGCCATGGCGGCGGGCGACCCGTGGCCGCGCCTTCGCGACTTGTTAGAACTACATGCCGATACGCAGTTCGGCCGCGCGCACGGCTTCAGCTCGATCCGTTCGCCGGAAGACTTCCGCGAAGCCGTCCCGCCGATGAACTACGAGGATCATCGGAGTTGGATCGACCGCTGCGCGAACGGCGATCGCGGCGTGCTGGCCTGCGACGAACCCGTGGGCTTCGAGCGGACCTCCGGCACCAGCACGCGGCCGAAGTGGATCCCGCTGACCACCGGACTGCAGGAGGAATTCGCCCGCGGGCTGGCATCGTGGTTCGGCGGCTGGCGGACGCGGCGGCCGGAGGTCTTCGCGGGTCGGGCTTACTGGGCGCTTTCCCCTGCCGGCATGGCCGCGGAGACCACGCCCAGCGGGCTGCCGGTCGGAATGACGAGCGACGCCGCCTATTTCCCCGATTCCGTCGGAGCTCGGCTGGCGGACTGGTTGGTCGTGCCGAACCTGAGCGGCGATCTGTCGACGCTGTTCGAAGAGACCGCCGGGGCCCTGCTCGTGACGCCGGACCTCGGCCTCGTGTCGGTGTGGAGCCCGACCTTTCTGTTAGGCATCGATGCCGCCGTGCAGCGGCTGCGTCCCGGCAAGATCTGGAGCGATCTCTGGCCGAAGCTCGCGCTGGCAAGCTGCTGGGCCGACGCGTCGAGCTCGCCTTGGATCCCCTTGCTCCGCGAGCGGCTGGGTAGGGTGGCCATCGAGCCGAAAGGCCTGCTCGCGACCGAGGGCGTGACCTCGCTGCCGGACGCGATCGACGGCAGCCCGCGGCTGGCTGCCGAATGCCATTGGCACGAGTTCCTCGACATGGAAGGGCGTTTCGTCGCCATTCGCGACCTGCAGGCCGGCCGGGATTACGAGGTCCTGCTCACTACCGCCGGCGGCCTGTTCCGCTACCGCAGCGGCGACCGGGTGCGGGTCACCGCGACCCACGGCGCGCTCCCCCGACTTCGCTTCACCGGCCGCGGCGGAGCGGTTTCGGATCTGGTCGGGGAAAAGCTCCACGAGAACCAGGTGCTCGCGGCCTTTCTCGCCACGGGGGAGCGCGGTTTTGTCGCCGCCGACCCCCGGCGGCCGGGCTACGATCTCTGGCTGGAAGATGGATCGCGCGCCGCGGACCTGGTGGCCGTGCTGCGGAAGAATCCCTACTTCGACCAGGCGCTGCGCATGCGCCAGCTCCCGCCGCCCGCGGTCCGCAGCCTGCCTCCGGGCTGGCCGCTCAAGCTCGCGGCTTCCCTTGCCGCCCTCCGCGGTGCTAGGGTCGGCGACGTGAAGCTGCCGACGCTGGTCACAATGCAATCCGACGGGGAGGTGGAGGAATGGCTGGCCTGACCGTCCGTCCCGCCTTGCCCGGGGACCACGCCGCGCTCGAAGAGTTGTTCCGCGCGACCTCGATGGGCTCGAGCATCCGTCTCTACGTCGAACGCGATCCCGACTACTTCGCCGGGGCCCGGGTGCAAGCCGAAGAGCCCTGCGTGTGGGCGGCCTTCGACGGAGGCGGCCGCGCCGCCGGCATGCTCTCCGCCGGCAAGCGCCGCGTGTGGCTCGGCGGCGAAAGGGACATGCGCTACCTCTGCGACCTCCGCATCCACCGCGACTGGCAGCGCTCGACCCTCTTGGCGCGCGGCTTCCGCCTGCTGAAGCGCGAGATCTTCACTCCCGGCGAATGGGCGCAGACCCTCGTGCTCGAGGACAATCTCCAGGCGATCGAACTGCTCTCCAGCCATCGCGCCGGACTCCCCGAATACCGCCCGGCGGGCATTTACCTGACCTGGCTGCTGCCGGCCCAGCTGCTCGATGCCGACCCGTCGATCACGGTCCGCCGGGCGAAAAGATCGGACCTGCCGGAAATGCAGCGCGTGTACGACGACTCCATCCGGCGGCGGAGCTTCGCGCCCGTGGTCGATTTCAACGAGCTCGGCGGCCCGTCGTGGCCGGACCTCGCGGTGGAGGATTTCCTGGTGGCTGAAAAGGACGGCCAACTCCGCGGGCTGGCCGGCTTGTGGGACCAGAGCCGCTTCCAACGCCTGAGGATCGCCGGCTACTCGCAGGTCCTGTCGCTGCTCCGGCCGCTGTGGAATGCCGGCACCCTCGTCAGCGGCGGCGTCGCGCTGCCCAGGCCCGGCGACGCGCTGCCGCTGAAAAAAGCCACCGCGGTCGCCTGCGACGACGACGATCCCGCCATCCTTCGCGCCATGCTGGCGCACGCCTTGCAGGACGACGACCGCAAGCTGCTGCTGGTCGGCATGTCCGCCGCCGATCCGCTTGCCGCCGCGCTGCAAGGCCTGCGCGGACGCCAGGATCGCGGCCGGCATTTCCTCGTCGGCTGGGAAGGGGAGGCACCCGCGTGGCAGGAGCCCTTCGCCTTCGACGTCGCGCGGATTTGAATTCGAATCCGCCCGGCCCGCGCGGCCTGCGAGCTTTCCGCCTTGCGGAACGCGCCTCCCATGCTTTCACCTCCCCGCGCCATGTCCGACAAGCTCGCCGAAATCATCGCCACCAAGCACCAGGAAGTGGAGGCGCTGCTGCCGCGTGCCGGCCACCTGCGCGCCGCCGCCCTGCAGCGGAACGATTTCCGCGGCTTCCGCGCCGCCCTCAACCTCGGGCCGGACCGCCTCGGCGTGATCGCGGAGGTCAAGAAGGCCTCGCCCTCGGTCGGGCTGATCGACCCGAACTTCGACCCCGTCCGCCAGGCGAAGCGCTACCTCGACGGCGGCGCGTCCTGCCTCTCGATCCTGACCGACGAGAAGTACTTCCAGGGATCGCTGAGCTACCTTTCCAAGATCTCCGAGTTCTCCGACGCGCCGCTGCTGCGCAAGGACTTCACCGTCCATCCGGTGCAGATCCACGAGGCCATCGTCGCCGGCGCGGACGCCATCCTGCTGATCGTCGCCGCGCTCGACGACGACCTGCTCAAGCGCCTTTACCACGAGGCGAGGGAGCTGCAGCTCGACGTGCTGGTGGAAGTCCACAACCTGCCGGAAATGGAGCGCGCCATCGACCTCGGCGCGGACCTGATCGGCATCAACAACCGCAACCTCAAGACTTTCGAGATCGATCTCGCGACCACCGAAGCCCTGGCCGACGAGGTTTCCGACGACGTGATCCTCGTTTCCGAATCCGGCCTGCGCACCGTGGAGGACGTCCAGCGCGCCCTCGATGCCGGAGCAAACGCCGTGCTGATCGGGGAGTCGCTGATGCGCGCCCACAATCCCGCCGAGGAGATCGAAGCCTACCTCGCGCTGCGGGCCCTCTGAGCGCCGACTATTCCAGAGCCGCCGCGATCTGCGCGATCGCCGCGGTCTCTTTCTCGCTCACCTTGACCCCGCCGATGCCGAGGAAGCCGCCTTCCTTGCCGGCCGCGGCGACCCGCTGCGCGACCTCGAGCACCAGCGTGCGGAAGTCCGCCAGCTCGCCGGCCGCCTTCGCTTTGACGATGCCCGCGGCGTCCCGGATCGTCTCGATCAGCTCGCCATCGCCGGAAATCTCCTGCTGCAGCTCCGCCGCCTCGCTCGAGGTCAGGCCGGCCCCGAACACCGAACCTAACAGGGAAACCGGCTCGACTTCCTTCAGCCGCTCCAGGCCGACTTCATGCGCCGCACGGATCTCTGCCACCGAACTGCGGATGCCGGAAATCGACGACCGGGCGACGATCGCGTAAGCCGCCATCGGCGCCATGTGGATGCGCTCCAGCTCGTCCTTCGTGAAGCGCGACCGCAGCGCCTCCGCCGCTTCCCCGGTCGCCAGCGTCTCGCGGATCATCGCCGCCGCTTCGGCATGCTCCGGCACCGCGAAGAATTCCTCGCTGCCGTATTGCAGGAGGTTGGCGAAGCCGGCGGCATCCAGCTCCTGCTCCCGCGCGGTCTTCACCAGTTGCTGGCCGATCATCGGGGTCAGCATCGCCGCCAGCGGGCCGAGGTCGAAGCCGAGCTGGCGGCTCAGCGAGGAGACCATCGAGTGGATCCCGGCGCCGAACAGCGCCTGCATCCGGTCGGCCGGCGTCTCGGCCGGGACTTTCCCCTTCAAGGCACCCATCAGGCTTGCCAGCAATCCCGGCTCCTCCTGCTGCGGCAGCGATGCCAGCACCGCCGCCGCTCCCTCCGCCGTCGCCGCACGACGGGCCAGCCCGGCCACGGCCAGGCCGCTCAGGACTTTCACCGCCTTGGAGACCGCGGATGCCTCCGCGTCGAAATGATGCCCGAGCCGGCCGGCGATTTCCGGCGGGACCTGGGACTCCAGCGATTGGACGAGATTCTCCATGGCAGCGGGCGGCGGGGGGTCAGACTTCGATCTTCCACGGGGCGCGCATCGGCTGCTCGATCAGCGCGTTGGCCGCGGGGTCGTCGAACTTCAGCGTCTTCGGATCGAACTTCAGGCTCTTGTTCAAGCGGTGCGCGGTGACGCCCATGTTCACCATGGTGCACGACCAGAAGCCGTTCTGCTCGTTCAAGGCGAACTTCTTCCGGCTGCGCACGCTTTCGTGGAAGTCGGTGATCTGAGGCTCCGGATCGGGCAGGGCCGCGAGCTTCTTCTCGAGGTCCGGGATGTCGGACTGGAAGCCCTTGTTGATCTTGCCCTTCGGCCCCTGGATGAACGCGGCGTCCTTCAGGCTGTTGTTGCCGTCGAGCACGATCTTGCAGCCGTCGGCATAGGTGAACTCGATGCGGCGCCAGGTGCCGATCGCGTCGGCGTCCTGCGGATCGGCATCGATCTCCACCGAGATCGGCGCGGTGTCGTCCTTGCCGAGGATGTACTGCGCGGGATCGAGGTAATGCTGGCCCATGTCGCCGAGGCCGCCGCCGTCGTAGTCCCAGTAGCCGCGGAACGAGCCGTGCGTCCGGTGGGCGCTGTAGGGCTTCTTCGGCGCGGGCCCGAGCCAGAAGTCGTAGTCGAAGCCCTCCGGCACCGGCTGCACCGGCAGGTTGGTCTTGCCGACCCAGGTGCCGAGCTTCCAGTCGAAGCCGGTGTGCGCGCCCACGGTGATGGTCAGCGGCCAGCCGAGCACGTCGTTCATCGCCGCCTTCTTGATCTGCTTCACCGGCACGCCCATGCCGTAGAAGTTGTCCTTGAAGCGGAACCAGGTGTTGAGGCGGAAGACCCGCTCGTGCTTCTCGACCGCCTTCACCATCGCGATGCCCTCGCCGATCGTGCGGCTCATCGGCTTCTCGCACCACACGTCCTTGCCGGCCTTCGCGGCCTCGATCGACATCAGCGCGTGCCAGTGCGGCGGGGTGGCCACGTGGACGACGTCGATGTCCTTGCGCTCCAGGACCTCGCGGAAATCGTGGTAGCCCTTGATGCCCTTCGCCTCGCCGCCGGCCTGCTGCATCCGCTGGGCAAGGTGGCCCTTGTCGACATCGCAAAGCGCGAGCAGCTTGCCCGGCATCGGCAGGTGGGAGGACGAAATGCCGCCGCAGCCGAGGATGGCCTTGGTGATTTCGTTGGACGGGGCGGTCTGCCCGTTGAGCCCGAGCACGCGGCTCGGGACGATCTGGATGGTCGCCAGCGCGGCGAGCGACTTGAGCGTTTGGCGTCGGGTCGGATTCATTTGCGGGATCTTTCGGTGGAAGTAGGGTTCAATGCTTCGAATCCGCGCCATCCGCGGACTTGTCCCAGAAGGCGAGGAAGAAGATCACGGCGATGACCGCGGCCATCCCGGCGGGGAAGATCCAGTAGTTCTTCCAGTCGTTTCCGGCAGCGGTGATGAGGGCGGTGTCGAGTCCTTCGGGGAAGCCCTTGCCGAACATGCCGGTCAGGCTTTCCAGGAACGACGGCGCGGCTTGCCCCTCGTTCAGGACCTTGATTCCGTCCATCAGCGGCGCATGGCCGGCGGGTGCCACGCCGTACTCGCCGAAGGTGTTCGGCAGCGGCGTTTTCGTGAAGGGCCAGACGCCGCCGAAGGCCATCCGGAAACCGAAGAACATGCCCAGCCCCTGGGTCAGGAACACCAGCAGCGACTGGGCCTGCCCGCGGATCTCGGCCGGCGCCTTCTTGTCGGTGTAGATGAATCCGGTGACGAAGAAGAAGTCGTAGCAGATGCCGTGCAGCGCCACGCCCAGCAACAGCATCCAGGCGATCTGGTCCGGCGCGCCGAAGGCGAACAGGACGTAGCGCGCCACCCAGCACAGCATGCCGATCAGCAGCATCCATTTCACGCCGAGCTTCCGGAAGAAGAACGGGATCAGCAGCATGAAGACGATCTCCGACATCTGCCCGAGCGTCATCGTCGAGGCCGGCTGCTTGAATCCGGTCGCGCCGAGATAGGCCGATGTCTGGCCGTAATAGTAAGCGAGCGGGATGCAGATCAGCATCGAGCACGCGGCGAAGACCAGGAACGATCGGTCTTTCAGAAGCTTCAGCGCGTCCACCATCAGCAGCGAACCGACATCCAGCGGCTTGCCCTTGGCCGGCGGCGGGGTGTGCGGCAGCGTGAAGCTGTAGGCACCGAGCAGGAGGCTGGAAACCGAGCCCAGCCAGAAAATCGCCAGCGACGCGGACATGCCCACGGCACCCACCGCCAGTCCCGCCACGATCCAGCCGATGGTCCCCCAGACCCGTGCTTTCGGGAATTCCTCCTGGCGCAGGTGGGTGAAGGTGATCGTGTTGCCGAGCCCCAGCGTCGGCATGTAGCAAAGCATGTAGGCGATCATCAGTTGGACGATCAGCCCGCCCTTCTCCGCCCCTTGCGGTGCCAGTACGGCGATCCCCGCCATGATGGCGCCGCCGGTCAGCATCAGCACGCCCATCACCCGCTCCGAGGAAAACAAGCGGTCCGCCACCAGCCCGAGGAACAGCGGCGCGATGATTGCGGCAAGCGGGGCGCTTTCGTAGGCCCCGCCGATAAAGTCCCCGAGCCCGTTGCTTCCCATCGCCAGAGCGAGCGTGGCAAACCACGAGCCCCAGGCGAAGAACTGCAGGAACATCATCACCGACAAGCGGGTGAGCACGGACGACGGCGCGGCTTTTTCCATAACGGCGGTTAGACTCGATGAAATCCCGGCCCTCCGGCAAGCAGGATCACGAAGCAATTCGGCGCGAATCGTCCTGTTCTCGCATGAAAAACGCGTTTTTCTGAAATTGCGCTCCCAATTGCTGAAAGCCGGGCTTGGATTCGCGCCGTAGAACCGCTCCGTTCTTTGCAGTATCCCTTATGAATCCGCCATCCGTCTCCCGCCGCCAGCTTATCGTGGGCACCGCCGCCACCGCGGCCATCGCCGGTTTCCCCAACCTCCTCCTCGCCCAAGGCAACACGGCGAAGCTCAAGATCGGCCTGATCGGCTGCGGCGGCCGCGGCACCGGTGCCGCGGAACAAGCGCTCAATGCCGACCCGAACGTCGTGCTGTGGGCCGTCGGCGACGCCTTCCCGGAATCCATCAAGAGCAGCCTCGGCGGCCTCCAGAAATTCGGCGCCAAGGTCGATGTCCCCGCCGAGCGGCAGTTCAGCGGGATCGATGCCTATCAGAAGGTGATCGAAAGCGGCGTCGATGTCGTCCTCCTCGCCGCCCCTCCGGGCTTCCGCCCGCAGCACCTCCGCGCGGCGATCGAAGCCGGCAAGCACGTCTTCGCCGAGAAGCCGATGGCCGTCGATGTCGCCGGCGTGAAGTCGGTCATGGAGTCCGCCAAGCTCGCCAAGCAGAAGGGCGTGGCCATCCAGCACGGCTACTGCTGGCGCTTCGCCCCCGGCGTCCGCGAGCTTTACGCCAAGATCACCTCCGGCGAACTCGGCCGCATTTTCTCGGTCTACGGCACCTACATGGGCACCCCGCCGAAGCCCTTGCAGCCCGGCATGACCAAGCCCGACGGCATGGCCGACGTGGAATGGCAGCTCCGCTGGTGGAACAATTTCGAGTGGACCAGCGGCGGCCCGCTCCTCGAGCAGGCGGTTCACACCGTCGACAAAATCGCCTGGGCCATGGGCGACGTCGCCCCGATCGCCGCCGTCGCCAACGGCGGCCGCGCGATCCGCAAGGACGCCGGCAACGTCTATGATCACTACAACATCGCCTACGAATACCCGGGCGGCGTGATCTGCCACATGGGCGAGCGCCAGTTCCCCGGCTGCCACACCGAAGTCGTGGACCGCATCTACTGCGAAAAAGGCACCGCCGTCGCGCCGAACACCCCGATGGTCCTCGGGCCCGACGGCAAGCGGAGCTGGATGTATCGCGCCCCCGCCGGCATGGAGCAGAACATGTATCAGGTTTGCCACAACGAGTTCTTCGCCGCCCTCCGCAAGGGCGAGATCATCAACACCGGCGAATACATGGCCAACAGCACCATGCTCGGCCTGCTCGGCCGCGAAGCCGCCCACACCGGCCAGCGCATTACCTGGGAACAGATGTGGGCCTCCAGCCAGGACCACGCGCCGGACACGCTCAAGATGGGCGACAGTTTCCCGATCGCTCCCGTCCCGGTCCCCGGCGTCCACAAGCTCGCCTGATTCCCTCGGTCCGATATCTTCAAGGCGCGGGCTGGACCTGGTCCGGTCCGCGCCTCATCCTTTCCACCATGAAGCGCATTCCCCTCTTCGCCCTCGTCCTGCTCGCCGGCTGCGACAACAAGCCCTACCCGCCCTCGCAGCGCGGCCTGGAAATCCTCGCGCCCAACGCCTTCCCCGCCGCACCGGCGGAAGAGGCGGCCCCCGCGGAAGAGAAAGCCGCGCCCGCAGCCACCGCCGATGCCGCCCCGGTGGAAGCTGCCACTCCGGCCCCGGCCACGCCTCCTCCCGCGAACCCCGCCCCGGCCGCAAATCCAAGCCCCGCCGCCACGCCGGCTCCCGCCCCGTCCGGCCAAGCCGCGGCTCCGGCCCACTTGCCCGACGTCGCGCAGTACTTGCCCGTCACCGAGCAGATCCACGCCGCCATCCTGAAAAAAGGCGGCAGCCCGACGGATGCCGTGGCGATGGAAGGTTACACCGAGACCGTCCCCGCGGCGAAAGGCGCCACCATCGACCTGGTCCCGGTCCCCGGTGGCGAGGTCACCCTCGGCTCGCCCGCCACCGAAGCCGGCCGCCAGGAAAATGAAGGCCCGCAGGTGAAGGTCAGCGTCGACCCCTTCTGGATCGGCAAATACGAGATCACCTGGGACGTCTACCGCGCCTTCATGGAAAACGGCAAGGCGCGCAACAAGGACGGCACCCTCAACCGCGACTCCAACATCATGAGCCCGGAGCCGCCCGTGGCAAAGGACGGCGAAACGGTGGTCGACATCGTCAGCCAGCCGACTCCGCCCTACACCCCGATGCATTTCGAGATGGGCGAAGGCTACGGTGCCGGCTGGCCCGCCATCGCCATGACCCATCACGCCGCCAGCAAGTTCTGCGAATGGCTCAGCGCCCAGACCGGCCACTACTACCGCCTGCCGACCGAGGCCGAGTGGGAATTCGCCTGCCGCGCCGGATCCACCACCGCGTATTCCTTCGGCGACGACCCCGCGCAGCTCGGCGACTACGCCTGGTTCCAGGACAACGCGGACTACACCTACCAGAAGGTCGGCAAGAAGAAGCCGAACGCCTGGGGCATCCACGACATGCATGGCAACGTCTCCGAATGGTGCCTCGACGCTTATCTTTCAGACGCCTACGCGAAGTGGGAAAGCGGCTCGAAGAACCCCTGGCACCCCGCCGTCAACCGCTACCCCCACGTCACCCGCGGCGGCCATTATTTCCAAGGCGGCCCGGAAACCCTCCGCTCCGCCGCCCGCGTCCCCTCGGAGCCGGCTTGGAAAGCGATCGATCCGCAGAACCCGAAGTCGATCTGGTATCTCACCAGTTGCCAGTTCATCGGCTTCCGCGTCGTCCGCCCGCTCACGGTGCCCGACGTGAAGGAGATGCACCGCATGTGGAACACCGGCCCCGGCCCGACCGAATAAGGAGTGTCGACGTGCCGTCGACGTGTTGACCACAGGTCAACACTCCTTATCCCTCGCCCACCATGATCCGCCTTGTCGCCCTCGCGTCCCTCTGCCTCGGCGGATCCCTGCTTCACGCCGCGGTACAACCGCCCGCCTTCACCCGCATCAAGCCGGACGCAACCCTCCAATCCCCCGCCGTCACCGAAGCTAGCGGCCTCGCCGCCTCGCCGACGGCGACCGATGCCCTCTGGCTCGTCAACGACAGCGGCAGCCCCGCCGTCCTCCACCTGGCCGGCACCGATGGCAGCGACCGTGGCACGCTCACCCTCGAAGGCGTCCGCAACACCGATTGGGAAGACCTCGCCTCCTTCACCCTCGACGGAAAACCCTACCTCCTCGTCGCCGACACCGGCGACAACGGCTCCACCCGTCCCGAGTGCCTGCTCCACATCGTCGCCGAACCCGCCCTGCCCGCCGCCGGCAAGAAGCTCGCCGGCACCGTGTCGCCCGCCTGGACCATCCGCTTCCGCTACGAGGACGGCCCGCGCGACTGCGAGTCGGTGGCCGTCGATGAAAAGGCCGGCAAAATCCTCCTGATCAGCAAGCGCACCACCCCGCCGATGATCTACGAATTGCCGCTGAAGCCCGCAGGCAAGGATCAGCTCACCGCGAAAAAGATCGGCACGATCCCGATCCCGTTTCCCGCCGGCAATCCGCCGGTTCCTTTCGCCGCCCAACCCACCGGTCTCGACCTCGCTGCCGACGGCCGCGGCGCGGTCGTGGTGACCTATCTCGGCATCTTCGTCTTCCCCCGGGATGCCGCGGAAAGCTGGCCCGACGCCTTCGCGAAAGCCCCGCTCGCCCTCGCACCCCACCTCCTCCGCCAGGCCGAGTCCGTCGCCTTCTCCCGCGACGGCTCGCTCGTCCACGCCGTCTCCGAAGGTGCTAGGTCGCCGCTGGTCACCTTCCGCCGGAACGCCGCGAAGCCGTAGCCACAGGCATTCTTCGCATTCCTCGCATTCTTCCCATCGTAGCCGAACGTCTGCGACGTTCGGGCGGCGTGCGGCCCGCCCCACCCCAAGCGCCGCGAATCACCCTCCCGCCGCTCCCCACGGAACGGCGCAGCCGGTTCCGCTACGGGACCAAAGCCACACCCGCCTTGCCGGAACCCCACCCACCCGCTACCCACAGGCATGGCCCGACGTTCCTTCAGCCTGATGCTTGCCTGGCGCTACCTCAATCCGCGCCGCGCCATGCTTTCCGCCGTGACCCTGATCTCGGTCACCGGCGTCCTGCTCGGCGTGCTGGTCCTGGTCGTCGTGATGGCCGTTTACGCCGGCCTCGAACGCGAGGTGAAGGAACGCCTGCTCGGCTTCACCCCGCACGTCCGCCTCGAATACGTCCCCTTCGGCGGCTTCCGCGATAACATCGCCGACTGGCGCGAAACCGCCGCCGAAGTCGCCAAGAAACCCGGTGTCCAGTCCGCCACCGCCTTCGTCCAGGAATACGTGCTGATGGTCGACATCGAGTCGAAGAAGCGACCCGTGTTCTTCCGCGGCATCGACACCGAGGACAAGGCTCAGGTCGAAGGCATCGACAAGCTTCTCAACCGCACCGACTTCCCCGACAGCTCCGCCGACATGGGCCTCGACAACCGCGTGGTCATTTCCTCGATCATCGCCCGCCAGTTCACCCTGCAACCCGGCGACACGGTAAAGTTCCTCTCCGCCCAGAACCTCAACGAAGTCGAACGCATCGACCGCATCACCCGCCGCCCGCCGGTGCGTGAGGAATTCGCTCCGCAAATCAACGGTGCCCGGGAGTTGCTGAAGTCCGAGTTCGTCCCCCGCGACGGCAAGCTGCTGCTCGGCGAGGAGGGCTACCGCAAGATCTACGAACCGGTCTACGACATCTTTGTCGAAGAGATCCGCGACCCGGAGAAAGAGATCATCGGCCAGTTCCTCTCGCTCTTCGATGCAGAACCCGCGCCCGACGGCAGCATCCTGCTCGACCCCGACACGCCCGCCAAGGCGGCCGAACTGCTCACCCAACTCGACACCACCGACGTCGAAAAAATGGACGCCGAGATCCTCAAAGCCTTCAAGGAAATCGTCCTGCCGAAGGAGGCCACCGTGGTCGGTGTCTATCAGGCCTCGCAGATGGCGCTCACGCCCGATGTCTTCATGCCGCTCCCGCTCGCCCAGGAACTCGCCGGCCTGCAAGGCGAGGTCCAGGGCATCGCCGTCCGTCTCGATGACGCCTACCAGGCCGATAAAATGGCCGCCGACTTCATGACCGTCCTGCCCGATGGCTGGCAGGCGGTCACCTGGATCACCGAGTTCGGCGACTTCTCCCGCCTCATCAACCAGCAGCGCATGATGATGTATTTCGCGCTCTCCTTCATCATCTTGGTCTCCGCGTTCTCGATGATGGCCGTCATGTTCACCGTCACCATCCAGAAGCGCCGCGAGATCGGCGTGATGAAAGCGCTCGGCGCCGCCCCCGGCCAGATCGTCGGCGTCTTCGTCTATCAGGGCATGATCCTCGGCTTCCTCGGCGCCCTGCTCGGTGCGGGCCTCGGCTTGCTGGTCATCCGCTTCCGCGGCGGGATCCAGGGCATCTTCCGCCACTTCGGCTTCGATCCCTTCCCGAAGTCCTTCCACGGCTTCGAAGTGCTTCCCGCCCACGTCAACCCGGTGGAAATCGCCATCATTTCGGTCTGCGCCTTCATCCTCTGCGCCATCGCCGCCTTCGTCCCCGCCTTCTTCGCCGCCCGCAGCGACGCCGCGAAATCGTTGCGAAACCTCTAGCACCGCGAGGGTGCGGCACGCGCCGTCTCCGAACGCGCATCGAATTCCCCCGAGCTTTTATAGTGGCCTGATAACAGATCCTTGTCTGGAATACGGCCCTCGTGAAGGAGATCTGGAACCTCGCCATCAGCACCCCCATGCTGCCGCTCACCCTCCTGCTGGTGCCGGTCAGCATCTACTGGCTGCTGAGCATCGTCGGCGCGGTGGACCACGACCTCTTCGGTGTCGATCTCGACGCCGCCGACAGTCACCACGGCGACTCCCACCCGATGGCCGAGCTGATGCACGGCGCTCTCCGCATCCTCAACGCCAAGGGCGTGCCCGTGATGATGGTGCTCTCGATCCTCATCGCCTATCTCTGGGGCTGCTCGATGCTCGGCAACCTGTGGTTCAATCCTGGCCTCGCCGGCGGCAAGGGCTTGCTGGTTTCGGCCGGTGGACTCGCCGCGGCGGTGATCCTCACCCGTTTCACGGTGACCCCCCTGCTGCCCTTGTTCCGCTTGATCCAGGAGGACCCGGAGGCCGCCAAGCCGGTGCTCGGCCGCAGCGGCATCGTGCGCACCGCCTTCGTCAACGAACGCGACGGGCAGGTGGAAATCGAGAACTCCGGCGCGCCTTTGCTTCTCAACGCCCGCACCGCCGCGGGTTCGCCGCCGCTCCCGCGCGGCACCGCCGTTCTCGTGATCCAATATGATGAATCCACCGGAATCTACATCGTCCGCCCCCTGACCGAACCCTCCTGAAACACCCGACCATGAACCTGATATTCCCCACCCCGCTTGCGGCCCTCGAACTTCCCGTCATCGCCATGATGGTGGGCCTCGTCCTCGCCTTCGTGATTGGAGGCAGCGTGCTGTTCTCAATGTTCTACCGCAAGGCCCAGCGCGGCCAGGCGCTGATCAAGACCGGCGTCCGCGGCACCAAGGTCTCCTTCAACGGCTTCACGGTGATTCCAGTGCTCGAGCGCCTGGAAACCATGGACATCTCCCTCAAGCGCGTGGAGATCGACCGCACCGCGAAGAACGGCCTGATCTGCAAGGACAACATGCGCGCCGACATCAAGGTGGCCTTCTTCGTCCGGGTGAACCAGACCGACGAGGACGTCCTGCGCGTCGCCCAGTCCGTCGGCTGCGAACGCGCGTCGAACACCGATGAAATCCGCAACCTCTTCGACGCGAAGTTCTCCGAGGCCCTCAAGACCGTCGGCAAGCGCTTCGACTTCACCGAACTCTACGAGGAGCGCGAAACCTTCCGCGACGAGATCATCAAGATCATCGGCACCAACCTCAACGGCTTCGTCCTCGACGATGCCGCGATCGACTATCTCGAGCAAACGCCGATCGAATCGCTCGATCCCGACAACATCCTCGACGCCCAGGGCATCAAGAAGATCACCGAGCTGACCGCGACCCAGGCCAAGCTTTCCAACAACATCCAGCGCGACAAGGAGAAGGTCATCAAGCAGCAGGACGTCGAGGCCCGCGAGGCGATCCTCGAGCTCGAACGCCAACTCGCCGAGACCGAAGCCAAGCAGAAGCGCGAGGTCGAAAGCGTGAAGGCCCGCGAACAGGCGGAGACGATGAAGGTGCAGGAAGAAGAGCGCCAGAAGGCCGAGCGCGCCCGCATCGCGGCTCAAGAGGAGATCGACGTCGCCACCCAGAACAAGGACCGCCAGGTGCTCGTCGCCCAGCGCAACAAGGAGCGCACCGACGTGGTCGAAGTGGAGCGCGTGAAGCGCGACCAGGAACTCGAATCGATCGAACGCGAGCGCGTGACCATGCTCAAGTCGATCGAGAAGGAGAAGGCCGTCGAAGTGGAGAAGAAGTTGATCCAGGACGTGATCAAGGAACGCGTCGCGGTCGAGAAGCTCGTCGTCATCGAGCAGGAACGCATCAAGGACACCGAGGCCTTCGCCGGAGCCGACCGCGCCAAGCAGGTGATGGTCACCCAGGCCGAGGCGCTGGCGCAGGAAGAATTGATCCGCAAGGTCAAGGAAGCCGAGGGCTCGCAGGAAGCCGCGAAGCTCCGCGCCGACCAGGACCTCTACGAACGCGTGAAGTCCGCCGAAGCCTCCAAGAAGGCCGCCGAACTCAAGGCGGAGGAAATTGTCATCGCCGCCGAAGCCGAGGAAAGCGCGAGCCAGAAGCAGTCGCACGCCAAGCAGATGATGGCCGAAGCCACCGCCAAGGAAGCCGCCGCCGTCGGACTCGGCGAGGTGGAAGTCATGGTCGCCACCGCCGATGCCACCCAGAAGCAGGGCACCGCGGAAGCGGAGGTCAGCCGCCTGAAATTCCAGGCCGAAGCCGAGGGCATCACCAAGAAGGCCGAGGCGATGAAGCTGCTCGAGGAAGCCGGCCAGTCGCACGAGGAGTTCAAGCTCCGCCTCGACAAGGAGAAGGCCGTCGACCTCGCCGGCATCCACATCCAGAAGGACATCGCCGAAGCCCAGGCCAAGGTCATGGGCGAGGCGATGAAGTCGGCCAAGATCGAGATCATCGGCGGCGAGGGCAAGTTCTTCGACCAGATCGCCGGTGCCATCTCGCGCGGCAAGTCGGTGGACCGCATGGTGGCCAACAGCCAGGTGCTCGGCGACGTGAAGGAGACCTTCTTCAACGGCGACCCGGACTACTTCAAAGCCCAGCTCCGCGAATGGGCCGCGCAGTTCGGTGTCAGCAGCGAGGACGTCAAGAACCTCACCGTCGGCGCCGCCCTCGCCCAGTTCCTCGGCAGCGCCAGCGGCGACACCCGCGGCAAGCTCATCAGCCTGCTAGGCGCCGCCGACCGCTTCGGCCTGGCGGATGAGAATGCCGCGAAGGTGCTGAAGTGAGGAGAAGAGCTTGGAACAACGAAAGGGACGAAATTGGCGAAGATTGAAGAAGAAAGGCCATGAGCGAGATCCTTTACAAGGAGGAGAGCTACGACGTGATGGGAGCCTGCTTCGAGGTCTATCGGGAGAAGGGCTGCGGCTTCGTCGAGCCCATCTACCATGAGTGCCTCGAGATCGAGTTCGAACTGCGGGGAACCCCCGCAGTCCATCACCCGGGCCTGGAAATCAGCTACAAGGGCCGGCGTCTCCGGCGGAAATACGAAGCCGATTTCGTCACGCACTCCAAGGTCCTGCTCGAGGTCAAAGCGGTGAAGTCACTCGACGACTCGCATCGCACCCAAGTCATCAACTACCTCAAGGCCACCGGCTTCAAACTCGGGATCCTTGTCAACTACGGCCGCGTCGGCGGCCTCCAGTGGGAACGCATTGTCCTCGCCGACTGGCTCCGCGAACAAGGCGAGCCCCCCAATCTCCACTCCTAGATTTCGCCAATTTCGAGTCTTTCGTTGTTCCCCCTCTTTCCGCGAGCAACGCGAGCGTCCCCGTCTCCCTTCTTAAATTTCGACTATTTCGCCCATTTCGTTGTTCCCCTCTTCTTCCCCCTAGATGCCCGAGCAAACCCCCAAACCCGACCAGCTCGAAGGCGGCGCGTATGAAGTCATCCGCGCCCGGCTCGACAAGCACGCCGCCACCCTCCGCAGCGGCCTCGACGCGCTGAACACCGAACGCCTCGACGTCTTCGGCGGCATCCAGACCGCCCTGCTCGGCACCGAGCGCGTCGCCACCGAGCACAACTGCGTCGCCCGCGACCTCGTCGCCGTCGGCAAGCACCGCTTCCTCTTCGGCTACAACATCCAGTTCGGCCTCAAACAGACGACCGATATCAAGGACGTCTTCGCCGCCTACGACTACAACCCGGAAACCCGCGGCTTCACCGAGCTCCCCGTCCACCAGGTCCTCGCCGACCCGCGCTTCGCGGAGGACTTCGCCTACCTCTTCAAGTACTACCGCGAGGCCGTCTTCCAGAAGTTCATGGTCATCGGGCCCCATCTCTACCTGAAGATGCGGTCCGGCAAGACGATCGACGACATCAAGGCCTTCAAGTGGCGACTCAACTCGAACGGCAGCCTCGAATACCTCGGCAACCGCTTCGACCACGAGGTCGTCTATCCCGCCCAGCAGGAATTCCAATGGCAGCGCGCCCACCGCGGGATGCACCGCGGCGGCATGCACCCGCACGTCTCGATCGAGGACCGCGTCTTCGTCGAGACCGTCGGCGGCGATCTCACCATCAAGATCGAGGACAACACCGCCAGCGGCCAGGGCATCTACTCCGAGCCCGTCAGCGAAAACGACCAGACGCTCGACGACGCGGAAATCTTCTACGCCATCGTCGGCTCGCTCATCCTGCTGAAAATCCTGCCCTACCGCGAAAGCCTGCACCGCCACCTGGTCTTTAACGACAAGACCAAGACCGTCCACCGCATCGACGCGATCGGCGACTCCTGCGTGCTGCTGCCCGACGACCACGGCATCATCTTCGCCAACGGCTACCTGCTCCAGACCGGCGAGGTGAAGACCTTCGACCACGGCATCCTCGACATGCGCTTCGAACGCAAGGTCGCCAGCTCGAACGGCGAGGACTTCCTCTACTCCTTCTACAACCGCGCTCTCGGCGACTACGTCCTGCTCTCCTACAACCGGATCCAGCAGTCGGTCGACACGCCCATCGTCTGCTCCGGCTACTCGCTGTTCGGCGACGGCCAGCTCGTCCTGTTCCGCGGCGACGGCCAGCCGCAGCGCCACCACGCCCTCCAAGTATGGCAAACGCCGTACTTGGACGACGAAACCAGCACCGCCGCCGCCACCAACAAGGACTCCTTCCTCTACAAGGTCGGCAATCCCGAGCTGGTCCGCGGCATGGCGGAGTCGCGCGAGCTGCTGACTCTGCTCAACAAGGACGACTCCTTCGCCGGCCTTTACCTCGACATCGTCAAGCGCTCCGGCGACCTGCTCGACGCCTACTTCTGGCTCGACCGCGCCGAATGCCAATCGCTCGCCGCGCCGATCCGCGAAATCAAGAAAGCCGGCGAAGCCGCCATCGGCGAGTTCGAGAAAGTCCAGAAACTCCGCGCCGTCGCCAGCGAACGCAGCACCGCCGTCCGCGAGGCCGTCGAAAAGCTCATCCGCGAGACCCAGACCTCGCCGCCCGACGCGCTCCAGGGCTTCGTCCACCAGCTCGCCGGCCTCCGCAAGCTGCGCGGCGAGATCATCGCCCTGCGCGATGTCCGCTACACCGATCCCGCCGTCATCGATGCCTTCGAAAAGGAAGTCGTCGACACCACCGACATGGTTTCTAACAAGACCGTCGATTTCCTGTTGGGCGAGGACTCGCTGAAGTCCTACGCCGCCTCCATCGACACCCAGGAAGCCGCGCTGGCGAAGATCGCCAAGGTCACCGAAGCCGACGAGGTCGCCACCGCCCTCGACCAGGCCGCGACCGAACTCGAAATGCTAATCGAAATCGTTGGCGGCCTCAAAATCGCCGACGCGACCCAGACCACCGCGATCATCGAGCGCATCTCCGCCCTCTACGCCCGCCTCAACGGCACCCGCGGCTCGCTGCGCAACAAGCGCCGCGAGCTTTCGCGCGGCGAAGGCGAGGCCCAGTTCGCGGCGCAGATGAAGCTGCTCTCGCAGGCCCTGGCGAACTACCTCGACCTCTGCGACACGCCGGAAAAGGTCGACGAATCGCTGACCCGCCTGATGGTCCAGGTCGAGGAGCTCGAAGGGAAGTTCGCCGAGTTCGACGAATACATCGAACAGATCGCCGTCCGCCGCGAGGAGATCTACGATGCCTTCGAAGGCCGCCGCACCCAGCTCGTCGAGGCCCGCGGCAAACGCGCCGGCGCCCTCTTCAAGTCCGCCGAGCGCATCCTCGCCGGCATCCGCAACCGGGTCGCTTCCTTCAACGAGGTCGAGGCGATCCATTCCTACTTCGCGACCGATCCGATGATCGAAAAGGTCCGCGACCTGATCGGCCAGCTCCAGAAGCTCGGCGACTCAGTCAAGGCGGACGACCTCCAGACCCGCGTCAAAACCCTGCGCGAGGACGGCGTCCGCCAGCTCAAGGACAAGAAGGACCTCTTCGTCGACGGCACCAACGTCATCCGCTTCGGCAAGAACAGCTTCAACGTCAACACCCAGCCGCTGGAAATGACCATCGTCCCCCACGAGGACGCGATGGCCTTCCACCTCACCGGCACCAAGTTCTTCGAGCCGATCACCGACCCCGCCTTCCTCGCCACCCGCGACGCCTGGGACCTCGAAGTCCCCAGCGAAAGCCCCCGCGTCGCCCGTGCCGAATACCTCGCCTGGCAATTCCTCCTCCACGGCCCCCCGTCTTCCGACCTTCCACCTTCAGACTCCCCGTCTTCCGACCTTCGACCTTCAGACCTTAAGACCTTCGACGTTTTGCTGGCTGTTCAATCCTTCATGCAGCCCCGCTACGCCGAAGGCTACACCAAAGGCATCCACGACGAAGACGCCGCGAAAATCCTCGCCCATCTCCTCCCCATCCACGCCGAAGCCGGCCTGCTCCGCTTCGGCCCGCGCGACCGCGCCGCGGCCCTGCTGTTCTGGGAAAGCTGGGACGATCCCGCCAAGGACCGCCTCGCCGGCCAGTTCGCCTCCTACGGCAAACGTCGTAGCCTCTTCGCCGGCGGCGACGAGATCGGCGCGTGGAAACAACGCCTCGCCACCGCCTTCACCACCTGGACCAGCGACCACGGGCTCTTCCCCGACATCGACGCCGCGAAAGCCGCCGACTACCTCGCCGAGGAACTCGCCGCCGGTGGAGCCTTCCTCGTCTCCGCCGCCGCCGCCGAACTCAGCCGCCATTTCCACCAGGCCCTCGTCGCCAAGCGCGCCGAATCCGTCTTCAAGGACCTGCTCGGCGACACCAACAGCCCCGCCTTCGTCCGCTACGAGATCGCCCGCGACTGGCTCGCCGGCTTCGCCATCAATCATCCGGAGTCCCTGCAAGACACCCCCGCCGAGCTGCTCGCCGCTGTCATCGACGAGGCCGCCGTCCATTTCGCCCGCGGCGGCTTCGAGCAGCGCGCGGTGAAGACCATCCCGCTCTCCTTCCGCGCCGAAGGCCTGCGCTCCAGCCACCCGCGGATCGCCGACAGCACGCTGGAAATCCACTACAGCGAGTTCCTCGACCGCCTCGAGCGCCACGAGCGCACCGATGCCGCCGCCTTCCGCGCCCTGGCCGAACGCAAGTCGCAGCTCACCGGCGTGAAGCGCGAGGAAATGCGGCTCGATGAGTTCAAGCCGAAGGTCATGAGCTCCTTCGTCCGCAACCGGCTGATCGACGAGGTCTACCTGCCGCTCATCGGCGACAACCTCGCCAAGCAGCTCGGCACCGCCGGCGCGAACACCCGCACCGACCGCAGCGGCCTGCTGCTCCTCATCTCGCCGCCCGGCTACGGCAAGACGACCATCATGGAGTACGTCGCCAACCGCCTCGGCCTGACCTTCGTCAAGATCAACGGCCCGGCCCTCGGCCACCGCGTCCTCTCGCTCGACCCCGCCGAGGCCCCGAACGCCTCCGCCAGGATGGAGATCGAGCGCGCCAACCTCGCGCTGGAGATGGGCGACAACGTGATGCTCTACCTCGACGACATCCAGCACACCGACCCGGAGTTCCTGCAGAAGTTCATCAGCCTCTGCGACGCCCAGCGCAAGATCGAGGGCGTGTGGAAGGGCAAGGCGCGGACCTACGATCTCCGCGGTCGAAAAGTCGCCGTCGTCATGGCCGGCAACCCCTACACCGAGAGCGGCGGCAAGTTCCAGATCCCGGACATGCTCGCCAACCGCGCCGACACCTACAACCTCGGCGACATCCTCGGCGGCCACGAAGCCGCGTTCAAAGGCAGCTACATTGAGAACTGCCTCACCGCGAACGTCACCCTGTCGAAGCTCGCCAGCCGCTCGCAGAAGGACGTCCTGATGCTCATCCGCGTCGCCGAAACCGGCAGCCGCGACGGCGCCGACTTCGAGGGCAACTACACCCCCGCCGAGATCGAGGAAATGCTCGCCGTGGTGAAGCACCTCCTTTCCGTCCGCGACACCATCCTGCGGGTGAACCTGCAGTATATCAAAAGCGCCGCCCAGGAAGACGCCTACCGCACCGAGCCGCCCTTCAAGCTCCAGGGCTCCTACCGCAACATGGCGCGCATCGCCGACAAGGTCCTGCCGCTGATGACCCCGCAGGAAGTCCGCCAGATCGTCATCGACCACTACCGCAGCGAGTCGCAGAACCTCACCGCCGCCGCCGAGGCGAACCTCCTGAAGTTCTACGAAATGGAAGGCCTCCTCGACGAAACCCAGGCCGCCCGCTGGGAGCAGATCAAGAAGGAGTTCAACAAGCGCAAGCTCATGGGCGGAGCCGGCGAGAACGACCCCGTCGCCCGCGTCGTCGCCCAGATGACCCAGTTCAACGACGGCCTCGAAGCCATCAAAAACGGCATCTCCGCCGCCGGCCAAAGGTACTCCCAGCCGCAAACCCTCACCGACCAAACCGTCCAGCAACTCCGCCAACTCATCGAAGGCCTCCGCGCCGTCCCCGTGCAAGTCGACATCAAGGTCGTCCCGGTGCAGGACGAGAAGGGGAGCATCGAAAAGATCGACGCCCCCGACAGCCCGGCCCTGGAGTTCAAGCCGGAGGTGAATCAGGGGTGACCCACTGGGTGCGCGGAGCCTCTGGCCCGCAGAGCGGTCCCTAAAACTCCGCCTCTTCTCGCTACCCGCATCGCCAGAACGTGGCTTTCTCCAACGCCTCTTCCCGCTCCCCCATTTCTCACTCCCTTCCATTTCCCACTCACCTTCGGGGCTTCGCTGGCTCGGAAAGGCTCCGACAGGGCCGCCTACCCAAAATCGACTTTAGTTCCACTGACGAGGTGCTACCCTTCCGCAAATGAATCCCACTGCTCCATCTCAGGATTTGCCGATCGAGAAGCGCGTCGCCACTCTCGAGCAGCAGATGGCGCAAATCCTCCGTTCGCACGATGGGGCCGCGAAAGATTGGCTCGCCACGGTCGGGACCTGGCAGGACGATGCCTTTTCCCGCGAAGCGGACGAACTCGGTGAAGCCTGGAGGCGGAGCGTGAAAGACTGATCGAGCCGTGCTTGTGCTCGACACCAATCACCTGAAGGAGCTCGCCTATCCCACTTCACTCGGCGAACGGCTCCGGAGTCGCCTCTTGCAGGCGGCAGCACCCGTGTTCACGACGGTCATCACGCTGGAAGAAGAGCTGCGAGGCGTTCTCGCGCGCGCCAATCGCAACCTGCAGTCCGACGAACGCATTCTTGCGTACCAGAAGCTCATCGAGCGCGTGAACTTCTTCGCCCGTTGGGATATTCTACCTCTCGACACCGAGTCTGATACCGCCTTCACCCGATTCCGCAGTCAGGGAGTCCGCATCGGGACCATGGATCTGCGGATCGCCAGCATCGCTCTCGTTCACGATGCCACACTCCTCACCCGCAACACCGTGGACTTCGCCCAAGTGCCTGGCTTGAAATTCGAAAACTGGCTGGATTGATCCATTTTGGACGGGTCATGGAATTCGGGATCGCCCTGCAACCTCCGTTCCCGCCGGCACGCAGGGGTTGCAGCGTGGGGACCATTCGCCGGAAACTCGGCCATGTCCTCTCCGTTCCCCCGAGTTCCCGTGCCAGCGGCAGGCCAGACCGCCGAAGGATGGTGCTTATACGAGGACGACTGCTGGGACGGTCCGGTGCCGCAGGAATGGGACGATGAAGGTTGGATCGTGTATCCCGACCGGCCGGCCGCATGGGCCGGTCTGGCGCGCGAGATGCGGAGGCGCTGCGACCTCTTCGACGTCGGCAAGTGGTCGGGCGAGCAGCTCGTCACGAACTGGTATCCCGTTCCGGTCACCTATTTGCCCGATGGCGCGGTGCGCAATGAGACCGGTGCCGAGTTCGGGCCGGGACAACCTTGGTAGAGTTACCGCCGATCTGCTGTCCCTCAGTTCCTGCGCGAAGGCAAAAGATCAACCAATCCCCGACCTTCCCCCAAACTGATCCATCACCCCCATCCTTGTCCCGCACAATAAATGTTCTTATGAACACTCTTTGTGCCCTCCATCTACCAGCCCCGCCGCCCCCGCGCCTCGCCACTCTGGCAACTCGTCCGCCACGGCTGGGAAGAATTCCTCGCCAACTACGAAAAACGGTACCGCAAGGATCTCGGCCCGCTCCACCCGGCTGCCACCGCCACCGTCGAATCCTTCCTCCGCTGTGGCGACCTCGCTTCCGGCTTCACCCGCCTCCAGTGCCCCGATTGCGGCCACGAACGCCTCCTCGCCTTCACCTGCAAGGGCCGCCACTTCTGCCCGTCCTGCCATCAACGCCGTGTCCGCTCAACCAGCGACTGGATTGCCACCGCCGTCTGCCACGAAGTGCCCCACCGCCAGTTCGTCTTCACCATCCCCAAGGTCCTCCGCGGCATCTTCCGCAAACGCCGCCAGCTCCTCACCCACCTCTTCCACACCGCCACCGAAACTCTCCGCGATGCGTTCCGCACGCGACTGGCGCTCCCCGAGGGCAAACTCGGTGCCATCGCCGCCGTCCACACCTTCGGCGACTACCTCATCTTCCACCCGCACCTCCACGTCCTCGCCGCCGACGGACTCTTCGCACCCGACGGCCGCTTCCACTGCATGCCCGTTGAAGACCTCGCCCCCGCCATCGAACTCTTCCGCCACCGCTTCCTTCACGCCCTGCGCGAAGCGAAGCTCATCAGCCCGAAGAAACTCGCCGACCTTCTCGCTTGGAAGCATTCCGGCTTCCACATCCACGATGGCGGCGAAAAGCCCGTGCCCGCCCATGACAGCGCCGGCCGCAAACGCCTCGCTGAGTACCTTTTGCGCCATCCCTTCTCCCTTCAAAAGATCACCTGGAACGAAACAACCAAGACCGTCATCTACCGCTCCAAGCGCCACCACACCACCAAGCGCAACTTCGAGATCTTCAAGGCTCCCGACTTCATCGCCGCCGCGCTGCTCCACCTCCCGCCCAAAGGCCAGCAAACGGTGCGCTATTACGGCGTCTATTCCAACAAAACCCGCGGCCTCACCTCACCCATACCCGACCACATCATCCGGCCACCGGCACCCTCTGCAAATCAACAACCGGAAATCCGCAATCATCAATCGGAAATCCTCCTCATCCCCGCGCCTCTGAAGCAATCCGCACGCGACATGCGCCCCCTCTGGCGCGACCTCATTCTACAGGTCTGGAGCGGCGACCCGCTCCAATGCCCATGCTGCAAGGGCACCATGAAACCCGTCCGGCATGTCATCCGCCGCGAGCAAATCGAATTCTTCCTCCGTCTCCATGGCCTTTGGGAGGGTCTCATCCAGCTCCCACGCCCGCCACCGCCGCCCTTCGACATCGAGACCATGGACCCCATCGAACCGCCGTGGCTGGCGATCAAGGAGTGGATCCCCGATGACGAACCGAACCTCGACTGGTTCAACCGTCCGCGGAATCCATCCAATCCCAATCCCGATGGCTTCGACCAGCGCCCCGGGTGGCAGCCAGCCGAGATTCGATTGGACGACGGCCGCACCCTGGTTCTCGAAGAGTTCTGATTCCGCCCACCGGGCTGCCAAAAAGCCGCTGCCAAAAACGATCTTGGCAAGGCGGACCGGAAGGCTACGTTTCGAGGCAATGATTTCCCCTCCAAAAGCCCCCAATTCCGCCAAGTCCCGGCGGGGAATGGGAACTTTTCTTTCCGGAACACCGGTCACCGACGCAACGAAGCACCTCTTTCGCCCCCTTCTCCCCCGCAACCCCCTTTTCCCCGCCCTCCGGTCCGCCCCAACGGCTGTTTCAGGGGCCGCCCGCGAAAAGCAAATTCCTAGCAGTCAATAATCGAGTCCAGTAGAGGCATCTTTGTTTTTATCGGAGCCACGCCGTGCACCGATTTCATGGGATCTGCGATCTGCAAAGACGACAAAGGTTTCCTGCTTGCTGGAGCCGAATCCGCCAACTGCGGCTCCTGGCCGCTCACCTCACGCCAACCCTGCACTTTAGAGACATCCATGCCGGGACTCTTCGTCGCTGGCGACTGCCGCTCCAGCACGGCCAAACGTGTCGCCTTTGCCGTGGGCGATGGGGCACTGGCCGTGAACTGTGTGCATGACTATCTCGGGACCTATTCTTGAACCAAACCAGCCGTTTCGTTAGGAATACTCAGGTCAGCCAAGTGATTCCTCCACCTTCCGGCGCAGCTCGGGCAGCACGTTCTGCTCGAACCATGGGTTTCGTTTCAGCCAGATGTTGTTGCGCGGGCTGGGATGGGGGAGTGGCAGGAAATCGGGAAGATAGCTGTGCCAGGCTTGCACGGTTTCCGTCAGGGTGGGCTTCACGCGCGGGCCGAGGTGCCAGGCCATCGCGTATTGGCCGATGACGAGGGTGAGCTTGACCGCGTGGAGTTCTGTTAAAACGTTCTCCCGCCAGGTGGCGGCGCATTCCGGGCGTGGTGGAAGATCGCCGGATTTGCCGGTGCCGGGATAGCAAAATCCCATCGGTAGGATGGCCACGCGGCTGGCATCGTAAAAGGTCTCGCGGTCGATCCCTAACCAGTCGCGCAGGCGGTCGCCGCTGGCATCATCAAAGGGGATCCCGGAGGCATGGACCTTCCGCCCGGGGGCCTGGCCTGCGATGAGAATCCGTGCGGTGCGGGAAATTTGCAGCACTGGCCGGGGGCCGTGCGGCAGGTGCGTGGCGCAGAGCGTGCAACTGCGGATGTCCTGCTGGAGTGCCGCGAAGGCGGCGGCATTCACGATTGTGCCTTGAGGATCTCCATCAGCGCCTCGCATTCCTCGCGGCACTCGGGGCAGAGGGCCAGGTGCTGTTCCACCAGAGTGAGCGCTTCATCGAGAGGCAGTCCGGCCAGTTTCGACTCGGCAAATTCTCCTGCGTGCATGAGGCACTCGCCACAGGTGAACTCGTGCTCCTGCGTGAGGTCCAGCATTTTTACAAGACTGCCGACTTGTTCGTTTGTTAGCGATTGTGGATTCATGAGTGGAAAGCGTTTTGGATATCAGCTCCGGTGATGCCGGATTGAGTTAGGTATTTTCTAAGGGCGCGTCGCGCGTCATGCACGAGTTTGTAAGCTGCGTTGCGGTTTGTGCCGAGCAGTTCGGCGATTTGATCGAAGGGCATTTCATGAAGCTCGCCTAGGATGGCCGCGCGCTGTTTGGGTGTGAGTTCATTCTTGATGGCGGCACGTAATGCATTGACGAGGCGGGTGCTGTCTTCATCTGCGCCTAGCACCTCATCCGCGATCATCGAGGGATCTGCGAGGTGCTCGCCATTGGCCATGAGTGCATCGAGTGAAACGTCTTGCCAGCGCTTTTTGCGCAGCTCGGTGAAGGCGGTGTTCAGTGCGATGGCTTGTGCCCAAGTGGTGAATTTGCTCTTTCCTGAAAACGAATTTAGACTCTTTAGAACCCGAAGGAGCGTCACCTGAGTGGTGTCTTCGATGAAAGCGGCGTCTTGTTGGGGGAAGGATCTGGCCAGTCCCGAAATGAGCAATTTTCTGAGATCTTCAAGTGCCGACTCCTGTAAATCGCCAGGCGCAGAAAGGTCCACAATCCAATCACTGTTCTGGCGAGGGCCATTTTCCATGGGCGAAGCGTACCAGAGCCTCGCAGCGGTTACAATCCGAAACAAGATGACCCTACCTGCCGTTGCGAGGACCCTCCCCACGATTCGGCCCGATGAAACATGGAGGTGTTGTCCGGGGTCGTCAGCACCCGATCTTTGAGCGGAGGTTGTCGTCACGAGAGGCCAGGACGCGAAAATTTCCGGATTTGCCGCGGCATTCAGCGCGGACGTTGAAAATGTAGAAGAACGCCTAGAAGTCTCCCACGTGGTAAGAATTTTCCACCAACCGACAATTTCTTGTTCTTTGAGCTGAAAGACGGGTGAAGGAATTTCCGTTGGTGTGAGAATGCTCAAAGGCATCGGAGCGCCGGCACTTCGCCATCTGCAATTATATGGGGAAGCTTGCATTACATCCGAAGAAAGTTCTCAAGTATCCTTTTCCCATCCTGGGTCAGAAGCGACTCCGGGTGGAACTGAACGCCATGAACCGGATGCTCCTTGTGCCGGAGCCCCATAATCACGTCATCGGCCGTCCACGCGGTGATCTCCAAGCAGTCCGGGAGAGACTGGCGGTTCACAATCAGCGAGTGGTAACGTGTCGCCTCAAACGGATTCGGCAGACCGGTGAAAACGCTTTTGCCCTCGTGGATAACAGGCGAGGTTTTCCCATGCATTGGTTCTGCGCCACGCACCACCTCTCCACCATAGACCTGCCCGATCGATTGGTGGCCGAGGCAAACTCCCAGAATGGGGATATGGGTTCCTAGCTTCTCGATCAACTCACAGGAAATACCAGCGTCATTCGGGGTGCAAGGCCCTGGAGAAATGCAAATCCGATCGGCCTTGAGTTCTTTCACCTGCGCCACGGTGATTGCATCGTTGCGCACGATCTTCATTTCGGCACCAAGTTCGCCAAAATATTGGACGAGATTGTAGGTGAAGGAGTCGTAATTATCAATTATGAGTAGCATCGATATGCTTGTGTTAAAGTGTTTTGATCCCGATTTATGAAAACATGATTCGAGAGGAGCTTATCTTCTTCGGATACCTACCTGCTATCATGTCTAGCCGGAGATGGTTTTGGTGCCAGATGATGATGGGCCCGATCCATCGGAATTTACTGGGCATTCGAACTCGCCAGCGCAACAGGATCCGCGGCCATGATAGCAATCAACACACCAGCCAATGCCATCGATAACGGCATCTGCATCCCGACCGCAGCTTTTGCAAACGGGGGGCACAGCTTCCTCTTTTTCGTCATTTGGTGTCATAGTGATGCAAGGTTGGCGGTCAAGGAATCATCATTAAGCGCGGCATCACTTTCTATCTTTCAGGGCTTCGCCGCACGTCAGGATGGAAGCACCCAACAAAACCAGATCTTTGAGCACAAACTGGCCCGTTATCGAGATCGCAGGGAAACCACCTGCAGAGGGCTCAAATATCCCCGGAGTCGAGAGCATGAAGGTCATTGTCGTGAGAAACATGCCAGTCGCGAGGAGGCTACCCGCAGCCGAGGTCTTTGGGAAAAAGTGCCGGGAAGCGATCATCAAACCAATCACGATCTCGGTGGCGCCAATGAAGGCGGAGAAGCTCCTAACGCTTAGAAATTGATAAACGAATGACATCAAAGGACTGTTGTCCACGAATGGCTTGATTCCTTCGGCTTCATAGGAGGTGAACTTCATTCCACCGATCCAAATCAACACGAGCACTAGGCCGAATCGTGTGGAATGAATGCCCACCTTTTCGATGAGGCGGGGTTGGATGAAATTATGGCTTGAAGACGGAATCGATACGGGAGTGCTCATGAGGTAGTTGTTGGGATGAATTCGGGAACGTTTGCTCCTTTCCCTTTCTGACGCGCCCGGCTTGGGTTCCCTTACCCGCGAGATTCATTTTTCTTTCGGTTAGGATTCGAGTGTTCCCTGGCTCCAACACCGGGAGTTCCCCAAACCTTGGCTTGTGTGGAGAGTGAATCCATGAAAACTAAGGCGGTGAAAACCCGCCATTTTGAATTTGTAGTCATTGGAGGCGGTAGCGCGGGATACGCGGCCGCTCGGAAGGCTCGCGAGAAATGCGCCAGTGTCGCGATTATCGATGGCGCACCCCACCTCGGAGGATTGTGCATCCTGCGTGGCTGCATGCCGTCAAAGACCCTGATTTACACTGCGGAGGTTCTCCACCTCGCACAGCGAGGAAGGGAGTTCGGGCTGAAGATCCCGGAAGCTCATGCCGATATGGACGCGATCCACCGTCGGAAGCTGGAGGTCAACCCCCTTTTCCCCGCCCTCCGGTCCGCCCCAACGGCTGTTTCAGGGGCCGCCCGCGAAAAGCAAATTCCTAGCAGTGACATGCCCCACGTCTGGGCGAACACGATTTGCGTGACGGGCGCCCTGCTGTTCTACAACCTGATGGCGACGATGAGCGGGCAACTCGGCAAGGGTGAACTCGTCCGGGCGCTCTTGTCACCTCCACGGAAACTTCCGAATCCTGCAGCGAAACCATGATCAAACGAATCCTCCGTGAACCGCTGGCGCATTTCCTCCTCCTGGGTGCGCTGATTTTCGCCGTGCATGCATGGCGCGGAAAGGACGGGACGGAGACTTCGACGAAAGACCGCATCGAAGTGACGGCAGGCACCCTGGCATGGCTGGGCGAAGGCTTCTCGAAACAATGGCATCGCGCTCCGGATGAGGCGGAATTGCGCGGGATGGTGAACGATCACATCCGCGAGGAAGTGCTCTACCGCGAGGCGCTCGCAATGGGCCTGGATCGGAACGATACGATCGTCCGGCGGCGGCTGGCGCAGAAGATGGAGTTCCTCTCGCAGGACATCGCCGCGACGGTGGAACCGGATGAGGCGGCGCTGCGCGAATATTTCAATTGTAAAAAAGGTCTGTCCCTTCGTAAAGAAGCCTTGCATCGGATCCATCGCCTCGCCAGCCTCCGCCCATGCGCCTGCGCCGCCTCAAGGCCCCTTCTTTCCTCCCGGTCGCCTACTACCACTGCGTCTCCCGCGTGGTGGATCGTCAGTTCGTCCTGAAGGAGGAGGAGAAAGACAAGATGGTGGAATACATGCGGACCTACGAACGCTTCAGCGGACTGCGGGTGATCTCCTACTGCATCATGTCCAACCACTTTCACATCCTCGTGAAAGTCCCCCAGCGGCCGGATGCGGCGGCGCTGCCGGATGACGCGGGGCTGGTGGCCAAGGTGCGGGCGGACCTCGGCGACAAGCTGGCGAATGACTTGGAGTGGCAGTTGGAGCTGCACCGGACGCAGGGGAACACGTCGGCAGCTGAAGAGCTGCGGGATCGGTGGTTCGGCCGGATGTGGGACATCAGCGCTTTCATGAAAGTGCTCAAGCAGCGCTTCACCCAATGGTTCAACGGCCGCCACCGCCGCCGCGGGACGCTGTGGGAAGACCGCTTCCGCTCGGTGCTGGTGGAAGGCAAGGGCCAGGCGCTGCGGGCGATGGCGGCTTACATCGATCTCAATCCCGTCCGCGCGAAGATCTGCGACGATCCGAAGGACTACCGCTGGTGCGGCTATGCCGAAGCGGTGGCGGGCGGCAAGGAAGCGCGGGAAGCGGTGACCTTTCTCGCTTCGCTGAACCCACACGGCGGCATGCGGCCGGAGGCGGCTGGCAAGTTGAAGCCGACCGAAGCCCTGCGACGCTGGCGTTGCCATCTGTTCGGCATCCCGGAAAGCGAGGCGCGACAGATGAAAGAGGCGGCGAAGGGAGACATGGCCGCCATTTACCGCGACCGGATCCCGCGGGAGAAGGCGCTGGAGGTGCTGGCGCGCGGCGGGAAGCTGTCGCAGGCCGACTACCTCCGCTGCAAGGTCCGTTACTTCAGCGACGGCGCGGTGATCGGGGGAAAGGCCTTCGTGGACGAGATGTTCGCCGCCTTCCGCGACCGCTTCGGACCGAAGCGCAAGGACGGCGCGCGGCCGATGCGGGGACTTGCCGACGAGACGAAGGAGGACCGGCTTTTCAACTTCCGGCAGCTCAGGACCGGCGTCTTCGGGTGAAGAGCTACAAGCCTCGTGCCGGAAAAAGGACAGGCACGTTTGCCTGTAGTAAAAGCCACGAAAGATTGGGGTCTCGCTTGGGAAAAAAAGCCGCACCTCGCTTGGGCAAATTGCAGCATGGAAGGTAGCAACGTGAGAGTATTCTCGACGCTCCCCCCTTCGTTGGGATCTTCAAATCTCAATTGTCAGATCAAAATCCTCCCCTCCGTAGAATCTCGCGATGTCTTCATCTCCTCGCAATCCGGCGCTCGTCGTTCTCATCTTCATCTCAGGATCCATTTCCACGATCATGGCGGACGATGCGGACGCTCCCGCAAGCGCCGCCTATCCCAAGCCGTTCTCCCGGCCTAATTCCATGGGAAAAGATTACGACACCTGGCTTGGCGCGAAAGGCCCTGATGTCGGCGTGACAGCGGTTGATATCAGCCGCTTGCCATCGCGTGTCGATAACTCCACGCGCCCGCAGTTTCCTCCGATTTACAAACAGAAGGGAGGAGCCTGTGGTCAGTTCACGGCGGTTGCCTCCATGTTCACCTACGAAATGAATCTCCTGAATGGCACCGTGGCCAGCACCACAGCCACCCGGTTTCCCGCCGATTTCTCCTGGAACATGTGCAATGCTGCCCAAAGCGACCAGGGCTCGGAGGCGCATCATGGTTGGGAAACAGCCAAGCAGATCGGCATCCCCACGGTCAAAACCTACGGACGCGTGGAAGGAGACAAAGACAAGATCGGCTCGTGGGCGAACGGCTACGCCATCTGGCGCGAAGCGATGGAGTATCGCGTCGCCGGGTATCGCTACACCCCGGTCGCCACTGTCGCACAGGTCAACGAAGCCCGTGGCTGGCTCTTCGACCGCAACCAACCTCAATCTGGCAGAGAACCCATCGGCGGCTTGCTGGCGCTCGACGGACGGATGGGGGAGTTGGAAAAAGTCACCAAGATCATTCCCGAGGGAGAATATCTGGCAGGCGATGACGTGTGGATCCGATGGGGGCCGAGCGGTTACGGTCACGGCATCACTTGCGCGGGATACGATGACCAGGTCGGATTCGATGTGAATGGCGATGGCAAAATCACCAACGACATCGATATCAACAGTGATAACAAAGTCACCCTCGCGGATTGGGAGCGCGGCGCCTTCATCGTCGTCAACTCGTGGGGACAGAAGTGGTCAAAGGATGGTAAAATCTACCTGCTCTACAGCGCGATGGTCGATCCCACCTGGCAGCGCGGGAATTTCCTCGGGCGGATCGAGGTTTCCCGGCACATCCCGAAAACCACTCTGAAACTCAAGCTCGCCTGCAACAAGCGCTCCGACCTGCGGGTGACCATCGGCATTGCCCGCGACAAAGTCGCCACGGCACCCGAACACGAACTCTCCCCGCAAGTCCTCAACGGCTGGCCTCTCTTCGGCAATCACCGCAAGCACAACGTCGGCGAAGTCCCTCTTGCTGGGCCGGGTGATGACAGTCCGCTGGAGATCGGCATCGACCTCACCCCCTTGCTCGAAAAATCAGGCATCCACTCCGCGGACGACGGCCGCCTTTTCCTAAGCGTCCATTGCGATGATCCAAGCGACGCCACCGGCAGACTCCACGCCTGCGCCATCCGGAAATACGATGACCATGGCTCATTCGTCCGGGAATCCATCGTGGAAGTCCCGGACGGAACCTTCGGCAAAACCCCGCTCAAGCTCGAAACCACTCTGACCCGGTAAGGCCGGATAACTTCCCTTCTCCCCGAAAAAAGGTCCGAAAAAAGGTCTGTCCCTTGGAAAAGCACGAAAAAAGGTCCGAAAAAAGGTCTGTCCCTTGGAAAAGCAGTCCCTTGGAAAAGCAGATAAACAAACAGCGCGCCAGGCCATCGATAAGGTGCCTGGCATGGAATCACGGTAGTAAATTGGGAGATCTCGAGGCCGGCATCGATCATCATCGCGGCATGGACCCGTGATGAAAACCCGATGCCGGGGGCGTAGGTGTCGCCGTGCCCTTTGCTTCCCGAATCACAATCCAAGCGGTCCTTCTCGTGCGCCTTTCCGTGCTCGCCGCAGGGATCCTCGTTGCGTTTTCCGCCGTTCACGCGGAAGAGGAGAAGCCCCGTCCGAACTTTCTCATCATCCTGGCGGACGACTGCACCTCCCGGGATCTTGAAATCCACGGCGGCCAGGCGAAAACCCCGCACCTCAGCCGCCTCGCCGCGCAGGGCATGAAATTCACCCGCTGCTTCCAGGCCGCGCCGATGTGCTCGCCGACGAGGCACAATCTGTACTCCGGGCTTTATCCCGTGAAGTCCGGTGCCTATCCGAACCACGCCGTGGCGAACAAAGGCGTGCGCAGCATGGTCCACTACCTCGGCGAAGGGGGCTATCGTGTCGGGTTGAGCGGCAAAACCCATATCGGACCGAAGAGCGTGTATCCCTTTCAGAACGTGCCGGGTTTCGATTCCAACTGCAACCGCTCGCCGACCCAGCCCCATTCCACCGATGGGATCACCCGTTTCATCAAGCTCCGCAACGAGGAGCCCTTTTGTCTGGTGGTCGCCCTGGTGGAACCGCACGGCCCCTGGGTCATGGGGGATGCGGCGGCCTATCCTCCGGAAACGCTCAAGCTGCCTCCCGTGTTTGCCGACACGCCGGAAACCCGCAAGCAATACTCCCGCTACCTCGCGGAAATCACCTACATGGATTCGCAAGTCGGCGGGATCCTTGCCGCCCTCGATGCGAGTGGTGCGGCGGACGACACCCTCGTGCTGTTTCTCTCCGAACAGGGAAGCGGATTCCCCTTCGCCAAGTGGACCTGCTACGACGCCGGGCTGCAAAGCGCCGCGATCGCCCGCTGGCCGGGTGTGGTGAAACCGGGCAGCGAGACCGATGCCATGATCGAGTACGGAGATGTCCTGCCGACCTTTCTCGCCGCCGCCGCTTTGAAAATCCCGGAAGCACTGTATGGCAAAAGCTTCCTTCCCGTGTTGCGCGGGGAGACCGGCGAGCACAAATCCCACGTCTTCGGCATCCAGACGACGCGCGGCATCGTGGGCGGGTCCGACCATTACGGCATCCGATCCGTCCGCAGCGGGAGTCACCTCTACATCCGCAACCTCACCCCGGAAGCGACCTTCAGTTGCAGCGCGAACAAGGGCGATGTCTGGAACAGTTGGGTTCGTGCCGCGAAGAATGGGGACGGGCACGCGGCCTCGCTGGTGCGGGCTTACCAGCACCGCCCCGCCGAAGAGCTCTACGATGTCCGCAGGGATCCATGGAATCGCGAGAACCGGATCGACGACCCGGCCCTGACGGAAATCCGCGCCGCCCTGCGCGCCGAACTCGACGGCTGGATGAAGGCTCAGGGAGACGAAGGCCAGGCAATCGAGCTACGAGCCCGCGAGCACATGGTAAAATGATGAGAACGCATCGAGACAATGCGCCGGGCATGAATGGGGTCCTCGCACGCTAACATTCTCTTGAAAGGCGGGATGGTTTGCCTGTGCCCCTGTTCCTGTTCGGAGCCAGCAACCGCCCAGGATCATACGGTTGACTCCTCATTCCGGCGCAATCGGATCAGTTCCGCCCCGTGCCGCTTCACTTGACCTGCGACGGCTCCCACTCCTTGGGGATTTCCGGGGAACTCAGCGCGAGAATGCCTGTCCCGAATGGCACGGGATTAAGCGGATTTTCGCTCAAAATGAGGAAGTTACGGAAGGCACCGAGAAGGAGCCAACTTTGACGAACAACCCTTGGGCCAGGAAGGATCCCGAAACGGGTGGCTCGGCTGGAAAGCTCGATTTCGCGAGGAATCCAGCCACGAAATCCGCCTTAATCCCGTGCCATTCTTGCCTGTCCCTCTGTTCTTCCGGTCCCTCTGTTTTTCCGGTCCCTCTGTTTTTCCGGTCCCTCTGTTTTTCCGGAAAGCTGGAACGCGGGAAAAGGGGGGTGATGGGGTTAATGGTCGCCCTGCGATGCTCTTCCGTGATCCTTCGTGCGGGTCACCTTGGCTTGCGCTTGCCTCCGGCGCGTCCCGGGAGGGGCAGGGACTTCTTCGAAAGCTCGGTGAATCGCTCGGTCTCCTGCTGCCAGACCCGCGAGAGCCTTTCCACCATCTCCGGCTTTGACGCGGCGAGGTCGTGCTGCTCGGCGCGATCGGTCTTGAGGTCGTAGAGCTCCCACGGCTTTCCCGCATCCGCGACGAGCTTCCAGTCGCCCATGCGCAGGGCCCGGTTCTTCTCGTGCATCCACCACAGGAAGTCGCGGGCGATCTCCACATCCTTGGCAAAGGCCGGTGCGAGGCTCTTGCCGGGCGCCTCGGGAACGGGCTCGCCTTCCCATTCCCGCGGCTTCGCGACACCCGCGAGGTCGAGCAGGGTTGGCACGATGTCGATGACGTGTGCCGGGGTGTGGCGCAGCTCGCCTTTCGCGGCGATGCCGGCCGGCCAGTGGGCGATCAACGGCGTGGAGATCCCGCCTTCGTGCAACCAGGACTTGTGGCGGCGGAACGGCGTGTTGCACGCGCTGGAGAAGCCGGGGCCGAGGCAAAGGTAGGTCGCCGCGCTGCCCGGTGCAGCCGCGGGATCATGCCCTCCATCGCGCACCATCATCTCGGCGCTCGCCCCGTTGTCGGAAGCAAAGAGAACCAGCGTGTTCTCGTAAGCACCCATCGCCCTGAGCTGGCCGATGATCCTGCCGATCTCGCGATCCATCCGGTCGACCATCGCGGCATGGATCGCCATCTTGGTCGCCTGGAAGCGCCGCTGCGCGTCGTTCAGTTCGGCCCAGGGAAGCGGACGATCGATCTCGTCGGGGCCGAACTTTTTCACGGCGTCCGGAAATGCGTAGGGAGGCCCGATCTCGCGCTCCAGCGGCGACAGTCCGGTTTGGACAAGGCCCATCTCCTTCTGTCGCCGGAACCGGTCATCCCTCATCACGTCCCATCCGGCGAGATAGCGGTCGCGATACTTTTCGATGTCCTCCGGCAACGCATGAAGCGGGAAGTGCGGCGCGTGGAAGGCGAGGTATTGGAAGAAGGGCTTGTCCGCATGATTCGCGGCGTGGTCCTTGAGGCACTCGATGGCGTGATCCGCGGTGGCGGTCGTCGCGTAGTAGCCCTTCTCCTCCGGCGGCGGCTTGACGGCGACATCGTCGCGGAAGTTCCCCGCCGACGTGAAGAAATTGCCCGGGTTCGACATGCTGAGCGACCGGTCGAAGCCGCCGGCCAGCACTTTGCCATCGATGTGCCATTTGCCGCTGTGATAACTCCGGTAGCCGGCCGGTTTGAGCAGTTCGGGAAGCAGCCGCGCCCACCGCGGGCGGATCCCCATTGCTCCGCCCGGCACTTCCGGCAGGGCGTCCCGGCGGATCTGCTGGGCGTAGTAGCCGGTGAGCAGGGCGGACCGCGTGGGCCAGCAGCGCGTGGTGTTGTAGAATTGGGTGAAACGCAGGCCGTTGTTCGCGAGCCGATCGAGGTTCGGGGTCTCGACCTCGCCGCCGTAGCTGCCGATGTCCGACCAGCCAAGATCGTCGGCCAGGATGACCACCACGTTGGGCCGGAGACCCGCGCCGGACAATGCCGCAACGCCGGTGGCAAGGAGCGCGATGACGGCAAAGGCGGATCTCATGGAATCAAGGCAGGCGGCTGGATCATCAGCTTCGCACGAGCTTCCTTCAGGATGGGATGCCGGCCCGCTGCGGCAAGAGTTTCCTGCCGGGAATTTGCTTGGGGGAGCTGGCTCCTCAAACAAGCTCGGGGGTCTTGGAATCCGGAATTGCCGTTCGGCCTGATGACGGATCCGGGGAATGCGACACCCGGGTGGTTTGCCCGTTCCCCGGTTTGCGCGAGGTGACCAAGTTACCGGGAAAGCCGACATGGAGCCAGCTTGGCCGAAGAGGACCCTGAATCGCACGGCTCGGCCGGGAGGATTGATACCCCGGGGAAAGCAGCCATGTAGCTCTAATCCCGTGCCATTCCTCTATGGCCCCCATCCATTCCGGCGGACCGAGACCGCCCATGGAGCGCTTACTGCTGGTCGTGCGGACAGGAATTTGACACGAACTGACGATTGTTGACAGGGACTGTTGGTCAGGGTGCACGAAGCCCGGGTCATTCCGGTCCGTTGAATCCGTGAGGACCCGCTACCCGAAACTTCCCGAAGCCATGAAACCGTCACTCCGACGAATGTTCCGCTCGATCCCGCTGCAGGTTGGTTTCCTCGTGCTTTTCGGCATCGCGCCTGCCTTCGCCGATGATCCGAACGACATCGATGGCGATGGGATCCCGAATGCGGCCGACAATTGCCCAACCGCACCGAACCCCGATCAGGCGGACGCGGATGCGGATGGCAAGGGCGACGCTTGCGATCCTTGTCCATTGGCCCCGAACCCGGGCGCGTCGGGATGCCCGTCCTCCATTTATGAAATCAAGACGGGAGCGGTCCCTGTCGGAAGCGTCGTCTCGCTGAGCAATGCATACGTCACCGCGAGGGCCGATGCCGGCTGCTTCCTCCAAGTGAAACCGGGTGACCCCGGCTACATCGGAGCGGACAATTCGGGAATTTTCCTGCAGGGGAATTACCTGGTTTCTGCAGGCCAGCGGATCAGTCTGGCGGCGGCCCTGGTCGAAGATTGGTTCGGCGACATCCGCCTCACGAATGCCGATCCGGTGGTCGTTTCCACAGGCCCGGAAGCACCACCATCGCCGGTGGCAGTGACACCAGCCGAAGTCGCTACCGGCGGCACACGGGCGGCGGCGTTGGGTGGAGTGCTGGTGCAAGTGACCAACGTGACCGTCGCGTCGCTCGATCCCGCGGCCAACGAGTTCCTGGTCAATGCCGGCCTGCGGGTGGACGACTTGTTTTACCTGGCGAGTCCCTTTCCCTACGAGGGACAGAATTTCGCAAGCATCACGGGTCCGCTGACCTTGCGGGGTGGAAATACCAAAGTGGAACCGCGCTCCGCCGCCGATCTGGTGTACGCACCGGGCCCTCCGCCGAACGGGGCCTTGCAAGGTTATCTGCAATGGGCGGCGGCCGTGCCCTTGGAGGGGGAGGATGCCCTCACGTGGGCCATGCCTCAAGGTGACGGCGTGGCGAACCTTCTGAAGTACGCGTTTAATCTCAACGGGGCCGCCAGCGACGTCAGGCGGCTCACTCCGGGCACCGGAAGCGCCGGCCTGCCAGCCATCAGCCGGGCAGGCAGCGGAGCCACCTCGAAGTTGATCGTGGAATTCCTCAGGCGGCGGAATTCGGGCCTCGTTTACACCCCGCAGCGGAGCACCACGCTTGCCGCTTTCACCCCGCTCACCGGCACTCCTTCGGTTTCGACGATCGATGGCACTTGGGAACGTGTGGTGGTGGAGGAACCGCTGGGAATCCATCCGCCCGAAAAACTTTTCGCCTCGGTCAAGGTCGAGTTGCCCACCGAGGCGGACCCCACCGGATTCACCCTCACGCCAAACGTTGCGACGATCCTCCCCAACGGAAGCACCGTGCTGACGATCACGCTCGGCACGCCCGCACCGTTGGATACGATCATCACCCTGGGAAACTCCGCGCCATCGCTCGGGCTCTTGCCGGGCACCGTCACCGTGCCCGCCGGACAGTCATCCGTCACATTCGCCTTTTACGCTTTCGGATCCGCCGGCGAGGCCATCGTCACGGCCAGTCTTGGGCCGGCCTCGCACCAGACGATTATCACCATTGCCCCTCTGCCCCCGCGTCTCGTCATCAACGAGGTGGACTACGATCAAGTGAGTGCGGACTTGGCGGAGTTCGTGGAAATCTACAATCCCACCGCATCCTCCATCAGTCTGACGAATCAATTGCTCGTCTTCATCAACGGATCCAACAACACCGAGTACCTCCGGGTCGATCTCGGGCCGGCCGGCAGCATCCCGAGCCAAGGATATCTGGTCATCGCCAACAGCACCGTAACCGTTCCGCCGTCAGCCAGCCGCTACACGCCGCCCGCCTGGACAACGGATCGGATCCAGAACGGCGCGCCGGACGGCATCCTGCTTCTCAACACCGCCACCGGGGTGATTCAGGACGCCATTTCCTACGAGGGATCCATCACCGCAGGAGTCGTGACCGGTTTCCCCGGCACCTTCAATCTGGTGGAAGGCACGGCATTGCCCGCAAGCACCGCGGACAGCAACACCCTCAACGGCAGCCTCAGCCGCATTCCCAGCGGCACGGACACCGACAACGCGTCCGCCGACTGGACCTTTTCCAACACACCGACTCCCGGTGCGGCCAACTGACCCGCGAGAGCTGCGCTTGGCGGCGGGGCTCCTACCCAGGATTCGCGATTGGGATTGGACGCGGCAGGGCTTGTCCTCGTCGCATCGGTAAAGATCAGCCCGCCCGTTAGAAGAGCAGTCCCTTGGGAAAGCACCGCCGCCTCGCTACCGGGCGGAGCGGCCGAAAACGGTCTTGGCAGGGAGGGTGGCCTTGATAGCCTCTAGCTCAATGAGTTCCCTTTCGAGGCCTTCTCGTTCCGACAGCTCCCGACGCGGTCCCGGGGGCTTCTTTACGGAAGCACCGCTCTTCGGTTCGACCCGACGGCGGATTCAAGGGAGGCCCGTCGGCGGCGGGTTTCTAGCAGCCCGAGCGCCTGGGAAGGGCCCGGATCGATGGAGATTCCGGTCGATGCTGCTGCAAACATGGGGCACCGTGCGCGCTGGGTGGCTGCTGGTATGGGTGGCGATGGGTTTGGCAGGCACCGGCCGCGCCCAGACCACGGTTTCCGCGACCGACCGCTACCTTCACGGCGCTAACATCGGCTGGATCGACGCCCGTCCCACCCGGGCCGACGGCGCGCGCGTGATGGAGAACATCTGCGCCGGCTATCTCTACTCCGCCAACGTCGGCTGGATCCACCTTGGCGACGGTGCCCCGCCCAGCGGCGAACAGTACGGCCAGACGGGTCCGGGCGACTACGGGGTGAATGTCCACGTCTCCGGCATCTACGCGCCGATCGCCGGCCTCGGGCGGCTCAGCGGTTATGCCTACGGGGCGAACGTCGGCTGGATCCACTTCGGCGGGCAAGGCGACCCGCAGGTCAACCTCTTCACCGGCAAGCTCTCGGGCTACGCGTGGGGGGCCAACATCGGCTGGATCAACCTGGGCGAGTTCGCGCTTTCCGTGGCCACCACCATCGCGCCCGGCACCGATACCGACGGCGACGGCATGGCCGACTTTTGGGAGACCAACTACTTCGGCGACCAGGACGTTGCCGGTGCGACAACCGATTACGACAGCGACGGCATGACCGACCTCGCCGAGCATCTCGCCGACACCGATCCGACGAGCCCGGAAGACCGCCTTCGGATCGTAAGCTTCACGTTCCACCTCGGGCCCGGTCCCGACCTTGTGGACGTGCGGCTGACGACCAAGCCCACGCGCTTCTACCGCCTCGAGCACACCGCCAACCTCGCTCCTCCCGCGCTTTGGACCGACAGCGGGCTAGGGGTCTTTCCTGCCGACGACGAAACCACCGACCGCAGCTTCACCACGCCGGATGGACCGCGGGCATTCGTTCGCGCCGTCGCCGTGCGTCCGCTTGCTCCCTGAAAGCCCCGCGACCCTACCGCTTCACCCGACCGTTTCTCCAAGTTCCCCTCCCGCCATGCATTCCACGACCCGCGCCTCCGCCCTCGTCTTGCTCCTCGCTTTCGGCCTTGCCACTCCTGCCGGGCTACTCGCCCAAGGCAGCCTGACCCCGCCGCCCGGCGCACCCGCGCCGTCCCAGAAATCCCTGCAACAACTGTGGGACGCGCTGCAGCAGCAGCAAAGCCAGCTTGCCCAGCAGCAGGCGCTACTGGCGACACAGCAAGCCCAGCTCACGCGGCTGCAGTTGTCGATCGCCGGCACGACGTCCTTCGCCTGGAACGTGAGCACGGTGGATTCGACCGGGCAAACCGGCTATTTTGCCTCGCTGGCCTTCGCGCCGGACGGCCAGCCCGCGGTCGCCTACAGGGGGAATGGCACGCTCCGCTACGCGCGCTTCAACGGGACGAGCTGGGCCTTCACCACCGTGGATGCCACCAGCATTACCGGTGGATACTCTTCGTTGGTGTTCGATAGCAGCGGGCAGCCGCAGATTTCCTACTACGACACCACCAACGGCGCCCTCCGCCACGCGAAATTCAACGGGGCGACCTGGACCTTGACGACCGTGGACACCACCGGCGACACCGGCTTGGACTCGTCGCTGGCCATCGGGCCCGACGGCCACCCTGCCATTGCCTACTATGACGTGACGAACGACACCGTGCGCTTCGCGCGCTTCAATGGCACGAGTTGGACTTTTCCGCATCCTCCCCTTCAAGGTGCCAATTCGGATCCATCGCTGGCCTTCGGGCCCGACGGCCAACCCGCCATCGCCTACCGGAAGGGCCCCGAGCTGGAACTGCGGTACATCAGTTACGGCCCCTCCTCTTGGAACTCGCCGGTCACCGTCGACACCGCATCGGCGAACACGGGCTGGTTCCCCTCCCTGGCCTTCGGCCCGGATGGCCAGCCAGCCATCGCCTACTGGGACGCCAGCTTCGGCGACCTGCGCTATGCGCGTCGCAACGGCGGAATCTGGGTGGCCGCCACGGTTGACAGCTCGGGCTACACTCCTTCCCTGGCCTTCGGTCCCGACGGTCAGCCCGCCATCGGCTACGTGGTCAACGGCGTGGCCCGGCATGCGCGTTTGAGCGGCTCGAGCTGGGTTCTTACCACGGTGGATGCCCAGGCCAGCAATGGAGATTATGCCTCGCTGGCCTTCGGGCCCGACGGGCTGCCGGCCATCGCCTACTTCTATGGTCAGGGGTTCGATCTCCGGCTCGCACGGCAGCTCCCCTTCCGCGGGCCGCGATCGGCACCTTAGAAGTGGTCTCAAAAATGACTGGGGAGAGGATCGAACCGCCTGTCCGTCTGCGCTCCCACCGCTGCGAAATTGCGTGTCCGTTTGCCGCTTCGGAGCGCCCGCACCCTGTCATTCCGGCATTCATCGTCGGTTTGCCCGGATGCCCACTTTGATAACGTGATGATCGAATCAATCCGCATCACCAATCCCGGTGGCGCGGAATTTGCCGTGGCGCACATCCCCTTGGGCTCCAGTCTTTCGCCACGCCCCCCGCGGCATCGTTCTCCGCGGGAGCGAATTTGCCTGTTCCTCTGTTGTCGCACGGGATTCCCCGCGACCGCTACGCCCGGGCATCGAGCGGCTCCTCGGCTGGCAAAGAAGGACGGGAGGCCGATGGAGGGCTTGCAGCCTTCCCTCATGGCGCCGCTCGCTTCTGCTCACCCGGCAACCGGCCCTGCCTCAACTGTCATCTTCCGGAGGACAGTTACCCGGAAGATTCTCAATTTTGCGCGAGAAACCCGTCAATGCGCTCCTGTAGCTTCGGCATGCGCATGGTTGCGGACCTCGCGCTCCAGCCCCGCCACCCGAATTCGCCGGTCAACTCCGAAGCCCATTCTTCCCGTCTCTCCTATCCCGAGTTCATCCCACAGGTCCCATGAAATCCACCGTCCGCTCCCTCGCCGCCATGCTCGCCATGGCACTCATCACGTCGCTGTCTTCCGCGCCGGCGGAAGCATTGCGGCTGCATGCCATCTTCGACAGCGACATGGTCCTCCAGCGCGGCAAGCCGATCACCGTCTGGGGATGGGCCGAACCGAACGCGGCCGTCTCCGTGCAACTCGGCAAGGACAAGGCGGAAGCCAAGGCCGCTGCGGACAAGGGCCGCTGGGAAGTGACCTTGCCCGCCCGCGAAGCCAGCGCCGAGCCGCAAACCCTCACCGTCGCCTCGGGAAGCGAGAAGGTCGAGATGGGCAACATCGTGGTCGGCGACGTCTGGGTGATGTACGGCCAGAGCAACATGGCGTTTGCGCTGAAACAGGTGACGAACCGGGATACGGAATCCGCACAAGCGAAGCTGCCGAACCTGCGCCTGTTCTCCATCGCCACCAACGAACAGGCGGACCCTCAGGAAGACATCCGCCGCGAAGCCATCGATACCGGCGGCTGGGTTGCTTCCAGTCCCGAAACCGCACTTGAGTTTTCCGCCATCGGTTTCGCCTTCGGTGCGCAGATCCAGCGCTCCCTCGATATCCCGGTCGGCGTGATCAAGAACTCCCGCGGCGGTGCTTCGATGGAGGCGCTGGTGCCTCCCCACAAGTTCCAGCAAATCCCTTCCGGCAAGGCGCTCGTCGAGCACATCAACGCCCGGCGCGCTTCCTTTGACGAGCGCGCGGAGGCCCTGGCGATTTATGAAAGGGAGCTGAAGAAGGCCCGGGACAAGAAGCTCCCGGAGGACAAGTGGCCGAAGAAGCCGGAACGCGCGGAGAACGTCCCTTCCTGGAACATTCCCGGCAAAAGCCCCAGCGATCCGGGCAGCGTTTACAACGGCATGTTCGGCGTCTTCAAAGGCTACAACATCAAGGGCGTGCTGCTGCACCACGGCTACAACAACGCGATGACCGGCAATTGTCGTCCCAAGTTCTACCGTTGGATGACCCGGGCCCTCATCGAAGGGGTCCGCGAGGATTTCAAGGATCCGGCCATCGTCTACGGCGTGATCGGCTTCTGCGCCGGGGGAAGACCTCAAAGCGAGGAGGACTTCGAACCCCAGCCGCCGGGACCCGCCTTCATCCGTGAGGCCCAGCGCCTCGGAGTCGAAGACCTGAAAGACCCCGTCCTCAACGGCTACATCCCCGCCTACGATGTGCAGGTGCCGGGACTGCACCCGGTCAAGAAGGTCGAACACGGCCATCGCGCCGCACGTTGGGCACTGAACCGGTTTTATGACAAGAAGGCCCAATGGGACGAGGCGAAGCTGCTCTCCGTGAAGACGGAGGGAGATGAAATGATCGTCACGTTCGACAAGCGCGTGCATCCGGACGACATGTCGCCCATCATCGAAGGCTTCGCCCTCGCCGGCGAGGATGGCAAGTTCTACAAGGCCCACGCCCGCAACTCGACCGTGGGAGAGTTCTGGACCGCGGCCAAGATCGTCCACGTCTGGAGCCCGCTGGTGCCCAAGCCGGTCGCCTTGCGTTATGCCTGGGGACACAGCCCGATGGGCAACCTCAAGGTCCAAGGCCATCAGGAAATGCCCGTGCCGGAATTCCGCACGGATTCCTGGGACCTCCCCGAGAGCGAGGATCTGACCGACAAGGGCCTGACTCGGGAATTCGGAAAGCAATGGAACGACGACGGGAAAGCCCGCCTCGATTACCGCCGTACCGAAGAAGCCAAACGCGCCCTTGATATCATCGAGCGCCTCAAGACGCTGGGCAAGCCGCGCCCGTGACCCGCACCTTCGGCGCGGTGCAGGGGCGGCTCCGTGGCCGGCATCCTGTTTCGATTTCCCTCATCACCTCGCGATCCATCATGAAGCACCAATACTCCTTCGCCGCGGCGCTTGGCAGCATGTTCCTCCTCTCGGGATACGCACACGCCAACCAAGGCGTTGCCAAAGCAGGTGCCGCACCCGCCGTGATCCTCACCGACGAGGGCAAGGCGCTTGAGGCCCGGTACGCCGCCATCCAAACGACCCTCAAGGCGGAGCTCGAGGAAGTGTTGCCCAAGCTCGACGATGCAAAGATCGCCGCATGGCAGCAGGCCATCCTTGCGGAGGAAGGCCCGGCCGGGGAGGCGGCGGCCAAGGCGGCGGTTGTGGCAAAACTGGAAGGTGCCGGGGAAAACCTGCGGAAACTGGAAGAGAACTTGAGATACGGTCCCAAAACGCTCGAGGACGCGCAGGCCGATCTGGCGCGGGCAAGGGCGCGGGGAGAAGAGGACCCCGAAAGGGCCCGACTGCTCGCCGATTCGGAAAGGTTCCTCGCAAGCCGGCAGAAGGAAGTGGATCAACTCAAGGCGGCGATCGAGAAGGCCAAGACCACCGTGCAGGAGGCCAAAGCCGCCCTGCCTGCCGTCCTAGAGGCGGCGAAAGTCGCAAGGCAGGCTCACGACAAGGCCTTGTCAGCCACATGGCAGGCCATGGATGCCCTGGACACTGGCGACATCCTCGGCAGCAAAGCCCTCGATGGCAAACTGGCCCGTTATCTCGTGATCACGACGGCCACCCCGCGCGGTCTGGCGGAGTTTGCCGACAAAAGCCCGGAGCATGTGAAACTCGTCGAACAACTCCTCGGCAACGAGGCTCTGATGATCCAGATGCTCGTCGCCGATGGTCCGGCCGGCGGAAGGTTCGGCGAGGCGATGAAAATCTACTCGGACATCCAGAATGCCAGCCCCAGGGCGAGAGAAGGACTCTTCCAGCGCCTCGCGGTGGCGACCAGCCTCGCTCATGCCGTGCCCATCGTGAAGCGGGAGAAAGCCGGGGTCTTTGTCGTGCCTGCGGATGCGCCCGCTTCCGCGTTCATCGATCCGGTGCAGCGCTATCTCAGCTATGAGAAATGGTATCTTGCCGGTGAGCTCCAACAGGGCTTCAAGGATCTGAGCGTCTGGAACCTGATCCGGGTGGTGGATGCCACCGATCCCGATGAGATCCTGACCTGGGGTCGCCAGATGCTTCACACCCTGCGGCCGGATTGTATTCCGGACGATGGCGACACCTCGGTGTTCGTGAATGTGGTGGACAAGGAGATCAGGTACGGCAGCGACGGCGTGAAAGACGATCTTCCCGAGCGGCATTTCATGCAAAACATCCTCGCCAACGGCGGAATCTGCGGGCGGCGCGGGTTTTTCGGACGATTCGTCCTGCAAGCCTTCGGCGTGCCGAGCACGGAACGAGTGGAGCCCGGTCACTCCACCCTGACGCATTGGCATCCCGACGGCTGGGAAACCAAACTCGGCCACAACTGGGGCAAATCCAACCGGGGCTTCTATGCCAAGATGGGTGCCGGCGGTGGAGGCTATGGCGCGGATGTCAATTTCCTCGCCAGCAGCCAGGCTCGTGAGGATGAAACCGCCTTCATGAGGGTCAAGAGAGCCCAATGGATCGGCACCGTCATGGGCGAGTCGTGGAAGCCGGGGCTCATCACCTGGAGCGGCAAGACCAAAGGGCCGACGCCGCCAAAGCCGGGCGAGATCGTGAAGCCTGCGACCTGGAACGATCTGGGGCTGCATGAGCAACGACGCATCATCGCCCAACCGGATGCAGCAAAACCGGAATCATCCGCGACTCCAAGCGTCGCTGCGGATGAACCGGCCGCCACTGGCAAGGCCTCCGTCGATGCCAAAGGCGTCGTCACCATCCCTTCGGCCGCGTGCAGCAGTCCCACCCAAAGCAAGAGAAGCCTCTATCGCGGGGGACAAGCCGATCTGGTCGTTTTCGTCAAAAGCAAGGCGGGCGACACGCTTCTGCACCTCTCGCGCTACGCCAAGGAAGCGGACTCGTTCGAATACGCCTTCGATGCCCCGAATGCTGGAAGATATCAACTCGTCGCGGACCTCGCGACTCCCAAGCCCAACCAGAAGCTGTTTGCCACGTGCAATGGCGGCCCGGCGGTTGAAATGGCCCTGCCCTACACGATCGGCCTGTGGGGCAAAACCTCGCCGGTCGAGGTCGAACTGAAAGCCGGCGGCAACGTCCTGAAGTTCCACGGTCCGGCAAGGGCCACGTTCAAGCGGTTCACGCTGACACCGAACCACTAGGAGTGGCGTGAAGCCGACCGACGGCCTGCGATACGATGGCGGGCGTGAATGGAAGGAATGGTCGAGAGAGAAAAGGGGAATTTGCTTTGTAAGCCACCCGCAAAAGAGATTGTTGGTCCAAGGTGCGAAATCGCCTGTCCCGAATGGCACGGGATTAAGCGGGTTTCCGGTAGTTTTCGCGGTGGTGGATTTCCTCGAACTCGTGCCTGGGTTTGGTGAGCAACTGGTAACTGTTGCGTCTTCGTTTCACGGCCCGGG
>JAIXWR010000014.1 GCA_027491155.1 Verrucomicrobiaceae bacterium
AAAAACGGCGAGCGGAAAGCCGGTCAGGAAAGGTTGTTTGGTCACACTCTCTAACCGTACCCGGGCCGGCTTTCCGTCTGCTGATTTCCAACGAAATCCAGCTTAATCCCGTGCCATTCTCGCCTGTCCCTTTGGCGCCTTCCGCGCCGAGTCTCGGGCCCTTCTGATCCCTTTCGACCGCGTCCCGATCGCGCTTGAGCGAGTCCGCGCGGGGATGGCCCCGGCGGGAAGGCAACCGGGGCGGAAAAGACCCTCCTGTCGAAGGAGATCGCCCGCGTCGAGCCGGAAGTCGTCCGCAGCCAGACCAAGCCCGGCAACGAAAGCTTCGTCGCCCGCGCCCCGGCCGCGGTGGTGGGGCAGGGGAAGGCGCATGGTCGAGTGGCAGGACAAGCTGGTGCGGTTGCGGACCTTGCCGGCGGGACTGGGCCGAGCCCCCTTGGTGTTTGGTATTTCCCCAAGATTCTTGTAACGACAGGAATGCCGTTCGGAGAAAAGAGGGGAATGCTCACGACGGAACAACAGGAGAATTTCACGCGACTCTGGACTCAGGCCCAGTCCACGGTCGCGTGTTTCGTTCATGCCAGCATTCGGGACCGCGGGCAGGCGGAGGATCTTCTCCAGGAGATCGCAATGACACTGCTCCGCAAATTCGCCGATTACGACTCGTCGAAAGCCTTCCTTCCGTGGGCCATGGGAGTCGCGAAATTCGCGATCCTGGGCAGCAGGAGGGACTCTGCGAGATCACGCCTCGTCTTTGACGAAGCGCTGCTGGAGCGGATCTCCAGCTCTTTCCTCGAGATCGCTCCCACCCTGCGGGAGGAGGAGTCGCATCTTGACCATTGCCTCACCAAACTCGCCCCCGAAGCGCGCCGGATGGTCCGGCTCCGCTACTACGATCTGCTCGATTCGCGGGAGATCGCCCGCGTGCTCGACAAGAGCGAAGTCGCGATCCGGGTCGGCCTGCTGCGAATCCGTGAGCAGTTGCGCAAGTGCATCGAGAACCAGATCCAGCTGGAAAGGAGTCACCGATGAACCGTTTCGAGCATTTGACCGCACGCTATTACGAGGATGACCTGGACAACCATGAGTCCGGCGAACTCCGCAACCTGCTCGATGGCAGTCCCGACCTCTTGAGGGAGTTCGTCATCGAGGGAATCCGCGAGGAGCAGCTCAGGGCCGCCCTTCGCAGGAGCTGTGCGCTCGAGGATTCCCTCCCGTTCGTCGGTGCTCGGTCGCGTCGGAGCAAGCTCCGGACCCTGGGGCTCGCCGCCGCGGCCGTCATCGCCGTTTGCATCGCGACATGGACCTACATGACCCGGGGCGTCGAGGTTGAAGTGATCGCCAGCAGGGGCCTCAAGGTCTTGAACGGCAGCCTTTCGCCGGAAGCCGGCAGCCGGTGCCGTGTCCGGGATCTCACCATTGGGGAAGGGCTGCTCAAACTGCGTTTGGCCAACGAGGTGTCGATCGAACTGCTCGCCCCGGCGCAACTGCGCTTCATCGATCCGATGCATGTCCGGATCCTTTCGGGGAAAGCGACGGTTGATGTCGGGCAGCACGGCAAGGGATTCATCCTGGACGCGCCCCAGACCCGGGTGGTTGACCTCGGCACCCGCTTCGGGGTGGACGCCTCCGCCGCCGGTTCGACCGGCGTCGTGGTCATCGAAGGCAGCGTCGAACTGCACTCCAGCGAAGGCCGCGTTAGTCAGCTCGCCGAAGGCGAAGGAGTCGTGGTGAACACGTCCGGAACCATCGGCAAGCTCGACCAGGCCCGATTCGATCCCCACACGGGTCAGTGGAGCACCGGCGCGCTGGACGAGGGTAGCTCGCTCATCCGCTCGGTACGCAACAATCAAAAGGACCAGTCGGTTTATCACATCGTCGCGGGCGGGCTGGTCGAATCCGTGCCAGCCCATCACAACCGGAATGCCCGATGGGTGAGCCTGCCCGAGGCTCCGATCCCCTCGTGGCTGCTCGGCGCGGATCTGGTGCTGCCGGTCCACGCCCACCGCGACCGGGCTGCCCTCCGTGTCACCGTGACGGTGGCACCCTCCACCTCGCTTTTTGTCTTCCATCGGCGAAACCAGCCGCCGCCGGCATGGCTGGTCGATGGCTTTGTGCCCACCGGCGAGAGGATCGGCAAGGTGAGCATCGAGCAGCATCGGGAGAACAAGCCGGTTGCATTCGACATCTGGCGCCGGGACATGCCCGCAGGCGGCGATGTGGTGCTGGGCCCGGCAACCCGGCCCGAGTCCATCGGTGGCGGCACGATCCACTACGGGATCGCCGCCCTGCCCATCGAAGCAGCACCCCGCCCCAACCGCTAAACAACCCTCATCGGCACCTGGATGGATACTCCCGACGTCTCATGAAACGCCGCCCCCTGATCCACTGTATCGCCTTCCCCCCGATCACTGCCGGCGATTCTTGCGACCAGTCCGAAAAGCAGGTCCGTTACTAGACGATCGCGACGCAGCATGACAAACCCATGAAAGCACGCCTCCGGCTCCATCCTCTCATCCTCATCCTGCTGGCGCTCGCGCTCTGCGGCGGCAGGGTGGCATCGGCCGCGGACTTCTACGTCGATCCTGTTTCCGGGAGCAATGCGAACAACGGCACGTCCCTCGCCACCGCATTCAAGACCTTGGAGCGAGCGCGCCAGGCAGTGGACGCGATCAATGGGAACATGACGGAAGACATCACCGTCCATCTGCGCGGCGGCATCCACCGCCTCACCGCGACGTTCACGCTGGGGTCGGGGGATTCGGGAACGAATGGCTTCAATGTGGTGTACCGGAATTACGGCAGCGAAGTCCCCGTCATCAACGGCGGCGTGGATCTCTCAGGTGGATGGGTTCTTCATGATGCGGCGAAGAACATCTACAAGAAAACCGGGGTCAACTTCCTGTTCCGGCAACTGACCGTGAATGCCTCCTCCACCATCAGGGCGAGAACGCCGAATCAAACCGATCCGGACACGCTCGGCCCGTATCTCACCATGAGCGGAATCGACGCAGCGGCCAAAGAGGCGATCGTCCCTCGGGCGCCCGTCGAAGGCTGGAGAAGTGTCGCCGGCCTTACCAACGTCGAAATGGTCATGCACCCGCACTGGTATCAATACCGCGGGAGAATCGACCCCGATGCTTCCTACCAGAATGCCACCCAGGTCCGTTTCAAATTCCAATTGCCCGAGAGCGATTTGATTTTTGATAAGGGCGACAGCTTCTGGAATAGCGCTACCTATCCTGTTCCCTACTTCTTCGAGAACTCGATCGATTTTCTCGATGCCGAAGGCGAGTGGTTCCGTGATGCCGCCACCTCGACTCTCTACTACAAGCCGCGCCCGGGCGAATACATGCCCGCCGCCACCATCGAAGCGCCAGTGCTGGAAAGGCTGATTCAGATCTCCGGCGGATCCTCGGCCAACAAGGTGCGTAATGTCCGCTTCGAAGGGCTGACCTTCACCCAGACCGGCTGGAACGGCCCCAGCACCAAAGGCTCCGCCATGACCCAGGGTTCCAGGGAACTTGTCCAACCCTTCGCGAAGCATGGAGCGATCACGGCGCAATATGCCGATAACATCGATATCGCTTTCTGCAAATTCCGCTTCCTCGGCTTCACCGCCATTTCCTATGTGAAGGGAGTCACGGGCGGCTCCATCCGCAACTGCGAGTTCCGTTGGCTCTCCGGGAACGGCATCGTGATCGATGACGATGCCAATGATAACCCGGCCGCAGGCGAGGAGTGCCAGAACATCCGGATCGTGAACAACGGCATCTCCCGGATCGGCCAGCAATACAGCAACGGCATCGGCATCGTTTGCTATTTCGCGAAACGCATGCTCATCGCGGACAACGAGATCTCTTACGGACCCTACATGGGCACCCAGACGGGAGGTCAGTCCGGAGGCCACGTCGATGTCGGGATGAAGGACAACATCCTGAGAAACAATTACGTCCACCACATGATGCAGTTCCACGACGACGGCGCGGCGTTTTACACGCTGGCCCGCCAGCAAGGAACGCATGTCGTGGACAACTGGGCGGACACAATCCAATGGACCGAGCTCACGGGTGCTTACCCGGTGGCCGGGATCTATGCCGACAACTACTCGGAATTCATCACCTACGAACGAAACGCCAGCTCGAATTGCTCCGACGACATCAACCAGAACATCGGCGGAGGAGTGCAGAACATTCGCTTGATCAACAACTATAATTCGGCGGAACCGACCATCACCCAATATGCGGGTCGCAAGACGAACTATGTCTGGCCCACGAAGATCGAGGCCGAGAACATGACGACCACCGGAGGAACCACCGAGTCCGGAACATCCTACTCCAACGATGCGGGGCGCACTTTCAGCGCTGCCGGAAATCTCAGCACCACCTTTGCCGGTGCGGCCGGAACCTACAACCTCCACACGGCTTACGTCACCGGGTCCAGCGCCGCAGCGAGTTACGTGCTGCGCGTGAACGGAACGAGTGTTGATTCGTGGAGCGCGGAGCTGACCCCGGCAGGCACGGGACTTCAAATCCGCCATCGCATCAAGCGTGGAGTCGCTCTGCCAGCCGGGGCGGTGATCAAGCTCGATGTCACACCCGTTTCCGGGACCCCGGCCAAGGTCGACTACGTGGAAATCTATGGCAGACAGCTTTCCACGCCCCTCGCACCCGAAAGCCTGACCGCAAACCCTGTTTCCGCCACGAGAATCGCGCTGGCCTGGGAGGGCTGGACGGGGGAGGTCACGTCTGCAACGTATGACATTTTCCGGGCGACTTCCCTGGCGGGCCCGTTCACGACCATCGCGACGGGAGTCACCGGCACGACCTGGATGGACTCGCACCTGGTGCAAGGCACTCCGTATTTCTACAAGGTCACGATGACCACGGCCCAGGGGACGAGCCCGGCCGGCGCGACGGTGAGCGCCACACCGCAACCGTCCTCCAGCATGACCACGCTGGAAGCCAGCGCGGATGCCTTTGTGCGGGCAGGCAGCGACACCACAACCAACTTCGCCACGACCAACTTCGGCACCGCGCCAACACTCGTCGTCAAGAATTCCACCACCGCCGCCACGCAACGGAAGTCATACATCCGCTTCGATCTCACCGGGCAAGACATCAGCGCCGCGCCGAACGCGTCCCTGCAGTTCGCGGTCTCCAGTGCCTGGGTTGATGCGACGCCATGGCAGGTCTATGGATTGAAGAACGCGGACGTAGGGGAATCCTGGGGCGAGAGCACCATCACGTGGAACAACGCACCGGCCAACACCACAGGGTCGGGAGACGGACTCGTCAGCAGCCGGGTGACGCTGCTCGGCACGCTTGCCGTCACCGGAGCTCAACCACTGGGACAGGTGCTGGAGCTGCGCTCCGCAGCCTTGGATGCCTTTCTTTTGGCGGATACCGACGACCGGGTGACATTCATCGTCACCCGTGCCAGCACCGCAGCCGGCAACTCGATCGTGGCCTCCAAGGAAGACACCACGTTCGCCGCTCCGGCCCTGGAATTCGACAGAAGCGTGCCGGCATTCATCGAAGCCAATGCCAGCACCGAGCGATATCAGGACTCCGCATTGCTGACCAACACCATTTCCAACTTCACCGTCCCCGGCGGCAGCTACTGCAAGCTGGTGCTGACCGCCAGTTGGGAACAAGGGAGTCCGGCGGTCATCAGCGCGACTTGGAACGGGAGCCAGAATTTCACGACGGCGGTGAAATCCGCATCCGGCAGAAACGCGGCCATCCTCTACCTCGACGACCCGAGCCCGGGCACCGGCAACATCGTCGTGACCTTCTCTGGGTCCACCCAGTCACGCGTCGGCGTGCTGAGCCTGGTGGGCGCCGCACGAGGTGTGGCAAGAACCTCGACCGCCTCCGGCATCTCCGGCAGCCTGGCCGTTCCGGTCAATGGGAGCCTCGTGACCGGCGTTTACACGTCCAACGGCTTGCCCACGATCACAGGTCCTTTCGCCAGCACCCTCCATAACGGCGATTCGGGTTCATCCGCCGGCAACGCGGGCTACCAGATTGTGCCAACGGCGGGCTCTGCAAGTTACACTTGGACGGTCAGCGCCCCTTCGACCGACAACAACGCTCTCGCCGCTTTCGTGCCGGCGGCTGCCGCACCGGTCATCACCACCACCAGCCCGGCGGACAATGCGACCGATGTGCCTGTCGCTGCCAACCTCATCGCAACCTTCAGCGAGCCCGTGGTCAAGGGAACCGGCACGGTCACGCTCAAGAGAACCTCCGACAACAGCACGGTCGAGAGCTTCAACGTGGCTTCCTCGCCGAGGCTCGTCTTCAGCGGACAAACCCTGACCATCGATCCGACCAACGACCTCAGTCCGGGAGTGAGTTATTATATCCTGATCGACTCCACCGCGATCGTCGATGGCTCCGGCGGCCATGCCTTCGCTGGCATTGCCGGCACCACCGCTTGGAACTTCACCACCGCTCTCCCCACCTTCTCCAGTTGGATCTCCAACCCCAGCTTCGGGCTCGCTGTTGCCGACCGCGATCTCAACGACGATCCCGATGGCGACGGCATCGAGAACGGCGTGGAGAACTTCTTCGGCACCCACCCCGGCACCTTCACCCAGGGGCTGCTCGCCGGTATCAAGAGCGGCAACACCTTCGCTTTCACCCATCCGCAGAACGCCACGCCGGCCACCGACCTCAGCGCGAGCTACCGCTGGTCCACCGATCTCGCCGGCTTTCACCCCGGCGGCGGGAGCAGCGGGGGAACCACCGTTAACTTCACCACCGAGGCGAATACGCCCTCACCCGGATTTACCCGCGTCACCGCCACGGTCACCGGAACGCTCCCCGCCCGCCTGTTTGTCGATGTCGAGGTGACGGGACCTTGAAGGTTGATTTCGCTAGTGGCCTACCCAGAGAACGAAGAAGCTCCATGATTCTGAAACCATTCATTCTCACCCTGATCCTTCTCGCCACCGCCGCAGGCGCCGGGCGACCTAACGTTCTGTTCATCGCCATCGACGACCTGCGGCCCGAACTCGGTTGCTACGGGGCCCCGCAGGTCAAGACACCGCACATCGACCAACTCGCCGCCAGTGGCATGCGCTTCGAGCGCGCGTATTGCCAGGTGCCGATCTGCATGGGTTCCCGCGCCTCGCTGATGACCGGGATGCTGCCGACATCGAAGCGCTTCGTCGGCAATTGCCGCATGGATGTGGATGTTCCCGGTGCCATGACCATGCCAGAGGCCTTTCGCAAAGCCGGCTACACCACCCTCTCCAACGGCAAGATCTATCACGCCCTCGACGACGCGGCGGACCGAAGCTGGAGCGAGCCGCCTTGGATCACCCGCAACAACATGCGCAGTTTCGATCCTGAGACCACCCGTCGCCTTTCCAAAACCAAACAGCGCGGCCGCATCTACGAATTCCCCGATGTGGCGGACGACGCCTATCCCGATGGCGAGATCGCGCAAAAGACGATCAAGGATCTCCAGCGCCTCAAACAGGCGGGAAAGCCGTTCTTCCTCGCCTGCGGATTCTTCAAACCCCACATGCCCTTCTACGCGCCGAAGAGATACTGGGATCTCTACTCGCGTGATTCGATCCAACTCGCCACCAACCGCCAACGCCCGTCCAATGCTCCGGAGCAGCTCAAGGGCAGCAGTGAATTCCGCAGCTACCACCTCGCGGACCTCGATCCCAACTCGGACGAGTTCCACCGAATCATGCGCCACGGCTACCTTGCCTGCACCAGCTATGCCGACAAGCTCACCGGCGATGTCCTCGCCGAACTCCAGCGCCTCGGGCTGGCGGACAACACCATCGTCGTGCTCTGGGGCGACCACGGTTGGCACCTCGGCGAGCACAATTTCTGGGGCAAGCACAACACCATGCACCTCGCCACGCGCGTGCCGCTCATCGTGAGAGTCCCGGGCAAAAAACCAGGTGTCTCCCGTTCACTCGTGGAAACCAGCGACATCTTCCCGAGCTTGTGCGCGCTCGCCGGCATCGCCCCGCCTCCCACGGTGCAGGGGCGGAACTTCTCCGCGCTCCTCGACGACCCCGACAAGCCCTTCCACGAAGCCGCCTACAGCCGCTTTCTCAATGCCGATGCCGTCATCACCGATCGTTTCAGTTACACCCGATATGCGGGCGGGAAATCGGAGATGCTTTACGATCTGTCGAAGGACCCGCAGGAAAACCACAACGTGGCGGGCGATCCCAAGTATGTCGGAGCGATTGCCACGATGAAGAAGCTGCTCAAGAAGCGTCAGGCGGAGGCGATGAACTAGCGGTTTAACCGACCCCTTCCCAAGCATGAATGGATTCAACAGCAGTATGAAGATTCTCGCCGCCGTCTCCGGATTCGCCGCCATGGCCGGGTCGGTGATGGCGCAGATCACCGTGATTAATTCCGGTTCCGTGGTATCCCCCGTGGCCGATGATCCCAAGACCGCCGTGCTTTCGTTCACTGCCGGGGCCGCGAACAAGCTGATCGTCCAGGTCAGTGCGGAGGGTCAGAATGTGGCGGCGATCACCTATGGGGGAGTCCCCCTCACGCCGGTGATCACCGGCACCGGGCGCAACAGGGGGATCTACTATCTGGACAACCCGTTCACCGGCGGCGCGGCCAATCTCTCGGTCACCATGCAAGAAGGGATCACCAACGGGATCGGGGTCGGCGTGGTCTCGGTTTCCGGAGCCGCCCCCGGGGACGCCACAGCCGCCTTGGCCAATGCCACCAGCAGCGTGACACCGACAGTGCCGGTGTCGGGTTGTCTTGTGGTCAGCGGATATGCCGACAATGGCTCCGGCACGATCACGCTGCCCTCAGGTCACACGGCGATTTACAACTCCACCAACATCGGCTCCGCGGATGCAGCGGCGGGTTATGCCACTGGCCAAGCCGCCGGCTCCCGGACCTACACCTACGGCGACACCAGCTCGTCGACACCGGCGACCTGCGCCGCGATCTTCGTGCCGGCCTCTGCCGCCCCGGTGATCACGGCCACCAGCCCCGCCAACGGCGCGATCTCCGTCTCGCCGGACGCCGATCTGGTGGCGACCTTCAGCGAGGCGGTGGTGGCCGGCAGTGGCACCATCGAATTGTGGCAGTCCGGCGGAGGCTCGCCGATCGAATCCTTCAATGCGGCCACTTCCCCGCTGCTCTCGTTTGCGGGATCGACCCTCACCATCGATCCAACCGCAAATCTCGCCGCCAACTCCATCTACTACGTCAGGATCACTTCCGGCGCAGTCGTCGATACCTCCGGCGGCAATGCGTTCACGGGAATCACGAACTCCTCCACGTGGTCCTTTTCCACCGGCAGCAACCCGCCGCTGGTACCCACGTTCTCACCCAAGGACAATGCCTTCGGCGTGGCCGTGAATGCCAATCTCGTGGCGACCTTCAGCGAAACCATCCAGAAGGGAACGGGAAACATCACCATCCACAGGGCCGATGGCACGGTGTTTGAAACCATCAACGTGACCTCCGCCGCCGTCACCTTGTCCGGCGGGAGGGTGACGATCAATCCCGTCAACAACTTCGTCGCTGGCGCTGGATATTATGTGAGAATCGACTCCACCGCATTCCGCAACACCGCCAACCAGTATTACGCGGGCATTTCGGATCCCACCGTGTGGAACTTCACCGCGCTGCCAGACCTGACCACGGTGGATGGACGGTTCACCTGGATGATGCAGAATAACATCACCAACCCGTTTCCCAGCACGACGAGTTCAGCGGGCCTGGCCTCTTATGCGCTGGCGGCCTTCCACCTGGGCACGGATCTGGTGACCGCCAACGATTTCATCAATCAGTTTCACACCCAATATCCGGTTCCGGACAGCGACACCATCGGCTTCGACTCCTACTTCTGGCTGCACCTGATCTGGCGCATTTACCATGATCCCGTGATGAACGCGCGGCTGACGACGCAGGCCCGCACCAACATTCAGGACATGATGTGGAATTTCATCCGGACGCGCAGCAGAGCCAGCGATGCGCAGAACACGTGGGACATTCACGACAGTGAAAATCACGACGCGATGCAGAAGGGCAGCTTCCTGCTCTGCGCTGAGGCTCTCAGGGATGCGCCCGGCTATGGTTCTGGCATGGTCCTCGCCGATGGGCAGACGCTCGCCCAACACGCCACCGCTTGGAGCGGCTTTTTCCAACGTTATTTCACCAGTCGCGCCGAAGAAGGCATCAATGCCGAGATCGCCAGCCCGATCTACGCGAAATATAGCGTCGGGGTTTATTACAACCTCATGGACTTCGCGGAGTCGCCGGTGCTGCGCACCCTGGCACAACGCTTCGTCACCCTGTATTGGGCGGACACCGCATCGGACTGGACCCGGTCCGGCGTGCGCGGCGGTGGGGAGGCACGCTGCTACAAGGACAACTACGTCCGTCTCGGCAGCCAGTATTCCTTTTACTCACTGCTCTATGGCTATGGCTGGCATGCCACTTCCAGCACGGCTAGGACCTATGGCCTGATTCCCGCCGCCAGTTCCTACCGCGTGCCCGCGCTCATCACCGCCTGCGCCACCGACCCCGCCCGCCCGAACTACCTCTACACCTCCCGCCGCTTTGGCCGCGAGGGTGGCTCCGTCGGGCTTGACTACATCATCGGCTTCGACAGCGGCAACTCGAACATGCGCCGCGACACCTGGGTCACGCCCGACTACACCATGGGCACCATCACCTACGACATGAACCGGCAATACACCCAGATCAGCGACCAGAATCGTGCGATGGGTGTGATGTTTGCCTCCGGTCCCAACAACCGGGTGATGGTCTTTGGTGAAGGTTCCTCCATCGACGACAAGAGTTATGCCGACCTCACCGGCGTGACCCGCGCGAACTGCATGGTGGTGCAACGCGACCAGAACGCCAATAACAGCGGCAGCGGCATGCTGGCCTTCGTTCCTAACGCCCTCTGGAACGCCCGCGTGGAGGCCTCTGGCTGGATTTTTCTCCAAAGCGGCAATGCCTACTGCGCGCTCCGTCCTGCGGGCGGCACTTACACCGCCACGGCCGCCGCTTACGGTGTGGACATTTCCATGAGCAATAGCTGGGCGCCGGTGATCATCCAGATGGGGCAGGCGTCGGGCTATGCCGACTTCGCCGCGTTCAGGACATCGGTCATTGCGAACGCGCTGACCTTTTCCTCCAACATACTCAACTACACCAGCGAGGCCGGCGATGTTTTCACCTTCTACGCCAACAGCAAAACCACCCCGCAGGTGAACGGGACCACCGTGAACCTCAACCCGGCCAAGACCTACGACAGTCCCTACCTCTCGATGACCCACGGCACGGATCTGGCTACCGTTTCCTATCCCGGTTATCAAAACCTGTTGCTGAACTTCGATCCCGCCTCCACCAGCTTCATCGGTGTCAATGCCAGCACCGGGCGATATCAGAGCACCGCGCAGACCACCAACACCATCAGCAGTTTCACCGTGCCCAGCGGCAGCAATCGCAAACTCGTGCTGATCGCCAGTTGGGAAAACGGGAATCAGGGCATCAGCGCGACTTGGAACGGAACCCAGAATTTCTCGGCGGCAGTCAATTCCACGTCCGACAGAAACGCGGCCATCCTTTACCTCGATGCCCCGACCGCGGGCACCGGCAACATCGTGGTGACTTTCCCTGGCTCGACCCGTTCACGCGTCGGTGTGCTGAGCTTGACGGGCGTCGCGCCTGGGGTGGCGAGAACCGCGACCTCCTCCGGCAGGTCCGGCAGCCTGAACCTCCCGCTCGAGGGCAGCTTCGTGGCAGGCGTTTACACCTCCAACGGCTCGCCCACGATCAACGGCCCCTTCTCCACCACGCTTTACAATGGAGATTCGGGTTCATGTGAGGGTAACGCGGGCTACCAAGTGATGCTAACATCGGGTAACGCCAATTATACATGGTCGGTTACCAATCCTGTTGAAGACAGCCACGCTCTTGCAGCCTTCGTGCCAGCAAGCGCCGCGCCGGTGATGCTCTCCATCAGTCCGGCCGACAATGCGACTGCGGTGCCGATCGCCGGCAATCTCGTCGCAAACTTCAGCGAACCGGTCTTGAGGGGAACCGGCACGATCACGATCAAAAGAACCTCCGACAACAGCACGGTCGAGAGCTTCAACGCCGCCACCTCCCTGGCTCTCACCTTCAGCGGCCAGACGCTCACCATCAACCCCACCGCCAATCTCGATTACCAGACGGAGTATCATGTAGTGATCGATTCCACCGCAGTCGTCGACACCTCCGGAGGAAATGCCTTCGCAGGCATTTCCAGCCCCACCACATGGAGCTTCACCACCGCCCCGCTCACCTTCTCCAGTTGGATCTCCAACCCCGCCTTCGGGCTCGCTCTTGCCGACCGGGACCTCGACGACGATCCCGATGGCGACGGCATCGACAACGGCGTGGAAAACTTCTTCGGCACCAACCCCGGAACCTTCACACGGGGACTCGCGGCCGGCATCAAGAATGGCAACACCTTCACCTTCATCCACCCGAAGAGCGCCACCCCCGCGAGCGACCTGACGGCCAGCTACCGATGGTCGAAAGACCTCGCCAGCTTCCTGGCGGGCGGTGCCACCGACGGTGCGGGTACCACGGTCACTTTCACCACCCAGGGGGACACCCCTTCGCCCGGCTTCACCACCGTCACCGCCACGGCCACCGGGGTGCTGCCCGCACGTCTGTTTGTCGATGTCAAGGTGACGGGGCCTTGAGCGTTCATTCACCCGCGATCCCCATGCGGACCGGTAGATTGGTGAATCCACCTGTGCCTCCTTGGCACGCGAAGATTCCTGATTCCACGAGCCGGACTACTAGGAAGCCGCTGCCGAAAGCGGACTTGGCAGGCCGGATCGGCAAGCTACGGTCCGACCCAATGAATTTCCCCCGCCCGCCAGCATTCGGCACCTACTTCGCCGAGGCTACGAAGGCCGGGAAGGCTACGAAGACTCCCCGGACCGCAGTTTCAGAAGCCACCCGCTGAAAGCCAATTCCTGACACCAACCGACGCGGCAAAGGCCCTTTGCCTCACGACGACACCCGCACCCCATGTCTCAATCCCAATGGGCAGCCCTGGCGCTGCAAATCGCTGTCATGCTGGGCTGCGCGCTGGCGCTGGGCCATCTGTTCCGCCTGATGAAGCAGCCGGCGGTGGTCGGTGAAATCCTCGGTGGCCTGCTGCTTGGCCCCACGCTGTTGGGCCGCTTCTGGCCCGAAGCCCATGCCGCGCTTTTTGGTGACCCGGCCGTCAACAGCGCCCGCACGTCGATGATGCGCACGGGCATGCTGGCCTTCATCCTGACCATTGGCTTTGCGGTCAGCATCAGCGAGTTCAAGCGCGTGCTGCGGCCGGCCATGGGCGTGGGCCTGCTGGGTACCTTCGTGCCGCTCTTCCTGGGCCTGGCCATGGTCTACGGGTTCCCGGGTGTGCTGCAGGTGGAGGCCGGCAACCAGCTGCCGATGGCGCTGTTCATGGCCAGCATCATGGCCTTGAGTGCCAATCCCATCATCGCGCGCATCCTGCTCGACCTGGGCCTGTTCAAGCACAAGGTCGGCAGCATCATCATGTCGGCCACGTTCATCGACGACCTGGTCGGCTGGGCGCTTTTCGCCGTGCTGCTGGCGCAGTTCGCGCCGGCCTCCAAGGTGCAGGGCGCGGCACCGCTGGAGGTGCTGCTGTGGGTGGTGGCCTTCATCGCCGGCGCGCTGGTTTTCGGGCGCGTGGTCATGACCCGTCTGCTGGACTGGGCCGCGCGCGCCATGCCCTATCCGGGTGGCTTCATCGGCTGGGTGCTGGTCTACGTGCTGCTCTGCTCCTGGGCTGCGGAAAGCCTGGGCATCCACAGCTTCCTCGGTGCCTTTGTCGCCGGTGTCGCGCTGGCCGACCACCACGAGAAACATCCCGTGCCCTACGACGCGATCAGCCACTTCAGCCTGGCCTACGTCACGCCGGTATTCTTCTGCTCGATGGCGCTGACCACCGATTTCGTGCGCGGCTTCGATCTGGCCATGGTGCTTCTTGTCACCGCCGTGGCCATGGCCGGCAAATTGCTGGGCGTGTACGCGGGCGGTCGCCTGGGCGGCCTGGATTCACGCACCAGCCTGGCCGTGGGCTTCGGGCTCAATGCGCGCGGCATCATCGGCATCGTGATGGCCGTGGTGGCCTATGAGCAGCAGGTCGTCAGTGCGTCCATCATGGTGGCCTGCGTCGTGATGTGCATCGTCACGACCCTGCTGGCCGGGCCGCTGATGCAGGCCACGCTGGGCCGCGAGCGCTTGCGCCGTGCCGTGGACGCGCCTGCCGCCCATGCGGAACAAGCGCCCTGAACGAGGCCCGCAAGCGGGTGCGGCGTCGCCCTCCCCCTGCGCAGCGCATCCGCCGGCTTGTGCCGGTGGCGCGGAATCACCCGGTGCACGACCTTGAGCCCGAGGATCAAGCCGCAGGGGCCTTCCGGGACCTATCTCTTTCCTCGTCTGATTCTTGGCAAAGCAGCCCGGAAAGATAGGCTCGCGAGGAATGAAAACCGCGGTAAAGCCCTCGATTCCCGCCCATATCCCCGCCATCCAGCCTTCGCCAACTGCTTCGCCGAGGCTACGAAAGTCGGAAAGGCTACGGCCGGGCAGCGGGTCATGGACGTCAACATGACCGTCGCGGGAGAGGCCTTGCTGCGCCGCCTTGCCCTGACCAACGGCCAGGCCAATGCCGACGGTGGCGCCCTGCGGATATCCACGGAGAACTCGACAGTGCGGATGGAGACCTGCTCCCTGCAAGGCAACACCTCCACGAACCGGGGCGGCGCCGTGTTCGTCGATGACGGCAAGCTGGTCATGATCGATTGCTCCGTGAATGGCAACCAGTCGACGGGCAATGGTGGCGGGATCAGTGCGATCAACAACGCCGTCAGCGGTTCCGACGCCGACGCCAACGGCAGCGGTCACGCCAACCTGCTGAAATACTTTCACCGCATCCCGCCCCTCGGCGTCGTGACGCCTGCCGATCGCGCCGCCCTGCCGGCCGTGTCTTGCGAGGAAGTCTCCGGCAACAAGAAGGTCACGCTCACCTACCGCCGGCGCTTCGGCGTCACCGGCATCATCGCGGCTTATTTCTCCTCCAACGATCTGGTGAACTGGTCCCCGCAATCGCCGAACACGGAATCGGTCATCGGCAGCGACCCCGTCACCGGCGACCCGATCATCCGGGCCGAGTTCATCCTCCCCGCGAACATTCCGAGGATTTTCTACCAACTCCGGATTACCTTGCCTCCTTGAACGGAACGGCGGGCCGCAGGAACCGCCGCAAGCGATTCGATGGCGTCAACCGTCCGGCACCGGCAAGCTACACTGGACGGGCCAAGGCCCGCCCGACACCCCAAGTCATCCATCGGTCGCCCCGAAGCGCTTCTATCGCGTGAGCGATATCACACCCGCGTCCCCCTGAGAGCCGGACGAGCAACGCTCCCCGTAAAGCAAGACCGCCGTCTTCACTTGGACTGCCCCCAGACTTCGGGCACGACGAAGCCGTCGGGCGCCTCGCCGGGGAGGAGATGCGGGGCGGCGGCTTCGGCCTGGAAGGCGGCCAGCTTCTCCTTCAGCCGGGCAACAAGCTCCGGCTTCTCCGAGCTCAGGTCCTTCTGCTCATACGGGTCCTTGTCGAGATCGAAGAGCTCCCAGGTCTGGGGCCCCTTGTAGCTCGTCGCGTTGGCCTGGACGCTGCCGTTGTGAACCAGCTTCCAGGGTCCCATCCGGACCGCGCCTTGAAAGGGCGTGACGTTGTGCAGGAGGTATTCGTGCGGGGTGGGCCGGCCTTCCGCGATGGTGGGCCAGGCGTTCTTGCCGTCCACGGGCTTGCGCTGGACGACCTCCGCGCCGGCCAGCCCGAGCAGCGTCGGGTAGAGATCGGCGACGTGGAGCGACTCCTTCACGATTCCCGGTTGGAGGGTGCCTTTCCACCGGATCACGGTCGGGACGCGGATCCCGCCTTCGTAGAGCGTGCCCTTCTGGCCGCGCAGCTTGCCATTGCTTCCGAACTGGTTCATCCCGCCGTTGTCGGAGCAGAAGAAGACCAGCGTCTTCTCCGCCGGCAAGTGCTTCCCGGCGGCGGCGAGGATGCGCCCGATGGCATCATCCATTGACGTGACCATCGCGGCGTGGATCTGGCGGTTCCGGTTCTTGAATCCCGGGTTCCGCGCGATCAGCTCCGGTGTCGCCTGCAGCGGCGTGTGGGGCGCGTTGAAGGGCACGTAAAGAAAGAGCGGCCGATCCGCCTGCTTGGCGGCGTGATCCGTGATCACCCGGACCGCTTCGGCAGCGATCAGATCCGTGGCATAACCCTGGTCATCGTTCCGCCGGTCGTTGCGGTGCCAGTCGTGGCCGCCGTCGCGCTCGTGGGTGAAGTAGTCGATGGCCCCGTTGTAGTGACCATACTGCTGGTCGAAGCCGCGGCGCGTCGGCAGGTAAGCGGGCTGGTGATGACCGAGGTGCCACTTGCCGACGATCGCGGTCGCATAGCCCCTGCTCTTCAAGCCCTCGGGGAGGGTCTGTTCGTCGAGGGGAAGCCCGTGCGTCGCCCAGGGGCGGATCACCCCGCACTGCAAGCCGAGGCGGATCGGGTAGCGCCCCGTCAACAACGCGCCCCGGGTCGGCGAGCACACCGGTTGGACGTAGAAGCGGTCGAGCCTCACCCCGTCCTTCGCCAACTGATCGAGATGCGGTGTCTTGATCGCGCTGCCGTGGAATCCGACATCCTCCCAACCGAGATCGTCGGCCACCATGAGGATCATGTGAGGTGCCGGCCGTTCTTCCGGAGCCTGCGCCCAGGAAAGCGGGGCGAAGGCAAGGGCGAGCCCCGCCGCAATGGCGAGGCTGGAGGCAGCGCTTGGGCGGTTCATCCGGAGAGAAAACCACAAGCGCCAGATGCTGTCGAACCCCGGCTTCTGGATTGCCGGAAGACCGCTGGCCGTGCGCTTTGGTCCTTACCCTCGCGGTTCCCGCGATTCCGGTGCGGCCGCAGGCGTTTCCCGCGATGGGTCTTGGGGGTCCCTGATCCAGACTTCCGCGACAAGCGGTTCGAGGCAAGTCAGTCCCTGATCACGCGCACCAGATAGAGCGGGCGGTTGGCCTTGCCCAGCAAGGAAGTGGCGACCGAGCCGGCGACGGCCGACGCCAGCCCGGTACGGCCGTGGGTGGCGAGGCAAATCGCATCGGCTCCGAAACGCTCCGCCGCCTGGCAGATTCCCTGCGCCGCATCGCGCTGTTCGATCACTTCCACCTCGGTCCGGATGCCGCGCGATGCCGCATCCACCGGGACCAATTCCTTCAGTTTTCCGAGGCACGTCCTGACCTCCTCGGATTGGCGGGCTTGGAACCGTTGTTGCGCCTGGCCCTGCAGGTAGTCCAAGTCGGAAGCGGTCTCCGGCTGCGTCACATGAAGCAGTTGGACGATTCCGCCGGCGCGAAGGAGAGAGTAGGCATGCGGGATCGCCCGATTCGCGAGGTCCGAAAAATCGGTGGTGACAAGCACCCGTTCCACCGCCGGAGCACAGGGAGCGGGTCCCGTCCGCAGCGTGGCCCGGGGGACCACCACCACATTCATCGTCGTGCTGTGGAGCAGGCCTCTCGATACGGACATGTTCCAAACCCGCTCGAATCCCTGGTACTGGTGCGATCCGATCACCACAAGGTCGGCGCCCGCTTTCCTCGCCATGTTGTCGAGCGCCGCATCCGGGCGGCCCCAGTTGGCTTCGACACGGATTTGAAAGTCCGAGGTGCCCAGCAATTCCGTCACTCTGGCGGTCAGGTCGCGCTCCAGGATTGCCTGCACTTCCGGTGCATTGCCCACCAAAGCAAGTGGCCCTGCACCCCCCAGGCGGGCGCGTTGTTCCGCCGGATGATCGACGTATCCGACCACCAGCTCGCAGGGGCCGATCGCCAGAAGCTCCTTGATCCAGAGCAAGGCGGCTTCGGATGTCTCGCTGAAGTTGAACGCGACGAAAACACGCAGCGGGTGTTCTCCGCGCGTCCATTCCAGCAATGGAGTGGCATCCCGCACCACGAGAGTCGGCACAAGCGCCCGCTCCGCCGTTCGTTCGGAAACGCTGCCAAGAAGCCAGCGTTGCGGCGCGCGCTTGCCGAGCGAGGAAACCACCACCATCCGGCAGGCATCCGGCTTTGCCAGTTTCACCAACTCCTCGTCGGCATTGCCCTCGGGCGTGGATTCGTGGACATCCGCCCCCTGTTGCCGCAAGCGATCCGCCTCCGCGCTCATCTGGTCATGCACCGACGTGGAGAGAGGAATCGCGCTGGCATGCACCAATTCCAGCTGGCAGTTCATGCGACGGGCCAATGCGGACGCCGTATCAGCCGCATGACCGGCGGCAGGAGTGAAGTCGGTTCCGCAGATCACGACCGGCTTGGCTTCTTCAGATGGGTTGGTCTTCATGGTTTGCTTGGGTTGAAATCGTCTGAATCCCGCTGCCGTGCTTTAGCTGTCCAAAAGGCTTCATACGCTTGAAGGCCGACGGAGGGGGAAGTGCCATCGATCTATACTCGGAACCATCTATCCTGTTGTCGTGAAGATCCATTGATGGAATCTCACGTGAATTTTCCATTCAGAGGCTTCGAACCCTAATCTTCAACGGTCCCTTCGAGACACCAAGCCGGAGTGCTTCTTGATTCTCGGCTTGGACTTTCCGGCGGGCCGGGTAGCGGTGTCGGGGTGTTCGGATTCATCGCCGCCCCCTGTCCGCGCTGTTCCAGCGATGCCTATCCCGCGTGGCGGGCGACTTTCTGCGGGCTGGCCCGCTGCCTCGGGCGGGAGTTCGGCGATCCCGCGCGGCTGCTGGTCAACCGGGACGCGGCCTTCATGGGGCTGCTGGGGATGAGCCTCGACCCGCAGGCCCCGCGTTGGAAAGAGGGCACCTGCTGCAATCCCTTCGCCCGGCCATTCGCGATGGCCGACGGGCATCCGGCGGTCTTGCACGCGGCGGCGGTGTCGGTGTGCGGGCTGGCCGCCAAGCTGGCCGACGATTCCCGCGACGAAGGGCTCGTCCGCCGCGGCATCGCACGGATCGGCCGGCGCTTGACCGGACCCGCGACGGACCGGGCGGTGGCGCTGCTCAACAGCAGCTCGTTTCCCACGGCGGCGGTGATGGAATGTCTCGACGGCCAGGAGGCGGTCGAGGCGACCGATCCCTTGCGCGCGGACGAGCCGGCCGCAGCGGCGTACGGGAGCATCGTCGGTCACCTGGCCGCGCTGATCGGGATCCCCGGCAGCCGCGAGCCGCTGGAGCGCACCGGCCGGGCGCTGGGTTCGCTGGTGTATTGGCGGGACGCGTGGACCGACCGCGGCGACGACCTGCGGCGCGGACGCTTCAACCCTTTCGAGACCGCCGATCCCGAAGCCATCCGCGCCCGGATCGCCGCGGCGTGGGAGGACTTCGGCGAAGCGCTCGGCACGCTGCCCTTTCAACGCCACGCGGAGCTGGTGGGCGGCGTGGTGCGCAGCACCGGACGCGAGCGCGGTTCGTTCCTGGAGCTTCGATCGGAGTCGAAGGAGGAGCGCGAAGAACGGAAGCGGCGGAAGCGCGAGCGGAAGTCCGACCGCTGTTGGGACAACTACTGCGATTGCTGCCACTGCTGCGACTGCTGCACAAGTTCCGGCAGGGCCGGTGCCCGCGGCAAGGGCAACTGCTGCGACGCGGCCTGCGACACCGGCCCCGGCGACACCGGCTGCTGCGATTGCAATCCCTGCGACGGCTGCAACTGCTGCCCGTGAATGCCGGCACCCGCTGAAAGCGCCCGGCCTGCACATCACATGGCCAGCCGCTTTCACGGCCGCTGATCCGGCACGGACTATCCCCGGCCGCGCTCCAGCAGCACGAGCATCAGGAAACTGAGGATCAGGTTCAGCTCCTCGCGCGGGGTGAGCTCGCCGGGCTTGTCGATCTGGAAGCGCCCTTCGAAAAACGCGGGCTGCTTGGTGAGGCGCATCGCCGTGCCGCCGTCGGCGCGGGTGGCGGCGTAGCGCGGGTGGCAGAAGTAGCCGGTGAGCATGCCGATGATCGGGATCTCGCCGAGCAGGGCATCGACCACCTTGGCGCCCGGGTTTTCCTCGCGGATCGAAAAGTCGGGCTGCTCGTCGCCGGGATTGAAGGCCTCGTAGTGCGCCTTCCACATCGAGCGCCAGCCGCGGCGGCCGACCGAGCCGATGGCCCGGCCATGGGCGTCGGTGGCGTGGTAGCGGGCGGACCAGTCGATCACCTTGTTGGCCTTGATTTCGGCGAGCAAGGTGGTGCGCGAGTTGTCGGTGAAGATCTCGACGTGCTCGCGGAACTTGAGGAGCTTCTGCTTGGTGTAGAGGACCACGCGGCCGTTGGCGTCGGTCACGGTGGCCTGGCTGGCGAGGGCGAGGATCTTGAAGCTGAGCGTGAGGGGATACCGGATCCCCTCGAGCTGGCGGGCGATGTCGTCCTTTGCCACCGGTGGCACGAAAGACGAGGCGGGAGGGGCGTAGGGATTATCGGTCATGGAGTCGCCCGATCACAGGCCATGTCCGGTGAAGTTCCAAGGAGGAAGGCGCGGAAACTTCGCGGGCTTCGCCGCTTGGCAGGGGCGCGATGGCGTGGCAGTTCAGGGGCGATGTTCCGATCTCCGCGACGGACCATCGATTCGTCATGAAACGCAAATCCCCAAGTGGCACGAGGAACCCCGCCAAGGGCGTCGTGCGACCGCTGGAAGCCGACTTCTCGGCGGCGCGGGTGTGCTTGTTAGAAAGCGAGCACGGGCCGGGTTTCTCGATGCCGCCGACGCGGCACGATTTCCACAAGGTGCTGCACGTGACGGCCGGCGAGGGGATGCTCTGCTGGGGTGCTAGGGAGGAACCGATGCTGCCGGGGGATTTCCTCTTCGTGGCGGCGGGCACGGAGCACCGGATCCGCGACGCGCCGGGGAGCCCGCTCACCTTGACGATCGTGGCGATCCAGCCGGAAGTCGTGGCGGGTTATGCGCCGCCGCGGGACATTCGCGTGCTGCGGGAAGGCGCGATGGTCCGCGACCTGAGGCAGGCGCTGCGCGAGATGCTGGTCGAGGCCGGACTCGAGCGCCCGGAGCGCCGCCTGCTGCTGCAAGGGCTGGCCGCCTGGCTGATGGTGCGCGTCTGCCGGGAAGGAAGCGACCCCGCGGGCAAAGGCGCGGCGGGCCGCCGGGGAGCGCCGGAACAGCGGGTCGAGGCCTACCTGCAATCCCTCGAGCACGGGTTCTTCGACGACGAGCCGCTCGACGAAGTGGCCCGCCGCCTGGGCCTGAGCCGCCGCGCTTTCACCAGCCGCTTCCGCTCGGTCGCGGGGATGTCGCGGGAAGCCTGTCTTCGCCAGCTCCGGGTCGCGCATGCCTGCCGCCTGCTGCGGGAAACGGAGCGCCCGATCATCGGCATTGCCTTCGAATGCGGCTACAACGACCTGTCGAGCTTCTACCGGGCCTTCAAGCGCGAGGCGAAACGCACGCCGGCCTCGTGGCGGAAGGCGGCGCGCGACGCCTGATGCCCGATCGTCCAAACCAACCCGCCCGAATTGCCAAGACATCCGGACCGCCTTTCGCCGATGCTTTCCATGAACCCATGAAACCCATCGCCACGCTGCCCTCTTCGCCGGCCATCCTCACCACCACCGTCGGTTCCTATCCGGTGCCCGACTGGCTCACCGCGCTGCCTTCCGGCCAGGCGGTGCTCGATGCCACCCGCGTCGTCTTCAACACCCAGCGCGAGGCGGGGATCGACCTGCCGACCGACGGCGAACTCTACCGCTTCGACGTCAACCACCCGGACACCAACGGGATGATCGAATACTTCACCGGCTCGATGGGCGGCTGCGATTCGCGCATCGGCCGGCGCGATGCCGAGGCCTTCCGCGCGAAGCAGGAAATGGGTTTCCGTTCGCAACCGGCGGCGGTGGTCCGCGAGGCGCTGCACGGCGGCGCGCTGAACCTGATCGACGACTGCCGCCGCGCCGCTTCGGTGGCCGGCGGGCCCTTCAAGTTCACGCTGACCAGCCCCTACATGCTTTCGCGGACCTTGCTCGACGACCACTACCGCGACTTCGAGGCGCTGACGCTGGCGATCGCCGACGTGCTGGCGGAGCAGGTCAAGGGCCTGCCCTGTGCCTGCGTCCAGGTGGACGAGGCGAACATCCCCGGCAGCCCGCAGCACGCGCCACTCGCGGCGGAGGCCATCAACCGCATCCTCGATGCTGCCGAAGTCACCACGGCCGTCCATTTCTGCTTCGGCAACTACGGCGGCCAGACGATCCAGAAGGGCAACTGGAAGGCGCTGGTGGATTTCCTCAACAGCCTGCGCTGCGATCACCTGGTGCTCGAACTCGCGCATCGCCCCGACAGCGACCTCGACGCGCTGGCCGACATCGACCCGCGGATCGGCCTCGGGCTGGGCGTGGTGGACATCAAGGTCAACCACGTGGAGACCGCCGACGAGATCGCCGCTTCGATCGAAAAGGCCGCGCGCCGCCTGGGTCCGGAGCGGATCAAGTTCGTGCACCCCGACTGCGGCTTCTGGATGCTCAAGCGCTCGGTGGCCGACCGGAAAATCGAAGCACTGGCCCTCGGCCGCGACAGGTTCCTCGGACGATGAACGCGGTGCCGTCGATCGAAGTCGTGCAGGTGGAGTTCCGGGTGCTGCCGATGCGCACCCGCTTTCCCTTCAAGTACGGCATCGCTAGTATGACGGAGCTGCCGCACCTGTTCGTGTCGGTTTCGTGCCTCTGCAATGGTCGCGAGACGGCGGGGCTGGCTTCCGAAGGCCTGCCGCCGAAATGGTTCACCAAGGATCCGTCGACCACCTTCGATCAGGACCTGCCCGCGATGCTGGAGGTCATCCGCCACGCCGCGGAACTCGCCGGCGGGGCAGGGGAGTGCGCCTCGTTCTTCGATTTCTGGAAAGCGCTGTATTTCCCCCAGGCCGCCTGGGCGGCGGAGACCGGCCATCCGCCGCTGCTGGCGAACCTCGGCGTCAGCCTGCTGGAGCGCGCGGTGCTCGATGCCCTGTGCCGCGGCCTCGGGACACCGGTGGCGGAAGTGCTGCGCGATGGAAGCCTCGGCATCCGGCTCGGCGAGATCCGGCCGGAGCTGGAAGGTTGCGAGGTGGCCGACCTGCTGCCGGCGTCGCCGCTCGATCGCATCCAGGTCCGCCACACCGTCGGCCTCGGCGACCCGCTGACCGCGGAGGACATCGCGGAGCCGCTCGACGACGGCCTGCCGCTGGCACTCGATGAGTGCATCCGGAGTTATGGCCTGGGATATTTCAAGGTGAAGGTCTGCGGGAACCCGGACATCGACCGCGCCCGGCTGGCCAAGCTTGCGGCGATCTTCGGGCGGGAGACCGGCGGCGACTACCGCATCACGCTCGATGGCAACGAGCAGTTCGCCGACATCGCGTTCTTCGCCGCCGAGTGGCAGGCGTGGCACGACGACCCGGCGATCCGCCCGATGCTCGACCGCCTGATTTTCGTCGAGCAGCCGCTCCACCGCGACCGCGCGCTGGAGCCTGCGGTCGGTGAGGCGCTGAAGGCTTGGAAGAACGCCCCGCCGCTGGTGATCGACGAATCCGAAGCCACGCTCGAATCCCTACCCGCCGCGCTCGACCTCGGCTACCGCGGCACCAGCCACAAGAACTGCAAGGGCATCGTCAAAGGCATCGCCAACGCCTGCCTGCTCGAGCACCGCCGTCGGCGCGACGGCACGGACCTGCTGCTCAGCGGCGAGGACCTCGCCAACGTCGGCCCGGTGGCATTGCTGCAAGACCTCGCGATGATGGCGAGCTTCGGCATCGGCCACGTCGAGCGCAACGGCCACCATTACTTCAAGGGCCTCTCGATGTATCCCGCCGCGCTGCAGGAGCAGGTGCTCGCGGATCACGGCGACCTTTACCGTCGGCATCCGGCCGGGTTTCCGACCCTGGCGATCGAGGGCGGCGAAATCCCTATCCGCAGCGTGACCGAGTCGCCCTTCGGCTGCCGCACTCTCCCGGACCTCACGGCCTTCCCGCCCCTCGACGGGTGGACCGGAAGCTGAAGGCTGCGGGCGGCAGGCGATGGGTCATTTCCCGGGACCGAAGCCGGATTCCGGCCGGCCGCTGCCTTTGCGCGGAGGGAATTCGCACCGGTTACGATTAATTCCTTTGATCCCCCGTCGATTCGCGGCTCTTTCTTTCAAATTCCCGATCCGTGGGCACGGTTTGCGCAGCAATCCCTTCGTCGGTCGGCCATTTCTCCGCATGACATTTTTCACCGCCATCCACTCCTTCCGTCTGCGGGGGAGGGCTCTCCTCGCCGCTTTCCGGCTTGGTCTGTGCGGGTTGGCGGTCGCGAACGCCCAGCAGAATTCCGCGGTACCGGTCGGCGGCGAACTGAAGCTCTGGCACAAGCTGACTTTCGACTTCGAAGGCCCTGCGACCTCGGAATCCGCGACGCCGAATCCCTTCACCGACTACCGCCTCGACGTCACCTTCACTCATCCGGCCAGCGGCAAGACCTTCGTGGTCCCGGGCTACTACGCGGCGGACGGCAACGCGGCCCACAGCTCCGCCACCGGCGGCAGCCGCTGGCGCACCCACTTCACCCCGGATCAGGTCGGCTCCTGGTCCTACTCCGTCTCCTTCCGCACCGGTCCGCTCGTCGCGGTGGACGCGAATCCCTTGGCGGGAGCTTCCGCCGGTTTCTTCGACGGGCAAAGCGGCACCTTCGAGATCGGGCCGAGCGACAAGTCCGGCCGCGACCTGCGCGCCAAGGGACGCCTCGCCTACGTCGGCAAGCACCACCTGCGCTTCGCCGGGACCGGGAAGTTCTTCATGAAGGCCGGCACCGACTCGCCGGAAAACCTCTTCGCCTACGCCGATTTCGACGGCGATTTCAAAACCGACGGCCAGAAGGACAACCTGGTCAAAACCTGGGCGCCCCACCTCGCGGACTGGCAGCAAGGGGATCCCGAATGGCAGGGCGGCAAGGGCAAGGGCCTGATCGGCGCGATCAACTACCTCGCTTCCGAAGGACTCAACGCGATCTCCTTCCTGACCATGAACATCAACGGGGACGACCGGAACGTCTTCCCCTACACCTCCTACACCGAGCGCTTCCGGATGGACGTCTCGCGGCTCGACCAGTGGGAAATCGTTCTGGAACACGCCACCCGGCAGGGCTTCTACCTCCACTTCAAAACCCAGGAGACCGAAAACGAAACGCTGCTCGACGGCGGCAACCTCGGCAACCAGCGCAAGCTCTACTACCGCGAACTCATCGCCCGCTTCGGCCACCACCTCGCCCTGAACTGGAACCTCGGCGAGGAAATCAACGACGCCAGCACCGCCCAGAAAGTCTCATGGGCGGACTACTTCCACCAGAACGACCCCTACAAGCACCACATCGTCATCCACAACGGCGACCAGCATTTCGACCTGATGGGCAGTGCCTCGAAGGTGACCGGCATGTCGAAGCAGATGAACGAGACGGATTTCAGCGACACCTTCTTCGACATCAAGCGCTGGCTGAACGCCTCCAAGGCCGCGGGCAAACCCTGGGTCGTCGCCTGCGACGAGCCGGGCAATGCCAGCGCCAGCCTGCGTCCCGACAGCAACCCGGGCACCAGCCATCTCGACGCCCGGCGCGACGCGCTCTGGGCCACCATCATGGCCGGCGGCGCGGGCATCGAGTTCTACTTCGGCTCGGCCTACGCCCACTCGGACCTCACCTGCCAGGACTTCCGCAGCCGCGACTCGTTCTGGGACTGCTGCCGCCACACGCTGTGGCTTTTCGAGAACCATTCCTTCCCCTTCGAGGCCATGGTCAACCACAACGAGCTCGTCAGCGGCGCGGGCACCGAGTCGGCCAGCATCAGCGGCACCCCGGGCAACCGCTGCCTCGCGCGGATCGGCGACACCTACCTCGTCCAGCTCCGCTCCGGCGGATCCCACACCCTCGACCTCTCCGGCGGCAGCGGCGATTTCAACGTGCACTGGTTCAATCCACGCACCGGCGGCCCCTTGATCCCCGCGCCGGTCCTCGCCGGCGGCGCCGTGGTCGCCCTCGGCAGCCCGCCCGACTCGCCCGGTGAAGACTGGATCGTGCTGGTCGAGTCGGTCAGCGGCGGCACCGGCACCAACGCCCCGCCCTCCGCCGACGCCGGCCCGGACCAATCGGTCTTCCTCGCCGGTCCTTCCGCGACGGTCACGCTTCAGGGCCTTGTCACCGACGACGGCCTTCCCGACGAATTCTCGCTGGTCCGCACCTGGACGAAGGTCTCCGGCCCCGGCGAGGTCGCTTTTGCCAACCCCGCCGCCTCGGCCACCGTCGCCACCTTCACCGCCACCGGCACCTATCTTCTCCGCCTCACCGCCAGTGACAGCGACCTTGGCGATTCCGATGAAATGCTTGTCCACGTGCTGCCTCCCGAAACCACCGGCCGCCGGACTTACCAGGCGGCCCACGACGCCAGCACCGTGGCAGGGGAGAATCTCAACGGCCCGCTCCTCCTCACCGGCTTGGGCGACCGGACCAGCTATCTCAAGTTCGACCTGTCGGGGCTCGACGCCGTTCCCCAGGGTGCGGTCCTGCGCCTGACCGAAGGGCAAGGACTGACGTCCGGCGCGATGACACTTTCCCTCTACGCCGCCGAACCCGGCGAGTGGACCGAGGCCGGCATCGACGGCAGCAACGCCCCCGCGAAAGGCAGGTTGCTCTGGACCTACTCGGGCATCGTGGAAGCCGGGCAGGAACTCTCCTTCATCCTCCAAGATCACATCCTCGGGCCCGGGACCTACGGATTCATCCTCGAAAGCGATCCGATGGACGGCCAGGTCGGCTTCGCGTCGAAGGAACATTCGCTGGCCATCTTCCGGCCGCGCCTCGAAGTCACCACCGTCGGGAATTCCCCGCCGGTCTTCAGCCCGACGGCCGTCGAAACCGGCGTGAACCAGCCGCTGGTCCTGCCCTACGCGGAGCTCCTCGCCGGCGCCTCAGATGCCGACGGCGATCCGGTCACCCTCGTCCCCGTCGCCGGCAGCACCAGCGCCGGCGGCTTTGTCAGCCCGGGCACCGCCAGCCTGACCTACACGCCGTCGATCGACTACGCGGGCCCCGATTCGGTCTTCCTGACCGTCCAGGACGGCCGCGGCGCCTTCACCACGGCCCGCCTCGACATCGCGGTGATCTCGCCGGTGGGCGAGGCGTTCTCCCGGGTCCCCACCGTGACCCGGGAGGGGCCGGACGCCGTGCGCATCCGCTTCGACGGAATCCCCGGCTTCGACCACCTCGTCCAGCGCTCCATCGACCTGCAATCGTGGATCACCCTCGCCACCGTCAACGGCCAGACCTCCGGCGTGGTGGAACATGTCGATCCCGCACCCCCGGCAGGGGCGGCATTCTATCGCATCGCGACGCCCTGAGGACCGGGCCGCGTTGTGGGAAAAGCTCTCAACGAAGGGCTTTCCCGGAGGAGAATCACGGAATTGTTAGTGTTTTTTTCTCGTTGATGATCGGGAGAGACAATAGATTGCGATTCTCTATTTGCACAGATCGCGCTTCCGGTAGCTCCCCCCGCCGCAGGCCGTGCATGGATTCCGGAACGTCGTGCGGCGCCCTGCGGTGCCGGCCCGGCCCCGATTTCACTCAACAGCATCCCGACCAAGCTCATGTCGCCACTCCGAGCTCTCCTCGCCACCCTCGTCCTCGCCCCGGCCGCCTTCGCCGTCGTCGGTCCCAACGACGTTTACCAGGAATCCGGCGGGATCGTCGTCATGGAAGCCGAACGCACCCCGTCTTCCCTCGGCACCGGCACCGACCGCTGGGAACTCTACACGCCCGGTGAAACGAACTACGTCACCGGCGCCACCAACGAGGCCCACATCGAGTTCCAGGGCAACAGCTCCAACGGCGGCACGCCCAAGACCCCGCTCACCTACAAGTTCAAGATCCATCAGGGCGGCTACTATTATCTCCACCTCCGCGCCCGCGCCCGGCTCGACGGCGCCGACCCGGACAAGAACAACGACTGCTACGTGAAAATGGGCGGCGCCAGCTTCGGCGCCGGACCGAACGCCGGCAACGACCACCTCGACGACGCCCCGCTCAGCCTGCTCACCACCGACACCAAGATGTACGGCGCTTCCCCCACCACCTGGGGCTGGGCGAACGAACTCGATGCCGGCGGCTCCAACAACAAGCGCTATCCGGTCTACAACTTCACCGCCGGCTCCACCTACACGCTCACCATCTCGGGCCGGTCGATCAAATACAACATCGACCGCATCGTCCTCCGACACTCCTCCATCACCGCCGCCAGCGCGAAATCCGCCACCATCCCCGAGTCCTCAACTGTCGAAGGCGGCACCACCGGCGGCCAGGCCGTGACCACCCTGATGCTGGTCAATGCCGACACCGACCAGGACATCGGCCCGATCACCTCCGGCAGCACGATCAACCTCGCCGTCACCGGACCCAATCTCAACGTCCGCGCCGATACCAACCCGCCCGTCGTCGGCTCGGTCCGCTTCGCTTACGATTCCAATCCGGATATCATGACCCAGAGCAGCGTGCCCTACACCCTGGGCGGCGACGCCCCGGGCGACGACTACCTGCCGTGGACTCCCGCCGTCGGCTCCCACACCCTCACCGCCACTCCCTTCTCCGCTTCCGGCGGCACCGGCACCGCGGGCACCCCGCTCTCGGTCTCTTTCAACGTCGTGAACACCACGCCCGGCGGCGCTCCGACCGCCAACGCCGGCACCGACAAATCCATCACGCTGCCGACCTCCTCGGTCGTCTTCAACGGCTCCGGCACCGACTCCGGCGGCTCAATCACCGCCTACGCCTGGTCCCAGATCTCCGGCCCCTCCGCCGCCACGCTCTCCGGTGCCGCCACCGCGGACCTCACCGCCTCCGCCCTCGTCCAGGGCAGCTACGTCTTCCGCCTCACCGTCACCGACAACAGCGGGCTCACCGCCTTCGACGATGCCACCGTCACCGTCGCCGCCGCCGGCGGCATCCCGGTCGCCAATGCCGGCACCGACAAGTCGATCACCTTGCCCACCTCCTCGGTCGTCCTCAACGGCTCCGGCACCGACACCGGCGGCTCGATCACCGCCTACGCCTGGTCCCAGGTCTCCGGCCCCTCCACCGCCACGCTCTCCGGCGCCGCCACCGCCAATCTCACCGCCTCCGCCCTCGTCCAGGGCGCCTACATTTTCCGACTCACCGTCACCGACAACTCCGGCCTGACCGCCTTCGACGACGCCATCGTCAATGTCGCCGCCGCTCCCTCCAGCGGGCAATCCGTCGCCACCCTGATGCTCGTGGACGCCGCTTCCGACGCCGACATCGGCCCGATGACCAGCGGCATGACCATCGACCTCGCCATCACCGGCACCCGCCTCAACATCCGCGCCGACACCTCGCCCGCCACCGTGGGCTCGGTCCGCTTCAGCTACGACGCGGTCGCCAATTACATGACCCAGAGCGGCGCGCCCTACACCATCGGCGGCGACTCGCTCACCGACTACTGGGATTGGACGCCCGCCCTCGGCACCCACACCCTCACCGCCACTCCCTACACGCTCTCCGCCGGCGGCGGCACCGCGGGCACCCCGAAAACCGTCGTCTTCACGGTCATCAACAGCCAGCTCTCCGGCAACCCGGTGGTCAGCGCCGGCAGCGACCAGACCGTCATCCGGCCGGCTTCCACCGCCACGCTCACCGGCACCGCCTCGGACGCCGAGGGCCCGATCGCCAGCCACGCCTGGACCCAGGTCTCCGGCCCCTCCACCGCCACCCTGTCCGGCGCCGCCACCCCGGTCCTCGGCCTCTCCGGCCTGATCGAGGGCACCTACACCTTCCGCCTCACCGTCACCGACAACTCCGGCAACACCGCCAGCGACGAGGCCGCGGTCTTCGTCCTCCCCGCCACCAGCGGCGCCGGCACCCTATCCGGCGAACTCAAGAAGTGGCACAAGGTCACCCTCAGCTTCACCGGCCCCTCCACCGGCGAGACCGCCACGCCGAACCCCTTCACCGACTACCGCCTCAACGTCACCTTCACCCACCCCGCCACCGGGAAATCCTACGTCGTCCCCGGCTACTACGCCGCCGACGGCAACGCCGCCAACACCTCCGCCACCTCCGGCAACGTCTGGCGCGCTCACTTCGCCCCGGACGAGACCGGACTCTGGAGCTATTCCGCCTCCTTCCGGACCGGCACGAACGTCGCCACCAGCTCCAGCGCCACCGCCGGCACCAGCGCGGGCTTCTTCGACGGCGACGCGGGGAACTTCAGCATCGCCGCCACCGACAAGACCGGCCTCGACTTCCGCGGCAAAGGCCGCCTCGATTACGTCGGCAAACACCACCTCCGCTTCGCCGAAACCGGCGAATACTTCATGAAGGCCGGCGTCGACGCCCCGGAAAACCTCCTCGCCTACGCCGACTTCGACGGGGATTTCAAGAGCGACGGGACCGAGGACAGCCGGGTGAAAACCTGGTCCGCCCACGTCGCCGACTGGCAGGCAGGCGACCCGGTCTGGCAAGGCACCAAGGGCAAGGGACTCATCGGCGCCGTCAACTACCTCGCGTCCGAAGGCCTCAACGCCTTCTCCTTCCTGACCATGAACATCAACGGGGATGACAAGAACGTCTTCCCCTACACCGCCTACGGCGAGCGCCTCCGCCTCGACGTCTCCAGGCTCGACCAGTGGGAGATCGTCTTCGAACACGGCACGAGGAAAGGGATGCACCTCCACTTCAAGACCCAGGAAATCGAAAACCAGAACCTCCTCGACGGCGGCGACCTCGGCAACCAGCGGACCCTTTACTACCGCGAGTTGATCGCCCGCTTCGGCCACCACCCCGCGCTGAACTGGAACCTCGGCGAGGAATCCACGGCCACCACCACCCGCAAGAAGGCCTGGGCCCAGTACTTCCACGACAACGATCCCTACAAGCACCCCATCGTCATCCACAACACCACCAGCGTGCTGCACAAGGAGCTGCTCGGCAACGCCTCGAAGCTCACCGGCTTCTCGCTGCAGCTCAACGCGTCGGACTTCACCGACATGTTCTCGATGACCAAGGACTACATCGACGACTCCGCCGCCACCGGCCGCCCCTGGGTGGTCGCCTGCGACGAACCCGGCGATTCCCAGTACTCGCTGCGCCCCGACAGCGACCCGGGCAGCAGCCACGTCAACGCCCGCAAGAACGCCCTCTGGGGCAACATCATGGCCGGCGGCGCGGGCGTGGAATGGTATTTCGGCTACGCCCTGGCCCACTCCGACCTCACCTGCCAGGACTTCCGCAGCCGCGACTCCTTCTGGCCCTTCTGCCGCCACGCCCTGGAGTTCCTGGATGCGAACAACGTGCCCTTCCAGGACATGACCAACCAGAACTCCCTGGTCAGCGGCAACGGCAACAACGCCAACCGCTGCCTCGCCAAAACCGGCGAAAGCTACCTCGTCCAGCTCCATTCCGGCGGCAGCCACACCCTCGACCTCACCGCCGCCAGCGGCGGGTTCTCGGTGAAATGGCTCAACCCCCGCACCGGCAGCGTGACGACCCGTCCCTCCCTCACCGGCGGCAGCACGGTATCCCTCGGCAGCCCTCCTTCCGATGCCACCCAGGATTGGATCGTCCTCCTCCAGTCCTCGTCCGCCGGCGCCACCAACGCCCCGCCGGTCGTCAGCGCCGGCAGCGACAAGTCCGCCGTTCTCTCCAGCTCCACGGTCCAGGTTGCTCTCGCCGGCAGCGTCACCGACGATGGCCTGCCCGACTCCTCCTCCCTGACCCGCACCTGGGCTCTCGTCGCCGGCCCCGCGTCCGTCACCTTCTCCCCGGCCAATGCCGCCTCGACCACCGCCTCCTTCTCCTCCGCCGGCACCTACACCTTACGCCTGACCGCGTCGGATACCCAGTTCTCGGTGTCCGATGACGTGCAAGTGACCATCAGTCCGTCCTCCGGCGGCGGAAACCGCCCTCCGGTCTTCACGGGATATGCCGCCGCGATCGGCGTCAACCAGTCGATCTTCCTCTCCCACATCCTCATCCTCAACGGCGCCTCCGATCCGGACGGAGATCCGGTTTCCCTCATCGTCAACAGCGGGACCGCCACCGCCGGCGGCACCGTCACCATGTCCGAAAGCCTCCTGACCTACACCCCGCCCGCCAGCTTCAACGGCATCGACACCTTCCCGCTCACCGTCAGCGACGGCCGCGGCGGTTCCACCACCGCCAGCCTCCAGATCCAGGTGGGAACTCCCGCCGGCGACGGCATCACCGGCAAGCCCGCACCCACCCTCCAGCGCCTCGCCGGCAACCAGATGCGCATCCGCTTCACCGGCACCCCGGGCCTCGCCTATACCTTCCAGCGCTCCACCGATCTCGTTAACTGGATCAATTTGGCCACCTTAACTTCCGGCAATGATGGATCGGTCGAATACACCGACCCCGCCCCGCCCGCCGGGAATGCCTTCTATCGCCTCTCAAGGCCCTGATTCCCAATACCGGGCCCGCGGGCGGCCAGGGTCGGTCCTTCGGTCCAAGATGCATCGCGACGGCTCGGAGAATGTTGTCAAAATGCGACTTGCCACCAGCCCCGGCATGCGCTAACGCATGCGGGTCCCTCCCCGAATCCATGAAATTTTCCCTCCCTTCGGTCCTCGCCCTGGCTGCCCTGAGCAACCTTGCCTCGGGCACGGTGGTGAATATCGACTTCAATTCGAGTACGAGCGCGACCTACGTGGGACAAGCCGCGGCACCCGACATCGCCGGAGGTGCCACTGCCACCTGGAACCCGCTTCTCAACGTCGCCGGCACCGCCAGCTCCACCAATCTCAACGATTCGACCGGTGCCGCCACCGCCGTCGATTTCACCCTCACCGGCATCACCGGTTCGATTTCCAACGCCACTTCCGAAAGCGAACTCGCAGGGGGCTACCTGAGCCTGATGCGCGATTTCGTCTACGTGGACTCGGCCAACAGCACCACGATCGCCACCGCCACCGGATCGTTCAGCGGCTTGGTCGTGGGTGCCACTTACGACATTTATTTCTACGGCCAGGGCCAGTTCATGAGCACCAGCACGACCAACGGTTCGCCCGCCGGCTTCCGTGGCCAGAACAGCTACTTCGAGGTGAACGGCACCGGCAAGCAGACCGGCTGGGACGGCACCGTCGGCGGCAACGGAACCCTCGCTGAGAACATCGAATTCGTGAAATTCACCGTGATCGCGGCCGATGGCGGCGCCCTTGGCGGGGTCATCAATTTCGACCTTGAAAACGTGGTTCCCGGCAGCGGTGGCAACGTGACCACCGACAATGCCCCGAGCAACACGGGACTCGGTGCGCGCCGCGGAGCCATCAACGCCATCCAGCTCGTCTACGTCGTTCCCGAGCCCTCCTCCGCCCTCCTCGGCCTCCTCGGTGCCGTCGGATTGCTCCGCCGCCGCCGCTGATCGACGGCATTTCGCAGCTTTTCCAAGGCCCACCGGACCACGCGCCGGCGGGCCTTTTTGTTTCAAGCGATACCGCGTTCCCGCCGGCTCCGCCCCGGGGCTCTCTACGATCGGAGGACGGGACTCCGGGCACCGCCCGGTCAACCGACCTCCACGGTCGCGCCCCCTTCCATACCCGCCCGGCAAACGGCTTGCCCCAAGTGCTGCGGCACGACGCAGCTTTGGCCTGGAATGCGGGTGCTCGGGTCCTCCGGCCACGGATCCCCCGGGCAGCCACGACGCGGCAAGCCGGAGCGGCATCGTCCTGTCGCCACCCCCTCCCACCCACTCCAGCCCCGGCCCGGGGTCCGTAGCGCCCTCACGGTGCTCCCGTCCAAGTCCTTGAAAATGCGGGGCTTGCCTCGCTCGGCCGGAATCCTCCGGGTCCCGGAGAACGAATTTTTAGGATCAGAAACCGCTTAGAATCAGCAATTTACAAGACCGATTCCTACGCCCGGTTTCTAACATTTTTAAAACTTTCACGGGTGCCGGATCCGCTCTCCGGACCCGAAAAATTTCGAACCCCTAGGCTTTTTTCACCCCGCCGGAGCCCCGTCCCGCCAGTCCCAGATCTTTCAAGCCCTTGCGACTTCCGCTTCGATTGTCAAGATTCCACTTCGATGGGAGCACTACCACATATGGTATTGTGAATAATTTGTGGATACCATATGGACAGAATCGGCTTGAGGTCTGCTCTCCTTTTCCCCACTCTCCCCAACGCTGCTCCCGCGCCGCCGGTCCTCCCCGGAGGCGACCTTCCACACCGCATCTTCTTCCCCAGAATCCGTCCTCTCCATGTCCGCCACCACCACCGTCACCCTCGGATCCCGCACCTTCATCCTCGATCGCGACAAGGCCGAACAGGCCTACGCCGCCAAACGCGTCATCAACGGCAAGGAAACGATGTTCTTCAACATCCTGCCGCTCAAGTACCAGTGGGCCTACGACTTGTACAAGACGATGAAGAACAACCACTGGGAGCCCGAGGACATCACCATGCAGAAGGATGTCGAGCAGTGGCGCTCCGATGAGATCACCGACGTCGAGCGCTGGATCATCAAGATGGGCATCGGCTACTTCTCCGCCGCCGAAGGCATCGTCGGCGACAACGTCCTCCACGTCGTCCGCGAGGTCGTCACCGCCCCCGAGCTCAAGCTCGTCCTCGGCCGCCACGCCCACGAGGAAAACATCCACGCCGACTCGCTGGTCTACATGATCTCCTCCCTCGGCCTCAACCCCCACGAGTGCGAGGCCATGTTCGAGGACGTCCCCTCCATCACCGCCAAGAACCACTTCGTCGTCTCCAACAGCAAGGCCCTCCGCCGCGACATCGACCTCACCGTCACCGCCAACAAGCAGGCCCTCGCCAAGAACATCTTCATGTTCGGCCAGGTCATGGAAGGCACCCAGTTCTACGGCCTCTTCGGGATGATCCTCTCCCTTTACCGCCAGAACAAGTTCCCCGGCATCGGCTCGATGTTCCGCTACACCCTCCGCGACGAGTCCAACCACATCGAGGTCTTCCGCAACCTCCTCATGGACCTCATCGACGAGAACCCCGACATCTGGACCGAGGACTTCCGCGAGGACCTCCGCGCCACGATGAAAGAGGGCATCACCCTCGAGAAGACCTTCATCCGCGACTGCCTCCCCGTCGCCGGCCTCGGCCTCAACGCCGCCGACTTCGAGCAATACATCGACTACATCGCCGACCGCCGCCTCACCTCCTGCGGCCTCGCCCCGCTCAACGATTCCGTCACCAACCCCTTCCCGTGGTTGGCTGAAATGATGGACATCAAGAAGGAGACCAACTTCTTCGAAGGCCGCGTCACCGAGTACCAGAAAGCCTCCGCCCTCAGCACCGTCGACGACGACGAGCTGTGACCGAAAAGTGGCTGGGGCGCCGTGCCGCCAGCCACCCTCCCTAGGTCCTATCCGTCCCATAGGACCTATTGCTTCCCGTTCCGACCCGCCAAAAACCACTCCCTCTCCATTCACCCACCTCTCCAGTCGCCATGTTCCGCTCCCTCAACCTCAACGAAGACCTCGCCCTCAAGCAAGTCGTCACCGACCGCTTCACCCTCACCGATCGCGGCTTCGCCTGGCGCGAAGTCCTCTCCACCGAAAAGCGCGCGCCGCTGCCGGAAATCACCATCACCCGCGGCACCACCGATTCCCACTTCTCCCTCGAAGACGTCGCCGACGCCATCGGCGACTCCCTCGCCGACCTCCTCATCTCCCGCCGCGAGGACGAAAAATCCATCTTCTCCGACGTCAACCGCAAGTTCGTCTCCGACGTCGCCCACTCCGTCGCCGCCTTCCTCACCGATTCCCTCAAGGCCGACGGCCGCCTCCGCCTCTCGGAGGGCGACCTCTACCTGCTCATCGAAAAGGCCCTCCTTGAAAACGAGGCCTACGACGTCGCCAAGTCCCTCGCCTTCCGCCGCTCGCTCGAAAAGACCGGCACCGTCGACGTCCACACCAATCCCCACGCCCTGCCCGTCCGCCTGATCCGCCGCAACGGCAACGTCGTCCCCTGGTCCGAGACCAAGATCGAAATCGCCGTCCGCAAGGCCTTCCTCACCATCAAGGAAAACCCCGAGCCCGCCGTCGACATCGCCAAGGGCGTCACCGACCGCGTCCGCCGCGGCGATTCCTCCTTCGTCCACATCGAGGACGTCCAGGACATGGTCCAGGAGGAACTCATGCGCCAGGGCCACTTCAAGGCCGCCACCCACTACGTCCGCTACCGCGACGAGCGCGCCCGCATGCGCAAGGAAGAGGAGGACAACGCCGAGGACCCGAACCAGGAGCTGATGGTCACCGTCACCTCCGACGAGGGCGTTTCCTCCTTCTGGGACGGCACCGATCTCCGCAAGCGCATCTCCTACGCCTCCATCGGCCTCGACCTCAACCTCTCCGAAATCGAGATCGAGCGCGAACTCCGCCGCTCCGTCGGCAACGAGATCTCCGAAAAGGACCTCAAGAACACCATCATCCTCAACGCCAAGGCCCTCATCGAAAAGGACGCCGACTTCGCGAAATTCGCCGGCCGCATCCTCCTCTCCTACATCTACGAGGAAGTCCTCGACTGGAGCATCCTCAAGGACGGCATCGACAAGCTCAAGGCCGCCCACAAGGCCGCCTTCAAGTCCTACCTCAAGCACGGCGTCGCCATCAAGCGCCTCCACCCCGAGCTGCTCGACGTCTACAACCTCGACAAGCTCGCCGACGCCTTCGACCCCTCCGCCGACCTCGACTTCGACTACCTCGGCATCCAGACGATGTATGACCGCTACCTCATCGTCGACAAGACCGGCGCCAAGCCGCGCCGCCTGGAAACCCCGCAGTTCTTCTGGATGCGCGTCTCCATGGGTCTCTTCAAGCGCGAGGAAAAGGACCGCGAGTCCTGGGCCATCCGCCTTTACAACCTCTACAAGGGCCGCCGCTTCTGCTCCTCCACGCCCACCCTCTTCAACAGCGGCACCCTCCACAGCCAGCTTTCCTCCTGCTACCTCTACAAGGTCGACGACTCCATCGAGAGCATCATGATCCGCGGCATCGCCGAAAATGCCTTCCTGAGCAAATGGGCCGGCGGTCTCGGTGGCTCCTGGACCTCCGTCCGCGGCACCGGCGGCTACATCCAGGGCACCAATGGCGAGAGCCAGGGCATCATCCCCTTCCTCAAGCTCCACAACGACCAGCTCGTCGCCGTCAACCAGGGCGGCAAGCGCCGCGGCTCCGGCTGCGCCTACCTCGAGACCTGGCACAATGACATCGAGGACTTCCTCGAGCTGCGGAAAAACACCGGCGACGAGCGCCGCCGCTGCCACGACATGAATACCGCGAACTGGATCCCCGACCTCTTCATGAAGCGCATGGAGGAACGCGGCACCTGGACCCTCTTCCGCGCCAACGAGGTCCCCGACCTCCACGACCTCTACGGCAAGGCCTTCGAACAACGCTACACCGAATACGAAGCCCTCGCCGCCGACGGCAAGATCTGGGGCCGCCAGATCCCCGCCATCGAGCTCTGGAAATCCATGCTCAAGATGGTCTTCGAGACCGGCCACCCCTGGATCACCTTCAAGGACCCCTGCAACGTCCGCTCCCCGCAGGACCACGTCGGCGTCATCCACTCCAGCAACCTCTGCACCGAGATCACCCTCAATACCTCCGAGGAAGAAACCGCCGTCTGCAACCTCGGCTCCGTCATCCTCGACACCCACATCACCCGCGACGGCGCCCTCGACCACGAGATGCTGAAGGAGACCATCACCGTCGCCATCCGCGCGCTGGACAACGTCATCGACATCAATTTCTACCCCACCGCCGCCGCCAAGACCGCCAACACCCGCCACCGCCCCATCGGCCTCGGCGTCATGGGCGTCCAGAATGCCCTCTACAAGCGCAACCTCGCCTTCGCCTCCGACGCCGCCGTCGAGTTCAATGACGAGTTCATGGAAGCCATCGCCTACTACGCCTACAGCGCCTCCAGCGACCTCGCCGCGGAAGTCGGCAGCTACTCCAGCTACAAGGGCTCCAAGTGGGACCGCGGCCTCCTGCCCCAGGACACCGTCGACCTCCTCGAGGACGAACGCGGCCGCAAGATCGACGTCCCCCGCGGCGGCAAGATGGACTGGTCCGTCGTCCGCGAAAAGATCGCCAAGCACGGCATGCGGAACTCCAACGTCCTCGCCATCGCCCCCACCGCCACCATCTCGAACATCATGGGCACCACCCCCTGCATCGAGCCGAACTACAAGAACCTCTACGTGAAGAGCAATCTCAGCGGCGACTTCATCGTCCTGAATGCCGAGCTCGTGAAGGACCTCAAGAAGGCCGGCCTGTGGAACCAGGAAATGCTCGACCAGCTCAAGTACTTCGACGGCGAGCTCGATGCCATCGACGACATCCCGGAGGCCCTCAAGCTCAAGCACAAGACCGTCTTCGGCATCGGCCACGAATACATCGTCGACGCCGCCGCCCGCCGCCAGAAGTGGATCGACCAGAGCCAGAGCGTGAACCTCTTCCTCGCCACCCCGGACATGAAGACCCTGAGCCACATGTACCGCCGCGCCTGGGACAAGGGCCTGAAAACGACCTACTACCTCCGAACCCTCCAGGCCTCCAACATCGAGAAAGCCACCATCGACGTCAAAAAGGAGCAACGCGGCGTCATGGCCACCGCCACCGCCGCCCGCGAATACAGCGACGCCGAGAAGAACGCCTGTAGCATCGACGCCATGATGAACGGCGGCACCTGCGAGGCGTGCCAGTAGGTCTCAAATTGCCACGCCCCCCTCCCCGGTACCTTCGGCGGAGGGGGTGTCAAGGAGAGCATTGAGGCCATGCCACTAAGCACGGAGCTCGTCCCTTCAGGATTCGCCGCATCCATCAAGAATCTTCTGAAGGGCGACCTGGTATTTCAGATGAGGGGTCCTCCAATAGCTTGAGAATCAAAGCGCCACGCACTAGAGAGGTCCCAATGTGCGGCTCGTAGAAGGTTTTCCAGTGAGAACCCACTGTTCTTTCCAGAAGGAACCTCCATCCAATTTGTGCTCGCGTTTACCCGCTAGTCTAGGAAGTCTTTGCCGTCGCACGTGTCGGAATCGAGGCTTCTATGAACATCCCAGACGATTGCCAAGAGTGGGTCTGCCAAATGGAGCGCACCGAAGCTTCAAAGGAGATCCTTGGGAACGTCCATCGCGACGGCGTGACTCCAGAAGATGTTGGCGTCAAATTTTTTGTTCAACTAACTGGGCATTTCCCGCCCGATTGGCCGGCAAGTGATGATGAAGGGGCCACCCTTGCGAAGGGAATTGCCCTAAAAGTGGTGATTGGTGATAGAGATGGCTATGTTTGCTGCGGGGGGGTGCTATCCGACGGTATTTTTGTCGACTTGATGCGAGTGGAACGACCAACTTCATTTCGTTATTTGTTTCCAACGGAAGTCGAAAGGGAAGATTTTTTCGGTAAATTGGGAATTACGGATAAGCAGCTCGCAGATTATGATGTCGATGACTTCAAGGACGTTTTGGACCATGTTGATATCAGCGGTGATTTCAGAATAGGTAATCAATCAGGGGTAGGAAATGTGTGGGTAACTGATTATCGAGTAACTCCCAAAGTCATTCGAGAAGACCACAAAGCTCTCGTAGATCGACTAGGGTTGCCTCATCTCGAAGGGGAGGATTTCCTGTTGAGGCTCGACTTTAAGCGGGCAAGTGTACCTGCTACACTTCACATTCCAGGGTGCTTTGACGCCATTGACTTCCCTCCTTTCCGGGTTCAGGTTCACCCAGATGCTCCCCACGGTGTGACCTTTCCTCTGCACAGCCCGCCCGACGAAGGCCTTCCCGAGGCCGTGCATAGAGCCTGCCTTGTGGAGCGCAGCGCCGTGACCATAACGCCAATCAAATCAAAATGATTCAGAAAGACCTCGCCAAAAGATTGGCAGACGGCGTTTCGCCCTTCGTTTTACGCGAGGCGTTTCTCGCAGCAATTCTCGAAGGGGTAGCCATTCCTCCTTTTTCGGGACTTGGAGACGATCCTCCAGAGGATGTTTTTGCAGCATTGCTCGCTACAAGCCCACAAGCTCAAAGCATGCTCCTCCCTGAGCAAAGAGAGGCGTTGATCGATGCGTGCACCCGTGAATATCAAAAGATCTTTATTTTTCTGACTAAGCTTGAAGCCGTGGAGCTTGGGACTGATACAGCCCGCGAAGCACAGATTGCGGCATTTGTTCGATTTTGCCGTTTAATTGATTTGTCGGCATGCGAGGAATTGGCAGGTTTTGCGATAACGGCATTTCGTAAAGCGGTTACAGGGCTTAAGGGAAATGAGTCCGCAGAAACTCAAGAGAAAAGAATATTTTATGGGGCTCTCGTTAGGGCTGCTGCGGCATTTCAACAGTCTGAAGTTGATGCAAAGTTGTGGATGATGGCACTTCATCATGATGTGTTTTCAGCGTACGCGTTTAACGCGCTATTAGGAATCGATCCATATAATTTCCGGATTAAAGAAGCATACAAGGCGCTATGGGTGCGCGCTATTGACGGTGCCGATTTAAACATTTTGTTTTTGAGCAACAGGTTGATTAAGGCGCAAAATGGCTCGAAGGAACATTGCTTTGATGTTCTCCGCGATTTGTATTCAGAGGGAAGGCAGGAAGCAATTGAGCCACTATTGATGAAATCATCCTTCGGGCGAGCCCTGCACAATGAATTAGGAAAATGCAGTTCAACAAGGCTTCGTAGCCTTACGAGATCTTCTGACTATAGTAAACCCGCCACTTTGATTTTACAGAAGCTCATCGGAGAGAAACTTCTTTCCTACTCGTTGCCACAACAAGGGCAGCCAAGAGAAATGATGCCGATCGTCCCCTTGTCTTATTATTATGTGGACGACTCTATTCCCAGTTCCTCAACTGAAATCCAAGAAATAATTTACCGCCTAAACGACAAGATCAGTTTGGGGAGTATAGTGCGGTCTGCCAAAATGTCAGAAATGCATGATACTCCTGCTTCGGTAGTCGAGAGTGAGCAAACGCTCCGATTTCCACAGTATTTTCCGAACCCATCCGCAAAGATCGCGGGTGATCGGCGCCATTTACACTTCGCAAAAAATATATCGATCTTTGAGTGGGAGGATGACTTTCGTAAGAATTCTGTATCCGATATTAGAAAATGGACGGAAACTATGAGTCATCGAGTTATTGGCCTTCCGATGGCTTTTTCGAATGCCGTCAAAACATCTGGTGTAGAATCTGAACAAGAGGGTTTCGATGGTCGGTTTTCTCTGTCTAGAACTTTATGATTCTTACTTAAGCGAAAAATATTATGAGTAAATCAACAGAATTAGCGGGCTCGTCTGAGCTCGAACGAGATCTAAAGCTTGTCTTAGAGTTGGGTAGCTCGATTGACTTTCCGAAAATTAAGGCAGCGGCGACTGATCTTCAATTGGATCTCGAGTTGATGAAGGAAATTGTGCCGGCCGAGTTGATCTCCATCGCTTGGTTCATGCAACAAGAAGAGTCTTTCGAGGCTGCGGTCAGATCCGCTAGCCCAGAGGGAGTAAAATTGCTCGAGCAGACGAAGGCATTTATCGAGAAAGAGTTTCCAGAATTTTCACATCACCCCATTTTTGAGGAATTGGAGGGAATTGCAGAAGGCGTGCAGCGAAGCCGTGCTCCCAAATTGCCGCCGTTTAAATTTAATGCCGTCACATCTGTCGCAAGTATGCCTCTGTGGAATCAGGCATCGGAGCAAGCCATCTCACCAATTGTCAGACTGGGAATGAAGGGTTTAGACAATAAAATTCTCTTAGATTCGACGATCGACTGGGATGACCTCTCATTTTTATGTAACACTATTGTACGGGTGCTACGGGATGAGTTTAAACGAGTTTTGCCATTTTCAAAAATGGTCGAAGTCCAGATTGTGGAAAAGGACGCAATTGCGGAGCGATTGGCGGCAATTAAGCAATTGATCGCAGAGACAGAGGCGCTTGGACTTGAATTAGGAATCAGAGCTGTCGAAGATGCCAAGTCCGTGGGGTAGTTCCCAAGTGCCTTCGCTTCAGGTTAAGGCGTAAGTGTGGTTGGAGCGTCCCCCTGAAGAGCGGAACGGTGTCCAAAGTTGAAGGCTAACATCTCGCGTAGATCAGTCGCAGGCGGTGTAAGCTTCCCCTCGCATGGGACAGTTTGAAATGAGAGCCTCCGGGTCGGGACCACAGAACCGAACCGATGAAGAAGAGCCGATTCACCGAGAGCCAGATCGTGGCGATCCTCAAGG
>JAIXWR010000037.1 GCA_027491155.1 Verrucomicrobiaceae bacterium
AGGCGGAAGCGGCCAACTACCCCTTCTGCACCATCGACCCGAACGTCGGCATGGGCGTCGTCCCCGATCCCCGGCTCGCCGTCCTCTCCAAGATCTCCGGCTCCCAGAAGCTCGTCCCCACCGCCATCGAGTTCGTCGACATCGCCGGCCTCGTGAAAGGCGCCTCCGAAGGGGCCGGCCTCGGCAACCAGTTCCTCGCCAACATCCGCGAGACCGATGCCATCGTGCAGGTCGTCCGCTGCTTCGAAAACGACGACATCATCCACGAACTCGGCACCGTCGACCCGATCCGCGACATCGAGATCATCAACGCCGAGCTGATCCTCGCCGACATCGCCGCGATGGAAAAGCGCCGCGTCTCCCGCGAGAAGAAGGCCAAGAGCGGCGACAAGGAATCGAAGGCCGAGGTCGAGCTGATCGACAAGTTGATGCCTCACCTCAACGACGGCAAGCCGGCGCTCACCCTGTCTCTAACCGATGCCGAGCGTGAGCTGATCAAGGACTTCTTCCTGCTCTCCGACAAGCGCACCATCTTCGCCTGCAACGTTTCCGAAGACGAGCTCGCCGGGGCGATGGCGGATCCCGATTCGCACCCGATGGTTGCCCGAGTCCGCAAGTATGCCGCCGAAGCGCACGGGGCCGAAGCGGTCGTCATCTCCGCGAAGATCGAGGAGGAGCTCGTCGATCTCACCCCCGAGGAAGCCGCCGAGATGCTCGGCGAAATGGGCATCCCCGACTCCGGCGTGTCCGCGCTGATCCGCGCCGTCTATCACCTGCTCGGCCTGCGCACCTACCTGACCACCGGCGTGCAGGAAACCCGCGCGTGGACCATTCACGAAGGCGACAAGGCGCCCGCCGCCGCCGGGGTGATCCACACCGATTTCGAACGCGGCTTCATCGCCGCGGAAGTGGTGCACTACGACGACCTCGTCGCCCTCGGCTCCAAGCACGCCGCCAAGGAGGCCGGCAAGCTGCGGATCGAAGGTAAGGAATACGTCGTGAAGGACGGCGACGTGATCGAGTTCCGCTTCAACGTGAGCAAGTGATCCCGGTGCCGTGGCGGGATACCACCCCGGGTCTCAAAGCCGCGGATCGAACACGAAGCGCTCCGCTTTTGCCGGCTTCAGCCGTGCCGCCGCCGAATGACGGGGATTGAGCAGCAAGGCCCGTTCCTGCGGCACGATCACGCTCGGCAATTCCATTGCCAGTCCATCCCCCGTCGCCAACCAGGCCCCGCCGAAACGCCGGGCCGCCGGCGACGAGGGCTGCTCTTGCCAACCCGCCGGCAGACGCTTCACGGCCACGGGCTGGATCATGGAGTCCGGCACCTCGACCGCGATCACCCGCCACTCCATCCGCAAGGCTTCCCGCGGCGCGTGAACGAGTATCTCCAAGGCGGCCAGTGCCCTTGACTGGGCCAGATACACCGCCGGCATCCCCGGTGGATTCCAGCGGCCTCCGTGGAGACGCGCGCCTTCGCCGTCCAGCGCCGCGGCGGCCCAGCGCTCCTGCACGATCCGGTACCACAATGCCATCTCAGGAGAAAACCCCGTGTTCGATCCGCCCTAACAGCGCTTCCACTTCCCGCGCCCCGATCTCCGTGTCGGCGAAGTCCAGCGGGCACTCACCGCGGAACGCGACCGCCGGAGCCGCCAGCCAGGACCGCGCCGCCTTTTCGCTACCGAGGACATCCGATGCCCGCGCGAGCAGCCTGGCAAAGCGCACCAACCGGTCGGATGCCGCACGATCCAGCGTGCCGTGCGCCTTGCGCCGGTGGAGCGTGGCCCGCGACATGCCCAGAAGCCCGGCCATCCGCTCTTCGGTCAGCCCGAGCAGATCCCGCAGCGCGTGGAACTCCGCCAGAGGCAAGCCGTCCCGGACCCTGCCGATCATGTAGGGTGCCTCCGGCTCCCTCAGCACCGACCCGGCCGGCAAGCCCCGGTCTCCCGTCGCGGGATCCTCTTCCGGACTCCCGCCCGCTTCCGGGGGAGCCGCCGGCCGCTTCTTTCCAGCCCCACGATAAGTGACCTTATGTTTCACATGCGACATTCTATCCCTCCATCCGATCCCCTCAAGCATTTTTTACCGGCCGCGCATCCCTCGCTCCGCCATTCACCTTGCACCGCGTCGGTTCCCTCCTAGCCTCGCGGAAATGCTCGCGCGTTCCCTTCTCGCCCTCACCCTCCTGACCGCCGGCCCCGTGGCCGCCCAATCGGCCGCCCCGGCGCGCTCCGGAGGATTCGCCGCCGCGGTGTCGGACGTCTACCGCTCGGTGGTCCGCATCGAGGCCGCGGTGCAGACCCCCGACTACTCGACGCCTTGGAACAGCGGCCGCTTCGGCGGCGGGATCGGCACCGGTTTCCTCATCGGGAAGAACCAGTTCCTGACCAATGCCCACGTCGTTTCCAACGCCAGCCGCCTGCTGATCACCGTCCACGGCAGCCCGCGCAAATACCCGGCCGCGGTGAAATTCATCGCCCACGACTGCGACCTCGCCCTGCTGGAGGTCGAGGACTTCGCGGACTTCGAGAAGTTCCCGGTCTTCTCCTTCGGCGAGGTACCGAGCCTCGAAAGCCAGGTCCGCGTGATCGGCTATCCGATCGGCGGCGAACGGCTGTCCGTCACCCGCGGCGTCGTCTCGCGGATCGACTTCTCTTCCTACTCCCACTCCCGCGCGGACTCCCACCTGATCATCCAGATCGACGCCGCCATCAACCCCGGCAACTCCGGCGGCCCGGTGGTGCAGGACGGCAAGGTCGTCGGCGTCGCCTTCCAGGGCCTGCGCCAGGCGGACAACACCGGCTACATCATCCCCACCCCGGTCGTCCGCCGCTTCCTCAAGGACATCGAGGACGGCCGCTACGACCACTACGTCGACCTCGGCGCTTCCACCTTCCCGCTCTTCAACCCCGCCATGCGACGGGCCTTGAACCTCCCCGACGACGGCGTGGGCGTCCTCGTCACCAACGTCACCCCGACCGGCGCCTGCGACGGCATCCTCAAGGCGGGCGACGTGCTGGTCTCCATCGACGGCCACCCCGTGGACAGCGCCGGGCAGATCCTCCTCGACGGCGAGAACGTTGACCTCAACGAGGTCGTCGAGCGCAAGTTCGCCGGCGACACCGTGGCGCTGCGCTGGCTCAGCAACGGCACATGGAACGATCGCGACGTGGCCCTGAAGACCATCCCGCCGGCCCGGATGTATGCGATCCAGTATGAGAAGAAGCCGCGCTACACCGTCTTTGCCGGCCTCGTCTTCCAACCGCTCGACACCAACCTCTTCGCCACCATCAAACTCGACGACGTGAACGTGCGGCGGCTCTACTCCGACTTCGTGCCGAAGGGAATCTTCACCGAGCGCGAGGACATCGTGCTGCTGACCCGCGTCGAGAGCGATCCCGTCAACAGCCAGCTCTCCGGCTTCACCGGGCTGGCCGTCGACAAGATCAACGGCACCGTCGTTAAGAGCCTCAAGCACGCCCACGAGTTGCTCAACCCCGCCACGCCGCCCGCCTTCTTCGTGATCGAACTGTTCGGCGCGGCCCGCCCGGTGGTGATCGCCGGCGACGCGGTGGCCGCCGCCAACAAGCGGATCAGCGAGACCTACCAGATCCCCCGTCTCTCCAACCTCGAAGACTGAATCCCTTTCCCTCCGCCGCTTCCATGCGCCCTTTCCTGCTCCTGCTTCCCTTCGCCTTCCTCACCGCCTGCGAGCGCCACGAGGCCCAGGCAGCCCCCGCGGCACCTGCGCCGGCCCCCGAACCGGCACCCGCCGCGGAGGCCGCTCCGCCTGCCCCGGAGCCCACCGCCATCCTCGCCTCGGTGGTCCGCATCAGCACCACCCAGCAGGCCTGGAACCAGGGCCAGCCGTGGGAAAAACTCCCGCCGGGCCGCAGGCGCTCGCTCGGTGCCATCGTCGCTCCCGGACAGGTCCTCACCACCGCGGAAATGGCGGCCGATGCGACCTACATCGAGCTGGAGTCGCCCGACGGCAAGAAGCTCGCCCCCGCCAAGGTGGTCGCCGTGGATTTCGAAGCGAACCTCGCGCTGCTCGGCCTCGGCTCGGAGAACGACGTGGCCTTCTTCGAAGGCACCAAGCCGCTCGACATCGCCACCCCGCCGAAGCCCGGCGAAGGTCTGGAGATCGTCCAGGTCGAGGAGAACGGCACGCCGCTCGTCACTCCCGGCAGCCTGCTGAGCGTCGATGTCGTTTCGAACTTCCTGCCCGGCCAATTCTTCCTGACCTACGAACTGAAGGCCTCGATGCAGAGCGCCGCGAACAGCTTCTCGCTGCCCGTCTTGCACGATGGCAAGCTGGCGGGCCTCCTCACCAGCTACGATTCCAAGGACCAGATCTGCGACGTCACCGCCACCGACATCGTCGCGCGCTTCGTCCGCGAGGCGGCGGACGGCGACTACGCGGGCTTCCCCTCGCTGGGCATCAGCATCAGCCGCACCGACGACGCCCATTTCCGGGCCTGGCTCAAGCTGCCGGCCGACGACGGCGGGCTCTACGTCTCCAACGTCAAGGCGGGTGCCGCCGCGGAGAAGGCCGGACTGAAGAAGGGCGACGTGATCGTTGCCATCGACGGCCAGCCCATCGACCGGCTGGGATACTACGAACATCCCCACTACGGACGGCTCTACTGGAGCCACCTCGTCCGCGGGGCCAAGAGCGCGGGAGACACCGTGAAGCTGGACCTCCTGCGCGACGGCCAGGCGACCCAGATCGAAGCCGTGCTCGACCGCCGCAACGAGCAGGACCAGCTCGTTCCCGCCTACACCTTCGGCATGGCCCCGTCCTACCTCGTGAAGGGCGGCCTGGTCTTCCAGGAACTCACCCGGCCGCTGCTCGAGGCCTTCGGCGACGAATGGCAATCGCGCGCCCCGCTCAACCTGCTCGACGTTTACGAGAACCCCCACAAATACGAATCGCGCGGCCGCCGCATCGTCTTCCTCGCCGGGGTCATCGCCACCCCCGCCACCGTCGGCTACGAACCGCTGCGCAACCTCATCGTGACCAAGGTCAACGGCCGCGAAATCAAGGACATGAAGTCGCTGATCGAAGCCTTCGAACAAGCCGGTGCCGGCGGCATGGACCGGATCGAATTCGACGAGGAGGAGTTCTCCGTTTACCTCGACGAGAAGGTCTCCGACGCCGTCGATGCGCAACTGCTCGAACGGGGCCTTAGCCGGCTTTCGAAGGCGGAAAACTAACAGGAATCGGCGGCCCGATTTTCGTCCAACTTTTCGGTTGTCAAAACCCGGGACCGCCCCCTAAATCCCCGCCCACCCGCAGGGGTAAAGGCTCGGTAGCTCAGTCGGTAGAGCAGCGGATTGAAAATCCGCGTGTCGGCGGTTCGATTCCGTCCCGAGCCACTTCTCCCGCTCCATCTTCACCGGAGATGTGGTAGCAGGCCGAGGGTGCTTTGAAGCGGGCCGCGAGACGTCTCCGCTGCCTTCACGCAATTCCAGAGGACGACCTGTGCCCGCTCGAGGCGCGGAAAGCCAGGCGGGATCGTTCGCGACTCGGAATCGCCGGCCGCGAGAACCGGACAGCCCCGGGAACAGGGCCCCGATGGACCCTTGCCCGGGCCGGAACATCACGCGCGCCGTCTACGCAAATGCACGCTCCTTTGACGCAATTGGACGACTCAAATCGATTGAAGCGGCCCGCCCGGTGCTCATTGTTCCATGGAACTTTACCTTGTAATCATGGAGTCCATCAAACATCCGGTGAACAAGGGCGTGAAAGGCCGCGGGGGCTTCGCGCTGGTGATCACGCTTTCCCTGATGGTGTTGCTCACGGTGATCGCCGTGGGCCTGCTCGGCCTGTCGGCCATCTCGTTGAGAAGCAGTTCGCAGGAAGACGCGAAAGCCGTCGCCCGCGCCAATGCCCGGATGGCCCTGATGCTCGCGCTGGGCGAACTCCAGAAGGAAATGGGACCCGACATGCGGGTCAGCGCGCAGTCCGCCCTGTTCGACAGCAACCTCGAGACCGAGTCCGTCGAGGGCGTCGGCCAGTCCCAATGGCTCGCCAGCTACGATGCCTGGGGAGACTGGCTTACCTCCACCTACTCGAGGCCGGGCGGCGGCGGCACGCTCAGGATTTCCGACACCTACGGCCCCCGCCGCGAGAAGATGTTCCGCCGCTGGCTAATCTCCCTGCCCGAGGGAAGCGAATCCGACATCAAGGCTCCCGATTCGCCCGATTCTTGGGACGAAAGCGAGTCGGTCGAACTGGTCGGCGAGGGCACCCTCGGCGATGTCGCGAACCGCAACCCGGAGCGCGTCACCAGGGCCTACCTCGTTCCGGTCGGCGACTCCGGCAAGCACGCCTGGTGGATCGGGCCCGAGAATCACAAGGCCCGGGTCGACCTCGCCTCCCGGCCGCGGGACCTGAGCGAGGACGCTTGGGAGAGCGCGCACGGGGGCACCGCCGAAGTGGGCGTCGGGGCGCTGGACGGATTCGAGGCTCTGGACGACGACAACAGCGTCTCCGCCCGCCTCATCACCCAGGATACCCTGCGCCCGGCCGCGATCGAGGACGAGAAGGTGAAAGGCGCCTTCTTCGACATCACCGCCACCAGCAAGGGAGTCCTGGCCAGCGTGCGTGGCGGCCACCTCAAGAAGGACCTCAGCCTGCTGTTCGAGCAATCGAGCCTTCCCGCCCCCTACCGCTTTGCTGCCGGCCGCGACATCCGCGAGCCGTCGATCCGGCCGATGAGCGCCGAACTGCAAGGCAAGAAGCCGAGCATTCCCAACCGCCACTTCGCCTCGTGGACCAACATGCGGCACTTCTACCGGATGTACCGCAGCCGCAGCGACGCGACGGTGGGCGGGACCGGCGGCAGCGGAGCCTTGGAATGGACGGGCGGAAAGGCCAGCTCCAGCATGGTGGCCTCGACCAACCTCGGCTCCGTCGGAGCCGGCACCGGCGGCCAGGACTGGGACGGATCCAACAACTACTGGCGGATCCCGATCCTGGCCAAGATCACTTTCATCTACAGCCTGCTGGCCGAACCGAGCGCCTCGCAACCCGGCAAGTTCGATTGCTACCACGTCTACAGTCCGGTCTTCACCTTCTGGAATCCCTACAACGTCGAACTCCGCGTCCCGGACAACAAGATCGACTACCTCACCTCGGCCTACAAGGTCTGGCCGAACTCCGGCACCTTCTGGCTGGGCAAGACGCTGGTGAAGGACGCCGACCAGATGGGTGCCTTCGGGCAGATGGGCTACAGCCAGGGCGTGGTCACCCGTTCCTACCTGCGGTCGGGAGGCCGGGGCGACATCCTCTTCAAGCCGGGCGAGCTGCGGGTCTTCTCGCTGGCCTCGACCATCTCGAACGGCAACGAGGCCAGCGCCGCGGACCTGATGCCCGGCTTCAACCCGCAGGCCATCGGCGGCGAGAAGAAACTCTACGGCACCTACTCCCCGACGGAAAACCCGGGCATCTCGGTCGAGTTCTCCCACAACTACTGGGGCGGCAATATCAACTATGGCAACACCTGCGGCTCGCTCTGCATGATCTCGTGGTGGGACCGCAAGAACAACTCCAACGCCGGAACCATCCCGGTCAACTACGCCATCGACTGGCTCAACAAGGCGCAGCGGCGGACCCCGATCACCCCGCCCGGCGGGAACAACATCGCCCGCTGGATCTTCGACGGCCGCCCCAACCCCGTGGCCTTCACCCAGCTCGTGGTCAAGGGACTGTCCGAATTCAACTACGAGAGCATCGACTGGGAAAAGGACTGGCGCTGCCGCAACTGGATCCAGGCCCCGCCCTACTACTTCGGCAGCGGGATGTACTGCTCGGAGAACGACGTCACCGCCCACACGCAGAGGCTCGACTCTCCCTACGTGGTCTTCTTCGGACCCACATCGATGGCGGAGATGCCCAAGGTCGTCGCCCAGATCGGCAACTCGGCCTTCCTCGGCTCGGGATCCAATCCCTACGAGAAGGTGACCAGCGCGCCGATGCTCGAGCTCCCGACGGCCCCGGTCGGCAGCCTGGCCGGCTTCTCCGGCATGCGGATCAACCCCGGATGGCTGCGGCCGGACCAGATGGGCACCCAGATCAAGGTTGCCACCTACGGCGGCTCGGGAGTGACCAGCACCGGCGAGGAATCCCTGCACGCGGCCGACACCAAGCGGGTCTCCTACCAGAGCGGCATCACCGGACCAGGCATCGGCAATTCCTTCATGCACCCGATGCTGCCGCGCGACGACGTTTACCGCTACGCCGACAATTCCAAGAGCGAGGACATCCCGGACCGCAACCAGCCGGACAACACCAACCGGAACGACAGCAAGGCCTTCAACGATTACTGGGACCACGTCTTCCTGTTGAACGACGCCCTCTGGGACGACTACTTCGTGTCCTCCCTGGCCGACCAGCGGCGTCCCGGCGCGAGCGCTGCGCGCAGCCTGGACGAAAACCTGGACCGCCTGCTTGCCGGCGAAAGCCTATCCAACACCCGCTACCACTACCGCGAGGCCGGGATTCCGGTGGCCGACGCCCGGGCGGAACTCAAGGCGGCCGACGGCTACCTGAAAGCCGCCAAGCACCTGATGGTCGACGGCATGTTCAACGTCAACAGCACCTCAGTCGCCGCCTGGCAGGCGCTGTTCGCGGGAATCCGGGAACGCAAGCTCGTCGCCCGCGTCAACGGCAGCCTCAAGGAGATAGAGGTCCCCTCCGGCAAGCGAATCGCCGTCTCCCGCTTCAACACCGAGGCATCCGACGAGGAGATGGACGACGCGGAATTCGGCGTGGCCATGTCCGACGGCGCCGCCGGCTGGAGCGGCGTGCGCTTCCTCGACGACGACCAGTTGCGCCGCCTGGCCGAGGAGTGCGTGAAGCAGGTCAAACAGCGCGGGCCCTTCCTCAACTTCTCCGAGTTCATCAACCGACGGCTTTCCAACGACGACCTCGGCACCATGGGAGCGCTGCAGAGCGCGATCGACTACGACGACGACACCCCCGACCCGCAGTCGATCAACTACCGCTACAAGCAGGGCTCCGGCTACATGGTCAAGGCGAGCTCTTTCGGCCGGACCGAATTCCGAACGCCCGAGGCCGCGGAGGGCTCGCGCTTCGCCGGCATCCCCGGCTACGTGATCCAGTCCGACCTTCTCAAGCCGCTGGGCAACACGCTGTCGGTGCGCGACGACACGTTCCGGATCCGGACCTATGGCGACGCCCGTGACCCGGAAGGCAAGGTCATCGCCCGCGCCTGGTGCGAGGCGATCGTCCAGCGGACCCCGAACTACCTCGATCCGGCCAATGCCGCGGATGTGCCCGCGCGGGAGTTGGACGGTGCCGGCCGCTTCAGCGACAGCACCCGGCTCAGTCCGCTGAACCAGCGTTTCGGCCGCAAGTTCGAAATCGAGAGCTTCCGCTGGCTGCATGCCGACGAGGTGTAATCCCCGAATCGCGATCCTGATGAAATCCATCCTCAACGGCATCCTCGCCTGCCTTTTCCCGCTGAACCTGCTGCCTGCGCAGGACGCGCCCGCCGCCGAGTCCCGTCCACCGCGGGGCCGCCTCGCCCACCTGGTCGCCACCGGCATCCCCGACGGACTGGAAAACCCGGTGAAGGTCCTTTCCGGCACGGAACTGGTCGAGGTGACCTTGTCGAAAAGGAACACGACCGAGCCGGTGAAGATCCCCGCCGACGGCGTGATCCGGCTCGTCCGCGAGGCAGGGGTCCCGGCGGCTTCCGGGAAGCCCGCTTACCTCACGCTGGCCCAGGCGACCGTTCCCGAATCCGCCACCCACGCGCTGGTCATCCTCATCCCCGTGGCGAAAAAGGCCGGCAGCGACCTGGTCTTCCGCAGCGAGATCCACGATCTCGCCGGCTTCAACGGCGGCGACTTCCTCTATCTCAATCTCACCAACCTCGACATCAAGGTGGAGATGGGGAAGGACACGCTGCCGCTCAAACCGGGCGAAACCCGGATCTACGACAGTCCGAGCCTGGCCCAGCCCGTCAACATGCCCACCCGCTACAGCTTCCTGCACCCGGTCCAGAAGAAGTGGCGGATGCTCAGCGCATCGACCATCGTGCTGCAGTCGACCCGCCGGGAGATCTGCATCTTCAGCTGGGACCCCAAGCTGGAACGGGTCGATTACCACGGCCTCACCTTTCCGGTGACCCCGTGAGCGCTCACTCCCGCGCCGGGAAGGCCTTCTGGTGAGCTTCGCGGAACTGAGAGGGCGAGATGCCCTCGATGCGGGTGAAGACCTTGCCGAAATGGTCCGCCGTGCGGAATCCCGCCTCGATCGCCACGCTCTTCATCGAGGCATCGGTCTCCACCATCCGGCGCTTCGCCCGCTCGATCCGCAGGCGGGTGATCTCCCCGGCGATGCTGCGGCCCATCGATTCGTTGAAGCGGCGCTCCAGGGTCCGGCGGGTGGTCGCCACCGCGGCCGCGACGTGCTTCACCTGGATGCTGCGGTGGCCGTTCTCCGCGATGAAGCGCAGGGCCCGCGCCACCAGCGGGTCGTTGGTGGCAAAGACGTCGGTGGATTGCCGCGAGACCAGCTCCGCGGGAGGGACCATCTCCGGTTCCTTCGAAACCGGCAGTCCCGCCATCAATCGGTCCAGCATGGCCGCCGCCCGGTAGCCGACCTGGCCGAAGCCGAGGTCGATGCTCGTCAGGCTCGGCTCCGGAGCGTTGCAGATCTCCGTCTCGTTGTGGGTTCCCACGATCGCCACGTCCTGCGACACGTGGAGCCCCTTCGCCCGGCAGATGTCGATAAGGAATCGGCAGAACAGGTCCTGGGTGACCAACACGCCGATCGGAAGCTCCCAACTGTCGATCCACCTCTCGAGCGCGGTCACGAAAGTCTCCCAACTGCGGGCCTTCCCATCGTCGCAGTTCCTCGACACCCGCAGCACGGTGCAGGGATAGCCCGAATCACGCACCTTGTTGCGGAAACCGTTCCCCTGGGCCAGCGAGTCAAGGTCGCGCATGAATCCAAGATAGGCGAAGCGCCGGAATCCACGTGCCATCAGATGCTCGGCGGCCATCACCCCGCATGCCTCGAAGTCCGCGAACACGCTGGGCAGGCCCTTGGTCGGCGAGTTGACCCATACGTTCACCAGCGGCACCCCCGCCTTGCGCGCCGCCGCCGCCATCGGGATGCTGGCGCGGGCGATGATCCCGTCGTAGGGCCTTCCCTTCTCCAGCATGAACTCCGCCGCGGGATTGATCGAACAATCCCAACCGGCCTCGTCCGCGTATTTCTGGCATCCGGCATACACCTCCATGTGGCGCTTGTAGCCCCAGTTGAGCTCCAGCGAGATCGCCACCCTCGGCCGCTTGCCGCTCTTCATCCTTTTCATGGTCCACGTGGGTTCCAGACGACGAGCCGAAGTCGTGCAAAACGGCCCGGGTTTCCCCTATCAGCCGGTGGCCGGCGGCGCAAGCATGGGTGGCGCAAATCCCTGATTCTTTGTCGCACAATACCGTAGACGACAAGGCCTCGGGCCGCGTAGTCTACGGTCCCCCGTCACGACCGGCGCTCCTCCCGCGCCGGCCGGAAGTTGTCATCCGATTATCCGCGCCATCCGGCCAGCCCATGAACCCGGTCATTCATTTCTCCGAACCCTCCCCCCAAACGACCGCAGCGGCGGCGACCGAAGGGGTTCTCACGCCGAACATCCTCCGCCAGATCCGCGAGAGCTACCGGATGAGCGAGGCGGACCGGGCCTGCCAGAACGCGGTGAGCCGGCATTCCGCCAAGCCGCTCTCGCTCAACCTCGGCGTGATGCGCGGCGACGACGGGCATTTCAGCCACCGGGTCCGCTCGAAGGGCATCCTCAACCAGAAGAAGTCCGGACGCTGCTGGATGTTCGCCGGGCTCAACGTGCTGCGCCCCGAGGTGATCCGGGAGCATCACATGGAGTCGTTCGAGTTCTCCGCGGCCTACCTCCAGTTCTGGGACAAGATGGAGAAGTCCAACCTCTATCTCGAGTCGATCATCGAACTCCGCGACGCCGATTTCCTCGACCGCGAGTGGACCCAGGTGAACACGGTGACCATCGAGGACGGCGGATGGTGGAACTATCTCACCGGGCTGGTCGCCAAATACGGCGTCGTTCCGCTTTCCGCCATGCCGGAGACCCACGCGAGTTCGGACACCGCGGCGCTCAACGAGATCCTCGGCCGCCTGCTGAGGTCGCGCGCGGTCCGCTTGCTCGAACTCCATGAAGGCGGCTCCGGGATCGCCCGCCTCCGGGAAGAGAAGAACGAGGTGCTCAAGGAGGTCTACCGCTTGCTGGTCCTCCAGCTCGGCGAGCCGCCCGCGGAGTTCGAATGGCGCTACCCCTTGACCAAGCCTGCAGGAACGGAGCTTCAGCCGGACGACGACCTCCGGTCCGCCGAGAACCGCCGCCTGAGCGCGGTGGAACGCCACACGCCGCTTTCCTTCCACCGCAAGTACGTGGTCCGGCCGCTTTCCGAATACGTCTGCCTCTACAACGACCCGAAGAACGAGCTGAACCGGCACTACCGCTTCGACCGCGCCCGGAACATCGTCGGCAACGATTGCATGAACTTCGCCAACATCGACACCGCACCGATGAAGGAGATCGCCAAGGCGTCGATCCTCGCCAACGAGGCGCTCTGGTTCGCCGTGAACATGAACTTCGACCAGTCGACGGAGCTCGGGCTGATGAAGCACCGCCTCTTCGACTACGAGGCCCTGTTCGGCATCGACCTTTCGATGAGCAAGGCCGACCGCACCCGCTTCCACGCCGGCGCTTCCGGCCATGCGATGGCGCTGGCGGGGGTGGACCTCGATGCCGACGGCAAGCCGCGCAAATGGCTGGTCGAAAACAGCTGGGGCGACGAGAAGGGCGACAAGGGCCTGTGGACGCTCCACGACGATTGGTTCGACGAGCACGTCTACACGATCATCGCGCACCGCAGCCACGTCCCCGCCGCCATCCTGGAGATCTTCAAGCAGGAGCCCGTGGTGCTACCCGCCTGGTATCCCGGAGCATCCGGCAGCCGGGCATGATCGCTTGAACGTTCTCCCGCCGCAGGCACGTTTCCTTTCCGGCGCGGCCGCGCCCGACCTTGTCACCCTTTCCCGTCAAAACCCATCCATGAAATCGATTGTCCGCCTGCTCCCCTGCCTCGCCCTCGCGCCTCTCGGCGCGGAACAGGTCAACCTCGTAAAGAAGGGAGAAGAGGCCTTCCAACTCTGGGGCTGCGCCACCTGCCATGCCGTCGACAAGGACGACGTCTCCATCAAATCGGGCCCGAGCCTCTACGACCTGTTCCAGACCGAGCCCCGCCAGCGCGAGGTGGCCGATGCCGGCGGCGTGAAGTCGAAGGTGGCGGCCGACAGGAATTACTTCATCGAGTCGGTGCGCCAACCGGCCGGCCGCCTGGCCGTCGCGGAGAAAGGCCCGACCACCGGCGAAGCCTACCCGCCGGTGATGCCGCAGTTCACCGCGGAGGTGGTTTCCGACGCCAATCTCGAGGCGATGTGGCACTTCCTCCGCCACGCCGCCGCCGAGGGCAAGAACGGCCCCGCGGTGGTGATGGGCGAGGTGAAGGCGGATGCCGTTCGCTCCGACTTCGACAACCCGGCGGCCGTCGTGGTCGACCAGCGCCCGCGGGTGATCCGCGCCCCGCTGCCGAATGCCAGCGGCCGCGCGATCCACGTGGGATTGCCCAACGGCATGAACTACACCTTCGATCCCCGGCAACTCTCCCTGCGGAGCGTCTGGAGCGGCGGCTTCCTCAACCTGGAAAAGGAGCAGACGGGGCGCAGCACCCCAGGTTCCGACCGCGGCCAGGGAGCGCGCGAGGTGCTGGATGCCAAGCCCGCGCTGGTGCCGCTGACCGCCGACGGAAAGCCCGTCGACTTCGAGTTCAAGGAGCCCGACGTCAACGACGACGCCGCGGTGATCCGCCACCTTGAGAAGGGCGGCGATTTCCTCAAGGAGCTGGCTTCGTGGGATGCCGGTTTCGACGGCTACCGGCTCACCGAGACCGGCGCCCCCGAGTTCCTCTTTCACGTCGGCAAGAACCGCCTCGCCCAGCGGATCGGCTTCGCCGAGGACGGATCCCTGGTCATCGAGATCAGCGGCAAGCTGGCAACGCCCCAGGTGTTCCAGCTCCGCGATTCCGGCTGGAGCAAGCCGAAGGCGGACGGCGGCAAGCTCGAAGGCTCGCGTTGGACCCTCCCGGCCGGGGAGGGCAAGACCTACCGTCTGCAAGCCTCGACCGGCAGCCCGCTCGGCGCCCGCGCTCCCCTCCCGGTGAAGGAAAACCTCGCGCCGCAACCCGCGGACAGCACCCCGGCGCAGGCCGACCTGCCCGCCGGCTACCGCATCGAGAACTGGATCGCCCCGAAGGACAGCTTCGGCCGCGAGCAACTCTTCGAGCCCACCGCCATGGCCGTCGCCAAGGATGGCACCCTCGTCGTCGGCACCCGCACCGCGGGCATCTGGCGCTGGAAGAACAACACCTGGCAGATGTTCGCCGAGGGCACCTACGAGTGCCTCGGCCTGGTCATCGAGGACGATGCGGCCAACACCATCGTCATCGCCCAGAAGCCCGAGCTCACGCGGCTCCGCGACCTGAACTCGGACGGCCGCGCCGATGCCTTTGAAACGGTCTGCGACGACTTCGGCTTCCACGGCAACTACCACGAATACACCCACGGACCGGTCCGCGACTCGGCGGGCAATTACCACTTCACCCTCAACCTTTGCCACGGCAAGAACGACCAGGCCTCCTATAAGGCGGGCGGGCAGTTCATGGGCAGCATGGGCGGCTTCCGCGGATGGGCCTGCCGGGTCACCCCGGACGGCGTGTTCCAGCCCTACGCCAACGGCCTGCGAAGCCCCGCCGGGCTCGCCGCCGCTCCGGACGGCCGCATCGTTTACACGGAGAACCAGGGCGAATACGTCGGCTCCTCCAAGATCAGCTACCTCGTGGACGGCGGCTTCTACGGCCATCCCTCCGGCCTGGTCTCGCTGCCCGGCATGAAGCCCGGATCCCCCGAGATCGCCTTCGACCGCTGGAAGCCGAAGACGCACCTTCACGCGCTGTGGTTCCCCCACAACAAGCTCGCCAACTCGCCCGGCAGCCCGGCCTGGGATCTATCGGAAGGCAAGTTCGGCCCCTTCGCCGGCCAGATGTTCGTCGGCGACCAGACGCTCTCCACGCTGATGCGCGTGGCCTCGGAGCGGGTCGGCGATGTCGACCAGGGCACCATGATCCTCTTCGCCCGCAATCTCGCGTCCGGGATCATGCGGCCCTGCTTCCTGCCCGACGGCTCGCTGCTGCTCGGCCAGACCGGCCGCGGGTGGCAGGCCAAGGGCGGCAACAAGTCCGGCCTCCAGCGGATCGTCCACGATCCCGCGGTGACGCCCGCCGACATCCACTCGATCGCCACCCGCAAGTCCGGGTTCACCGTCCGCTTCACCGCGCCCCTCGCCGCATCGGTGACCGCGGAGTCCCTGCTGCCGAAGCTCAAGCTCGAGTCCTGGACCTACACCGATGCCGTGACCTACGGCTCCGGCGAGAATGAGAAGCGGAAGAACGAGATCGCCAAGGTCACCATCAGCGCCGACCGCAAGTCCGTCGATCTCGAGATCCCCGACTTCGCCAACCCGGCCGGGATCACACGGCGCATCCACCGCTTGCAGGTGAACGATGCGGCGCCGCTCTTCGACAAGGCCGCCAGCCGCCCGCTGCTGGAAGCCTATCAGACGGTCAACGCCCTGCCCGAGTAACCGCCTCCCGTTCCGGCACCGTGACGGACCGCCGGACCGCGGATGAACCCGGCAGCATCGGGACGGCGGCCGGGCATCCCTTCACCGCCCGCTCGCACCCATGAAACTGCCGCTCCTCCTCGCCTGCTCGCTCGTCACCACCGTGCTCGCGGAAATCCCGCGCGGCACCTTGCCTCTCGATGCACCCGAGTGGCCCGCCAACTACCGCCTGCACCTGAGCGGAGGCTCCCGGGTCGACTTCGGCGGCAAGCTGTCGCTGGACCTCAAGGCGGAGGATTCCCCGCACGACATCGCGGTCGAGCATCCGGCGGAAGGAGCTCCCCTGCTCCGCGTCTGGTCCGCCGGCAAGCTCGTGCGCGGCCCGGAGGCGGTCCCCGCGTTGAAGCATTCCAACGCCCTCGATTTTCCCGACGCCGCTCTCGACTTCGGCGGCGACTTCACCGCGAGGGTGTCCTTCGAAGCCGCGGGCGACGGCACCTTGTTCTCGATCTGCTCCCCCGATGGCAAGTGGTCGCCCGGATCGAAGGCCCTCTTCCTCCGCGGCGGCAAGCTGGTTTACGACATCGGCTGGCTCGGAGAGATCGGAGGAGGGCCGAAGGTGAACCATGGCAAGGCGCACACCGCCGTGCTGGTCGTCCGCAGCGGCACCGCCCGCCTGTTGCTCGATGGCAAGGTGATCGCCGAACAGGAGGGCTTCACCCGGCCCGACGAGAAAACCCATCGTTTCAAGGTGGGCCGCGCCACCGCCGACTTCGGCGGGGATTTCACCGATGGGAAGATCGGCAGCGTTCGCGTCTGGAAGCGGGCCCTGCCGGACGCGGAGATCGCCCTGCTGTTCAAGGATGGCGGCGCGGGAGCGAACACGCCGGACCTCAACCACACGCCGTCGGGCGGATCGAAACCGGTGGTGAAAGGCGGCAGCGGCTGGGTGCAGGCGCTGGAGCGCAGCGATCACGCGGAGATCGTCGGCAACTGGAACAAGGCGACGCTCGCCGAGGGCGAGAAGATCTACAAGACGCTCTGCGTCGTCTGCCACGGCACGAAGGAGGAACCCGGCTCCCTGCCCACCGCGCTGAGATTCGCGGATGGGCCATTCAAGAACGGCGCGGACCCGCATTCGATGTATCTCACCCTGACCCAGGGCTACGGCCAGATGGTGGCGCAGCCGCAGTACACGACGGCCCAGAAATACGCCGTCATCCACTACATCCGCGAGGCCTTCCTCAAGCCGCACAATCCCTCCCAATACACCAAGCTCGACATCGCCTCGCTGCCACGCGGGCTCGCCAGCGCCGAAGAGGAAAAGGCGGACACCTCGCTCCCGCCCTACCAGCGGATGGAACTGGGCAACACCTTGTCGTGGACCCTTCAGGTCGAGCCGGGAAACATCGCGCAGAAGGCGATCACCATCCGCCTCGACGACGGTCCCGGCGGTGTGACGAAGGGCCGCGCGTGGATGGTTTACGACCACGACACGATGCGCTTGGCCGCCGCGACCACCGGCTCGTTCGTGGATTGGAAAGGCATCGCCTTCGACGGCAGCCACGGCACGCATACCTCGCTCACCGGCGAGAAGCACCTCGTCCATCCCCCCGGCCCCGGCTGGGCGTCGCCGGAAGGAAAATGGGAGGATGACCAACGCGTGACCGGCAAGGACGGCAAGCGCTACGGTCCTCTGCCGGGCGAGTGGGCGAAGTTCGAAGGCGTCCATGAAAGCGGGAAGAACGTGGTGCTCTCCTACACGGTCGGCGGAGCGCGCGTGCTGGAATCGCCCGGCTGGGTCGATTACGGCGCGACGCCGATGTTCGTGCGCACCGTCAACGTCGGCGAGTCCAAGCAGCCGCTCCTTCTCCGGGTGGCTCCGGCGGCGATGAACGCGCTCGTCGAATCCAGTGCCTCCGCGGGAGGAGAGAGGACCACCTTCGAGCGCGAGAACGGGTTCTGGGTCGCAAGAATCCCTTCGGGCGTCATGGCGCGGTTCTTCTTCTCCAAAGTGGATGCCGCGTCGCTCGAGAAGCTTGCCCAAACCGTGGAGGCGCCCCTCGACCTCTCGCCTCTCACCAAGGGCGGCCCGGCGCGCTGGCCGCAGACGGTGACCACGACCTCGGTGGCCGGGGACGCGGACGGTGCCTTCATCGCGGACGAATTCCCGCTGCCGCTCGACAACCCCTTCCAAAGCTGGCTGCGACCCGGCGGCTTCGATTTCACGCCCGACGGCAAGGCGGCCATCGTGGCCATGTGGAACGGCGACGTGTGGCGCGTCGACGGCGTGATGCAGCCGGCACCCGCGACGCTCACCTGGCGGCGCATCGCGAGCGGTCTCTTCCAACCGCTCGGCGTGAAGTTCCGTGGCAACGAGCTGTTCATCACCTGCCGCGACCAGATCGCGAAGCTTGTGGACCTCAATGGCGACGGCGAAACGGACTTCACACAGTGCTTCAACGGCGACGCGCAGGTCACCGAACACTTCCACGAATTCGCGATGGGCCTGCAGACCGATGCCGCGGGCAACTTCTACTACGCCAAATCCGCCCGCCATGCGCTGGACAGCGTGGTGCCGCATCACGGGACCCTGCTCAAGGTCAGCGCCGACGGCAGCCGCACCGACATCCTCGCCACCGGCTTCCGCGCCGCGAACGGCGTCTGCCTGAACGACGACGGCAGCTTCTTCGTCACGGACCAGGAAGGACACTGGACGCCGAAGAACCGCATCAACCGCGTGAAGGCGGGTGGCTTCTACGGCAACATGTACGGCTACTCGAACGTCACCGACAGCAACGACTCCGCGATGGAGCCGCCGATGGTCTGGATCACCAACGACAAGGACCGCAGCCCCGCGGAACTGCTGTGGGTGCCGAAGCAGGCATGGGGAAACCTCGGCGGCGCGCTGCTGAACCTCAGCTACGGCACGGGACGCGCCTTCATCGTGCCGCATGAGGAAATCGACGGCCGCATGCAGGGCGCGGTCTGCGAATTGCCGATGCCCGCCTTCGCCACCGGCATCATGCGCGGGCGCTTCGGTTCCGACGGCGCACTCTACACCTGCGGCATGTTCGCCTGGGCCGGCAACGCGACCTCGCCCGGCGGCTTCCACCGCATCCGCCGCGGCAGCGCCCCGGCCCGCGTGCCGCTGTCGGTCCGGGCCGCGAAAGGAAAACTCACGGTGGCTTTCAGCGACCCGCTCGACGACACCGCCTGCACCCTGAAGGTCTGGTCGCTCCAGCGCAGCGCGAAGTATGGCTCGCCGCACCACGACGAACGCGAGCTGGAAATCCGCGAGGTGAAGGCGAGCGCCGACCGCCGTAGCTTGACGCTCGAAGTCCCCGACCTCGCTCCGACCCAGTGCTACGAACTCCGGATCGGCGACCGCGTGCTGCACGGCACGATCCATGCCCTCCGCTGATCCTCCGCCACTCCTTCACCGCTCTCATCATGATCCTTCGCTCCGAAACATCCGCCTTCGTCTGTTCGTTCTCGATCGCGGCACTGCTGGCAATTCCCGCCCCGGTCGACGCCGCGCCGAAGAACACGATGGCGCTGCCGGATTTCACCAAGGGCGACGCCATCCCGGCCGAAGCGCGGCACGACTGGACCTTGGGTGCCACCGGTCTCCGCGGTTGGATCTACAGCAGCAAGCTGACCACCACCGATGCCCGCCAGATCGCTGTCACGCGGGTGGAGAAGGGCTCCCCGGCGGACGGCATCCTTGCGGTCGGCGACGTGATCCTCGGCGTCGCGGGCAAGCCTTTCTCGCATGACCCTCGGACCGAGTTCGGGAAGGCTCTCACCGCCGCCGAAAGCGATGCGGTGGGAGGCAAGCTCGCCCTCACCCGCTGGCGGGCCGGCAAGACCGAGGAAGTCGCCGTCAAGCTGCCGGTGCTCGGAAGCTACGGCGCCACCGCGCCCTACGATTGCCCGAAGTCGAAGCGGATCCTCGAACAGGGATGCAAGGCCTTGGCCGCGGCCATCAGCGCCCCGAACTATCGCCCGAACCCGATCTCGCGTTCGATGAACGCCCTCGCCCTGCTTGCCAGCGGCGACCCCGCCTACCTGCCGGTCATCAAGAAGGAAGTGGAATGGGCCGCGGGATATTCGGCCGACGGCTTCCAGACCTGGTACTACGGTTATGTGATTTCGCTGATCGCCGAATACAAGATGGCAACCGGCGACGAATCGGTGATGCCCGGCTTGAAACGCCTCGCGCTGGAGGCCGCGCACGGCCAGAGCGCGGTCGGCTCGTGGGGCCACAAGTTCGCACGGCCCGACGGCCGGCTCAGCGGCTACGGCATGATGAACGCTCCGGGAGTGCCGCTCACCATCTCGCTGGTGCTGGCCCGCGAGGCCGGCTTGAAGGATCCCGCCGTCGACAAGGCGATCGCCGCCAGCGCGCGCCTGCTGCGCTTCTACATCGGCAAGGGCGCCATCCCCTACGGCGACCACCACCCCTGGACCCAGACCCACGAGGACAACGGCAAGTGCGGCATGGCCGCGGTGCTCTTCAACCTGTTAGGCGACAAGCAGGGCGCGGAATTCTTCTCCCGCATGAGCGTGGCTTCCCACGGCGCGGAGCGCGACGGCGGCCATACCGGCAATTTCTGGAACATCCTGTGGTCCATGCCCGGAGTCGCCCAATCCGGACCCCGGGCCACCGGCGCGTGGATGGGCGAGTTCGGCGGCTGGTACTTCGACCTCGCCCGCCGCTGGGACGGCACCTTCCTGCACCAGGGTCCGCCGGAAATGAACAACGACAAGACCGCCGGCTGGGACGCCAGCGGCGGCTACCTGCTTGCCTACGCGATGCCCCTCAGGAAGCTGCGCCTGACCGGCAAGCTTCCCGGAGTCGCACCGCAGATCGATGCCGCCACCGCGAAGTCGCTGATCCTCGACGGCCGCGGTTGGAGCAACAAGGACCGCAACAGCGCCTACGACGCGCTCGGGCCCGAACCGCTGTTCGAAGCGCTCGGAAGCTGGTCGCCCGTCGTCCGCGAGCGCGCCGCGATGGCGATCGCCCGCCGCAAGGGCGAGCCGCCGGTCGCGGCACTGGTGAAACTGCTCGACTCGCCGACGCTCGACGCCCGCTACGGCGCTTGCGAGGCGCTGATCCAGCTCAAGGCGGCCGCAGCCCCGGCCGTGCCGGCTCTGGCGAAACTGCTGGATCACCAGGACCTCTGGCTGCGCGTCAAGGCTGCCGAGGCGCTCGCAAGCATCGGCAAGCCCGCCATGTCCACCGTGCCCGCCTTGCTCCAGCGCATCGCACTGCCGCCTTCGGAATCCGATCCGCGCGGCATGGAGCAGCGCTTCCTCTGCTTCGCCGTGTTCGGGCAAATGCTCAAGCACTCGCTCGAGGGTGTCGATCCGGACCTCCTCCGCAAGGCGGTGGTCGCCGGGCTGAAGAACGAGGACGGCCGCGCCCGCGGCGAGGTCGGCGCCGTCTATCAGAAGCTGAGCTACGAGCAGATCAAACCCCTGCTCCCCGCGATCCGCGAAGCCATCGTCACGCCCGCTCCCAGCGGCGAGATGTTCGCCAGCGGCATCCGCCTGCTCGGCTGCGAACTCCTGGCCAAGCACCGGATCCGCGAGGGGATGGAACTGAGCCTCGACGTGATGGAGATCGACCAATGGGGCAAGGCCACCCGCATCGACCGCTGCCTGAAGGTCATCGCGATGTACGGCGGCGCGGCCAAGCCGCTGCTGCCGCGGCTGCGCCAGCTCGAGAAGGACCTCACGGCCCACGGCGAGGCGAAGAACCTGAAACCGAAGATCGACAGCCTGCGCACCATCATTGGCAACATCGAGACCAGCACGGAGAGCCCCGAACTCCGCAGCCTCGATTGACTTACCGGATCAAACGAAGCGTCCCGCCGAAGCCCTTGGAGGCCTCGTGCGGGACGCGTTGAGGAACCGGCTGAGCCGGCCGGGAATCACGGGCTGGTCACCGTCGCGCGGAGGAAGCCGGCCGATGGCAGTCCGTCGGATCCATTGAGGATGAAGCTACGGTACTGGTAACCCGATCCAAGCGCCGGCAGTCCGGCGGTCAGCGGCGCCACCGGGGTGACTCCCTGGGTGAAGCTGCTCAGGTTCAGGCTTCCCTGGATCGCATAGGTGATTCCGTCCACCGTGCTGGAGGGCGAAGGCGTTCCGGTGAAGGCCGGCGCGGTTTCACGCACCGCCACGGTGATGACCAGGTCGGCACCGGCCGGGACGTCGGACGAATCCCCGGTGAAGACGAAGACCTTGGCATTGTCCGAACCGCTCAGCGGATCGCCATCGAAGGCGAACTCGACGAGGTTGCTGGCGCCGTCGGCGTCGGGATCGTCGTTCTTGCCGCTTTCCTTGCCCGGGGTGCCGTCAAGGCCGTTCGCGAGCGCCCAGGCATCGAAGGGATTCGTCAGATCGCCGACCAAGAGCAGTCCCGGACCCGTGATGCGGGCGGTTTCGCGTTGGGCGCCGGATCCCACCGCACCCCAGACGCCATCGAGTTGCTGGACGCCCTCGATGAACAAGGCATCCACCACGTCGCTGCCTGCGGCGGCGAGGTTGAGGGTGCCGGCATTGGCGATGCGCACGGCGGAGGCATCGGCGAGGGTCGAAGGCTGCGTCAGCACCAGGGTGCCCGCGGTGACGGTGGTGTCGCCGTCGTGGGAGGTCGCCCCGCTGATGGTGAGCGTGCCGGCCGCGGTCTTGTTGATCGAACCGCTGCCGCCGAGATTCCCCGCAACCGTGAAGGCAAAGTCCGCACGGAGCGTGCAAGCACCGGTCACGGTGACCGGGCCGTCGAAGCGGGACTGGCCGCCAGCATCGCTGACCCCGGCGAGGGTGCCGCTGTTCACGGCGACCGGGTTGCCCACGGTAGCGATGGTTCCGAACGAACCGATCTGGAACTCAGCTCCGGAATTGACGACCACGCTGCCCGTTCCCGTCATCGGCACCGCGAGGTGCAGGCCGAAGGTGCCTTGATTGACCTCGAGGGTCCCGTTGTTGACGAGCGGGTTCTGCACGACGGCCACGAGGTTCGCGTCGGTCTTGGTCAGCTTGATGCCGGTCCCGATGGTCAGGCCGCCGATCCCGCCGCCCCGGACGTCCCAGCGCCGGAGGCCGCCGACCGTGCTGTCCGCGGTCACATCGAGCCGCTGCATGGTGTTGACCTGGTCCGCAGCGCCGTCGTTCCTGACCGTGCCGCCGGCGAGGGTGAAGCGCTCGGCACCGAAGTTCTGGCCGTTGGTATTGAGCGTCACGCCGGAGTTGATGATGGTCCCGGAGGTGACACCGGAAGCGCCGAATGCGCTGCCCTTGCCGGCGGTGACAAGGCCGCCGTTGAGGGTGGTCACGCCGGTGTAGGTGCTGGCCGTCGCGCCGCCGAGCGTCAGGGCGCCGGTGCCGGTCTTGGTCAGGGCCAGCGAACCCCCGATGATGCCGGTGAAGTTGCAGACCGCATCGTTGTCCCCGATCGTCAGCAAGGGCGTGCCGGCGGTGCTGGTGACCGTGCCGTTGCCGCTCAAGCCGTTGATCGTCTCGTTGTTGCCGACCAGGTTCAGCGTGCCGGCGCCGGTGCCGTTGGTATTGATCACCACGTTGCCCTTGCCCGGCCCGTTCGGGATCTGGTTGGGCGCGCCGAGGTTGAGCGCGTAGCTGCGGCCTACCTGGGCGACGTCGTTGATGGTCGTGTTGCCGGCGTAGTCGTTGTCTCCTGCGGCATTGGCAAGGGTGACGGTCATGGAGGTGCCGCCCAGGGTGTGGGAGAGCAGCCTCACGCCGTTGGTGATGCCGCTGATCTTGCCGGTGGCGGTCACGGAACCGGTGCCGTTGGTGCTGAAGGTGACGTCGGAAGTGCCGGCGGTCAGCGGGCCCGAGAACACCATGCCGGTGGCATCGATGCGGAAGGTCCCCACCCGGTCGGTGCCCAGTCCGGTGTTGGCGATGATCGGGTTGGCGAGCGTCTGGTTGGCGGTGGCGAAGAAGATGCCCGCCTTGTCGGTGGCGCTTTCGCCGACGGTGATCGGACCGGTGCCGTAAGCGCCGGCCGCGATTGCACCGGGGGACATCCGGGTTCCCGCGGTGGTGTTGGTAAGCACGATCCCTCCCGAGAAGGTGTTGCCGCCGCTGGTGAGGCTGAAGTTGCCGTTGCTGTTGGTGATCCGCAGCGCGACGTCCTTGTCGACCCCGTCGAGGATGGCGGCACCGACCGCGCCTGCGGCATTATTGATCGAAAGCAGGGTCGTTCCCGCTCCGGCACTGTTGTCGGTCACCACCGCCGTGGCGGGTGCGGTGACCGAAGCGACGGTGGGATTGAAGCCGTTCAGGTCCAGCAGGGTCGAGACCCCCATGGTCACCGCCCGCCCCGTCCCGATACCCGCGGCGTTGCCGAGGCGGATGGAGCCGCCGCCGATCACCACGCTTCCGGTAAAGATGTTGGCGCCGTTGAGGACCAGCCTCCCGTGGCCGGTCTTGCCGAGCGAAACCACGTCGGTGCCGTTGTTGGTGATGGTGGAACCGATCGTCAGGTCGTTGCTAATGGAATCGTTGATGATATTGAGGGTCGCGGCGGCCGCGTTCACCGTGAGGCCGGTGGTGAGGATGCCGTCATTGGCCGCGGTGCCAATCGAGAGGCTGCCGGAAGTGTCCGCCTGATGGATCCCGCCGCCCGTTTCACCGCCGACCATCAGCACATCCGCCGGGTTGGCGAACGCGATGGTGGAAGCGCCGTCGGACGCGGCCATCTTCAGGCTGTTGACCTGGGTCAGCACACCTCCGTCGAGCGTGACATTACCGAGGGTGCCGCCGTTCACGATGCGGACGTTGGCCGCCGCGTTGTTGGGCACCGAACTGACGCCCAGGCGGGTGATGTCGGTGTAGCCGGTGTAGGCGGTGATCGGCCCGTCGGGGGCGTTGGTCGAGTTGGTCGCCCACTCGGTGACACCGCCCACGGTGACCGTGGCCCAGGAGCCGAGGATCCCGTTGGTGTTGAGGGTATCGGTGGTGGCGATGCCATCGGCGGTCAGGTTCAGGACCGCCCCCGCGCCGGGAGTGATGGCGTTGAGATTGATCACCGCGGAGCCCGAGGTGCGGGTGATCGTGCTGCGGGTCCCGGCCGTGAGCGCGGTGGACAGCACGCTCTCGGCGTGGCTGCCGCCGGACAGGTCGATCGTCCCGCCGCCCAGCGTGAGCGCCGTGGTGTCGGAGAGCTTGCCGGTGTTGTTCACCGAGTAATCGAGCTTCAGCACGCCGCCGTTCACCTGGGTGGCACCGGTGAAGAGGTTCGTTCCGCCGAGGCTGAGCGTTCCGGCTCCGTCCTTGATCAGTCCGCCGGTGCCGTTGCCCATCGCGGTGGGGATCGTGGTGTTGCCCGCGCCGCCGACGACGAGGTTGAAGGCTCCGTTCACCGCGGGCGTGGCGTTCAGGGTCAGGGTTCCGGCATCCGAGTTGATCCGCGACTGGGCGGCCATGGTGACGGTGCCGGAGTAGGTGTTGTCGCCCGAGAAGTTGCGGAGGGCGCCTTGGTTCGAGATCCCGCCGCCGTTGATCGTGAGCGGCTCGGCCGCCGTGACCAGACCGCCGGTCAGGCGGATTTCCGAGGCTCCCGACTGGGTGGTCCCGGTGATGACGCTGCCCAGGGCGTTGGCGTTGCCAAGAATGAGAACGCCTCCCGTGACATTCGTTCCCCCGGTGTAGATATTGTTGCCGCTGAGGGTCCAGGTGCCGGTGCCTCCCTTGGCGACCAGGGTGAGGTCCGCCCCGCTGTTGTCGATGATCTGGCCTGTGAATTCGCCGGTGCCTGCGGTCGATCCGTTGAACGTGAGGGTCTTCGTGCCGACCCCGGTCACGGTCGGATTGGCGGTGAACACCAGGTTTCCGGAGGCACCGGACTGGGTGATCGTGGCCCCGCCGGTGGTGCCGGAAAGATTGATCACGCGGTCGGTCGTTTCACCGGTTCCGGTGTAGTTGAGCGCGCCCCCCGACCCGGCGACGCCGAGCGAGATCGTGCCTCCGGTTCCGAGCGGACCGGTGATGCCGGTGTTGTTGATCGCCGGCACGGTGAGGGTGCCTGCCAGCACCTGGACCCCGCCGGTGAAGGTGTTGGCACCGGTAACGATGAGATTGCTTGTCCCGCCCTTGGCGAGCGTGCGGGACCCGCCGCTTTCCGAAATGATGCCGGAGATGGTGCCATTGCCCGCCTGACTGCCGACGTAGGCATCGTTGGTTCCGGTGAGCGGGCCGGCGAGGCTAACCGGCCCCGCCCAGTTCCCGTTGTTCTCAATCCGGAGTTGGCCGAGCGTCTCGCCGGTATCGCCGCCGTTGAGGATGATCGAGGAGTTCTTGGTGGCCCCCGTGGAAACATAGACCGTGGCGTTCGGCTGCACATTCACGGTGATGGCCGGATTGTCCAAACCGTTGAACTGGATCTTCCCGCCGCTCAAGCCGGTGGAAGGCCCGACGTTGAGGATTCCGGTGAAGCCGCTGAAGTTCCCGTTGAGAATGCGGGTGCTGGTGATGTTGGTATCCGCGAGGCCCGCGGAGAGCAGGTCGACATTGATGGTGCCGCCGCCGAGCACGGTGCCCATGCCGCCGTAGGTGATGTCCCCGGCGGTGGTGGCTTTGAGGTTCAAGGTGCCGTCCACCGTCAGCGCGCTGCTGTTGCCCATGGCACCGGCGATGCCGGCGACGAGGGTTCCGCCGGGCTGGATCACGGAGGTTCCGGTGTAGGCGTTGCCGGCGTTGAGCACGAGGGTGCCGCCGTTGACCAGCACGCCGGTGGTGACCGCGTTCGCCCCGGAGATCGTGAGGGTCCCCGCGTCGACCACCGTGGTTCCGGTGTAGGTGTTGGCGGCGGTGAGGAACAAGGATCCCGCGCCCGCCTTGGTCAGGCCGCTGGTGCCGGCGATCACGGAGCTGATCGTGACGGACTTGTCCACGCCCAGCGTGCCGACCGTGATGGTCGGCGTGGTGCCGGCCAGGGTCAGAACGTTCGCCCCGCTGATCGTCCACGATGCCGGGGTGCCGGTGTCCGCATCCCCGAACACCAGGTTCCCGATGGTCCGGGCGCTGTCGAGCGTGATGGTGGCATCGAGCGTCTGGTCGTTGGCGAAGGTGGCGGTGGAGCCGGCGCCGTCGGCGATGTCCGGCGACCATTTGGCCGCCTCGCTCCAACTGCCGTTGTCATCGACATTCCAGGAGCCGTCGGCGGCGGCAGCCTGCTGCACGTTGAAAAGAAGCAAATTGCTGCCAAGCAGCGCACCGGCGACGCGGATCTTCGGGTTCATAGGGGTTTTGGGGTTCTGACGGAGTCCGGGCATGACTCCGCTACTAGACGAACCAAATGATGCGGGAAGTGGCAAGAGGGAATGCCACTTTCTCGTCCCCTATCTCCAAGCTATCAACCTGCCTGAAGGATCTCAGTTCCGCAAAAGCTCCACCATCGCCTTCCCCATCGCCTCGCCGACGTTCATGTAGGTCTCGGCGTTGCCACCGTAGTGGCTGTTGCCGCTGCCGCCCTTGGACAAGGGGTTGGAATAGACGGTGGCGACGTTGCCCTTAAACTCCGGATACTTGCCGTCCTTCCCGTCCACGGCGAGCTGGGCTTCGAGGATCTTGCCGCCATTGCCGCCCGAGCCCTTGGTCGCCTCGCCGAGGGTCGCGAGCACGAACTTGGCCTCCGGCGACTCGAAGTCCTTGCGGAGTTGCTTGATGAAGGCGACGAGGTTCCGCTCGTAGTGCTCGGCATGGGCGGCATTGCCTCCGTCCTTCTCGCCCTGCCAGAAGAAGAAGCCGGCGACCTCGTGCTTCTTGGCATCGGGATAGTAGGTGCCGAGGTCCGCCAGCACCGACTTGGCGTTGGCAATGTCGTCGTCGTACTGTTTGCCGGCATACCAGACCCCTTCCGGCTTCTCGCCGTTGCCCTTGGGATTTTCGGGGGTGCCGCGGTAGCCGGGCTCCGTCTTGCCGTTGAATTCGTAGGGCTCGCTGCCCGGCGGCAGGAGGTCCCAGCCGAGGCTGCGGTTGCCGATGCAGCTCTTGAGGATCATGACCGGAGCCTCGATCGCATCGCCCAGCGGGTGCCCGATCCCGAACTCGGGCCCCATGGTCTTGGATCCGGGAACGGTCATCCACTGGTTGTTGAAGACATCCATGGGCTTGCCCTTGCCCACCATCACCCGGACGTTGCGGACGTCCTTCCGCTCCGACCACTCGCCGGCCTCGTTCAGCAGGTAGGGATAGAGCTTCTTGGTCTTCGCCGCCGTCTCCAGCGAGCCCTCGCCGCCGGTGATCTTGCCAAGGCCGACCATGTTGGACTGGCCGAGCAGGATGAAGACCTGGACCGGCTTCGACATGTCCGCCGGCTGGGTCATGTCGACCGCCTTTCCTTCCGGCGCGAGAAGTCCGGACGCCTTGGCGGGAGCCTGCCCGGCGGGCGCGACCTTCCCCTGCTCCTTGAGGAAGTCGATGTCGGCCGCGGAGAGCTTCTCTTGCTTGAAGTTGAGCGTCTTGCCGTTGGCGAGCTTGACCCCCACCGAGCCGGTTTCCGGATCATAGGACACGAGATCGCCCTCGAAGGTTTTCGCGCCGTCCGAACTGGTCCAGGTGCGGGCCTGGCCCATGCCGAGCAGGATGACCGCCAGCAAGGAGCCTGCGGCAAGCGGGAGGGCCCGGCGAAAACGGCAGGCACGGAAGAAGAAAGGGTCGGGTTTCATGAGCGTGGATTCGATTGCGGCCGCTGCGGGCGCGAGATTTGAAGGAGCTCGATCGCTACCGGGGCGCCCCGCGGGTTCCTTCACACGGATCGCGCAAAACAACCGTCGATTTGCGCCACACGGCCGCGGGTGAAGGGGCTTGTTTCAGGGCCGGGCTTTCTGCAATTCCACCATGGCGTTGCCCATCGCCTCGCCGATCTGCATGTAGGTGCCGGCGTTCTGGTGGTAGTGGAAACCCTGGTTCTTCGGGGACTTCGCGACGTCCGGCCAGAACCCGCGGACATCCACGCTTTTGACGTTGCCCTTGAACTCGGGGTACTTGCCCTTGTCGCCGTCCACCGCGAGCTGCGCCTCGGCGACGGTCAGGCCGGGGCCCTCGCGGCCTTCGTTGCCGCAGCCGGTCGCCACCACGAAGGGCGCTCCGGGCGCGTTGAAGTCCTTGCGCAAGGAATGGATCAAACGGACGAGGTTCTGCTCGTAGCGTGCCGCGGTGACCTCGCTTCCGGTATCCTTGTGGCCTTGGAACCAGGCGAAGCCGGCGATCTCGTAGCCGCGTCCTTTCCAGTGGGGAAAAGAGGCATCGAAGTTCGCCAGCACCTCCTTCGCCGCGTGGAAGCAATCGTCGTACTGCTTGCCCGCATACCAGTTCACCTTCACCGGCTCCTCCCCCTTCTTCCAGGACGGGGCGGTGTCCTTGTAGCCCGCATAAACCGTATCGCCGACCTCGAAGCGCTCGCTTCCCGGCGGCAGGAAGTCCCAGGCGAGCGAGCGGTTCCCCTGGGATGCCTTCAGCAGCAGGACCGGCTCCTCGTGGTGATTTCCGACCATGTGTCCGAAGCCGAGTTCCGGCCCGATCTGCGCGTTGCCGGCCCCGCAGCCGATGCCGAGCCACTTGTTGGCCGTGGCGGTGACCACTCCCTTGTACCAGACGTCGTCGCGGGACACCCAGTCGCCCTGCTTGTCGACGAGATAAGGAAACTTGCCCTCCTGCTTGACGATCGTGGTGAGGGTGCCGGGCACGTCGAGCCGGGCGGTCCAACCGAGGCCGTTGGCATTCGCCGAGAGATAGGTGACCTTGAACGGGACCTTCTTCCCCGCTTCCAGCTTAACCGGCTTCTTGACCGCCTTGCCGCCCGGCTCCTGGCGATGGGCCTCGATGCCATCGACCACCATGATATTCTCCTCCGAGGCCCCGTAGCCGGGCCTGAACTCGAAGATGCCGCTCTCCTTCGGCTGGATGAAGCCGCGGACGACCTGAACCCCGCCGCCCGGGAAAGGGGTCGGCTCCGTGCCGCCGAAGCTTGGAAGCGGCATCGTCTTGACGGGCTTCATCGCGTCGTAATCGGCCTTCGGGTCGTAAGTCCCCTCGTAAACGGAGAGCACGGGCTCGACGAACTCGTCGCCCCAGCGCAGGCCGCCGGAGTCGACCTGGCCGATGCCGACCATGTTCGACTGGCCGGCGAGGATGTAGACTTTCACGGGTTTGTCCGCCGCCGTGGCGGAGACGATGGCGGCGGCAAGGAAGCAGAGGATGGCGGGTGCATTGAGCGGAGTCATGTCGGGGATTGGAAGGAATGGCGGCCGGGGATTCCCGGATGCGGAAGCGCCTCTCTCCGGAGAAAGAGGCGTCCGCGGAAAACAGCAAGACGGCGGAGAGCGCGGCGCTCAGCGGCGGCGGCGGCGCAGGATCATCAGCAGTCCCAGACCGCCGAGCAAGGCGGCACGCGGTTCGGGAATCGCCGTGTAGGTGAGGTAGATCTGGGAATTGTCGCCGGGAAGAGCCCCACCTCCGAGGGAAACCCCGAAGCTGCCCGTGAAAGGATTCTGGAAGGTGCTGGTGTCGATGTTGAAGGCCGCGGCGTCGAAGCCCGTGATCCCGCCGAAGTCGGCCAATAGCCAGGTGTAGCTGAGGGCCTCGTTGAAGTTGGAAGCGAGACCCGCGGCGTTGCCGAGCGTGAGGGAGGTGAGCTTGATGTTGAACTCCGCGCCGTCGATGGCGGAGATGTCGAGGGTGCCGCTGCCGGAAAGCAGGTCCCAGCCGGGATCGGCTCCCGCCGTGCCGGTCGCGTTGTTCATCTCGAAAAGGTAGGTCCCGGACGCGGCCCAGGTCTGGGAACCCGTGGTGGCCGAGCCGGGACTGTTGCCGGGGGAGATCGTGTCGCCGGCGCCGACGGTCAGCCCGCTGAGGGTGCCTCCCCAGTTCGTGCCGGCCAGAGTGCCGGTGGTGAATGTCACCGCGGCCGAAAGCGCCGTGGATGAACTGTAGCGAAGGGTGCCGCCGTTGATGTTGACGCCGGAGCTGCCGTTGATCGAACCCGAACCGGTGATGGCGAGCGTGCCGCCGGTGATGGTGGTGGCACCGGTGTAGGTGTGGGCGTTGGTGAACTCCTGGGTTCCCGAACCGGTGACGGTGAGGGTGGTGCCGGTGGCGAAATTGCCGATGACGCCGGTATAGACGTGATGCTTGCCGGCACCGGGATTGAGGGTGAATCCCGTGACCGCGCTGGCGGCCAGGTTGGTTTCATTGTTCCCCGCCGTGGCACTGAAGACCGTCAGCAGGTTGCGGCTGCCCTTGAGTCCTCCGAAGGTGGGGCTGGCGGAGGCGGTCTCACCGGTGACCCGCCCGGCGTTGGTGCCGGCGGCCAGCGAGAAATTGCCGCCCGCGGAGCCGACGTTCAGGGCGCTGTTCTGGAGGGCGAGGTTGTTGCCGATCGTCAATCGCGCGCCGGTGCTGATCACCGTGTCGCCGGTGAAATTCTGCGCCCCGGCGAGGTTCACCCGGATGCCAGTGCCTCCCGTGCCGCCGACGATGAGACCCTGGCTGCCGGTGAGCTTGTTGGTGCCGACGATCCCCAGGAGCCCGGAGCTCAAGGTGCCGCCGAGACGGTAATTGTCGCTGGCCGGGGTAAGGGTGCCGGAATACTCCGCCTTCGCCCCGTTGCCCGCCCAGTTGCCGAGGAAGGCATTCGGCAGGTTCGCCCCCGTGCTACTGCTGAAGTCGAGGTTGTTGGACGTCGTGCCCGTCATCACCGTGATCTCGCTCCCGGTCTCGACGAGGCGGTTGAGGATGGCATTCGACAGGGCGTTGAAGCGGACGGCGCTGCCTGCCGCGACGCTGATGTTGCGCCCGCTTCCCCCGCCGATGTTGGCGAGGTTGACTCCGGCGAGATCCAGAATCCCGCCGCTCACGGTGGTGGTGCCGTTCCACGCGCTGCTGTTGTTCGAGAGCGTCAGGACCCCGCCACCTTCTTTGATGAAGCCGGCAGTCCCCACCGAGTTGCTGATGGCCCCGGAGATGGTGGTCCGGTTCAGCCCGGTGCTGGTTCCGGCCGGCACGAGGATCGTCCGGGTCGCACCGTTCAGGTTGATGCCGCTTGAGAAGGTCGTGGCCCCGGAGTTGCCCGTACCGGCGTCGCCCAGCACGAACTTGCTGGGATTGAAGTAGCCGGTGGCGGTCCCCTCGCCCAAGGCTCCCCAAACGATGGTGGTTCCCAGGTTGATCACGGGGCCGGTTGTTCCCGAGCCGGAAAGACCGCTCTCGCCGCCGGGGATCTGGATCTGGTTGGTGCCTGTGCCAAGGGTCCGGTTGTAATTGACTCCCCAGTAGAACGAGAGGGTTCCCCCGTTGAGCGTGACATTGCCGGTGTTCAGGGCATTGGCGTCGTTGTAAACATGGAGGACTCCCCCGTTAACCGTCACCGTGCCGGTGAAGCCCGTGTTGATGCCGCCGATGTTCAGCCGGCCGGTCCCGTTCTTGACCAGGGCACCGCTGCCGGTGAGGGCGACTGGGGCAAGGCCGACCGAGCCGAAATTGGTGACGCCGCTGCCATCGACCGTCAGTTGGTAGCCGCCGTTGTTGATCAGGTTGGTCCCGCTTCCCGTGGTCAGGGCGCCCGTCGAGTTGTTGGTCCAAGTCTGGGCCGCGGCGAGGGTGATCGGGCCGCCGAAAGTCACCCCGCCCGCTCCGGTCTTCTCAAGTCCATCGTTGAAGGTAACCGGCACGTTGACCGTCAGCAGGCGGCCTGCGACGGAATGATTGACCACCGACACCCCGGTAGTGACATCGAAGGTCAGGGCATTGGCTCCCGTGATGGTGTAGTTGTGGGTGGCATCGAGCGCGCTGATGCCTCCGAGGGTCCGGGCGGAATCGAGGGTGACGATGCGGTCGCCGCTGATGAAATCGCCGAAGGTGGCGGTGAAATCCGCGCCATCGGCGACGATGCCGCCGCTCCATTTGGTCGTGTCGCTCCAGTTGCCGGCGCTATTGGCGTTCCAGGTGCCGCTGGCAGCCTGGGCGGCGCTTGCCGCAAGCAGCGAACCGCCGGAGAGAATCAGCAGTGAATTCAGCTTCTGAGGGGCCTTCATGAAATCTCGGGATGGTCTGGGGTCACACGGGAAAAGCCGGGCTTTCCGGATCTTGCGGGGAACGGCGGTAGGAGGCTCAGGGCGTCACGATCGACTTGAGCCGTGCGAAAATCCGGCCCGTGGGGGCCAGGGTGGAGCGCTTGAGCTTCACCACCACGGTGTCGTTCGGACTACCGTTGGTGACCTCGATCTCGACATTGTCGTTGTCGTCGACCGCCGTGGTCCAACCCGCCAGGGTGGTGCCGTATTCCACCGAAATCGCGGTGTTGGGATCCGCCGCCGCTGCGTCGGAGCGGTTGAAGACGAAGCGCACGTAGGTCGGGTCGCTGGTGTTGTCCAAGGTCGGCAGCAGTCCGATCGCGTTGGCATTCGGATCCGCCGCACCGAGGACCCAGGCCACGCCGTTGGAGACGCCGTCGCCATTGGTGTCGACTTCGGACGAAGCGCCGCCCGACCAGTTGCCGTAAGGAGTGCCTCCGGTGGCGACGAGGGCAATCTTGTTGCCCTGATAGGCGTAATCGAGGGTGTAGCCGGACGGGACCACGGGCAACGGTGCCGCGAACGCGGTGCCGGTCAGGGTGGTGTAGGTGGCCAGCACGTAAACCGGGTCGTCGGGGGTGCCGGAGACGTTGAAGGTCACGACCGCGTCCTCGATGTCGAGGCCGGCGGCAGCGATCTTCCCGCTGGAACCGGAGCCGGTGGCGTCGATCCCGAAGGCCAGCGGTTGGGCGGCCGGGATCACGTGGGTCGCCTGGCCGCTGGTGTCGAGCGTGCCCGCCGCGCCGATGCTCACCGAGGCGCTGGCGGCGATCGATCCCGTCGCCCCGAGGCCGAGGGTCCCGCCGCTGACGGTGGTGGCGCCGGTGTAGGTGTTGATGCCCGAGAGAATCTGGGTGCCGTCGCCGGTCTTGATGATCGTCGTGCCCGCCGCAAAGTTCGCGATGACGCCGGAATAGGTGCAGGTCACGCTGGGTCCCGGATTGAGCGTGAAGCCGGTGACGGCGGTGGCGGCGAGGTTGGTCTCGTTGTTTCCCGCCGCGTTGCTGAACACCGACAGCAGGTTGCGGCTGCCCTTGAGGCCGCCGAAGGTCGGACTGGCGGTCGCGGTCTCGCCGGTGATCCGGCCGGCGTTGGTGCCGGCGGCCAGCGAGAAGTTGCCGCCCGCGGCGCCGACGTTCAAGGGGCTGTTCTGTAGGGCGAGGTTGTTCCCGAGGGTAAGCCGGGCACCCGTGGAGATCACCGTGTCCCCGGTGTGCGTGTTGGCGGCGACGAGATTCACCCGGATACCGCTGCCCCCGGTCCCGCCCACGATGACCCCCTGGGTTCCGGAAAGCACGCTGCGGATGCCGAGCAACCCTGCGCTGCCGCGTCCGCCGAGGCGGTAGTTGTCGCTGGCCGGCGTCAGCGTGCCGGAATATTCCATCTTCGCCCCGTTGCCCGCCCAGTTGCCGAGGAAGGCATTCGGCAGGTTCGCCCCGGTGCTGCTGCTGAAATCCAGGTTATTGGCGGTCGTCCCCGACATGACCGTGATCTCGCCGGAGGTCTCCACGATCCGGTTCAGCGCGGCGTTGTTCAGCGCGTTGAAGCGCACGCCGGCGCCGGCGGCCACGGTGATGTTGCGCCCGGTGCCCCCGCCGATATTGGCGAGGTTGACTCCGGCGAGATCCAGAATGCCGCCGCTCACGGTGGTGTCGCCATTCCAGGCGCTGCTGTTGTTCGACAGCGTCAGGAGCCCGCCGCCCTCCTTGATGAAGCCGGCGGCGGTGATCTCCGAGTTGCTGATGGCTCCGGAGATGGTGGTCCGGTTCAGCCCGGCGTTGCTTCCGGCGGGAACCACGATGGTCCGGGTGGCGCCGTTGAAGTTGATGCCGCTCGAGAACGTGGTCGCCGCGGCGTTGGCCGTGCCGGCGTCGCCCAGGACGAACTTGCCGGGATTGAAGAAGCCCGTCGCGGCTCCCTCGCCCGCGGCACCCCAGATGACGGTGGTTCCCAGGTTGATCGTGGGGCCCGTTGTCCCCGAGCCGGCGAAACCGCTCTCCCCGCCGAGGATCTGGACCTGGCTCGTGCCGGTGCCAAGGGTCCGGCTGTAGGTGAGCCCCCAGTAGAAGGAAAGGACGCCGCCGTTGAGCGTGACGTTGCCGTTGTTGAGCGCGTTGGCGTCGTTGTAAACGTGGAGGATACCCCCGTTGACCGTCACCGTGCCGGTGAAGCCCGAGTTGACCCCGCCGATGTTCAGTCGGCCGGTCCCGCTCTTGACCAGGGCACCGCTGCCGGTGATCGCCACCGGCGCGAGGCCGACTGAACCGAAGTTGGTAACCCCGCTGCCGTCGACGGTGATGCTGAAGCCCGCGTTGTCCAAGAGATTGGTCCCGTTCCCCGTGGTCAAGGCAGCCGCCGAGTTGTTGGTCCAGGTCTGGGCCGCGGCCAGGGTGATCGGGCCCCCGAAGTTCACCGCGCCCGGGCCGGTCTTCTCGAGTCCGTCGTTCACGATGACCGGCGTGTTGACGAAAAGCGTGCGGCCGGAGGTCGCATTGTTGAGCAAGGAGACGCCGGTGCCGACGTCGAGCGTCAGGGCGTTGGCTCCGGAAATGGTGAAGTTGTTGGTGGTATCCAGCGCGCTCAGGCTCCCGATGGTGCGGACCGAATCGAGCGTGATGATCCGGTCGCCGTTGATCACGTTGGCGAAGGTGGCAATCCCGTCGGTCCCGTCCGCCACCGTCCCGCCGCTCCACTTGGTGGTGTCGCTCCAGTTGCCGGCACTGTTGGCGTTCCAGGTGCCGTCCACGGCCTGGACAGCGGTCGAGGCAAGCAGGGAGCTTCCGGCGATCAGCGGATAGGAAAGGCGGAGGTTGCGGGCTTTCATCGGTGGACTTGGTGGGGCTCAATCGAACCAAAGAAGGGTTTCAGGCTTTGGTCTGTCCCCGACCTAAATTGCCGGAATTGGCAAATGAATGAATTTCACTCCGGCCGACTGTGACCGATCGGGATACAGATGAATTCCCGCATTCAGCCGTCGGCAGGTCCGCCGAGCCCATCGTCCCCGCTGCCGCTCCAGGCGGAGCTTTCCCTCTGGACACCTGTAACCCGAAGGAACATAGATCCCACCGAATGAGATCGTTCCGCGCCCTGACCTCGATCGAACAGCTCGCGGCCCACCTCCGGCAGGACATCCAGGGCGGGACCCTGGGTGGCACGCTTCCCGGGGTGCACCGGCTGGCCAGCCAGCTCGGTGTGAGCCCGAAGACGGTGGTGGCGGCCGTTGCCCAACTCGAGCGCGAGGGGGTGCTCGCCAGCCAGGGACCGCGCCGGCGCTGCCGGATCGTGCAACAGCCGGAGCGCCCCGCCTCCGGGCTGCGGGTGGCCTTCCTTCTTTACGAGGCGGCCGACCGCCTGGTGCCATATATCCTCGACGTCGTGCACCGTCTGGAAAACGCCGGACACGTGCCGGTGTTCGCCCGGAAGACCCTCCTCGACCTCGGCAGGGATCCGAAACGGGTCGCCGCCCTGTTTGGCCAGCAGGAGGCGGACGCCTGGGTGGTGATCGGCGGGTCGAGGGAGATCCTGGAGTGGTTCTCCACCCAACCGGTGCCGACCTTCGCGTTGTTCGGCAGGCGGCGCGGTCTGCCGCTCGCCGGGGCGGGTCCCGACAAGGTGCCTCCCATGCAGGAAATCGTCCGGCGGCTGGTCAAGCTCGGCCACCGCAGGATCGTGCGGCTGGCTCGGGAAGAGCGGCGGAAACCCCTGCCGGGTGCCTTGGAACGGGCCTTTCTCGATGAACTGAGAAACCAGGGCCTCGCCACCGGCCCCTACAACCTCCCGGAATGGGAGGAGACCCCGGAAGGCTTCAAGCAATGCCTCGACGGGCTGTTCCGGGTCACGCCTCCCACCGCGCTGATTCTCGACGAGGCGATGTTCCTCAGCGTCGCCCAGCAGCACCTCGCGCGGCGGGGCATCCTCGCGCCGAACCATGTCTCCCTGATCTGCGCCGATCCCGATCCCTCCTTCGAGTGGTTCCTGCCGCGGGTGGCCCACATCCGCTGGGACGCGGCACCGGTGGTCCGGCGGATCGTGCTGTGGGTCGGCGACCTGGCGCAGGGAAAGGAGAACCGACGCCAGTACGGGACGAAAGCCGAGTTCGTCGAAGGCGGGACGATCGGGCCGGCGGCGGACGCGACACCGGCATGAGATCCCCCGCCCTCTCGTAGGCGGTCACTTGAGGGAGATCAGCTCCGGAAGTTCGGTCGAAGCCTCGATGGCCACGATGGTTTCCCGGACGCACTGGGCTTTCTTCAGCATCAGGTGCTTCGGAAAGTTCTTTTCGTCCTTCTCGAAGTAATCCGCCAGCTTTCGCAACTCCGGCACCACCGCCTTCGCATGGCCGCCGTAGGTGAGCAGGATCTTCATCAGTTCGGGCGTCCGGTTCTCGCTCGACCACGGGTTCTGCTCGCGGGTGTATTTCACGCAAGCCGCGATGCCCTCGCGGATCCGGTGCTGGGCCAGCAGGCGGAGGCCTTCGACGCGGATCTGGTCGGCGAACATCTCGCCGCTCGGTGCGGGCACCTCGACCGCCTCGAGCACCGCCGGCAGCAGGGGCTCGATGTCCTGGAAGGAAAGGTTCCGGTAAACGGAGCCGATGCTTCCGCGGGCGCGGCCGTCCTGGTTGCGGAGACCGGCGCGCACCGCCTTGGCCAGGGCCGCGCGGTCGACGCCCTCCAGCGAGCGGCCGAGCAGTCCCCCGCCCTGCTCGAACAAGGCGAAGCACAGGTAACGCTGCTGCATGCCGCGCGGGTCCTTCACGGGATCGCTCGCGACCAGCAATTCCAGCAACTCCGGCACGGCCATCATCGCCGGAGCGCCGATCCGGGAGAGCGCCTCGGCGGCCTCAACCCGCAGCCAGAGATCCTCGTGGCGCAGGGATTTCCGCAAGGCTTCCACCGCCGGTGCCGCCCGCCCGCGAAGGGCGGCGAGGGCCTGGCAGGCGCCGTAGCGCGCATGGAGGGACCCGGACTCGAGCATCCGGACCAAAGCCGTCACGGGAACTTCCTTGCGGCGGGACAGGGCGGTGGCGGCGCGGTCGCGGACCACCGGCGACCAGCTCGCGAGGCATTCGAGGAGTTGGTCGGGCCCCAGCTTGTCATAGGCACTGTGGCGGTCCTTGTTGTCCCACCCGCGGCCGTCCATGATCAGGGCGCGGGCCGCCGCGGCATCGAGCTGCGGGGCCTTGCTCTTCCGCTTTCCGGTGAGGTGGATCTTCTGGAGCGGCATGGCCAGCGCGAGCAGGTAGCCGCCGCTGCAATCCCATCCGTTGTAGCTGTCGGGATTCGGTTCAGGCGGGCCCTGGTGCAGGAAGCTGCCGTCCCAGCGCCGCGTGAGGTCGAAATACCAACCGCCGAACTCGCCCATCCACGCACCGGTGGCCTGGGGACCGGAGCGCGCCACGCCGGGCATCGCCCAGAGCATGTTGAAGTAGTTTCCGGTGTGCCCGCAGTCGCGCTCCGCGCCGTGCGAAGCGACGCTCATCCGGGTAAAGAATTCCACACCCTCCTCCTCGTTCAGCAGGTCGAACAGGACCGCCGCCATGCCGCACTTGCCGTTGTCGTCGTGGGTCTCGATCCACGCGTCGTGGTCGCCGTAGGGCACCGCGCCCTTGCCGATGTAGAAGCGCATCAGCTTCGCGCTGAGATCGATGGCGCGGTCGATCGCCGGATCCTTCACGCCCGCCCCGCGGGCCATCACCAGGGAAATCGTCAGCGGCAGCCCGGGGGAATTCATCATCCCGTAACCGCCGAGACGGCCGTCGGGCAGGGCGAAGCCGTGGCCCCAGGAGCCCACCGCGCTCTGGCCATGGGCAGCTTCAAGGGCGAGGCGCTTGAGCCCCGGCATCACCGACTGGTCCCCGGTGGCCATCACGTATTCGGCGACCAGCATCGTGACGTAGCCGTAGTACCAGGTCTCCATCGAGTCCGTCTTGAATGCCGCCGCCCATTCCGCCTCCTTCTTCACCAGCGGCAGGTGCGCGGGGTCTCCTCCGGCAAGCAGCGCGAGGGCGTTGACCGCGCGGGGAATAGGATTGAGACCGCGGCCGTAATCGGGAGCCGCCATGCGCGCGGCCAGCGACTTGAGCCCGAGCTCGAGCACGCGGCGCGACTTGGGGCAATCGTAGGGCGCGGTGGCGCTGTAGCTGCCGAGCACCGGCAGTTTCACCACCGCTTCCTCCGTCTTGCCGGCCCGCCAGCGGGTCAGGGCGAGCTTGCCGGCACCGGCCTCCGACTCGGCGGCGGTGAGCGCTTTGCCGAACTCGGTCCGCGGGTCCCGCGAGAAGGGCTTGCCGCCGACGCCGAGGATCACGTCGCCGACCTCGAGCACCCCGGCCGCGGGCGATCCGGGCTCCACCTTGGTGATGCGGATCTGGCGGGCGTCGGTGGTGACCATCTTGTCGGAGAACATCCAGCCGCGCGCGCCGGTGGCCCCGAGGTTCCAGTCATGGGTCGCCCCGGCGGGTATGGCGTCGCCCTTGGTGAAATCGGGCATGGCGATGGGCCCGCCGCCGCCCGCGGCGAGGGCAAGGCGGGGCGTGCAGAGCAAGAGGGCCAGGCCCAGAGGAAGAATCGCGGTTTTCATAAATTCATGGCTTTGTTTTGCGGAGTCCGGTCATCCCCTCGGCGAGGCCCTTGCCGATGCCACCGAGGATCTTCGCCGAGCCGAGGTAGTGGAATTCCATGTTGGAAATGCCCTTTTCGAGGATCACGCGCTCGCGCTCCGTGAGCCGTTCCAGGCGCAGGTTCTCGAAGGCCGCCTTCTCCTCGGCGGGCTTGAGCTTGGCGGCGGCCGCGGCCTTGCGGGCCTCCTGCTTGAGCGCGTTGTCCTTGGCCTTCGCGGCGCTGAGCTCGGCGTCCCAGTATTTCTCCGTCAGGACGGCGGCGACGTTGCCTTTGAACTCCGGCAGTTTCGCCGGGGCGGCCATCGCGTTGCGGAAGTTGTCGTGGGTGGCCTTGTAGCGCTGCTCGGCCGGGCCGTATTCCGAGGTCGGTCCGCCGACGCCCAGCACCCCGATCACGAAGGGAAGCTGCGGGGCCTTCAGGTCCTTGCGGACGTCGCGGATGAAATGCGCCATGGCCGTACTATAGGCATCGTAGCCGCCGGGCTTGTCGCGCTGCGGATAAGTGCCGCCGTCCACCATGTCGTTCCAGCCCTGGAACCAGGCGAAGCCGGCCAGCTCGTAGCCCTGCGCGGCATCGTATTCCGGGACCACCCGCTTGATGTCGCCGAGCACCTTCCGCACGTGGTCGATCATTTTCCGATAGTAGACCCCGGTCTGCCTCTCCTTCTCCGCCTGGATCGCGGCGACGTCCTTGCCCTGCTTCGCGAACTGGGCAAGCTGGGCCTCGGAAAACGGGTAGGGTCCGGCGGAGGGCGGGCGGAAGTCGGTGTTGAGACTCTTGCCGCCCCAGGCGGTCTTGATCAGCAGGATGGGCGCGTCGGTGGACTTCTCCATGTAGATGCCGAAGGTGAATTCCGGTCCGATCTTCGGCCCGCCCTGCCCCGCGCCGAAGCCGGCGGTGAGCTTGCCGGTCTTTTCCTCCGACTCGTCCGCCCCGCAGCCGAGCGCGGAGATCCAGACCCGATCGCAGACTCTCGGCGTCCCGTCGTCGTTCGTCATTTCGTCGAACATCGGCTTGGTGGCCGGGTCCATGCCGACGTGCTCGATCGTGCGGACCTGGGCATGGCCCTGCATGTTCGATTGGCCGGCGAGGATGTAGACCTGCAAGGGTTTCGCGGCGAGCGGCGAAAGCAGCGCCAGCAGCGTGATCAGTTTGAGGAAAGTTTTCATCGGTGGGGTTGGAAGCTCACGGCTTGGGGATTTCGTTGAGCGTGTAATAGGCGCGGTCGTGGAGAATCATCTCGCCGTCGCGCGATTTGAAGGATGGCAGGTGGAAATCATGGATGTGACCTTGCACCAGCCCCTTCACCCGCAGGCGCACGCTCAAGCCGTCGGGCGCGAGTTCGGCGGCGGTGACGGACGGCGTCGTGTGATCGACCTCGGGGCTGCCGTAACCCTGTTGATAGATGTGGGTGTAGGTCTGGAGCTTGTAGCTTTCCGGATTCGCCGCCACCGAGGCATCGGCCGGGCGGGTGAAACGGACGACGAAGCCGTCCGACTGCGCGCGGATGTCGCGGATCTCGAAGGGCACGCGTCCGGTCCACTCGAGGCGTTCGAGCAGGTTGTCCTTCATGCCGCGGACCGGCCAGCCGCGGTTGGTGCCGCCGGTGATCAGCTTGCCGTCGGCCATGAAGTGCAGCGACAGCAAGCCGGTGCCGAGTCCTTCGCGGAAGGGATAACACGCGCCCTGCCAGACGCCGTTGATCTTCTCGGTGGTGGCGCGCATCAGGATGCTCAGCGTGTAGTCGCCGACGAAGATCTGGCCGTCGAAGGGGCCGAACTTCCCGCCCGCCCGGCAGACCTCGAAGCCGGAGATCGAGCGGCCCATCTTCTTGTAGGGAAAGACCACCGCGTAGGGCACCAGTTCCTTCACCCGCTTGCGCTCGATCTCCATCCGCGACGGCGAGTTCGGCATCACCGGGGCCGGCCCCATGTTCGGGGCGTCGGGATACCAGTTGAAGCTGATGGGATGCCCCATGAAGCCGCCGGGCTTGAGATGCTTGAGCGAACACGAGCCGTTCCAAGGGCCCTGGCTTTCGACGTAGAACATCTCGCCGTGCTCGTTTGCCCCCACGCCGAGCGGACTGCGCAGGCCGCTGCAGATCGGCACGGTCTCGCCCTGCGGCGTGATCTTGAGCGCCCAGCCGCGGAACAGCGCCTTGGAGTTGTAGGACTCCGAAAGGCCGAGCGCGACGTAGAGGTTGCCGTCCGCGTCGAACTTCGAGCCGAGCGCGTATTCGTGGTAATGGCCGAAGCCCCAGGCATCGCTCACCGTGTCGAAGCGATCCGCACGGCCGTCGCCGTCGCTGTCCGCGATCCGGGTCACCTCGGTGGCATGCGTGGCATAAAAGGCGCCGTCGCGCCAGGCCAGGCCGAGCACCTCGTCGAGGCCGCTGGCGAAGGTGGTGATGACCGGCTTGGGACGTTCCTCCCCCAGCCCGCTGAACAGCAGGATCTCGCCGCGGCGGGTGCCGACCGCGAGCCTTCCGTCGGGCAGGGAATCGAAGCTGCCCGCCTCGACGTAAACGCCTTTCGGCATCGGGATGTCGACGAGGCGGTAGTAGGCGGACTCGCGTTCCGCGGTGCCCCAGGTGTCGCCGAATTCCTCCGCGACCGCGGACCACGGGAGGAGGCAAAGCAGGATGGAGAAGCGGCGCTTCATGACGGGTTGATGAAATGGTATTCGAGTTTCATTTCCGGGGCGGCCGGAAGGAGGAGTTCCTTGCCGGCGCCGGTGTCGCGCAGCAGCAGGGGCGGTGCGGCACGGATGAGGAGCTTCTTGCCGACGACGAACTCGTTCGCGCCGCGCGGCTCGATCGACGGGTCCGCGGCCGCCCGGAAGTGAAGCCCGGCCGGCGGCGATGCGATGCGGAGGGTCCGCTCGAAGTAGAGCTTCCCGGCTTCGTCGCGCTTTTCGACGATCGCGTCTTCCACGCTATAGTCACCCGGTGCGTAGCGGAAGACCGGGCGGCGGCGGGCATCGAGGTGGTAGCCTTTGAAGGAAGGCTTGCCGGCTGCCGCCGCGGGCCATGGATCGGCGGGCGCGGCGAGCACCGCGAAGGCGGGGCCTGGCGGAAGTTGGACGGGAGCCTCGCCCAGCAGGCGCGCCTGGCCGGAGCCCTGGCCGCGCCAGAGCCCGGAGGCCTCGATGAAGCCGCCGCTCCACAGGGTGGCCAGCCGCATCTGCGTGGCGTCGAAAGCGAGATTGATGCCGCCGGGATAGCCGACGCCGATGCCCCGCTTGCCGATGCCCGGGAAGGCGCGGCGCACGATCACCGGCTCGTCCTTCACCTCGATGACCAGCGGCTCCAGCACGAGCCCCGCGGGTTCGCCGGCCTCGGGGCCTCGAGAGAGATACTGCCAGATCGCATCGCGCTGCCGGCCGGGATCGCCGCCGAGGATGTCGGGCTGCGTCGACTTTCCATCGGGCCAGAAGCCGGGCATCACGATGAGCGGGACGAAGCGCTGCGGCTGCGCGAGGAAATGGTGGAACCAGTTCTCCTCGAGCCGCTCGGTCATGGTGGTGAGCTCCGGCCCGGGAATCGCCGCGCTGCGGCCGCGGAAGGTGTGGCAGGCGATGCAATTCAGTCCTTTAGCCCCCAACATTTCCCGGCCGACCTGGTCCGGCTTGTCGGCCTTCGTCACGCGCTCGAAGGGCATCGGCGGCAGCGTGTCGATCTGCTTCAGCCACTCCGCGAGTCCCTGCGTGTTCGCCGCGCCGAACTTCGGCATCCGGGTGTTCATCGCCGTCCTCACCCCGCCGCCGTTGGCGAGCACCTCGCGCAGCCACTCGGCCTTGAGCTTCGCACCGACGCCGGTCAGCCCCGGCGGGATCCGGCCTTGTTCGCCGAGGCTCTCATGGCGGCCGGTGAAATACGGATTCCGATCGGCCGCGATGCCACCCAGTTCGCCTCGCTGGTGGCAGGCGATGCAATTCATGCGGGTCAGCGTGAGGCCGATCTTCTCCTCGGGTTCCCAAGCCCTATCCTGCTCCCCGAGCGCCGCCTTCAACGACGACCGCTGCTCCTCCGAAAAGGGATAATGCGGCCACGCGCCGGGCTTGGCCGAAAGGCAGCCCTCGCCGCCGCGCAGCTTATCCAAGGGTGGAAGGTTCAGGGCGGCGGGCTTCTCGCCGGTCTCGTGGCAGGCGTCGCAGCGGTGCTGCTTGAAGAGCGACTTGCCGCGCTCCGCGAGGGCGGCATCCGGCTTCATGAACTCCACCGCAACCTGCTGCGCGCGGAGCAGATAGCTCGCGATGTCGTCGGCCTCGAAGGAGTCCAGATGGCTGTCCGGCATGCGGCCGGACGGACGCGCTGCAAGCGGGTCCTGAAGGAAGGCGCTGAGGCTCGCCACCGAATACTTCGCCTCGAGCGGTCCCAGCGGCACCGATCCGTCGAGGGGCTTCTCCGGCGAGTGGCAGGCGACACACCCAACCGAATGATACAACTTCTCCCCGCGTTCGACCGCCTCGCTGGCGGGTGGCGCGGACACCGGCGGCGTGCCGAGGCTTGCCAGGTAGTGCGCGATCGCCTTCGCCGTTTCCTCCCGCTCCACCTCAGGCAGGTGGGCCAGCACGTCGGGCATCGTCGTGCCGGGTTTCACGGTCGAAGGACTCGCGATGTAGGCCCTCAGGTGATCACCATTCGCCCGCGACCCGATCGCCGAAAGGTTGGGTCCTGCTTTCGGCGCGAAGGCCTCGCGGGTGGTCGAGTGGCAGGCCGCGCAGGCCAGTTCACCCGCAAGGACCGCTCCGGCGAAACGGTCGGCTCCCGCGTGATGGAGCCCTCCAATGACGGGAGGTTCCGCCGCCGCAAGGGTCGGAACAGCGAGCGCGAACAAGAGCAAGCCGCGCAGGGCGGAAAGGAAGCTCGGGGTGAGGGATTTCGTGATCTCTTGAGTCATGAGTAGAGGCCGCGGAACCGGCGATTGATCAAAGACCGGGCGGGGACGCCCTTCAAACCATTCGAACCGCCCTCCGCGTTCCTGACAACCCGGAACGGGGCCGGCTTGCCAGGCATCCCGACCGGAATCCGTCGAGGGGCGCTCCTTGTGCGGGACGGTTCATCCGATCAAGAACTCCTTGATCGGCCCCGACTGGTCGCCCTTCAGCGCGGGATCGAAGTCGCCGAAGTGCTTGATCGGATTGCCGTGGGCGTTGAGGAGGGTGGTGTAGAAGTTGCCGAGCGTCTTGTGCCCCTCCGTGCCCCAATAAGGCAGGCGGATGTAGCGGCGGCCGAGGTTCAGCTTCGCGTTGTCGCCCGCCATGATGAGGAAGGGAAACTCGAAGCCGTGCGAGTGGTGGGTTTCCCCGGACGAAGGAAAATAGCAGACCATCGTGTTGTCGAACATCGTGCCCTTCCCTTCCGGGATGCTCTTCAAACGGGTCACGATCCGGTTCACCAGCTCCATGTGGTGGGCCTCGGTGCGCCGCCGGACCTCGTCCGCGGGAACGTCCTTGACCGGCTTGCCGTGGCCGATGTCGTGCATGTTGACCTTCTCTCCCTCGATACCGGTGATGCCGGTGTAGTCGTGGCCGAGTTCGTCCACGGTGAAGGCGACCACGTTGGTCAAACCCGAGATCAGTGACGACAGCAGCACCTCGGTGTGCCCGACCTGGCGGGTGAAGGTGTCCATGTCGTTGTTGAGGTACTTGGCATCCAGCTTCGGAACGTGCCGGCGGACGACGTCCGTCATCATGTCGATCTTCCGGTTGCGCTCGCGGATGTCCTCGATGGACTGCGCGTAGTTGCCGACCTTGCGGTTCTCGATCCCCCGGAGATGGCGGGCCAGCTCGGTCTCGGTGCCGGCCGCGAACTCCAGGATCTTGCGCTGGAGCTGGTAGCGGACCTGCTCGTTCTTGTCGGTGGACACCGATTTGAAGATCTCGTCCACCGCGATGCCCGGCCCGCCGAACGCGTAGTTCGGCTGCTGCGGGCCGCGGGCCGAGAAGCCCTTGGCGATGCCGTTGAGCCCGCCGCGCGGATTGCCGCCACCGGTCGGGAAGCACGCGAGTTCGATGTGCTCCAGCGGCGACGGGAAGAGCCGGGCGAGTTCGAAGTCCACCGTGGCCCACTTGATCGAGCTGTTGCGCTCGTTGGCCTTGTAAACGCCGAGCGCGGAGCACCAGCCGTGGTGGCCGGTCGTGCACATCTTGCCCGAAAGTCCCTGCAGGATGGTCAGATGCTCCTTGTGGGCCTCCAGCGGCCCCATCCATTCGGGCAGGGAGTGCGAGTCCAGATCCACCTGGAACGGGAGCTTCTTGTCGTCCATCGCCTTCTGTTCCGCCGTGAACGAGGGCGGCACCATGACCTTCGGGAAAAGGCCGTTGCCGCGGTGCATGAAGACGAAGCGCATCGGCGGCGCGCCCGGAGCGGCCGTGGCGGCGGAAAGCCGCGGCACCATGCCTGGCAGGGACAACCCGCCCATGGCGAGGAAGGCGTTTCTAAGGAAGTCGCGTCGGTGTTGCATGGCAGGCGTGTCGGTTACTTGCGGTAGATGAAGGAATCGGAAGTCAGCAGGGAAAGGATCACGGCTTTGAAGCTGCCGCCGCTTTCCACGTAAGCCTTGTCGGCATCGATGAGGGTCTGCGAATCGGAGAGCATCTCGTTCCGGCCCATGTAGAAGCGGAAAGCGTGGCGGATGATCGACTGGCGGACACGGTCCGACTTGGCGAGGCGGTCGATCAGGTCCAGCGCGTCCTTCACTTCCCCGTCAAGCGCCGCGTCCCCGGTCCCGCGCAGCTCGCCGCGGGCGTCGACGGGCAGGGTCTTGTAGAGGTTGAAGTATTTCAGGTGCTTGCCGGTCACGTTCTCCGGATGCTCGATGGCCTCCTGGAGCCGGAAACGGCCGAAGTCGTCGTAGATCTCGAAGGGCAACCCGAGGGGGTTCATGTACTCGTGGCACTTCCAGCACTCCTGCTGGTGCAGGGTCACCTTGTCGAGCCGCTGGCGCAGCGACTTCGTGTGATCCTCGGGGACCACCGCGTCGACGGTGATCGGCACGTCCGGCACCCGTCCCGCCAGCAGTTTCTCCTGCACGAAGCGCCCGCGGCGGACGGGGTCGTTCTCGGTGTTCAGCGAGTGGGCGATCAGCCATGCCGGATGCGTGAGAATCCCCTTGCGGTTCTCCAGCTTGAAGGGCTGGGCCGGCTCGTAGCTAAAATGCGGCGAGCCTTCCCGGAACCCCCACGTTCCCATCACGGGCGGAAGGTTGTACATCGGCGCGTAGTTGTGGTGGTAACCGTGCGCCCAGGGGAAGATGACGAAGGGCGTCAGACCCTTGCCGAAGTGCGCCTCGAAGTGGGTCATCACCCTCGTCAGCGTCGTGCCGTGGCGCTTGCTCTCGTTCTCGAGGGTCATCTGGAACTCCTTCTTGAGCAGCTCCTCGTGCTCCTTGAAAACCTTCTCCGGATTGGTCTTCCACTCCGTGTCCTTGAGCAGCTCCCAGATCCTGCGCCACTCGGCGACCTTCTCCTCCGCCTCCGGGCGGTCGAAGACGAAGAACTTCTCCGTGGTAAGGATGTTCTCGAAGACGTTGCGGTCCTGGTCCACATACCAGGAGACGATCTGGTCCGCCTCGTCCACCAGGCTGCCGGGCGTGCCGAAGGTGCCGCGGTCCGCGTTCTGATACTGGTTGTAGGCACGGGCGGCATCCTTGAAAACCTTGGTGGCGTTCGGGTAGCCGAAGAACTCGCGGAAGAAGCGGACGATGCGGGGATGGGAGACCTCGTGGGACTTCACCTTGCCGGTGGTGAGGTAGTTGTCGACGCTCCCGCGGAACAGGACGGGATCCGCGAGCAAACGCGACACCTCGCGCCGGAAATCCTCGCGGGTCGCCAAGCGTCCCTCCGCGGCGGCGGCCATCAGTTTCGGGTCCGGGGCATCGTCGCCCATCGCGTAGGCGATCGCGAAGGCAGCCTCGCGCGGTGCGAGCATCCGGCGGCCATGTTCGTCGGCCTCGCCCGCACCGAACTCGAGACGGTAGAGGAACTCGGACTCGAGCAGCACGGCCATCAGCATCTGCCGCAAGCCCTCCCCGTTCCCCGCGGCCTGGATCGCCTCCCGCGTCAGGCCGAGGTACTTCGCCATCTCTGCCTCCGTGGGCTCGCGCCGCAAGACGTTGTGAAACTGCCGGCCGCTCGCGGCCTGCATCTCGTCTTCGGTCGGCTCCGACTTCTTGAAGACGATGGCCTCGAACTCCGCCGGTACCGTCCGCGGCAAGAACTTGTCCTTGGGGTCGGGAAAATCGTTCGCACCGATCTCGCCGGCCTTGATCCGCGCCGGCCGGATCTGCCGGTCGGAAATGTATTCGGCGTTGGTCAGCATCACCAGCAGCGAGCCGCCGTCGAGCGAGCCGATGTCGTAGTCGCGCACGCCCGAGGCATCCGGCAGGGAGAAGGGATTGGTGACGCCATTGAGGCTGACGCCGCGTTCCCTGCCCTGCAGCCCGAACACGTCGCGCACCCGGGAATCGAAGATCTGCGGCCTCACCAGCCAGCGCCGAGCCGGCGTGAAAGCGGGCGCCTTGACCTCGCCGCTGAACAGCTTCACGTGATCGACGTAATTGCCGTAGGACGGATAGCGCAGCTTGTCCTCCAGCTTGGAAGCATTGTGCGAATGAAGCACCTCCCAAAGCCAGTCCCCCAGCGCCTCGCGCTCGCTTTCGTTTGGCTGCAGCTTCTTCTTCGGCGGCATCTGTTTCAGGTAAACCTGCTCCAGCGCGCGGTTCATCAGGTCGAGCCGGGCCTCGAGCTTCAGCTCGCCGAGGTTGTCGAGCCGGATGCCGCCCTTCTCCGTGCCGTCCTCGTGGCAGTCGGTGCAATACTCGCCGAGAATCCGTGCGGCCTCGGGCTCGATCCGGAAAGCTTCCTCGGCCGCGGTGGCGCAGAGCGCCGGAACGGCGAGCATGGCCGCGTGAAGAAGGCCTGCGCGAGGATGTCGCTTCGGTCCCCTCATGCCATGAAGCGGGAGATCGCCCCGGTCTGCTCGAGTTTCCGGCGGGACATCTCGAGATCGAGGTCGCCGTAGTGCTTGATCGGGTTGCCGTGCGCGTTGAGCAGCGTGGTGTACCAGTTGCCGAGCGTCTTGTGGCCCTCTTTCCCGTGATAAGGCAGGCGGATGTAGCGGCCTGCGATGTCGAGGCGGCAGTTCGCGCCGGAGAGGATCACGAAGGGAGCCTCGGTGCCGTGACCGTGGTGGGTCTCCCCGCCTTCCGGGAAATAAAGGATCATGGTGTTGTCGAACATCGTGCCCTTGCCTTCAGGCTGCGCCTTGAGGCGCTCGACGATGCGGGCGACCTGCTGCATGTGGCCGATGCGGATGTTCTCCCGGATCTTGTCGGCGGACACTCCGCTGTATCCCTCGTTGTGACCGAGGCCGTGGATGGAGATGCGGTCGGTCTCGTTGCCCGGCAAGCCGCGCACCGGGGTGGACAGCTCGTCGATCGTGTAGGTCACCACGTTGGTCAGACCGGTCACGAGCGCGGCGATGAGAACCTCCGTCATGGCCTCCCACTTCTCCGGCGTGGAGGCGTTGAGCCCGCCGTCGGCGTGGATCTTGCCGATCGTCGGCAGGTGCTTCGCGATGTCCCCGGAGATCCCCGCGAGCTGCTTGTTGCGGCGGCGGATCGATTCGAGCGAGTCGACATGGTTGCTGAGCTTGAGCTTCTCGTAGCCCTCGAGGATCCGCGCCTTGAAGTTCTCGTCGCCCTCCAGGAAGGAAAGCATCGCGTTGTCGGAATCGACCGCTTCGGGGTTGGTGACGCACTTGAACAGCTCGTTGTAAGCCGTCTGGGGATCCGCGTAGCAGTAGTTGCGCTGCTGGGGGCCGGAGGCGGAGTAGCCGGAAACGATACCGGTGCGGAAAGCGTTGTAGTTTCCGGTGAGGGACAGCTCCACGTGGCCGAAGGGCGACGGGAAGAGTTTCGCCAGCTCGAAGTCGATCGTGGCGCGCTTGATCCCGCTGAGCGAGTTGCGGTTCGACTTGTAGCAGCCCATCACCGACGAATACGAGAAGTGGCCGTTCTCGCTCATCATGCAGGACAGCCCTTGCAAGATGGTCATGTCCGCCTTGTGCGCGTCGAGCCCCTTGAGGTAGTCGGGAAGCTCGTGACCGTCCAAGTCGACCTCCAGCGCCTCCTTGCGGGCATCCATGTCCCGATCGCGGTTGGAGAAGCTCGGCAAGGCCAGCTCGAGAGGGCGCTCGCCATTGGACTTGCGGATGAAGACAAAGCGCTTGGGAAAGCCCGCTTCGGGCGAGGCACCTGCGAATGCCTTGAAACAGGGCGTGAGCGCGAGCGCGCCCGCGGCGGTGGTCCTGAGAAACTGCCTTCTGTTGGTCATGGCTTCAGCGGTCGGTGGCTTTGCGGTAGAGGAACGAATCGGAGGTCAGCAGGGAAACGATCACGGCATCGAAACTGCCGTCCGTCCGGACGTAGGCCTGATCGGCATCGATGAGGGTCTTCGAGTCGGAAAGCATCTCGTTGCGCCCCATGAAGAAGCGGAACGCATGGCGGATGATCGATTGACGGACGCGCTCCGATTTCGCGAGGCGGCGGGTCAGGTCGATCGCGTTCTCCACTTCCCCGTCCAGTTGCGGGTCGCCGGTGCCGGCGAGGGTGCCGGTGGTCAGGACCGGAAGGGTCTTGAAGGTATCGCGCAGGTCGACATGCGGATCTCCCTTGTCGGGTCCCTTCTTCACGATGTTGTCCGGATGCTCCAGGAATTCCTCGGTGCGGAAGCGGCCGAAGTCGTCGTACATCTCGAAGGCGTAGCCGAGGGGATTCATCCCTTCGTGACACTTCCAGCAGTAGGTCTCGCCGGTCTTCTCCGCCACCCGCGTGCGGACGGTCTTGGTATGGTCTTCGGGAACCACGGCATCGACGGTGACCGGCACGTCCGGGATAGTTCCCGCAAGCAGCTTCTCGCGGATCCATTTCCCCCGGTGGATGGGATCGGTCTCGGTGTTCCTCGCAAAGGCGATGAGCCATGCCGGATGGGTCAGGATCCCGGCGCGGTGGGGCATCGGCGCGGGTTGCTCGACCGGATAGTCCCAGTTGTGAAGGTCGAGGTCGTAGCACTTCACGATCTGCTCGTAGCGCATCTTCTGGCCCGCGCGGTCGCTGGCCGTCGGGCCCTGGTAATGGTGGAGCACGTAGGGAGGAGCACCCCGCTGGCCCTTGTCGAAGCGGGCGCTGATCCCTTCGATCGTCTTGCGGAAGGTCTGGAGGTTGGCGCGGCCCACGCGCGTGATGCCGTGCGCCTTCAGGAACTCCGCCCGGGCATCGAAATCCTTCTCGGTCAACTTGCCCGGATCCACCCCGCGGAACTCCTCGTAAACCTCCCGCAGTTTGGCCGAGTGGGCGGCCATGGCCTCGTTGTCACCACTGTGGAAAACGAAGAACTCGTCGGTGGTGAGCAGCTCCTCGAACACGTTGCGGTCATTCCTGAGGATATGCTCGACCAGCATGTCCGCCTCGGAAACCAGTCCCGCGGTCACCGTCTTGTAGGCACCGCCGAAGCGCTTGTCGTCCTTGAAGATGGGCATCAGGTTCGGATAGCCGAAGAACTCGCGGAAGAAGCGGAGCTTGCGGACCGGCAGGTTGGTGAAGCTCTGCACGCCGAGCTGCTCCACCGCTTCGTCGATGACGTGATACTTGTCGCGCTGTGCCAGGAGGCGCTTCACCTCCCGCTCGTAGTCCGCCCGGGTCGCGAGCCGGCCGCTTTCCGCCGCTTTCAGGAGTTCAGGATCCGGGCTGCTGTCGGTGAGCGCGTAGGAGATCGAAAATGCCGCGTCGCGCGGTGCCAGCATCCGCCGGCCGTGCTCGTCGGGCTCGCCCGCGCCGAATTCGGAACGGTAGGCAAAGTCCGAGCTGACCAGAAGGGTCTCGAACATCTTGCGGACGCCGGCCACGTTCCCGAGCTTCCCGACGTAGCTCTTCGCAAGCTGGAGATTCTCCACGGCCTCCTGGTCACCCGGCTCGCGCTCGAGGATCTCGCGGAAAAGCTCGAGCACGAGCGCCCCCAGCTGGGCTTCGTTGGCAACGCCGGCCCGTTCGCGCTCCTGCCGGAATTGTTCCTTCCAGTCCGCCATGCACTTGCCGATCACCGCGAGGCGCGTGTCACCCTTCTGTCGGTGACGCAGAATCGTCGCACGGATGATTTCCATCTCCGACTCCGCGAGGGGCTTGTATCGGGGAAGCGGGTTCTTCTTCGCGTAATTCTCGGTTTCCCACCGGCCGCGCCATTCATCGAGGTATCCGTCGAGGAAAGTGAGGCGCATCGCGATCTTCCGCGCGTCGTGCCCGTGGTGGAACCAGTCCCGCTCGCACAGGCGCAGCAGCTCTTCATCATCGCCCGCCGCATCGCGGAACTTCTCCAGCGTGAAATACATGAGCTGCATCTCTTCCCGCGCGAGTTCCGCGGCGTGGAAAGGTGCCTTCTTGTAGTTGTCCCCGCCGCCCGTGCGCTCGATCGTCACCGGCACGAAGGTCGGCAACAGGGCGGCGTCCTTTTCCTCGCCGTAAAGATCACGCAGCACGATGCCGATGAAGTCGCCGAGGAACTTCTCCCGTGCGGCCAGCAGGGCCTGGTGCTCCCACTCGGTCTTCAGGATCGCATGGATCGCGGGGAAGTCGCGGCCCCTCGAGCGCTCGGCCAGGTAGATCGCGTAAGCCGATGCCTCGCGGGCATTCGTCAGCATGGTGAGAAGATGCCCGCCGTCGAGGGTCGTGGTGTCGTAGTAGCGCACTCCGCTGTCGGTCGGCAGCAGGAAGGGATTGGTCAGGTTCACGCCGTTGCGACGGCTGTCGCCGCTGACCGGGACGCGCGCGTTGCGGCCGTTCGCCTGCTTCGGGCCGATGTCCCGGGTCGGGCGGAAGCGCAGCAGGCGGTTGAACTTCTCGTTGAAGATGAACTCGCTGATCAGCCAGCGGCGATCGGGAGTGAAGCCCGGGAGACCGGCATGCTCGCCGGAGAAGAGCTTCGCGTGGTCCACGTAGTTGCCGTAGGCGGGCATGCGGAGCTTGCCTTCGAGCTTCGAGGCCTGGTGAACCCCGAGCTCCCGCGAAAGCCAGGCGACCAGTTGCTTCCGCTCCTCCGCCGTCGGCTGGCTCTTCTTGTCCTTCGGCGGCATGTGCTCGAGATACACCTGCTCCTGCATCCGGTTCATCAGGTCGAGCCGGACGTCGAGCGGCAGCCCCGCCAGGTTGTCGAGCCTCACGTCGCCCTTCTCCGTCCCCTCCTCGTGACAGGAGAAGCACTGGTTCTCCAACAAATCCGCGGCCGCGGGATCGACCTGAAACGGCGGCTGAGCTGCCACCGCCATCGCGGCAAGCGCGGACAGGATCCCCACCCTGCCCATCGTTGCCCCAGCCCCGCGGACCATCGTGGTCCCGTTGCACCGCGGGACACCCCGCCCGCACGGATGTTCCCATCGGAGCGAAATGGAACGACGGATCGGGTGAGGTGAACGAGGCATCGTGATCGGGTTGGAAACAAGCCCGACCTCCGGGGCCGCAGCTTTCGCATCCTACCCGATTACGCCCGGAGCTGAATGCCAATGTCAATCCGACCGCGTCAAAGCAACGCTTATTTGCGCCACCCGAACCGGGCTAAGAAGGAGGCATGCGCCGTCAGCGGGCCTCGTGCCGGTAAAGGATCCCGCCCCGGTCTTCGTGATGGGTGAACGCGAGCCGCGCCGGCTTTCCCTCCGCGGCCGGCACAAGCTCGACCCTCAGGAAGCCGCCGCTCGCCGGACGATCCGTGTAAGGCTGGACTACCTTGCCCTCGGGGTCCGACGAACCCTTCGTACCGGGAGCGCGACCGAGCCGGGCATTCTCCCGGTTGAGCGCCCCGCAGGAGAACTCCTCGAAGCCGGACGGATGCCGCGAGTGGTATTTCCAATGGCGGTCGCCGCAAACGATGAAGAAGCGCCCCGGCTCGATGCCCGCCGCCTTCAGTCCTTCAAAGAACGCCTCGCCTTCGCGTCGGAAACCGGAAAGGTTCGCGTGGTTGTCCGACTTGTAGCCGTCGTCCGGACCGATCATCGGCGTGGGTGAGACGAGGATCTTGTAAGTCGCGTCGCTCTCCCGCAGCGTCTTCTCCAGCCACGCCTTCTGCTCCTTGCCCCAGATCGACTTCGCGGGACCGTCGGGCGACTTGTTCGGACTGCGGTAGTCCCTGCCTTCCACGAACCAGAGCTGCAAGTCGCGCCCCATCCGGTGCGTCCGGTAGGTGACCGCATCCTCATCGCCCGGAGGCACCACCGGCACTTGCTCCCGGAAGACACGGATCCCGAGCCGGTGGGACGGTTCGTAGTCGCCCGTCGTGTCGGAATCGTTCCTGCGGTAGTCGTGGTCGTCCTTCAGCCAGTAGGTCGGCGTGCCCGCGAACAACCGCACGAAGCGGGGCATCGCATACTGCTCGTGCCACTTCGCACGCATCCCGGCGAGGCTCTTCGCGCGGGTCGCCTCCGGGTGGTCGTAGTACACGCAATCGCCGTTGAGGATCACGAAATCCGGCTTCAGCCGCAGCACCGCGTCGAGGGCCGGATAACCCTTCGCCCGGTCTTCCGCCTCCGCGGCGGGGACACCCTTGGTGCCGTTCATGAAGAAGGCATGATTGAGGCAACTCGTGACGATGAAGTCCACCGGAGCCGCTTGCGACGGATCCGGCAAGGTCTTGAAGGAACACGCGCCGAGCGGCTTGGCAGATTCGGCTTCTACGCCGCAGATCGCCCGGTAGTGATAGGTGGTGCCCGGCTTCAAGCCGTCGATGCGGGCCTTCAGGATGAAATCGCTTTCCTCCCCGGCCCGGAGCCACGCGGTCGCGCGCGCCTCCTTGAAAGCGGCGTTTTCGGAGATCTCGAAACGCCCGGTCCCCGGCGCGCCCGGCAAGCCGCCGCCAGCCGGGGCAGGCACCGCGGTCAGCCGCGTCTGGAGGATCACCGAGTCCGAGGTGACCTCCCCGGCGAGCAAGCCCTGCGCGAGGTGGATCTCCGCGGCCGGAAGGGCGCCGGTCGCGAGGCAGAGCGAGAGGAGGAGGCGGATCGCGGGGAGTTTCATGGCTCGATGCTCGGCAGCGGAAGCCCGTCCGTCAAAGCTGCGGTTTCCCGGGCACGACGGACTCCTGATGCGCTTTCACCGCATCGCGGATCTTCGTCACGATCTCCGGATGCCCCGCCGCGACGTCGCGCTTCTCCGACGGGTCATGCCCGAGGTGATAGAGCAAGGGGGGATCGTGCCGCTGCAGGTCCTGCATCGCGCCGTAGCCCGCCTGGGTCTGGAAATGGGCTTTCCACTCGCCGAGCCGGCAGGCGAAGATCCGGTCGCCCCGGTAATAGAAGAAGGGCCGTTCGGGCAGGGGCTTGCCGTCGAACAGGAGCGGCGAGAGATCGGCGCCGTCGATCGCCACGCCGGCCGGCAGTGGCAGTCCGGCCATGGCGAGCGCGGTGGGCATCAGGTCCATCGCATGCGCCGTCGAGTTGCTGACCCCGGGCGCGATCCGGCCGGGCATCCAAGCGATGCCGGGGACCCGCATCCCGCCTTCCCAGGTGCTCCCCTTGCCGTCGCGCAAGGGCCCCGCGCTGCCCCCCTGCCCTTCCATCACCAGCCATGGACCGTTGTCGCTGGTAAAGAAGACCAGCGTGTTCCCGGCAATGCCTTCCCGGCGGAGCGCGGCGATCACCTGACCGACGCTCCAGTCGAGTTCCTCGACGGTGTCGCCGTAAATGCCGGCCCGGCTTTTCCCCTTGAACTCCGGCGAGGCGAACAAGGGGACGTGGGGAAAGGTGTGGGCGAGATAAAGGAAGAATGGACCCGACTTCTTCTCCGCGATGAACTTCACCGCGTCCTCCGTGTAGCGACGGGTGAGCGTCGTCTGGTCGGCCGGACGCTCGACGATCTCCCCGTCGCGCATCAACGGCACGTTCCAACCGTCGCGCGGCGGATCGGCCGAAGCGGTCGCGCCCTTCGGCAAACCGGCGCGGGCGTCCATGTCGTTCGAGTAGGGCAAGCCGAAGAACCCTTCGAAGCCCTGCTCCTGCGGGCGCGACCCCGAATGGTGGCCGAGGTGCCATTTGCCGATGTGGCGCGTGGCGTAACCCGCTTCCTTGAGCGCTTCCGCCAGCGTGATCTCCCCGGCCGGCAGCCCGCCCTTTGACCCCGGGAAAAGCACGCGGCGCTCGTTGCCGCACATCCCGCTGCGCAAAGGATAGCGCCCTGTTAGAAGCGCGGCCCGGCTGGGGGTGCAGACTTCCGCCGCGGAGTAGAAATCGGTGAATCGCAAACCTTCCGCCGCCATCCGATCGAGGTGCGGTGTACGGATGACTGGAGACCCGTAGCAACCCAGGTCGCCGTAGCCGAGATCGTCGGCGGTGATGATGACTATGTTCGGCTTGGCCGGCGCAAGCGGCGCGGCGGCAAGCGTCCACAGGATCAAGAGTCGGGCGGCGGCTTTCATGGAAGCGGTATCAAGATGGCAGGGCCGCGCTCTTGCGAAGCCCCCGGATGAAGCGGGATCTGCGGCAAGCAAGCGGGCACGGCCCCGGCAAACAAGGGATTTAGCTTGCCGGCGGTCCTGCATGCCCCGACTCCGGTCGACGGCACCCCAGGACAAACCAGCACCACTTGCCGCCAATCCGCGCTTCTTTGTCGCAAATGGATGCGCCAATTCCCTTTACGGACCGGGCGCAGGGTTTACCTCTTGGCTACTGTCTGCCGGGATGTTCCGGGAAGCAGGCCAAACCCGGATGCCCCCCCGCCGTATCTGGAAACGATCTCGAGAACGCCAATATGAACGCGAATCCGGATTACGTTTGCGAGCCACCTTGCGCGTCGACCACCGCCTTCTCCCCGATGGCTCCGGAGGTCGGCTTTCCTCTTCCCCTGCAGGGTCCGGCGGCCCCTCCCGTCGGTTCCTCGCCCTCACGCAGTTTGATGGATTTTCGGAGTTAATGGGTTTTCTCCGGAATCGGACGGGGCCGCCGGTGCCAGGCATCGGCGGTCCCGTTTCCCTCTCGCATTTCTCGACTGCCCGCCACCGGCCGCAACGCTCCTCGTCAAAGCCCGGAGAAGCGCCTCATCTTCCGGAACTCCGCCCTGATTCCCCGTTGGAATAAACCCATGCCAGCACGCCGTCGCCATCCAGGTTCCTTCCGGCTCCGGATCACGGTGTGCCTGGCATGGGTCATCTCCCACGCGGCACACGCCGCGGAGATCATCGACTGCCACGTCCACCTCTGGACGCTCGCCCGGCCGGCCGGAATCACCTGGATCAAGAAGGACGACCCGGTCCTTCACCGCGACTTCCTCCCGCGTGACCACGAGCCGATCGCCAAGGCCAACGGCGTCACGGGCGTGGTGCTCGTCCAGGCCGGCCAGAGCCTGCCGGACAACCAGTGGAACCTCGACGTCACCGCGCACAACCCGAAGCTCTACCGCGGCCTGGTCGGGAACCTCTCCGAGGCGATCGGCACCGATGCCTTCGCACCGCTCTTCACTTCCCTCTGCAAGGATCCCCGCTACCTCGGCTACCGCCTCTCCGGCCGCTACCAGGATGAGCTGGGCCCCGCGTTCTACCGGGACCTCGAACTGACCGCGAAGGCCGGCAAGAGCGTCGACTTCCTGATCGGCGGATACTCGCTCAAGGACGTCGACACGATCGCACGGCGGGTTCCGGGCCTGCGGATCATACTCAACCACTTCGGCAATGTCCGCCTCGACGGCAAGCCGCTCGATCCCGCGTGGGTAGCCGACTTCCGGGCCGCGGCAAAGCATCCGAACGTCCACTGCAAGGTCTCCGCGCTCTACGGCCGCGTGGAGAAACAGCCGGCCCCGAAGGACCTTGATTTCTACCGGCCCATCCTCGACCTCGCCTTCGATGCCTTCGGCGAGGACCGGCTCGTCTTCGGCAGCGACTGGCCGGTCACCGAAACCACCGGCGACTATGCCTCGGTCCTCGCCCTCACCCGCGCCTACTTCGACGCCAAGGGCCCCACGGTCAGCGGGAAGGTCTTCCACCGCAACGCGACGGCCTTCTACGTCATCCCGCCGGCCTCTTGAAGGAATTCAAGTCTCAGCCGCCCTTGCCGGCCAGCTCCACCACCACGTTCGTGTAGAACGCGTAGGCACCTGCCACCACCAGCCCCGCCACGCTCAGCCACAAGCCGGCGTCCCACAGCCGCCCCGGAACCAGTCCCGCCGGGCAGCGGCGGTAGCGGAAGTAAAGCGCCGCCGCCCCGAGCAAGGGCAGCATCAGGGCCCCCATGAAACCGCCCGCCAGCACGAGTTGCCGCGGTGCCTTGAAGAACGCGAAGCTGGCCAGGAACAGCAGCGGCAGCGTGAAGCAGAAGACCCGCACCCAGCGCCGGTAGGACTCCTCGGATCCCGCCGAGATCCCGAATACCCGCAGCGCGTCGGCACAGACCCGGGCATGGCTGGCCGTCGCCACGAAGTACGTCGAATACAGTACCGCGAACGCGCCGACCAGGAACACCTCCTGCGCCGCCTCGCCGAAAACCGGCACGTACATTTGACCCAGGGTCCGGATCATCTCGTCCCCGTCGGGATTCAAGCCGGTCCGCCCGAGGATCGCCGCGCCTAACAGATAGAAGGCGATCGTGGCGAAGGTGTAGACGACCATCGAGCACCAGGCGTCCCAGCGCAGCACCTTCACCCAGCCGCGCGCCCGTCGCTCCCACTCCGGCGAATCGTCCCGCGGCCCGGTCCATTTCGCGTAGCCCTTCTCGATGCACCAGTAGGGATACTGGATCAGCTCGGTGGCTCCCACGCCGATGATCCCGAAGGCCGCGAGCGCGACCGCCAGCCCCTTGCCCTCGGGAATCGAGAAGCTCATGCCCTGCGCCAGTTCCTGCCAGGAGATCCGCCACTCCGGCAGGAGCTGGAGGTAAAGAAGGGTGTAAACGGTCACCAGGGTGAAGGTGGCGACCAGCGCGGTGGAGACGTTCTGGATCATGCGGTAGCGCCCGACGATCAGCAGGACCATCGACACCGCCGTCACGATGACCGCCCAGATCATCGGATCCGCGGAAGAACCCGACCCGCCATTCATCCCGGCGAGCACCGCCTCGGCTTCCGCCCGCTCCCCGGCCAGGGCCTCGAGCCGCGGCGCCATCGAAGCGTCACCCTCGAAACGCGCTCCGATGCTTTCCGCCACCTGGATGCGGATCTCCGCGTCCTGCCGCGTGTTCACCGTTTCCCCGGCCGCCGTCAGCGGCTGCTGGATCGAAAGCGCCTGCCCCACGCCGCCGATGATCCCGCCCAGTTGGACCAGCGCGACCAAGGTGAAAACCAGCCAGCACCAGCACAGCCAGTTCACCCGCTTGCGCGGCCCGGGCACCTCGTTGAGCCCGTCCAGCGTGCTCTTGCCGCTGGTAATGCTGAAGCGCCCGAACTCGATCTGCACGGACACCTTGATCAGGCAGCCGATGATGATCAGCCACATCAGCACGAAGCCCGCCTCCGCGCCGACCGCCGTGGTCGCGATCAATTCGCCCGAACCGACGATCGACCCGGCGATGATCAACCCGGGACCAAGCTGGCGCAGGATGCCCCGCAGCGTGGTCGGCGGCTCGACGGTCCCGGCAGCGGCTTGGGTTTCGCTCATGAAGGCGATGCTGCGCCAGTCCGGGCATCCCGATCAACCGTCCAGCGCGGCTTCGCGCGGGATCACGCCTTCATCAGCTTCAACTCCTCGCGCACCATCTGGCGGAGTTCGGGCGGACCGGTCACCTCGGCCTTGCTGCCGAAGCTCAGGACCCAGCGCACGACTTCTTCCAGCGCGCCGGCCTCGAAGCGGACCTCGACCTTGTTGCCCTTCGCATCCAGCACCGTCGTCTCCTGCGTCGGATGCCAGCGCCGCTCCTGGGCCAGCCGCGCGGCGTAGTCCTTGAGCACCACCCGGACCAGATGGACCCGCCCGCCGGCCGTGTGCCAGATTCCGAAGGAACGCCGCAGGTGATCGCGACCGTCGAAGCCCTCCGGCCGCTCGAAGGTCGCGACGTGAACCTTGGTCCGGTTCATCCGCGGCAAGGCAAAGGTCCGCAGGGCATCCCGCTCGACATCGTGCCCGATCAGATACCAAGCCCCGTCCACCTCACCGAGATGATAGGGCCGCACCCGCCGCGGGGCCGCCTTGTCGGCATCAAGCTTCCGGTAGTGGAAAGAAATCTCCCGGCGCTGGATCACCGCCTCCGCCAGTTGGCCGAACAAGCTCACGTCGCGCGCCTTCATCTCCGGCATCTTGCGGGTGAAGGCCTCGTCCATTTCCTGCCAGCTCAAATGCACCGTGCCCTCGATCGGCCGGATGATCTTGGCGAACACCTCGCGCATCGTCTTTTCCAGCGAGGTCCCGCGGATCGACTCCAGGGCGGTGCGCGTGAGGAACAAGGCCGCCAGTTCCTCCGCCCCCATCACGAAGCCGGGGAAATCGGGCAGGCCGTTCACCGCATGGAAGCCGTGACGCTTGTCGTCGTACTCGATGATCACGCCGAAGTTGTCGCGCATGAAATCGATGTCGCGCTGGATGGTCTTCGGCGTCACTTCGAGCTCCCGCGCAAGGGTCGAGCAGTTTGGGTAGCCGCCCTTGCTGATCGCCCGGTGGATGGCGAACATCCGCTGGTAGGGACGGCGGGTCACCCCGGCACGTTTCGGTTTCTCCGCCATCAGGTCGGACACGGTATCGCGGAACTTGGCCATGGCCGGACGACCTATCAGGCCCCGGCCCGCCTGCCAAACCGAAACGTCGCCCCGCGCTTGTCCTACCCCCCGGGCGACTCTGCGCGGCATGGAAGCAAACCTTTCCCGCCGTTCGCTCGGCCGCTGGCTCGCCGGGCTCGTCGTCTTCAAGTCCCTCCCCTGCCCGGCCGCTGCGGCAGCACCGGCCGATCCGGCCCCGATTCCCTTGGCGGAGTCCAGCGACCCCGTCGCGAGCGTCTTCCTCCAGGCCATGATGGAAGAACGCGGCGTGGCCATCTACTACCACGGCGGCTCGACGCCGGGCGCCCTGCGGGTGGTCCGACCGCAAGGCTTGTTCCGTTTCCGCCCCGGCGGCCGGATTTATGTCCGCGGTCTCTGCGAGCTGCGCGGCGACACCCGGACCTTCCGGCTGGACCGGGCGCGGCTGGCTTGAAAATCCCCACGAAAAAGGGCCTCCCGCCGGGGAGACCCTTCCGTGAAACCGGGCGTCAACGCACCACGGATCAGCGCAGCTTGAAGTGCAGCGAGGTGCGAAGCTTGCCGCCCTCCTTGAACTCCGAAACGCTCATCGAGTCGAACTCCTCGAGCGCGGCAAGACCCTCGCGGATCCGCGGCAGTTCCTCCTTGAATGACGCAAGCTGCTCGGGCCCGCCGAGGGTCGCTTCGCCGTTCTTCTCCAGCAAGGCCACCCACTCTTCCGTGAACTTGCGCAGGACGTCGAAGTCCACCTCGATCCAGGTGCCCTTGCGGGCCACCGGCTTCGCGACCTCCGCCGCGGCGACCAGATCGAGCGCCTGCAGCTTGGAGGTGGAGGCGACGAACCACTTGTCACCCACGGTCGCCGACGGCATGAAGTCCTCGGTGAAGAACGGGAAGGAGAAGAAGTAGGTCACCAGGCCGTCCTTCTCCGAGCTGATCGGCTTTTGCATCGGGATCTCCTCGCCGGACATCTCGCTCACGGTCTTGAAGATGCTGGTCAGCGAGCCGTCGAGCTTGCTCCACGATTCCTTCAGCTTGGAGCGGTCGGTCACCGGCGAAATCAGCGACGCACGGAAGAACTTGCCGCCATCCACCAGCTCCTGCGCGACCCCGGGAAGCGGCGGCATCGCGCCCTTCAGGTCGATCACCAGCGCGGCCTCGCGGCCCAGGCCGGAATCCGCCGTGGCGACCGCATCCCACAGGCCGAGCACGTCGGCGCGGAACTTCTCGTTGAAAAGCGCGTAGCCCTGCTGGAACTGCGCCAGCTCCTCGGAGTCCTCGATCTCGAGGCCCGCCACCTTGCCGGCGATCGCATAGGCCGACTCGACGATCGTCTCGCCGTATTCGCGGGCCCGCTTGGAGTATTCCGGCGTGGCGACCCAGCTTCCGAAGACCAGGGCATCCCTGCCCTCGCCGAGTCCGCCCAGCTGGTGCACGGCCTCATGATCGACGCCGCCGCGGTCGGTGCCGCCGAAGAGCTCGAACTTCACGCCCTCGTCCAGCACGATCAACCCGCCGAGCGATTCGGTCTTGGCCAGACCGAGCAGCGCGTCTTCCTTCTCGCCCACCATCTCGAGCAGGCTCGCCAGCTCGCGGGTGTCGCCGAAGCCTTCCGAACCGGCCAGCCCGTCGCGGATGCCGAGCGCCACCTGCTTGAGCGAGCCGACGACGAACGATTTGGCAAGCCCCTGCTCGCCATAGACGAAGCCGGCCAGCTTCTTGCCCTGATAAGCGTCGACGAAGGAAATGGCATCGTTGGCCGCCAGCGAATCCTCGACCTTGTCCACCAGCGGGCAGGACTTCTCGTCGCCGCCGACATAAAGCATCGCGTAGTCGCCGAGCGTGCCCTGCGCGATGACCAGGTTCTTGGTCTTCATGGTCGCCAGCAAGCGGTCCACGTCGGCCGGTTGCAGCAGTTGCTCGATGTCCTCGCGGCCCGCCTCCATCGAGGCGGCCAGCGTGGCGCCGGCGAGCTTGTAGCCCTTGAAGGTCGCGCCGCCCTGCACGAACTCGACCGCCTCGACGCCTTCCTCGCCCATCATCGACGGGATATTCTCGAGGGCGGCGGTGAGGTTTTCCTGGGCCATCCCGAGCGCATCGGCATCGGCCGCCTTCACGCCCAGCAGCACGGGCGGCATCACGGCGCTCTCGATCACCGCCATCTCCTTGCCGAGTTCCTTGGCCATTTCCATCATGGCGGCCTGGCTGGCCATTGCCACGCCGGACAGATCGCCCGCCGCCGCGCCCGCGGTGAAAGCCTGGGTCATCACGCGCATCTGGTAGTAGTTGCTGCGCTCGCTCAGCTTGATGAGATTCTGCGTTTGCAAGGTGGTTCCCTTGCCGGTCACGAGGAAGATCTCCTGCCCGAGGAACTTGCCGGCTTCCTCGGCGCCGCCGGCGATCTCTTCTTCCGGATCGACGCCACCCTCCTCGGCCGCGATGTCGCGGATGAAGCCCCAGGTCTTGAGCCCGCGCAGCCGCTTGACGGCTTCCTTGCCGTCCAGGATCGACATCACGCTCTCGGTGTCCTTCGAAAGATGGCCGACGATGCCCAGCATCGCCGCCCGCTCGCCGGGGGTCAGCGCCTTGACCGCCGGAGCCGCGGGCTCGGCCGGTGCGGCGGGATCGGCCGGGGCCTGCGCCACCGCTCCGCCTGCCGCCGGGGCGGCCTGCTCCTCCTTTTTGTCACACGAACCCAGAACCAGCGCGGACGCGGGGAGGACCGACCACCAAGTGCGAAACGATTTCATTGCCCGGGGACCCTACGGAAATCCACGAATCAGGGGCAATTCCAAAGCGGTCGCGATTTCAGAAAGCCCCGCGTCCCTGTAACTCCGCCCGCCTCCGGCGCGTACCCAGCTGCGAATCCTCTCCGCCCATGGACTATCTCACCACCGCCAACGTCCTGCTCTGGCTCTTCCTCACGGTCGCGTTCTACTTCGTCTTCCTCAGCCACTGGCTGGTCGCCTGCTCGCTGTTCCCGACTTATGTGGTGAATTGCCAGGAGCAATACCGCCGCCCCTTCGTCACCACCCTGGTCGGCCTGCTCTTCACCGTCATCCCCATCGCCATCGGGCTCGCGATCACGAATGCGACGCCGCCCGCGCTCAAGTGGATCGGCATCCTGATCACCGCCGTCCCGATCCTCGCCGGGCTGCTCGGCACCGCCGGACTCGCCCGCCGCGTCGGCTGCGGGATGCCCGCGCCGGTCGATGAGTCCCAACCCTGGCGCCGCGTGCTGCGCGGCGGCACCGCCCTCGCGCTGACCTTCCTGCTGCCCGTTCTCGGCCAACTCGTCGTCATCCCGCTGGTCCTCGCCAGCGGTGTCGGCGCCAGCGTGCTGGGGTGGCTGGCACGGAACCGAAAACCGGGGGCACCGGCTGGAGCGGGTTCCCCGGCAAGCTCCTTGAAGTCCGAAGTCACCCCGCCGCTCCCGCAACCACCCGCCCTCCCGTGAATCCCCTTTCCCGCCGCACGCTGTTGAAGGCCGCCACCGCCGGCGGCGCGGTCGCCGGCATCGGCGGCTTCAGCGCGCTGTCGCAATGGCTCACGCCGCTGATGGACACCGGGGAGGAAGGGCTCACCGCCTTCCAGCCGCCGTCGGCGGGGGAAATCGACGATGCCGCCCACGTCCTCAACCGCCTCACCTTCGGCCCGCGCCCGGGACAGCATGCCGAAGTCACCGCCACCGGCGCCCGCGCCTTCATCGCCCGGCAACTGGAGCCGGAAGGCATCGACGACCGCTGGACGGAATCCCGCGCCGCCCGCTTCGAAGCCCTCCACGCCTGGCCGATGGGCGAGCTGCTCGAATACGACAGCCGCGAGCTGCTCGACCAGCTCACCCGCCGCAAGATCCTCCATGCCGTTCATTCGAAGCGCCAGCTCCACGAGGTGATGGTCGATTTCTGGTCGGACCACTTCAACATCGACCCCTCCAAGGGCGACTCGAGATGGCTCAAGCCCGCCGACGACCGCGATGTCATCCGCGCCCACGCCCTCGGCTCCTTCCCCGGCATGCTGCGCGCCTCGCTGCTCAGCCCGTCGATGCTCTGGTATCTCGACGGCCGCGTGAACCGCCGCGCCGCGGAAAACGAAAGGCCGAACGAGAACCACGCCCGCGAGTTGTTAGAACTTCACACGCTCGGCGTGCACGGCGGATACACCCAGCGGGACGTGATGGAAGTCGCCCGTTGCCTCACCGGCTGGACCGTCCGCGAACGCGCGAAAGCCCGCTACGCCGTCGGCAAGGTGGAGTTCCGCAGCCACCTCCACGACGATGGCCCGAAGACGGTGCTCGGCACCGGAATCCCCGCCGGTCTCGGCGCCGGCGACCTCGACCGCGTAATCGACATCGTCACGCGCCATCCCGCCACCGCCCGCCATCTCGCCACGAAACTCTGCCGGCGCTTCATCGATGAAGCCCCTCCGGAAGCCGCGGTCAGCAAAGTGGCCGATGCCTTCCTCTCGTCCGGCGGCGCGATCCGCCCGACTCTAACAGCCCTCTTTGATACCCCGGAGTTCTGGGCGTCCCGCGGCGGAAAAACCAAGCGGCCCTTTCACTTCGTGGTCTCCGCCCTGCGTGCCACCGCCGCCCGCAGCAATGCCGGGCCCGCGCTGCAGAACCACCTGCTCCGCCTCGGCCACGCGCCCTTCCAATACCCCACGCCCGACGGCTATCCCGAGGAGGCCCAGCCGTGGATGGCCACGCTGCTCTGGCGCTGGAAGTTCGCCCTCGACCTCGCCAACCAGGCCATCGACGGCACTTCCTTCCCCGCCGCCCGGCTGACCCGCGCCGCCGGCGGAGAACAAGCGCTCGCCGCCCATCTGTTAGGCCGCGCGCCCGCGCCGGATGAAATCGCCGCCGCCACCGCTTCCGGCGCACCGCTCGCCCTGCTCCTCGCCAGCCCGGCTTTCCAAAGCTTCTGACACGCCGTGAACGACCGCCTCACCACCTTCATCAGCGGACAGCGCGATCCCGGCGGCACGCTCGTCGTCGTCTTCCTCCGCGGCGGTGCCGACGGCTTGAACATGGTCATTCCCCACGGCGACGACCACTACCACGCCGCCCGCCCCGGCATCGGCATCCGCAGGGAGAGCCTCGTCGATCTCGATGGCTTCTTCGGGCTCAACGCGCACCTCAAGCCGCTGCACCGGTGGTGGGAGTCCGGCGAACTCGCCCTCGTCCACTGCGCCGGCTCGGAGGACGAGTCGCGCTCGCATTTCGAAGCGCAGGATTTCATGGAGCACGGCGGGCTCGCCGCCGGCGGATGGCTCGGCCGTTTCCTCCGCACCCGGCCGGATGCCGGCTCCTCGCCGCTCACCGCCGTGGCCATTGGACCCACGCTTCCGGAGTGCCTGCGCGGCGCGCCGTCTTGCGCCGCCATCCAGTCGCTCGATGACTTCGGCCTCGGCCCCGGCGTGCCTCCGGGGTTCCTGCAAAGCATGTCGGAACTCTACGCCACCGCCCCGCGCGAACTCGGCCCCGCCGGCCGCAATGCCCTCGCCGCGCTCGAACGCATCCAGGCACTGGCCACCCGCGACGATCCGCCCGCGCACGGTGCCAGCTACGCGGCCGATCCCTTCTCTGCCGGACTCCGCCAGATTTCCCGGCTGATCAAAGGCCGCGTCGGACTGCAGGCCGCCACCATCGATCTCGGCGGCTGGGACTCCCACCTCACCCAGTCGGTCATCATGGACCCGCCCATGCAGCGCCTCGCCGCCGGGCTGCATGCCTTCGCCACCGACCTCGGCCCGGCGGAAATGGCGCGCACCCACGTGGTCGTCCTCACCGAGTTCGGCCGGCGCGTCGCCGAGAACAGCGCGGCCGGAACCGACCACGGCCGCGGAGGTGTCATGTTCCTTTTAGGCGGCGGCATCCGCGGCGGAAAGATCCACGCCGAGTGGCCCGACCTCGCCACCCAACTCGCCGGACCCGGCGACCTGCCGGTGCTCAACAATTACCGCGACTTCCTCGCCCCCCTCCTCGCCCGCCAGGCCCCGGGCACCGACCTCGCGAAAGTCTTCCCCGGCCATGCGCTGCGGAACGTCGGGCTTTTATCGTGAGGGATCCCGGCCCGCCGCGCCCGGTCTGTTCTTCATTTGACTTCGCGGTGCGGGAGGTCTTTGGTGTAGCTGCGATTTTTCGCCCGCCCCAACCGGCGGTTTCCTCCCGTGACCATTCCTCCACCAGGGAAGCTGGCTCAAGGCCACTCTTCGCGGTGGGTGCGGTTCATCATCCGTACTCTCTCGATCCGTGGAGCCCCGTGGGTCGTTTTCGGCCTGTCGCTCTTCGCCACCGCCGTCGTCTGCCAGCAGGCATGGCACGGCCAGAAGGAAGCACGGGACGCGCGCTTCGAAGCGGATGCGGCCATCCTGAAGAACGCGATGGCCGAGCGTCTTCAGCTTTACGCCCAGGTGCTTCAGGGAGTCCGCGGGCTGTTCGCCGCCAGCGAGAAGGTCAAGGCCTCCGAATTCCGCGACTACGTCCGCAGCCTCGAGCCGGGCGGCGATTATCCCGGCATCCTGGCGCTCGGCTACATCGAAAAAGTCACGACCGGCCAGCGGGAGGATTACCTGCGACAGGTGGCCCTCGATCCCGAACCCTCGCCCGGACCTTTCGGCATCTGGCCGCCGGGAGAACGGCCGGATTACTTCGTGGTGCGGTTTGTCGAACCGCTCGAGACCAACCGCGCGGCGCTCGGCTTCGACGTCGGCAGCCAGCAGCACCGGCGCGCCGCCGCCGTCGCCGCCGCGGAGTCCGCCATGCCCGTCCTCACCGCCAAGATCGAACTGGTGCAGGCCCTCGGGCGTCCGGCGGCCATCCTTTTCAACCCGGTCTATGCCGGAGGCACCGAGCCGGCTTCGCCGGAAGATCGCGCCAGCCGCCTGACGGGATGGGTCTACGCCGCATTCCTCATCGGCGACATGATGAAAGGCGTGCGCCAGCTCACCAAGAGCAACCTCGACTATGAAATCTACGACGGCCCCTCGCCGGACGCGGAGAGCTTCCTCTGCGGCAGCGCGAAAACCATCCGGCCGGGCACCCCCCGCGGCCGGGTAGAGCAGAGCAGCCTGACGACCTTCGGCCAGCCGTGGACCATCCGGATCCACGCGGCGGACGGAGGCACCGTCACGCCCGGCACCTTGCCGGTCGGCATCCTCGCCACCGGAGGAGCCTGCATCAGCCTGCTGATTGCCGGGATCTCCCGCTCGATGGCCACCACCAGCAGCCGCGCCTGCACCCTGGCTGCCGGAATGACCGGGGAACTCCTCCTCCAGAAGGAAGCGCTGCGGACCAGCGAGGAGCGGCTCGCCATGGTGATCAAGGGCAGCAACGACGGCATCTGGGACTGGAACGTCGCCACCAACGAGGTCTATTTTTCACCCCGCTGGAAGGCGATGCTCGGCTACGACGACGACGAGATCGAGAACACCTTCAATGCCTGGCAATCCCTCATCCACCCCGATGACCGGGATCGTGCGGGACGGATGATCCGGGATTATTTCGAGGGCAGGACCCCCGGTTACCAGCTCGAGCATCGCCTGCGGCACAAGGACGGCAGCTACCGCTGGATCCTCGCCCGCGGCGTGGCAGCCCGCGATGAAACCGGGCGACCGCTCCGCATGGCGGGATCGCACGTCGATCTCACCGACCTCAAGCAGGCCGAGCAGGAACTCCGGAGCGCCAACTTGGAACTCCAGGAAAGCCAGAGCCGCCTCCAAGCCACCCTCGCCGACCTCAGCGCGTCGCACGAGCAGCTCGAAAAGACCCAGCTCGAACTCATCCAGGCCGCCAAGCTGGAGTCCGTCGGCACTCTCGCCGCCGGTGTCGCGCACGAGGTCAAGAATCCGCTCCAGATCATCATCATGGGGCTCGATTATCTCGACCAGGTGATCCCCAAGGGCGGACCCAAGGGGGATGAAACGCGCCTCACCTTGAGCGACATGAGGGATGCCGCGCTCCGCGCCAACGGCATCACCCGCGAACTGCTTCACTTCTCGGCCGCCACCGACTTCACCCCGGAGCCGGCCGACCTCGAATCGGTTCTCGATCGCTCGCTCTGGCTGTTGCGGATGGACCTGACGAAATCCGGGGTCCAGGTCGTCAAGAACCTCGCTGGCAACCTGCCGCCGGTGGCCATCGACACCCCGAAAATCCAGCAGGTTCTGATCAACCTGATCAGCAACGCCCTGCAGGCGATGGATCGCGGCGGCATGCTGGCCATCACGACGAGCTGCGGCAGCCTCGACCTCCTTCTGCCGCGCCGCGGCGATTCGCCCTGCCCGCTGCGGTCTGACACCCCGGCCGTCATCCTCACCCTCCACGACTCCGGCCCCGGCATTCCCGAGGACCAGCTTCTCCGGATCTTCGATCCCTTCTTCACCACCAAGGCCGTCGGGTCCGGCAGCGGGCTCGGCCTCTCCGTGGTGAAGAAGATTGTCGATCTCCACGGCGGATACATCCACCTCCGGAACTCCCCCCGCGGCGGCCTGGAAGTGACCCTCGCCTTCGCCGCCCTGCCGAAAGCCGCCAGTAGCGCCCCCGCCGGCGCGATGCTGGCGGCGACTTGAATACGAACCCCAACCGCCCCCCGGCCATGCAAACACAACCTGCGATCCAAGCCGGCCTCCTCACCGGCCGCCTCCCCCGAATCCTCGTGATCGACGACGAAGCGGGATTCACCCGCCTGATGAAGATCAACCTCGAAGCCACCGGACGCTACCGCGTGAAGGTGGAAAACGATCCCTTCTCCGCCATCGACTCCGCGCTCGAGTTCCATCCGGACCTCGTCCTGATGGACGTGATGATGCCCGGCTTGGACGGTGGCGATCTCGCCCGCCGCTTCGCCGACCATCCGCAGCTCGGGCAAGTCCCCGTCATCTTCCTCACGGCCACCGTGCGCCACTCGGAGGTGGAATCCCGCGCCGGCCTCTTCGGAGGACTGCGATTCCTCTCGAAGCCGGTCGCCATGCCGGAGCTTCTGGATTGCCTCGGTCAGCACTTCACCGGAACTCCAGCCAGGGCTTGAAGCGCCGGTCCGCGGGTCACGACCGAAAAAAAGGGAAGCCGGCGCGCTGCCGGCTCCCCTTGGAAATTCCCGTGCCCGGGAAGCTTACTTCGCTTCTACGTCGTAGCCGCCGATCGGCCGCGCCCAGATGTTGCGGAACTCGATCGGGTCGCCGTGGAACTGGAGCGACAGCGGGCCGGTCTCCGGGTGCTTCGGCGGGTAGGTGGCAAGCTGGCGGAACTTCGTGGGTCCCATGAACTCGCGGGCATGATGGAGCACCACGCCGTTCTGGATCACCGTCACGGTGGCGGGCTTCACCACCTTCTCGCCCTCGTATTTCGGCGGGTGGAAAAGGATCTCGTAGCTCTGCCACTCGCCCTGCGGCGCGGTGGCATTCACCAGCGGCGGGGTCTGGCCGTAAAGCGCGCCGGCGGTGCCGTCGGGGTAGGTCCGGTTGGTGTGGCTCTGGAGGATCTGCACTTCATACATCCCCATCAGGAAAATCCCGCTGTTGCCGCCACCCTGGCCGTTGACCTGGCGACCGGCCGGGACGCGCCACTCCAGGTGGACCTGCACCGGGCCGAACTGCTCCTTGGTCGTCAGCGTGCCGGGCGAGGCGACCAGGATGCCGTCCTTCACCGTCCAGCTCGCCGGCTTGCCGTCGGTGGTCCAGGCGTCGAGCGACTTGCCGTCGAACAGCACCTTCGCATCGCCCGGCGCCTTCACGCTGAGCGCGCCGCCGGTCTCGACGACCCGCGGCTGCGGGCGGGTCCCGTCGTGCACCTGCCACGGGGTGCCCGGGATCTCGGGGGTGCCGGGCTTGATGCCCACGCCTTCGGCTGCCAAAGCCACGTTCCCGGCTGCAACGCAGCCGGCCATCGCCATCCATGGGAATGCACGCATGATTTCACGTGGCACAACGCTCCCCGCGGCGCAATCTTTCCCTCATTCCGTGACATCGGGGTTGCGCCCCCGGGGACTTTGTGAAATTTTTCACAAGCGTTCCCGCTGCTTCGACCATGAGCACCACCACCGTTCCCCAGAACCGCAGCGAGCGGTTCCCTTTCGAACTCGTCCGGCCCCAGTTGGAACGCGTGGAAGCCTCCATCCGCGACCAGGTCCGCGCCTTCGACCCCGCGGTCGAACCCTACGTCAGCTACGTCTGCAACACCTCCGGCAAGCGCATCCGCCCCGCCCTCTCCATCCTCGTCGGCGGCGCCCTCGGCGGCGTGAACGACGACCACCTGAAGATCGGCGTCATTCTCGAGCTCATCCACATGGCCACCCTGGTCCATGACGACATCATCGACGGCGCGGTCACCCGCCGGATGATCCCGACTTCAAACGCGAAGTGGGGCGCGGGTCTCTCGGTCCTGCTGGGCGACGCCCTCTTCTCCCACGCCCTGGCCCTGGCCACCGAGTTCAACGACATCACCATCTGCCGCAAGGTCGGCCGCGCCTCGCGCGAGGTCTGCGAAGGCGAGATCGTCCAGACCCAGCGCCGCTGGGACCTCACGCTGACCAAGGCCGACTACTTCCGCATCATCGAGATGAAGACCGGCGCGCTCTTCGCCGCCGCCACCGGCATCGCCGCCGCGCTTTCCGGTGCCGATGCGGAAACCGAGGCCAAGCTCTTCGACTACGGCCTCAAGCTCGGCACCGCCTACCAGATCTACGACGACTGCCTCGACCTCGTCGGCAGCGAGGAAGACGTGGGCAAGACGCTCCGCACCGACCTCGAGAAGGGCAAGCTGACCCTTCCCATCCTCAACCTTCTCGAAAGCGCCAGCGAGTCGCAGCGCGCGAAGCTCACCAAGCGGATCATCGAGCAAGAGCCGCTCGACCTCCCGGTGCTGGTCGGCATCGCGGAGTATGAGGGTGCCATCGAGTCCGCGATCGACACCGCGGTCGACATGCTCGGCACCTGCCGCGACCACCTCGTCGGTCTCCCCGGCAGCGAGCACGTGCAGGCCTTGGAGCAGATCACCTTCTTCCTCGGGGCGCTGCTCCAGAAGTGCCGCCGCTGAGGCTGGCCTCTACAGATCAGTCGGATCGGTCGGATCAGTCAGATCCGACCGATTTTTTGTACCCGCGCGCGAGCTGGATCCCCACTGACCGCTCTTCTAAAAAACTCCCTTCACTTCCCCCGAACATCCGCCCCGATCTACTAAATATGGCGTAGTTTTCAAATTGACGCCACTCCCTGTGGAAAATAGCGTCCCCTGCATCGTTTTCAGACCTCATGCGGTGCGTGCAATGCGGATCATTCAAGGACAAGGTGCTCGACTCCCGGATGTCGAAGGACGGCACCACCATCCGCCGCCGCCGCGAGTGCCTGGGATGCACCTACCGCTACACCACCTACGAGCAGATCGAGCGCACCGAGCTGCGGGTCGTAAAACGCGACGGGACCCGCGAGGCGGTCCACCGCGAGAAGATCATCAGCGGCATGATCAAGGCCTGCGAGAAGCGCCCTGTCTCGATGGACCGGCTCGACCGCGCGGTGGAGGAAATCCTCACCGAGCTCCATCAGGACCACCTCGTCGAAGTGCCGTCGTCGTCGATCGGTGCCAAGGTGATGGACAAGCTCCACCAGATCGATCCGGTCGCCTATGTCCGCTACGTGTCGGTCTACCGGCAGTTCGAGGACGTCGGCGAGTTCATCCGCGAGATCCAGGCGCTCGAACGCCGTCCGGCACGCGATCCGCTCCAGCGCCGGTTGTTCAAGGACTGAAACCTTTCCCCGCAAGACGCTCCCTCCATCCGCAACTCCTGCCCACTTTCCCTCCCCGCCCCTGAAACATCCGTGATCTCGCTCATCGGCACCCGCCCCGCCATCCAGGTCGGGCGACACCAAGTCATCCACTACGACACCTCGTGGCTGGGAACCGCGCTGCGCCGCGCCGCCTCCGCCGCCGAGCGCGAGGACTTCCCCTTCGTCGACGAGATCCGCCTCGGCATCGAGCAGTATCTCGAAACCAAGTGCCCGCTCCGGCTGCTTCCCCTCTCCGATCTCTACGAACGGATGCGCCACATGCTGGTGCGCATCGGCTGTGAAACGATCGCCGACAAGCTCGAGCCGCTTGCCCCACCGGTGACCTTGTCGCTGGTTCACTTCGCCAAGTCGGCCGGCAACGGCTTCGAACTCGCCTTCTTCAGCCACCTGCGCGACGAGCTTGCCCACCTCCGCGAGGCCGGGGCCGAGGACATCCGCTTCACCGGCCTGCGCGACGCCGCCCAAGTGCTCTGCGCCGCCGAAAAGTGGGATAGCCGCTGCGAGCAGGTGCTGTTCGAAATCCGCAGCTTCCTCGGCAAGCTCGACCGCGAGAACCAGCACTTCCGCCGCCCGCTCCGCCTCCAGGTCGACTCCGAGCGCTGACCGGGGGTAGATAGTAGATGGAAGATGGTGGATGTTAGATCCCCGGAAGGCCGTCGCCGCGGAATTTGGCACTTGGAACTTCAAACTTGGAACTTCGCTCTTTCCCCTCCGTCATGACCCTCTTCGAAAAGATCATCGCCCGCGAGATCCCCGCCACGATCCTCCACGAGGACGAGCTCTGTATCGCCTTCAAGGACATCAAGCCCGGCGCCCCGGTTCACCTGCTCGTCGTCCCGCGCAAGCCGGTCCCGCGCGTCGCCGCCGCCACCGCCGATGACCAGGCGCTGCTCGGCCACCTGCTGCTCACCGCCGGCAAGATCGCCCGCGACCAGGGCTTCGCCGAAGACGGTTTCCGGGTGGTGATCAACAACGGCCCGCACGGCGGCGAAACCGTGCCCCACCTGCACGTCCACGTCCTGGCCGGACGCCCCTTGCAATGGCCGCCGGGCTGAGCCGGTTCAGCGGATCCGCTTCCAGACCGGCACGTCCTGCTTCAACCGGTCGATCGCCCCGTCCATGAAGGCCAGCGCCTCCTTGCGGTGCGATGCCAGCACCCGCAGGAACATCGATGCCTCGCCCACCGGCACCCAACCGGTGCGGTGGATGAAAAGCACCGCCGCGCAGGGATGAAGACCGGCCAGCTCCTCGAAATGGCGGGCCATCACCTTCCGCGCCATCGGCTCGTAGGCCTCGTAGTGCAAGCCTCCGAGCGCCTCGCCGTTCTCAAGCTCGCGGACGATCCCGAGGAACTCGACCGCCGCCCCGATCTCCCGCGAAGGCAGATCCAGCGGCGGCACCACGATGGCTTCCGGCGTGAAATGAATGGCAATCTCCATGGCATCAACCTCCGGACACGGGCGGCAGGATCGCCAATTCGCGGGCATTCCCCAGCGGCTGGTCCCAGCCGGCGAACTCGCAATCGAGCGCGACCCTCAGATGCGCCAGGTCCGCCGCGGGATTCAGCCGCAGCAAAAGCCCGCGCGGCGTGTCTTCCGGACACGCTTCCACCTCGCGCCGGCTGAAGCCGAACTGGTCCTGCGACTGTGCGAAGGCGAGCACCGTGAGGGTCATCGCCGCCGGGCATAAACGAGCCGGTCCGCAGCGGCGACAAGAATATGGGTCAGGAGCGCACACGCTTAAACTCGAAGACGAGTTCAATCAAACCCGGGAACCCGATACCGACCGCGAAAATGCGCGAAAAGACCACGAAATCTGGAAGGCTGTAGCCTTCGAATGCCTTTCGGCTGTTCAGATTTCGCGCTCATTTCGCGTTCTTTCGCGGTTAAGATTTCAGCAACGAAGCTCATCGGGGCGCATCCCCCGAAACACCGGCACGTCACCTGCCTTGTGCCGCCTCTCCCCTCTACCTAGAACCGCTCCATGATTTCACTGACCGAGGCCCGCCGGATCATCACGGAGTCGGTCACGCCGCTGCCCGCCGGCCCGCTGCCTCTCGCCGCCGCGCAGGGACGGGTGCTGGCGGAAGACGTGGTGGCCGATGCCTTCTATCCCTCCGGCGACCGCTCGATGATGGACGGCTACGCGCTCCGCGGCGACGCCTCGCCCGGCGACTTCCATGTGGTGACCGAAATCCAAGCCGGCGAGGTCCCGCGGCAAGCGCTCCAACCGGGCGAGGCCGCACGCATCTTCACCGGTGCCATCGTCCCGCAGGATGCCGGCCGAGTGATTCCCCAGGAACTCGCCCACCGCTGCGGCGACCGGGTCACAATCCCGGACTTTCCCACTCCCGGCTTCATCCGTCCGAAAGGCAGCGAAGCGGCCCCGGGCTCGGTCGTCCTGCCCGCCGGCACCCGGCTGGGCCCGGCGGAACTGGCCATCCTCGCCCAAGTCGGGAACATCTCGCCGCAGGTCTTCGGGATCCCGTCGGTCCGCCACGTCGCCACCGGCAGCGAAATCGTCGCGCCGGAAGAAACGCCCCCGGAAGGGAAGATCCGCGACACCAACACGACCCTGCTGGCCGCCTTGATCGCGGAGCTCGGTCTGGAACCCTCCGCGGCAACCCGTTGCGGCGACGACCCGGACCTCCTCGCGGCACTTTGCGAGAGCGACCGCGATCTGCTGCTCGTCTCCGGCGGTGCCAGCGTCGGCGATCACGACCATGGCGCGGAAGCGCTGCGCCGTTGCGGCTACACGATCCATTTCGACAAGGTCAACTTGCGCCCCGGCAAGCCGCTGACCTTCGCCACCCGCGGCCGGCAGCTCGCCTTCGTCATCCCCGGCAATCCGGTCTCCCACTTCGTCTGCTTCCACGTGGCGATCCGCCTCGCCATCGATCTGCTCCGCGGCTTGCCGGTTGCCTGGGACTTCCTCGATCTCGAGCTCTCCGGCGGCGAGCCCTTGCGACCGGATCCCCGCGAGACCTTCTGGCCGGCCCGGGTGCACGCGGACTCGGGCAGGCTTGTCGCCACCCCGCGGCGATGGTCCACTTCCGGCGACACCTTCTCTCTCTCCGGCACCAACGCGCTGGTCCGGGTCAACGAATCCTCCCCCGCCGGCGGCCGCGCCGCCACCCTGCTTCTCTAACATGTCCTCGTCCGAATTCTCCCACCTCGATGCCGATGGCACCGCCCGCATGGTCGATGTCGGCGCGAAACCCGTGCAACGCCGCCGCGCCACCGCCGCAGGCCACGTCTCCTGCTCGCCGGAAACCGTCCGCGCCCTCCGCGACCGCGCGTTGCCGAAGGGCGACGTCCTCACCGTGGCCCGCATCGCCGCCATCCAGGCGGCCAAGCGCACCGACGAATTGATCCCGCTCTGCCACGGCCTGCCGCTCGACCGGGTGGACGTCGATTTCGAGGTCCGCGACGACGGCGTGGCGATCCGTGCCACCGCCAGCACCTCGGCGAAGACCGGGATCGAAATGGAAGCGCTCACCGCCGTCTCGGTGGCCGCCCTGACGATCTACGACATGTGCAAGGCCGTCGACAAAGGCATGGTCATCGGCGGCATCCGGGTCACCGAAAAGATCAAGGAATGAAAGTCGCGCGCCTCACCCTCAGCGACCGCGCCAGCGCCGGGATCTACGAGGACCGTAGTGGACCGGAGATCGAGCGGGTCTTCGGAGAAGCCGGCTTCGGCGAGGTCGAGTGGCGGCGCGTCGTCATGCCCGACGAACGTGGGGAGCTGGAAGTCCTGCTGCGGCGGCTTTGCGACGAGGAAAGCTTCGACCTGATCCTGACCACCGGCGGCACCGGTCCCTCGCCGCGCGACATCACCCCGGAAGCCACCCGCGCCGTGCTGGAGCGGGAGCTACCGGGCTTCGGTGAGATCATGCGCGTGCAGAGCTTCGCCAAGGTCCCGACATCGATCCTTTCCCGCTCCACCGCCGGCACCCGCGGCCGCAGCCTGATCGTCAACCTCCCCGGCAACCCCAAAGCCATCGGCGAATGCCTGCCCCTCGTCCTCCCTGCCATCCGCGAGGCGCTGCGGCATTTGAAGGAGTGACCGGCCGCGCGTCGGGTTGCGGAAAATGCTCCCGCCGGGAATCGAACCCAGATCTAGAGTTTAGGAAACCCTTGTTCTATCCGTTGAACTACGGGAGCGGAGCGGCGGGAGACTAAGGGCGGGGCCGGAGGCGATGCAAGCCCCGGGGCTTGCCGCGGGGACCCGGGCGGTGGAAAGTCGGGCCGGCGATGAGCGACGCACCCGACGAAGAAAAAGCCCCCACCCTGGCCCACCGGCTGGAGTATGCCCTCTACCGGGCGGCGGAGGGCGTGCTCGGGCTGGCATCGCTCGACACCGTGACCCGCGTCGGCGAGGCGCTGGGGCTGGTCGCCTGGTGCATGTCGCCGAAGCACCGCCGCCTGGTCACACGCAACCTGCGGATCGCCACTGCGGCCGAGGCACCCGATGCCGCCGAGATCCGCCGCCGGGTCCGCGAAACCTTCGAGCGCGCCGGCGGCAACATGCTCGGCAGCCTGCGCGCGGTGACCATGCCTCCCAAGGAGCTTCGCAAACACATCGCGATCACCGGCCTCGAACACGTGCGGGCGGCGGTCGCCGCAGGCCGCGGGGTGGTCGTCGTCTGGTCGCACATGGGCAACTGGGAAGTCCTCGCCCAACTGGTGCCCGAGCTCGGCGAGAACGTCCGGGGCGGGCCGATCTACCGGCCGCTCGAGAACCCGCTGCTCGACCGCCTGACCGTCCGCCGTCGGACCCAGCACGGTGCGGTGCTTTTCAACAAGCACGACGGCTTCAACGGGCCGGCCGCGCTGCTCCGCGGCGGCGGTGTCGTCACCGTGATGACCGACCAGCGCGCCGGCGGCCACGGCGAACTCTGCCCCTTCTTCGGCCGGCTTTCATCCTGCACTCCCCTGCCCGGCCTGCTGGCACGGCGGACCGGGGCGGCGATGGTCACGATCTCGATCACCTCGCTTTCCACCGGCCGCTGGCGACTGACCATCCGGCCGGTGCCCGACAAGGCGCGCACGCCGGAAGTCCTGCGCCACCTCGAAACCGCGATGCGCGACCAGTTGACCGATGTCTTCTGGTTCCACGACCGCTGGCGCATCGACCGGGTGCGGCCGCTGAGCTTCTTCACCAAGGAAGCGCCGACCGAGGCCGCGCGGGCCGCCACGGTGCCGACCCGGCTGGTCGCCACGCTGCCGCCCGGCGATCCCGCGGCGGTGGAATGCCTGACCGCCCTGCTCGAACTGCGGCCGGACCTCCGCATCGACGTGCTCGATGCCGGCGATCTCCCGCCGCTGCCCGACGACCCGCGGCTCGTCGCTTTCCCCTGCGACCGCGGGGACCATCCCGAAGGCTTGATGGAGCGCTGCGATGCGTCCCATCCGGCACCGCTCGACTTCGCCCTCTTGCTCGACGGCGACACCGTCCTCGCCCGCGCCGCCGCACGGCTCGGGCTGCGCGCGATCATCGGCACCGCTGCCAAGGGCAAGCCGTGGACCTGCACCCACCCGCGCCCCGCCGATGCCGCCGGCTGGCGCAACCTCGCCGCCGAACTGGTGCTCACCCGCAAGAACCGACAGGGATGAGCGCGCCGGTCGACATCTGGATCCTTTCCGACGGGAAGCCGGGCCACGAGAACCAGTCCTTCGGCCTCGCCGAGGCGATCGGCCGCCAGCGACAGGTCCGGACTTCCCTCATCAAGCTCGCCGACGCAGGCGGCCCGCTGGCACGCATCCGGGCGGCCCGGCGGGATAGCGCCGCGTTGCCCGCCCCCCGGCTGTTGATCGGCGCCGGTCATGCCACGCATCTTGCCCTGCTGGACCGGGCCCGCCGGACCGGCGCGCCCTGCATCGTGATGATGAAGCCCACGCTGCCCAAGTCCTTCTTCGATCTCTGCCTGATCCCCGAGCACGATCTCGCCGGCGGAACCCCGTCCACCCATGTGGTCGCGACGCTGGGTGCCTTGAACCGGGTCCCGCCCCCGGCAGGCAAGCCGCGCCACGGGGGGCTCATCCTGTTAGGCGGCCCTTCTTCCTCCCACGGCTGGGACGCGGAAGCCATCCGCACGGCGGTCGGGGCGATCGTCGAAGCCGGCAAGGACCGCCCGTGGCGGATCACCGACTCGCGCCGCTCGCCTGCCGGCACCCTGGAAGCCCTGTCCTCCAGCTGTCCTGCCCTCGCCACCTACCCGCACGGCGAGACCGGCCGCGACTGGCTGCCGCAGCGGTTGGCGGAAGCCGCGGAGGTCTGGGTGACGGAGGACAGCGTGTCGATGATCTACGAGGCCCTTAGTAGTGGCGCACGGGTCGGCCTGCTGCCGGTGCCGTCCTTGAAGAAGGCCGGCCGCGTCGCCCGGGGCATCGCGAAGCTGGTGGACGAGGGCTTCGTCACCCGCTTCGCCGGGTGGAATCCCCGGGTCGGACTCAAGGCCCCGCCGCGGGTGCTGCGGGAGGCCGACCGCTGCGCGGCGCTGGTGATCGAACGCTTCCTGCCGGTATGAAGGTGCTTCAGATGATCCCCGAGATGGAGTCCGGCGGCGTCGAACGCGGCACGCTGGAGCTCGCGCGCCATCTCGGCTCGCACGGCCACGAATCAGTGGTGATTTCCGGCGGCGGCAAACTGGTGAATGCGCTCGAAGCCTGCGGCACCCGGCACCTCGCGATGCCGGTCGGCCGCAAGCGCCTGTCCTCGCTGCTGCTGTTGCCGAAGCTGCGGCGGCTGTTCATCGAGGAGAAGCCGGATATCCTCCACCTCCGCTCGCGGGTTCCGGCCTGGCTCGCCTTCCTCGCGTGGCGCGGCATGGACCCGGCATCGCGGCCGCGGCTGGTGACCACCGTTCACGGTTTCAACTCGGTGAACCGCTACTCCGAGATCATGACCTGCGGCGAGCGAGTGATCTGCGTTTCGGAAAGCATCCGCGACCATGTCCTGAACCACTACCCGCGGGTCGCGCCGGAGAAGCTCCGGGTCGTCCACCGCGGGATCGACCCCGCCGAGTATCCACACGGCTACCGGCCGAGCCCGGAGTGGCTCGATGGCTTCCACCGCGAGTTTCCCGCGACCCGGGGCAAGCGCCTGATGACCCTGCCGGGTCGCATCACCCGGCTGAAGGGCCACGAGGACTTCGCGCGGATCCTCAAGGAGCTGGCGGGCGACGAAAGCCTGCACGGCGTGATCGCCGGCGGCGCGCATCCGCGGAAGGCGGCCTATCTCGACGAGATCAAGTCTCTCTTCGCCGCTGAAGGCCTGGCGGACCGCGTCACCTTCACCGGCGGACGTTCGGACCTGCGGGAAATCCTGGCGATCTCGACCCTGGTGCTTTCGCTGACCACCCAGCCGGAGTCCTTCGGCCGCACCACCCTGGAGGCGCTCGGCCTCGGCATCCCGGTCGCCGGCTACGACCACGGCGGCGTGGGCGAGCAACTCGGACTCCTCTACCCCGCCGGCCGAATCCCGCCAAACAAACCCGCGGCGGCGGCCCCGATCGTCCGTGGTCTGTTAGAGAATCCGCCGCCGGTGCCGCGGGAGCATCCCTTCACGCTGGAGGCGATGCTGGAAGGCACGCTGGCGGTGTATCGGGAACTGCTGCCGTAGCGGGACCTTACCCATGTAGCGGCGGTCTGCGACCGCCGGTGACTGTCGGGAAGCAACGGCAATATCGGTCTCTCCCCGAGGGTGAGGCGGTCAGCCGGAGTCGCTTCTTTTACAAAGTGCGGCGGTCATAGACGCGCCGCTACAAGCTACTCACAAACACGTGCTCCCAAACCGGCCGCTCCTCGCGGCAGGAGGCGATATAGCTTTCCCAATCCAGCAACTTCGGCCGGTCCCTTTCCTCACCCCGCGCGATGATCCGCTCGCGCCGCAGTTCCGGCGGGCACCACACGAAATGCATCACCGGCCGCACGCCGAGCCGACGTTCCAGTCGCTCCGGCCAATCCGCCTCGCCGCCCTCGCGGGTGAAAGGCCCGGCCATTACCACGGGAACGTGGGGAAGATTCGCCACCGCGAGGTCGAACATCGCCTCATACACCGCATCGCGATACGCCCGCTTGTAATCCGGCGAATCACGGTCGTCAGGATCCAGTCCGGCCAGCGAAAGGCCGGCGCGGACCAGCCGCTCGGTCGCGATGTCGCTGTCGATCAGGCAGGCCCCGAGCTCCGCGGCCAGCCGCCGGGCATGGACCGATTTGCCCGCGCCGGCCGGGCCGCTGACCAGGTGACACTCCTTCACGGAATGAAGCGGATCGTCAGCGGGTAGCGGTAGGACTTCCCTTCGTTGGCCTTCAGGCCGGCGATGATGCTGAACACGACCCATGCGATGCCGACGGCCCACAGCACGGGAACCAGCAGAAAGCCGATCAGCACGAACATCAGCACGAAGGTCAACGCCAGCAGGACCAGCGAACCCAGCAGCCAGGTGATGTTGAAGTTGAGCGCCTCCTTCGACTCGGCGGCGGCGAAGGGCATGGTGTCCTTCTTCACCTGCCAGACGATCAGCGGTCCGACGATGTTGCCGATGCCGGCAGTGAGGATTCCGGTGAGCGCGGACAGGTGGCCGATCATCGCCCACATCCGCTCCTCGCTCGACGGCATGGAGCCGACGGGCGGCGGTGCAGCGGGATCGGGAACCGTCGGCGGCGTGTAGGGATCTTGCATGACGGGTCCGCACTATCAGAACCCCCGCGGCAGGGAAAGGAATTGCCGTTCCAATTCCCCGCCCGGATTCAAGCCGGCCTCAGGCCTTCGTCTTCGAGTAGCCGCGCAGGTAGCCGACGCATTGGGCGACTTCGGGCAGCGACTTGTCCCAGTTGTGCTCGTATTCGATCGACACGTTGCCGGCGAAGCCGTGCTTGCGGACCTCGTCGAGGATCGCCGCGTTGTTGATCACGCCGGTGCCGAAGGGCCGGTCGTGGCTGGCCTTGCCGACCAGTTCACGGTCCTTCATGTGGAAGGCCAGCACCCGCGGCGCGATCTTCTTGATGACCTCGAGCGGCTCCAGACCGGAGGTCGCCCAGTGGCCGAGGTCGGCGCAGAAACCGACGTTCGCGTGACGGCCCTCGATCGCCTTGGAAATGGTGTCGGGATTCCAAAGCGCGGTCGGCTTCGGGTGGTTGTGGAAGCAGACCTTGATGTCGTATTCCTTCGCCAGCTTCTCCAGCGTGTCGATGGCATCGAGCGACTCCGTGGTCACGCCGTAGAGGCCCATCTTCTTGGCGAACTCGAAAGTCTTGCGGGCTTCGGCCTCATCCTTGGAAATACCGGTCACGCCGAAGTTCACCGGGGTGATCCCGTTCTTCGCCGCGTGTGCCAGCAGCTTGGTGATCTCGTCGTCCGTCATGGCCGGGCCGAGCTTGGTCTCGCCGAGATCCCCGCCGATCTTCTGGCCGGGATAGACTTCCACCCCGCCGGCGCCGGCGGCAGCGGCCATCTCGATCGCCTCCCACAGGGTGAACTGTTTGAAGGACCAGCACTGGACGGAAATGGTGAATCCGGCGGAGGTCTGCGCGGCCGCGGGGATCGGCTTGCCCTGCGAACGGAGGGCGAGCAAGGCGGAGGCGGCGGGGACCATGGCGAAGAGCGAACGGCGTTTCATAACGGGGACAAATTACGACGCACGAACGAGCCGTGGCGAGGGATTCTTTCGGGGGCGGAGGCCACCGGGTGCGCTGAGGATTGGATGGGCCGCGGGCACGCGGTCCCGGGGCGAAGTCACGCCAGGATGCCCTTCACCACCTTTGCCGGCTTCACGCCGGTCAGCTTCTGGTCGAGTCCCTGGAAGGGATAGGCCAGCCGCTGGGACTCGAAGCCGAAGAGATGGAGCATCGTGGAATGGAGGTCGCGCAGGTGCACCGGATCGCTCGCGACGTGATAGCCCATCTCGTCGGTCTCGCCGTAGGTGATGCCGGGCTTCACCCCGCCGCCTGCCATCCACATCGTGAAGGCGTTCGGGTTGTGGTCGCGGCCGGTGAAACGGTTGCCCTCGCCGCCGCCGCGGTTTTCCTGCATCGGCGTGCGGCCGAACTCGCCGCCCCAGACGACCAGCGTGTCTTCCAGCATCCCGCGCTGTTCGAGGTCGGTCAGCAGCGCGCCGATCGGCTTGTCGATGTCGCGGCACTTCTTCACGAAACCGTCGCCCAGCGATTCGGCGGCGCTTGATCCGTGGGAGTCCCAACCCCAGTCGAAGAGCTGGATGAAGCGAACGCCGTTCTCCGCCAACCGGCGGGCGAGCAGGCAGTTGTTGGCGAAGGAATCCTTGCCGGGCTGGGTGCCATACATCGCGTGGATCTCCGGGGGCTCGTCCTGGATGCTCATCACCTCCGGCACCGAGACCTGCATGCGGTAGGCCATTTCATACTGGGCGATGCGGGTGATGGTCTCGGGATCGCCGAAGTCCTGGTGAGCCTTCGCGTTGAGCTTCGCGAGCGAGTCGAGCGCCGCGCGGCGGACGTCGCGGGAAATGCCGGTCGGGTTGGTGGTGTTGAGGACCGGATCCCCGGCGGAGCGGCACTGCACGCCCTGATAGACCGATGGCAGGAAGCCGCTGCCCCACAGCGAGGCGCCGGCCCGCGGGAAACGGCCACCGGAGATGAGGACCATGAAGCCGGGCAGGTTCTGGTTCTCCGTGCCGAGACCCCAGCTCAGCCAGGAGCCCATCGCCGGATAGCCGAGGTTCTGGTTGCCGGTGTGGAGGAGAAGCTGGGCCGGACCGTGGTTGAACTGGTCGGTCTGCATCGTCTTGATGAAGCACAGCTTGTCGGCGTGCTTCGCCAGTTCCGGCAGGCGGTCGGAGATCCACGCGCCGGACTCCCCGTGCTGTTTGAAGGCGAACTGCGGCCCGAGCATCTTCGGCACGCCCTGGATGAAGGCGAAGCGCTGGCCCTCGAGGTATTCCTTCGGGCACTCCTTGCCGTTGTATTTCACCAGTTGCGGCTTGTAGTCGAAGAGCTCGAGCTGGCTCGGCGCGCCGTCCATGTGCAGGAAGATCACGCGCTTGGCCTTTGGCGCGAACGACGGCATCTGCGGTGCCAACGGCGCCGAGGGATCGTGCGTGATCTTGAGTCTGCCGGCGCCCGCGGCGAGTCCCTGGGTGGCCAGCCACATCGCGCCGAGCCCGGTCGGGCAATCGCGCAGGAAACGGCGGCGCGTGATGTGATGGAGCTTTTCGGTTTGGAGATGCTGGAGCATGGCGAGGTGGAGTTCAGGTTGAGGCCCGCACGGGCTGGCGGTCTACTGGAGCGCGGACTTCAGTCCGCTTGGAAGGTTGGGGATTTCGAGGGGACTGAAGTCCGCGATCCAGTACACGTCAGGGTCGTTCGAGCTATCGGATCAAGGCTTCATCAAGGTTCAAGAGGACGGATCCGACCACGGTGAAGGCCGCACCGTCGGGCGTTCCGGCCATGCCTTTCATCAGGCCCGGGTTCGCGGCGTAGTCCTTTTCCAGCTTCTGGAAAAGGCCGCGCAACTCGGCGAGGCGGTCGGGAGTGATCGTGCGGGAAGTGGCCAACCGGTAGCCGAGCGAAAGCCGGGCATCGAGGTCCCCCGCGGCCTCGTATTTCATCCGCCGGGCCAGGCCCTGGGCGCATTCGTGGAAGGCGGGATCGTTCATCACCGCGAGCGCCTGCAAGGGCGTGTTCGACAGGATCCGGCGCTTGGAGCAGAGCTCGCGCGACGGCGCGTCGAAGGTCGAGAGCGTCGGGAACGGGATACTGCGTTTCCAGTAGACGTGGACGGACCTCCGGTAGCGGTCCGGCTGCCCGGGCTCCGGGGTGCTCCACTTGTCCCCGGCATCGAAGGGGCGCCACACGCCCGGCGGCAGCGGCGGATGCACCGGCGGTCCGCCGTCGCGATGGGCGATGAGTCCCGCCGCCGTCAAGGCATGGTCGCGCGTCATCTCGGCCGTGAGCCGTTGCCGCGGGCCGCGGGCGAGCAGCCGGTTGTCGGCGTCCCGCGCCGCGAGCGCCGGCGTGATCGTCCCGTCCTGGCGGTAGGCGGCGCTGGTGACGAGTTCGTGCAGCAAGGTCTTGACGCTCCACTTCATCGGCCCCTGGAAGCGCACCGCGAGGGTATCGAGCAACTCCGGATGCGTCGGCTTCTCACCGGCCGAGCCGAAGTCCTCGGGCGTCGGGACGATCCCCACGCCGAACAACTCGAGCCAGAAGCGGTTCACCGCCACACGCGCCGTCAGGGGATTGCGCGGCGAGGCGATCCACTCCGCCATCGCGAGCCGCGGTGCCTTGCCGTCCCCCTCCAGCGGCGGGAAGAGCGCGGGCGTGCCGGGCTTCTCGACCAGCTCGCCCTTGTCGATCCAGTTGCCGCGGACGAACAGGCGTGTGTCGCGGGCGTGCTCCAGCGGCAGGTCGCGGATCACCGGGGTGGTGGTCGAAGGAATCGCCGCGAGTTCCTTGCGGGCGGCGGCGATTCCCGACTTCATGGCGTCGGCCTCCGGATCGGCCGCGGTCCAGCCGGGCTCGCCGGTCAGCGCGATGCGCCCGCGCTTGGCGATCAAGGGATAGGCCCCGCCGGCGGAGTCCGTGGCGTGGGCGAGGATGACGCGCAGCTTGGAGTCCTCCGGAAGTGCCAGCGCTTCCTTGAGCCGGACGATCGCGTGGCGCGGCTTGAAGATCTTGGTGTATTGACCCCAGCCGCGGTTCGAGCCCTTGAGCGACTGGTTCGGATCGAAGATCGGGTGCGGCTCGTCGGCGACGATCTCCGCCAGCTCGACTTCCGCCGCCTTGCCATCGGCCGTCACCAGCTGGAGGCGGATCTTGTTCAGCATCGCCCCCCACTCCGGGGTGTGGCTCGCCTTCGCCTCGTCCACCGGACGGACTTCCACCCGGAACGCGCTCAAGGCCGGCAGCGCGGCGGGCTTCGGGATGTCCAGCGTGTGCACCGCACCGGCGGCGACGTTGCCGATGGTGCGGAACTCCTCCACCCCGTCGTGCTTCACCACCTCGAGCTTCGCGCGGACGCTGCTGCCCTGCATGCCTTCCGGGTTCACCCAGGCGGTGCGGGCGGCCAGCGACTGCCTGCGCCGGTGGAGCTGCTCTTCCAGCGAGGAGATCTTGTCCTGCAAGGCCCCCGCCTCCGCATGTCTCGAAGGATCGAGCGGGACGCGCAGCACCGGATGGTTCTCCGGCACGTCGTTGTCCACCGCCTGGTTGAAGTAAGCCATGAACGAGAAATACTCCTCGTGGAGGATCGGGTCGTAGGGATGGCTGTGGCACTGCACGCAGCTCATGGTCACGCCCTGCCAGACTTCCCAGGTGGAGGCCACGCGGTCCATCACGGCGGCGACGCGGAACTCCTCGTCGTCGGTGCCGCCCTCGTTGTTCGCCTGGGTGAGGCGGTGGAAAGTCGTGGCGATCCGCTGGTCGAGCGTCGCCCCCGGGATGAGGTCGCCCGCGAGCTGCTCGACGGTGAATCGGTCGTAGGGCATGTCCTTGTTGAACGCGGAAACCAGCCAGTCGCGGTACTTCCAGACGTCCCGGCGCTTGTCGATCCCCAGCCCTTCGGAGTCGGCGTAGCGCGCCAGGTCCATCCACACGCTGGCCCAGCGCTCGCCGAAGCGCGGCGAGTCCAGCAGGCGCTTCACCTGCTTGTCATAGGCGTCCGGCGCGGAGTCGGCCAGGAAGGCATCGAGCTCCGCCAGCGATGGCGGCAGGCCGGTCAGGTCGAGCGACAGCCGCCGCAGCAGCGCGGCCTTGTCCGCCTCCTTCGTCGGCTTCAGCCCTTCGCTTTCCATCCGGGCGAGCAGGAAGCGGTCGATGTCGTTGCGCGGCCAGGCCGTGTCCTTCACCGCGGGTGGCGGCGATTCCTTCGGCGCGACGAAGGCCCAGTGTTCGCCCCATTCCGCGCCTTCCTCGATCCAGCGGCGGATCGTCTCGGTCTCCGCGGCGGTGAGCGGCGCCCCGTGCTCCGGCTTGGGCATCACCTCGTCGGGGTCGTCGGAAAGGATGCGCACCATCATCTCCGAAGCCGCGGGATCGCCGGGCACGATGATCGGCTTGCCGGACTCTCCCTTGCCGAGCGCTTTCTCGCGGTAGATGAAGGACACCTCGCCTGCCTCCTTCACCCCGCCGTGGCAGGCGGTGCAATTGGCATTGAGGATCGGCCGCACGTCGCGGGCGAAGTCGATCTTGGCCTGCGCCGTCCCTGCGATCGCAAGGGCGGCGGCGGAGATGCAAAGCGGGCGGGTCATCATGGGAAAATCCGGATCTCGTTCATGCCGCCGCCATGGTGAGGATCGCCGGCGGGGCGGGTCAGGTGGCGGTAATGGCGGGTCACCACGACTTTCACGTAGCGGGCCTCGACCGGCGGGAAGCGGAAATCGTGGAAGGGGAAGGCTTGCCCGTGTTCCTCCGCGACACGCGGCAGGCTGCCCGAGACCAGCGGGAAGAACGACTTGTTGTCGAGCGAGCCGAAGGCCTCGAACTCCGACGTCCCGCGGTCGTCGATGCCGCGGTTGTTCGTGTTCTGCAGCGAAATCCGGCCGATCTTCTCCGCCCTCAGCAGGTCCACCGTGAACTCCCCGCTGTCGCCGTCCGGGGCCAGCCAGAACGACCAGTCGCCGGGCACGCCGCTGTCATCGAGCCGGCCGTCGGTGAGATTGTCCGGCGGAAAGACCGAACCGTGCGGCCGGGTGCAGTAGCCGGGGCTGAAGACCGGCTTGCCGAGCGCCAGGTTGCCGTCCTCCCCGGACGAGCGGGGAAGCTCGCGCGCATGGTGGTTGACCAGCGTCACCGGCGATTCGTCCAGCGCCGCCAGCAGGCGCGGCCGGCCCTCATCCCGGACCAGCGCCCGGCTTTCGCCAACTTTCAGGCGCGTGCTTTCCTGCGGCGAGGGCTGGACCTCCACCTCGCCCTTGAAGACCTCCGTCAGGACCACCGGCGTCGTGCCGTCGCTCCCCACGGCGAGCCCGAATTCGGTGCCGAGATCGACAAAGCGGCCGCCGGGCGTGTCGATGTGGAAGCCCTCCGCCCCGTCCGGCGTGTGGACCGAGGCCCGGCCGTGGAGCAGCGAAAGCGCCTCCTTCTGATCGAGGCGGAAGCGGCAGGGTCCTTCGAGCGTCACCTCGGCGCCGCTCGGGAAACCGAGCCGGACGAAGCCGCGGGTGAGCTCGAGCGGCACCGCCACCGGCAGGCGGCCGGACTCCGGGGCCGCGGATCCATCCGCCCAGGCGACGCCGCCGGTTTGCAAGACCGTCGCGACCGGCCCGCGCGGCCGGGTGGCGAACAGGGCGGCCGCCGTTCCCAGCAGCGCGACCACAGCCGCGGCGGCGATCCATCCGCGCCGCGGGGCCGGACGGCTCGCCACGGCGGTCGATTCGAAAAAGCCGGGTGCCGATGCCTTGCGGGCCAGCGCCGCGTGAAGGGCCGCCGAGCGCCGGTAGCGGGCGCGCGCCTGCGGGTCCGCCGCGAGCAGGGCGTTCAACTCGACGCGCCCGTCCTCGCCGAGGCGCTCCTCGAACAAGTCGTGCAGCAGTTGATCGAGACGGTCTTCTTTCATGGCGTCGCGAGTTTGCGTTCGACACAGGTTTCCAGCGCCTTGCGGATCCGCAGCAGGGCCAGCGAAAGCGCGGTGGGCGTCTGGTTCCGCTCCGCCGCCAGGTCCTGCACCGAGGCCCCCGGGGCGTAGCGGGCCAGGATGAGCTGCCGCTGCTTTTCGGAAAGCTCGTGCAGGCAGCGGTCGAGCGCCCGCTCCAGTTCGCCCTCCGCCGGATCCGCCTCGCGGTGTTCGGCCGCCAGGACTTCCACCAGCGAGTCGTCGAACACATGGCGGTCCCGCCCGGCATCGCGCCGCGCCGCCTTGACCTGATACCAGGCGATGGTCAGCGCCCAGGGCAGGAAGGGCTCGGCGGCGTCATACTCGGAAGCCTTGCGCCAGAGCACCAGATTGGTCTCCTGCAGCACGTCGTCCGCCAGCATCCGGTCGGGCAGCAGCGACAGGATGTAGCGGTGCAAATCCGCCTGATGGCGGGCGATCAGGCCCACGATCTTTTCCTCGGCGTTGTGCGGTTCGGCGGACATCTTCACGGGAACTTACCCGGATTCGGGGAAATCTTTCGCGGAAATCTTTGGCAGCCGTCACCCTCCGGCCGGGCCGGCGGGATTTCGGTGCGCAACTTTTGCCTCGCAAGCCGGTTATCCCGCGCAGAACCTGCCTCCCGTAGCCATGAAGCGCGACCCATCCACCGGTGATTTGGAAAAGGACCCCGTCTGGGAACTCCTCCGCCAGAGCCCGTCCCTGCGGCCCGGCCCGAATTTCGCGTCGAATGTCGCCCGCGCCGCACGCCTGGAGGAAGCCGCCAAACCCTGGTGGTCCCGCCTGTGGATTCCCGCCACGGTCGGCACGGCCCTCGCCGGTGCCGCGGCCCTCGTGGCGGTGGTGCTGACCCTGGAAACCGGCACGAATTCCGGCGGCTCCACGGTCACCACGCTCCCCGCGGATTCCTCGCTCGCCGACCTGCAGGACAACTACGAGACCGAAGTCCTCCTTGCCGCCTCCGACCACCTCGCCAAATACAGCGACGAGGAACTGGTCACGCTGATCGGCTTCTGATTCCCGAGCTAGTCCGGATCCCGGGATGGGAACAACGAAAGGGACGAAATTGGCGAAATCTCAGAGGGGCTTCCGGGACATCGGTCCATTCGGTGGGGCTCTCAATCAAGACTTCCTTTTCGCGTGGTTTCGCTCGTTTCGTTGTTTCCGACCTCCCGCGCGGACTATTCGGCCACCGGCACCCAGCGGACGCCGTCGACCACCACGTGACCGTCGGTGCCTTGATTGGTGACCACGACCGCGGCCCCGGTCCCGCACTCGAACTCGCCGAGGTCGAACCAGTGCACCCCCTTGCCGGGCTTCGGCGAGCGCAGGTCGAGCTTCAGCGTCCGCACCCCGCCCGCGTGATGGACCTCCACCGGCGCGTTGGTCGCCCGGTTGTCGTTCGGCGGCGCGGCCAGGAACACGCGGTATTTCCCCGCCTCCGGCAGCTTGCCTTCAAAGCGCGCCGAGGACTTGCCGTCCCTCGCATCACCATCGTGCCGGTAGCCGTCGCCGAGGAAAGCGCCGGCCGAGGTGCTGCCGCTCCACGATCCCGTCAGCTTCGCGTCCTTGTCGTCCACGACGATGCCTTCAAACGACTTCGGATCGACCCCGCGCGCGGATCTTGGCCCGCCGTATTCCAGGATCTGCCCGTCCTTCAGCAATCGCTCGCGCAGCGCGGCATAGGGCACCTTCTGCACCGGCAGGCTGCCATCGATCGCCAATGCCGCCGCGGTCGCGGCACCCTGGCCGAGGATCATGAACACCGGCTCCATCCGGATGCTGCCGTAGGCGATGTGGCTGGCCGACATCGCCACCGGGACCAGCAGGTTGGCGGCCTGGCCTTCCTTCGGGACCAGCGAACCGTAGGCGATCTCGTAGGGCCCGTTGGTGCTCACGCCGATGTCGCCCTCGTTCTGCACGTAGCCGTCCGGCTTGATGTAGCGCTGCACGTTGTGGCTATCGATCGTGTAGCTGCCCATCCCCACCGACTCCGGCGTCGGCTTCTTCTTCCGCAGCTCGTTCTCGGTCATCACGAACTTCCCGACCATCCGCCGCGCCTCACGGATGTAGAGCTGGTGCGACCAGTTCCCGTTGTCGGTGAACTCGTCCTTCGGCAGCCCCCACTCTCGAAGTTCCTCCTGCACCTTCTTCGGCACCCGCGGGTCGTTGGCGACGAACCATAGCAAACCCTGCTGGTAAGTCCGGTGCTCGGCGATGATCTCGCGCCGCCGCTCGTAGCTCGCCTCGGGGTAGTCGTAGTTGTAGCCGATGTTGTCGAAGCTGAAGGGCCCGTGGTTGTTGGTGTCCGTCTTGTGGTTCGGGATCGGGTCGAACTTGTGGAAGAACTGGTCCCACCCGGCGTTAAGCACGCGTAGCAGCAGCTCGTATTGCTCCGCATCGTAGCCCTCGGGCTTCGGGAACGGGATACGGTTCGCGGGATCGTTGGTGAAGCAGGCGCGGAAGCAGTAGGCCTGCACCTTCTTGTCGCTCTCCCCTTTCTCCCCCGGATGCTCCGTGCTGATCCGCGGCAAAACCCCGCTCTTCGGATCGCCCGGGACCTTGTAGGGACTGATCGGCACCTTCACCGCGGCGAAGTGGTGGCCGTGGTGCAGCACCCCGACCTGGACGCCGTTGTGCTCCTCGCCGTAAACGGCGTTCGCCTCGCGGCCAACGTGGTAGTCGACCTTCGCCGCCGCCATCAGGTCGCCTTCGTAGGTGGCGTCGATGAACATCTTCCCGGCATAGTTTTTGCCATCGAGCGTGGTGATCGAAACGATCCGCCCGTCCTCCATCCTCACGCCTTTCTCCCGGTCCAGCCAGGCGTCGCGCACCACCTCCAGGCCGAACTCCTTCACGTAGTCCTCGAACACCCCCTCGGCGACATGCGGCTCGAAGATCCACATCGTCCGGTTCTCGCCGTCCATCGCCGGCGTGCCCTGGCCCTTGTTGCCGTATTCGGACTGCTTCTGCCATTTCCAGGCCTCCGGCTTCTGGTAGTGCAGGTAGATGCGGTGGTAGAAATCCCGCGCCAAACCGCCGATCACCGCCTTGTTGCCGGTGTCGGTGAAGCCCAGCCCGCCGCTGCTCAAGCCGCCGAGGTGCTTGTCCGGCGAGACCACGATCACCGATTTGCCCATCTTCTTCGCCTGCACCGCCGCCACCACCGCCGCGCTGGTCCCGCCGTAGATCACGACATCGTGCCCGGCGGCGAACAAGCGGGCGGCGAAGAGGAAGGCGAACGAGAGGGCGAAGGGTTTCATCAGGAAAATCATAGCTCACCCTGTTACGGCAAGCCGCGCGCTTTCTTCCCACCATCCCGCATCCGGCTCGGCATACGGCCGGAAGGTCTCCACGCTACCGAGGGCTTCGTTGTAGAGCAGTGCTCGGTGCAGGCCGAGGCTGCCGGCGGCGGGGGAGTCGATCAGGTTCGCGGAATCGTTCGCGCTCATCTGGAACAGGACGCGCATCTCGAACTCCGCCATGACCTTGCGCGGCAGCCAGCGGCCGACGTTGTTCCAAGTATCGACCCCGGCCAGCAAATGGATGCCCGCCGCGCCGCCCTCGCTCGCCAGGTCGGCCAGCACTTTGGCGGGGTTCGGACCGGAGGGACCGTCGTCCATCGAGAAGAGGAAGTCGTCCTCCTGCCGCAGCTTCTTGAAGCGCTGCAAGCCGTGGACCACCACGAAGATCTCCGGTCCGTCGGCCTCGCCCGCCGTGCGCCTGGCGAGTTCTTCCGCCAACTCGCCGAATGCCTCCGCCACCGCGGTCGGGGCGACCACCTTGACCTCGTGCGGCAACTTCGCGGCCAGTTTCTTGGAGGCCCCGGTGGCATCGAGCACGATGAAGCGCGCGCCATCGGCCGGTTGCCCGGCGGCGAGCGTCAGCATCGCGATTTCCAACAGCATCGAAACCCGCTCCTCCGCCTGGCCGACCACCAGCAAATGGCTGCCGCTGCGACGGGCGAAGACCGCTTCGGTCGGACCCTTGATCGCGTTCGGCTCGCCGAGCCACGCCCGGGCTTCGGCCGGACGCTGGGACGGCGGCGATTTCAGCAGTTCTGTTAGAGCGACGTTGCCGCGGAGGTCGGCCGGGGCATTGCCCTCGAAGACCACCGGCGCGGCGGGCTTTCTCCCCCGCTCCGCCGCAAGTTCGGTGACCCGGTCGAGCAGCCGGTTGCGCTCGTCTTCGGAAAGCCACACGGTCTGGAAGGGGCTGTTGGCCGCCAGCGCGCCGGCGTTGTCGTTGTAGATCCCCTCGCCCGGCCGCGTCAGCAGGCGCGGCGCCGGGTTGTCGTCGTCCATGATCAGGTAGGCATCGGCCTCGTTGCACTGCAGCGCGATCCGCACGACCATCTGCCCCAGCGTCGCCCGGGCCAAAGTGTAGGCACCGCCCAGCGTCTGCGAGCCGAGAATCACATGGATCCCGAAGGCCCGGCCCTGGCGGACGATCCGGTCTAACAGCAGCGACGCGGCCTGCGCGACGGGATCATCCTCGGTGAAGAACTCCTGGAACTCGTCGATCAGCAGCAAGGTCCGCGGCAAGGGTTCGCCGGACGCTTTCCGGTAGCCCGCGAGGTCCTGCGCGCCGGCCTTGCGGAACATCTCGCCGCGGCGGCGGAGTTCGTCGTCGACCCGTTGCAAAACGCTGAGGCCGAACTCGCGGTCGCTCTCGATCGCCACCACCTTGGCATGCGGAAGGCGCTTGCTGCCGTAGCACTTGAATTCGACGCCCTTCTTGAAGTCGACCAGGTAGAACTCCACCTCGTCCGGGCTGCAATGCAGCGCGAGGTTGGTGATCATCACGTGGAACAGCGTCGATTTCCCGGAGCCCGTCTTGCCGGCGATCAGCGCGTGCTGGCGGGTGCCCTTGCCGAGCGCCAGCATCTGGAACTTCTTCGCCCCGCTGCGGCCGATCGGCACGCGGAGTTCGTCGCCGGTGCTGTCCTTCCACCACTCCTGTTCGGGCGGCGCGATGTTCGAAAACGGCACCTCCACGCGGTTCGAGTCGATGCTCGCCTTGCCGAGCTTGTGGACCAGCGTCGTCGCCAACTCCGCCTCCGGCGGCGCGGAGAGCACGGCCGCATCCGCTCCGCCGGGCATGCCCTCGACGCGGAAGCCGGCGCCCTGCGGCAGGAGACGGATGCAGGCCTTCTCAAGCGCTTCCGTGAGAGCGGGATCGACCGTTCCCTGGTTCGGATCGCGGTGGATCAGCAGATAGACCCCGCAGCGCGAGCCGCTGGTGGCGATGCTCAGCAGGCGCTTCGCCGCCGTCTCGCTGAAGGCCGCGGGAAAGCCGGAAATCACCACGAAGCGTTCCTTCTCCGCGATGGTCCCGGCCTGCTCGTTGTATTCGTCGAGCGTCGCATACTCGTTGCGGAGATACATCTGGATGACCTTTTCGATGTGCTCGTTCAACTCGGCCAGACGCTCCTCGATCTGCGTCGCCTGGGTCCAGATCCGCCCGTGGATGAGGGTCTCCTCGTAGTCGCCGAGGTGCATCAGCCCGGCGAAGTCCTTCCCGAGCCCGACAGGATCGATCAGCGTGAAGTTCGCACGCCCCGCCGGATGGGAGCTCAGCACGCGCAGCACCACTTCGTTGAGGGTGGCCGCGGCGGTGGAGGCGTCGCCTTCGATCCAAAGCGAGCCGCGGTCCGGAAAGCCGAGCGACAGCGGGACCTCGAAGTCCGCCGGGGCATCGAGCGTGAAGCGGTCGCTCTCCGGCATCCCGCCGGCCAGGGCGGGCAGCGAAACGTGAACCCGTCCGATCGGCACCACGCGCTGGGCGTCCGCGGGCGGGCACCACCGGTCCACGACCTCTTCCGACCACGCCGGGAAGCGTTGCACGGCCTTCTCTAACAATCCGGCCAGCTCGCGGTGGACCGGCTTCACCTGGATTTCCCAATCGGCCGCGAGTTCCTCCAGACCCGCCTCGCGCGCGGCATCGGCCTCCGCCATCTTCTCCGCCAGTTCGGCCTCGCGTGCCTCGTCCTCGCCGGAGTTCGAGCGCGCGATCTCGTCGTTCCCTTCCGCCACCCGGGCGGCGAACCAGGCAAGGTTCCGCCGGTGCAGCGACTCCGCTTTTCCCGGCAATCGGGCAAGCTGCGCCTCGATCTTGCGGCGGCCTTCCTGCATTAAGCCCTGCGCCGCCTCGTCGCTGCCGCGCAAGGTCTCGCTCAGGCCCACGCTTTGCTCGGCCAGCTCGCGCTTGAGCGACTCCGCCAGACCGGTCACCCCCGCTTCCGAAACCGCCACCGCCGCCTCGCCGAACGCCCGGGCCGCCTTGAGCGACATCGCCATCCGCCGCACCGATGACCACAAGAGCAAGGTCGCCACGAGATGCACCGCGACCGGTGCCAGCAGCGCGAGGAAGATCGTGCTTTCCCGCGCCGCGAACTCCGCCGCGCGGTTCCCCGACTTGAAGATCAGATAGCCGAAGATCCCGGCGATCACCACGAGCCAGAGGCTCAGCGGCAGCCAGCGGAAGAAGGCGGCGAGCGGATTGCGTTGCAAGCCGGCGAGCGCCGAGCGCGCGGCTTCAAGATGACCGAGCGAGCTCTCCCGCAGCGCCTCGCGGTCGAGGGAGGTGTCGGGCTTCGGGCCGGGCACCAGCTTGCCCTTGCGCAGGACGAGATCGAACCACGGACGGAAACTCCGCAGCGACTTCAAGGCGGCCCGGGCCAGGGCGCGCGACTCCTCGGCATCGGCCACCGCGGCATCGGTGAACTCGCGGTGATCCTGCCGCGCCCGCTCGTAGAGATCCTTCGCCTCCTGCTTGGTCCGCAGCGTCTGAGCCTGCCGCGCGCCGATCTGCCGGTCCTTGGCGTGCCGCACCCGGTGGGCCAGACTGGCCTGCGCGCCCTGGGCCGCCCGCTGGATCCGCGCCAGCCGCATGGCGTGGGCATGCTCCAACCGCGCCTGCTCGGCTTCGCACGCCGCGATCCATTGCGCCTCGCTCGCCGACTGCGACGCCGCGGCGGCTTCGCGCCGGGCCGTGGCCTGTCGTTTCGCGGCGAGCTGGCTGGCGGCGCGGGTCCGGTTCAACGCGGCCTCGCGGCCGGCCACCGAGGACACGGCCTGTTGCAGCCGGCCGAGTTGTTCGCGGATCCGTTCGGGGTGGAGGGGGTCAGTCACAGTCGGCATGAATTTTGGCAAGTACCACGTCGAGTTCCTCGATGATCCGCACCGCGGTCGCGACCGCCTGCGGCAAGGGGGCGAGATACTCCTTGTCGAAGTCCGCCGCCCTGGCGTCGCGCCACGAGGCGCGGGTCTCGTCCCACAGCGCGAAAAGTTCGCGGTTCGCCTCGTTGAGCAGCGATTTGCTGGCACCCAGGCTCACGGGTCGCTCCTTTCCGGTTCGGCGGCGGGTTTCGGGGAAGGCATCGTTTCGGCGTAATCCTGAAGCAGGCGGATCGAGTTCGTCAACGACACCACGCCCTTCGGCATCTGCCGCGACAGGGTGTCGTGCAGGCTTTCGAGCTGCTTCGACAAGGCCTCGACCCGCTGGTCGTAGGCCTGCCGCCAGCGCTTGATCACCGCCAGCTTCTCCTCGGCTTCCTGGAGTTTGCGGCGGGCCTTGTTGACCGCCATCTGCTGGGCGCTCTTGTCGTTCTTCAGCGACGACATCCGCGCGCTGTAAAGCTCCTGCTCCGCCTGCTCCAGCGCCCGGGCACGGCGGCGGTATTCGTTCTCCCACTTCTGGCGCTGCTCGGTTTCCAACCAGCCGCGGGTCCGCTTGACCTCGCCGGTCACGTCGTCCAGCGCCCGCTTGGCCCGCTCCGTGTAGCGGATCAAGCCGGCGCGGAACGCCTCGAGGGCGTCGATCGATCCGACCCGTGCTTGTCCTTCCATGGTTCAGCGTTGGTCGAGGTACTGCTGGATCCGCTCCGCCTTGCGCAGCAGGTAGGGCGCGTGCTGGTCGGACAGCTCGATGAAGCGCTTCATGGTCTTCATCATCTGGAGGAATTCGGCGGAGAACTTCTCGTGCTCCTGGTCCTGCCACGAGTCCCCCAGCGCGGCGAAGCGGGACATCAGCGACGAGGTCCGCTCCTTCACCTCGTTGTTGAAGCGCTTCAGCTCCGCGGCGAAGCGACGGACTTCCTCGGGATCGATGATGGCCTGGGACATGGCGGCAGTTTCGGCGATCCGCCCCGCCCGTCGAGGATTACCCTGCGACCGGCTGGGAAATTTGTGCCGCAAAAGGAACACCGCGGCCGGGAGGAAGTTCCGGCGTCCGTGGGACCCGCAACACGCGGTTGAAAGCCGGCATTCCTATCCCCAGCCTCCCCCTCCCGGCGTGCGGATAACCACGCGCTCCCCCGCCGCGGCCTGGTAGGTGACGGCACCGGGCAGCGCTTCCTCGCGGCCGTCGGGGTGGATCCGGGTCTGGCTTCCCGGCTCGCCGTCGCCGCCGCCCGCCAGGCCGCGCGGGCCGGAGGCTCGGCGCTCGGTGAGGAAGGAAACGACCAGCGGCTTGAGGAATTCGACCTCGCGGATCATCCCGTCGCCGCCGCGATGCCGCCCCGCGCCGCCGGAACCACGACGGATCTCGTACTTCCACAAGCGCACGGGAAATCGGTGCTCCAGCAGCTCCGGATCGGTGATCGCGGTGTTGGTCATGTGGACGTGACGGCCGGAACTGCCGTGGTGATCCGGCCCCGCACCCGAGCCGCCGGCCAGGGTCTCGTAGTAGCCGAAGCCGCCGTCGCCGAAGAGGAAGTTGTTCATCGTGCCGGGTCCGTTGGCAGCGAGTCCGAGCGCCTCTAACAACAAGTCGGTCAACCGCTGGCTGGTCTCGACATTGCCGCCGACCACCGCCGGGGCTTTCGCGGGATCGTCGCCGAAATCCGGCGAGAGAAGTCCGGGCGGGATCACGATCTCAACCGCTTCGAGCAGGCCTTCATTGAGCGGAACATCCTCGCCGAGCCACAGCCGCAGGGCGAACAGGACGGTGCTGCGGACGATCGCCGGGGTGGCGTTGAGATTGCGCGGATGGACACCGCCGCTGCCGCTGAAGTCGAGGCACATCCGCCCCTCTCCCGCGGTGAGCCGGAGCTGAAGCGGCGTGCCGTCGTCGAAGGCGGTGGCCACGCCCTGATCGAGGCCCGGACCTTGAAGCCGCCCGGCCATCAGCGCGGCGGACCGGTCGAGGATGCCGCGCAGTTCGTCGCGGACGATCTTCCCCCCGTGCTCCGCCGCGAGTCGGTCCAACGCGCGGGTGCCGTGGTGGATCGACGCGAGCTGGGCCTCGAGATCCGCGAGATTGTCGGAAATCCGCCGCGACGGCCAGGGGGCGTCGCGAAGGAGCGCTTCGACCTCCCCAAACAAGGGTTCGCCGCCCCGGACCAGCAGGCGCGGGGCGATGACCACGCCTTCTTCCGCAAGAAAGCGCGCGTCCGCCGGCATCGAGCCCGGTGCCTTGCCGCCGATCTCCGCGTGATGCGCCCGGTTGGCGACGAAGGCGACGCGCTCCCCCGCCCCGTCGAAGACCGGCGCGATCAGGGTGACATCGGGCAGGTGCGAGCCGCCGAAGCCGGGGTGGTTGGTGATGATCACATCGCCCGGTCCGGGATCGAGGACCCGCAGGACTTCCCGCACGCAAACCCCGAGCGCCCCGAGATGGACCGGCACGTGCGGCGCGCTGGCGACGAGCCGGCCGGAGGCATCGAGCAGCGCGCAGGAGAAATCGAGGCGCTCCTTCACGTTGGTCGACAGCGCGGTGCGGCGCAGGCTCTCGCCCATGGCGCCGACGATGCCCTCGAAGCGGCTTTGGAAGAGGGCGCTGCGAACCGTGCCCGGGACGGATCCCTCCGGTCCGACCGATCCGTCCGATCTCTCTAACAACAACGTGCCCCGCGAGCCGCGGCGCATCCGCCAGGCGGCGGGGATGACGCAGGTCGAAAAGCGGTCCTGAAGCAGGACGGGACCGGGCTCGGCACCGGCGGGAAACGTTTCGGGCAAGGACGGCGCGGACTTCTCCTCCGCGACGACGCGCAGGGCGACGAGTTCGAGCGCCCGGTTCGCGGGTGGCGGGTAGCCGTAAAGCGTGTGGTATTCCCCGGTGAAGGCCCGCGCAAGCTGCGCCATCGGGACCTCGGCACCCGGCGCTTCGACCGTGAGGACGCTGTCCTGTCCCACCAGCCGGAGGTCGGCGAGCCAGCGGAAACCGGCCCCGTCGATGGATGCGCCCGCATCGGCAGCCAGTTCCCGCCAAAGGTCCGCGAGATCGTCGCAGCCCTCCAGCGGCCGGAGCACCTGCTTCACCCGCTGCTCCAGGCGGCGGGCGCGTTCCAAGCCCCACGCGCTGAGCAGGCCGGCATCGGCGGGGATCAGCACGCGGTCGACGCCCAGCTTTTCCGCGACGGCGCAAGCGTGCTGCGGACCGGCCCCGCCGAAGGCCAGCAGCGCGAAGTCGCGCGGATCGCAACCCTCCCGCACGCTGACCCCGCGGATCGCCTCGGCCATGGTCTCGACGGCGATGTCCCGCAGCCCGGCCAGCAGCCCCGCGGCGGTGGTGGCCTCGCCGGCTTCGTGCAGTTCTGTTAGAAGCTGTTCGAGACGCGATTCCGCCGCGGCGCGATCGAGCGGGATGCCGGCTTTCGCCGGGTCCATCAGGCCGAGCAGCAGGTTAACATCGGTCAGCGTCAGCGGCCCGCCGCGGCCGTAGCAGGCGGGCCCGGGATCGGCTCCGGCGCTTTCCGGACCGACTTCCAGACGGCCGTTGCGCCAGCGGCAGATCGAGCCTCCGCCGGCCGCCACGGTCTCGATCTTCAAGGCCGGCGCGAACACGCGGGCGGGGCCGATCTGCTGTTCCTGGCGCCAGCTGAAGGGGCCGTCGATCCGTGCGACATCGGTGCTGGTGCCGCCCATGTCGAAGGTCAGCACTTTCGGAAATCCGGCCGCACGGGCGAGCTCCGCCGCACCGACCAGCCCGCCGGCAGGACCGGACAGCAGCGAGTCCTTCGGCCGGAAGCGGCTCGCGGGAACCAGGCCGCCGGCGCTGGTCATCAGCCACGGCTCGGAATCCCCGAGCGGCCCGGACACGCGGCGGACGAAGTTCTCCATCACCGGTGTCAGGAAGGCCTCGGCCATCGCCGTTTCGGCCCGGGGCAGCAGGCGGATCAGCGGGGCGGCTTCGTGGGAAAGGATGACCCGCGCGAATCCGGCGTCGCGCAGGATTTCACCGGCGCGGATCTCATGGCCCGGCTCTTTCCACGAGTGCAGGAAGGCCACCGCGGCCACGGTGCAACCGGCTTTCAAGGCCTCCGCGGCGGCGCTGCGGAGTGCATCCTCGTCGAGCGGCACGACTTCGCGCCCCGCGGCATCATGTCGCCCGGCCACTCCGGCGGAGAATGCCGGCAGCACCTCGGGCAGCGGCTGGTCGAGGGCGAAAAGCCGGTCGCGCCGCTGGTCGCGGATCACCGGCAGGTCCCCGAAGCCCGCCGTGGTGAAGAAGGCGAGCCTCGCGCCCTTGCGCTCTAACAGGGCATTCGTCCCCCGCGTGGTCGCGACCCGGAAATCGGCCGGTGGCAAGGGCTTTTCCGCCGGCGTGCCGGTGAGCAGGCGGGCGACAGCCACCGGAGCCTCGTCGCCGCAGCCCAGCTCGAGGATGTCGCCGGCCGCGAGATAGTCAGGTTCCCCTTCGAATTTCAGCCAGCGCGCCCCGTCCCGGCTTGCGACCACCCGTGCCGTGCCGCAACTCCATCCCGCCAGCGTAGCGTCGGGAGCGCGCAGCTCGGAATCCGTGATCCAACCCTCCCCGTCACGCGCCACCACGCGGCAGCGCAGCGTGCCGTCGGACAGGATTTTCGCACGCCGCTCCACGCCGTCCGGGCCGAGGGCCCAGGCATCGGTGAAAGTCCCGCCGGTATCCACGCGGATGCGCCACTGCATGGCCGGATTTGAAGGCGGATGTTCCCGGCGGGAAAGCACGGAGTGGCTACTTTTCCCCGAGGAACCTCAGCAGGATCCCCATGCACAGGCGCGCCAGCGACGGATTGTATCGCGGGCCCTCGTCGCGGAGGAAGGCATGGGCGGCATTGAATTCATGCCACTCGAAATCGCGGCCGCTTTCCTCCAGCGTGCGGTGGATGAGCTCGCGCCCCTCTTTTGGAATGTGCGGATCCTGCCGGCCCCAGACGAACAGCATCCGCGCTTCCATCCCGCCCAGCCGCCGCAAGGTGTCGTCCGACTTCCCCGCACCCAGCGTCGCCGTGTGGACATCGGTCGGGTAAAAGCAGGCGACCGCCGATACCCCCTCGTGAAAGCCCGCCCGCAGCGCGAGGTGGCCGCCCAGGCACACGCCGTAGCTGGCAATTTCCCCGGCGACGCCTTCGTGGCCGCGCAGCCAGGTGACCAGCACGTCGACATCCTCGTCGTAGGACGCGAGTTCCTTGGTGAATTTCAGTTCATTCCCCCGGTCGGAGCCCGCTTGGTCATAAGCCAACACCGTCCCGAGCGGCTCGAACTCGTGATACACCTCGGGCACCGCCACCAGATGACCCTCGCCCGCCAGCGCCGCCGCCATCCGGCGGATCGGCCCGGTGACCTGGAAGATCTCCGAAAAGAAGATCACCGCGGGAAAGGGCCCGCTTCCGGTCGGTGCGAAAACGTGCACGCGCATCGGTCCGCGGCGGGTTTCCAGATCGACATGGGTCTCGGTCAGCGTCGACATCGCCGGGAGCATGCCGCCGCCGCCGCCCGCGGGAAGGACAAAGCGCGCCCCACCGCGAAAGCTTCCACCGATCCCGACCGAGGGATCATGCGGGTGACTTCCCCTGCACGCTGTTGGTCGCCGGCCAGCGAGGACAGCGCTCAAGCTCCCAATTGCCAGCGGCAAGGCGGGGCCAGCAGGCCCTTCTGCTCGGGGGCCCCCTCGACCGTGAACGGGTGGGCATGCCAGTGATAATCGTAAGCGTGCTTCCACGTCCCTTCGAAAACGCCGACATCGAGGAAGTAGCTCCCCGCCGCGAGATCCAGGCGATCGAGGATGAAGCGGATCCCTCCCCGGCCCTCGCAGGCCGGCACCTCGACCCGCGCCAGCTGCGTGTTGGTGTCGAGACACAGGGTCCCGTCCTCGCGGGTGATCGATACGACAAAGACCGGAGCGGCGACCCTCGATCGGGCGTGGTAGGAAATGTCCACCGCCATCGGCCCGCCGGAGCGGACGATCCGGCCCGGCTGAAGCTGCACCGAATCGATCTCCATTTCGAAAGTGCCGAAACGGTTTTCCCGCGGCACCAGGGCGAGGTCGCCCCCCAGCGGCCGGGCTGGGCCGTCCGGCGTGCGGCGCAGGGTCTCTTCGTGCATCTCGGTTTCGTAAAGCCCGGCGACCACCTCGGCGCTCCCGAACGCGGCGACCTCCCCCTGCTTCAGCCACAGCGCCCGGTCGCAGAGCCGCCGGACCTGGTCCATGCCGTGCGACACCATGACGATGGCGCAACCGGCCCGGCGCAGAGCGGTGATCCGGGCGTGGCACTTCGCCTGGAAAGCGAGGTCCCCGACGGATAGGAACTCGTCCACCAGAAGGATCGCGGGATCGGTGTGGACCGCGACCGCGAAGGCCAGCCGCATCATCATCCCGGTGCTGTAGGTGCGGACCGGCTCGTCGATGAAATCCTCCAGTTCGGCAAAGGCGACGATTTCCCCGAGGCGCTCGAGCATTTCCCGCCGCAGCAGGCCGGCGACCACGCCTGCCAGCATCGCGTTCTCGCGGCCGCTCAGGTCGCCGAGAAAGCCGCCGCCGAGGTCGAGCAAGGCCCCGACCCGGCCGCGGGTCCGGATGCTGCCGCTGCTCGGCCGGCCGATCCCCCCGAGAAGGCGCAGCAGGGTCGACTTCCCCGCGCCGTTCGCCCCCACCACCCCGAGCATCTCGCCAGGACCCACCGAGAACGAGACGTCGCGCAGCGCCAGCGGGACCTCGCGGCCGGAGGACGGACCGGTCCGGCGGTGGAGGTAGCGCTTGCTAACCGATTCGGCGATGATCAGGGACTCGTTCACATTTCTTCCACGAAGCGGTGGCTTTGCGAGATGAAGACCTTCCGGCCGGCAAGCGTCAGCAGGACCCCGGCCGCGAACAGGATCCCGAGCGTCCGGAAATCCGGCAGCCGGCCGTGGAGCAGGACCGCGCGCCATGCTTCGAGCAGGCCGGCCATCGGGTTGAGGTAAAACCACTTCCGGATCTCCTCGGGCACCACGCCCAGGTCGTAGAAGACCGGCGTGGCGAACATCATGAGCTGGAGCAGCACGCCGACGACGTGCTGGGTGTCGCGGTGAAGCACGTTGAGCGAAGCCAGCGGATATGCGATCCCCACCGCCAGCAAGTACTGGATTCCCAGTAACAGCGGCAAGGCGGCCCAGGCGGCGTTGGGCCGCAGGCCTTCATACCACAGCAGGCCGAACAACAAGGGCCAGGCGATCGCGAAGTGCAGGAAGCGGACGCTGACGGTGACGTGCGGCAACAGCGAAAGCGGGAAACCGGGCTGGCGGGCCAGCGCCGCGTTGCCCGTGATCAGGCCCACGCTCTGGCCCAGCGAGCCTTGGAACCACCCCCAGACCAGCACCCCGATGTAAACGAAGCATGGGTAGTGCGGCACCTGCGACCCCAGGACGTTGCGGAAGATGGTGGAAAAGACGACCAGCTGCAGCAGCGGCCCGCCGAGCGCCCAGCCGAAGCCGAGCATCGACCGCTTGTACTGCGCCTTGAGGTCGCGCATCGTAAGCACGACCAGGACGTCCCGCGCGTGCTGCCAGCGCCTTGAGGGAGGGATCCCGGCCGCGGCCGGGGTGATCCGTTGGGAATTCATGCGGGATCGGGGGAATGTCCGGCCGGCCGGGCACCGGGGCCGTGCTTTCTCACGTGGCGCATGCTTTGCCACAAGGACCACGGCCCGGCGAGCATTCCATAGGCCTCGATCGCCAGTAGCCGCCAGGGATACCGGGAACGGCCGCGCAGCCGGTCCCAAGCCCGGGAGAACATCGACTGGGGGAGTTCGAAAAGGATCCGCACCAGCGCCCGCTTGTCGCCGAATTTCATAAGCGTCACGAGGTGATAGGCCACGTGCCCTTTCGAGTAGGCGAGCAGTTGCCGGCGCAGCCCTTCGCGGGTCACCCGGTGGTGGTGCCACGCCACGGCGGCGGGCTCGTAGACCACCACGTGCCCGGCACGCAGGATGCGGTAGAACCAGAGCGTGTCCTCACCGACGCCCGCCGGGACCCCCGCCCCGAGGCATTCCTCGAAGGGCCCCACCCGAGGATCGGCGGAAAGCGAGCGGCGGAACGCGAGATTCCCGGTGCCGCCAAGCTGCCACGTCGGCACGGCCCGCCGCTTCCAGCGGTGGAACCAGTATTCGTCGAATTCCCGGACCTGATAGCCGCGGCCGAAACCGCCATACGCCTCGAACTCGACCTCCGCCTCGCTTTCCAGGCTCGCCGGAAGGGTGTGGCCGCTCACCGCGGCGACATCCGCACGTTCCAGCGGCTTGACCAGTTGCTCCAGCCAGCCGGGGGAAACCACCATGTCGTCGTCGGTCATCACGACGATCTCCTCGCGCGCCGCGGCGATGCCGGCATTGCGGGCATAGGAGGAACCGGGGCGATGCTCTTCCACCAACTCGACCTGCGGGAAATCGCGCAGCACTTCCCGGATCCCGGGCAGTCCCGGACGGTTGTCGACCACGATGACCTGCAAGCGCCGTGACGTTTCCAAGGCGAACAAGGAGGTCAGGCAACGCCGCAGGTCCTCCGGGCGGTCGCAGGTCGCCACGATGACGCTCACCCCGGCCGCATCCTCCGCCCCGGCGTCTTCCGGCCGGGCAGGATGAATGACATCCTGAAGCTGTGCCAGCTGCCTCGACCAGGCGATCGCGGGGTCCGCGGAGCCCAGCGTCACGACGTCCCACCACAGCACTCTGGAGATTTCATCCGCGAGACGCGATGGGACGACGGCCTTGCCGAGGCTGCGCAAGGTGATCCGGCCAAGCGGCTTGCCCCGCCATTGAACCAGCACCTCCAGCGAGTCCTTCGCGAGCCCCTCGTGCAGCACCCGCAAGGGCTCCGCGATGTCGACCACCACCAGCCCGGTCCGGCAAAGCTCCTGCTTGCCGTCGGCCGGGGGGATCTTGAAGGTGTCCGGCCGCTTCGATTCGTCGGCGACGATCTTCACTCGCGCGCGCCGGTAGCCGCCGATGCCGTCCAGATACCCTTTGATCTCCCGCGTGACCAACTGCCGTGGAAACCACGAAGGCGCCCACAGCGACCTCTTCCAGCGCTCCCAGGCCCAGTGCCTCCACCACCAGCGGATCAGCTTGCGGATTCCGGGCCGGTCCGGAGGGAACTCGGCGGCCTCCCGCTCGAAGAAGCAGCGGGTCGCGTGCCCGTAGCTGTAGAGGAGCTTCGAAAGCTCCTGCATGGTCCGCCGGTGGCGATGGCGCACGACCGCAGTGGGCTCGTAAAGACAAAGCATCCCGGAGCGGACGCAGCGAAAGAAGATCTCGTGGTCCCCGCCCCCGAGCGTCGGAGTGCCGACATCGAGCGCCGGGTCGAACCAGCCGATCTCGTCGAAGAGCGATCGGCGGATCGCCATGTTCGCCCCTGCCCCGAGCTGGCCCGCGCCGACCAGATTCCACGGCATCGGCGCTCCCGGCAGGGACTGCAGGTAGCTGCGGAAACAGCCTCGGCCGAAACCGCCGTAGCGCTCGAACAGCGCCTGCGCCTCGGTTTCCAGTTCCGCGGGTTCGATCAGCCCGGTCACCAGCCCGACGGCGGGATCCTCGCCGAACACCCGGGCCAAGGCATCGACCCAACCGGGATCCACCATCACGTCGTCGTCGGTGTAGGCGATGATCTCCCCCCTGGCCTCCGCGATGGCCCGGTTGCGGGCATGGTCGAGGCCCGGAGTTTCCTCGCGGACATACCGGAACTGCGGGAAGTGCTCCTTGACCAGCCGCTCCGTGGCGTCGGTGGCGGGCGCGTTGTCCACCACGATCACCTCCAGCGGCGCGACCCGCAGCGCGGCCAGCGAGGCAAGGCACTTCGCCATGTCGTCGGGGCGGTCGCGGGTGCACACGGCGACACTGATGGTCGGCAGCGCGGCGGACGGCTGCGGGTCGGGACCGTGGTCGCGGACCTCCGGCGGGGCCGTCACTCCATCGCCGAGCAAGGCACGGCGGGCCATTTCCCGCCCGATGCGGGCTTGCAGCCGGGCCATCACCCGGTAGCCGACATCACCGGCCCGGACTTTCCCGCCGACGACCGGAACCTGCATGACGGAAAGAGGCACCCCGTGCCAGCGGACAAGGACCCGTGCGGCGCGGCTGCCTTCGCCGGCTGGAAGATCGCCGGGCGCGGAAAGTTCGTAATCGAGCGGACGGATGGGGAGTAGCATGGGGAGGAAAAGCTTCGCGGACCGCAAGCGCTAGGAAGCGCGCCTTCCGGGTTTCTCGGAGAGAAGCTGCTGCCAGCGGCGGTTCTGCAAGCCATCGGAAGCGGTCAGGTGGGGCGCCTCCGCTTGGGCACCAGACGCCCTCCCGCCCGGAACCGTCGCGCCCTGCGGCAACCGCCCGCGGCTGCCGGTGGCCAGCCGGACCAGGCTCTTCAAGCCCATCATGTGGAACTTGTGGCTCATGCCGAGCCGGGGATCCGCGACGATGGCCCGGCAAATCGAGCGCAGGCAGCCGCGATAGTTCCCCCACAGGTAGCACTTCGAAACCAGATAGCCGTGGAAGTTCCCCGCGGACCAGCGGAACACCTTCGAGGGAAGCCCGGGATTCCGGGAGCGCGCCCGGTCCATCACCAGCCCGTACGACCGGCTCATGCCCTCGACATTCAGGCTCATGCAGTCTTCGACCTGCCGGTAGCCGACCAGCGTTTGGCGAACCACTGCCACTTCATGATGCTCCGCGACCCGGATGGAAAGGTCCCAGTCCTCGCAGCCCTGGGCCCCGCCCTGCTCGTCCCGGGTGAGATAGAGGCCGGTTTCGGCGAGAGCCGAAGCCCGGAACATCGGACTGCTGGCGTTCCCGATGAAATTCCTGAGGATGAGCAGATCGACCACCGAACCCTCGATCTCGAAGGGATGGGCGTCGGTGATCTTCCGCCCTTCGCTGTCGATCTTCTCCGACCAGCAATAGACCAAACCCCTCGATTCCCCGCCCTCTTCCATGGCTCGCACCTGGAGCTCGAGCTTTTCGGGATACCAGATGTCGTCCGCATCCAGCGGTGCCAAGTACTTCCCCCGGGCCGCGAGGATCGCCGTGTTGCGCGCCGCCCCCACGCCGGCATTCGCCTGGCGGATCAGCCGGATCCGGGGATCAACCGAAGCCAAAGCCTCCACCACGGCCGCGGTGTCATCCTTCGAGCCGTCGTCCACCACGAGGATCTCGATGGCTTGGAGGGTCTGGGAACAGGCGGATTTCAGGGTAGGCGGCAGCCAGCGGGCGGCATTATGGGCCGGGACAAGCACGGTGACCACGACGCCGCCCGGGGATTCGGGGCGAACAAGCACGGCTGCAGGTTAAATATCAGGATCGCTTTTGCAATCCTGATGTGACCGCCCCTCCCGCCGCCCGACCGGCGCTTGCCCGATCCGATCCGACCTTGTGAAATTTTTCACAAAGTGCGCTTGCGGCCCGGGGGGCGGTTTTTCATAGTCCGCGCGCCCCGCGGACCCGATCCACGGACTTCCTTGCCCCATGAGCGACAACGCCGCCACCGTCGAAGCCAAGCTTCCCAAGGATCTCGCCGCCGAAAAAGGCATGGTCAACGTCCAGATCGACGGGGTCTGGCTGCAAGTCCCCCGGGGCATGCGGATGATCGAAGCCTGCAAACTGGCTCAAAAAGAGGTCCCGCATTACTGCTACCACCCGAAGCTTTCCGCCCCGGGAAATTGCCGCATGTGCCTCGTCCAGATGGGCATGCCGCCCCGCCCCGCTCCCGGCCAGGACCCGGTCCGCGACGCCGACGGCTATGAAAACATCGGTTGGATGCCCCGGCCCGTGATCGCCTGCGCCAACACCGTTGCGGAAAACATGGGCATCCGCACCACCGGCGAACTGGTCGAAAAGTGCCGCGAGGGCGTGATGGAGTTCCTACTCATCAATCACCCGCTCGACTGCCCGATCTGCGATCAGGCCGGCGAATGCCGCCTCCAGGAGTTTTCCGTCGAGCACGGCAAGGGCGAGTCCCGCTTCGTCGATGCCAAGGTCAAGAAGCCGAAGAACGTCGACATCGGCCCCCGCGTTCGCCTCGACGACGAGCGCTGCATCATGTGCAGCCGCTGCATCCGCTTCATGGACGAGGTCGCCGGCGACCCGGTCCTCGGCTTCACCCAGCGCGGCACCCACACCACGCTGACCGTCCACCCGGGCAAGCGGCTGGACTCGAACTACTCGCTCAACACCGTCGACATCTGCCCGGTCGGCGCCCTGACCTCGAACGACTTCCGCTTCCAGATGCGGGTCTGGTTCCTCAAGGAAACCAAGAGCATCGACGTCAACTGCGGCACCGGTGCCAACATCACCATCTGGACCCGCGGGAACAAGGTCCACCGCATCACCCCGCGCCAGAACGACGAGGTCAACTCGACCTGGATGCCGGATTCGCACCGCCTGAATTTCCACCACATCGACGGCGACTCGCGACTGACCGAGCCGATGATAAGGAGTGTCGACGTTCCGTCGACACGGCATGCCCCAACCTCGTGGCCCGAAGCCATCGCCGCCACCGCCGCGGAACTGAAGAAATTCCAGCCCGGTGAAGTCGCCATCATCGCCTCCGCCCGGATGACCAACGAGGAGCTCTTCCAAACCCGCGCGCTGGCCGGCGAGCTCCACTGCTCCCTCTTCACCACCGTCCCCCGCGAGGGCGAAAGCGACGGCCTGCTCATCTCCGCCGACCGCAATCCGAACACCACCGGCGCGAAGCTCGTCTGGCAAACCCAGGACCCCGCCGGCCCGCTCTTCGCCATCCGCGAAGGCTTCCGCTCCGGCTCGATCAAGGCCCTGCTCGTCCTCGGCGAAGACCTCGCCGACGCCGGCTTCACCGCCGAAGACCTCGCCAAGCCGGAGTTCATCGCCTCCATCCAGCTTCTCGCCGGCCCGACCGCCAGTGCCAGCCACGTGATCCTGCCCGGTGCCGCCTTCGCCGAGAAGCGCGGCTCGATGGTCAACGTCACCGGCCGCCTCCAGCGCCTCAACCGCGCCGTCGAACCGCTCGGCGACGCCAAGGACGACTGGGAGATCCTGCGCGACCTGATCCTCGCCCTCCAAGGCGCGAAGCCCGGCAGCGGCCCTGCCGCCATCGAGGACATCTTCAAGGCGATGGCCGCCAGCGTTCCCGAATTCGACGGCCTCTCCCTCTCGAAGATCGGCGACCTCGGCAAACCCGTCGTCGAAACCGGCGTCCAGATCCCCCTTCTCCAGAACGAGCGCGCCCGCAAGGCCGCCGGGCTCATCAACGGCTAATCCTGCATGGACCTCCTCGTCACTCTCCTCATCATCCTCGCGAAAGTCATCGGCCTGACCTTCGTGGTCGTCCTCCCGCTGGTGCCGATCTCGGTTTACTTCGAGCGCCGTTTCTCGGCCATCATCCAGGACCGCGTCGGCCCCAACCGCGTCGGCATCCCGCTGACCCTCCTCGGGGCCAAGAAGGACTTCTCGTTCTTCGGCCTCGTGCAGCCGATGGCCGACGGCGTGAAACTCTTCCTCAAGGAGGACTTCACCCCGTCCCACGTCCGCAAGGCCTTCTACTGGCTGGCCCCCGCGCTGACCGTGGTCCCCGCGCTGGTCACCGTCTGCGTGGTGCCCTTCGGCTCGGACATCATGGTCAACGGCGTCGCCCACAAGCTGGTCATCGCCGACCTCGACGTCGGCCCGCTGTTCGTCTTCGCGATCTCGTCGCTCTCGGTCTACGGCATCACCCTCGCCGGCTGGTCCTCGAACTCGAAGTTCCCCTTCATCGGCGGCGTCCGCTCGACCGCCCAGATGATCTCCTACGAGATCGCCCTCGGCCTCTCGGTCGTGCCCGTCCTGCTCTACTTCGGCGACCTCAACCTCTCCAACATCGTCGAGCACCAGGCCGCCAACGGCTGGCTGCTGCTCCCGCTCTGGGGCAACTCCGCCCCTTGGAGCAACGGCGGCGACTACACCGCGTGGCTGTTCTGGATCCCCGCGGTCATCGCTTTCGTGATCTTCACCACCTCGATCTTCGCGGAAACCAACCGCATGCCCTTCGACCTCCCCGAGTGCGAAACCGAACTCGTCGGCGGCTACCACACGGAATACTCCTCGATGAAATTCGCCATGTTCTTCATGGGCGAATACGCCGCGATGGTCATCGGCTCCGCCCTCGTGGTGACCCTCTTCCTCGGCGGCTGGTCGCTCGGCTTCGGGCTCGATGCCAAGATCGCCGAACTCAGCGTGGCGGGCGTCGGCATCGGCGGGCTCGTCCACATGGCCGTCTTCATGGCCAAGGTGGTCGCCTTCATCCTGTTCTTCATCCTCGTCCGCTGGACCGTCCCGCGCTTCCGCTACGACCAGCTCATGCGCCTCGGATGGGTGATCTTCTTCGAAGCCGCCCTGATCAATGTCTTCCTCGCCGCCCTCGTCATCGCCGCCCCGCAGTTCGGCGCGATCTCGACCGCCGGCGGCCTCGCCCTGCTCGCCGTCGTCACCGGCGCCCTCATCTGGGTCCTCAAGGTCTCCGAGAAGAAGGCCGTCCCGGTTTCCATCTAACACCCGACTTTCCCATGGCTGTCGTCAAAGTCACCCGCCCCAAGCTGAACACCGGGGAGAAGATGTACCTCGGGGCCATCTTCAAGGGCTTCATCATCACGATGAAGCACGCCATCGCCTCGATGCGGAACAAAACCCGCGGCGCCGAAGCGATGGAATCCACCGGCCTCGGGATCACGATGCAGTATCCCGAGCAGAAGTGGGACGGCCACCTGCCGGAATACTACCGCGGCGCGCCCGCCCTCGTCACCGACGAACAGGACCGCGAACGCTGCGTTTCCTGCCAGCTCTGCGAGTTCATCTGTCCTCCCAAGGCCATCAAGATCACCCCGGGCGAGATCCCGTCCGACGATCCCTGGGCCAAGGTCGAGAAGCGGCCGAAGGAGTTCGAGATCGACATGATCCGCTGCATCTACTGCGGCATGTGCGAGGAAGTCTGCCCCGAGCAGGCCATCTACCTCCGCAAGGACTACGCCATCACCGGCCTGAAGCGAGCCGACATGGTCCACGACAAGAAGAAGCTCTACGAAATCGGGGGCAAGCGCGTCGGACTCGTCAACAAATGGAATGAACTCAAATAGGCGGCGCGGCCCGGCAAACATGAAAGCCCTTTCGTCAGCCCTGGTGGTCATCGCCGGCGTTTATGGATTCCTCAATGCCCACCGTTCGGTGGCCGGCCAGGATCCGCTCGGCACGATCGCCTTCGTGACCTGCGGGCTGGTGCTTGTCATCGGGGTCGGCGGCTGGCTCTACAGCTTGAATCAAGACGACTGAACCGACTCCTCCAAACCTCTCTCTTCCGATGCCTCTCGCCCTTTTCTGGTTCTTCGCCCTGGTCATGCTCGCCGGGGCCCTCGCCGTGGTTTCGCTGCGGAACCCCGTCGCTTCAGCCCTCTCGATGGTCGCCTCCTTCGTCGGCCTCGCGGGTCTCTTCATCGGACTGAACGCCTTCTTCGTCGGCATCATCCAAATTCTCGTCTATGCCGGCGCGATCATGGTGCTTTTCATCTTCATCATCATGCTCCTCGACCTGAAGACCGAGGAAAAGCGCGCGCCCAAGCTCGCCCCGGTCCTCGGCGGACTCGGCATCGTCCTTGCCTTCACCATCCAGCTCGTCGGCGTCCTTTCCAAGACCCCTGACAAGGCGCACGAGCCGCTCGACCTCGTCGCCGCTTCCGCCGCCTTCACCGAGCGCAGCCCCGGAATTTCCAGCAAGCTCAAGGAGGGCCACCTGCCCGACGTCAACCTGATCGGCGACACCCTCTTCAACGGTTACAACCTCCCGCTCCAGATCATCGGAGTCCTCCTCCTTGTCTCGACCATCGGCGTCGTCGTCCTCTCCAAACGCCAGTCCGCCTGAGCCCATGGCCTCCCTCAACGACTACCTCCTCGTCTCCGGACTCCTCTTCGCCATCGGCCTCGCCGGCGTGGTCCTCCGGCGCAACATCATCGTGATGTACATGTGCCTCGAGCTCATGCTCAGCGCCGCCAATCTCACCCTGGTCGCCTTCTCCCGCTTCAACGGCAGCAACGGCCTGCCCGACTACAACGGCCAGATGCTGGTGTTCTTCGTGATCACCGTCGCCGCCGCCGAAGTCGCCGTCGGCCTCGCCATCATCGTCGCCCTCTACCGCGCTCGGCAGAGCATCCACACCGACGACCTGAACAGCATGCGGGGCTAAGCAGTCCGGCAACTTTCAATCGGAAATCTTCATTCGACCATGCCCTGGATCCTCCTCTTCCTGCCGCTGATCGCCGCCGCGGCGAACCAGCTCTATCTCAAGCGAAACGCGTTCATCGCGTCGGTGGTCTCCGTCGCCTCGGTCGCGGTGACCTTCGCGATCTCGCTGTTCCTGCTTGGCAAGGAAACCGCCGTCGAGCCCCTGCCTTGGCTGACGGTCGGCGGCTTCGAACTCGAGATCGGCATCACCTTGGACAAGCTGTCCAAAGGCATGATGGTCGTGGTCACCGGCATCGGCCTGTTGGTGCACATCTTCTCGCTGGCCTACATGGCCGACGACAGTGCCAAGGCCCGCTACTTCACCTGCCTCTCGCTCTTCATGTTCTCGATGACCGGCATCGTGCTGGCCTCGAACTTCATCATGACCTTCATGTTCTGGGAACTGGTCGGCCTCAGTTCCTACCTGCTGATCGGCCACTGGTATCAGAAGGACTCCGCCGCCGACGCCGCCAAGAAGGCCTTCATCGTGAACCGAATCGGCGACTTCGGCTTCATGATCGGCATCCTGATGCTGTGGCGTATCACCGGCAGCCTGAGCTTCGATGGCATGGCGGAAGGAATCAAAATCTTCCAAGCCGCGAATCCCGCGATCTTCGCCGCCACGCTCTCCGCCGCATTGCTTTGCGTCTTCTGCGGCGCGATGGGCAAGTCCGCCCAGATGCCGCTCCACGTCTGGCTGCCCGACGCCATGGAAGGCCCGACTCCGGTGTCGGCGCTGATCCACGCCGCCACCATGGTCGCCGCCGGCGTCTACATGCTCTTCCGCGTCCAGCTCTCGCTCGACCTTCCCCAGGAAATCCTGGCCGGCCTCCTGTCCAGCGAGATCATCGCCTGGGTCGGTGGCATAACCGCCCTCTGCGCCGCGCTGATGGCCACGCAGCAGAGCGACATCAAGAAGATCCTCGCCTACTCCACCCTGTCGCAACTCGGCTACATGGTCATGGCTGTCGGCCTGGTCGCTGGCGAGGCCGGCATGTTCCACCTTTTCACCCACGCCTGGTTCAAAGCCCTGCTTTTCCTCGGCTCCGGCGCGATCATTTACGCCTGCCACCACGAACAGGACATCTGGAAGATGGGTGGCCTGCTCAAGAAAATGCCGATCACCGGCTTCACCTTCCTCATCGGCACCGCCGCGCTGATCGCCGTGCCCTACGTCACCGCCGGCTTCTGGTCGAAGGAGGAAATCCTCGCCGCCGCCTACAGCGGCAACAAGACCTTGTTCGGCATCGCCGTCTTCGTCGCCTTCCTCACGACCTTCTACATGACCCGCGCCTTCGTGGTGACCTTCCTCGGCAAGACCCGCTCCGAGAACGCCGATCACGCCCACGAGGTCGGTCCGCTGATGTTCGTCCCGCTGCTGGTCCTCGCGGTGCTCGCCATCGTCGCCGGCTTCCCGGCGGTCTCCAACGCGCTCGGCGCCTTCCGCCCGATCCACGAACACGGCCACGCCGAAGGCCACTCGCTGATCCTCGGCGCTTCGATCGGCTCGCTCGTCCTCGGCCTGATCGCGGGCTTCGCCCTCTACAACGGCAAGGACAAGGATCCCGTCTCCATCCCGCTGTTCCGCGACCGCTTCAAGATCGACGCCTTCTACGACAACGTCCTCGTAAAATACTTCCAGGACGCCTTCGCCGCGATCGTCCACTTCTTCGACGAGTTCCTGATCAACGGCCTGATCGTCGGCGGCTCGACCCGCATCGCCGAAGGCTTCGGCGGCCTGTTCCGCCGCGTCCAGGGCGGCAATCTCCAGGGCTACGCCTTCGCCTTCGGACTGGGCGTCATCCTCGTCATCTACTTCACCGCGTTCTAACATGCTCGCCCTCCTCGTCCTCCTTCCGCTCCTCGCCTTCGTCGCGATCCTTGCCGGCGCACCCGCCCGCAAGGCCGCCCTGGCCGCCGGCGCCGCCAACCTCGTGCTCGGCCTGTGGGCCACGACCTGCTGGGAAAACGACAAGCTCTGGGGCCTCTCGCTCCCGGTCCTCGAGAAGCCCGCGCTTCACCTCGCCTTCGCCTTCAGCGACGGCATGAGCGTGATCATGGTCCTGCTCTCGGTCATCGTCACCCTCGCCGCCCTGCTTTCCGGCAAGGCTCCTGAAGGCCGCGAAACCCTCTACTACGGCTCCTCGCTGCTGATCTCCGCCGGAGCCATCGGTGCCTTCGCCGCCACCGACCTGTTCTTCTTCTACGCCTTCCACGAACTCGCCCTGATCCCGACCTTCCTGATGATCGGCATCCTCGGCCGCGGCGACCGCAAGGAAGCCGCGTGGAAGATCACCATCTACCTCGGCTTCGGCTCGATCATCCTGCTCGCCGGCCTCGTCTGGCTCGCCAACCTCGCCGGCACCTTCGACATCCCGACCATGGTGAACGCCGCCAAGGAAGGTTCGCTGGTCATCGATCCCGCCTCGCAGAAGAGCATCGCCGCCCTGCTGATCGTCGGCTTCGGCGTGCTGGTCTCGCTGTTCCCCTTCCACTCCTGGGCCGCCCCCGCCTACGCCAGCGCCCCGGCCCCGACCGCCATGCTCCACGCCGGCGTGCTGAAGAAATTCGGCCTCTACGGTCTGCTCCGCATCGCCATCCCGCTCGTTCCCGAAGGCCTCAACGCCTGGCTGGTCCCGCTGCTGGTCCTGCTGGTCGGCAACATCCTCTGGGTCGGCCTGGTGACCATCAACCAGAAGCGCCTCGACCTCATGCTCGGCAACTCGTCGGTCATGCACATGGGCTACATCTTCCTCGCCATCGCCGCGCTTGCCGCCGTCAACGGCGACGTGAGTCTCAACCCCATCGCCCAGCCCGCCGCCGTGCTGCTGATGTTCGCCCACGGCATCTCGATCGCGATGCTGTTCGGCCTCGCCGACCGCATCGAGCGCAACACCGGCACGCTCGAGCTTTCCGACCTCGGCGGCCTCGCCAAGTCCGCCCCCGGCATGGCCTTCCTCTTCGGCATGGTCGGCATGGCTTCCATCGGCCTGCCCGGTCTCGCCAACTTCGCCGGCGAGGTGATGGTCTTCCTCTCCGCCTTCAAGAACTACGACCCCGCCGCCGGCCTCGGCCCGGTCCAGATCGCCTGCATCCTCGCCATCTGGGGCGTGGTCATCAGCGCCGTCTACATGCTCCGCGCCTACCGCAAGATCTTCCAAGGCCCCACCGTCCGCGCCACCGAAGCCGCCGCCGACCTGACCTTCGCCGACCGGATCCCGGTGCTGCTGCTCGCGGTCGCACTGCTTGCCGTGGGACTCTATCCGAACTTGCTGCTCAGCCTTTTGAATTAGGTCTCATAGGACCTATAAGACCTATTTTCCTGCCACCATGCCCGCCTACTACCTCGAAGCCCTGACCGTCTTCCTCGGCCTCGTCCTGCTGATGGTCGAAGCCTTCGGTCCCCGCGACTCGAAGAAGCTCGTCGGCTTCTCCGCCGCGGCCGGCCTTGCCTTCATCCTGATCCTGTCGTTCTACGCGGTCGGTCCCGAAGCGGCCGATCCCGGTGACAAATGGGACAGCTATGCGCTCTGGAACTTCTACGCCTACGACGGTATCGCCCGCTTCTACAAGGGCTTCGCCCTCGTCTGCACCATCCTCGTGGTGCTGATGTCGCTCGACTACCGCTCGATTCTCTCCCGCTTCACCGACGACCAGGAGTCCGAAAACGGAACCGGCGAGTACTTCGCCCTGCCTGTCTTCGCCTGCGCCGGCATGATGTGGATGGCCTCCGCCAAGGACCTCGCCGGCGCCTTCGTCGCCCTCGAGCTGGTCACCATCACCTTCTACATCCTCGTCGCCTACCTCCGCCGCAACGTCGGCTCGCTCGAAGCCGGCGTGAAATACCTCATCCTCGGCGCGCTCAGCACCGGCTTCCTCGTCTACGGCATCGCCTGGATCTACGGCACCACCGGCACGATGAGCCTTTCGAATCTTCCATCTGCCATCTCCCATCTGCCATCCACCACCCCGCTGCTCTTCGGCATCGCCTTGGTGTTGATCGCCCTCGGCTTCAAGATCGGTGCCGTCCCGATGCAGGCCTGGATCCCCGACGTCTATCAAGGCGCTCCCACCCCGACCACCGCCTTCCTCTCGGTCGGCTCGAAGGCCGCCGGCTTCATCCTGCTCATCCGCTTCCTCGATCCCCTCCTGCAACCCGGCTCGCCGGTCGCCGCCCAAGTCACCCTGATGCTCGCCATCATGGCCGGGGCCACCCTGCTCTTCGGCAACCTCGCCGCCATCGGCCAGGGCAACTTCAAGCGACTGCTCGCCTACTCGTCGATCGCCCACGCCGGCTTCCTCATCCTCGCCCTCGCCGCTTGGAAGCCCGTCAACGACAGCGGCCTCGGTTCCGCCCAGAGCGTCTCGTTCTACCTCGCCACCTACCTGCTGATGACCCTCGCCAGCTTCTTCATCCTGGCCCAGGTCCGGATCCAGGACGGCTCGGAGGAGATCAACGCCTTCAACGGCCTCGGCAAGCGCAACCCGACCCTCGCCATCGGCCTCACCCTGATCATGGCCGCCCTCGCCGGCGTGCCGCTGACCGCCGGCTTCCTTGGCAAGTTCTTCGTCTTCTCCCTCGCCGTCGAAGCCAAGCTCTGGTGGGGCGTCGGCCTCGCCTTCATCGGCGCCGCCGCCGGCTTCTACTACTACTTCAAGATCATCCGCGCCATCTGGTGGGAAGCCCCCGCCGACGGCGCCAAGCCGCTGGTCCTGCCGCAGATCACCCGGACCTGCGTCGTCGCCATGACCGTCGCGACCCTCGTCCTCGGCTTCTGGCCGGATCCGGTCTTCTGGCTGCTCCAATAAGGAGTGTCGACCTGTGGTCGACACGGTGTGGACGAAACGTCCACACTCCTTATGCTATCCGGCGATGCCCATCCCCCACGCCCGCCGGATGAACCTGATCGCGCTGGCGCTGCTGGTTGCCGCGCTGATCAGCCTGATAGCGTTCCACGTCGCTCCGCTCGACGGAAGTCTTACATCAGACGGTCGAATTGTCCGCGGGTGGGTCATATGGGAACTCGTGATCTCTGTCTTTACATCCGGCGAGTTCTTTCAGTCCTCGATCGGGGCGATGCTCGCGTGGATGAGTCTGCCGATGTCGATGGCGCTGGTGGCAGGTGCACCGTTTTTGATCCATTTGCTCCGCGGATCCCGCCCGATTTGGTGGATCATGATGATCATGACCTCGGTCTGCCTTGTCGCGATATCATGGCTGATCTGGGAGCTCTCACGGGATCCCATCACCACTCCGCCGCGGTCCATTGGCCTACTTATGACCGCGGTCTATCTCAATTTCCTCGGCCTGCTCTTCATCCGCCGCGAAGACCCCGCCGCGCCGGAGATCGACCCGGCATGATGCCCGACTTCAGGTCTACTTGACCGCGGACTTTAGTCCGCTCGAAATCCCCAACCGTCCAAGCGGACTGAAGTCCGCGCTCCAGTACACGCCACCCCCGTTCCACCATTGCACCCCGCCCCCGGCCTGCTAGAAAACCGGCGTGGCCGATCAAGGTGACGTCAGGGCGGTTCTCGAATACGTCCCGCGGTTCCGCGGGAAGATCTTCGTCGTGCTGATCGAAGCCGGCCTGCTGCCCGAACCCGCCATCGCGGAAAGCCTCCTCGACCTTGCAGCGATGGAGGACGTCGGCGTGAAACTCATCCTCGGCGTCCTCGGCGGCGACCTGAAGGACCTCTACGACTGGACCCTCGAGTGCGAGATCATGGCCGCCCGGCTGACCCGCCCGCTCGGCGAACCCGGCGCGATCGAGGAAGCCAAGGCCATCCTCGGCCGCGGCCAGACCGTCGTCGCCGACGCCTCGTCGAACGACCCGCTCGACCCCCAGGTCGTCGACTTCACCCTCGGCATCGGTGCGGTGAAACTGATCGCGCTGTTGGAAGAGGCCATCCTCATCGACGGCGAGCCGGTCCCTGCCGTCCGCGCCGCCGATGCCGACGCGCTCGCGGTTTCCGGCACCGTCACCGGCGCCCACCTCCTGCAAGCCGCCGCCGAAGCCTGCCGCCGCGGCGTCCCCCGCGTCCACGTTCTCAACGGCCGCCGCCAAGGTGTCTTGGTCGACGAGCTCTTCTCCAACGAAGGCGTCGGCACCATGATCCACGCCGACAGCTACCGACAGATCCGCCCGCTGCGCGAGGAGGACATTCCCGAGCTGCTCGGCATGATCGGCCGCTCCGTCCGCCGCACCAAGCTGGTCGCCCGCAACTACGAGGACATCGAGGCGAAGCTCGGCGACTACCGCGTGATGACCATCGACGACAACGTCGTCGGCTGCGTCGCGCTCCACGAATACCCCGGCGAGAACGTCGCCGAAGTCGCCTGCCTCTACGTGAAGCTCAACCACGAAGGCCGCGGCTACGGCGTCGACCTGGTCCGCCACGCCGAAGAACTCGCCCGGGAGAAGGGCATTCCCCGCGTCTTCGCGCTGACCACCCGCGCCGCCGACTTCTTCGAGCAGCGCGTCGGCTACACCCTGCGCGACGCCTCCATCCTTCCCGCCACCCGCCGGAAGCAGTTGGAAGACAGCGGCCGCGATTCGAAGGTCTTCGAGAAGGTGCTTTAGCCCCTCCCCCGGGAGCGCCGGTCTGCGACCGACCGAGCGGTCCAACAAAGCCCGCCGCCCCTTCCAGCCCGCATCGCCCCGTCGCGAACACCCCGTGCTTCTTCGGACCAGAGCCTCCGCGCACCCGGTCACTTTCCCGTTTCCCTCCCGCCCGATGCGTGCCAGTTTCCTAACAAGCCCATGAAATTGAAATTCTGCGGTGCCGCCGGCACCACCACCGGTTCCCAGCACCTGCTCGAAGTCAACGGCACCCGCATCCTCCTCGACTGCGGCCTTTACCAGGGCCACCGCGCGGAAAGCTACGAGGTGAACTGCGGCTTCCCCCACTTCGACCCGCGCGAAATCGACATCGTGGTCCTCTCCCACGCCCACATCGACCACAGCGGCAACCTCCCCAACCTCTGCAAGCAGGGCTTCTCCGGCAACATCTACGCCACCTTCGCCACCCGCGACCTCTGCCAGATCATGCTGGCCGACAGCGCCCACATCCAGGAACAGGACACCGAATGGCTCAACAAGGACCGCGCCAAGGACAACCTGCCGCCGGTCCAGCCGCTCTATCTCGAGGAAGACGCCGAGCGCTGCCTGCGCCAGTTCATCAGCATCGGCTACGAGCGCCCGATGCCGCTCTGCGACGGCGTGACCCTGACCTTCTTCGATGCCGGCCACATCCTCGGCGCGGCCCAGGTGCTGCTCGAAATCATCGACAAGGAAGACGGCAACAAGAAGAAGCGCTTCCTCTTCTCCGGCGACATCGGCCGCGGCGGCAACGAGATCCTGCGCGATCCCGTGCCGGTCCCGGACGTCGATTTCGTCCTGATGGAAAGCACCTACGGCGGCCGCGAACACGAGCTCCCCACCGGCGCCAACGATGCCTTCGGCGAGATCCTCACCGAGGCCCTCAAGCGCGGCGGCAAGGTGATGATCCCCGCCTTCGCCGTCGAGCGCACCCAGCAGCTCCTCTACGTCCTCAACCAGCTCTTCCACACCGGCAAGCTCCGCCGCGTGCCCGTTTACGTCGACAGCCCGCTCGCCGTGAACGCCACCGAGGTCTTCCGCATCCATCCGGAGTGCTTCAATGAAACGGTTTACCGCTTCCTCTTCGACGAGAACGATCCCTTCATCTTCGAAGGCCTCCACCTCGTCCGCGCCGTGACCGAATCGAAGAAGCTCAACGACATGAAAGGAGGCGGCCCGTGCATCATCATCTCCGCCTCCGGCATGTGCGAGGCCGGTCGCATCCGCCACCATTTGAAAAACGGGCTCGGCGACCCGAAGAACACCGTCCTCTTCGTCGGCTACTGCGCCGACAACACCCTCGGCCGCGCCATCCGGGACGGCCGAAAGACGGTCAACATCTTCGGCAAGCCGGTGCAGGTCCGGGCGAACATCGAAACCATCGACTCCTTCTCCGGCCACGCCGACCACTCGGAGCTGCTCGACTGGTTCGGCCGCATGAGCGGACCGAAGTCGCGCGTCTGGCTGGTCCACGGCGAAACCGAACGTTCGAACGCCCTGCGCGACGCCCTGACCGATGAATTCGGAGGCGCGGTGGATGTTGCCGTTCTGGGCGAAACGGTCGAGATCTGAGCGTCATCGGAGCAATTTCGCGCCCCAACTTCCGGTATCAGACTTCGATCCATGAAAGCCGTTTTCCTCAGCCTCGCCTTCGCCGCCACCGCCCTCGGTGCCGCCCCGCAGAACCCGCCCGTGATGCCGATCGGCTCGCCGGTGCCGGATTTCGAACTGCCGGGAATCGACGGCAAGAAGCACAAGCTCGCCGATTTCTCCCCGGCCAAGGCCCTTTGCCTGATCTTCACCTGCAACCACTGCCCCGACGCCATCGCCGCCGCCGGCCGGATGCAGGAGATCCACATGGACTACAAGGACAAGGGCGTCGCCGTGGTGGCCATCAACAGCAGCAACCCGGTCGGCCTGCGCCCCGATGAGCTCGGCTACGGGGCTTTCGGAGACTCCTTTGAGGAAATGACGCCTTTCGCCAAGGACTACGGCTGGACCTTCCCCTACCTCTACGATGGCGAGACCCAGGCGCTCAGCATGGCCTGCGGGGCCCAGTCCACGCCGCATGTCTTCGTCTTCGGCCAGGACCGCAAGCTCGCCTACACCGGCCGGATGGACGATGCCGCCCGCAAGTCCGGCCCGGTCGAGAAGAGCTACCTCCGCGACGCGCTCGACGCCGTGCTTGCCGGCAAGCCGGTCGCCACCCCGACCACCCGCTCTTTCGGCTGCTCCACCAAGTGGGCCTGGAAAAAGGACCAGGTCGCCGCCGACCAGAAGGCCTGGGAAGCCAAACCGGAAACCCTCGAAAAGCTCGACGTCGAGACCGCCAAGAAGCTCCGCGCCAATGCCGCCGGCAACGTCCGCCTGATCAACTTCTGGTCCACCACCTGCGGCCCCTGCGTCGCCGAGTTCCCGGAACTGGTCGACACCTACCGCCGCTTCCAGAACCGCTCCTTCGACATGGTCACCATCAGCCTCGACCCCGTCGGCGACGAGGCCAAGGTGCTCAAGTTCCTCGAAAAGCAGCATCTCGCCCTGTCCGACCGCACCAAGCCCGCCGTCGAGAAGGAAGGCCGCACGACCAACAACTACGTCTTCGCCGGGGAGAACCCCGACCTGCTGGCCGAAGCGATCGACGCCGAATGGACCGGCGCCCAGCCCCACAGCGTCCTGCTCTCGCCGAAGGGCGAAATCCTCTGGCGCCACAGCGGCCAGATCGAGGTCGTCGAACTCCGCCGCCAGATCGTCAAGGCGCTCGAAGCGTTGCCATGACCCTGGTCCGGAGCCTTCAGCACACGCACCAGAAATCCCCGCCCTCCACGTAGCCGGCTTTCGCCGCCATGCCGGCGACCTCGTCCCGCCCGCCCGGCACGCCGACCGCCGAAAGCAGCACCGCTTCCCGCCAGCGGCGGCCGAATTCCTCCAAGCCTGCCACCTCCGCGCCGTGGATCGTTTCGCCGATCCGCCGCGGATGGACGTCGAAGAAACCGCGCACTTCCACGCCCAGCGCTTTCAGCTCCAGCGCCAGCGTCTTGCCGATCGGTCCCGCGCCCGCGATCGCCACGCCCCGCTCTTTCACGCGGGGTATCCGCGAAAGGTAATGCGCCCGCATCCGGTGCCGGCACGCCTCGCCGTAGCGCGGATCGCTCCGGGTCAGGCGACCCGGTGAATCCCGCCATTTCAGCAGAATCTCCGGCACCTTCCCGAAGCGCGAACCCCGCTCCAGCATCCTGAGAAATAGGTCGTGATCCTCCGCCCACGGCACGTCCCGGTATCCGCCCGCCGCCTCGACCGCCGCTTTCCGCATCAGCGAACAGGGGTGGACCATCGGGTTCTCGATGAATCGGGCATTCGCGATCTCGTCCGCTCCCATCAGCCGGTTCACCCACTCCACGTGGCGGATCATGCCGTCCCCGAGCGGAGAAAGGATCTCCACGCCGCAGCCGATCACGTCCAGATCCGGCTGTTCCAGCGACATCGCCCGCTGCCGCGCGAGCCGCTCCGGATGACTGATGTCGTCCGAGTCCATCCGCGCCAGCCACTCGCCCGCCGCGGCCCGCCCCGCCGTCACCGAGGCTCCCACCACGCCCGGCGGCCCCTCGTTGCAAAGCAGGTGGACGCGCGGGTCGCCGCCAGCCAGGTCGCGCACCACCTCCGCCGAACCGTCGGTCGATCCGTCATCGACCGCCAGCAGCTCCCAGTCGGCGAACTCCTGACCCAGCACGCTCGCCAGCGCCTCCGGCAAGGTGGACGCCGCGTTCCGGAACGGCATCACGATCGAGATCCCCGGCCTGGTCATTCCCCCAATCCCCGGGCGAAGGCTCCCGATTCATCGAACACGATCAGCATCGGCCGGCAGCAGATCTCGCAGTCGTAGTCGTATTCCGCCGGCAATTCTTCCGGCGGCGGCATCACCACTTCGAAGGTCTCGAAACAGGTCGGGCATTGCACCGGCACGGTATCCATGCGCCGAGAATACTTGCTTCACCGGGAATCGCCAGTTTGACCGACTGGTTTTTCCATGTTAGATCCCTATCCGGTGGACGTAGGGTCCATCGCAACCAACCATACCACCGCCATGAAAATCCATCAGATCCTGATCGCAGCCGCCGTCCCCTTCGTCTTCGCCGCCTGCAGCGAGGCTGAAAAGAAGACGGAAGAAGTGAAGGCCACCGCCGCCGAAGCCGTGGACAAGGCCAAGGACGCCGCCGCCGCCGAGGTCGACAAGGCCAAGGACGCCGCTGCCGCCGAGGTCGACAAGGTCAAGGATGCCGCCGGTGAAGCCGTCGACAAGGCCAAGGACGCCGCCGCCGAAGGCCTGCAAGAGGCCGCCGACAAGCTGAAGACCGAGTAATACCGGGCCCTTTTCTCAACCCCGTTGTGCCGGTCCGGCACGACGGGGTTTCTTTTTTGGTGCCGCCGCCTCCCGCCGCATCCGCTTTTCGCCGCTTGCATTGGCCGCCCCGTCGCAGGACAGTCATGCCGTCCGAAACGACATCCTTTCGATCATGAGAACCCGCTTCGCCTGGCTCGCTTTCCTCGCATCCACCGGCCTCGCGCCGGCCCAGCAACCGGCGGCACCGCCCGCCAACCAGGCCCCGGCCCTCCCGTCGGGCCCCTTCGAGGTCAACGGCTTCGCCGCCACGGTCAACGGCCGGGTCATCACCAAGAACAAGGTCGGCTTCATGCTCTCGCCGATCTTCGCCCAGCTCGCCGCCCAGTTCCCGCGCCGCGGCCCGGAATTCGAGCGTCAGGTGCTCGAAGCCCGCGAAAAGATCCTCCAGGAGCTCATCGACCGCGAAATCATCATCTCCGAGTTCAAGGAACTCGAGAAAAAGGGCGCCAGCCTCCCCGACCACGTCATCGACAAGGAAATCAAACGCCAGATCCAGGCCAACTACGGCGGCGACGAGCAGAAGTTCCAGGAAGAGCTCAAGCGGGCCCGGATGGGCATGGCCGGCTACCGGGAAATGACCCGCGAGCAGCTCATCGTCCAGGCCATGCGCGCCGAACACTTCTCCGACGCCCCGCCGCCGCTCCCCGGCGAGATCGCCAAGGAATACGCGGAAATGAAGGACAAGCTCCGCGATACCACCAAGGACAAGATCACCTTCAACAAGATCTTCCTGCCCCGCCTCGACGATCAGAACCCGCTTGCCACCCCGGAGACCCAACTCGCTCTCGCCGAGCAGATTGCAACGGAGATCAAGGCCGGCGCCGACATCGCGGAACTGGCCAAGAAGCACTCCCGCGACGCCTTCGCCGACAAGGGCGGCTATCAGGAGAACCTGCCACGCACCGACCTCGCGGCGGAGTTCGCCGCCATCATCTTCGCCGGCAAGGAAGGCGACGTGCTCGGCCCGCTCGAGGATCCCGCCGGCTTCACCGTGGTGAAGATCGTCGACATCATCCCCGGACCCGCCCCGGCCCTCAGCGAGGTCCGCGAAATGGTCGAGGACCGCGTCCGCACCAAGAAAAGCTCGGCCGCCTACGAAAAGTGGATGGCCAACAAGCGCAAGAACGCGGTGATCGTCCGCAAGCTCTGATCGCCCCGCGGTCACGCCATGCCCCGCATCCTCATCACCCTCGGGGACCCCGCGGGCATCGGCCCCGAGGTCGTCGAAAAGGCCCTCGCCTCGGGCCTCCTGCCCTCCGGCTTCGACTTCGAAGTCCTCGGCGAAGCTTCGGGCTTCACCCCGGGACGACCGGATTCCCGTTCGGCACAAGCGGCACTCGATGCGCTTGAAGCGTCCGTTCGAATCCTAAAGTCGGACCCGAATGCAGTGGCCGTCGTCACCGCCCCGGTTTCCAAAGAGACCCTTCAGAACTCGGGATTCCCTTTTCCGGGCCAGACGGAATTTTTCGCGGAACGATTTGGAATTCAGGACTTTGCCATGTGCCTCAGCGGCCGAACCCTGAGCGTCGGACTGGCCACCATTCACATTCCTCTAGCGGCCGTTTCAACCACCCTCAGCGAAGAGCGGATCGTCACCACGGGCCGGCTTCTGGCCGACTTCGCCTGCCGCCGATTCCACCGCACCCCGCGGATCGCCGTCGCCGGGCTCAACCCCCACGCCGGCGAAAACGGTCGTTTCGGCGACGAGGAAGCCCGGATCATCACCCCGGCGATCGAGACCCTGAACCGCGAGCTACCCGGGGTGTTTTCCGGCCCCCATGTCCCCGACGCCGTCTTCCGCCAGGCTGCAACCGGCGAGTTCGACGCGGTGCTGGCGATGTATCACGACCAGGGCCTGATCCCGCTCAAGCTGCTCGATTTCGACACCGGCGTGAACGTGACCCTAGGCCTGCCCAAACCCCGGACCAGCCCCGGCCACGGCACGGCTTTCGATATCGCCGGAAAAGGAATCGCCCGACCCGACTCGATGATCCACGCGATCCGGTTGGCCTGCGAACTCGCCTGACCCATGCTCTACGACAACTCCGCCGACGTCATCCGCAAGGCCCTGCGCGGCCTGGACCTCGCACCTTCCGCCGCCGCGAACCGCTGCGACCTGCCGGAACGCGAGGTTCTGACTGCCAGCCGCAACCCCGCCTCGCCAGCCATCCTGAGCCGCCTCGCGACCGCACTCCATCTCGATGCCGAGGCCTTGACCCACCTCGATCACTATCAGGCGCCGAACCCAACACTAGATTCCATCAATCGCTTGGAACTTCCGTTTGATACGGAAACCGTGAATGCGTGGCTGGTTGATGCCGGCGGAGGGGAGTGGTTGCTGTTCGATACCGGAGATGGCCCGGAGGATGTCCGGAACCAGCTCGATCTGCGGGGAATCGGTCGGGTTGGTGTGTGGATCACCCACAGCCACGGCGATCACACCGGCGGCCTCCCCGGACTGCGGGATATAATGGCCTTCCTCGCCGGCCCGGAGCAGGGCGAAATCCTGCGGCCCGGAATGCAGCTCCAGCGGGGACACCTGAACATCCGGGTGATCGGCCTGCCCGGCCACTGCCCCGGAGCGCTGGGTTATGTCGTGAGCGGCCTACCCGTCCCGGTATGCGTCACCGGCGACGCGCTGTTCGCGGGCTCGATCGGCGGTTGCGCCCCCGGCGAACCCTACCGGCAGGCCTTGGAAGCGCTGCGGAAGGAAGTGATGACGCTGCCCGACGAGGCCATCCTGCTCCCCGGCCACGGACCGGCGACGACGGTGGGCAGCGAGCGGAAGGCAAATCCGTTTTTGGCATCACCAATGTAGCGGCCGTCTGCGACCGCCGCACTCTGTCAAGAAGCCACCCCGACCGCCTGCCTCACCCACCCAGATAGAACAACGCCTACCCGTCGCTTCCCCTCAACCACCGGCGGTCGCAGACCGCCGCTACATTCCGGATCGCTACCTCCGCGGCCGCAGGCTCATCACGAGACGGACGGCTACAATCGGCAGCAGCGAAATACCCAGCGCCGCGGCGGCCACTTTCCAGCCGGGATAAACGCGCGGCCGGTCGGCGGCGAGACCCTCCAAGGCCTCCCGCACCACCTGCTCCTGGGTGACGTAAAACCACTCCCGCGCCCCGAAATCGGTCCCGGGCGCGCGTCCGGCCACTTCGCCGAACTCGGTGTGAACCGGGCCGGGGCAAAGCGCCATCACCCGGATGCCGTGCTCGCGGACCTCGATCCGGAGCGCTTCGGAAAAACTGCTCACATACGCCTTGGTCGCCGCATAGACCGCGAAGTCCGGGATCGGCAAGAGGCTGGCCAGCGAGCTGACGTTGAGAATCGCCCCGCTCCGCCGCTCGATCATCGTCGGCAGCAGCGCGTGGGTCAGGTGGGTCAGCGCCTCGACATTCAGCCGCAGCATCGACTCCACCTTCATCCAGTCGGACGTCACGAACTCGCCGTAATCGCCCATCCCGGCGTTGTTCACCAGGAGGTCGGGCACCAGGCCCTTGGAAAGCAAATGGCCCACGGCCTGCAGCCGGGCGGACGGATCGGTCAGATCCGCCTCCAGCGGCAGGACCCGCAGGCCCGGGTGGCCCCTTTCCAGTTCGCCCGCCAGCTCCACCAGGCGCTCCGCCCGACGGGCGATGATCACCAAGGTCCCGCACTGCGGGGCGAGCTGCCGGGCGAACTCGGCCCCGATGCCGGCGGAGGCGCCGGTCACCAGGGCACAGGAGTAAGGGGTCGGCGGCACGAAATCAGGCGACGGGTTCGGCCTGCGGCTGCTGCTGGACCTGGACGATCCGCAGCGGCAGGCGCATCAGGAGGTCGCCGTCGCAGCCGAGGTCGATCGAGTAGATGCCCGACTTCGGGAAACGGAGGCCCTGGAGGTTCAGGATCACGTTGCGGGTCAGGAAAGGAGTGCCGGCCGGAAGCTGCACCTCGAACTCCGGTTCGATCGGCATGTTCTGGGGATCGAGCGCCTCGCCGTCCTCGTTGATGATGTTGATCGACAGCTTGTGGCGGCCGGAGTCTTCCTGGGTGAAGCAAAAGCGGAGCGCCAGGCTGCACATCGGGTGCACCACGGGAAGGGCGCGGGCGGCAAGGGTGTCGAAGGTTCCGGAAATGACCAGCTTGCCGTTGTAGTCGGCGGCGAAGTCACAAAGGGTCGCGATTTGAATGTCCATGATCGGATTGCTTGGGTCGTTGGGGTCACGCCTTCCGTAGTGAAGGCGGAGGCTATTTGGCGGCAAAGCGGGGCCGCGTCCAGCCCTGAAAACCGCGACTTGCAACTCACTCCTCCGGGATCTCGTCGGGATCGACCGGCAGCGCCTTCGGGATCTCCTCCGCGGCTTCGCCTTCGCCGTCAACCTCGCCGGTCTCCAGCAGCTCCACTTCCTGCGCCCGGAGCACGCCTTCGGTCGAAACCTCGCCTTCCCCGCCCTCTTCCGCCGCGACTTCGGATTCGTCGACGATCTCGAGCGCCTTGGGAGCCGGGGCCAGGATCTCCTTGAACTCGGCTTTCAGGGGTTCGAAGAAGGCCTTGACGATCGGGGCCGCATTCCGGCCGCCGCTGAGGCGCTCGCCGGGACGCCCTTCGTAAAGCGCGGCGAAGGCGTAGCGCGGCTCCTCGAAGGGCAGGAATCCGGCAAACCAGGCGAGACGCTGGTCCTTCGAGGGCGGTCCCCACTGGGCCGTCCCGGTCTTGCCGCAGAGTTCGGTGAAACTGAGCGCAGCGCTGCGGCCCGTGCCGTAGCCGCTGTTGACCACGTCGCGCATTCCTTCGCGGACCACCTCGATGGCTTTCTCGTCGAGCGAAAGCCAGTTCCGCTTCGACGGCACCGCCTGCTCGATCACCCGGCCGAAGGGGTCCTGCGCCTGCAACACGAGATGCAGCTTCGGCAACACGCCGCCGTTGGCGATGCCCGCCATGCCCTGTGCCACCTGCAGCGGCGTGGAGAGCAGGTTGCCCTGGCCGATGGCCAGGTTGCAGGAGTCGCCGTCCATGAAGCGGCGCTTCTCGACCCGCAGCATGTACTCGTTGGTCGGCACCAGGCCCGGATCCTCGCCGATCAGCGGCAGGCCGGTCCGTTCACCGTAGCCGAGGCGGCGGGCGGTGTTGAGGAACGCGTTCGGACCCAGGCGCATGCCGACCTGATAGAACCACGGGTTGTTCGACAGCGCGATCGCCTGCTTCACGGCGATCGAGCCCGCGGACTTCTTGTTGTGGTTGTGGAAGGTGTGGTTGCCGATGGTGATCGAGGCCGGGCAGTAGATCTCGGTGTTCTCATCGACCTCGCCGCTATCCAGCGCCGTCAAGGCCACGATCGGCTTGAACGACGAGGCCGGCGGGTAGCGCCCCTGGAAAGCGAGTGCCGTGAGCGGCTTGGAGGGGCTGTTGACCAGCGCGTCGTAGTCCGTCTTGCTGATGCCCGGGATGAACGCGTTGAGGTCGAAGGACGGCCGCGACGCCATCACCAGCACCTCGCCCGTGTTCACGTCGATCAGCACGAAGGCCCCGCGCCGGCATTTGTCGGCCAGCACCTTTTCGGCATGGCGCTGCCATTCGAGGTTCAGGGTGGTCACCAGCGCGCCGCCGGGACGCGGCCGCTTCACCTGATCCTTGAGGATCTCGCGGCCCTGCTCGTCGTAGAGCAGCTTCTTCATCCCCGGCTGGCCGGTGAGCTTGTCGTTGTAGATCAGCTCGAGGCCCGCACGGCCCTCGGACTCCTCCCACATCGGCTCGTTGAAATTGATCGGACCGGTCGGCAATTTCCCGACGCTGCCGGTGTAGCCGATGATGTGCGCGGCGAGCTCGCCCTCGGGATAGTAGCGCTGGTAGACCGGGTGCAGGATCAGGCCGCTGCTCAGGCCGCTCTCGATCCGCTTTTTCTCCTTCTCGCCGATGTGCGTGGAAATCAGGAGCGGCAGCCAGCGCCGCTGGTCGTAGTGGTTCCAGAGCTCGTCGTCGGTCGGCTCCAGGACCGTCGGGTAAAGCGCCTTGGCCGTGGCGAGATGGCCCCGCGCCCAGTTGATCACGAAGGCGCGGTCCGCCTTCTCGAACTGCCGGAATTGCAGGCCGATCTGCCATGCCACCCGGTTCTGCGCGAGCGGCGCGCCGTTGCGGTCGAGGATCGAACCGCGGGGCCCCGGGATCGACTGGGTGATCGTCCGGGCGTCCTTGCGATTGAAAATCGCCCCCTCGTTGGCGGCTCCGCCGGGGTTCGTGACGTCGGGACGCAGGGCGAGTTCCTGCGCCGGAGAGACGGAGATGGCAACTATCCCGGAAAAGAGGGTGGCGATGGGTTTGCTCACGGGAATGGTCCGGGAAACTAGGACGGAATCCGGGGCAAGGCAACGCCCAATCCGGGCCTGCAATATCCGCTATCCACCGCCGCCACCCCGGTACATCCTTCCCCCGCATGGAATGGAACGCCGTCGGACTGCTCATCCTGATCGCCCTCTTCGGCTTGTGGAAACTCGATTTCATCGCCTCCCTCCTCAACCTGAAGGCCCTCTCCCCGGATCTCCCGCGGGAGTTCTCCGACGTGTTCGACGGCGAGCGCTACGCCCGTTCTCAGGCCTACACCCGGGAATCGACCCGCTTTGAAGTCATCCACTCGACCTTCTCGCTGGCCACCCTGCTGGCCTTCTGGACCTTCGGCGGCTTCGGCTGGCTCGACGCCACCGCCCGCGACTTGGTCGCCGGTGAAATTCCGGCCGGCCTGCTGTTCCTCGGGCTACTGTTCGTAGGACACACCCTGCTCCACCTGCCCTTCTCGATCTACGACACCTTCGTGATCGAGGAAAAGTTCGGCTTCAACAAGACGACGCCGAAGACCTTCGTCATCGACCAGATCAAGGGACTGCTGCTCGCCGCCGTCTTAGGCCTGCCACTCGTCGCGGGACTGCTGTGGATCTTCGCCAAGGTGCCCCACGCTTGGCTCTGGGCATGGGGCTTCTTTGTCACCTTCCAGCTCTTCCTCACCTGGCTTGCCCCCACCTTGATCCTGCCCTTGTTCAACAAGTTCACCCCCATGGCCGACGGCCCGCTGCTCCGCGCCATCCATGCCATGGCCGAAAAGTGCGGCTTCCCGCTGGCGGAGATCTCGGTGATGGACGGTTCCAAGCGCTCCACCAAGGCCAACGCCTTCTTCACCGGCTTCGGCAAGACCAAGAAGATCGCCCTCTACGACACCCTGGTCGAGGAACAGACCCAGGACGAACTGGTCGCGGTGCTGGCCCACGAGATCGGCCACTTCAAGCTCCGCCACATCGTGCAACGGCTCGCCGTGTCGGTCGTCCAGGCCGCCGCGCTGTTCTTCTTGCTCGGGCTCGTCATCGACGGCGGCAAGTTCTCGCGCGAGCTGTTCGATGCCTTCGGCGTGGAGAAGATCTCGGCGCACGTCGGACTGGTCCTCTTCGGCCTGCTCTTCGCTCCTGCCAGCCGCCTGTTGGGCATCGCCGCCGCCGCCTGGTCGCGCAAGCACGAGTTCGAGGCCGACGCCTACGCCGCCAAGGCCACCGGCCAGCCCGAAGCCCTGGTCTCCGCGCTGAAAAAGCTCTCCGCCAAGAACCTGTCCAACCTGACCCCGCATCCCTTCCGCGTCTTCCTCGACCACTCGCACCCGCCGGTGCTGACCCGCATTGCCGCGCTGCGGCAGATCGTAGATGGCAGATCGTAGATGGGAATCCCCATCAGTCTTCCGCCTTTCATCTGCCATCCACCATCTACCATCCACCATCTCATGTATTCCGCCGACCCCGACCGCTACGACGCCCGCATGCCCTACCGCCGCTGCGGCGATTCCGGCCTGCTCCTCCCTGAAATCTCCCTCGGTTGCTGGCACAACTTCGGCCACGTCGACGACCAGCACGAGGCCCGCGCCATCCTGCGCCGCGCCTTCGACCGCGGCGTGACCCACTTCGACCTCGCCAACAACTACGGCCCGCCGGCCGGCAGCGCCGAGGAAAACGTCGGCCGCATCCTCGCGGAGGACTTCGCCGCCCATCGCGACGAGCTGGTCATCTCGTCGAAGGCCGGCCACCAGATGTGGCAGGGCCCCTACGGCGAATGGGGATCGCGCAAGCACGTCCTCGCCTCGCTTGACCAGTCGCTCAAGCGCCTCCGCCTCGATTACGTCGACATCTTCTACTCCCACCGGCCCGACAAGGACACGCGGCTCGAGGAAACCATGTCCGCCCTCGCCACCGCCGTGAACTCCGGCCGCGCGCTCTACGTCGGGCTCTCGAAATACCCGCCCAAGATGCTCAAGCAGGCCGTCAAGATCCTCAAGGACATGGGCATCCGCTGTCTCATCTACCAGCCGCCCTACTCGATCCTGAACCGCTGGCCGGAAGCCGAGGGCATCCACGAATGGCTCGAGGAAAAGGGCATCGGCTCGATCGTTTTCAGCCCGCTCGCCCAGGGCATGCTCACCGGCAAGTACGTCGACGGCATCCCCGACGGCTCGCGCGCCGCCCGCAGCGAGGGCTTCCTCCAGACCGCCCAGGTCGAGGCCCAGCAGGAGAAGATCCGCGCCCTGCACCAGCTCGCCGGAGAACGCGGGCTCAGCCTCCAGCACCTCGCCCTGCGCTGGGTGCTCGACCAGCGCGCCGTCACCTCCGCCATCATCGGTGCCCGCACCGTGGCCCAGCTCGACGACTCCCTGGACGCCCTCCGCGCCGGCCCGCTCGACGAGGAGACGCTCGATATCATCGACGCGATCTCTCCCGCATTCAGGAAGGAGCATGCTGAGGAATGAGCGGCGAATGGGACAATTCGGATTACGGCTATCTCAAGGGGCGGCGACCGACGGAGAAGCAATTGCGCCACCTCAAGGAGGACCTTTTGTATGACGGGCCCGAGATCACGGACGCTTACGAAGCGAGCCAATTGATCGACATCCTCAGGTCCGATCCGACAGTTTACGCAAAGCGCGAATACGCCCAAAGAATGGAAGAGGGTCCGACGTGGATTGCATGGGAAAAGTGGATGACCCACATCGGCCGCAAAGAATACGACAAAAGAATGTGGCTCGAGTGGTGGATTACAACGATACGATTGGCGAAACAAGCCGGCAACGAGCCGCCTCAGACCCCACCTCTCCCGGAGTCATTCCAAGGAGCCGCATGTCACACACCTGAAGAACTGCTTTCGGAACTCAACGAAGTTTTCGGATTGCCGAGACATGCTCCTATTAGGATCGAGCTTTCAGTCGCCACAAAGGAAGAAGCGTTGCTGGCTAAAGCCGAAATTAAGAGGTTCCGGGAGCACTTACGTGTCATCGACGAGGACTGCGAGTGGATGCAGGCGAGGATACGCGACGGGCACCTGAGTAGTGGCGAACTTCAACGCCTTCTACACGAAAATGGAGGCGGCAATGTTGAAGCTGAATCTTGTGAGCCAACATTGCGCGAAGTGAAGAAATATCTCGTTAATCGCTACGGAGCAATCCGATCAGTGATCAAGACCTTGAAGACGCAAATGGCAGACTTTTCGCGAGCCATAAAGGACGTATACCGTGTTTAAAGACAGGTTTCAACGACCCGTGAACCAGTAGCCGTGGAGGAAGAAAACCTCCCGCACCAGGAAGCCCGCCTTTGCCCCGAAGGACCGGTAGCGCGAGGTGGGGGTTGGCGAGGTCACGGCATCAATGCCGAGGTCGTCCGCCATCGATGCGGCCCGCTTCAAGTGCAGCGGATCGCTGACGATCACCGCCGTCCGCAGTCCTTCCCGATTCATCACCCGCTTCGCCTCCGCCAGGTTCTGGCCGGTCGTTCTCGAATACTCCTCGGTCAGGATCGCTTCCGCCGGCACCCCGGCCGCCAGGGCATGGGCCCTTGCCACGGCGCTCTCCGACTTGTCCGCCGCGGCCACCCGACCGCCGGTGAAAAGCAGGTGCTTCACCACGCCGCGACGGTAGAGCTCGACCGCATGGTTGATCCTTTCCGCGAACACCGGCGATGGCTTGTTGCCGTAGGCCGCGGCACCCAGGACGATCGCGCAATCCGACGGCCGCGACGCATCCCTGCCCCCGAAAACGGCGATCCACCCGGCAACCACCGCCAGCCAGATCGCGATTCCCGCAAGAATCCTCGCCACCCACTTCAAGAAGCGGCGGAACCCGGCCCGTTTCACTCCTTCAGCCACAGTTTCTTTGCCGAGTAATCCAGCACCGCGGAGTGGTCCACGAGGAATTGTCCGCCGATCACCCCGTCGATCAGGTCCAACACGTTCTTCGGGAAGTGTTCCAAGGTCAGCACGTAGCATTCCGGCGGTGCGAAGCTGTCTTCCTCGCTGCCGAAGCTCTTCGGCCGCACCGTGCCGATCACCGTGTTGCCGCCCGCCTGGCCCTGGGCCGGCACCGCGGTCATGGTGAGCCCGAACTTCTCGAGCGAAGCCTGCTTGATGAGCGGCACCGACGCGCCGTTGTCGACCAGGAACTTGCCCTCCTTGCCGTTGATCATGGCGGTCACGATCATCTCCTTGTCCCCGCCCTCGAGCTTGAGCGCGAAGTAGCCCTTCGCCGCCAGAACATCGCCCAGGTCGATGCCCTTCAAGCGCTCCGCCTTGGCCGCGGGATCCTCCCAGGTCTTCACGTAAAGCTGGTCGGCGCTGGAGAGCGAGTTGATCGCCACCTTCACCGTCTTGCCATCCTTCAACTTCAGCTCCACCTGGGTATCGGTGCGCGACACGATCTCGGCGTCGATCTTCTTGCCGTTCTTCCCGGTGAATTCCCGGCCGTGAATCACTCCAGCCAGCAGCAGCATCAGAAGCGGAACCGTCTTCATGCCGACGATTAGCGGCAGGACCGGCGGCTCTTGTCAACGCCGCGGGGGCCGGCCATCCCGCGGTTTCCCGAACTTCGGCTTTGCGCGATCCCGTTTGCCGCCTAGGAATCCCTCCATGTGCCGGCTCCCCCCTCCGTCGCTGCTTCTGCTGGTTCTCCTGGCAGCGCAGGCATGGTGCACCCCTCTCCCCTTACGCCGGCCGAACCCCGCGCTGAACGTCCCGGCCGATCCACCGCCGACCACCTATTCGCTGGTCAATGCGTTCCCCGGCCTGAGCTTCGATGCGCCCACCTGCATCGCCTCGCCACCCGCCCCCAGCACGCAGCTTTTTGTCTGCGAGAAGAATGGCAAGATCTGGGTGATCCCGGATGTCACCTCTCCCAGCCCGACACGGCTGCTGTTCATGGATTTGGCGGCGGTGGTGAACGCCCGCACCAATGTCGAGCGCTTCCGGACGGTGGGTGAATGCGGATTGCTGGGACTGGCCTTCCATCCGAGTTACGCCACCAACCGCCAGTTCTTTGTCTTCTATACCCCCGGCCTCGGCACCGGCTCCACCCCGCCCTTGCACGAGCGATTGTCCCGCTTCCTCCGCGACCCGGTGAACCCGAATGCCGCCCTCACCGGCAGCGAGGACGTCTTCCTGACAATGCGCGACCAGCAGGACAACCACGAGGGCGGCGACATTCACTTCGGTCCCGACGGCTACCTCTACGTCAGCTTCGGCGACGAAGGCGGCCAGAACGATGCCCGCTTCAACGCCCAACGGATCGACAAGGACTTCTTCTCCGGCATCCTCCGCATCGACGTCGACAAGAGGCCCGGCAACCTCGAGCCCAATCCCCATCCCAACCCGGCCGAGGACCCCGTCAGCTCGCCCGTCGATGCGGTTGCGCGCGTCAACGGCATCGCACGCTACTCGATTCCCTCGGACAATCCGTTCATCGGAGCCACCACCTTCAACGGGCTGCCCGTCTCGGTAAACCATGTGCGGACCGAGTTCTGGGCGGTCGGACTGCGCAATCCGTGGCGGATGTCGTTCGACGGAAACGACCTCTGGGTGGGCGACGTCGGCGGCTCGAAGCGGGAGGAAATCAACAGGATCGTCGCCGGTGGCAATTACGGCTGGGTCTATCGCGAGGGAGTCGGTGCAGGACCTTGGGACGACAGCAGCCCGTCCCACGATCCCGAACCTCCCGGATTCACCTCCATACCCCCTGTTTACCACTACGCCCGCGGCAGCGGAACGTTCGAAGGCAACTCGGTCACCGGCGGACTGGTCTATCGTGGCACGGCCATCAGCGCCTTGGTCGGCAAGTATGTTTTCGCCGATCATGTCTCCGGAAACGTCTGGGCGATGAACCACGACGGAACCAACGTGGTGCGCATCGCGGGTGAAGGCCAGATTTCAGCCTTTGGCAGGGATCCTTCCAACCAGGACGTCCTCCTTGCCGATCATGACGGCGACAGGCTCCTCCGCCTCACGGCCAGCGAGCCGTCAAGCGGCTTCCCGGCCACCCTCTCGGCCACCGGCCTTTTCAGCGACCTAGCCAGCCTCTCTCCCGCGCCCGGACTCGTCCCTTACTCCGTGAACCTCCCGTTCTGGAGCGACCACGCGATCAAACGCCGCTGGTTCACCTTGCCCGATGCGAATGCGAGCTTCACCTGGTCGGAAGAAGCGCCCTGGGGTCTGCCGTCCGGGACGATCTGGGTGAAGCACTTCGACATGGAGATGCAGCGCGGAGTCGCCTCCAGCAAGAAGCGCATTGAGACCCGCCTGCTGGTCAAGAACGCCACCGGAGCCTACGGCGTCAGCTACCGCTGGAACGAGGCCGGCACCGAGGCCGTGCTCTTGGCGGACGAAGGCGAGGATTTCCCGCTGGCGATCACGGATGGCGGCAATCCCGTGCCGCAGAACTGGCGCATCCCGAGCCGCGCCGAATGCATGATCTGCCACACCCCGCAGGCTGGCCACGCGCTGTCTTTCAACACGCGCCAGTTGAACCTCGCGGGCGACATGGCCGGCCACACCGGCAACCAGCTGCGGATCCTCCGCGAGCAAGGCTACCTCGCCAGCGACCCGGGCTCGCCGAACCTCCTGCCGCGCCACCTCCGGCCCGACGAGACCGGCTTCCCGCTCGAAGCCCGCGTCCGCTCTTATCTCGATGTGAACTGCGCCTACTGCCACCAGGCCGGCGGCACCGCTCTCGGCCAATGGGACGGCCGCTCGCACCTCACGCTCGACCAGACCGGCCTCGTCAACGGCCCCTCCACCCAGAACGGCGGCAACCCGCTGAACAAGCTCGTCGTCCCCGGCGACACCGCCCGCTCCATCGTCCTCCACCGCGCCGCCGCGACCGGCGGCTTCACCCGCATGCCGCCGCTCGGCAGCAACGTGATCGACTCCGCCAGCGTCACCCTCCTCACCCAATGGATCAACGGCGAGCTCGCAGGCCGCCAGAACTACGATGCCTGGCGTAGTTCAAACTTCGAGCCCGACTCCGATCCGTCCGGCGCCCCGGGCCAGGACCCCGATGGCGACGGGTTCGCCAACCACGACGAGTTCCTCGCGGGCACCGACCCCCGCGACGGCTCCAGCGCGTTCCGGCCGGCGGTCTCGCTCGACCCCCCTTCGCTGCGTTTCAGCCTTCCGGCGAACCGCTCCTTCCGCATCGAAACCTCCGGCGATCTCGCCACCTGGACTCCCTGGGACATCCCGCAGAACCAGGGCCTCCCCGTCGCCGGCGGACCGGTCGAAATCGCCTTTCCCCTCGCCGACCCGCAGCGCTTCTTCCAGGTCGAAGTCTCGGAACGCTGATCCGCCGGCCTTCCCGCTCGTCGGAAGCGTTTTGCATTCCCCGTGGCCGCCGCGTATTCTCCGCGCCGATGCTCCGCACGATCCTCGCCTGCCTCCTCGCCCTGACCGCGGTCGTCGATGCCCAGACCCAGATCATGCGCCTCGGGGCGAAGGCCCGCTTCCGGTCACCGGTCGGGAATGCCGGACCCATCGCGCCCGGCACCATCGCCATCCTCCAGGCGCCCGCCGCGGGGACAGCCACGATCACGGCGGACGGCTCCATCCTTTACACCCACACCACCGGCACTCCGTCCGTCGATTCCTTGGTCTTCCGCGGCACCAACGCCGCCGGCCAGACATCCACCGGCACCGCCACGCTCCAGTTCTCCTCCGCACTCCGGATCCCCTCGCCTCTTCTCAACGTCCCGTCTTCCCCTCCCGCCACCACCTACTCGCTGGTCAACGCCCTCGGCAACCTCACCTTCGACCAACCTCTCTGCCTCGCCACGCCTCCCGGCGAAACCCGGCGCCTCTTCGTCTGCGAGCAACCCGGCGTGATCCACCTCGTTCCCGACGTCACCGCTCCGGCCAAAACAACCTTCTTCAATCTCGCCGCGACGGTCGATGCCCGTGCGAACGAAGACTTCGAATACGGCGGCGAGGCCGGATTGCTCGGCCTCGCCTTCCATCCCGACCACGCGGTCAACCGCCAGTTCTTCGTCTTCTACTCGGTGGCAAAGCGCACCTCCCCCTCCGCAGCCTACAACAGCTACCAGCGCGTCTCCCGCTTCACCACCCTGGCCGGCAACCCTGCCGCCGCGGATCCCGCCTCCGAGCTCGTCCTCATCGAACAACTCGACCAAGCCTCCAATCACAACGGCGGCGATCTGCACTTCGGACCCGACGGATATCTCTACATCTCCGTGGGCGACGAGGGGAACGCGGACGACTCCCTGAACAACAGCCAGACCATCATCAAGGACTTCCACTCCGGCATCCTGCGCATCGATGTCGACAAGAAGCCCGGCAACGTCGCCCCCACCGCCCACGCCGCACTGCCCGACCTCACCCGTTTCTCGATCCCGGTCGACAACCCCTTCGTCCACACCAGCGCCGGCGGCACCTGGGACGGACGCTGGAACGGTGCCTTGCTGAGCAGCGCGAACCGCAAGAAGGTGCGCCGCGAATTCTTCGCCACCGGCCTGCGGAACCCCTGGCGCTTCTCCTTCGATCCCGCCACGGGGCAACTCTGGTGCGCCGACGTCGGCCAGAACGCCTGGGAAGAGATCAATCTCGTTGTCAAAGGCGGCAACTACGGCTGGGCCTACCGCGAAGGAAACCACAACGGCGCAAAAAGCAGCTCCGCCCCGGCCAACTTCGACACGCTCTACCACGCCCCGCCCGTCCACGAGTATCCGCACACCGACGGCTACTCGGTCACCGGCGGCCGCGTTTACCGCGGCACCCGCATCGGCGCTCTCACCGGCAAATACGTCTTCGCCGACTACGGCACCGGTAACATCTGGTCGATGAACCCCGACGGCACCGGACGCCAGCGCCTCCTGGGTGAAGCCGGCATCGCGGCCTTCGGAACCGATCCTTCGAACGATGACCTCCTTCTCGCCGACATCGGCGACGGCGTCGTCCACCGCCTTGTCACCACCACCAGTTCCGGCAGCTTCCCGGCCACCCTCTCCGCGACGGGCCTCTTCGCCGACCTCACCGACCTTTCGCCCTCGCCGGGCCTCGTCCCCTATCAAGTCAACCTGGCCTTCTGGAGCGACCACGCGATCAAGTCCCGCTGGTTCGTCGTGCCGAACGGCAGCTCCCAGTTCACCTGGTCGAAAGAAGACCCCTGGACCCTGCCGTCCGGGACGATCTGGGTGAAGCACTTCGACATCGAGATGCAGCGCGGCGTCCCCTCCAGCAAGAAACGCATCGAGACCCGCCTGCTGGTCAAGAACGCCGGCGGGGCCTACGGCGTCAGCTACCGCTGGAACGAGGCCGGGACCGAGGCCACGCTGGTCGAGGATGGTGGCGTGAATTTCCCCCTCGCCATCACCGAGGGCGGCAACCCCGTGCCGCAAACCTGGCGCATCCCCAGCCGCGCCGAGTGCATGGTCTGCCACACCCCGCAGGCCGGCCACGCGCTTTCGTTCAATACCCGCCAGCTCAATCTCAGCGGCAGCATGAACGGCTTCGGCGGCAACCAGCTCTCGACCCTCTTCAACCAGGGATTCTTCACCAACAATCCGGGCTCGCCGAACCTGCTGCCCCGCCACGTCGGTCCGGCCGAGAACGCCCACTCCATCGAAGCCCGCGTCCGCTCCTACCTCGCGGTGAACTGCGCCTACTGCCACAAGTCCGGCGGCACCGCCCCCGCCTCCTGGGACGGCCGCGCCGAACTCACCCTGACCCAGACCGCCCTCGTCAACGGCAACGCCACCAACAACGGCGGCAACCCGCTGAACAAGCTCGTCGTCCCCGGCTCGACCGCGAATTCCATCCTCCTCCACCGCGCCGCCGCGACCGGCGGCTTCAACCGCATGCCGCCGCTCGGCAGCAACGTCATCGACTCCGCCAGCGTCACCCTCCTCACCAACTGGATCAACGGCGAGCTCGCCAGCCGCCAGAACTACGACACATGGCGTAGTTCAAACTTCGAGCCCGACTCCGATCCCGCCGGTGCCCCGGGTCAGGATCCCGACGGCGACGGGTTCACCAACCAGGACGAGTTCCTCGCCGGCACCGATCCCCGCAACGGGGCGAGCGCCTTCCGCCCTCGGATCTCCGGTCACCCGCCCGCACTCGGCTTCACCCTGCCCGTCAACCGCTCCTTCCTCATCGAAACCTCCGCCACTCTCGGCCAGTGGACGCCTTGGGACATCCCGGGCAACCAGGGCCTCCCGGTCGCGGGCGGCACGATCCAGCTCCCGGTTCCGACCACGGATTCCAAGCGCTTCTTCCGCGTGACCGTCCGCGAGAACTGATGCCTCAAGGGTGGAACGGCCAGACCAGCGGGATCGTCACGCAAGCCACCACCCAGCAGATGATGTTCAGCGGAATGCCGACCCGCAGGAAGTCCGAGAAACGGTAACCGCCCGGACCATACACCATCAGGTGGGTCTGGTAGCCCATCGGCAGCGCGAATGCCGTCGAAGCCGCCACGGTCACTCCCATGATGAACGGCCGCGAGTCGACTCCGAGTTCCTTGGACAGGCCCAGCACGATCGGCACCATCATGACCGCCGTGGCATTGTTCGAAAGCACCTCCGTGAGCAACAGCGTGAGCAGGAAGACCAGCCACAAGGTGGCCAAGGGCAGCATCTCGGTAGGGAAAACGCCGCGCGTCACCGCCACCAGCGACTGCGCGAGATATTCCGCCGTCCCCGTCGCTTGCATCGCCATCCCCAGCCCCAACAGCCCGTAAAGCATCAGCAACACCTGCCAGTCGACGCTGGCATAGGCATCGCGCGGAGTGATGACCTTCAGCCACAACAGCGCCAGCGCGCCCACGAGCGCGGCGTAGTGGATCGGGATCTTGGGGATCGAAGGAAAGTAGCCGTTGAGCACGTCGGTGAGCGTTGCCGTCAGCACCACCCCGATCAACGCCGTCCACGCCAGCACCGAATGCCGCTTCGGCGGCTTCGGAGAATCGTCCGCCGACTTGTCGGTCAGCACGAAGTCGCGCGTGCTCTGGATCTCGTCCAGGTTGTGCGCCGGGGTGATCACCAGCAGGGTGTCGCCGATCTCCAGCGGGATGGTCGCGATCTGCTTGGTGATGTTCACCCCGTCCCGATGCACCGCCAGCACGACCGCGTTGTACTTCTGCCGGAAATCCGAGCGCGCGAGCGTCAAGCCGATCAACGACGACTCGTCGCGCACGACCAGTTCGGTCACGATCCCGTCCACGGTCGAAAGGACCTGCGCCCGGATCGACTTGAACAACTCCGCGGGCTTCACCGTCTTGGTGTTCCGCCCGTGCACCGCCACCAGGAAGCGGTCGAACTTCTCCACCGTGATCGTGTTCATCGGCCGCATGATGCGCTGGCCGTTGCGCCGGATCTCCAGCAGGTGCACGCCGCCAGCGCGGTTGAACAGCGGCGTCTCGAGCAGCGGCTTGCCGACCATCGGCGAGTCGTCCTCGACCAGGATGTGATAGAGCGGCGTCGTCCGGTACTCGATATCCAGGCTACCGCTGATCGACGAGCGCGCCGGGATCAGCTTCGGCCCGAAGATCACCAGATAGCCGATTCCCGCGATCGCCAGCGGAATGCCGACCGGCGCGAGTTCGAACATTCCCATCGGCTTCTCGCCGTAGTCCTTCAGCGCACCGTTGACCAGCAGGTTGGTGGAAGTGCCGATCAGCGTGCAGCATCCGCCGAGGATGGAGGCGTAGGAAAGCGGCATCAGCAGGCGCGACGCCGCGATGTTCTTGGAACGCGCGAAGCCCAGGGTCACCGGCAGCAGGATGGCCACGATCGCCGTGTTGTTCATCCAGGCGCTGAAGAAGGCCGTCAGCGCGGAAAACGCGAACATGGCGACCCGCAGGTTCCCGGACAACTTCGACTTGAGAAGCTGGCCGATGTGGTCGACCGCCCCGGTCCGCTCCAGCGCACCGCCGATCACGAAAAGCGCCGCGATGGTCAGCGGCGCCTCGTTCTTGAAGACATCGGTCATCTTCGTCGGATCGATCAGGCCCAGCGCGACGACCGCGCACAGCACCGTGAGCGCGATCACGTCGGGGGCGGCCCATTCGCGGATGAAGGCGACGAGGGTGATGGCGATGAGCGCCAGCGTGAGTGCGATGTCCCAGGTCATTCGAGGAATCCCCCGTGCGGGGCGACCGGCCCCGGCCATGCACCGCCCGTGCCGGATTGGCAAGCCCGGGAACAGACATGACAACCCGGAAATTGGGCGATTGAGGGATTGAGTCACTCGGGGTCAACAGCCAAGGATCGGCGCGCCGGGCGGGCTCCCGGACCCCAGAATTTCCGATTTCCCATGTCCTACCTCGTCACCATCGGCCTCGAAGTCCACTGCCAGGTCAAAACCCGCACGAAGATGTTCTGCGCCTGCGAGACGTCCTTCGGCGAGGAACCGAACACCCGCACCTGCCCGGTTTGCCTCGGCCTGCCCGGTGCCCTGCCGGTGCTCAACCGCCATGCGATCGAGAAGACCCTGCTCGCCGGCCTGCTGCTCGACTGCGGATCGCCGGAAATCTCCCGCTGGGACCGCAAGAGCTACTTCTACCCGGACATGCCGAAGAATTTCCAGACGACGCAGATGGACTTCCCCCTCTGCCTCGGCGGCGCGGTCCCGCTCTACGACCACTGCTACCCGACCGACGCCCGCAAGAACATCGCCCGCCCCGGCCACAAGGTGCGGCTCAACCGGATCCACCTCGAGGAAGACGTCGCGAAATCCACCCACCTCGGGAACTCCTCGCTCATCGACTTCAACCGCGCCGGCACCCCGCTGATGGAAATCGTCAGCGAACCCGACATCGCCTCCGCCGAGGAAGCCGGCGCCTACCTCCGCTCGCTGCAGATGATCCTCCAGCAGGGCGGCATTTCCGACGCCGACATGGAAAAAGGCCAGCTCCGCTGCGACGTGAACATCTCGCTGCGCCGCAAGGAAAGCGACCCGCTGGGCTCGAAGATCGAGTTGAAGAACCTCAACTCCATCTCCGCCGTCCGCCGCGCCATCCACCACGAAATCGCCCGCCAGGCGGAGGAACTCGACGCCGGGATCCCGCAGGTCCAGTCGACCCGCCGCTGGGACGACGACCGCGGCGAAACCCAGCTCATGCGGACCAAGGAAGACGCCCACGACTACCGCTACTTCCCCTGCCCCGACCTTCTGCCCGTCGTCACCGCCCCGCTCCTCGCCAAGGTCCGCCCGATGCTCGGCGAGCGCCCCCACGAACGCGCCGCCCGCTACGAGTCGGAGTTCGGCGTCAGCGCCTACGACGCCTCGGTCCTCTCGTCCGATCTCCCGCTGGCCCACTATTTCGAAGCCATCGCCGCCACCGGCATCCCAGGCAAGAAGGCCGCGAACTTCCTGCTCAACACCCTGCTCGGCACCCTCAACGAGCGGTCGGTCGCCATCGCCGACTCGCCGCTTTCCGCCGCGCGGACCGGGGCGCTGCTCGCCCTGGTCGAAGCCGGCACGCTCGCCCTCAGCCAGGCCAGGGAAGTGCTCGCCGTGCTGCTGGACGCCCCGGACAAGGATCCCGCCGCCGTGGCGAAGGAGTTGGGCTTCGAACCGGCCGATGCCGGCGAACTCGACGCCCTCTGCGATCAGGTCATCGCCGCCAATCCCGACAAGGTCGCCGAGATCAAGGCCGGCAACGAAAAGCTCCTCAACTGGCTGACCGGCCAGGTGATGAAGGCTTCCACCTCCAAGCCGAACCCGAAGCAGGTGACCGATCTGCTGAAAGGCAAGCTGGGCTGAAGCCTCACGCCGACATCCGCACCGCCGCCGGATCCGGGTCGATGAAATGCGACCAGCTCTCGTCGGAGCGCGTGTTTTCCCTCAGCGCGAACATCGGCCGCCAGCGCGGCGCGGCCGGCTTGCGCAAGGGATGCATGTTCACCTCGTGGGGCAGCTTGTTCGCCTTGCGCGTGTTGCAGCGGATGCAGGAAGTCACGATGTTCTCCCAGGTGGTCCGGCCGCCCTTGTCCCGCGGCAGCACGTGGTCGAGGTTCAGCTCCGGCTCGTTGAAGACCTTCGCGCAGTACTGGCAGGTGTGCTTGTCGCGCAGGAAGACATTCCGGCGGGTGAAGCGGACCTCCATCCGCGGCAACTTCTCGTAAAGCGCCAGCACGATGATCTTCGGCACCCGGATCGCGAGCCGCACGGTGTGGATCACGTCCTCCATCACCCCGGACGACGAGTGCTCCACCCAGGATCCGAGATCGTGGGTGCGGAACCGGTCGTCGCCCTCGGTCTGCACCACCTGCGCGTAGCCCAGGAACAAGAGCTTGAGGGCGCGCCGGACGGAGCAGGTCTGCACCGGTTGCCAGAACCGGTTGAGGACGAGGACGGGATGGTCGAGGTAACCTGCCATGCCTTTTCCCAGCAATTGCCGCGGAAGCTAGCAGGAAGCCGGGATGCCGCAAGGAAAAGGTCGGTGACGGCTTTGCCCCTCCGCCGGGAGTTCGGGCTTGCTCCCGCCGGTGGGAAGGACACAGTTGTCCGACAGATCCATGAAACTCAGCACCCTGTTCGCGGCCGCCCTTTGCTCCCTCTCCCTCTGCTCCGCCGCGGAGCCCGGCTTCACCGAGCTTTTCAACGGCAAGGATTTCACCGGCTGGAAAAAGGTGAACGGCAACGGCGAGTTCCGCATCGAGGACGGCCAGATCGTCGGCTTCGGCGAGAACGTGAAGTCCAACACCTTCATGCGCACCGAGAAGACCTACAAGGACTTCGATTTCCGCTTCGAGATGAAATTCGACGACCTCACCGGGAACTCCGGCATGATGTTCCGCGGGCTCCAGAAGGAAGGCGCCGACGGCCGCGTCCACGGCTACCAGTGCGAGCACGACAACGGCAAGGCGCGCGCCTGGACCGCCGGGCTCTACGACGAGGCCCGCCGCGGCTGGCTCCAGCCGAAGAAGGGCGACAAGGCGGCGGAACAAGCCTTCACCAAGCAGGGCCAGGACATCATCAAGTGGAACGACTGGAACGAGATCCGCATCGTCTGCAAGGGCAAGCACATCCAGATCTGGCTCAACGGCAAGGAACGCGTCGACTACACCGACGAAGGCAAGGAGTTCACCCCGGAAGGCTTCTTCGCCCTCCAGGTCCACAGCGGGAAATCCTGCAAGGTCCGCTGGCGCAACCTCCGCGTCCAGGAACTCTGAGTCGCGAGGGAAGATCCGCGCCGGATGCGGCCCCGTTCAGCGGCCGCCCGGCGTGGTCAGATCGCGGAACTCGTCCTCGACCGCCTTCGCCCCGCCGCTCGCCGGTGCCACCCCGGTCGCCGCTTGCTGGAGCTGTTCCGCCAGATCGTCCATCGGGCTGGATCCGGTGCCGGACACCTTGACCTTTGCCCAGGCATAGCCGCGCTCCCGCTGCGCGAAGACACTGCGGATCGCCAGCGAGGCGGTGTCCGCCGCCGCCTCGGGCACCCCGACCTCCAGTTCACCCTCGAGCTTGCCGGAGGAATCCGCAGCCACCCGGCCCTTGAGCGAAAGACGTCCGCGGGCTTCGAGCTTGAGGTCCTCGACCGTGGAACCCGCCGCGTCCCGCGTCAGCGTGCCGGTAAAGGCCAGGTCGAATCGCGGCGAGCGGTACCAGGATTCACCCAGTTCCTTCGCGAGCACGGTGAACATCGGGAATCCGGAGGCCCGGGAATCGGAGGCAACGGCGGCTTGGAACGGAACCCGGCAGGAAAAGGAAGGCGAAGCCCCGCCAACGAAGCGGAAACTGCCGTCCGGCCCTTCTTCGGGCGATTCGATGGTGGCGGTGAGCCAGCTTCCCATCGACGCCCCGAACAAGGTCGACACGGGCAACTTGGAGACCCGGAGCTTCATCTCGGTCTCGCCCTGGCCGAGCTGGAGCGGCAGGTTGTCGGGATTGCGGATCTCGATCTCCCCCTTGCCGTTCGCCGCCGGTGCCATCCGCAGGTTGCCCAGACGGATCCCGGACGGCTCGATTTGCATCGAGACGAACTCGAGCCCGAAATCCCCCCAGCCGGCGATGCTCAAGTCGCCGCCTTCGAACTGCAGGTTGGCCGTGGTGGCCGCCGGATCCAGGAGGGTCAGCGTGGCCTCCGATCCGCCGAGCCGGACGGCAGGATTCTCCGCTCCGCCCATCAGCACCGAAAGCTTGGGACTGCGGAAGCGGAACTGGAACGGGCAATCGCCGCTCCGCGCAAGCACCGGCCGCGGTGCGGAATCCGATGGCGGCCGCAGGACGAGGGTGCCGCCGTTCCCGGCGACCATGTCCGATCCTTTCCAAGCCCCGCCGAAGATGCTGGAAACCCGCAGGTCCCCCCGCACGCCGGACAACTTCAAGCTCTCCAGCATCGAGCCTTCCGGCCATGAGAACTCGATCGTGTCCGCGGCGGCGCTCACCGGAGTGACCCGGAACTGGGTCACCCGCGCCTCCGCGCCGGTCCAATCCCGGATCCGTGACAGGATGGTTTCCCGGTAGGCGGCGCTGTTCAGATAAACGATCGCCCCGAGCAAGGACAGGCCGGCCACGCCGACGATGCCGACGGCACCCGCGACCTGAAAAACCCGGAAACGCCGCTGCCGCTTCTCCTTCTCCTTCTTCGGCTGGAACGAGCGACGCTTGCGCTTTCGCATCCGGTAGACCTGGGTCCCGTCCTCGCGGGTCACCAGTTGCGCCTCCCCGTCCCGCCCCCCCTCGCCACGCGAGCGGAGACGATCCATCATTTCATCGATCGAATAGTTTTCCGGTTCCGGATCGGGACTTGGCATCGCGTGTGTGGAAACAATGGACGGCAACGCCACGGCGGGCTTGCCCGGATCAGCGCTCGCGGAAGGGCTTGCCGGTCGGATCGACGACCTTGACGGTCACCAGGAACACCACCGCCGTCCGAACCGGCGCGTAGGCATGCGACTGGAACATCCGCCCCACCACCGGCAGGTCGCCGAGGACCTTGGTCTTGTCCTCCACTTTCTGCAGCTTCTCCTGGAGCAAGCCGCCGATGACCACTGTCGAACCGTCGGCCACCGTCAGGTTGGTTTCGGTCCTCATCACCGAAAAGACCGGCATCAGGATTTCGTTGGGCGTGACTTCCACCGGCTCGGCATTACCGACACCGAATGCACCGATCGCTCCGGGCGCGGCGCTGGTGATCGGAGTGCCGTAGTTGATGAACCCGTCGAAGTCCGTGACGGAAGGCTTCAGCGCGAGATCGACGTAATGGCGGTCGGCGCTCACGGTCGGCAGCACGTCCAGCACCACGCCCACGGCGCGGGTCTCGAAGCTGGTCGGGGTCGCCGGGGTGATCGGCACCAGCGGCGGCTGGCCGACTTCAACGTCACCGGTGTCCAGATCCACCAGCACCGGCGTGCTGATCGTGTTCGGCAGTTCGGGGGGCTCGTATTCGGTCGGGTAAATCAGTTCGCGGATGATCTCGACGGTCGATTGCTGGCCGCTGCGGGTCGCCGTGGCGGGACTGGCCACCAGATCGACGCCCTTCTTCCGGTCCAGCCCGCGCATCAGCATGGTCAGGTCCGTGTTGTTGAGCTTGCCGTTCGCCCAGAGGATCCCCGGCGCACGCCTGTTGCCGCGGGAGAAGCCCTGCGACTGCTCGAGCAGCAGGTCGTCGATCGAATCGCCGATGATCGCCTCGTTGCCGCTGCGGTTGCCGGAGGTCAGCGCCCGCTGGAAGTACTCGCCCGGCGGCAGCGCCATGTCGAAAAAGCTATCCGGGTTCAAGGTACCGCCGCTCAGGACTCCCGCGGGCGCGCCCGGCGTGAGGCCGCTGCCGCCGAGGCTGAACTCGCCGAGCAGCCAGTCGAAGCCGAGCTCCTCGAGGACCCGCTGCTGGGTTCTGATCATCCGGACTTCCACCAGCACCATCGCCGGCTCGGTGGCGGTGATCGCCGCGACGATCTCCTCGACCAAGGCGTGGTTGGCCGCGGTGTTGCGGACCTGCAGCGTGCTGCCGCCCGAGTTGTAGCTGGCGGTCGCTCCATCGGGGAAGGAAACCCCCTGCTGCTTGAGCACTTCCTCGGCGGTCAGGCGCCGCGGGATCAGACCCTCCCGGTTGCCGGCATCCTCCGCGAAAGGATCGTCGGCCGCTTCCGCGCCACCGGCGGCACCGCCGCTCGTCAGGAAGTCCGGCGGCACCTGGTAGGTCCGCGTGACCATGTCGGTCGAGTCGGCCCCCGCCGGCCGCAGGGCGACCGCGAACTCCTGCGGCACATGCACGGTGCGGGTGATGTCGTTCAGATACTTCAGCACCTGCGACAAGGGCACGTTCTTCAACTGGAGATTGATCTCGGTCTCCAGGATGCGCTTGCCGACCTCCGACTCCGGTCCGCCGATCTCGAGCACGAAGTTGATGCCGCGCTGCGCGGGATCGAGTTCGAAGGTGTCCAGCGCGATCGACTGCTGCCGGAGGAAATCGAGCGCCTCGCGCAGATTCACACCGCTGAAATCCACGACCGGAATCACGATCCGCTCGAGCTTGTTCGAAAGAAGCATCCGCCCCGTGCCACCGCCGCCGGTCACGGCGAGTTCGGGCGGGACGCCTTCGGTCGGGCGGACGCGCAATTCCCACGCCTCGTCCACCTGCGCCAGCATCCCGGCACGGGTCTGGTCATAAGCGGCACGGGCATAGTCGGCGCGATGCTGTTCCACGACTTCCATCCCGCGCCGGGCCGCCTTGTTGGTCGGGTCCACGCGCAGGACATCCTCGTAAACCCGCGACGCCATGTCGTATTCGCCGAGGTTGGCAAACCCTTCCGCCTTGTAGAGCAGCAGGCGCACTTCCTCGACGTCAGCCGTATGCTCCGCATCCACCGCGGGATTCGTGCGGATCGGATCGTCAAGCTGTTCGCGCATCTCGAGCGCCGCCCCGTGATCGGGAGCCACCGCGTCGTCGAGCACGCGGTCCACGGTCTTGCCCGCGCCTTCCACATCGCCCAGCCGGCGCTGGTGGCGGGCCTGCTCGACCGAGGCCTGCACCAGCCGCTCGGTCGCCGCGCTGCGCAGCGCCGCGGTGGCAGGTGCCGCCGGGAGCAAGTCGCGGGCGCCGCTGTAAGCCGCGACGGCATCGGCCCAGCGGCCGGCCTCGTAGGCTTCATCGCCCTTTTTCAAGAGTTCCTCGGCCTCGCTCGCTTTCGCGGCGCGCCGCTGGAGCTCGGCTTGCGCCAGCGCGGACGGCTGCTGGGCGACCGCCGGAAGCGACAACAGAAGACAGGTGACCGGCGCCAGCGCCAGCAGGCGCGCGCGGGAAACAACGGTGGAATGGAAACGATCGGAGATCGGCATCGGGCTTTCGGAGATCCATAGAGAGTCGGATTCGCCAGCGTAAGCCGAAAATCCGGGAAATTTCAGGGTTCCGAGCCGCCGGACCCACGAAGTAAATACAAGGCATCCGCCGCATCGCGGGCGATCTGTCCCTTGAGCTCCTCAAGCGACCCGAATTTCCTCTCTCCCCGAAGCAAGCGGACGAACTCGACCTCCAGCACCTTGCCGTAAAGATCGCCCCCGAAGTCGAAGAGGTGGACCTCCAGCGCATGCGTCGCCCCGTCGACCGTCGGCCTCACCCCGAGGTTGGCCACGCCGTCGAAACTCCGGCCCGATTCGGTCGCCCGCACCGCCCAGACCCCGTCCGGCGGGAACTGCTCCTCGCCTTCGACCAGGTTCGCGGTCGGAAATCCCAGCTCGCGCCCGAGCCGGCGGCCCTCGATTACCCTTCCCGCCACGGTGTAGGGCCGGCCCAGCATCCGCGCCGCGGCCTCCAGGTTGCCATCGCGGATCGCCTGGCGGATCCGCGTGCTGCTGATCCGCTCGCCCTCCATCATCACCGGCGGCAGCGCGGCCAGCTCGAACCCGAACTCCGGCGCCAGCCGCGACAGCAGGGCGACATCGCCGCGCCGGCCCTTTCCGAACCGCCAGTCCTCGCCCACCGCCACCGTCTTCACCCCGCCGCCCGCGATCTCCCTCACGAAGTCCTCCGCCTCCTGCGCCGCCCGCTCCCGGTCGAAGGGCAGCGCCAGCAGGAAATCGACCCCCATCGCCGCCAGCAGGCCCGCCTTGTGGTCCAGCGAGGCCAGCAGCCGCCGCGGGGCTTTCTCGGGAAACAGCACCTGGATCGGATAGGGATCGAAGGTCAGCACGCCGCAGGTCCCGCCCAGCCGCTCCCGCGCCGCCAGCGCCTGGGAAATCACCGCCTGGTGCCCGAGGTGGACGCCGTCGAACACCCCCAGCGCCAGATGGCAGGGGCCGCGGGTTCCGGCAAGCTCGTCGAAGGACTTGAATCGCAGCACGCCGCGACGCTGGACGACCGCCCGCGAAAGCTGAAGCTTCTTTCTCTCGACCTCCCGCCCCGGCCCGTGGAATTTCCCCGCGCACATGGCTGAAGTCTTTCCATCCACCCCGCAGGCCCCCGGATTGCCCGAAACCCTCGCGACCGTCGTGAAATGGCGCGATGTCCCGACGCCGCTGTCCGAACAGGATTTCAACGCCGCCCTCGGGGAACTCGCCTCGGTGGTCGAGTCGCTCGAAAGCAAGCCCGACGCCACCGGAAAGGGCATCCTCGCCATGGCCCGGATGGTCCTCGGCAACCTCCACCGCGACCACGGGCTGCTCGACCACGCCCTGCCCTTCTACGATGCCTCCCTGCAGGACACCGCCGCCCTCGACGACGGCACGCCGCGCGGCAAGCTCGAGCTCTCCAACCTCCACGTCCAGCGCGGCCTCTGCCGCTTCAGCAGCGGCAACCCGGAGCAACTCCCCGGAGCGCTGGAAGACTTCACCCGCGCCACCGACCTCCGCCGCGAGCTGCCCCAAGGCGAGGACGAGCAGTTCCGCTGGGCCTACGCCGCCGCCCTGATGCACCGCGGCGACGCCCTGCAGCGGACCGGCGGCCGCGACGAGGAAGCCCGCTCGGCCTACGACGAGGCCATCGCACAACTACGGCAACTCCCTTACCAGGAAAACCCCGCCGCCCTCCAGCGGCTGGCCCTGGCCTGCGCGAACCGCGGCCTCGTCGCCGCCGACCACGACGAGGCGCGCCGCTGCTTCGACGAGTGCATCGCGCTGCTCCCCTCGCCCCAGAACCCGCCCCAGCTCATCACCCTCTGCAACGCCCTGCTCAACCGCGGCCGCCACGCGCTGCAGGTGGCCGGCGATACCGAGCAAACCGCCGCCGACTCCCGCCGCGTGCTCGAACTGGTGGTCCCCCACGAGCGCAACCACCCCTCGCCCGCCGAACTTGCCCTGCAAGCCCGCCACCTGCTCGCCCACGCGCTCCTTGCCTGGCTCGACGATTCGCGGAAAGGCCCGGGCAACGCCGAGGACTGGATGTCCGACGCCACCGACACCGTCGAGGAAGGCCTCGCCGTCGAGCGCTTCTGGGAGCAGCAGGGCTTCGACGGCCTGCGCCCGCTCGCCTGCGAGCTGTTCCAGATCGGCCTCCACGTTTACCGCGTCTGCCAGCCGCACTTCTTCGCGGACTTCCTGGTCGAGTCGATGGACCCGGAAATGTCGCCCGGCGCGCCCTTCGGCGACCCGAACTTCCAGGCCGCCGCCGCCCGTGCCCTGCGCCAGGCCGTGAACGAGACCGCCCAGCGCGCCGCCTCGTCCACCCTGGAACCCGAGAAGGTGGAAAAGCAGCGCCGCATCCTCCAGACGCTCCGCAACGCCGACCAGCGCCTCGCCGAACTCCAGCAATCGATGGCCACAGCCTGACCGCAGGCGGCCCGTCCGGCTTCGTCCTGACACGCGAAACCATGGCGGAGAGCATTCCCGCTATTTGAGCGCGTTCTCCAGTACGAAGCTTTCGACCGACTGGCCGACAACGATGCTCAGGATCAGCAAAAAGGGAGAGACTGCGCCCAGAACCAGCCGGTGGGGAGTCCGGAAGTCGAGGAACGGCCCGGAGGTCAGCAGGCTTGCAGCGCCGCAGAAAACCACACCCCCGACGAGACTCGAAAGCCCCTGCCCAACCGCACCGCCAATCCCGGCACTGATCAGGGAAACCGCGATCACACCGAAGATGGCATACCCCGACGGACTGTATTCGTGGCGACCCACGAAGCCAATCGCGGCAACCATCCCGATCGCGAACACCGCGATCTGGACGAGGCCATCAATGCCAAGCCTGGCAGCGGACAATGACGAGATGGCGAGAATCGCGTGGAGGTGCATCTGAAGGGCAATCTTCAACGAATAGGCCATCCACGGCATAACGAGAAGCCCGAATACGAACTAAGGCGCAGCCCGCCGTTGGATGATCCGGCTAGAGAGCTCTTGGAGTTTCCGCGCCTTTTCCTGCTCGCCCCTCTCGTCCAGGCAACTGAAGACATCCTCCTCGTTCTGATCCCTGATATTGGTTCTCGCCCCATGGGTCAAAAGCAACTCGGCTACTTCCCATCTGTCAATCAGCACGCACTCGAAGAGCGGCGTGCGCCCGAAATCATTGGTGGTGTTCACGTCGAATCCGAGTTCGATGACCTTCTCAAGGACATCGGGCTCACCCTCGATGGCATACCAGTGCAGCATTGACTCGCCTAGGCCGTTCCGATTCACCAGAACTGCGGAGAGCAAATCTGCCGGAAGGGCGCGCCCTTCTTCTAGAGCGGTGTATGCCTCTATCCATCCTTCTGCGTGTGCCATGTTTCTTGAGCTAACGTCAGAGATGAGCCACGAGCGCGGCTGGCGTGACTCGTGCGTCAGCACGAGGCATGACAGACGTGATCGTTGGCTCTAGCGCCTTGTTAGGCCGATTTTGCATTGGGGAATAAGTGTCGCACTTCGAATCAATAACAAGGTCTCATTTATTCTTTTTGAAACCCGAAATGAGCAAGTAGCGCAGCACTGCGATTCCTCCAATAGACATAATCACGCCAATAATCACAATTGCTTTTCGAAAAACCGAAGGGCTTCCATCGCCGAGCCAAATCAGCGCGATTCCAAGGAGGCGAACGAGCAGCCCTATGCCGAACATGCGCCATTTTCTCCTGCTATCACGGCGAGCCTGAGCCGCGGCATCGCCGAAAGCCGGAGCAACTACGGGTTCGACTGCGGGAGTCATATTTATACCTTGTATTTCGGGTGCGATGCTAGGTTCTGCGCCTAACGTCAAAGGTGTGGCACGGCGGAGAATGGATGTCCAGAGCGGAGCGAACGAGAGACGTTACCCGCCGTTGCCACTACCGTCTTGTTCGCTTCGATGTTCATTAATGCGCCAAGGTTGTCCGTCCCTTCGAGAGAATCTTGCCGCTAGAGTCCACCGTAATCCATAGAACTGGATCTCCTTCATCACTCAACTTTGATGTTAGGAAAAACATATTGTAGTTCTTCGAGCCTTCCTTCGCAAAACCCTTCTCATACAATATATTCAGCTTCTCAAGGATTCCTGGGTAATCAGCAATGGTGTTACCCTCCTTGATTGAAGCATAAAAATCCTTCCGAAGTTTGTGCTCAGCAAATACAGCCTCGGCAAGCTCCTTGGACTTAGCCTGTTGTTCTGGCGTGGCTTTGGACTCTTGATGCTTTCGGATTAGCTTCCACATGTTTGTGTATTCGGAAGCGAGGTGATCCAACTTCGAATAGGACATTAAATCGCAAGCCATCGGCAGATCGCCTCCGTTGCTAGCGACGACTCCGAGAATGAATAGAAATAAAATACGGAGAGTGTGCATATCTTCTTTAGCGAACGTCGAGGTGTGGCACCGGCTACCGGGAGCGCCGCTCCGCAACTGGGTTACGGGTTGTAGTCAAGAGGGTAATTTCGACTCGGGGCGGGTAGCCGGTTGTCCACCACCGCCTTGTTATCTCAGTGTGAGTTGTCATAGTGCTCCCAATGGATGACCTTACCTGAAATAGGCTCCACGTAGATCGAATAATCCTCGGCTCCGAATCTGAATCGGCAATAAGCCAATTCTCGGTTCACATAAGGGGACAAGTTCTTCTTTCGGACTTTCAACCTAGCGGCCCACTCCGGCCCTCTCGGCGCCAACTCAATCTGGCCGTTAAGAAAATCGAGATAGCTTTCATCGAATCTTGATGGCTCTATCAAACCTACCGCGTTCTTGTTCTCGCGCACTTTGGGATCCATTTCGTCGCATTGGCCTACTGCCTCAACGCAGATTGCACGCAATTCCTCGCACATTTCTCTGTGCATGCACCACTCGGACTCTGTGCGGTCGTCTTGCATTCTTAGAGATAACAGTGTTTATTATCCCACTCGGAGTTGGATATCTAACAAACGGGTGGCGCTGTCGATCATGGCTGAAGCATCGCTGGAATCGACTGGTTGTCAATGCACGAGACCTGGTATACACCTGTTTGAACGTTGGCCGGAATTGCTTCGGCGTTCCCGATGGTCAGGAAGATGGCAGTTGTTAGTTACGGGCGATTCAGGGAGGCTGAATTCTTGGAACTTGAAGAAGCTCGGACGGCTGAAGGAGCCGCTTGCCGAGGCCCGGTTTTGAAGGCCGGGAGCTGCGCCCGACGGGCCCTCGGGCCAGCCATCAACAACCCCATCCCGATCCGGAGCCGCAATTCTCACGAAAACCGCCCCGGCGCCATGCGCTCGATGGGGCGGAAGGGCGTTTCCCCGGTCAGCAGGCCGGCCACCAGGCGGCCACTGACGGGGCCTAGGCTCAGGCCCATCATCGCGTGCCCGGTGGCGGCGATCAGGTTGGAGAGTCCCGGCACTTTCCCGAGGTAAGGAATGCCGTCCGGCGACACCGGCCGCAGTCCCGCCCAAGGCTCGATGCCCGCGAAGTCCTCCTCCCGGAACTTCGGGAAATAGCCGTGCACCGATTTCACGATGCCGCGCACCCGGCCCGGGTTGATCGAAAGGTCCAGCCCGCCCACTTCCATCGTGCCGGCGAAGCGCAGGCTGCCGGCCATCGGGGTGATGGCCACTTTCGCCTCGACGAAGATCGAGCAAAGCCGCGGCAGCTCCGGCGGCCTGGCCAGCGTGAGCGAGTAGCCCTTCCCCGCCTGCAGCGGCAGCCGCAGCCCGGCCTGGCACAGCAGTTCCGGGCTCCAGGATCCGCCGGCGATGACAAATTGCGACCCTTCGAAGCGGCGGCCCTTGCCGGAGAGAGCGACCACCTTGCCGTCGCGGGTCTCGATGCCGCCGATCTCGACCCCGCTCTCGATCACCCCGCCCGCATCCAGCACCCGCCGCCGCAGCGCTGCCATGAAGCGGGCGGGATCGAGGTGACAGTCCTGCGGGAAATACACCGCGCCGTGCAGGTCCATCGTGATCCCGGGATCCAGCCTCGCGGCGCCGGCGGCATCGACCACCTCCGCCTCCAGCCCGATCTCGCGGGCCGCCGCGGCCACGGCGGCTTCCTCGTCCAGGCCCTTCGCCGTCTTGCACAGCATCAGCATCCCGCGCTTCTCCAGGCCGAAGTCGCCGTCTTCCGACAGCTCCGCGAACAGCCGCCGGCTTTCCAGGTTCAGGTCGCGCAGCAGCTCCCGCGTCCGCTCGACATGGCCCGGCGTCGAGTGCCGGTAGAAGAGCCAGGCCCAGCGCGCCAGCGCCGGATCCAGCCGCGGCCGGATGTAGAACGGGCTCTCGGGGTTGAACATCCAGCGCAGGCCTTTCGAGATCATCCCCGGCGCGGCCAGCGGGATGAAGTGGCTCGGCACGATCATCCCCGCGTTGCCCATCGAGCAGTTGTCGCCGCCCGCCGCCTCGCGCTCGATCACCGTGACCGGCAGCCCCCGTTTCAGGGCATAGTACGCGGAGCACAATCCGATCACTCCCCCACCCAGCACGATCACGCGGTCTTGGCCTTGCTTCACCCCGCCATCCTAGCGCGGGCGTCTTGCCGGAGACTTGAGCGATCGCTCGGGAAACCGCGCTTTCTTCCGGGCGCTGGACAGCCCGGGGAGGGAAGTGCATCTTGCCGGCGGAGATGATGAAGTTCGCCGTCGCCCTGGCTCTCTTGCTCTCGGTCAGCCCCGTGCCGGCCCAGGCACCGCGCATTGCCGTGGTCCGGGTGGCCGACATCCACCGCCAGCTCGAGGCCACCACCCGCGCCAACGAGGCGCTCAAGGCGAAGCGCGAGGAGATCAAGAAGGACCCCCGCCTCGCCCGTTGGAACGAGATGTATGCGGACCTCGAGCTCCGCCGCAAGCAGCTCCAGTCCACCACCAACAAGATCGATCCGGAAGCCCGGCTGAAGCTCGAGCGTGAGTTCGCCATCAAGTCCCGCGAGGCCGGGGCCCTGCGCGCCGACTTCGAGAGCTTCAGCAGCGCCAGGGACCGCGAGATCAACGCCGAGATGGTCGCCGGGATGAAGCAGCGGCTACGGCTCATCCTCGAGACCGCCGAGAAGACCGCCCGCGACAACGGCTACGACTGGGTCTTCGACAGCTCCGGCATTTCGAACACCGGCGTGCCGCTCCTGCTCTACGCCAAGAATGCCGACGACCTCACCGACCGGGTCGCCGCCGTGCTTGCCGCGCCGCCGCCCCCCGCCGCGCCGACTTCACAGACCCAAAACAACCCCGCCGCGAACCCGCGCTGATCCCCCGCTCTAACATGGACTTCTGGGAATACCTCAAACACCCCTTCACGCTCGGTCTCCTGCTCGGCCTGGCCGTCGCGGCCGTGGCATGGAAATCCGGCTTCTCCGCCCGCCGCCGGCTGGGCCGCGACGTCCGCAAACTGGAGAACGACATGCGCGAACTCCAGGGACATCTCAACACTCAACTCAAGATCAACGCCCAGGGCAACGACTCCCTGCAGCGCGAGCTCGAGGAGCTGCGCCGCCAGAACGAGAACCTGCGGGTCAGCGTGGCCACCCTCCAGTCGAAGCCCGGCAAGGCCGAGCTGCGCCATCTCCAGATGACCGAAAGCGCCGTGCGGCTGATGCGCGAGCAAGCCCCCGGCTTCGCCCCGGCTTGGGAAAAGGCGATGCGCCAGGCCGAAGCCGAGCTGGAGGCCGGCGAAAGCGGACTGAAGAAGCTGGTCCGCCGCGTCATCCCCGGCATCGGCATGAGCGGCACTCCCGCCTCCACCGCGCCGGATTCGGAATCCGCCTGAAGCAAGCCCGGACGGAGCCATTCGGTCGCAAGGCGGGCATTCGATTTCGCTCGGCTCCAGGCCCACCTGCGCCTGCCGCCCGGAGTTCTTCAAAAATGTCCCGCCGGATGGTTGCCATCCCTCGGCGAGTTGTGGAGTCTCGTCGGGTTCCCCGCGACCAGCCCCCTAACCGAGGAGCCGAAATGTCCAGCAGTTCCGATCACGATATCCTTCATGTTCTCGATGCCGCAGGCCCCCAGTGGGCCGAGTTACAGGCGTGGAGGGTCGCGCCCGTCGAATCGGCGCAACATGGCGCGATCACGCTGAACGGCCCCGCCTTCATCTACCGCTGGGAGAACAGCCTGGGCCCCGTGAAGGTTTCCTTCTGGCCGGAACAGGAAGGCCGCATCGCCGCCGGCCACGGCCACCTGCTGGCGATCGAGCCCGGCCTGGGCACCATCCGCCTCAAGCTCCCGGGCCGCGAGCCGATGGTGATCGGTGCGGTCGAGCCTGCCATCTACCAGCAGATCGGCGAACTCACCAGCGAGGCCCAGTCCGCCACCCGCAACCACTCCGGGGAGAGCTGGGCGCGCGACCTGATCATCATTTCCGCCGCGATGCGCCTCGCCGCCCTGACCCGCGAGGCCGCCGCCGCGGCCGTGGTCCCCGAGCGCGGCACCAAGCGCTCGCCCCGCAAGGACCAGCTCGTCACCCAGCTCCACGAATGGCTGCGGCCGAACCTCGAGAAATCGGTGAAGCTCGGCGACGCCGCCTCGCGCTTCCACAAGAGCCCGCGCCAGCTCATCCGCATCCTGAAGGAAACCACCGGCGCCGGCTTCGCCGAGCACCTCACGATGCACCGCCTGACCCTCGCCCGCGCCCTGCTGATGCGCAGCGGCCAGTCGGTGATGGAAGTCGCCCGCGCCTCCGGCTTCAACAGCCGCGAACAATTCATCCGCTCCTTCAACAAGGCCTTCGGCTGGACCCCGCTCCAGTTCCGCAAGGCCTGGAACCAGGCCGCGCTGAGCGATGCCGAACTGGCCGAACTCTGCCAGGTTTCCGAGCGCTCCCCGGTCGAGTGGCTGCCCTCCGGCAGCGTCGCCTCCAGCCCGGACGAGGAGCAGGAAGGTGCCCCGCACACCGTGGTCGTGGCCAACGCCCTGCACGACATCGTCGAGCTGTTCTGGGTTTCCCCGCAGGGCAAGCGCGCCCGGATCGACGTGCTCGAACGCGGCGGCATGGTTTTCGTCAACCGCGACAACGGCGGCTCCTGCTGGATCGTCCGCATCCCCGCCTCCGGCCGCGAGCGCTGCTTCCGCACGCCCGACGATCATGCCCTGGCGGTGGTCACATCGGCGACGATGGAAGGCTAAGCGCCGTGCGTCCCGGCCGCGCGCCGCGTTCTTCAAAACGGAGCGCCGGCTTCAGCCGGCCCGGGTTTCGCAGAGCCCGAAGCATGGCGGCAAAGGCCCAAATCCTTTAGGAATTGGCCGAGACCCTGCCGTCGCCGTTCAAATGGTTTCGGTCCCAACGGGACCATTTATAGGAGCCCGGCACGGAGTGCCGGGTTGATCCACGGCCATTTCGCCGTCCTAAAGGGACGGATCATGCGGGGAAACGCTGCGGAGATCTTCGCGCCCCTTCCACTTCCCCCAAGCCGCCCCCGATGAAGCGTCCCGATGGGACGCCGGACTGCGGGCGAGACGATCCGGCACTCCGTGCCGGGCTCCTACGAATCGTCCCTTTGGGACGCAGACCTTCCAATCCTTAAAGTCATGACGGCTGAAGCCGGCGCTCCCCCGGAGATCCCGATCGCGAGGCATTGCCCGAACAAGATCGATGCCGTCGAAAGCACGGTTTCCCCACCCAACAAAAAACCTGCTCCCGGCTTTCCGGGAGCAGGCTTGAAATGCAACAAGCGCGTTAGGCAAAGACATCCTCGACCGGCACGCCCTTGTCCGCGAACTTGAAGGGACGTCCCGACGGAGACATGACCACCAGTTCGTGCGGCAGGCCGAGCGCCGCGGCGATGGTCGCGTTGAAGTCTTGCACCGTCACCGGCTTCTCCTTCACCCGCTCGCCCTTGGCGTCGGACTCGCCGTGCTTGTAGCCGCCCTTGATGCCGCCGCCCGCCAGCAGGCAGGAGAAAGCCGCCGGGTGGTGGTCGCGGCCGTCCTGATGCTCGGTCTTGATGGTCGGCGTGCGGCCGAACTCGGTCGCCACCACCACCAGCGTGTCCTTGAGCAAGCCTCGCTTCTCAAGGTCGCTGATCAGGCCCGCGTAGGCCTGGTCGAACTCCTTGCAGCGTCCTTCCACGGCCGCGAAGTTGTCGTAGTGGGTGTCCCAGCCGCCGAGCTGGACTTCCACGAAGCGCACGCCGTGCTCGACCAGGCGGCGGGCCAGCATGCAGCCCTGCGCGAAGCGGCCGGAGCCGTACATGGCCCGGGTGCTGGCGGACTCGTCGTTGATGTTGAAGGCCTTCAGGTCCTTGCTGTTCATCAGGCGGATCGCTTCCAGATAGAGTTCCTCGTAGGCCTTCACGTCGGCGTTCTGGTAGCGGCCGTGGAACTGCTTGTTGAGGCGGTCGGCCAGCGACAGGCGGCGGTCGAAGTCTTCCTGCGAAACGCCGTCCGGTTTGCGGGAGTCCTGCAGGCCGTCGTTCGGGCTGCCGATCGGCGCGGCTGCATACTTGGCCCCGAAGAAGCCGCCGCCGGAGTTTTCCTGCGAGGAATCGATCGCCACGTAGCCCGGGATGTCCGGATTGAGCCGGCCGCCGAGCTTCAGCACCCAGGCACCCAGCGTGGGGTGCTTCACCGTGCCGCGCATGTCGTAGCTGGTGTGCATCACGTAGGTGCCCTGCTCGTGCGCACCCTGGCGGGAAGTCATCGAGTTGATGACGCAGACCTTGTCCATGATCTCCGCGGTCTTCGGCAGGTAGTTGCCGACCATGATGTCGGTGGCGCTGGTCGTGATGGCCTCGGTCGGGCCCATGACCTCCTTCTTCTTCGGCTTGGGGTCGAAGGTGTCGAGGTGGCTCATGCCGCCCGACATGTAGAGATAGATCACGCTCTTGGCCTTCGCCTTGGCAGGAGCCGGCGCGGCCGAGGCCACGCTGGAGCCGAACATCGGCAGCAGGTTCACGCCGAGGTAGAGGCGCGCCGCGTTGGAAATGAAACGGCGGCGGGTCGGTTCGTCGAAGCGGTTGAAATCGGAAGGATTCATGATTCCGGGGTGCTAGGGTTTATTGGAGGAACAGGAATTCGGAGGACATCACGAGGGCGGAGACGATGTTGCGGTAGCCGTCCTCGCCGGAGGCTTTCACCTCTTCGAGCATCCAGCCCATCTCCTCAGTGCTCGGCGGGCGGCTCAGGATGGTCACGTAGAGACGGCGGATCTTCTCCTCGTCGCTGTTGGCGCCTTCCAGGCTCTTGTAAAGGCTCGCGCCGGAGTTGTTGACGAGCTGCTTCTGGACATAGCCGTTCATCAGCGAAAGCACCTGTCCGACGTTCGGCTCGCGGCTGGAACCGTCGACCACCAGGCGGTCGGACTGGCCGAAGAGATAGAGCAGGTGCTGGCGCGGCGCGGGGCTGGGGAGCTCGGAAGCGCGGACCGGCGAATCGTTGCCGTAGCGGTGGATCTTGTTGTCCATCATCATGCCGCCACCGCTGGAAGCCCCGCCGCTCTCCTTGCGGACGTCGGCGAGGAACTTGTCGAAGTATTCGCGAACTTCCGCCTCGGACTCCAGCGCCAGGACCTCCTTGGAAAGCTGGGTCATGTTCTTCTTGCCGACCAGCACCGGCTTGTTGCCGACGTAGATGCGGTCGTCGAGCGAGCGGCGCGGCTTCTTGTCGGGATCGCCGGCAGCCAGCGTGATCAGGGAGTCCCAGAGCTGCTCCGCCGAAAGCCGGGTCAACTGGCGGCCGTGGAAGTCATCGCCGGTGAGCACCTTCGCGGGTTCCGGGTTCGGCACGAACTGGAAGGTCTTGGTGTTGAGCAGCACCTTCTGGAAGGCCCGCAGGTCGTAGTCGAGATCGACCATGAGCTGCACCAGCGTGGCCATCAGCTCCGGATGGTGCAGTTCCTTGGCCGGCTTGAATTCATCGACCGGCTCGTACACCCCGCGGCCCATCACCCGCTTCCACATGCGGTTAGCGGCCACCGAGGCGAACTGTTCGCCGGTCTTGGTCGTCACCCACTCGGCGAGCTCCGCACGGCCGTGGCCCTTGTCGCTCTTTTCCGAAATGCGCACCGACTTGCCGAAGGGAGTCTTGGCGCCGATCAGCTCGCCGGGCTCGCCGTCGCGATACTGATAGTCGTCGGGCAGCTTGATCCTGCCGGCTCCCGTGCCGCCGAGGCTGAGCCCGTAAACCCGGTCCCACATCACCTGGGCCACGTCGTAGTCCAGAGAGCGCCGGCGGTCGTCTTCGCCCAGCTCGTCCCAGAGCTTGCTCATGTGCTGCTGGTTGAGAGCGCCCTGTCCTTCGGTGAAGGCGGCAAGCTCGTAGAAGTCGTGGCGCTCGGTCTCGCCGAAGGGATCGTCGTGGCACTGCGCGCACTCCATCCGCGACCCGAGGAAGACGCGCATCGAATTCGCCAGGTTGTCGAGCGGCATGCCGCGGTCGCGGGTGTAATAGCCGACCGCCGCGGTCTGCGGGTCCCAGCCGTCGCCTCTGGCCGAAAGCAGGGAGTGGGTGAACTCGTCCCACGGCATGTTCTTCTCCATCGCCGTGCGGACCCAGTTGCGGTAGGGCTCGAAGCTGCCGTTGAAGCCGGCCTTGCCGTCGGTCACCCGCAGCAGGTCGAAGACCCAGTTCGTCATGTTGCTGGAGTAGCCGGGCGACTGCATCAGGTAATCGATCAGCTGCACCCGCTTGCCCTCGTCGTCGATTTCGAGGAAGAAGCGCGCCTCCTCGGCGGTCGGGATGCGGCCGATGGCGACCAGGAAGGTGCGCCGCAGGAAAGTCGCGTCGTCGGTCACGGCCGGCACGGCCAGCTTCTGCTTGCGGTACCAGGCGGCGATGTGGCCGTCGATCGACCGTGCCGCCTTGGCGATGAAGACCGGGTCTTCTCCCTTTGGCAGCGGGTCCGCGGCGTGGCAAAGGCTGGCAGTGGCGATGATGAGGGCGACGATGCCGCCGGAGGTGCGTTTCATGGGATGCGAGGGTTTAGGGGAACCTAGCTTTGGCCGCGAATGCCGTCAATCCGCCAGTCGGACCGGTCCCAGAGCGCGGGAACGATTCTTTCCAAGGGCTTCTTTCAGGTTTCGCAGCCGCTTCTCGCACGGATCGGGGCCCTTTGGGAATCCCGATCCTCCGCCCCCGCCTGATCGCGTAGGTCCGGCGGGATTGCCGCCCCTTCCCGAGGCGGCTACTTTAAGGCTCCCCCCGGCCGTGGGTTCCCGTCGCCATGACTTCCACCCGTTCCCGCAGAATCTCGCCACCGACCGCCGCGCCCACCGCGATGACCGCGGTTCTCACCCAGCGTGCCGCAACGGCTCCGGGGGACGAGGCATACCGCTTCCTCGACGACGCCGGCGAGATCGAGCGGACGCTGACTCACGCTCAACTGGAGAGCGCGGCGCGCGCCGTGGCGGGAGGCCTCGTGCAACTCGGCGCCACGGGCAAGCCGGTGCTGCTGGCGGAACCTCCCGGGCCGGATTTCATCACCGGCCTCTTTGCCTGCTGGTATGCCGGGGCGATCGCCGTGCCGGCCTATCCGCCGCGCGGGAGCCGTCACCGCCGCCGGCTGGAAGCGATCCGCGAGGATTCCGGCGCCCTCCTCGGCATCGGCGATCCGGCCGCAACCGGCGGAGCCTGTGCCTGGCACGGCAGCTCCGAGCTGGCCGCCCTTGGCACGCCACACGAGGGTCCGGCCCGTGAAAGCGACGGACCTTGCCTGCTCCAATACACCTCGGGTTCGACCGCCGCTCCGAAAGGCGTGGTGCTGCATCACTCGCATCTCCGGCATCACCACGCCGCCCTCTCGCGCAGCATCCAACCGCTTTCCTTCCGCTCCGCGCTGAGCTGGTTGCCACCCTACCACGACATGGGTCTGGTGCTGAAGATCCTCTTCTCGCTCGAAGCCGGGATCCCGCTGACCTGCTTGACGCCCGACCAATTCGTCCAGCGCCCGCTACGCTGGCTGCAAGCGATCAGCCGCCACCGCGCCGAGCTCAGCGGCGGCCCGAACTTCGCCTACGAACTTTGCCTCCGCTCGGTCCGCGACGAAGACCTGGCCGGGCTCGATCTGTCCTGCTGGAAAGCCGCGCCCTGCGGGGCCGAGCGCGTCCGCCCGGACACCCTGCAACGCTTCGCCAAGCGCTTCGCCCCCTGCGGCTTCGACCCGCGCGCCCTGCTCCCCGGCTACGGTCTCGCCGAAGCCACGCTCACGGTCAGCGTGGCCCGCGGCTCGTGGAACCCGAAGGTCTCCCGCCATCCCGCGGCAGGCAGCCACATCTCCTGCGGGCCGCCGCTCGAAGGGATCGCCCTGCGGATCGCCGACCCCGCCAGCGGCCGGACTTGTGGCGAAAGGGAAATTGGCGAGATCCGCCTGTCCGGACCCGTCGTCGCTGCCGGCTACTGGAACCGCCCGGAGGAAAGCGCCGCCGCCTTCGCCAACGGGGAACTCCGCACCGGCGACCGCGGCTATCTGGAAAAAGGCGAACTGCACGTGGTCGGCCGGATCAAGGACCTGATCATCCTCGACGGCACCAACCACGCGCCCGACGACCTCGAGGAAGCCGCGCTCGCCGCCGCGCCGGAAATCACCGCCGCCGCCGCCTTTGCCACGGAATCCGCCGCGGGAGAACGCGTGGTGCTCGCCCTCGAAGCCGCCGGCCTCGGCAGCGACCGCCGGGCCGCTTTCTGCGCCGGACTGCGCGAGGCGCTCGCCCTCTCTCTGGAACTCCCCGTCCACCGGATCGTGCTGGTCCGCCCCGGCCTGCTGCCCCGCACCACCAGCGGCAAGATCCGCCGCCGCGCCACCCGCCAAGCGCTCGAAGCCGGCTCGCTGGCCTTGCTGCGCGACGACGACGGCACCGCACCGCCACCCGCGATCCCCGCCGACGAAAGCCTGGTCGGGCAGGTGCTCGATGCCGTCCACGCCGCCAGCGGACGCAGCGGTGCCCTGCCGGAAGACGATCTGATTTCCTTCGGCCTCAGTTCGATCGAGGCCACCCGCCTGTCCGCCCTGATTGCCCGCTCCACCGGGATCGCCCTCGATCATGCCGACCTTTTCAGCGCCCCTTCCTTCGCCCACCTCGCCGCCCTGATCCGGACCCGCGCCCCGTCGGACCCGGAGCCGGAGATCCTTCCCGGTTCCGGCGGCGACACCCCGCTGCTGAGCCATTCCCAGGAGCGCATGTGGTTCCTCCATCGCCTCGAGCCGGAAAGCCCGGCCTACCACGTCTTCGGCGCGCTCGAAATGCAGGGACCGCTCGTTCTCCCGGCACTCGACCGCGCCTTCGCCGAAGTCACCGCACGTCACCCGATCCTTCGCAGCCGCCACCGCGACATGGGCGGCATCCCGGTCGTCGTGCGGACCGACACCCCGCCGCCGACCTTGGAAATCCTCCACGGTCCCGACCCCGAAAGCCTGCTCCGCGACTTCGCCCGCCGGCCTTTCGATCTCGCCGCCGACTCGCCGGTCCGCGCCGTGGTCATCCCGCTCGGACCCGACCGCCACCTGCTCGGCCTCTGCGCCCACCACATCGTCGCGGACGGCTGGTCGATCCGCATCCTCGTCCGCGACCTTGCCGCCTGCTACGCCGCCTTCCTCCACCAAACCCCGCCGCCCGTGCATCCCGCCGGGCCGGACTTCTTCGACTACGCCACCTGGCAACGCCGCCGGATCGATTCCGGCGCGGCCGATTCCCGCATCGCCTGGTGGAAGGACCGCCTCGCCGGTCATCCCGGAAAGATCGAACTCGCCACCGATTTCCCGCGGCCGCCGCGGCCCTCGTCGGACGGCGGGGCGATCGCCACCGTGCTCCCGCCCGATCTCGCGGAGCGCATCGCCGCGCTCGCCCGCCGCCACCGGGCCACGCCCTTCATGGTCCAGCTCGCGGCTTTCCTGCTGCTGCTCCGCCAGCACGGCGGCGGCGACGATGCCGTGGTGGCCGTGCCGGTCGCGAACCGCCATCACGCGGCCTGCGGCGAACTCGTCGGCACGCTGGTCAACACCTTGCCCTTCCGCCTTCCGCTCGATCCCGCCGAATCCTTCATCTCCCTGTTAGAGCGGGTCCGCCAGGCGTCCTTCGAAATGCAGGCCGCGCAGGAAGCACCCTTCGAACGGATCATCGAAGCTGTCCGCCCGGAGCGCGCCCGCGACCTTTCGCCGCTCGCCCAGGTGATGTTCGACCACCAGGAACTCCCGCTTCCCGAAACCTGGGCCGGCGGCATCCGCTGCCATCCCCTGCTGGCCCATCGCGGCGCGGTGCAGTTCGACCTCAGCCTGATGGTCTTCGTCCTCTCCGGCGAACAGCAGGTGGTGCTGGAATACCGCGAAGACCTCTTCCGCGAGGAGACCGCCACGGCCATGCTCGGCCGCTATCTCGAAACGCTCGACCACCTTTGCCGCGAGCCCGCGCTGCCGGTCCGGTCCATTCACGGCCTCTCCGCCGACGACCACCAGCGGCTCGCCGCCCATGCCCAAGGCGCGGAACGTCCCGATTTTCAGCTCCAAACCACGCCCGCCCTCATCGCGGCAAGCGTCGCCCGCCACCCGTCGCGCACCGCGATTGAAACCCCGGGAGAGTCCCTCGACTACGCCGCGCTCGACCGCCGCTCCACCGCACTCGCCGCCTCGCTGGCCGCCCGCGGCGTGCGGCCCGGCGACCGCGTGGCACTTCTGTTAGATCGCGATCTCCTCCTGCCCGTCGCCCTGCTCGCCGTCTGGAAGGCGGGTGCCGCCTACGTCCCGCTGGACGCCGCCAACCCGCCGGAACGACTCGCGCTGATCCTCGCGGACCAACAGCCGGTCCGCGTCCTCGCTTCTCCCGCTCTGACCGGCCACCTGCCTGAAGGAGCGGATCCCATCCTGCTGGAGCCCGGGCTGTTAGAGAACGACCCTGCGGCTCCGCTTCCTCCGCCGCCCGGCCCCGCGGACCCGGCTTACATCCTCTACACCTCCGGCTCCACCGGCCGGCCGAAGGGCGTGGTCATTCCGCACGGCGCGCTGGCGAATTTCCTGCTCTCGATGGCGGAAGAGCCCGGTTTCCGGGAAGGAGAACGCCTGCTCGCGCTGACCACCGTGTCCTTCGACATCTCCGCGCTGGAACTCTTCCTCCCGCTCGTCGCCGGCGGCACCGTCGACCTTGCCGACGGAAAGACCGCCCGCGATCCCGCCGCGCTGATCGCCCGCATCGAGTCCTCCCGCCCCGATGTCCTGCAAGCCACCCCTGCCACCTGGCGCATGCTGCTCGATGCCGGCTGGACCGGCTCCGACCGTCTCCGCCTGTTCTGCGGCGGCGAAGCGCTCGACCTCCCGCTCGCCCGCCGCCTCGCCGCCCTCGGCCGCGAAGCGTGGAACCTCTACGGACCCACCGAGACCACCGTCTGGTCCACCCTCTGGCGCATCCCGGAAAACCCCGATCTGATCCGCATCGGGCACCCGATCGCCAACACCGGCGTGCTGATCCTCTCGCCCGACGGCATGCCGCTGCCGCCCGGCGTCCCCGGCGAACTCCACCTCAGCGGCGCCGGACTGGCCGATGGCTACTGGAACCGCCCCGATCTCACGGATGCCGCCTTCGTCGAGCACCCCGGCCTGCCGCGCCTTTACCGCACCGGCGACCTTGCCCGATGGCTGCCCGACGGCACGCTCGAGTGCCTCGGCCGCATCGACAGCCAGGTGAAAGTCCGCGGCTTCCGGGTGGAGCTCGGCGAGATCGATGCCGCCCTGCTTTCCCACGTCGGCGTGGCCGAAGCCGCCGCCGTGCCCGCGCCCACCGGCGACCGCCTCATTGCCTACTACCGGCCCGTCTTCGCCGGGCTGGATCCCTCGGAGCTGCTCGACCACCTGCGCGAACGGCTGCCCGATTACATGGTGCCCGCGCCCTTGATCGCGCTCGATCACCTGCCGCTCACCTCCAGCGGGAAGATCGACCGCAAGGCCCTCGCCGCCCGCCCGCTGCCGGTCGATTCCACCACCCCGGCGCCGACCGCGAACGATCCGCTGACCGCCGAACTCGCCGACATCTGGGGCCGGGTGCTCGACTGCCGCGGCGTCGGTCCGGACGACGACTTCTTCGCCCTCGGCGGCCATTCCCTGCTCGCCGCCCGGCTCGTGGCGGAGACCGCCCGCCACACCGGCATCACCGTCCCGCTCGACTGGCTCTTCGACCGGCCCACGCCCGCCGGCATGGCCGCCCAGCTCCGGGAGAAGGCCGCGCCCGACCTTGCCGCGCCGCGACTCATCCCGCTCCAGACCGGCCGCGGCGGCACCCCGCTGTTCTGGGTCCACACGCTGGTCGATGGCGGCATGGGGCTCTTCCCTTACCGCGAAGCCGCCCGTCTGTTAGGCCCGGTCACCGACTCCATCGGCATTGCCGAGGGCACCCGCGCCTTCGACTCGCTGGCCGAAATGGCCGCCGCCCACGTCGCCCTCATCCGCCGCCACCAGCCGCAAGGTCCCTACCGCATCGCCGGCTTCTGCTTTGGCGGGAACCTCGCCGCGGAGATCGCCTGCCAGCTCGTCGATGCCGGGGAGAAGATCGAACTGCTCGCCCTGCTCGAGTCCACCCCGCCCGGCTCCGCGCCCGCCGCGTCCCATTGGCTGAGCCCGGCCACCTGGCGACATGTCCTTTCCCGACTGCCCGGCCGCGTCGCCAGCCTCTTTTCAAGGGACACTGCCACCGCCTTCCGCCGGCTCCGGATGAAACAGCGCGCCGCCGCATCGGGCATCGGCCGCCTTGTCCGCTCCGAGGCCATCCCCGACATCCGCGGCGTGCTGGATCTCGATCTCCTCGACCCCGAATCCCGCGACCGGGCCACCCGTCATTGGGAAGCGCTCCACCGCCACGCCCCGCGCCTCCCCGCCGCCGGCCGTCTTGTCCTCGTCCGCGCCACCGACCCCGGCTGGCTTCCCCGTCCCCGCCTCCTCGGCTGGCAAGCCCCGGGTCCGGTCGAAGTCCTGACCGTCCCCGGCAGCCACGAGGACTTCCTCCGCCAGCACTCCGCCCGGGAGGTCGCGGGCGTCCTGCAGTCTCTCTTCGAAAACTAGCAACTATCCGAAGATCCCCCACCCGGTGAACGGAGCCTCCGGCCGCAGATCGGTCCCGGCTGCACCGCCGCCCCTCCAAACCCTCATCGCCGAAGAGCCCACGCCCGCGGGCCTTTCACCGGCTCATGCTCTACGATGGCTTGGTCTCGAGTCGTGTTTCAACCTCATCGCCTCCACTTCATTCTCCAACGGGACCGTCGTATCCAACCTGACATGCTCGATCTCATCTGCCGATCTTCAGGAGTTGCCCTTCTTGAAGGGTCGTCGTCCCGTCGACACCATCCAGGGTGTAGTCGACCTTCAATTGCTTCTCGATGCCCTCGGCAGGATCCCCGAAATCCTCGGCGGTGGCCTTCACGGTGAGGGAATCCTCGATCCAGTCCGATACCTTCCGCGTCACGTCGACCACGGCATGGTTTGCCAGGTCGCCGTAAACGGCTTTCCGGATCACCAGCCTGCGCGCGGTTTGGCGTTCCACGGGCCGGAGTTGGAGGAAGGGGTTTCCGATCATCAGAATGCCGGAGACAATGTCGCCGGGATCGTGATCGCCCATGGCGTGCTCGATCTCGTGGGCTTGCTTGCAGGGCATATAGGCCTTTCCAAGGTAGTCCCCGGCTCGGAGGCGCTCGTAGATGAGATTGTCGAAACCGACTCCGCCGCTGCGGACCTGGCCGACGACGGCTTGTCCGAGATGCTTGCCGAAGACCCAGCTCAACCCGCAATTGGGACCGCTGCGGTCCCGTTCGGTTTTCGCCCAGTTGGCGGCGAAACAGCCGTGGCTGATGGTGATGAGGGATCCGGTTTCAAGCGCGGCAATCTCCTGCGCCATGAGGTCCCCGTCGTCCATGGCGTGACCGGTTTCATCGGAGTGCAGCGCGACGCAGGTTAGCGAGTAACTGTGCTTCCTCAAGGCTGCCAGCGCGGCATCGCGCGTGCATTCCTTGCCTTCCAGCAAGGTCACATCCTCCGGTGCGGAAAAGCGGGCACCGCCGCGCCTCTTGAACCAATCTCCCGTCCCGGCCCAATCCGGCGTGCTCTGGTCCGTGCTGAAAAGCAGGGTGCGGGGTTCCGGCACCGCTTTGCCGGTGTAGTAATCGTGGGTCTTGGCAAAGAACCGGCGGAGTCCTGGAATGTCATCGTTCCGGGCATCTTCGCAGGCACGGACGTTGGCGACCCAAACCTTTAACTCGGGCTTGCCCCGGTAGGCATCGTCCACGCCGTCCGCGTTGCGATCGACGAACTCGAGGTCGAAGTCCTCGTAGTAGAGGGGATTCGGGTTCGCATGCTCGTGCATGAAGAAGTGGTGCATGGGCATCGCACCGACCAGGACGACACCGGTGATCGGATTCTCGCGATGCAGCTTCTTGATGCCCGCACGCACTTCATCCGGAGTTCTCCAATCGCGGGCAACCACACGCAGTGTTACCGGAAAGCGAGCCTCGACATCGGCAATGTAGGTGCGCAGCGGCTCATCCAGCGCTTCGAGGGTCGCCTGGTTCAGCAGGATCGCGATCTGATCCGGCTCGGCGGCCGGCGATGGACAAGCCGCGCCGAGCAGGAGAGAGAGCGCGGGAATGATGTTCCTCATGGTCGCAAGGGTGAATGGCACGGGGTCTAACAATGAACAAGGGACGCGCTACCCGGGAGGGTCGGGCGTTCTTGCATCGAACGCCATCAAACGAACCAGGAACCTCGTTTGTCGTTGGCGATTCAGAGCGACCCAGGGAGGCGGGAATGATGCCAGGAGCGGGGCACCAATGTATTCCGGGTGGCAACAAGCAAACCGCTATGAGTCCAATGGGCCCGGTCCCGAACGGCACGGGATAAAATCGGATCTCATGTTTGGACTCCTTGGAGAATCAAACCGTCCAGCCGAGCCGCCCGTTTCCGGATTCAATCCACCTCAAGCTCCGCCTGGCCAAGCCGGCTGCATTTCGGAGTTCTCCGGAACCTTCCGGATTTGAGCAAAAACCAGCATGCCCGCGTGGCATTCGGGTCACACCTTCATCACTTCCTTCTCCTTCGCGACGACGTGCTCGTCGATGACCTTGATGAACTTGTCGGTCAGCTTCTGGACTTCCTCCTCGTGGTCCTTCTGGCCGTCCTCGGTGAGGAGGTTCGCGGCCTTGAGCTTCTTGGCCATGTCCATCCCGTCCTTGCGGACGGCCCGGACGCGGACCTTGGCTTCCTCGGCGAGCTGCTTGACCAGCTTGACCATCTGAACGCGGCGCTCTTCGGAAAGCTCGGGGATCGGGATGCGCAGCGAGCTGCCGGCGGCGGCGGGATTGAGGCCGAGGCGGGACTCGCGGATCGCGCGCTCGATGTCCTGGGTGGTGGAAGGATCGAAGACCTTCACTTCGAGCATCCGTGCTTCCGGCGCGCTGATCACGGCAAGCGACTTGAGCTTGTGGATGCCGCCGTAGCTGTGGACGTGGACGTCCATGTTCTCGATCAGGCCGGGCGAGGCCTTGCCGGTGCGGACGGTGGCGAACTCGTGGAGCAGGTACTCCACGGCCTTTTCCATGGAGTCTTCGGTTTCAAGGATGGCGGTTTCCGGGTCCATGCGGGTGGCGGAGTTGAAATCAGGCTCGGGCGGGCTCGTCGCCGCTGACCACGGTGCCGATGGGCTCGCCGCGCAAGGCGCGGGTGATGTTGCCCTCGGGCCCGAGGTCGAAGATGACGATCGGGATGTGATTGTCCATGCACAGGCTGAAGGCGGTGGCGTCCATGACCTTCAACTGGCGGGTGATGCACTCGTGGAAGCCGATGCGATCGTAGCGGACGGCATCCGGGTTCTTCTTCGGGTCGGAATCGTAGACGCCGTCGACCATGGTCGCCTTGAAGACGACCTCGGCCCCCATCTCGCTGGCGCGCAGCGCCGCGGTGGTGTCGGTGGAGAAGAAGGGACTGCCGGTGCCGGCGGCGAAGATGACCACGCGGCCCTCGTCGAGGTGGCGCTCGGCCTTGCGGCGGATGAAGGTTTCCGCGACGTTCTTCATTTCGATCGCGGAGTGGACCACGCAGGGCACGCCGTGGTGTTCCAGCGAGGCGTGCAAGGCCAGCGAGTTCATGACGGTGGCCAGCATGCCCATGTAATCGGCCGTCGCGCGGTCCATGCCGCGGGCGCTGGCGGCGGCACCGCGCCAGAAGTTCCCGCCGCCGACCACGATGCCGAGCTGGAGGTCGCCCGGGGCCAGGGCGTCGCGGACCTCGCGGGCGATGCGCTCGACGATCTCCGGCGAGATGTTGTCCGTGCTGCCGGGCTCGCGCAGGGCCTCCCCGCTGAGTTTGAGGATGGCTCTCTTGAACTGGCGGGGGGCGGATCCTTTGAAACTCATGCGGTGGTGGCGTTGGCCGATCCAAGCAAGCGACCCCCGGGTTTGGAAAGGCAAAAGGCGGCAATCACTCGCCGCCGAGCGTGTAGGAAATGCCGAGGTCCTGCAGCGACGCCGTGCCTTCGTCGGTTCCGGTGATCGACAAGTGGACCTTGAGCGCCTCGGTCTGCGGCTTCTGGTATTCCTCCAGCGTCTTGCGGATGGCGACCAGGGCCAGTTTCAGAACCTGCCGGGCCGTCAGATCGACGCCTTCCGGGACGGTCAAGGCGGCGACATCGAGGCCGATGTGCAGGCCGTCCTCCTTGGTCTCGGCGGTGATGCCGATGTTGCAAAGGATGAGGAGATTCACCTCCTCGACCTTGTAGTTGGGGTTGTTGGTCGGGAACTTGTGGGGCGTGCGGATGGACTCGATCAGCACTTCCGGGAAAGCGCCGGTGAGCGCCATCGGCCGGCTGGCCACGGTGGCTTGCAGCGCCTCCCCGGTGTCGGTGATGCCCTCGTCGACATCGGTCCCGTGCATGCTGAGCGGCTCGAAGACGGGCACGACGGAGATGGTGGTGGCCGCCAGCGGCAAGGCCAGGGCGATCAGGACGGCAAGCGCTTTCACGGGGCCGAGGGTGACGGCTCCGGCGGGAGGAATCGAGGCAAATGACCGTGCAAGCCTTTCACCCAGTCGGCGGCGGGCATGCGGCGGGAGCCATCGGGCTGGACGTCGCCGAGCACGAGGTGGCCGCTGCCACAGGCGACGAGAACCCGACCTTCCAAAACGCTGACGCTTCCCGGTTCGCCGGCGCTTTCCGCAGAGGCAGCGGAGGGGAACACCTTGAGCCGTTTGCCACCGTCGACCGTGGTCCACGTCCCCGGCCAGGGATCGTAGGCGCGGATCCTCCGTGCGAGATTCGCGGCATCCCAGGTCCAGTCGATGCGGCCATCGTCGCGCTCCAGCTTCGGCGCGTAGGTGGCCAGGGCGGGGTCCTGCGGGGTGCGGGACGCAGTGCCGTCGAGCAAGCCGGGCAAGGCCGCCGCCAGGGCCTCCGCCGCGACTTCCGCGAGGCGGTCGTGAACCGAGCCGCCAGTTTCATCCGGGCCGATCGGCGTCGACAGCGCGTGGATGATATCGCCCGAGTCGAGCTTCGGCGCGACATGCATCACGGTGATGCCCGTTTCCGCGTCCCCTTCCCCGATCGCCGCCTGGATGCAGGAAGCCCCGCGGTGGCGCGGCAGCAGGGAGCCGTGAAGATTGATGCAGGCGATCCGCGGGATGGCGATGAGGGCTTTCGAAAGGATCTGGCCGTAGGCCATGACGACGATCAGGTCCGGAGACATCGCGCGGAGTTGTTCCAGAAAGGCCTCGTCGCGGGCGCTTTCCGGCTGGAGCACGGGGATGCCGGCTTCGAGGGCGACGCGTTTGATCGGCGGCGGCGTGAGCTCGCGATGGCGTCCGGCTGGCTTGTCGGGCTGGGTGACCAGGGCGAGCGGGCGCGGGCCTTGCGAGATCAGCCGGAGAAAGGATGGAATGGCGATCTCCCCGCTGCCGAAGAAGATCACCCGGGCTTCGGCAGGGCTCATACCACGACCTTGGAGGCTTCCTTGTAGACCGGAAGCGAGACGATCTTGCTGATGATGTCGTTGAGCACTTTCACCGGCGGCTGGGTGGCATCGATGTTGGTGACGAGCGCCTCGGAATAGAAGTCGAGGATCGGTTTGGTTTCCGCCTCGTAGGTCGCGATCCTCTGCTGGATGACGCGGTCGGAAGCATCGTCGATCCGGTTGTCCTTCAGGGCGCGCTTGCGCATCCGCCGGGCCAGCTCGGCGCGGTCCGGGCACGAGAGGTGGAAGACCTGGTGGATGTCGAGGAACCTGGTCATCATCTCCGCCTGCGGGACGTTGCGGGGAATGCCGTCCAGCACCAGGAAGTCGATGTCGGGCTTGTAAACGTGGGAGTCGCTCCAGTTGTCGACCTGGGCTTTCCAGAGTTCGATGGTCAGTTCGTCGGGCACCAGTTCGCCGCGGCTCGAGTAGTGGACGAAGCGCTGGCCGAGGGCGGTGCGGGTGTCCAGCGAGCGGAAAACATCGCCGCAGGCACAGTGGAAGAAGCGCGGGATGGAACCGAGGATCTTGCCCTGGGTCCCCTTGCCCGATCCGGGAGCGCCGAGGATGAGGAAGGCGGGGCGTTTGGTGTCGAGTGCCTTTGACATGGGAAGGGCGAGGCTAGGGAGCCGGGCAAACGGCCGCAAGCGCCGATGATCAGCGGGCGGACAGGGCCAGGAAGGCCGGATAGGGCACGATCATCGCGACATCCGCCAGCACGCGAAGGGCATCGAGCGAGAAGCGGGAACGGGTGCGGTTGATGATGAACAGCAGGGCCGCCGAGATCAGGATGGCGTAGAAGAAGGGGCGGACGGTATCGTCGTCGGACCTCGCGAACAGCACGGAAGCCCCGCCGAGGACCGCCAGCGGCAAGGTCAGGGCGAGTTCGTGGGCCGCCTTGAAATCGGGGTCGCGGGAAGCGCGGGAGTGCTCCCAGAAATGGATCGCCGAGATGTTCGTGGCGCACAGCAGGGCGAAACAGAGCATTTCCGGCGAGAACAGCAGGTGCCCGATGCCTTCCATGCCGAGTTGGACGTGCGCCAGCATGCCGGTGCCGTAGGAGAAGGCGAGCCCGGCGATGAGGTTGCGCACGTGGGGAATGTCCTGGCTGCCCGCCGAGGCGACGTTGATCGAAAAGAACCCGACCACCATCAGCATGACCGGAAAGATGTAGCCGAACTGGGCCCGGGCGCCGCCGAACAGATGCTGGCCGATCAGCGCGGTCGGCAGGGTGAACAGGATGATCCCCGCGCAGGCCAGCAGCGACGCCACGGCCACCCACTTCATGACGCCCTCGTGCTTCCGGATGAACTCATGCCGCAAACCGAGCCGGGGGTCCCCCGGATCGAGCAGCTTGATGTCCATCAGGCGGTCGAAGAGATACACGCCCCACACGCCGAAGCCGAGGGCCGGATAGGCCTGCCACTCCTGGAAGGGAACCCAGGCACCGGAAAACATGGCCAGCCACACCATGGCCACGACGGGGGCGTCGAGGCTCAGGATGTTCGGCCAAAGCCAGAATGGTATGCGTCGGTCCGGCATCGGCGGGCGCCGGAACTTTCCCGAGCGACCCGGCGATGGCAAGCCCCCATCGTCGTCGAGTTTTCGGTTGGCCTGGCAACGCAGGCCGTGATGGGTTCGTCCGTGCTCGTCGGGGACTGCCGCTTCACCGCCATCGACTTCGAATCCGCCGGTGCCGACCGGGGCCGCACCGACGTGCCGGTGCAAGTCGGGCTTGCCGGCTGGTCGTTGGCGGAACGCCACGGCGGAGCTTTCGTGTCCTACCTCGCCGCCGGCGTCCCGATCCGCTGGACCGCGCGCAAGGTCCACGGAATCCGCGACGAGGACCTCGACGGTGCCCCCACCCTGCTCGCGCTCTGGCCGGAACTGAAGAGCCGGCTTTCCGGCGCGGCGGTGGTCGCCCATGGCAAGGGCACCGAGAAGCGCTTCCTGCGGGCCTTCCCCGGACACGGGTTCGGCCCGTGGATCGACACCCTGCTGCTCGCCCGGGCGGCGTGGCCGGATCTGCCCGACCATTCGCTTTCGGCCCTCTGCGACACGCTCGGGCTTTCGCCCGCGGTGGAGACGATGCTGCCCGGGCGGCGCTGGCACGACGCCCTGTATGACGCGGTGGCCTCGCTCGTTTTGCTGGAGCATCTGGTCGATGGCTTCGACCTCTCCGCCAAGCCCTTGGACTGCCTGGTCCACCCCGACACCGCGGTCTGGCACCGGACGCGCCGCGCGCTTTGATCGCTTCGGGCTTGGACCCGCACCCCCGGGCCGTCCATGCTCCGCCGCATGCCGACGGTGCGAGTTGATCTGGGGGAGCGATCCTACGATGTCCTGGTGGAAGCCGGCCTGCTGGCGCGGGCGGGCGAGCTGATCCGCGAGGCGGGCCTTTCCGGGAAAGCGGCGGTGATCTCCGACGTCAACGTCGCCCGTTTTCACGGCAAGGCGCTGATGGATTCGCTGGATGCTGCCGGATTCAAGCCCACCCTCCACGAAGTCCCGGCCGGCGAGGCCTCGAAGTCGCTCGGCCATGTCGAGACCCTCTGCTCGGCCATGGCCGCGGCGGGGCACGACCGGCGCTCGATCGTCGTCGCGCTCGGCGGCGGCGTGGTCGGCGATCTCGCCGGTTTCGTCGCGGCCGTCTTCTACCGCGGAATCCCCTTCGTCCAGATCCCCACGACCATCGTCGCGCAGGTCGATTCCTCGGTCGGCGGCAAGACCGGCGTGAACCTGAAGGAGGGTAAAAACCTGTTAGGCGCCTTCCACCAACCGGCGCGGGTGATCGTCGATCCGCAGGTGCTGGCCACCCTGCCCGGCCGCGAGTACCGCGAGGGCTTCGCGGAAGTGATCAAGCACGCCGCCATCCGCGACGGCGCGATGCTGGCGGACATCGCGGCGCTGGACCCCGCGACGCGGGAAGTGCCCGCGGACCTCATCGCCCGGAACATCGCGATCAAGGCCCGCATCGTCGAGGCGGACGAACTTGAAACCAAGGGCATCCGGGCCCTGCTGAACCTTGGCCACACCATCGGCCACGGGATCGAGGCGGCCGTGCCCTACGGCGAGATGCTGCACGGCGAGGCCATTTCGCTGGGCCTTCGGGCAGCGCTCTTCCTGTCCCGCCGCCACGCCGGACTGGCCGCGGAACCGGCGGACGCCATCGTCGGCCTGCTGGAGAAGTTCGGCCTGCCGCTGGTCCTCGATCCGGCCATCACCACGGCACAGGTGCTTCACAAGATGGGCCGCGACAAGAAGTTCGAAGCCGGAAAAATCCGCTTCGTGCTGCTGGGGGCTCCCGGCGATGCCTACCTGTCCGACCAAGTGACCTCCGCCGATCTCGAGGAAGCGATCGAGGATCTGCGGAAGCCCCTCGGCTCCGCATGAAAAAGGAGCCGGCCTTGCGGCGGGCTCCTTCGGAAAAACCGGTGCAGTCAGGGCGGCTTACATGCCCGGCAGCTCGACGGTGCGGGAATACTGGAAGGATTCCTGGGCGAGGATCTTCTCGCGCACCTTCTCGCTGAGGCCTTCCTGGGCGAGGCGGATCACGGCGGAGTCCGAAAGCACGGTGATACCGATTTCCACGCCCGTCAGGCGGCCGGCAAGCAGTTCCTCGCTGGTCACGGTGGGTTTGATGTTGCCGACCGAAATATCCGGCATCTCCATGCCGTTGCCGCGGAGCGTGAACTCCTTGCCGGCACCGTTCTCACCGAGGGTCACGCGGACCGGAATCGTGGTCGTCTTGGCGGTGGCTCCGCTGCCGGTCGTCTGGGTCACTTCCACCTGATAGGTCAGGGTGAACTGATAAACGTTCTCGCAGACGAAGTTCTCCACTTCCTTCACCTTGCCGTCATAGCTCTGGAAGGCGCCGCTGAGATCGTCCTTGCCCAACAGGTCCTTGAAGGTGTCGTCGGGATTCACCAGCAGGCGGTAGAGCACGAAGGTCGAGGACTTCTCCTCTTCCGTCCCCTTGACCGGGTCCTGATACTGCAGCTGGTAGCCGACGCAGGACACGTCGCCGCCCTTGTCGTCTTCGGTGCCGATTGCGCCGAGGTAACGGTCGGTCGCCGCGGTGAAGAAGATCAGCTCGGCCGCATTCGGGCTGGTGTTGGCGGAGGGACCGGGGAGTTCGGATTCCACCTTGGAGTAGAGCCACTCGAAATTGTTGCCGCGGCGGGAGACCAGCGACTCGAAGTCCTTGGCCATCGTGTCGAGCATCGACTTCGCCTGTCGCGAAGCGCGGATCTCGGCCCGGCCGCGCTGCCAGGTGTCGAGGGCGACGCCGGTGATGGAGACGAGCACGGTCACGATGACCGTGGTGATCGCCATCGCGACCATCAGCTCGATCAGGGTGAAGCCGCGTGACAGCTTCTTGGAAATCGGGGTTTTCATGGGATGCGTCGGTGGGTTCCCTTAACGGCGGACCGCCAGGTTGCGGGTGAAGATGGGCTTGGTCAGGTTGGCCGGGTTGAACTTGCCGCCCGGCTTCACGTAATCCGGCGCGCTGTTCGGCACGATGAAGAACTCTGCCGCGAAGGCGATGACCGCTTCCGGATAGCCGTTCGAATCGGCGGAGCCGGCCGGGTCTCCATCGTCGGGAGTCGGATCGGTGATCTGCCCCGCCTCGCCCCGGGTGAGCTGACCGCCATCGAAGACGAGCTGGGTCAGCTTCACGGTGAAGATGCGTCCGTCGAGCGCGGCGAGGTCTTCCAGCAGCAGGGAGTCGCCCCGCTGGCGCACGGCGGGCTGGACGATGAAGTCCTTGCCGGCAACGCCGTCGTTCTTGGTGTAGGGCTCCATGGTGCCATCGGCCCGGAGCTGGGTCGGATCGCCGCGATACTGGTAAAGCAGGATGGCGTTACCGGCGTCCGGAGCCGCCTTGATCCACTCGTAGGCCTTGTCGAAGCCGGTCGTGTAGTCGTCGGAACCGCCGGTGCTTGGACGCAGCGTCACGAGCTCGCGTTCCAAGGCGGCGGAGAGCCGGTCGGCTTCCTGCACGCTGATGGCCTTGCGCAGGTTGCCGGTGGCAGGACCGAAGACCGCGAGGAAGGCGGTCAGCAGGAGAGCCAGCACGCCGATGGCGATCACGGTCTCCATCAAGGTGAAGCCGCGGCGGAAACGAAGGGTTGGAGCGTTCATGGGCTTTAGAAGTTGGTGGCGTCGGAAGGAATCCCGATCTCATCGGGGCCGCGGAAGAGGGAGGTGCGGCCGTTGCGCCACACCACGAAGCCGGCGAAGTCGCGCTTGCCTTCGCCGGTGACACGGGGTTCCTGGCCGTCCGGGCGGGCGCCGGTGCCGATCACGAAACTGGCACCGGGAGTGGTGCAGATGCCTTCGGAGTTGAACTCGTAGTAAAGATATTTGCCGTCGAACGCGGTCTTGTTGATCGCGAGGTTCATCTCCTCCAGTTCGCCGGTGCCCTTCTCGTGCTCCTTCTTGCTGAAGGTCTGGCTGAAGTAGGTCCGCTCGGGAAGCATCACGGCCCGGCTGGCGAGCGCCCACTGGCCTTCCTTCGGCTCGCCCTGTTCGTCCAGTTCCTCGTAAGCGATCAGGATCCGCCGCTTGTAGTTGTCGAGGCTGTTGATGTCGTTCACGTCGATCAATACGCGCGCCTTGGTGCCCTTGCCCACGGCGATCGAGCGCGCTTCATCGAACACCGCCTCGGTGGTGGTCACGGCGGTGGTCACCCCTTTTCCGCCGATCCCGCGGAGGCCGACGGCACCCAGGGTGAGCAGCAGGGAGATGATGAGGACGACCACGAGGAGCTCGATCAAACTGAAGCCCCCGGGTTTGCGGACGGGTCGTGAAATCATGGTGTTTTGGTTTTTAGAATCTGTGCCTTCGGAAGTCGGGCTTTGCAAGCAGGAATGTGTTTACATCGCGGTTACCGGCGGGAGTGACTTTCAATCGGTATAGCGTCCTCCGCGGGGGCCGGAGATCCACGTCCACGCCGTGCGGACCATGTCGCGGACGTCGCGGTGCTGCGCCTCCCATCCGAGAAGCTCTTTCGCCAGGCGAGGGTCGGCCAGCAGTTCCGGCGGGTCGCCGGCGCGGCGCGGACCGTACTGGACCGGCACCTTCTTCCCGGTGACCTCCTCGACGGCGGCGATGATCTCCTTGACCGAGACCCCGACGCCGGTGCCGAGGTTGCAGCGGATCGAGTCGCCGCCGGCGGCCAGATGGTCGAGGGCCTTGGCGTGGGCGGAGGCAAGATCGGCCACGTGGATGTAGTCGCGGACTCCGGTGCCATCGGGCGTCGGGTAATCGGTGCCGAACACGTCCACGTGCGGGATTTCCCCGGTCACGGCCATCAGGACCCGCGGGATCAGATGGGTCTCGGGATCGTGATCCTCCCCGATCAGACCGTCCTCGGACGAGCCGCTGGCGTTGAAATAGCGGAGGCAGGCGCTCTTGAGCCCCCAGGCGCGGTCGCAATCGGCGAGCACCCACTCGAGCATCAGCTTGCTGCGGCCGTAAGGATTGATCGGGGCCTGCGGATTGGACTCGGAAATCGGGATCGCCTCCGGCACCCCGTAGGTGGCGCAGGTGGAGGAGAACACGAAATTCTTGCAGCCGTGCTCCTGCATCACCTCGAGCAAGGTCAGCGGCTCGGCGGTGTTGTTGCGGTAATACTTGAGCGGATCGGTCACCGACTCCCCGACGTAGGCGAACGCGGCGAAATGCACCACCGCACCGAAGCCGTGGCGGGCGAAAAGTTCCTTGAGCAGGGCGCGGTCACCCACCTCGCCGACCACCAGTTCGACGCCCTCGTCGACGATCGCCTCGCGGTGACCGTAGACCAGGCTGTCGAGCACCACGACCTTCCGTCCTTGCGAGGCAAGCAGGCGGACGGTGTGGGAGCCGATGTAACCGGCTCCTCCGGTGACGAGGACAGGGGTGGTCATGAAAGATTCTCGAACAGCGTGACGGGGTGGAGAAAATGGATTCCCGGGCGTCCTGTCAATGCGCCCGCTGGACTTCACGCGATTCGGCTGAATAATCCACTGCTACCGCCGTTTCAATTTTATGACCCGATCATCCCGCTGGTTACGGGCCGCCGCCGCGGCCGTCACGACCCTCCTTGTCACCTCCTGCTACTACGATCCCTACTATTCCGGGGGTAGCTACTCCGGCGGGGGCGGCGGCTATTACGGAGGAGGCGGCCTCAATGCCACCTTCGTTTACACCAGCAGCGACCGCTGGCTCTACGATCCGGCGGTGTTCTGCTACTACGACCGCTACCGCCGCTGCTACTACGATCCCTACCTTTACGGCTACTACCCGGTCGGCTACTGCCCGCGGCCGATCTACGGGGCCTATCACCCCGGCGGCTGGAACGGCTACGGCAACTGCCCGCCGCCTGTCGGTTTCCGCGACCGCTACCTGCCCAACTACCAAAACCGCATCGATCAGCTGAAGGCCAGCAACTATGCGTGGGCCCAGAAGGTCCGCGAGCAGAACGACGCCACCGCGGAGGCCTGGCGCAACCAGCGGTTCCGCGCGGCTTCCAACTTCCAGTATTCGAAGGAGGCCCAGCAGGCCCGGAACCAGCAGATGCGCGATACCCAGGCCGAGCGCCAGCAGAACCTCCGCACCCAGCAGCAGGACTGGGCAGACAAGGTCCGCGCCCAGCGCGCGCCCAACCCGCAGATCCAGCAGCGCCAGGCGCGGCCGGATTACAACCAGCCCGTCGACACCGGTGCCGCCTCGCGCCAGGCCCGGATGGCGGAGGCCCAGCAGCAGCGAGCTTTGCAGCGCCAGGCCCAGCAGCCCGCACCGCGTCCCGCTCCCCAGCCTGCGCCTGACAATGGCGGAGGCGGCGGGGGCAAGTGGAAGGAGAAGATGCAGGAACGGAAAGCCGCCCGCGGCCAGTAACTGCGCCAAAAGTTCACCTCAGGGCCCGTCCGCGGATTCGCGGCGGGCCCTTTCCTTTTTCAGGTCTTCAAGGGTCGGCAATCGGCGGAAAACCCGCTTGCCCAGCAGCCATCCCGCCAGCGCCCCTCCCAAATGGCAGCCGTGAGCCACCGAATCGAACTCCTGCCGCGGCAGCCACCACCCCGCGGCAAGGAGGAGCAACTCCGCCAGGACGATCCCCCGCCCCAGATTCCTGCCGCTGAGCCGCAACGGCCAGGTCCGCAGTTCCGGGGAAACGGTGGTCAGCCAGAGCAGCAGGGTGAAGATCCCTCCCGAAGCGCCGACCAGCGGCAGCCCGTTCTGGGAAGGCGGGGCCGCCAACAATTGCATAGCCGCCCCGGCCAGCACCCCGGAAAAGAAGACCTTCAGCACCCCTGCCGGCCCCTGGATCCGCTCGACCCGTGAGCCGATGAGCCACAGAGCCGCCGCATTGATCGCCAGGTGCCATCCGTTGCCGTGGACGAAAGCATGGCTGAGCCACCGCCAGACTTCGTGCGTCCCGGCTCCCTCCCCTCCCAGCCAGAACCGCGCGAGAACCTGCGCCGGGTCACCGGAACTCGTGACCATGAAGTGGACGACGCCAAACACCACGACCATGGCGAGGCAGGCCCTGGCCGCGAACATCTCTCCGAAGCGGGAGAGAAGATGGCTCCGCAAACTTGCCCGCTCGTTCACGAACGGAGCTTGCATGGCCGGGACATCGTGGCGAGCGGGGAAAGCCTCCGCGGCTCAATCCACCACCCGGGCCCGGGGCTCGCGCTTCACCGAATCGTTGGTGCCCGCGCAGGTCACGAAAGGCCCGCCTTCCAGCGGCGCCACGCCGGTGAACGCCACGTCGGGCATTTCGCTCGGCCGTCCGGCCAGCGGGAAATCCTTGCGCAGCGGGTGAAAGGGATAGCCCTCCCACATCAGGATCCGCTTGAGGTTCGGGTGACCGCTGAAACGGATGCCCATCATGTCGAAGACCTCGCGCTCGTGCCAGTCGGCACCCAGCCAGATGTCGGTCGCGGTGGGCACCTCCTCGTCCTCGGAAACCTTCGCCTTCACCCGCAGGTGCTTCGAATCGTCCAGCGTGGCCAGCTCGTACACCATCTCGAAGCGCGGGTCCTCGCCGAAGTGGTCGAGGCTGGAGATGTCGATGATGATCGCGTAGCCGTGATCCTTCTTGGCGGTCGCCAGCACGTCGTGAAGCACTCCGAGCTTCACCGAGATGGTCGACTCCCCGCGGAACTCCTTGGTTCCCACGACATCCGCACCGAACTTGGCGGACAAACTTTCAAGATCCTGGGCGGCGGACATGGGAAATCAGGCGAGGTCTTCGAGCAGTTCCTTCTTCTGGTTCAGCAGGGCGTCGTCGCCCTCGATCTTCTTCTGGATCTTCATCAGACCCTCGATCAGCGCCTCGGGCCGCGGCGGGCAGCCGGAAATGTAGACGTCCACCGGGATCAGCTGGTCGATCCCCTGCAGCACGGCGTAGCTGCGATACATCCCGCCGCTCGACGCACAGGCACCCATCGCGATGCACCACTTCGGCTCGGGCATCTGGTCCCAGACCCGCTTGACGGCCAGCGCCATCTTGTAAGTCACGGTGCCGGCGACGATCATCACGTCCGCCTGGCGCGGGGAAAAGCGCATCACCTCCATGCCGAAGCGGCTGAGGTCGAAGCGGCTGCACGCGGCGGCCATCATTTCGATCGCGCAGCAGGCCAGGCCCATCGGCATCGGCCACATCGAGTTCTTACGCATCCAGTTCATGGCGGCGTCGACTCGGGTGATGATCACGTTGCCCTCGATCTTCGAATCGTAGGCGGCGTGGGCGGTCTGAAGGGAATCGCTGACCATGGTCGTGCGGCGGGAGCTTGGGGTCGCTTCCGGCCGCTCTCAAGCCCGTTTGTGAAATTTTTCACAAGCTACCGGAGGACCCTCGTCCTCCTCGCCCATGGCAGATGCTTGTCCACCTGGCAGCATCATCGACACTCCCGGGCGGCGCTGAAATAGCTGCCGCTCCGGCCTTGTCAGGTCCGTCCGGACGGATGAGGCTCCGCCGCCCATGAATCGCATCGATGCCGCCTTCACCCGGCTCCGCTCGGAAGGAAAGAAAGCCTTCGTCGCCTACGTCGCCGCCGGCGACCCGTCCTTCCAGGCCTCGCTGGAGGTCATCAAGACCCTCGCCGACGCCGGCGCGGACATCATCGAGCTGGGACTGCCCTTCTCCGACCCGCTCGCCGACGGCATCGTCAACCAGATGGCCGCCGACCGCGCGCTCAAGGCCGGCATGACCACCGCCCGCTCGCTCGAGCTGATCCGCCGCTTCCGCGAAACGCACGAGACGCCGATCGTCCTCTTCACCTACCTCAACCCGGTCTTCACCTACGGCTTCGAGAAATTCCACGCCGACGCCGCGGCCGCCGGGGCCGATGGCATTCTGCTGCTCGACCTCCCGCCCGACGAGGCCCGCGAAAACGCCGACCTGGCCCGCGGCGAAGGCTTGCAGCACATCCGCCTGATCGCCCCGACCACCCCCGACGACCGCGTCCAGCTCCTCGCCGAGAGCGCCGAAGGATTCATCTACGCTCTCTCCCGCACCGGCGTGACCGGGGCCCACGGCGTTCCGTCCGAGGGGATCGGCGCACAGGTCGCCAAGATCAAGGCCCACACCTCGACCCCGGTCTGCGTCGGCTTCGGCATCACCACGCCCGACCAGGCGCTGATGGTTGCAAAAGCCGCCGACGGCGTGATCGTGGGCTCCGCCATCGTCAAACAGATCGAACTCCACCCCGACCGCGCCGCCGAAGCCGTCCGCGACTTCGCCGCCCCGCTGATCGCCGCCACCAAGTCCGCCTGATTCTTCCTGGCACTTGGAACTTCGAACTTGGAACTTCTTCTCATCATGCTTCTGCACTTCTACAAGATGAACGGCGCCGGGAACGACTTCGTCGTCGTCGACAACCGCGACCTGTCCCTCTCCCTCACCAAGGACCAGATCGAGCTGCTGTGCGACCGCCACCGCGGCGTCGGGGCCGACGGCCTGCTCGCCGTGGAGCCGGCGGAACAAGGGGCCGATTTCAAGTTCCGCTACTACAACGCCGACGGCGGCGAGGCGGAAATGTGCGGGAACGGCGCCCGCTGCTTCGGCCGCTTCACCGCCGCGCTGATGGATGAAACCCCGGAGCGCGTGACCTTCGAAACCATCGCCGGCACCCTCGCCGCCGAGCTGGTTGAGGAAAACATCCGCATCGCGATGTCGGAGCCGAAGGACCTCAAGCTCGATACCGGCGTGATCCTCCCCGGGCTCGATGCCACCCTGCGCTTCGTCAACACCGGCGTCCCCCACGCGGTCGCCTTCGTCGACGACCTCCCGGGCGTCGACGTGGTGAAGCACGGCGCCGCGATCCGCTACCACGCGGCCTTCGCCCCGGCCGGCACCAACGCCAACTTCGCCACCGTCCTCGCCCCCGGCCACATCGCCATCCGCACCTACGAACGCGGTGTCGAGGACGAGACCCTCGCCTGCGGCACCGGCATGGTCGCCTGCGCGCTGATGCACCACCTCCTCACCGGTGCCCCCTCGCCGATCCAGGTGGATGTGAAAGGCGGCGACACCCTGGAGATCGGCTTCGAGAAGACCGGCGACACGACCTTCACCAAGGTCACCCTCACCGGCCCCGCGGACTTCGTGTTCGAGGGCGAGATCGAGATCTGATCACGCGCCCGCCGTTGTCCGTCCTGAATCTCACCGGCGGACCGAATGGCGCCGGCAAGACGACCATCGTCCGGGAATTCCTGTCCACGGATCCCAATCGAACGGGCTTTTTGAATCGTCGCGGGATCGTTTGGGGACTATCGCCGTTCGATCGGGACCTGGCTGCAGGAATCACTGGGGGAGTCCCGCCGGAAGGAATCGACGAAGCCATCGGCAAGACCCGGGATTTCCCGCAGGGATCCACCCGTTCCGGGTTGGCGGACGCGGATTCTTTGCAAAAGGCAGGATCGAACTCGCCGAAAGCGCCATGATTTCCGTTCGGCGACCCGGACCCAGCATCTCCCGTCGCCGGACGGCACCGGGAGAAATGGTCGGGACGTTCCACCCCAATTCGAAAGGGGCTGGATTCACAAAACCCGCGGATCGGTGAAGCTTGGTGACATCCACGCTACCACTCCCGGGCAGTTCCGGCTGCCCCAAGCCTCCGCGGATGGAAGACCGGGAGTGGAAAATCGGATCACACCACCAAGCCAGGCCGGAATCATACACAATTCCATGGTGGACGAACCGGCGGCAACCGCCTATCCCCGCGTATCCCATGGCCTACTTCCCTGAAATCACCAAGATCGCCTACGAGGGTCCGAAATCCAAGAACCCCCTCGCTTTCAAGCACTACAACCCCGACGAACTGGTCGAAGGCAAGACGATGCGCGACCACATGCGCTTCGGTGCCGCCTACTGGCACGTGATGCGCAACAGCCTTTCCGACCCCTTCGGCGGCGGCACCGCGGTCACTCCGTGGGACGATCAATCCGACTCGGTCGACAACGCCAGGAAGCGCGCCGACGTGTTCTTCGAGTTCCTCGACAAGATCGGCATCGATTACTACTGCTTCCACGACCGCGACATCGCGCCGGAGCTGAACGACTTCGCGAAGTCCACCGCCGCGCTTGAAGCCGTGGTCGACCACCTGCACGGCCTGCAGAAGGCCACCGGCAAGAAGCTGCTCTGGGGCACCGCCTGCCTGTTCGCGCATCCCCGCTACTCGCAGGGTGCCGGCACCTCGCCGGACGCCCGTGTCTTCGCCTACGCCGCGGCACAGGTGAAGGCGGCGATGGATGCCACCCACAAGCTCGGCGGCGAAGGCTACACCTTCTGGGGCGGCCGCGAGGGCTACGCGACGCTGCTGAACACCGACATGAAGCGCGAGCTCGACCACCTGGCCGCGCTGCTCCACATGGCCGTGGCCTACGCGAAGAAGATCGGCTACACCGGCCAGTTCTACATCGAGCCGAAGCCGCGCGAACCCTCCACCCACCAATACGACTCCGACTCGGCGGCCTGCTTGAACTTCCTCCGCCAGTACAACCTGCTGGACCACTTCAAGCTCAACATCGAGACCAACCACGCCACCTTGGCCGGCCACACGATAGAGCACGAGCTCACCGTCGCGCTCGCCGCCAACGCGCTCGGCTCGATCGACGCCAACCAGGGCGACACGCTTCTCGGCTGGGACACCGACCAGTTCCCGACCGACATCTACGGCACCACCAAGGTGATGCTGAAGGTCCTCGAGATGGGCGGCTTCACCACCGGCGGCCTGAACTTCGACGCCAAGCGACGCCGCGAGTCGCACGAGCCGGTCGATCTCTTCCACGCCCACATAGGCGGGATGGATGCCTTCGCCCGCGGTCTCAAGGCCGCCGCCGCGATCCGTGCCGACGGCCGGATCGAGGACTTCGTCAAGGCCCGCTACGCGAGCTGGGACAGCGGCATCGGCCAGCGGATCGAAAGCGGCAGCACCAACTTCGACGAGCTGACCGAGTGGGTGAAGCAGAACCCCGAGCCGGTCATCGCCTCCGGCCGCCAGGAGCTGATGGAAAACATCCTCAACGACCTTCTGTGACCGGACGCGGGGCAACCCGCCGAAACGTCACCTTCCAACGGGTGCCAAACGGCCCGGGGCGCAAGCTCCGGGCCGTTTCATTTCCTGGATCCGGCGGTTTCGTCGGTAGCCGGAAGTGGTGACTCCCCAGACCCCGGCCGCGAAACCACCATCCTGAAAGGAACCCGCCCGTGCTGCCCACAATCGATCCAACGGGTGCCATTCCCGTCCGCAGGCGAAATTGCATCCGCGGGTATGTCCAGGTCCGGCATATGGAGAAAACCAAGGAACGGTGTCACCCTGGCCGCACGGACCGAGATCAATCCACCGCTCCGGTAAACCGCCGCGGTGTCGCCGGCAAAGCGCACTTCCCCCAGAACAAGCTCGCCCGGCAAGCGATCCGCCGCTTCACATGTCCGTCCGGTTGACCGGAAGGATTTCCTGAGGTTCCACCACCCCGATTCCTTCGACACCCACACGAGCAATCCCTGCCCCCCGCAGTAGAGGATCAACATCATCGCGAGAGTACGCACCGGCCACCCTCGCCTGACAAATTGGATTCGCATGTTCGTTGCGAATGAAAACGCGGCCACCCCGGCCGATCACTCCCCCGCTTCCTCTTCCGCCGGCGCCCGGTGCTTCTCATGCCGGATGTCCCGAGCGGAATCGAGATACACGGCGTCCTCGCCGATGTTCACCGCGAGGTCGCCGATGCGCTCCAGCGAACGGGCGACGAAGATCAGGTGCAGGAAGTCCTCCGCCTCCGGACCGCCTTCTTCCAGGCGGGCGCTGAAGGTGGCGATCAGGCGCTTGTGCATCTTGTCGAGATCCTTGTCCCGAAGCTGGAGCGATTGCCCGAGCTCGGCATTGCGGTCGGTGTAGGCGGACAGCGCGTCCCTCACCTGCTGGTCGGCCAGCGCGTAGAGCGGCTCGATGAACGGCACCTCCGGGCACGCCGGGCGCGTGATCATCTTGCGGGCGCGCTTGGCGATGTTCACCGCGTGGTCGGAGATGCGCTCGAGGTTCGACGCCACCTTCATCGAGGTGATCACCTGGCGCAGGTCGCTCGCGACCGGATGGAAGCGCACCAGGGTCTCCATGCCGATCCGGTCGATCCGTAGTTCCGCCTCGTCCACCTCGTCGTCGTCGGCCACCACCGCCTTGCATTTCTCCAGGTCGCGCTCCAACAGGCCCTGCATCGCCCGCTCCAGGTTCAGCCGGGCCTGTCCGGCCATCGAGATCACCTCGTTGCGCAGCGAGGCGAAGGCCTGGTCGAATTCGCGGAGGATGTGCGGGGTTTCCGAGTGCATGGAAGTAGGTGTCAGCCGAAGCGGCCGCTGATGTAGTCCAAAGTACGCTTCTTTTCCGGGTTTTCGAAGATCTTCCGCGTCGTGTCGTATTCCACGACCTCCCCGAGGTAGAAGAAGGCCGTGCGATCCGACACCCGCGCCGCCTGCTGCATGTTGTGGGTGACGATGACGATCGTGTAGTGCTGCCGCAAGTCGAGGATCAATTCCTCGACACGCGCGGTGGCGACCGGGTCCAGCGCCGAGCAGGGCTCGTCCATCAGGATGATCTCCGGATCCACCGCCATCGTGCGGGCGATGCACAGGCGCTGCTGCTGGCCGCCGGAAAGGCCGGTGGCCACGTCGTCCAGGCGGTCCTTCACCTCGTCCCACAGCGCGGCGCGGCGCAGCGAGCGCTCCACTACCTCGTCCAGCGCCGCTTTCTTGCTCTCCCCGAGCGTCCGGGGGCCGTAGGCGACGTTGTCGTAGATGCTGCGGGGAAAGGGATTGTATTTCTGGAACACCATGCCGACGTGGCGGCGCAATTGCACGGGATCCACCTCGCGGTCGGCGATGTTGGCGCCTTCGATGACGATCGCCCCCTTGGTCACCCGGGCTCCGGGGACAAGGTCGTTCATCCGGTTGAAACAGCGCAACAAGGTGGTCTTGCCGCAACCGGAGGGGCCGATGAAGGCGGTCACCTGGTTGGCCGGGATGTCGAGCGTCACATCCTTCAACACCTGCTTGTCGCCGTAGCTGAAATCGAGGTCCACCACCCGGATGGCGGGTTCGGCGCTCGAAAGCCCGTTTCGGGTGCCGCTCGTGGGGAGGGTCTGTGGCGTCATCGGCTGGGATTCACGCCGTCTCCGCGGCGCAGCGTCGCTTAACAGTGGCATGGGACTTTGTAAAGGTCGGGACCGGGCCCGGACCGGACTCTGTCACGGAAATCAACCCGTGCCGCCCGATCGCCGTGCCGCTTTTGTCACACCCGCTCCGGAAACCCGCTGTTGACCGGGACCTGGCGCTTTTCCGGGCCAGAAGACCCGTCAGATCCCGGGCGCGCACGGCGACGTCGAGGAAGCGCCAGCCCGGCCAAGCAAAGGGAATCAAGCGGCTCGCCGCCGGGGCCTGTGCCATCATGTGGGTCTGGGGCTGAAGGTCGCGGGCCGAGCCCTTTCAACCGAAGGCACCCGACACGTAGGACTCCGTCTGCTGCTGGTCGGGCTTGGTGAAGATCTTCGTGGTGGGACCGTGCTCGATCAGCTTGCCGAGAAAGAAAAAGGCCGTCTTGTCGGAGCAGCGGCTCGCCTGGGCCAGGTTGTGGGTGACGATGACGATGGTGTAGTCGTTCTTCAGCTCCAGCAGCAACTCCTCGATCTTGAGGGTCGACAGCGGGTCGAGCGCGGAGCAGGGCTCGTCCATCAGGATGATGTCGGGCCGGGTGGCGATCGTGCGGGCAATGCACAGGCGCTGCTGCTGCCCGCCCGAAAGCCCGAAGGCGCTCGACTTGAGCCGGTCCTTCACGTCGTCCCAAAGCGCCACCCGCCGCAGGCAGTATTCGACCCGCTCCTCGAGGGCCGACCGGTCCTTCTCGCCGTGGATCCGCAGGCCGTAGGCCACGTTGTCGAAGATCGATTTCGGGAAGGGATTCCACTTCTGGAACACCATGCCGACCCGGCGGCGGAGCGTCTGGAGGTCGAGGTCCGGACGGGCGATGTCGATGCCCGCGACGCGGATGCTGCCGCCGGTGACCCGCGCGCCCGGGATGCGGTCGTTGATCCGGTTGAAGCAGCGGAGCAGGGTCGATTTCCCGCAGCCGGAAGGCCCGATGAACGCGGTGATCTCGCGTGAAGGGATGTCCAGGGTGACGTCGTGGATCACCTGCTTCTCCCCGTATTGGAAGCGCAGGTTCTCGATGGAAATCGCGGGGACGGCCGCGGATGGGGAATCGCTTACCATTTGAGCTTCGAGCGGACGCGGTTGCGCAGGATGATGGAGACGGTGGAGAACAGGAAGATCATCAGCAGGAAGACGAAGACCGATCCATACTGGGCGCGCTGGGTGTAGTCGGAGCTCGGGATGCGCGCGGCAAGGGTGTAGATGTGGTAGGGCAGCGCCTGCACCTGGCTCTGCAGCACGCCCAGCGGACCGGTGGCCCCTTCCCAGGGGAAATCGTCCTTCGCCGCGACCGCCACGGTGAACATGATCGGCGCCGTCTCCCCGGCGGCGCGGGCCAGCGAGAGAATGGACGAGGTGAGGATCCCCGGCAGCGCGAAGGGCAGCACGCACTTGCGGATCGTGTGCCAGCGGGTTGCACCCAGCGCCAGCGACGCCTCGCGGAAGCCCTGCGGCACCGCCTTCAGCGATTCCTCGGACGCGGTGATGATCACCGGCAGGATCATGCAGGCCAGGGTGGCCGAACCGGCGATCAACGAAGAATTCCAGCCCTGGAAGCTGAACCAGGTGAAGCCCAGCGGGATCGCGAGCAGGCTGCGCTCCGAAGGCGTGTCGGTGAAGACCGGCGCCGCCAGCACGAACACGGCGAAGCCGAAGAGGCCGAACACGATCGAGGGCACGCCCGCCAGATTCAGGATCGCCAGCCGCACCCAGCGGATAAAGGCGCCGTCCTTGGCGTATTCGCTCAGGTAAATGGCCGCGGAAACGCCGAAAAACAGCGCCAGCACGATGCTGAGCAGGGTGAGCAAGGCGGTGCCGACGATCGGCCCGGCGATCCCGCCGCCCGAGTAGGAGTAGGTCGTCTCGTTGAAAATCGATTCGGCACCATGCTTCTCCACCCACCCGTGGTATTCCGAGGCAGGCAGGCTGTGGCGGGTGCCGGAGGCATCGTCGAAGACGTGGAGCGTTTCCGTCTTCTCGGTCAGGAAGGCCGTGTCGACGAAGGGAAACTCAGGCTTCAGGAGGACCGGCGCGCCGTCCCAGCAGATGCGGCCGAAGATCAGGAGGGCGATGAGGACGACACCCCAGGCCATGCCGCCGAGCACGGCCTTGACCGCGCCCTGCTTGAGGGCCTCGTGGTGCACCCCCTTGCGGAGGAGTTGTTCGGGATTTTCCATCAGTCGTGGCCGATGCGGAATTTGTGGAGCAGGCGCTGCGCGGTCCAGTTGATGGACAGCACGATGGCGAAGAGGATCATGCCGACCACGAACAGCGCGCGGTAATGGACGCTGCCGAACGGCACCTCGCCGAGTTCCTGGGCGATGATGCCGGTGAGCGTGTGGGCCGGCTGGAAGAAGACGCCAAGGCCTTCGGTGAAGTCGGGGATCTCGATCCGGTTGCCGGCGACCAGCAGCACCACCATCGTCTCGCCGATCACGCGGCCCAGGCCTAACAGGACCGCGGCGAGGATGCCGGAAATCGCGGCCGGCAGCACCACCCGGAAGATCGTCTGCAGCTTCGAGGCGCCGAGGGCGTCCGATGCCTCGGCGAAGGCCGAGGGGACGTTGTTCAAGGCGTCTTCGGACAAGCTGAAAATCGTCGGGATCGCCATCAGGCCGAGCAGGCAGCCCGCGGTGAACATGTTGAGCCGCTGCTGGATCGGGAATCCCGGCACCCAGGAGAAGGCGTCCTTCATCGAGGTCTCCTGCAGGATGGTGCCGAGCACCGCGATGCCGAGGAAGCCGAGCACCACCGACGGGATGGCCTGAAGGAACTCGATGGTCGGCTTGATGAACTTCTGCTCGCCCGGACCGGCGAGCTGGTTGGTGTAAATCGCGGCGCCCACGCCGAGGGGGATGGCCAGCGAAAGCGCGATCACCGCGATCAACAGCGAACCGGTGAACAGCGGGACGATGCCGTAGAAATCCTGCCACTCGCCGCCGGTGATCCAGTCGCGGCCGGTGATGAAGCCCATGATCGTCGATCCGAGTCCGACCGGGGCGTCGTGCTTCCACGCGGCCATCGCCGGAACCGTGTCGGACAGTTCCCGCTCGTACTCGCCCGCCGCCTTGCGGAAGGCCGAAAGGTAGCGTCCGGCCTTGGGATCCTCGAGCGAAGCCGGGAGCTTTCGCTGGACCTCCGCGAGCGCCGCGGCGAGCGCCGCATTGGCCGCTTTGAAGTCCGGCGTGCGGTCGAGCACCGGCTGGAGGGCGGTTTTGAACTCGACCGGCTCGGTGGTGACCGATTCCCGGGCCTCGGTCTCGAACTGGGCCTTGGCCTCCTCCGTTTTCGCGGAGGCGGCCGCTTTCAGCAGGGTGGCCCGCTTTTCGATCTCGATCTCATGCAAGGTGGCGGCCTCCTTGGTCGCTTTCACGGTGTCGCCGGTCTCGGCGACGAGGGTGTCGAGATCGAGCGAGGCGTCGGCAAAGGCATCGATGGCGGCCCGGAAATCAGCCAGGGGGGCGGATGCCTGCTCCTGCTTGGCGGAAAGTTGCTCCTGCAAGGCGACCACCAGCGGCGGGTCGTCGGAGGAAAGCGGGTCGCGGGCCTCCAGCTCCGAAAGCAACTGGCGGCGCTCCTCCGAGCTGAGATGCGGGGTCGGCGGCAGCCCTTCACCCGGCTTCCCAGCCAGCGCGGCGGCCAGCAGTTCCTTGTATTTGGCGGAAAGCGAGTCCTGCAGCTCCTTCGGCACCCCTTCTTCCCCCGCCCGCTCCTGCACCCGCTCCAGGGCGCTCTGCGCCGGGGCCACGGCGTCGCTCACGTAGCTGATCACCGCTGATACCTCCTGGCTGCGCTGGAACTCGGTGCGGCAGGCGGCGTTGACCTGCGCGTAGTAGGCCCGGTTGAGCAGCGAACTCATCTGCTCGTGGGCCGTCAGGTCCTTGCGGGAAAGATCGACGAACTCGAGCCCGGCCTTGCGGTAAAGCACCAGCTCCTTCCGGTAGTCCGGGAAAAAGCCCGCGCCTTCCCGCACCAGGAAGACGATGATCAGGACCAGGATGACGATGGTCAGGCCCGCATTGCCGGCGAAGAAGGCCCGGAACAGGCCGTCGGTGCTCCGCCCTTTCCGGCGGAACGGATGGTCGGCGGGAACGGAAGTGGGAGTCGGGGAATCCGGCATTCGGGGCAAGTCGGGCGAGCGTGGAGGGCTCCCGCGGAAATGGCAATCCCGGCGGGAAAGAACCGCGCCGGGATTGCGTGACGGAATTGTCGGATGAGATCTTCAGTTGGGCACGAAGCCCAGCCGCTGGGCGATTTTCTGGCCCTCGCTCCCGACCGCGAAGTCGAGGAAGGACTTGGCGGTGGCTTCGGCATTTTCCGGGATGTAGTAGTAGCAGGCGCGGCTGTAGGCGTATTTCTTGGCATTGGAGGCCACCGGTTCGACGCCGTCGATGCTCACGTCGTGCACGCCCGAGCTCTTGGCATAGGCCAGTCCGACGTAGCCGATGCCGTTCTTGTTCTTGGCCACTTCCTGCGCGATCTGCTCGTTGCCCGCCAGCTTCTGGGAACCGCCGGCATAGTTGCGGCCCTTCATGGCGAGGGTCTGCCAGTCCTTGTAGGTGCCGGACGAGGTGTTGCGGGTGTAGATGGAGATCGGGCCCGGGGTGCCGCCGACCTCGCTCCAGTCCTTGACCTGGCCGGTGAAGATCTTGGCGACCTGGTCCTTGGTCAGCTTCTTGAGGGGGTTGCCCTTGTTGACGATGACCACGATCATGTCGTGGCAGGCTTCCACCTCCTTGAGCTTGATGCCCTTGGCGCGTGCGGCGGTGATTTCCTCGGGCTTCGCCTTGCGGGACGACATGCCGATCTGGGCGGTTCCGTTCGCGAGTGCCGGGAAGGCGGTGGACGATCCCTCGGCGGCGATCTCGAACTTCACGCCGGGGTTCTTCGACTTGAAGCTCTCCGCGAGCTGCGGGACAAGCTTGGCACCCAGGGTGTCGGAGCCCTTGATGCTGATGGTTTGGGCACCGGCGGTGGCGGCGAGCAGGGCTCCCGCGACCAGGCTGGCGGCGGTGAATCGGATGTGGTTGCGCATGGTGTGATGATGGGATTTCCGCGCCGCAGGCGACGCACGCCGGCATGGATGCCATTCCCGTCACAAAGGTCCACCGGCGCTATGTGACAGGTTTGTCACCAAAGAGACCTGACCGCACGCCTCCGCTACAATTCAAATCATTGCTCCTCAGAAGCTTGTGGGATTTCCTCGCCTTTGTGACAGGAATGTCACCCAACGCGACTGTCACAACGCCGTCACATTCGCTGGATTCCGGCCGTCCCGCCGGGAGCCCAAGCGTTCCGGCCGGACCCGCCTCAACACACATCCATGAAAAACCAATCCATCCGATTGAAAACGACCGCACTCGCTTGCGGCCTCTCCAGCCTCGCCCTCGCCGGGGAACCGGCCCCAGCCCCGGAACCGGCTCCCGCCGAATCGGGCTCGATGTTCGACGATTTCAATTTCTGCGATTGGCTTTCCAGCAAGCCGGGCACGGTCAAGATTCCCGACAACCCGTGGGTCCAGAGCCTGGTGTTCGAGGGCCGCTTCCACTGGAACGCCGCTTACGTGGATGGCGAGGGCACCAACGGCCAGGACTTCAGCGAGACCTACACCGACGCGCGCCGCTTCCGTCTGGGTGCCAAGATCGGATTCCTCAACTATTTCAGCTACAAGGGCATCGTCAACCTGGTCGATGACGAACGCTTCAACGGCGCCGGCTTGGATTACGGCTATCAGGACTTCGACGAGTCCTGGTTCACTTTCGACATGCTGAAGGCGTTCAACCTCGGCGGCCTGGACGTCCTGACCGCCAACTATGGCCGCGTCAAATGGCACGGCGGCCTCGAAGCCCGCACTTCTTCGAACGCCATCCTCACCGTCGAACGCTCGGCGATCACCAACAAACTCCACCAGAGCGCCCGTCCCACGGGACTGTTCTTCAACGCGGTGAAGGGTAAAGTCAACGCCCTCGCCGGTATCTACTCCAGCGACGAGGCTACCGACGAGTTCGGCGTGGACGACGGGAACGTCGAAGGCTGGGGCGGCTGGAACGACGGGCTGATCTACAACGCCGAATTGATTTACAGCGCCACGGACGATCTCCGTATCGGATGGGAGCTGATTTACAACGATGCCGAGGAACTCGGCGCCAACGAGGACTCGCTGCTCGACTACAAGTGGGCCACCACCCTTTCCGCCGAGTATGCCATCGGCAACGGCGGCGTGAACGTCGAAGGTTTCTACGGCGACAACGGCGGCAGCGAGATGCACTCGGCCCGCAACGCCGCACGCCGCGGGAACTTCTGGGGCTTCGTCGCGACGCCCTACTACTGGATCGTCCCCGCCAAGCTGCAGGCCGTGGTCCAGTATGCCTACGCCGGCTCCGAAGAGGACCAGGGCATCCGCACCAACAGCCGCTACGTCCGCGCCACCAACTTCGGCGGCGGCGGCAATCCGAACATCGTCAACAGCGGCCGCGGCAACGAGCTGCACACCCTGTATGCCGGCGTCAACTACCTGATCTGCGGCGATAACCTGAAAATCCAGGTGGGCGCGGAATACACTTCGCTCAACACTCCGGGCCGCGGTGACGGCGACGTCGAGGCCCTGACCTGGCTCTGCGGCTTCCGCACCTCGTTCTGAACCGGCTTTCCAGCTCGCATCCTTGGTCAGGCACCGGTCCGGAAGGGCCGGTGCCTCTTTTACGCGAGCGCCGCCAGGCTCGCCGCGGCCACCGCTTGCCCGTGCCGCTTGGTCTTCTCGTCCGGCACCACAAGCTGGATCCGCAGCTCCGGGAAATCGGTCGCGAGCACGTTCTCGGCCTCCGCGATGATCACGTTGCCGCCCTCGCCGGAAGTCACTCGGCCGAGGATCAACAAGCTGCGGATTTCATAGAAGTCGGCGTAGTGGGCGATGGCGTAGCCGAAGCAGGTGCCGATCGTCTCGTAGATCTTCCGCGCCCGGTCGTCGCCGGCCTTCATGGCCTTCTGGACCTCGACGAGCTGCTCGGGGAAGGGCATCGACCCGAACTCGAAACCCGCCGCTTTGGCCAGCCGCGCCACGCCCTGCTGGGAAAAGAATTGCACGCCGCAGCCCTCGTCGCCGCTCCACTCGTCCTTCGGGCCGTTCTCGCGGTAATCCACCGGCGCGAATGCCAGCTCGTTGAGCCAGGGCCGGATCGAGCCGTTCGGATCGACGTAGCCCGCCGCCTCGCTGGTGCCCATCGCCACGCCGAGGACGGCGTTCTGGTTGAGCGACATCGAGCCCGCCAGCGCGGTCACTTCGCCGTCGTTCACCACTTCGAAGGGAATGCCGTTCCAGCGATCCTTCAGCTCGAAGAACATCCGCTTGATCCGCGACTCGAAGTCCGCCTCGGACACCCCCCGGAACAGCGAGGCCGCGCGGACCTCGTTGTTGACGTAAACCCCGGCGGAGCTGCCGCCGATGGCATCGACCCGCGGCAAGTGGGCCGCCGCGCGCAACAGGGAGTCCTGCACGCCCTCGATGTGATAGTCCGGATCGCTCTGGAAGTAGGGATCCCAGACGATCTCCTCCGAGAAGACCACCTCGCCGTCGATCAGCGCCGCGCACTTGCGGTCGGAGCCGCCGAGGTCGAAGCCGATGCGGCAGCCGTCGAGGTGGCGGCCCAGCGCCATCGCGTCGCCGGCTTCCGCGGGCAAGGATTCGGGTGCCACCGCCTCGAAGGCCAGGTCCTCGCCGAAGATCTTCTTGCCGATGAAATTCCCGTCGAACTCCCGCGCGCCGCCCGGCCCGTAGATCGAGGAAAGAGCCGGCACCAGTTCGGGCGCGCCGGCGATCAGCACGCGGCTGCCGCCCTTCTGCCAGAGCAGGAATTTCACCACCCGCTCGACGTAGCGCAGGGTCTTCGCGGCGTGTTCGGCCGAATCCGGCAGCAGCGGCGAGCTCCAGCGGAAGGCCGTCCCGTCGCGGCGGACCAGCGCGAGGTCCAGCCGACGCTGACCCGGCGCGGCCACGGCTTCGGCGCGGTAAGCATGATTCCAGCTCACGGCCGGAACGAAGCCGGGATCGAGAACCGGAACACAGGAATAGGCGAGGTCGGAAAGGCGCGGTTCTTCAGCGATGGCTGTCATGGATGTTCCTCAGTCAGCGTGAATCCGCTCAGGAAGGGAATGATTTAATGCGCAGGGCATCCCGCGATTTGCGAAGCGCCGTAGGCGGACTTCCCGGCCGAGCGCAATGGATTTCTTGTTGCAAGTCCGTCTCAACTGGAAGACTCTCCTGCCGATGGCACTTGCGACGGCCAACGACCTGCAAACCGACAGCCTGCTCAGCTTGAGCCAGGCGAAGGTCGGATGTGACTTCCGGATCCGCTTCCTGAACGGTCCCGCCTGCGAGCAGCTCCGGCAGCTCGGCTTCTGCGAAAGCCTCCAGGTCCGCAAGCTGGCCGACGGCCGCAACCTGATCTGCACGGTCTGCGGCACCCGCCTCGCCCTCAGCCGCGAGCTGGCCAACCAGGTGATGGTGGCCGTTGCCTGACCACTTCCCGATGCCCTCCGACATCGAAACGATCGCCCTCGCCGGCAATCCCAACGCAGGGAAGACCACGCTTTTCAACGCGCTCACCGGTGCCAACCAGCAGGTCGGCAACTACGCCGGCGTCACGGTCGAACGGAAATCGGGGGAGTTCTTCACGCCCCACGGCCGCAAGCTCCGCGTGACCGACCTGCCCGGCTGCTACTCGCTCGAGGGCGGCAGTCCCGACCAGCAGATCGCCCGCAAGGTGCTGCTCGGCGAGATCGACGGCGAAGCGAAGCCCGACCTCGTGGTCTGCGTGGTCGATGCCTCGAATCTCGAACGCCACCTGGTGCTCGCGCTGGAAGTCATCGAGCTCGGGATGCCGGTGGTCGTCGCGCTCAACATGGTCGATGTGGCCGAGCAAGCCGGCATCCGCCTCGATCCCGCGAAGCTTTCGGAAGAACTCGGCGTGCCGGTGGTGCCGCTGCAGGCCAACGCCGCGAAGGGCATCGTCGAACTCAAGCAGGCGCTCCGCCACCCCTTCCCCGCCGTGCCCGATGCGCCGTGGAAACACGGGCCTGCGGAAGTTCTCGCCGATCGCCGCCGCGGCCGCGTCTATCAGATCTGCGAGGTCGCCGCCCGCCGGCCCGACGGACACACTAGCACCCTTTCCGACAAGCTCGACCGCTGGCTGCTCCACTGGCTCGTCGGCTGGGTCGCCTTCATCGGCATGATGCTGCTGGTCTTCTGGTCGATCTTCTCCTTCGCCGCGATCCCGATGGGCTGGATCGAGTCGCTGCAAGGCCTGCTTGCCGAGAAGGTCACCGCGTCGATGCCCGAGGGCGACCTGCGCGGCCTGCTGGTCGACGGCATCATCGGCGGGGTCGGCAGCGTGGTGGTCTTCCTGCCGCAGATCCTCCTGCTGTTCTTCTTCATCGGCCTGCTGGAAAGCTCCGGCTACATGGCCCGCGCGGCTTTCCTGATGGACGGCGTGATGGGCAAGGCCGGGCTCAGCGGAAAGGCCTTCCTCCCGCTCTTCAGCTCCTACGCCTGCGCCATCCCCGGCGTGATGGCGACCCGCACCATCGACTCCGCGAAAGAGCGGCTGGTCACGATTTTCGTCGCGCCGTGGATGAGCTGCTCGGCGCGCCTGCCGGTCTATCTCGTGCTGGTGCCGCTGCTGTTAGGCGGCCAGGTCGGCGGCTTCCAGCAGGCGGCGGTCTTCCTCGGCATCTACGCGCTGGGCACCGCGACCGCCCTGGTCGTCGCCCGCCTGCTGCGCGGCAAGCTGGGTCCGGACGAGGTGAAGCAGCACTTCATGCTGGAGCTGCCGCCCTACCGCGCGCCGCAGTGGAGCTACGTCTTCCGCCACGTCGCCGGCCGCGGCTGGTCCTTCCTGCAAAAGGCGGGCGGCCTGATCCTCGCGATCAACATCCTGCTTTGGGCGGCCCAGACTTATCCGAAATCGGGCAGCGAGGACCCCGCCGAGCAGCTCGCCCACAGCGCGATGGGCCGGGTCGGCAAGGTGGTGGAGCCGCTGGTCGAACCGCTCGGCCTCGACGGCCGCACCGGCACCGCCATCCTGACGTCCTTCGCCGCGCGCGAGGTCTTCGTTTCCTCGATGACCCAGCTCTTCCACGTGACGGAAGGCGAGACCGACGAGGAGACCTGGACCGCCCTGCGCAAGCAGCTCGCCGCCGAAACCTGGCCCGACGGCCGGCCGATGTTCACCATCCCGGCAGTCATGGCCTTGCTGGTCTTCTTCATTTACGCCCTGCAATGCCTTCCCACCACCGCGGTCGTCGCCCGCGAGTCCGGCTCGTGGAAATGGGCGGCCGGCCAGTTCGTCTTCATGAGCGCCTTCGCCTGGCTCGCGGCCTTCGCCGTCTACCGCATCGGCTCGATCTTCCTCTGACCGGACCGGCACCAACCGGCTTGGCAAATAGTTGGCCGGCCCGCAGGATGCGAACCATGTCAATCCCACCCTCCCTGACGGTCGCCCCCCTGGCCTTGCTGCTCGGCAGCTGCGGGTGGATGACGCCGTATCCGGATCACTGGCTGACCCACAAGGACAGCGCCTGGGGAAGCGTCCGGCGCGACGTCCCCTACGTGCTGGTCCGGGATTACGAGACTCATGTCGATTGGAACGGTCTCAGCCAGACCTGGTTTCCGCCGATGGAAGAACTGGGGACACTTCCCAAAGGCACGCGGATCCAGTTCACGGGCTTCAACGTGAGCCGCAACTACTGGGGTGCCCAGGCCTTCGTGTATGCGAAGGTGCTGAGCGGCCCGAACAAGGACCGGACCTTCAGCGGCATTGGATTGGTGGAAACCTCCATCCGTCGCCAGAAGCGGCAGGCACGGATCGTCGGGATCAACGAGGATGCCATCAAACCCGCTCCTTGAGAGCCCATCGGTCCGCTCCCGCTTGCGGTTTACCGGATCGGCTCGATCTTCCTTTGACATGAACGACTGGCAAACCTGGGCCGCCGTGGCCGCCGTGATCCTCGCCGCCCTCTACGTCGCCGCCAAGGCCACCGGCAAGAAGGGCAAGAAAACGTCCTGCGGCCACGACTGCGGCTGCGGGAAAAAGTAGCCGCGGCTACTTCCCCACCGGCCCGATGTATTCCTTCGCGATCACCACGTTGTCGAAGCTCACGACGTTGACCGGGTTCTTCGTCCACCGGTCGGTGACATAGCTTTCAAGCGTCAGCGCGTTGGCCATCAGGGTCGCGCTTTTGCGCCAGTTGATGCCCTTCCAGTGGCCGCTCAGCTTGCCGTCGATCCAGAACGCTTGCTCGCCGTCGGGCTCCCCGGGCGTGTTGTGCTTGAGCATGAACTCGACGCAGATCCAGCGCTCCTTCGGGATCACCGGCGCTTCCGGCACGCCGAAGGAATTGCCCCAGAACTTCCCGTCGCCGGACGCCTTCATCTCGTGCCAGTAGCTGTAGAAGTTCCAGCGGCCGGGAGGCGGGAACTTGCCCCAGTTGCCCCAGGGCTCGATCGCCGTCGAGAAGCGCTCCGTGCCCTCCGGCTTGAGGCCCGCCTGGCCGAAGCCGCTCCACTTGTCCTTCCCTTGCAAGCTCTTGTTCGCCCGCAGCGTGACGAAGTGGTGGACGTAGTCGCAGCCGGCATCGAAGCGCGTGTAGAAGCGGACGTGGAGCGTGCCGGAGGATTCGAACCACTTGGTGAATCCGCCGCCGGTGTCGGTGGCGAGGTGCGCCTCGACCCGCACGCAGCGCTTGCCGAGCCCCGCGTCCTTGCCCGGATCGGCGAACGATAGCACCTTGCCGCCCTTGTTGCCGGTCTCGTCCCAGCCCGCACCGAGTTCCCCTGCCTCGAAGTCGTCCATGAAGATCACCGCGGGATGATCCTTCATCCTCGCGTCCGACTTGAACTTCGCCGCGAAACCCGGGCCGGAGGGAAGCGTGCTGTTAGACGCAAGGTTCGACTTGCCCTCCGGATCGCCACCGGCCGCAGCCACCCCGCACGCTGCCAAAAAGCAGGCGGCCCCGGAGGAAAGAAGACCCGGACGATTCATCCGCCGATCCTCACCCTCCGGGGCCGCTCTTGTCAAAGTTCCTTCCCGGCGATCAAGGCGTCACCAGTTCGGGAGCCGGCCGCTTCTTCGGCGCGGGCTCCTTGCCCTTGCAGGTGCCCAGCCAGGCGACCAGGTCGCGCAGCTCGACCGGAGTGACCAGCGCGCCCATCGGCGGCATGGCGGAAACCGGCGGCGTCATCGACTCGATGTCGCCCTTCATCACCCGCAGCACCTTGCCGTTGCTGTCGACATCCACGTGCTCCGCGGTATCGGCCAGCAGGATCCCGGCGACGCTCTTTCCGCCCTTCAAAGTCACCGCGGTGATGCCGTAGCCGACCGCCACCTTGGCGCCCGGGTTCACCAGCGACTCGAGGTGGAAGCGGGCGTCGCCGTTCTTGCCGACCGCCACCAGGCTCGGACCGGCATCGCCGCCGCCGTGGCCGCCGCCGGCGGCATGGCAACGCATGCACTGGGCCTGTGGCTGGGATTCGAAGATCTGCGCGCCCTTCGCCGGGTTGCCGCCTTCCAGCGAGCCGAGATACGGGGCCAGCGGATCCTTGGAAGTCGCCACGGAGGCCTTGTAACCGTCGAGGGCCGATTTGACCGGCGCTTCGGAGCGCTTGCCCGCGGCATCGAGCAACTCGAGCGCGGAGGGCGACACGCCCCCGCCGGCCCGGAGCTTCTCCAGCGCTTCGGCAAACAGCATCTCGACGCCCGGGGCCTGGAGTCCGGCGGCAAGCTTCCACGCCTCCTGCTGGCGATGCGCGCTGGAGTGGGTGGTGGCCGCCTTCAGCGCCTCGAGCGCCGCCGGCGGTTGGGCCGCCGCGAGCCGCTTGATCGCTCCGATCGCCAGGTCGTCGTCCTTGCCTTTGGCCAGCTCGCCGAGCAGGGCGTCGAGTCCCGCCGGCTTGCGGGCGGCGTAAAGATCGAGCCCCTCGGCACGCGCGGCACCGGGCAGGGATTCGTTCATCACCAGGCTTTTCAGCACGGCATCTTCCACGCCGGAAAGATCGAGCTTGTACTGGATGACCAGCGCCAGCGCGGGTTCCGCCAGCTTGCCGCCCAGCTTGAGCAGACCGCCCAACGCGGGGTTCAAGACCCCACGCACCTTGGCCGCGTCGCGCTCGGGCAGCGGGGCGACGTGTCCCAGCGACTGGTCGACCAGCGGCGGCTTGCTCCACAGGCCGATCAGGCGGAGCGCTTCGGCGCGGGCGGGGGCCGGTGCCTTCTCGTCGAGCGTCACCGCCACCACCCGGCGCAGGTTGGCATCGTCGCCCAGTCGGAACGCGCTGTGAAGCAGGCGGCGCCAGTCCATCGTCGTGAGTCCGGCCGGCGGCGCGTCGAGCAACGCGGCGACCAACGGCCGGGCTTCCTCGATCCCCGCGTCGTGAATCCCGCGCAGGGCTTCGGTGGCCACCTTGCGGTCGCTGTCGTTGATAAAGGCGCCGATCAACGGGTCCTTCAGGCTGCGCAGGGCGATCACCCCCGCCAACCGCACCGAAGGATCGGCATGCTGGTTGAGCGCGGCCAACTGGCGCGGTTCGCACAGCTTCGAAAGGGCATGGGAACCCGCGTGCCGGATGTAGGGATCCTCGTTCTTCTCGAGCATCTTCCAGATCGCGGAAATCGCGCCTTTGCTCCCGGTGCGGGCGGCGGCGAGGGCGGCGAAGGCGCGGACCCGCAGCGACTCGTCTTCCAGCAGGCGCGGGAAGGGCAGGCTGTCGCCGGACAAGCCGGATTCGCCGAGCACCTTCACCGCCTGGGCGCGCACTTCCGCGTCCTTGTCGGAGGTCAAAGGCACCAGCAGCTTCCGGGCGGACTCACGAATCTGCTTGCCGGGCATCGACACGAAGCCGTCGGACTCGACCGGCAGCACCGCGCCACCGCGCCGGGCCATCACGCCCAGTCCCCAGATGCCGTGCAGGCGGGTCAGGGTGTCCTTCCCTTCCTTCGCCGCCTTGCCCAGGATCTCCACCCCGTCGCTCTTGCGGGTCAATGCAAGCTGCGCCCGCAGGCGGACCCGCATGTCGGGATGCGAAATCAGACGCTCGAGCGCCTGGCTGGTGCGCTTCTCGAAGCCCGCGGCGATCAGTTCCGCGGTCTCGGCCGCTTCCTTGGCGCGCCACGGCTTCTCCGCTTCCAGCGAATAGACCCGGCCGTCCTCATGCGCCGTCCAGCCGCCGATGAAGTCGGTCACGACCAGCTTGCCGTCCCACGAATACTCGACGTCGGTCACCGCGGTGCCCCAGTTCATCTGGCGCGAATCGGCCAGCTTCATCCCGGCACCCTCGGGCTCGACTTTGAACGACCAGATCCCGGAATTCGCCGCGCCGCCGCGGTAGTCGCAGATCAGGAAACGGCCGGCTTCCGATTCGAGGAATCCCGTGCCCGGATGATAGGTCAGCCCGGAGGGACCCGAGGTCAGGTTCGCCACCGGAGGCAGCAAGTAAGCCGGCTGCTCGTCGTTGGCCGGCGCCCACATCCGTTCTTCCATCCAGCGGTTCGGCGGACGCTCTTCCATGCCGATCTGCCGGTGATGGCTGTGCAGCGCCTGGTGGCCCATCGCCCAGCCGGAGTCCGCGCCGTCCATGATGTAGACGATCCGCGCCTGGTCGCCCTGGTCGGAGTTGTTGTCCACCGACACCGCGTTGCCGTACTCGTCGAAGGCGATCTCCTTCGGGTTGCGCAGGCCGGTGTGGATGATTTCGAAATTCGAGCCGTCGGGATCGAAGCGGAACACGCAGCCCTGGTCGGGATACTCGTAATGCTTGCCCTCCTTGGTGGTGAGGTTCACGCCGCGGTCGCCCAGCGTGCCGTAGATCCGGCCGTCCGGCCCCAACGCGAAGCCGTTCAGGTCGTGTCCCGAGAAGGAAACCCGCACGCCGAAGCCGTCGAACATCGCCACCCGCTCGTCCGCCTGGTCCGCCTTGCCATCGCCGTTCTTGTCGCGCAGGGCCCAGATCTTCGGGATGCAGGCCGTGAAGACCGTGCCCTCGTAGGCGAAGACCCCGGCCGCCGGGCCGTCGAGCAGGTCGTTGAAGCCGTCGGCAAAGATCGAACCGGTCGCCGATTTCCCGTCGGCTCCCGGCTTGGAAAGCACCCGCACCCGGTCGGCCACCTCGGTCAGGAACTTCAGCGAGGCCTTGGCGTCCTGGTTCTGCCACTTCTCGTGCATCTTCCGGCGGTCCGCCGTGGTCCGGGACGAAATGTCGTCGAGATACCAATAGAGGTGGTCCCGGTTGTCCGGCACGCCGTGGCGGAAGCGCGGGGTCTCGGTGACGTAGATCTCGCCCTTCTCGCCGAAGGCCAGCGCGGTCGGCGACATCACGCCTTGGTTCTTGTAATCCGCCACGATGGTCGCCTTGCTCCCTTCCGGGATGGTCATGCCGGGGATCACCGGACTTGCCACCAGGCCTGCCAGGTGCGGCTTCCCGCCCTTCGTCGATGCCGGGAACTTCTGGTTCGCGTAGTCGGTCATCAGGAAATGATCCGCCGCGATCATCCCCCACTTGCCGCCCTCGTCGTCGATCAGCCGGATCCGCGCGGTCTTGCCCTTGAATTCCGCGATCTCCCAAACCTGCGTCTTCATCTGCAGCGAGTTCTCGCCGGTCGACTCGCGCACCACCTTGCCGTCCACCAGCAGCTGCGCCGCGGTCTTGCCCGGATGGTTGCCGCCGGCCAGCAGGAAGCAGATGTAGGGATCGGTGAGCTTGAACTCCGGGGAGGTCAGCGTGCCCTTGGCCGCGTCGCCGCCGTGCGCCGAGCAGGCCATCGACTCCTGGGCGTAGCCGGTCAGCTCCGCGGTCAGCCCGTCCATTTTGCCGGCGCTGGGTGCGAGCCCGAAGGCCGGTCCCTCGATCTTCCAGTCGCCGTAGCCGTCGCCCTCGAAGGCCTGCAGCACTTTCGTGGCCGCCGGCGAGGCACCGGTGGCGATCATCAGCCCGGTGGCACAAAGCAATCGCGTTCTCATCGAGGCGGAAATAAGCGCCGCTCGGGAACTTGGCAACCATCCATCGGCAGGGGTCGGGGCAGGGTGTGACATGAACGCCCGGGACGTGCCCCGCCGCCGCCTTCTTTCAGGGATGCCAGAGGCCGGGAAAGGCCCGTCCTACCGCGGGTGCCCGGGGATTGAGGATGAACCGTTGCGGCTTCAACCGCTGCTCGCCGCCGAGCCCGGCACATCGGGTCCCCCCTTCCTCACGGCTTTCCCGCTCATGAACTCCAGCACCAAAATCCCCGACAAAGCAAACAACGCGTAAAGGCGCCCCTCGGCGTTTGCCGTGGCCTGATAGTGGGCGCTGGACCACTGCGTCACCAACAGGGCGCCTCCGTACAGGGCGCTTGCGATCAAAAGCACCGATTGAATCACGAGTGTGATCCAGATCGCACATCCGTCCATCCTCGAAACCCTTTGGATCGACCGCAGATCCGCCATGAGGACGGCCGCGAAGAAGCACGAACTCAAGACGAAGTTTCCCAAAGGAAATGGCCGGTGCGTGACACCCCAACCCAAGGGGGAATAGTGACAAGCAAGGAAGAGCCCGAAGCTTGTCAAAACCGGACCAAGAAACCCGGGAGTCGTCACCCTTCCCATGGAGCTGTATCCAACACGGAGAACCGAAATGCACCAGCCCCTTGTCACCCGGAGCTCACCGGGTTCACCTTGATACCGCGACGACGGCTGAGGCATCCCGATGCTTCGACTTTCGGAAGTGGATCAGCGCAAGAATCGGGAAAACAACGGGAATGAAGAACGCAAGCAAGAGCCAGACCGGCACTTCCCACCCCTTCCCCCGCATCAGGATCGAGCGAGCCGCCAGGACGAAAAGCCCGAACGCCAGCAATACGGGAGCAAGCTGCGCCGCGAAAAGTGCCCAGTTCACCTTGAAGGTGCTCGTGATCTCTGTGGCGACATCGCTCATGCCAATGCCTCTGACGTACCGCGGCGATTGGAGTGCTTCAAGATGAAACCTCCGCCCGATCACCCGCAAACCCATCTCCCCACCAAATGACCGGTCGGTTGACCGCACCGTCTCGACGAGGCTTGCGCCTTCGACCGCTCCGTCGCCATCCTCCGCCATGCGCCAATGGCTCTGGCTCTTCCTTCTGACAAGCGGCATCCTGCGCGCCCATCAGATCGCGGAGATGTCGATGTCGCTGGAGCTATCCGGCGACAAGGTCACCGCGGTGATCGAGGCCGACGCCGCCTACATGCTGCCGGAACTGCGGGGCGACGAGGACGAGGAGCCCAAGGACCTGGCCTGGCTGCGCGAGCAGGGGCCCGACGGCTGGGCACGGATCGGGCGGGAGACGGAGGCCTATCTCAAGGACTGCCTGCGCTTCGAGACCGACGGCCGGGTGCTGCCCTGGACCCTGAGGATCCCCGATTTCGAACAACAGGCGCCGCCCTTCCTCGGCGAGGGGGAACCGGAGGAACTGCCGATGCTCGACGTGGTGCTGGAAGCCACGCTGCCCGCGCAGGCCGGCCGGCTCGACGTCGCGTGGAAAGAACCCTTCGGCGTCGTGCTGATCGCCACCACCGGCAGCGGCGAGGCGGCGGAAACCACCCCGCTGGTCAGCGGCGAGCGGGCGACCCTTGCCAAGCGCGAAGCCGCCGCCCCGTCGATGCAGCCGGCCGTGCCATCGACGGGACGCTGGGTCGGGCTGGGCTTCATCCACATTTTGCCGGAAGGAGTCGATCACATCCTCTTCGTGCTCGGGCTCTTCCTGCTCGTGCCGAAATGGAAGCCGCTGCTCCAGCAGACGGTCGTTTTCACCCTGGCCCACTCGCTCTCGCTCGCGGCGGCGTCGCTCGGCTGGGTGAGTTTTCCCGCGACGCCGGTGGAGGTGATGATCGCCGCGAGCATCGCGTGGGTCGGCCTCGAGAACCTGTGGCAGAAGGAGCTCGGCAAATGGCGGCTCGGACTGGTCGGTGCCTTCGGCCTGATCCACGGGCTCGGCTTCGCCGGCGTGCTGGCGGAACTCCTCCCCGCGGACCAGCCGGAGAAACTCCCCGCCGCGCTCTTCGGCTTCAACGTCGGCGTCGAGCTCGGGCAGATCGCCGTGCTGGCGATCGCCTTCGCCTGCTTCGGCTGGCTCGATGAAAAGCGCTTCCTTCCGGTGAAACGCGGCGGTTCGGTCCTGATCGCGCTGGCGGGGTTGATCCTCATCGTCGAAAGGATCGGCGGGATCGAACTCGTGCCGTTTCTCTAACAGCAAGACCGGAATCCCGAACGCATCCGGCAGGCATCCTGCCTTTCCTTTCGCGAAGTTTCGCCGATTTCGTTGTTCCCGAAACTCTTCAACCCCTCAACGCGTCGCCGAGGCATCCGTGATGCTGCCGTCCTTGATCACCAGCCGCCGGTCGCCGCGGGTCGCGAGCTGCTCGTCGTGCGTCACCACCACCAGCGTGGTCCCGCTTTCCGCCGCGAGGCCGAGCAGCAGGTCCATCACCTCCGCACTGTTGCGGGAATCGAGGTTGCCGGTCGGCTCGTCGGCAAAGAGTACCGGCGGATGGTTCACCAGCGCCCGGGCGATCGCCACGCGCTGCTGCTCCCCGCCGGAAAGCTCGGCCGGAAGGTGCTCCGCGCGGTCCGCCAGGCCCACCCGCTCCAACGCGGCAAGCGCCGCCGCCGAGGCATCGCGCCCGCCGATCGCGCCGGGCACCAGCACGTTCTCCAGCGCGGTCAGCTCCGGCAGCAGCAGGTAGTTCTGGAAGATGTAGCCGATCTTCTCGTTGCGGAAAGCCGCCTGCTTCTTCGGCCCCAGGCCGTAGAGATCCGTCCCGTCGATCTTCACCGTCCCCCGCTCCGGCCGCTCCAGCCCGGCCAGGGTGTAAAGCAAAGTGCTCTTCCCCGCCCCACTCGGCCCGCAGAGGAAGACCCGCTCGCCGCGGGTGATCGTGAGCTCGATCCCGTGCAGCACCTCGATGCTCTTCTTCCCGATGCGGTAGCTGCGGTGGAGGTCGGAAGCTTGGATCACGGCGTCGGGCATGGAGGGAGAGACCAGAAAGCGGAGGCAAGAGTCAAGACAGGGCGGTCCCGGGCTACTTCACCCCGAAGGTCTTCCTCGAGAACTCGAGCTTCTGCTGGTGGCTATCGTGCGGATGGCTCTTCCAGCGCTCCATCGCTGGCTCCAGGCGGCGCAGCAGGCCGACACCGTTGGCAAGCTGGATGGCGAGGCCGGGGCGGGCGTTGACCTCGATCATCAGCGGTCCGAGCGCCTCGTCGATCATGACGTCCACCCCGAGGTAGCCGAGGCCGGTCATCTCATGGCAGGTCACGGCAATGTCGAGGATGGCGTCCCAATGCGGGAGCTGGACGCCGACCACCGGGACTTTCAAATCGGGATGAAGCTGGATTGGGTGGCCGTGATGTACGGCGCGGATCGTACGTCCGGTGGCAAGGTCGATGCCGATGCCGATGGCTCCCTGGTGCAGGTTCGCGCGGCCGTCGGACTCGCGGGTGGCGGCGCGGAGCATCGCCATGACCGGATAGCCGTGGAGCATCACCACGCGGATGTCCGGCGCGCCCTGGAAGCTGATCTCGGTGAGCACGCGGGCCGGGTGGACGCGGTATTCGATCAGCGCCACGTCGCGCCGCCCGCCGAGGGAAAAGAGCCCGGCCAGGATGTTCGAGCAGTGGTGGCGGATCTCGTCGAGCGTCAGCTTCACCCCGCTGGGCTTGAGGAAAAACGGACCCTCGCGTGCCACGATGACCAGCACGCCCTTCCCGCCGGAGCCGCGGGCGGGCTTGATCACGAAGGAATCGCGATCGCCGAGCAGGCGGTCGAGCAAGGCGGTGTCGTGCGGGCTGCGCACCACGCCGTAGGTTTCCGGGACCGCCATGTCGTGATCCACCGCGAGCTGCTTGGTGCGCAGCTTGTTGTCGACCAGGTCGTAGAGCCGCCGCGGGTTGTTCGGCAGCAGGTAGCGTGCGTTCCGCATGTTGATGCCGACCACGCCCATCGCCCGCAGCTCGCCGGGCGTGCGGATCCACCGGTGCCACCAGCGCTTCGACCGCGAGACGGAGGGCGGAGAAGAAATCGCTCCGGAATGGGCTTCCTCAAGCCTTGAATCTTCAAGTCTTGGGTCTTGCGTCTTCATGCCTCTTTGAAATCCCGGAAGCGGAACAGCTCCGACAGCCGGTATCCGGTGTAGCGGCCGATCAGGATGATGAGCGACAGCAGCACCAGCAGGAGCTCCGGGAAATAGAAGGCCCAGTACTGGATCTGCTTCACGCTCATGAAGAGGTAGGCGATCACCGCGACCAGCAGCGAGCCACCCACCTGCATCAGCGCGCTGCGCTTTCCTTCCTCTTCCCAGATCAGCGACATCCGCTCGATGGTCCAGGCCAGGATGATCATCGGGAACAAGGTGATCTGCAGTCCGTCGCGCATGCCGAGTTTGTAGCTGACCACGCTGAGCAGCATCATCAGCAAGGTGACGATGACCACGCAGGCGGCGACGCGCGGGACGACCAGCATGTTCAGCCGCGAGAGCAGGAAGCGGAACCACAGGCCGGCGGCGATGATGACCGTGAACATGATCAGCCCGCTATCGAGCGGGATTTCCAACAGCGCGAGCGCCAGCAGGACCGGCATGAAGGTGCCGAGGGTCGCGATCCCGACCAGGTTCCGGAGCACGACCACCACGAAGGCACCCAGCGGGATGAGCACGACGTAGCGGAACACCGCCTGCTCCGAGGCCGGCAGGCCGAAAATCGTGGAAATCAAAAGCGGCGAGTCGCGGAGGTCGGTGAGGTCTTCGAGCGGGATGAACCCGCGGATGACGGTGAAGACCACCTGCGACGCCTCGCCGCCGGTGACCTCGAACAAGGAGCCTCCGCCGCGGTTCCAGACGAACATCTTCTCGGGATCGAGCGTTGCCGACGGTTCGTCGGGATCGCGGACCTTCCAGTAGGCGCCGTCGTAGTATTCCACCAGCCGCGTCGGCTGCTGGCCGCCGCGGGCTTCTTCCAGGCGCACCCCGTAGGCGACGCGCGCGGGCACGCCGGCCATGTTGAGGAGATCGATGCCGAGGATGGTCAGGGCGCCGCGGCCCGACTCGTCCTCGTAGCGGGCGCGCAGCAGTCCGACTTCCTGGGAGGCATCGATCGCGGCGATCTCGCCGAAGATCCCGACGAACAACGAATCGGGGTCGGCCGAGACCGACTTCGCGCGCTGGATCACCCGCTTCGCCGCATCCTGGAGCGATCCCGAGAAGCCGGGGTTCACCGCGGCGGGCAGGCCGCCGCCGGCGTGGGGCATCGGCTCGCCGCCACTGGTCCGCCGGCCCGGGAAGCTGACGCGGTAGTAGATCGCCTGGTTGTCGGCCTGCTTCTCGGAGGCCCAGATCGCGGTGTATTCGCCCTGGTCCTTCTCGACGTAATAATTGTAGCCGACCGACCCCGCTTCCTGGCCGAGTCCTTCCTCCACCGCGGCGGCGGGGAGCGAGAGGCGGGCGCTGACCTTGCCGCCCTCCGGCGGGGCGATGAAGGTGATCTTGGCCTCGACCAGCCACTGCTCGGGAAGCTCGCCGGCCCGCAGCGGGAGACCGAGCCTCGCGTGCTTGTAGGCGGCGATGCCGCCACCGATCGCCGTAAGGATGAAGACGACGAGGAAGAGTTTGATCCGGGATGCCATGGGAAGCCGAGGGAAGGATCAGCGCATGATCTTCTGGTCGGCCAGATAGGCGCGGGACGGATCGACCCAGCCGATCTCCTTGATCGTCGTGCGGCCGATCAGCACCGGGCTGAGCATGTTGCTGCGGTTGTTCAAGGTGAAGTCGGCCCGCAGCTTGCGCTCGCCGATGGTGAAATTGAGCCTCACCACCTCGCGGGCCTCCGACTTGCCGCCGGGTTCCTTGATGTGGGCGATGCGCACCAGCGGGGCCTCGATGCGGTTGCGCGGGGTGTTCTTCTCGCCGGGATCGGTCACGATGAAGCGGACCCACTTCTTGCCGTCGCGCTCGAAGAGTTCCTTCTCCTCGGCATGGATCGAGCTCGTCAGTGCACCGGTGTCGAGCTTGGCGGCGAGCTTCAGCTCGAGGTCGCCGATCTTCACCATCTCGCGCCAGCCGTAAACCTGGACCGGATCGGATGAAACCGGCCGCGCCACCGTGGTGCCGGCATCCGCCTCCTTGCGTTCCGCGGCCGCCTCGTCTTCCTCTTCGGCGGGCATTTCCGCGGCGGGCTTGCCGCCCTCTTCTTTTGCGGGTGCTTCCGCTTGCGGCTTGTCGCCGGCGGGCTTCTGCGGGGCGGCTTCCTTCTCCCCTGGCGCTTCCTTTTCCTTGGCCGGTGCTTCTTCCTTGCCCTTGGGAGTCGTCTCCGCTGGCTTCTCCGCGGCGGCCGCCTTGGCCGTATCGCTGGCGGCGGGAAGCTCCCCGGGACCCAGCAGACAAAGGATCAGGAGGAACGACGTAAGGGCTTTTCTCTCGAAGGTCACGCGCGCCGACTATCAGCAACAGACCCAAGGAAATGCAACGGAATTCCCGACATCCCTCCCCCCACGCGATCGCGGTTGCCGGGCCCTCCCGCACCGTCGCCTCGCTGGTCGCGGCGGGACTGGTGTCGTGCAACGGCCTGCGCTTCGACTCGCCGCGCGAGCAACTGCAAGTGTCCGCCCCGGCCAGCTGGCAGGCCGCCGCCTCGGGCAGCGACGGCCGGATCAGCAGCGGCTGGCTTTCCGAATTCGGAGATCCCGCCCTGACCCGCGCGGTGGACGAGGCACTGGCGAACAACCTCGATCTGAAATCCGCCGCCGCCCGGATGCGCCAGGCCCGGGAATCGACCATCGCCGGGAAGTCCCGCGTCCGTCCGCGCGCCGGACTCGACGCCAGCGCCGGCTTCGGGGTGTCGGAAAACGGCGACCTCCCGGCCAGCGAGGTCGAACGCTACGGCCTGTCGCTCGCCGTCTCGTGGGAAGCCGACCTGTGGGGCCGCCTGCGCGACCTGAACGCCGCGGACGATGCCGATTACGCCGCCGCCCGGGCCGCTTACCGAGGCGCCCGGCTTTCGCTCGCCGCCAACGCCGCCAAGGCCTGGTGCAACCTGATCGCCGCCGAACAACTGCTGGTGCTCGCCCGCAGCACGCTCGATTCCAACGAGCGCGTGCTGCGAGCCGTCGAGCGCCTTTTCAAAGGCGGCGCCGGCCAAGGGGCGCTGGACGTGCAGCTCGGCCGCACCAACGTCTCGGCCGCCCAACGCGCGGTGAAATCGACCCAGCTCCTGCGCGACGAAGCGGCCCGCAGCTTCGAAGTGATCGTCGGCCGCTACCCCTCGGCCGAAACCCGCGCCACCCGCGAGCTGCCGGCCTTGAAGCGCTCCGTCCCCGCCGGGATCCCCGCGGATCTGATCGAACGAAGGCCCGACCTCGCCGCGGCACGGGCCGAGCTTTTCGCCAGTGCCCGCCGGGCCGATGCCGCCCGCAAGTCGCTGCTGCCCCGGCTGACCCTGACCGGCAGTTCCGGCACCCCGGTGTCGAATTTCGGCAACCTGCTCGACCCGGCTTTCCTCACCAGCTCGATCGCCTCGGGCTTCAGCCAGGCCCTTTACGAAGGCGGTGCCCTCGCGGCCGATGCCCGCTCCGCCCTCGCCGCCAACGAGGCCCTGCTCCACCGCTACGCCCAGCTTTCGCTCGAAGCCTTCCGCGAGGTCGAGTCCGCGCTCGGGGCCGATTCCTCGCTGGCCGAGCAGGAGGCCTTCCTGATCCAGGAGGTCGAGCAGGCCGCGCTGGCCGAGAAGCAGGCCGCCCGCGATTATTCCGACGGAGTGAACGACGACATCCTGCGCGTCCTCGAATCCCAAAGCCGCGCCACCGACGCCCGCTCCGGCCTGATCCGCCTGCGCAACGAACGCCTGCAAAACCGCATCGACCTCCACCTCGCCCTCGGCGGCGATTTCAAAACACCCGTCCGCTGACCGGCCCGTCCTTCGTATTTGGCAAACGACCGTTTCCGGTCCACCTTCGCCCCGCCCGCAAGACCTGATGCTTCTCCGACTGCTCATCCCCGTCTTCATCCTCGCCATCGGCGGTCTCGCCGCCTGGCGGCTCGGGAAGCCCGTGGAGGCCCCCAAGCCGGACCCGGTTCCGCCCCAGATGCTCAAGACCGAGATCCTCGAGCTCCAACGCACCGATTTCCCCGTGGTGCTCGATAGCCAGGGCAGCGTCCGTGCCCACTACACGACCACCATCACCCCGCAGGTCGCCGGGGTCCTGATCAAGATCCACGAAAGCTTCGAAGACGGTGCGTTCTTCCAAAAGGACGCCGTGCTGGCAGAACTCGACCCCGCGGACTTCGAGGTCGCCGTCTCCGCCGCCCAGTCCCGCCTCGCCCGGGCCGAAGCCGTGCTGGTCCAGGAGGAAGCCCGCGCCAAGCAAGCCCGGCTCAACTGGCAGGACCTCGGTTACGACGAGGAGCCGTCCGATCTGGTCCTGCGGATCCCCCAGCTCAAGGAAGCCACCGCCACCGTCGATGCCGCGAAGGCCGACCTCGAGCAGGCCAAGCGCAACCTCGAACGCACCAGGATCCGCGCCCCCTTCGCCGGGCGCGTCCAGCAGCGCGTCGTCGGCCTCGGCCAGGCGGTCGGCGCTTCCACCCCGCTCGGCGAGGTCTTCGCCACCGACTTCGCGGAGATCCGCCTGCCGCTGTCCCCGCGCCAGCTGGAGTTCATCACGCTGCCTTCGCGGCCCGGTGATCCGGAAGTCCCCGTCACCCTCACCGACGCCCTCGACACCTCGAAGTCCCGCCAGTGGGAAGCCCGGATCGTGCGCACCGAGGGCTCGATCGACGAGTCCTCGCGCGAGTTGTTCGCCATCGCCCGCATCGACGATCCCTTCGGCCTCGCCAGCGGCAAGCCGCCCCTGCGCATCGGCCAGCCGGTCCGCGCCTCGATCCGCGGCAAGGTCCTGCACGAGGTCTTCGTCCTGCCCCGCGGCGCGCTCCGCGGGGTGAATCGCATCTATCTCGTCGACCGCAAGGGGGCATCGCCCGCCATCCAGCGGACGCAAATCGAGCCGCTGTGGTCGACGGCCGACGAACTGGTCGTGCGCGATGGTCTGGAAACCGGCCAGTGGCTGTCCACCACCCGCCTCCCCTACGCCCCGGACGGTGCGCCGGTGGAAGTCGTGCAGGCACCGGCCGCCGCGGAAGCCCCGGTCGGGAACGCCGCGGGCGCGGCGAGCGGTTCGTAGTTCGCTTCATCCGCTCCGCCCATACCCGGCGGAAAGGTGTTCTGTCGTTGCCCGGACCGCTCCGTCCTTGCGCCCCTCCCCTCCGCCGCCCCACGCTCCGCCCGTGCCGACTGTCCGCCTCAAATACTTCAGCTACCACCCCGCGATCTGGCCCCGCATGATCGGCGAGGTCACCCGCGATGCCAAACCCGGCTCGCTGGTCGAGGTGCTCGACAAGGAAGGCAAGCCCTTCGGCAGCGGCTTCTGGAACCCGAAGGCCGGCATGCCCCTGCGCGTCTTCGACCACGGCGGCGAGGTCGTCGGCGAGGACTTCTTCTCCGGCGCCATCCAGCGCGCCGCCGAACTCCGGCGCCAGATCCTCAAGCTCGACGAAACCACCGAAGCCTACCGCGCGATCCACGGCGACGCCGACCAGATGCCCGGGCTGGTCGCCGACAAGTTCGGCAAGGTGCTCTCGCTCGAAGTCACCAACCTCGCCGCCTACCAGCGGCTCGATGCCTGGATCCCCGAGCTCCACGCGGCCTTCGACACCGACAAGGTCCACATCCGCGTCGACCCCGACCTCGCCCGCATCGAGGGCATCCCCTCGCTCACCCATCCGCTTTCTCAGGAGATCCGCCCGCTGAAAATCCGCGAGCATGGCGTGACCTTCCAGATCGATCCCGCCGGCGGCCACAAGACAGGCTTCTTCTGCGACCAGCGCGAGAACCGGAAGAAGTTCGCCGCCCTCGCGGAAGGCCGCAGCGTGCTCGACCTCTGCTGCTACACCGGCGGCTTCTCGGTCGGCGCCGCCCTTGCCGGTGCCACCGATGTCACCGCGGTCGATCTCGACGAGAACGCGATCGAACTGGCGAAGCGCAACGGCAACCTCAACCAGCAGCGGATCAAGTTCACCCACGCCGACGCCTTCACCTGGGGACGCACGATGATCGACAACGGCCGCCAGTGGGACCTCGTCATCGCCGACCCTCCGAAGTTCATCCACGGCAAGGAAGACCAGCTCGGTCACAATAAATACCACGATCTCAACAAGCTCGCGCTCAAGATGGTCAAGCCCGGCGGGCTCTTCGTGACCTGCTCGTGCTCGGGCATGCTGACCGCGGACGAGTTCGAAAAGATCGTCGTCTCCGCCGCCCACCGCCAGAACCGGCGGCTTCAAATCTTCGACCGCACCGGTGCGGGAGCCGATCATCCGACGCTGTCGAACTACCCCGAGTCGCGCTATTTGAAGCTCCTCTGGTGCCGGGTCATCTGAGCCCGCAAGGGGCCTCAGCCCCCTCAGAAGAGGGGCGCGGGCGGCTCGTCCGCAATACCGTGGCTGCGGCATCCTGCCGCAAGCCTCTGATCATGCACCAAACCCGGAACACGCGGCTGGAAGCCGCCTGTCCGTCGTCATGTCGCTTTGAAAGCGACACTCCATTCAAATCCGGTTTCAGCTGAGTCGAGCGACCCGGGATGGATCTCCCACCGCTCACTCATCCCGGAAATCCAGCGCCACCGGCCGCGCGGCGTCTTTCGACGGGAAGACCTCGCCTTCCTGGTGAACCCAATCGCCGAAGCTGGTCTGCGCCGCACTTTGGGATGTCGAACGCACGACGCTGCCATCGGCGAGCTCGACCCTCAAATCCGCGCCGCGGAACTTGAACTTGTCGTCCTTGGAATCGTGGCGCAGCTCGAGCGAGTTCGCCGCCTGGATCGATCCCACCGGCACCTCGATCCGCGCCTGCCGCCACTCGTCGGGTCCGTCCGGCAAAGCCGCCAGCTTCCCGCCGTTGAGAAACAGCGTCTTGGTCCCGTGACCCGCGCTGACCCCGAAGTGCTCGATCGTCAGCCACGCCTTGCGCAGGCCGCGCAGCTCGTCCGCGGTCAAGGCCCGCATCGGCACCGGTGTCGGACGCAGCGGTCGTTCGGGCACCAGGCAAACCGTCTCCCGGCGCGATCCGGCGGAGATCGCCCACGGCAGGTCGCGCGTCTCGAACGCCTCGTCCACCGCCTTCCGCTCGGCCAGCAGCCAGGCTTCCGCCCGCAGCTCCTTCTCCCCGCCCAAAAGCTCCACGCTCACCTTCTTGCCGGCCTTCGCGGAAAGATCGAACGACGCCATCCGCCACTCGCGCACCCTTTCGCTCTTCATCCCCGCCACGGCATAGCCCGCGAAATGATTCAGCGCCGCCTTGCTCGACCGCAGCGGTGCCACCACCTCGCCGTCGATCCTTACCTCCGGCAGTTCCGGATACCCGATCACCAGCAGCTCGCCGCGCCCCGCGAGATCGGACGGGACCTCCACCGCGGCGGAGGCTTCCGCCCCGTCCGCCGCCAGCGAACGGGTGATCGGCGGCAGCACCTGCCGCTTCGCCGTGGAAGCCCCGGGTGCGAACTCGATCGCCAGCGTCTCGTAGCCCGGGATCTCGATCTCCATCTCCCGGCCGGCCGTGAAGGCATCCGGCAGCGTCGCATGATACGGATAGACCACCCGACCCCGATAGGACGCCCCGCTTTTGCCGGCAAAGCCCGCCGCCGGATCAAAGGGCACCCGCAGCACCTGCGGTCCCGGCCCCGGATTGCGGGCGACCAGCACGCCGCGCTCCCCGTCCCATCCCACATAGCCGTAGGCATGACCCTCGTCCGGACGGCCGCCGATCCACACGTTGTTCGCCAGCGCCTTGAAATTCCGCTCGCTCCAGCGGTGGATCGTCGCGAGCGACTTCCACTTGTCCTCCGACATCGCGGACGGCGTGAGATACCACTCCTTCATCTGGATACCACGTCCGTAGTACATCATCACATGGTCCGCCCAATCCCGCGGCGTGTCCTGCGGGCTTTCCATCTGGCCGCCGGGATTCCGGATGATGCCGTGCGTCATCAGCCGCGACACCGGCACCAGCGGCCGGTCGGCGGGATCGCCCCACATCCGCCAGAGGTAGGCGTCGCGATCGGTCGTCGCCATCGCCCGCGTCGACAGCTCCGGCCAGTTGCCGTTGAAGCCGTCGTCGCCCGCCAGCATCCACAGCGCGTCGCCGTGCAGCAGCCACCACGGCGAGAACCAGATCCAGTTCGTCAGGTTCTGATAGACCCCGGGATTCGCCTCCCGCGTCGAGGCCAGCAAATCGATCATCGCGTCGACGTTCGCCTCGTGGCCGTGGCGGTCGGTCCCCGGGTGATTGCAGCCCTCGCCGGTGTCCGAGAGGTGGTTGAAGTCGTGCTTGAAGTAGCTGACCTTCGCCTCCCCGGCCAGCTTGCGGAGCTGCTGGTCGAGCTGCTGCCGGTAGCCGTCGGCGCTCAAGGAGTAGTGCGGGAAGTACTGGCTGAAATACTTGTTCGGCTTCGCCTTCTTGAAGCCCTGCCTTTCGCCCCAGCCGATGTTGTTCGTCGTGCCGTCGAGCGACAGCCACAGCCCGAGCGTCGTGCCGTCCGCCCGCAAGGCCTCGCTCAGCGCCTTCAGGTCCGCGAAGCCATTCGGGAAGTGCCCGGCCGCGGGCTCCCACACCGAGGCCCCGTTCTGCCAGCCGTTGTCCGGCACCATCGCGTCGATCCTGATGTCATAGCCCTTCAGCGCCTCGCGGAACTGGCGGTGGATCATCACGAAGTTCTCGCCCTTCAGCGATTTCCCCGCGCCGTCGAACCAGTTGTTGTAGTGGGTGAACGAGCGGTCGGGCTTCTTCACGGCGTCGAGGTAGCGGAGGAACGCCCGCTCCACCGGTTCGCCCGCCGCGGCCACTCCGGCGATCGCCCGCTGGCTGCGGATCACCGGCCGCTCGCCTTCTTTCTTCGCGAAGCCCGGGAAGTGGAACAGCCGCAGCAAGCCCGGCCGCGGCTTGGCCTCCACGTCGCGGCCTTCGAGGTCGACGTAGGAGTAATTCCCCACCATCTCGTAGCGGTGCGCATCGGGCTTCGGCGTGTTGCCATCCGAATGCCGCGAGTGCCCCGCCGGATGCTCCAGCCCGAAAAACCAACGCTCCCCGACCCACACCGGCTCGCCCCGCCCGCCGCGGGCCGCCGGCTCCGCCGTCGTGAAGCGCTCGACCTCCAAGCGGTCAACCGTCGCGTCCCCGGAAAACTCCAGTTCCACCTCCTTGCGGATCACCTGAGCGCCTTCAAAGCGGACCGTCACCCGCGCCGGCGCATCGACTGGCCGCTTCACGCCCTCCGGCCACACGTAGCGAAAGACCAGCGTCCCCTCGCCCCACTCCGGCTCGCCTGCGGAACGATAATCGTCCACCGTCCACTCCCGGTCATCCATCGTCCGCACCTGGAATTCGTCGCTCGCCACCGGCAGCCCCTTCCCCGCCGGATCGACAAAGGCCGAAGTCCGCCAGACCCGCCCGTCGAAGGCGAACTCGCGACGGGCGCCGTCGGCCGACTTCAGTTCCAAGGCGACCACCGCAGAAGGCGTCAGGGTCAGGGCAAGAAGCAGGATTCGAAGCATCAGGCGAGACCCTACGCCCCCGGAGAAAGGCAACTTTCGTCACTCTCCGGCTGCAATCTTGACGCTTTGAGCCACAAACCAATGCCACCCTCGTTTTCCTTGTGCCCGCCGCTTCAGGAGATTTGACGTCGCGGCTCCGGAGAGCTTAGGTTCCGCCCGCCGATCACCACATTTCAAATCTGTTTTATTTATGAAACCCAACTCCTTCCTCGCCCTGCTCCTCACCCTGCCCTCCACCCACGCCGACTGGAAGCCCGTCGAAGGCCGCATCATGACCAAATGGGCCAAGGAAGTGACCCCCGCCAACGCCTGGGACGAATACCCGCGCCCGCAGCTCCAGCGGAAGGACTGGACCAATCTCAACGGCCTTTGGAACTACGCCATCGCCCCGAAGGACGCCGCGAAACCCGCCGCTTGGGACGGCCAGATCCTGGTCCCCTTCGCCCCGGAATCCGCGCTGTCCGGCGTCGGCAAGCTGCTCCAGCCCGACCAGTCGCTGTGGTACCAGCGCACCTTCACCGCGAAGAAGAACCCCGGCAAGCGCACCCTCATCCACTTCGAAGCCGTCGATTACGAGACCACCGTCTGGCTCAACGGCAAGGAACTCGGCAAGCACACCGGAGCCCACACGCCCTTTTGCTTCGACCTCACCGAGGCCCTGAAGGAAGGCGACAACGAGCTGCTGGTCCGCGTGCACGACGCCACCGGCGGCTACCAGCTCGTCGGCAAGCAGAAGCGCGACCCCGGCGGCATCTGGTATACCCGCGTCTCCGGCATCTGGCAGAGCGTTTGGATGGAGGAGGTCAACGAACGCGCCATCGAGGACCTCGACTTCACCTGCGACATCAAGAGCGGCAGGATCAACCTCCAGGCCAAACTCTCCGGCAAGCCGGTGGCCGGCGAACGGCTCAAGGTCACCGCCTTCTTCAAGCAACGACCGGTCGCCGAGATCAGCGGCACCGCCCCCCTTTCCATCCCGATCGCCGAGCCGCAGCTTTGGTCGCCGGAGGCGCCGAATCTCTACGAGCTGAAGGTGGAACTGCTCGACGGCGGCGGCACCGTCATCGACTCCGTCCTCTCCTACACCGCCCTGCGCGAACTGGGCAAAGCCAAGGACAAGAACGGCAACTGGCGCTTCACCCTGAACGGCAAGCCGGTCTTCCACTGGGGCCCGCTCGACCAGGGCTGGTGGCCGGACGGCCTGCTCACCCCGCCTTCCGACGAGGCCATGCTTTCGGATATCGAGTATCTGAAAGCCGCCGGCTTCAACATGATCCGCAAGCACATCAAGGTCGAACCCCGCCGCTACTACTACCACTGCGACCGCCTCGGCATGATGATGTGGCAGGACCAGGTCAGCATGGGCTACGGGCCGAAGACCGAGCCGGAGGGCTCCAATCCCCCCTGGACCCGCCTGGCTCCCAACCCGCCCGAAGGCACCTGGCCGGACGCGGCGCACCAGCAGTTCGTCACCGAATACCAGCGGATGGTCGACCACCTCCGCGACCACCCCTGCATCGTCGTCTGGTCGCCCTTCAACGAGGCATGGGGCCAGCACCGGACCATGGACGTCGGCAAGATGGCCGTGGCCTACGACAAGACCCGCCCGGTCAACATCGCGTCCGGCGGGAATTTCTGGCCGGTGGGCGACATCGCCGACGAGCACGCCTACCCCGACCCCGCCTTTCCGGTCGGCGACAAGCGCTTCGATGACTACGTGAAAGTCGTCGGCGAGTTCGGTGGCCACGGCTGGCCGGTCAAAGGACACCTCTGGGATGCCACCAGGGACAACTGGGGCTACGGCGGACTTCCGAAGACGCTCGATGAATGGAAGCAGCGCTACATGAAATCCCTCGGCGTCCTGCGCGGTCTCCGCCGTGAGGGGATCGCGGCCGGCGTTTACACCCAGACCACCGATGTCGAGGGCGAGGTCAACGGCCTGCTGACCTACGATCGCGTCGAGAAAGTCCCCGCCTCCTGGCTGAAGCCGCTCCACGACCGGCTCCTCGCCACGCCCGACGCCCCGGTTTACACCGTCATCACCCCGACCTCCGAGGCCGAACCCCAGGCTTGGAAATACACCACCGAAGCCCCCGCCGAGGGCTGGCAGGGCAGCAAGTTCGACGACAAGTCGTGGAAGGACGGCAAGGGCGGCTTCGGCACCGCAGGCACGCCGAATACCCGCGTGAACACCGAATGGAACGGCCCCGAACTCTGGCTGCGCCGCGAGTTCGAAGTCGCCGCCAGGCCGAAGGGCAACCTGGTGCTCCGCATCCACCACGACGAGGACGCCACCGTCTATCTCAACGGCATGGAGATCGCCCGCCTCACCGGACACACGACGAACTACGTCCTGATCGATCTCGGCCCGGAAGCGGCCACCTCATTGAAGCTCGGCAAGAACCTCCTCGCCATCCACGTCAAACAAACCGCTGGCGGCCAGTATCTCGACGCCGGGATCCTCGACGAGACCACCGGCCCCTGATCCAAGCATCTTCTCTCCGTCGCCCCATCCTTCCAAGGCAGCCGGTCTCCGCCAGCACCTCGGGAAAGCCGCAGGCGCCGGGCGGCCCTCCTCCTACCCCGAATGGGTGGGATGGGTATGAATTCCACCATCCCGGGGATCCGATCATAGCGGCCCCGGCAATTCCGGGTTCCATTCGGGCCAAGGCGAAAACCCATTTTGCCGCCTTGGTCTCCCCATGAAACCCGCACGTTTCCCGATCGGAGGATTGCTCGCTCCGCTGTTCCTTTGGTCGACACCGCTCGAGGCCGGGCTCGTCCACCGATGGTCCTTCAGCAATCCCGCCGGAGCCGCCAACGATGGCACCATCCTCACCGACAGCGTCGGCACCGCGGTCGCCACCGTTCAGGGGAATTTCTCCTCTTTCACCGGCTCCGCCCTGGTCCTTCAAGGAAGCGGCGGCACCGCCAACACCACGACCGGCGACCGCTCGGCAGGCTTCATCTCCGGCTACATCGACCTCCCGAACGGTATCATCTCCTCCAAGACCCACCTCTCGGTCGAAATCTGGGCCACCCCTCTCTCCGCCCGGGACTACCAGCGGCTTTTCGACTTCGGCCGCGTCACCGGTGCCGGCTACGGCGGCGGAGCTCCCGGCGAACTGATCGACGTGATGGGCAACGGCAACACCCCGGGCCCTACCACCGCATCGGACAACCTGATGCTGTCCTTCTGCGTCGGTGCCAGTCTCAACGCCCAGCGGCTGGAAGCCCTGCTCAACGGCGGCAGCGGGACGGCCGTCAACAGCACCGCCGCCACCACCGCCGGCACCCGCTACCACTACGTGATGACCTTCGAGGACGGCGTCGGCGTCCATGGTTCCAATGGCGGGCGCATGACCTGGTATCGCAACGGCACGCAAGTCGGCACCGGCGATGTCGCCTTCCGGCTCTCCAGCCTCGAGGACGTGAACAACTGGCTCGGCCGCTCGCAGTGGACCGCCGACCGCAACGCCCACGCTTCCTACGACGAGGTCCGCCTCTACGACCACGCCCTCAGCCCCGCCGAAATCGCCGCCAACCTCGCCGCCGGACCCGACACGCTGGTCGATCCCGTCGATCCCGATCCGCCGCCGGTGCCGGACCACCTCTGGGTCTTCAACGACGCGGCGGACTCCACCGTCGATAGCGGCCTGACTTTCACCGACAGCATCGGCGGCATGGTCGCCACCTTGCGCGGCCAGGGCGCCGCACTCACCGGCACCTCGCTCCGCCTGCCCGGCACCACCACCGGCAACCAGCCCGCCGCCACGATCTCCGCCTACCTCGACCTGCCGAACGGGATCGTCTCCGCCCAACCCGCCATCACCTTCGAAGCCTGGGCCAGCCCGCTTTCCTCGAAAAACTGGCAGCGGCTGTTCGAGTTCGGACGCTGCAACATCACCCACGGCTCCGGCGCGGCGCCCGGCGAGATCGTCGATTCCGCGATCGCACCGGGCAACAGCGGGGGCTACGACAACCTCGGCATCACCCTGAACAACGGCGGTGACCTCAATACCCAGCAACTCGAAGGCCAGTACGACGGCAACCCGCCGCAGTTCACGACCTCCACCGCCGCCACGATCCCGGGCACGCAATACCACTACGTCTTCGTGATCCAGGACGGCGTCGGCGAGTTCGGCGCCACCGGTTGCCGGGCCAGTTGGTACCGCAACGGCGTGCTGCAGAACTCCGACGACTTCCCCTTCCTCGCCGCCGACATGGAGGACGTGAACAACTGGATCGGCCGCTCGCTCTACACCGGCGACTCGAACTCCCACCTCGCCCTCAACGAACTCCGCATCTACGAGCGGGCGATCACCCCCGGTGAAATCCTCGCCAGCCGCGACGCCGGTCCCGACCCGAACTCCGGCCCGCCCGAACCGCCGGCACCCGCCCCGGTTCCGGAAACCCGCTGGTCCTTCAACAGCCCCGCCGGCCCCGCCGCTTCCGGCACGGCCTTCACCGACGCCTCCTCCGGCGAAACCGCCACGGTCCGCGGCAACGGCGCGACCCTCGACGGAGCCAAACTGATCCTCCCCGGCACCACCAACGGCAACCAGACCGCAGCCGCCATCTCCGCCTATCTCGACCTCGCCAACGGCATCGTTTCCTCGCGCGGCAGCCTCAGCTTCGAAGCCTGGATCACCCCGCTGTCCTCGAAGAACTGGCAGCGCGTCTTCGACTTCGGGAACGCATCGCTCACCAGCGGCCCCGGTGCCGCCGCCGGGGAAATCATCGACAGCGGCACCGCCCCCGGAGGCTTCGTCTCCAGCGACAACCTCTTCCTGTCCCTCAATGTCGCCGGCACCCTCGGCTCCCACCGCTTCGCCGCGAAGATCGACGGCGGCGGAGAAACCTCTCCCGGCAACGTCGACCTATCGACCACCACCTCCGTCGGCACGGAATACCACTTCATCATCACCGTGCAGGACCGCACCGGCACCTACGGCTCGACCGGCTGCCAGGCGAAGTGGTACCGCAATGGAACCCTCTACGGCACCGTCGATCTCCCCTACCGCATGTCCGACCTCCAGGACGTGAACAACTGGATCGGCCGCTCGATGTGGGCCGGCGACAGCAACTCGCACATGGCGATCAACGAGCTCCGACTCTACGACCGCGCGATCTCCGCCGCGGAAGCCCTCGCCTCCTTCAACAACGGTGCGAATACCGTCTTCCCGCCTCCCGTCGCCGTCGCCGACAGCGCCACGATCCACCCCGGCCAGAAGGTTCTGTTAGACGTGCTGGCCAACGACACCGGCTCGCCCGCGGCCGGCACGCTCGAAATTGTCACGCCCCCTTCCACCGGCACCGCCACCGTCAGCGGCGGGAAGATCCTCTACACCCACAGCGGCCCGGCCACCACGCCGCTCACCTTCACCTACCGCGTCGGGAACAGCAGCGGATTCACTTCCGACGCCACCGTCACCATCGGCTTTGCCACCTCGCTCCGCCTGACCAACGAAGCCCTCGCCATGCCCGCCGCCCTGCCCGCGACCTCATGGCAGCTCGTCGATGCGCTCCCCGGCCTGACCTTCACCCGCCCCATCTGCCTGACTTCGGTCCCCGGCGATGCGAATCAACTCTACGTCTCCGAGCAAGGAGGCGTCATCCGGCGCGTTGCCGATGTCACCGCGCTGGCCCCCGCCACCAATGTCTTTCTCGACATCGCCGCGCTCGGCGGCGGATTCAACATCGGCCCCCTCCTCGCGGGTCAGCCGGAGAACGGGCTGCTCGGCCTCGCCTTCCACCCGCAATACGCCACCAACGGCTACTTCTACGTCGCCTACACCGTCAACCTGGCCGGCAACTACTTCCAACGCGTCTCCCGCTTCAGCCGCGACGCCGCCGACCCCACCATCGCCAATCCGGCCAGCGAGTTGATCCTCCTCCAGATCGACGACTTCGGCTTGAACCACAATGGCGGCGACCTGCACTTCAGCCCCATCGACGGCTACCTCTACTACGGCACCGGCGACGGCGAAAACTCCACCGCCGGTCAGGCGAAAAGCCAGAAGATCGACGACGACTTCTACTCCGGCATCTTCCGGATCGACGTCGACAAGCGGCCCGGAAGCCTCCCGCCCAATTCCCATCCCTCCATCCCCACCGATGGCGGCGTCGCCCGCTTCAACGTGCCGCCCGACAATCCCTTCGTCCACACCAGCCTCGGCGGCACCTGGAACGGCAGCTACAACGGAGTCGATTACTCCGCCTCATTGGCCACCGTGCGCACCGAGTTTTGGGCCACCGGCATCCGCCACGCCTGGCGCATGTCCTTCGACCCGCTCACCGGCGACCTCTGGGAAGGCGATGTCGGGCAGAACACCTACGAAGAAATCAACAAGATCGTGAAAGGTGGCAACTACGGCTGGGCCTACCGCGAAGGTGCCCATAACTTCAATGGCATCCTCGGCGCCGCGCCGGCGGGCTTCACCTCGATCGATCCCGTTTACGAATACGTCCACACCGCCATCCCCGGCGGCAGCGCCGAGTTCAAGGGCAACTCGGTGGTCGGCGGTTACGTCTACCGCGGCACCCGCTTCCCCTCGCTGTTCGGACGCTACGTGTTCAGCGACTCCGTCTCCGGCCACGTCTGGGAAATAAACACAGCGACCGCCGCGACCACCCGCCTCACCGGCCTGCCCGGCGCCTACGGAGTCATCTCGACCCAAGGCGTCGACCCCTCGAACCAGGACCTCCTTTTCGCCGCCTACCTGAGCGGGAAGATCCTGCGCCTCGCCACCGGCGACGCCCCCAACCAAGACTTCCCAACCACCCTTTCCGCCACCGGCCTCTTCGCCGATCTGACCGACCTTTCCCCCGCCCCCGGCCTGCTGCCCTACGCGCCGAACCTCACCTTCTGGAGCGACCACGCCTTGAAACAGCGCTGGTTCACCATCCCCGACGCCACCTCCAGGATGACCTGGAGCAAGGACGGCAACTGGACTTATCCCACCGGCACCGTCTGGGTGAAACACTTCGACCTCGAACTCAGCCGCGGCAATCCGGCGACGAAGAAGCGCATCGAAACCCGTGTCCTCGTCAAAACCGGCACCGGCTCCTACGGCGTCAGCTACCGGTGGAACGAAGCTCAGACCGAGGCATTCCTCGTTGAAGATGCCGGCACCGAGTTCGACCTCACCATCGACGACCACGGCACGCCGCGCGTGCAGCGCTGGCAGATCCCCGGCCGCTCGAACTGCCTCACCTGCCACACCCCGCAAGGCGGCCACGCGCTTTCGTTCAACACCCGCCAGCTCAACCGCGACGAGACGATCTTCGGCTACTCCGGCAACCAGCTCGACCTCCTCGCCGCGAACAACTTCCTCCAAAACACCCCCGACCCTGTCGCAACCCTCGAACGCCACGTCCGGCCGGATGAAACGCAGTATCCTCTCGAACAAAGGGCCCGCTCGTACTTCGACGTGAACTGCGCCTACTGCCACCAGGACGGCGGCAGCGCCACCGGCTTCTGGGACGGCCGCGCCCATCTCACTCTCGAACAAACCGGCCTCATCCACGGCGTCCCCGTCGTCAACGGCGGCAATCCCGACCGCCGCTACGTCGTCCCCGGCCAGCCCGACCTCAGCATCATGCTGAGCCGCGTCGCCGCCAGCAACGGCTTCACCCGCATGCCGCCGCTCGCCACCAGCGAGCTCGACCTCCAGGGCATCGAACTCCTCACCGCCTGGATCGAAGAGTCCCGCGAACTCTACGACGGCTGGCGCGACGGCTACTTCGCTGAGCTCGATCCGAACGGCGGAAAAACCGCCGACCCCGACGGCGACGGCGTGAACAACTACGACGAATACCTGTTAGGCAGCTCGCCGCTCAGCGGTGCCAACCCGTGGCAGGCCAGCACCGCCGGCGGCAAGCTCACCTTCCTCCGCAAGTCGCACCGCTACTACGCCATCGAGACCAGCGACAGCCTCGGCAACTGGCAGCCCTGGAGCATTCCGGCGCTCGACCGCAACTACCAGGAAACCGACACCCTCACCGAGATCCCGCTGCCCGCCTCCCCGACCGGCAAGCAGTTCTTCCGCTTCCAGGTCACCGAGCCGTAAGGATGCCTCAAGGAGTGGCGGATTGCCTCCGGCTATCTCCGCTTCGCTCCGGTTCCGATCCGCCAAGCCCATGAGTTGCTCATGATCGGAGGGAACAGCACTTCTTTGGCCCATCATCGTCAGGCGGAATGGACCCGTAGCGCAGCGGAGAGTCCGCTATTCCTTGGGAACTGAAGCGAAACCGCAGGTAAGAAACGACCCCTTGTGGCCAACGGGTCAAGACGGCCCGCCGTATCCCTGAACTCCAACCCCGCACCCTGCATTCGCCGCCCCCGCCGGTCGCCGCAGGACTCCTGATATCCACCCCGCCCGCTCGTCCCCAAAACCGTCCCACCCGCCCACCGGATATCCGTACGCGCCCCAAAGGAATCCTTGTCAAATCAAGGATCGCCAGTCCATGCTCTCGAAATGCCGGGCGCGGATATCACCGACTGACGCGATACGAATAGGAACTGTTCGCCCAATCATCCTGCGCGCCAATGAACTTCCGGAGACTTGCCAGTTGGATTTTTGGAAGCGGCAGCGGATATCGTTCTCCGCCAGTCACTCATCATCGTGATTCAAACCTTGGTGAATACCACTTTTTTTCCGACATTAATTTATGGACACATCGACGACCATACGGAACGGGCGAACTACAGATTTGCGGCCGCTCTGAGCATCCCACCGTTGAGCAAAAGCAGCTCTTGGAACTCTTTTTGCCTCTATTGTCATCGCTGACGAAGGACGCCTTGAAGAAGCTCGCCCCCCCAAAGGGTTTCGTGGCGTCGGACATGCCGAAGCTGCTCCATCTGCGGGAATTGCGATTTGAAGCGACTGGCGACGTAGAACTATTCTTCGATCCTAGCCTTGAGGTTGAGGGTTACGAAGCATGCCCAATGGCGACTTGTTCTTCCGACGGCCAGTTGCGATCAGTTTGCTGGACAGTATGAGCCGTCATCACAACAAAACGCGGGCGAACAAACCGCGGCTGGACAACCGCTGGGGCTCTCTACTTTCTTCCATGATTTCCTCCAATTCAGACATCAACCCTGCTCTCAACGCGCTGCGCCGCCCCAGCGGTGCCAGCGCTCAAACGTTTGCCGCTTCCCGACGGCAATCAGGAACTCCCGATCGAGACCTACGTTATTCTAGCACCGGACAGCATGCTGACTGTAAGGAATGGCACGGGATTAAGCGGGTTTCCGGTAGTTTTCGCGGTGGTGGATTTCCTCGAACTCGTGCCTGGGTTTGGTGAGCAACTGGTAACTGTTGCGTCTTCGTTTCACGGCCCGGGGCTCTTTGCGGAAGGGGCGGATGTCGATGAGCTTGGTGGCGGCTATCTCCAGCAATCGGATCATCGCGAGGCTGCGGTTGCGCGGTTTGCCGGCGTGGACGCGGAAGCTCTCGTGGCTTGAAGTTAGCAGGTCGAGGACGCCTTTGAAGCTCGAGTGCCAGACGGGCTTGCCGGCCACCGATGCGGCCTGCTGCATGATGCCACGGACGAGGTTGAAGGCGATGAGGCTCATCACGAGGGTCTTGTGCGCGAGGTCCGGGCTTTTGACCGCGAAGCTTTCCATGCCGAGCGTGCATTTCAGGTCGCGCAGTTTCAGTTCGATGTCCCAGCGCCGGACGTAGAGCCCGGCCAGCTCCAAGGCATCGTGCCTGGCGGGATCGGTCAGGGTGGTGACAAGGACCAGCTCCGCCTTGTCTCCCGCACGGTTCTCGTAGTGGAGCTTGATGAGGCGCAGCGTGAGCGTGGCCGGCAGACGCTCCCATTCCTCGCGGGATGCGGCGCTGCCCGCCGGGCGCGGCGGCCTCTTCCAGGTGACGAGACGGTCGCAGGGACCGAGGCGCTTGCCGTGCGACCAGTCCAGCGCCTTGTGCCGGGACTGGTGGAGGCGCATCAGGGCATGGCACCCCTGCCGCAGGCAACAGGCCAGAAGCTCGTAGGAACAGAAGGCCCGGTCGGCGAGCAGCAGGTCGCCTTCCCCGAGAAGCGCGATGAGCCCGGCCGCCGCGGTGCTGTCGTGCCGGCTCCAGCGCCCGGTCTCGAAATGCTCCCAACCGCCATGGCCGAGGTCGAGAAGACCTACGATGCCCATCGTAGGAAAACCGCAGCCGGGCTTCTGGCCGGAAGGTTGGGGGTAGGCCAGCTGGTTGGCCGCGGTGTCCATGAGCTGCACCGAGCTGCCGTCGATGGCTTTCAAATTGAGCCCGTGCCAGCGGTTGTTGGCGGGCTCGACGCGGGACCGGAGCGTGTCCACAACGCGCCGGTGGACGGCATGCAGGAAAGGCAGGCCGAGGCGGCCGCGGGCCTTGCAATAGCTGGAAGTGTCCGAAGAGGGGACCGGCAGCCCGCAGGACCGGCACCAGCTTTGGACGAGGCCGACGGCCTTCTGGCACGAGGCGTTGGCTTCGAGGATCTGGGCGAGCCAGGCCCAGAACACCGGCACATGGCCGAAGTGGCGCTGGCGCTCGGTGGGGTCGATGGATGCGAGGAAATCACCCGGGAGGAACTCCGCGAAGAGGACCGAGTAGCCGCTCAGCGAGCGCCGGGAGAAGAGCGCCCGCGATTGGCGAACGGCAGCTTGCAGGCGTCGCCTCGCGGTGGCAAAAACGGCGAGCGGAAAGCCGGTCAGGAAAGGTTGTTTG
>JAIXWR010000015.1 GCA_027491155.1 Verrucomicrobiaceae bacterium
CCCTGCTCCCTGCTCCCTGCTCCCTGCTCCCTGCTCCCTGCTCCCTGCTCCCTGCTCCCTGCTCCCTGCTCCCTGCTCTTCACAAAAAACCCCCGGCCGCGCGAGGCGACCAGGGGCGGGAGGACTTTCTCCGGGGGGGCGAGTCAGGTCACTTCTTGAAAGTGCCCTTCAGGAAGGGCTCGCCGACGACGCCCTTGTATTCCTTGAGGATTTTGAACTGGCCGTCGGCCCGGGTTTCGCCGATGTATACGTTCTTGGTCAGGTGGCGGTTCTTCTGGGTGGTCACCGTGCCGCCGGGGCCGTCGAAGCTGATGCCGGCCTCGAGCGCGGCGTTCACCTTGTCGACATCGAAGCTCTGCGCCTTCTCGACCGCGGCCTTCCAGAGGTAGACGCCGTTGTAGGAAAGTACCATCGGCGAGCAGGTCACGCGGCCTTCCTTCACGATGCCGGGGACATCGGTCTTCTTCAGCCAGGCCTGGAAGCCGTCGACGAACTTCTTGTTGGCCGGGGTGCGGATCGACTGGAAGTAGGTCCAGCAGCCGAGCTGTCCGACGAGCTGCTTCGCGGGCAGGCCGCGGAACTCGTCCTCGGAGATCGAGAAGCTGACGACCGGGCAGGTTTCGGCGGTCAGGCCGGCGGCGGCGTACTCCTTGAAGAAGGGCACGTTGGTGTCGCCGTTGAGCGTGTTGATCACGCAGGCCCCGCCACCGGCGGCGAACTGTTTGATCTCGGCGATGATCTGCTGGTAGTCGGTGTGGCCGAAGGGGGTGTATTTCCCGGCCGAAACGATCTGGTCGCCTTCCTTGCGGAAGCCGCCGCCGATGTTCTCGAGCGGCACGCCCTTGCTCAGGAGATACTCCAGCAGCACCAGGTTGGTGGTCTGCGGATAGACGTAGTCGGAGCCGATCAGGTAGAACTTCTTCTTCCCTTCCGCGAGCATGTAGTCGACGGCGGGCGTCGCCTGCTGGTTCACGGCCTCGGCGGTGTAGAAGATGTTCTTCGACATCTCCTCGCCTTCATACTGCACCGGGTAGAACAGCAGGCCGTTCTTTTCCTCGAACACCGGCAGCACCGACTTGCGGCTGACGGAGGTCCAGCAGCCGAAGGTCACCGCGACCTTGTCCTGCTCGAGGAGTTGCTTGGCCTTCTCCGCGAAGAGCGGCCAGTTCGAGGCGCCGTCGACGACGACCGGCTCGATCTTCTTGCCCATCACGCCGCCGGCGGCGTTGATTTCGTCGAAGGTGTAGAGGAGGACGTCGCGGAGCGAGGTCTCGCTGATGGCCATGGTGCCGCTGAGGGAGTGGAGGACGCCGACTTTCACGGTGTCCTGGGCTGTGGCGGGGGAGGCACCGAACGCGGCGGAGAGCGCGGCGCAGGCGAGCAGGCGTTGGAAAATGGAACGTGTCATGGTGGGGTCTTTATCGGGGGTGGAAAGGGGGAGGCCGGAGGCGAAAAGACCCGTCCCAGGATGGAACTTGGAACGGGTCCCTTCTCTGCAACCGATTTGATACCAAGGAAAGGGGGGATCGATTAGAACGCGCAGCCGATGCCGATGTTGGCGGTCAGGAAGTCGTTGTCCGGCCGGCCGGCGTCGCTGTTTGCCACGACATCGCTGTCGGTGACGTAGTAGGTGAGCCCGGCGTGGAGGTTCCACGCGCCGTAGTCCTCGCCGAGGAACTCGAGCGCGTAGGTGGCGGTCACGCCGAGCGAGCCGTAGCCGAGGCCGCTGTCGGTGCTGGCCGGGTGGAAGTCGTCGTCCAGGAAGTAGGCGATGTTCAGCGGGAAGGAGAAGGTCACGGGACCGGCCTCGACCGAGTGGGAAATGCCGGCGACCAGGATGGTGCCGTTGTTGCCGCCGGAAGCACCGGGATCGACGCGGTTGTGAACGACCAGCGAGGGGCTGAGGAAGCAGTCGTAGGCGAACTTGAGGTCGACGATCTGCTCGTTGGCGCTGCCGTAGATCCAGTTCTGATAGAGACCGGTGATGCTCAGGTCGCCGACCTTGTAGCCGAGGCCTGCCCAGACGTCGATTTCCTGGAGCTTGCCGCCGATGGCGGACGGGACCTTGCCGTTGACGTCCCACCAGGTGCCGAGGATGGCGGTGAAGTTTCCGGGCAGTGCCCAGGTCAGTTCCAGCGAGGGGTTGAAGGTGCCTCCCTCGAGGTCGTTGCCATCGCCCCAAACGTCGAACCCGTAGGAGACGAAGTGAGAGTTGAGGTCGAGGTTCAGGGTGCCGGAGAACTTCGAATCGGACTCCGGAGCCGGAGTGATCGTCGTCGTCGTGGTTTCGGCATCGCCGGCCATCGACGTCGCGGTTCCGAGGAGGGAGGCGATCAGGGCGCTCTGGAGCACGGTGGACTTCACAAGTTTCTTCATGGTGGGTCGGTATGGTTCAGGCGGGAATCAGCTTCCCGCGGTGACTCCATGAGCAGACCCGCGGCCAAGTGCGTCGACCGGACGTCATGTATGACAGGAATCTCATTCCCATCTAACAGCCTCTTCCATGCGACGGATTCATGGATCGGCCGGCACGCCCGGGGGCGGCGAAGATCTGGCCGGGATCACAAGCGGCCGAGGTGGGGCAACTCTCTCCCTGCCGCCCGGTAAAGGACCCGGCGCAGCCCGGACATCAGTTCGCGGGCGGCGAGGCTGTCGGCGCAGAGCGCCCGGACCAGGTGGACTTCTCCCGGCAGCGGGCCGTGGCCGAGATAGACGCGGTCGCTGGAAAGGTCATCGAGTTCCCCCGCCGGCCATTCCTCGGCCGGGATGCCCGCCACGTAGGCCGTCACACAATGGGCGGCTGGAAACTTGTCCTGCAGTGCGGACAGGCTGTGATCGCCGGGGCGGAGTTCATACCTTTCCCGGGCCATGAGCTGGCCGGCCACTTTGAGATCGAGCTCCCAGCGCAGTCGGTCGTAGGCGAAAACCTCACCCCGGGCGACTCGGCCGGGTGCGATCCATTCGAAGAAAAGCAGGCCCGCGCTTTTCTCCAGCTCGATGACCGTGCGCTGGTGGTAGCGCGCCCCGGCCTGCGGGATGAACGGCTCCGGGATCCACTCGAGGAAGGCGTCGCGCTCGACCTTCAGCGTTTGTTGGCACAGCGCCGGGGTCTCGCCGCGGGCCCGGAACACGCGGGACGCGGCCGGCGTGCACATCACCAACCGGCTTCCCGCACCGGCGGTAACGTCGAGGTCGAGCCGGTCGCCATCGAAGAACCCGGCGGTGGGGTTGACCAGGTGAACGAGCAAAGCCCCGGACCCGTTGTGGGACTTGCCGAGATGGACGGGGGCGCGGAAGGACTGGCGGGAAAGATAAAGCGTGCCATCGGGTCGAACATCGCATCGCAGGTCGAGATGGCCGTGGATCGCGCGGCCGGTGATGCCTGGAATATCGGAAAAAGTCTGCACGATCGGTGGGTGTACTAGACCGCTAACTCTAGTTCGCAAGGGAAGTCTCCAGACCGTTCGAGCGGACTAAAGTCCGCGGTCCAGTAAGCTCGGGGTTCGGATTCACACGAAGAGATACTCGCGCTTCAGCCAGGCGAGGAGATCGTCCTTGCCCTTCTCCGACTTCAGATCCGCGAACAGGAACGGCCGAGCACCGCGCTGCTTCGCGGCATCGCGTGCCATCACTTCGAGGTCCGCGCCGACGTAGGGCGCCAGCTCGGTCTTGTTGATCAGCAGCAGGTCGCTGGTGCGGATCGCCGGGCCGCCCTTGCGCGGGATCTTGTCCCCTTCGGCGACGTCGATGACATAGATGTAAGCGTCCACCAGCTCGGGCGAAAAGGTGGCGGAGAGGTTGTCGCCGCCGCTTTCGATGAGGATCAGCTCGAGGTCGGGATGAGCGCGTTCGAGATCGACCACCGCGGCCATGTTCATGCTGATGTCGTCGCGGATCGCGGTGTGCGGGCAGCCGCCGGTCTCCACGCCGCGGACGCGGTCGGCGGGCAGCACGCCGGCGCGCAGCAGGAACTCGGCGTCCTCGCGGGTGTAGATGTCGTTGGTGATCACCGCGAGGGAGATCTCGTCCTTGAGCCACTGCGACAAGCGCAGCACGCACATCGTCTTGCCGGAGCCGACGGGGCCGCCGACACCGAGGCGAAAGGGACGTTTCACGGGAGTTTCAGGAGATGAAGAGTCGGGCATCGGCGCGGGCATGGCGGAGTGAGGCGATTTCTAACAAGGGATTGAACCAACCGTCGGGCGGGCGGGAAAGGGCGGTGTCGAGGTCCGCTCCGAGGCGGTCGAGCGAGCGGCGGACCACCGCCTGGCAAGCGCTCTGGCCGAGCCGCATCAGCTTCATCGAGGCGGTGGCAAAGCCGCTCACGGTCTGGAAGGCGAAAGCCCGCGCGGCGTGGGTGACCGGCAGCGCGGCGAGTTCGATCGCGGTGACGACGAGATGATGGCTGAAGGGGCAGGCGGCGTGGTGCTGCTCGACCAGCGTCGACGGGGCGAGCTGGCGCAGAAGTTCGAGCCGGCGGGAGCCGATGCGGCGCGAGGCGTCGCGCGTTTCGGCGGGCAGGCGCCAGGCGTCGAGCTCGGCGTCGAGTTCTAACAATCGGGCGCTGTCGGCTTTCCCCGCGGCGGCGTGGGCTTGGGCGAAGTAGGGCAGTTCGAAGGTGAGCAGGGCCGGCAGGATCTGCGTTTCCAGAAAGCGCTCGAGCCCGGCGGAGTCCCTCACCACGCCGGCTTCGACCAGCTCCTCGAGGCCGTAGGAATGGGCGTAGGCTCCCGACGGGTATTGGGAGTCGTTCGCCTGGAGCAGCCAGAGGACGGGATCCACGTAGCGGGACGACTGCGTCGTTCCGGCGGGGGGCGGCGGGTGTGGTGAATCAGGCATCGAAGGTCGAGGTGGGCGCCCCTAACGGAACGGCGCAGCCGGTTCCGCTACAGGGCGGATCAGACAGCATGGGCCATCGCTTTGAGGGGTTGGAACAGGACCGTCGGCTCGGTGTAAGCCCAGCCTTCGCGGTCGAGCAGGTTCTTCATCGCCTCGTCGTGGAGGACGCGGAGGAAGCCGTCGAAGATTTGCGCGGGGAGATGCAGGTTGCCGGTCTTCCAGCCGACGAGCGCGGCGTGGGCGGGGCTTTCGAAAGGAACTTCGTAAACGGTCTCCGCGAGCTGGCGGACGATGTAGTCCTTGCCGTCCTGCTGGAACACGACGCAGCCGTCGGTGAGGCGGGTCTCCAGATCGAAGCCGAACTCCGTGCCGTCCTCCGCCACGCCGCGCCAGCGCCGCTTCAGGAACTGCCGGCGCTCGGCGGCCAGCACGACCTGCTCCCCCGGCAGGCGGGACGAGGCGGCGGAGAGCATGCGGGTGACGAGGTGCATCGGCATTTCCCCATGAGCAAAGGTCATGCCACCGGTCGCGCCGTGAAAGTCAGCAGCCAGTCCCCGGGAAAATCCGCCGCCCGCGCACCGCCGCGGTCAGCTCGGCGCGAAAATCCGGGTGGGCGATCGATATCAGCGCCGCGGAAGCTCGGAAGCTTCATCCTGCCTCAAGGGATTGAAGAAAGGGCAAGAGTCCGACGGCATTGACCTCGTCCGAAAGCGGAAAGGCTTCGCCCGCCGGCATGAGGTAAGTGCCTTTCGTGGCTCCGAGGGTGGTCATGCTTTCGCGGAAGGCCGGGGTGAGCTTCGGTGAAAGGGTGCGTTTGATTTCGATGGCGTGGATCTCCCCGTTGGCATGCTCCAGCACCAGATCGACCTCGGCACCGGCATGGGTGCGGTAGTGGCTGGCCCGGGTGCCGGCGGGGAGCATGCCGAGGATTTGTTCGATGCAGTAGCCTTCCCATGAATGGCCGCAGAGCGGGTGGCCGAGCACTTGTTCGAGGTCGTGGAGCCCGGCGAGGCGATGGAGGAGACCGGTGTCCCGCCAGTAGAGCTTGGGGGATTTTACGAGGCGTTTGCCGGCGTTCCGGTTCCAGGCGGGCAGCGGGCGGACGAGGTAGAGGCCTTCGAGGAGCTCCAGGTAATGGCGCACGGTCTTGCCATCGAGCCCGAGGGCGCTCCCGGTCTGGCTCAGGTTGACCGTGCCACCCTGCTGGTGGGCGAGCATCGAGCAGAAGCGGCGGAGCTGGACCGGGGTGGCGGTGATGCCGAGCTGGGGCAGGTAGCGCTCGACGTAGCTGGTGATGAAATCATCGCACCACTGCATGGCGGCGTCATCGGTGGCGGCGAGGTAGCTGTCCGGATAGCCGCCACGGAACCAATGGCGTTCCATGGTCGACGCATCCAGTTCGGCGAGCAGCAGCGGGGTCAGCTCGAGGTAGCTGATGCGACCGGCGAGGGTTTCGGAGCTTTGCTGGAGGAGTTCGGGAGAAGCGGAGCCGAGCAGGAGAAACTGGCACGCGCGCTCGCCCGCACGGCGGCGTTCGTCCACCAGGCTGCGGAGAACCGGAAAAAGCCCCGGCAGGCGCTGGACTTCATCGAGGATCACCAACTGCCCCGCGAGCCGCCCGAGGTAGAGTTCGGGATCGGCGAACTTGCCCAGATCGGACGGGCGCTCGAGGTCGAGGTAGTGGCTCGGTTTCTCGAGGATCAGCTCGCGGGCCAAGGTCGTCTTTCCCACCTGACGGGAGCCCAGCAAGACCACGACCGGCGAGTGCCGGAGGCGGTCGTGCAGAAGGTTTTGGAGCCGACGGAGAATCATTTGCCTTGAAAATCCGGAATCGATTCCGAAATTTCAAGGCAAAGTTTGCCGCTTTGGAGCTCAGAACAAGAAATACCGCTGCGCCAGCGGAAGCTCCGCGAGGGGTTCGCAGCGGAGTTCCTCGCCGTCGGCGGTGACGGTGTAGGTCTCGGGGTCGACGGTGATCTTGGGCAGCGCGTCGTTGAAGGGAAGGTCCGCTTTGGTGATGCTGCGGCAGCCTTTGACGGCGACCAGGCGCTTTTTCAAGCCGAGGTCGTCGAGCGTGCCGGACTCGAGCGCGGCCTGGCTGACGAAGGTAAGCGAGGTGGCTTGGAGCGCCTGGCCAAAGGCACCGAACTGCGGGCGGTACATCATCGGCTGCGGCGTGGGAATCGAAGCGTTCGGGTCGCCCATGTTCGCCCAGGCGATCAGGCCGCCCTTGAGGATGGTCTCGGGTTTCACGCCGAAGAAGGCGGGCTTCCAGATGACGAGGTCGGCCAGCTTGCCGACTTCGATGCTGCCGACCTCGTGGGCGATGCCGTGGGTCAGCGCGGGGCAGATCGTGTATTTCGCGACGTAGCGCAGGGCGCGGAAATTGTCGGCGGCGGGATGCGACGGACCCTCCAGCTTGCCGAACTGGAGCTTCATCTTGTGAGCGGTCTGCCAGGTGCGGGTGATGACCTCGCCGATGCGGCCCATCGCCTGCGAGTCGGAGGAGGTCATCGAGATCGCGCCAAGGTCGTGCAGCCGGTCCTCCGCGGCGATGGTTTCCGGGCGGATGCGGCTTTCGGCGAAAGCGACGTCCTCCGGGATCCGCGAGTCGAGATGGTGGCAGACCATGAGCATGTCGAGGTGCTCGTCGATCGTGTTCACCGTGAAGGGCCGCGTCGGGTTGGTGGAGGACGGCAGCACGTTCGGCTCGCCGCAAACGCGGATGATGTCCGGCGCGTGGCCGCCGCCGGCGCCTTCGGAGTGGTAGGTGTGGATGGTGCGGCCCTTGAAGGCGGCCAGCGTGCTCTCGACGAAGCCGGCTTCGTTGAGCGTGTCGGTGTGGATCGCGACCTGGACGTCGAACTCGTCGGCGACGCTCAGGCAGGTATCGATCGCCGCGGGCGTGGTGCCCCAGTCCTCGTGGAGCTTGAGGCCGATCGCCCCGGCGAGGACCTGCTCGCGCAGCGGTTCGGGCGAAGAGCAGTTGCCCTTGCCGAGGAAGCCGAGGTTGACCGGGAAGGCCTCGGCGGCCTCGAGCATCCGGCGGATGTTCCATTTCCCCGGCGTGCAGGTGGTCGCGTAGGTCCCGTGCGCCGGACCGGTGCCGCCGCCGATCAAGGTGGTCACGCCGCTGGCGATCGCGTGCTCGATCTGCTGCGGGCAGATGAAGTGGATGTGGGTGTCGATCCCGCCGGCGGTGACGATGCAGCCTTCGCCGGCGATGATCTCGGTGGCCGCGCCGAGGGTCATCGTGATGCCGTCTTGCAGCAGCGGATTCCCGGCGTGGCCGATGCCGACGATGCGGCCGTGCTTGATGCCGATGTCGGCTTTGATCACGCCCTGGGCGGCGTCGAGGATGAGCGCGTTGGTGATGACGAGGTCGGGAACCTCGGCATCGAGCGCGAGCGGCGACTGGGCCATGCCGTCGCGGATCACCTTGCCGCCGCCGAACTTCACCTCGTTGCCGTAGCCGCCGCCTTCGGCGACCAGGTCGCGCTCGACTTCGATGAAGAGCTCGGTGTCGCCGAGGCGGACGCGGTCGCCGGTGGTGGGACCGAAGGTGCCGGCGTAGTTGGCGCGGGTTTGGTTCATTTCAGAAAGGCAGTGTTGAACAACGAAACGACACGAAATCTCGCCAAATTTGAAGAAGGGGAAGAAAGGGCGGCATGCTTTAGTCGCTGGGAGGGCTCAGGATTCTTTGCCTTTGAGTTTCGCGTCGTTTCGTCCCTTTCGTTGTTCCTAAATCTTCTCATCCAGAGGCCCGTTCACCTTGTTATTCAGCCCGTAGACCTCCCGCTTGCCGGCCAAGGCGACCAGCGGCACCTCGCGGGTGTCACCGGGCTCGAAGCGGATCGCCGTGCCGGCCGGGATGTCGAGGCGGTAGCCGGTGGCGGCGGCGCGATCGAAGTGCAGCGCCGCGTTGACCTCCGCGAAATGGAAATGGCTGCCGACCTGAACCGGCCGGTCGCCGGTGTTGGCGACGGCGAGCTTGAGCTTCGCGAGGCCGACGTTCAGCTCGATGACGCCGTCGGGGGTGATGACTTCTCCGGGGATCACTGGGTTGAGATGGTAGATGGTGGATGGCAGATGAAAGGCAATGGAGAGGAGCGGAGCGATCTGCCATCTACCATCTGCCATCTTCTTCACCGCACCGGATGGTGCACGGTGACCAGCTTGGTGCCGTCGGGAAAGGTGGCTTCGACCTGGATGTCGTGGATCATTTCGGCGACGCCTTCCATGACCTGGTCGCGTGTGACGAGGGTGGTGCCGTAGCTCATCAGTTCGGAGACGGATTTTCCGTCGCGCGCGCCTTCGAAGATCTCGGAGGTGATGAGGGCGACGGTCTCGGGGTAGTTCAGCTTCAGGCCGCGGTCGCGGCGGCGGCGGGCGAGGTCGCCGGCGACGACCACGAGCAGCTTCTCCTGTTCGCGCGGGGAAAGGTGCATCAGAGCGCGGCGATGAGGGCGAGCGAGCCGCCGAAGGCAAAGGCGGCGGCGAGGCGGACCTTGCGGCTGGGGTTCAGCTTGAAGAGCACCACGGCTCCGAGCGCGACCGCGGCGAGGCCGATCTCCAGCGGGCCGTGGAGGTGGAGGTAATCGGCGCGGAATTGGTCGAACTCATCCTCTTCGCCCGGTGGATGGTAATGACCGGGATGGGCAAGCGCGAGGGCAGGAAGGAAGGCTAACAGACGGGCAATGAGTCTTGGGATCATGGCGTGCGGTTCAAACGGTGAGGAATTCCTTGATGAGCTCCTCGCTCAGCCCGGTCATCGGGCCGGCGGCGGCGACCCGGCCGCGCTCGAGGATGGCGAAGTCGTCGCCGAGTTCCTTGCAGAAATCCAAGTACTGCTCAACCAGCAGGATCGCCATTTCGCCTTCGTCGCGCAGCATCTTGATGGCGTCGCCGATCTGGTCGATGATGTTCGGCTGGATGCCTTCGGTCGGCTCGTCGAGGATCAGCAGCTTCGGCCGGGTGAGCAGGGCGCGGCCGATCGCGAGCTGCTGCTGTTGGCCGCCGGAAAGCATGCCGCCCTTGCGCGGGAGGAACTCCTTGATGATGGGGAAGAGCGTGAAGACTCGGTCGACTTCTTCCGGCTTCGGCTTGCGGCCGCGGGCGACGGTGCCGACGTAGAGGTTCTCCTCGACGGTGAGCTGCGGGAAGATCTCGCGGCCCTGCGGGACGTAGCCGAGGCCCTTGAGCGCGCGGCTTTCGGCGCTGAGCTTGGAAAGGTCGGTGTCGCCGAGCTTCACGCCGCCCTTGTCGGCGGACATCAGGCCGGTGATGGCCTTGAGCGTGGTTGTCTTGCCGACGCCGTTGCGGCCCATAAGGCAGAACACGGTCTTCGGCCGGATCGTCAGGCTCACGCCGCGCAGGATGCGGCTGCCGCCGATCGAGACGGAGAGATCGGAGACGGCGAGGGTCGGGGCTTCGGTGGCGGTGGCGCTCATGCGGCTTTCGATTTGCGGCCGAGGTAGACTTCGATCACGCGCTCGTCGTTCTGCACCTTGTCGACCGGGCCCTCGCAAAGGACGTGGCCCTGATGGAGGACGGTGACGGTGCGGCCCTGGGAAATCTGGCGGACGAAGGTCATGTCGTGCTCGATCACCACGATCGTGTGCTTGCCGGCCAGCGACAGCAGCAGCTCGCCGGTGCGGTGCGTTTCCTCGTCGGTCATCCCCGCGGCCGGTTCATCGACCAGCAGCAGCTTGGCGTCCTGGGCGAGCAGCATGCCGATCTCCAGCCACTGCTTCTGGCCGTGGGCCAGCGAGCCGGCCTTGCTGTGGGCGCGCTCGGTGAGCTTGATGGTGTGGAGGATCTCGTCCATCCGCTCTTCCTGCTCCTTGCGGATGCGGCCGAACAGCGAGTGCCAGATGCTGCGCGGGCCGGCCAGCGAGAGCAGCAGGTTTTCGCGCACCGTGTGGTCGGTGTAGACGGTCGGCGTCTGGAACTTGCGGCCGATGCCGAGGCGGTAGATCTCGTATTCGTTCATCCGCAGCAGGTCGTGGGTCTCCTCGAAGTGGAGCGTCCCGCTGTCCGGCTTGGTGCGGCCGGTGATGAGGTCGAGGAAGGTCGTCTTGCCCGCGCCGTTCGGTCCGATCACGGTGCGCAGCTCGCCCTTCTCGAGGACGAAGTTCAGGTCGTTGATGGCCTTGAATCCGTCGAAGGACTTGTTCAGTCCCTCGGCGGCCAGGAGGTAATGCACCATGCTCATTCGGCTTCGGGGCTGGGGTTGATGGCGGCGAGGTCGTCGGCGCGGTCTTTCTTGAGGGCCTTGCGGCGGTCGATCATCGCCTTGATCTGGGCGGGCACGCCGACCAGGCCCTTGGGCAGGAAGAGCACGACGATCACGAAGGTCGCGCCGAGGATGATCAGCCAGAGGTCCGGGTATTCGGTGGTCGCCCAGCTCTTCAGGTAGTTCACGCCGATCGCGCCGAGGACCGGACCGATCAAGGTCCCGCGGCCGCCGACGGCGACCCACACGACGGCTTCGAGCGACTTCTCGGTCATCATCTCCGACGGGTTGATGATGCCGACCTGCGGGACGTAGAGCGCGCCGCCGATGCCGGCGATCACCGCGCTGATGACGAAGACGAAGAGCTTGAAGTTGGCGGCGGAGTAGCCGGAGAAAAGCACGCGGTTCTCGCTGTCGCGGATCGCCCGCTGGATCAGGCCGAAGCGCGAGGTGGTCAGCCATTTGCAGCCGATGAAAACCAGCATGAGGGTGATGGCGGATGCGATGTAGAGGGCACGCTTGATTTCCGGGCTGCGGAGGTCGGCGCCGAGCAGGGTGCGGAAGTCGGTGAAGCCGTTGTTGCCGCCCATCATCAGGTCGTTGCGGAAGAACATCAGCGCCGCGCCATAGGTCAGCGCCTGGGTGAGGATGGAGAAATAGACGCCCTTGATCCGCGAGCGGAAGGCGAGGTAGCCGAAGACCCCGGCCAGCAATCCCGGCACCGCCAGCACCATCAGCACGGCGAAGGGGAAGGAGTAGAAGGGCTGCCAGAAATCGGGCAACTCCTTCAGGCCGAGGAAGACCATGAAGTCGGGCAGGTCGCTCTTGTAGGCACCGAGCTTGCCGATCATCAGCATCAGGTGCATCCCCAGCATGTAGCCGCCGAGGCTGAAGAAGAGCGCCTGGCCGAGGCTGAGCAGGCCGGTGTAGCCCCACAGCAGGTCGACGGCGATCGCGAGGATCGCGTAGCAGACATACTTGCCCCAGGTGTTGAGGGTGAAGTCCGACACCACGCCCGCGGCGTTGAGCGAGGGCATCACCACCACCAGGAACAGCGCCACGGCGGCGAGGAGAATGGTCGGAGCCTTTCCGGCGAGCGGGGTATTCATCAGTCGAGGCTGCGGGAACGGGTGGCGAAGAGGCCCGAGGGCTTCCACTGGAGGAAGAGGATGATGGCACCGAGCACGAGGATCTTGCCGAGCACCGGGTTGCCGAGAATCTGCTGCAGCGACTGGTCGGCCATGCCGATGCCGAGCGCGCTGATCACCGTGCCCATGATGTTGCCGACGCCGCCGACCACCACGGTCATGAAGGAGTCGACGATGTAGTTCTGGCCGAGGTTCGGGCCGACATTGCCGATCTGCGACAGGAAGGCCCCGGCCAATCCGGCCAGCCCGCTGCCGAAGGCGAAGGTCATCATGTTCACCCGCTCGGTCCGGACGCCCATGCAGGCGGCCATCCCGCGGTTCTGCATCACCGCGCGGATCAGCAGGCCGAGCGAGGTCTTGTTGAGCACCGCCCAGGTCAGGAAAACGATCAGCACCGCGAAGGCGATGACGAAGACCCGGTTCCAGCCGAAGACGATGTCGTTGACCGTCCAGTTGCCGGAGAGGAAGGCCGGGCTTTCCACCTGCACGTTGTTGGCGCCGAAGACCAGGCGGAAGAGCTGCTGGATGACCATCGAGACGCCCCAGGTCGCCAGCAGCGATTCGAGCGGACGCTTGTAGAGGAAGCGGATCACGCCGCGCTCCAGCAGCAGGCCGACGCCGGCCGCCATGAGGAAGCTGGCGGGCAGGGCGACCAGGAAGTAGCAATCCCACGCGCCGCCGCTGAGGTTCATGCCGGGGATGCTGATCTTGAGGCCGAAGGGCGACATGTGGATGCCCGCGGCGAAGAGGTTCTGGATCAGGTAGGTGGTGTAGGCGCCGACCACGATCAGCTCGCCGTGGGCCATGTTGATCACGCCCATCAGGCCGAAGGTGATCGCCAGGCCGATCGCCACCACCAGCAGCACGCTGCCGAGCGAAAGCCCGCGGAACAGGGTGCCGACGGTGTTGACCCGCGAGATGTGGCTTTCGATGTCCTTCTGCGCCTTGTCGCAGGCGGCCACCAGGCTGACCTGGCCGGCCTTTTCGGCCTCGCCGCGGACCGTCTTGATCGCACCCTGGGCGGCGATCGAACCCATCTCGCCGAGTTCGGCGACGGCGGTCTGGCGGACCACCGGGTCCTCGGCGCGCAGCCGGATCATCGCCATCGCCTCCGCCAAGGCTTTCTTCACGCGGCCTTCCTCCTCAACGGCGAGCCTCTGCTCCAGAAGGACCAGCTTCGACGGATCCTGCTCCAGGCCGGTGTCCTGCACCGCCTGAAGGCGCTTCTTCAGGTCGGGCGAAGCCAGCGCGATGCGGTCGGTGACGCCTTTCATCACCTTGCGCAAGCCCGAGTCCGTGTCGGCCAGATAGAGTTCGTCCTTGGTGGCCCTCGCCGCCGTGCCGTCCGGAGCCGTGACCGGCTTCCCGCTCGCCAGCGAGACGATCCCGTATTTTTCCGCGGAGTCGGGTTCGCCCTCGAGCAGCACCGCCACGTCGTTCCCCTCCGCGTCCTGAAAGAGGTAAATCTCGCCTTCCTTCCATTTCCCGATCCAAAGGGCGGCTTCCTCGGGATCGGTATCGGCCAGGCTGCCGACCAGCTCGCGCTGCCGGTCCGCATCGAGCGTCACGACCGCCTCCGCGACGATCTCCTTCGCCGATCCCGCCGGCACCGCTTCCGCGAGGACGGCTGCATGGGCAAGCGCGACGCCGGCGATGAGAGCCCGCAGCCGGCAGCCGAACCCGGTGACAATTCTGGACGGGGCGCGAAGCATGGTGGTCAGGAAGCCAAGCAACTCCCGTGCCACCGGCACATCGCCCCCTGTCACCTTCCTCCGCGCCCCGACGTGAAAACTCAACGGCTGGTACGAAACGCGCATACCGTCCCGCGGGCTCGACAAACACCCCCGTCGGGCCAAGCCTCGCGGGGTCCGGATCCGGGACGATCCGCCGCAAGGGGATCCCGTCCCGGCAAGCCGAACTCACCGCTCCCGCCTTCCATGACCGGTTCATTCCTGCCCAAGCCCTTCGCCCACTCCTACGAGATCGACCCGCGGTTCTCGAAGAGCGCCGTCTATTTCTCCTGCGAATTCGCCATCGACCAGATCTTCAAGATCTACTCCGGCGGCCTCGGTTTCCTCGCCGGTTCCCACATGCGCTCGGCGGCGGCGATGCGCCAGAACCTCTGCGGCATCGGCATGCTGTGGACCTACGGCTACTACGACCAGGCCCGCGGCGAGGAGCGCGAGATGGCGGTGCAGTTCCGGAAAAAACAGTACGCCTTCCTCCAGGACACCGGCATTCGCTTCCAGGTCCCGGTCCACGGCCACCCGGTCTGGGTCAAGGCGATGTTCCTGCCCGGCGACATCTTCGGCACCGTGCCGATGTTCTTCCTGACCACCGACATCGAGGAAAACGACGGCCTGTCCCGCGCGATCACCCACCGGCTCTACGACAACGACCCGCTGCGGCGCATCGCCCAGTACATCATCCTCGGCGCCGGCGGCGCCCGCTTGTTGGAGGAACTGGGCGTCGACCCCGAAGTCTGGCACCTCAACGAGGCCCACGGCCTCGCCGCCGCGTTCCGCGTCTACGAGAAACATCGTAGCGTGGAGGAGGTGAAGAAGCGCTTCGTCTTCACCACCCACACCCCGGAGGAAGCCGGCAACGAAAAGCACGACTTCAAGCTGCTCCATGACTTCTCGTTCTTCGGCTCTGTCCCGATGGATGAGGTGAAGAAGGTCACCGGAATCGAGGGCGACGTTTTCAACCACTCGCTCGCCGCCCTGCGCCTGAGCCATCTTTCCAACGCCGTTTCCAAGCTCCACGGCGACGTCTCGCGCAAGATGTGGGAAAGCTTCCCGGGCATCTGCCCGATCACCCACGTCACCAACGCCCAGAACGCGAAGTACTGGAAAGACCGCGGACTGGAGAACGCCCGCCAGGAGAACAACGTCGACTCGCTCCGCAGCCGCAAGCGCGAGCTGAAGTCGCAGCTCTTCCAGACCGTCGCCAACCAGACCGGCAAGCTCTTCAATCCCGACGTCCTCACCGTCGTCTGGGCCCGCCGCTTCGCCGCCTACAAGCGCCCCGACCTGATCACCCGCGACATCCGGATGTTCCGCGCGCTGATCAACAACAACGAGAAGCCCGTCCAGATCATCTGGGCCGGCAAGCCCTTCCCCTTCGACTTCGGCGCGATCGAGACCTTCAATCACCTCGTCCAGGTCACCAAGGATTTCCCCAACGTCGCGGTGCTGGTCGGCTACGAACTCGAGCTGTCGCGCCTGCTGAAAAACGGCTCCGACATCTGGCTGAACAACCCGGTCGTCACCCGCGAGGCTTCCGGCACCTCCGGCATGACCGCCGCGATGAACGCCTCGGTCAACCTTTCGACCTACGACGGCTGGGTCTGCGAGTTCTCCAAGGACGGCCACAACAGCTTCATCATCCCACCCGCCGACCCGAGCCTGACCCCCGAGGCGCGCGACCGCCACGACCTGCTCGGCTTCTACCAGGCGATGGAAGAGAAAGTCCTGCCCCTCTACTACGACGATCCCGACGGCTGGTCGGCGCTGGTGTTCAACTCGATGAATGAGGTGGTCCCCTTCTTCGACTCCGACCGGATGGTGACGGAGTACTACGAGAAGATCTACGCGTGAGGCGGCGGCTTGCGATGTCCCCGGACCTCAGCTAGCCTCCGGACCAATGCGATCCCGCAAGAAACTCCTGCTGCTTTCGCTGGCGGTTTTGGTCTCGGCAATAGCGGGCTGGGGAAAGTTCCGGAAGGAATGCTCCCGGTGCATCACCCAGCACAAGGACGCCTTGGGTCGCCAGATCGGGCATGCCTTGATCGAGAGGCTGGATGAGTCGGGAGCCACGGAGTCCATCGAGCTTCCGGAGTATCGGGTTCGCGACACCTGGCCGATGAACTACGAACTTCATTTCTGGCCGGGCCTGACGACCCCGGGGGCAGAGGAAGGAAAGTTCCCCGAATGCGTTGCCTACTTCATCGCCCGGCCTTCCTACCCGGAATGGCTCGGCCGGCTCGGCATCGCGCCCCGCAACGAGGAGCTTCTCTATCTTCGCCGGGACCTTTCCATCAGCTGGGGCCGGCGCGACAAGGTTTCCGACGTCACATCCGGTTGGGAGTGAGCCCCTTCACTACCTAAGGCGCGCCGCGGCGGATCCACTCTAACAGGGCGTCCCGCAGCCCGGCGGGAATCGCTGGCAGCGGATAGGGCGGCATGCTGCCGGTGTGGACCATCCCGTAAATCGGACTGGTCGCCGGAGCCTCCAACCGGATCTTCGCCCGCAAACCGGCCGCGGTGCTGTAGTCGTGCTGCGTCCCCGGCCCGTGGCAGGCGAGGCAATGCGGGCCGATCAGGTGTTGGCGGATCCACGCTTCGTTGAGCTCTTCCGGCTTCCACGCGACCTCCGCCACGACCGGCCGCGACGCGATCTCCCGGCCGGCCAGTCGGTCGAAGTGCTCGACCAGCATCTGGTTGGTATCGCCCTGCCGCTGGCCCTCCGGCACCACCAACACGCGCGGCCGCTCCGGTGGCGTCGGCTTGCCCTGCGGGGCATCGTCGGCGAGGCGCTGGAGCGTCGCATAAAAGTCGACCTCGACCGGACGGCCTGCGGCATCGGTGAAGGTCGCGCGGATCTGCGTGCACATCGCCGGCAGCAAGTCCGGGATTTCCAGTAGCACGGAACGCCCGCCTTCTAACAAGTGCACCGCGGCCACCGGCAGCCGGTCGTGGCCGATGCGCTCCGGATGGCGCACGGAAAACTCCGGCGAGCCGTAACTCTCCGCCGTGTCGCGGTAGTTCCACTGCTGGACGAAGCAGGATGCACCGGGGATCGATGCCGCCGCGATCTCCGCATTGAAATCCAGCCGGATCCCGTTGCGGTGCGCCCGCCAGCCGGTGACCTGCGTGGTCGCCTTGCCGGTGAAACGGATCCGGTGCAGGCAGCCGTCAGCCACGGCATAGTCGCCCCAGCCGTCGAGCCCGGCGACAAAGAGTTGGCCGTCGAGCGGCTGAACCGCGATCCGGCACGCGCCGCTGTCGAACAAGCCCGCCTGCGGCAGCAGCGCGGCCTGCGGGGTGCCGTCGACCACGTCGCGCAGCAAGGCATACCAGCCGCCCGTGCCGAAGCTCGTGCCGAGGATCGCCTTTCCCAGCGGGCCGAAACGCGGCTCGTCGAGGAAGACCCGGCTGCCCGGGGAGTTGTCGACCCCGCGGGGCAGATAGATCAGCCGTTTGAGCTTCGCCACCGACGCCCGGTTCTCCGGATGGTCGGATTCGAAGATCGTGCAGGTTCCGTTGCCCAGATTGCCCTCCGAGGAATCCGAAAGCACCAGACCGTCGCCTCGCACCGCAAGCCCCAGCGGGTTGCGCGCCCCGCCGCCGATGCGTTCGAACTTCGTCCCGTCGGCGCTCAGCCGGTGGATGCCATCGGCCGCGTTGAAGATGAAATTCCCCGCCGCATCACGCCGCAGGTCGCGGCCGCATTCCGAGCGGTTGCCGAGCGGCACGCGGTTGACCGCTTCGTATCGATCCGCCACGCCGTCGTTGTTGGAATCTAACAAACGAAGCAAATGATGACGCGCGTTGACGATCGGCACGCCGTCCACCACCTCGATCCCCATCGGCAGATCAAGCCCCGCCGCGACGCGCTTCCAGCGGACTTCGCGCAGGTCGCCCTTCAGCCCGGTGATCCGCCAAACGTCGCCGACAAGGGAGCAGGCGTAGGCCGTGCCGTCCTTGTCGAAAGCCAGGCCGCCGAGGGTCATCGCGTGCGGTCCGCCGGGCAGCGGGACGTCATCGATTTCATACGCCGTGCCCGCCGCTTCAGGATCGGCGTTCAGGCGTCCCGCGACGGTCGTCTCCTCGCCGAGTTGCGGCGCGAATCCGGCTGCCGGCACCGGCTTCCACCCCGTCATCCATTCCGTTGCCGCTTGCTCCGCGTCGCCAGGTCCGCACCAGCTCAGCAACTCGAACCGGTCGCCCGCCTTCACCGCCGCCACCCGCAGGATCCCGCCGTCCAACAGCTCGCACGTCCTTCCTTCCGGCAGCTTCAGTTGATGCAAGACGGAGCGCCCGCCGCCGCGGATCCGCAGCCGCTTGGTCCCCGCCGGCCCGTCGAGCATCTCCGCCGCCGCATCCGGCACGCCGCTTCCCCGCGGCAAGCTCAGCTCGACCGCCCCCGATGGCGCGGCCTTCCATTCAAACTCCCGCAACACCGCGTGGCCCGCATTTCCCGGCAGCGCGTGGAAGGCAGGTCGATCTAACAGCCCGGCATTCTCGCCCGCCCATTCCAATACCGTCCCGTTGCCATGGAGCGCGTAGCCCGCGAAGCGCAGCAGGGACTTCCCGCCGCTCGTCCAGGTCTCCGCGGCGGACTCGAACACCGGCGCGCCGTCCATCTTCACCGTCAGCCCGAAGCGGTCCGCGCCGAGGCCGAACGCGTGCTCCGGCACCGCCAGCTTCACCGCCGCGACCGCTCGCCGCAGGCCGGGCCGCAGGGTGTCGATCACCAGCGCCCCGCCGCCGGACTGCACGACCAGCTCGCCGCTGCCGCCCCGGCTCAGCACCTGCGGGAAAGCAGGCTCCACCGGCCGCGGATTCGCGGTGGTCGACTTCTCGTTGGTCCCGCCCCAGTGCCCGCGCCGCCCGCCGTCGAGGCCGGGGAAAGGCGGCAGCACCACCGGCTCCGTGATGGGCGAGGCGCGATGAAAGTCGGCCTGCCTGCGGTAGAAATCGTAAATCCGGTAGCGGTTCACCTCCGCCGCCGCATGCCGCTTGTTCGCGCGGCCGTCTTCGGTGCGGAAATACGGCTCGACGCCCAGGTTGTTCCGCAGCATCTGCTCGCCGTACGGATTCCCCGCGGCCAAGGGCACGATGGCCAGCAGCGGCAGCAGGAATCCGGCGGGACGGGGACGGCTGGGGCGATCCATGAGGTTTCGGTGTCTTTCTACTACGGATCCCGTCGATCCCGCCACTGCGCGTTTCGGGGCAATCGTCGCCACTTTCGGCTCACCCGCCGCTCCACCGCTCCACCGCCAGCCGGATGCCCGCGGCCTTGTGCAGGGTCTCCTCGTATTCCTTCTCCGGCTCGGAATCGGCGACGATGCCCGCACCGACGTGATAGCTGATGCGTTCCCCCTCGCGGACCAGCGTGCGGATCGCGATGTTGAACTGGCTTTCGCCGTGGTAGCCGAGGTAGCCGATCGCCCCGCAGTAGATCCCGCGCGGCACCGGCTCCAGCTCCGCGATGATCTCCATCGCCCGCTTCTTCGGCGCGCCGGTGATGCTTCCGCCGGGAAAGCAGGCCGCGAGGGCGTCGAGGTGATCCACGCCGTCGTTCAGGCGGCCGCTGACCGTCGACACCATGTGGTGGACCTGGCCGAGCGTTTCGAGCTGCAGCATCTCGTCCACCTTCACCGAGCCGAACTCGCAGACCTGGCCGAGGTCGTTGCGGAGCAGGTCGGTGATCATCACCAGCTCGGCGATTTCCTTCGGGCTCGTCTGCAATTCATAAGCCGACCGCCGGTCCTCGTCGGGGTCCGCGAAACGGGGGCGCGTGCCTTTGATCGGCCGGGTCTCGATGCCGCGTCCCGACAAGCGAAGGAAGGTCTCCGGCGAAGACGAAAGCAACTCGGTGCCGCCCAGCGAAAGGTAGGCCGCCAGCGGCGCGGGCGAGCATTCGCGCAAGGTCTCATACAACGGGAACAAGCCGGGCCCGCGAACTTCCGCCACGAAGGCCTGCGTCAGGTTCACCTGATAGATGTCGCCGGCCGCGATCCACTCGTGGATGCGCCGGACCGCGGAAAGGAAGGTTTCCCGCTCCATCAGCGGGCGGAAGCTGCCGATCTCCGGCCGCTTCGATTCAGGAACCCGCAGCTCTTCGGAAAGCCGGCCGCACTCGTGCCAGCGGCCGCCGCGGTGGTCGTACACCAGCATTTCCGGAAAGTCCCCGAACACGAACTCACCGCCGTAGCCGACCCAGCCGCACAGCCCGCCGAGCGGAAAGCCGCGGTCCGCCGCGGGCAAGGCAGCACCGCGATCGAGCACGGCGCGGAGCTTGGCGCGTCCGGCGGCATCATGGATCGAGCCGCGCAGGATCTCACGAGGTCTTGCAGCGATCACCGACAGCGGCGCGCCGTAGCTGGCCGGCAGGTGGCCGGCGGTGTCGAAGAACACCAGCCCGTCGAGATGCGACAGCCCCGCGGCGACCTCGCACGGCGACATGCCGTCGAGCGGGGCGATCCGGGTGGCAAGGGCGGCGTCCACGGCCGGAGGTTGGGAGGCCGCGGCGGCGGATTCCAAGTTCGAATTTCCCCCGAAGCCGAATCCGGGGCCGGCACTCCCCCTGGAGCGCCGGTCTGCGACCGGCCGGACGGTCTCCGGCAGCCCCGTTTCACCCCCAACTCCGCATCGCCCGCCGGCCTTCCCAGCAGCTCACCCCACAGGCCCTTCCTCAACAAATGGAAGAATCCTCGCCGGCAGCTGCTCCAAACCCAAATCCGCGGCGGGCACCAAGGAACCGCTCTGCCGGTCCCAGACCGGTGCCCGCCCTTGCCCCGCACCCCGCCTTCCCCCATCGTCCGCCGCATGGAACTCGACCTGCTCGGCACCCACGCCGACCGCGCCTACCCGATCCTCGCCGGACTCGTCGTCCCGCGGCCGATCGCCTGGGTCACCACGCTCCATGAAAACGGCACGGTCAACGCCTCGCCCTTCTCCTTCTTCAACGTCTTCGGCGACGACCCGCCGCTCGTCATCTTCGCCCCCGGCGACCGCGACGACGGCACGCCGAAAGACAGCGCCCGCAACGCGAAACGCACCGGGGAATTCGTCGTCAACCTGGTCAGCCCCGATCTCGCCGAAGTCATGGTCCGCACCTCCGCCGCCCATCCGCCCGGCGTCAGCGAAACCGAACACGAAGGCCTCGCCACCCTGCCCTCGTCGGTCGTCGCCCCGCCCCGCCTCGCCGCCGCGCCCGCCGCGCTGGAGTGCAAGGTCCACTCGATTCAGGAAATCGGCAGCAACCGCCTGATCCTCGGCATCGTCCACCGCGTCCACGTCCGCGACGAACTCATCGACCCCGCCACCCTCCGAATCCGCCAGGAGCACTACCACCCCGTCGGCCGCATGGCCGTGCCCGATTGGTACTGCCGCACCGCCGATCTCTTCGAACTCCCGCGGCCCCGGTGATGACGTCGCTGCTCCCCACCCACCGCCCGGCGCTTTACCTCGCGCCGATGCAGGACGTCACCGACCTGCCTTTCCTCAAGGTCGTCCACCCCCGCGGCGGGGCGGACGTCTATGTGACGGAGTATTTCCGCGTCCACCCCGAGTCCCGGCCGAACGCGTGGATCCTGCGCTCGATCGACGAGAACCCGACCGGCCGGCCGATCTTCGCCCAGATGATCGGCCAGGAGGTCGACGCGCTGGTCCGCACCGCGAAGGAGTTGTTAGAGCATCCGGTCGCCGGCATCGACCTCAACCTCGGCTGTCCCGCGCCCGTCGTCTGCCGCAAGGAAGCCGGCGGCGGCCTGCTGCGGAACCTGCCGAAGGTCGACCGCATCCTCGGCGCGCTGCGCGACGCCATCCCCGGCCGCTTCACCGTCAAGACGCGCATCGGCTACCATCATCCCGACGAGTTCCCGCAGTTGTTGGAAATCTTCCGCAAGCACGCCATCGACGCCCTGGCGATCCACGGCCGCACCGTCGAGGAGCGCTACGGCACGCCCGTCCACCCGGATTGCGTGAAGCTCGCCGTCGACACCTTGCCCTGCCCGGTCATCGCGAACGGCAACGTGGTCGACGTCCCCACCGGCCTCGCTTATCACCGCAAGACCGGTGCCGCCGGCCTGATGATCGGCCGCGGCGCGATCCGCAACCCGTGGCTCTTCGCCCAGCTCCGCGCCGCCTTTGAAGGCACGCCGCCGCCCGCGCCGACCTGCCGGGACCTGTTGGAGCATGTCCTGCTGCTCCACGACGAGCTCGCCGCCTCCGCCGCCCGCTTCGACGAGCTCGGCCACGTCCAGCGGATGAAAAAGACCATGGTCTTCGTCACCCAGGGCCACGATCCCGACTTCGAGTTCCGCATCCGCCGCGCGAAGACGCCCGACGATTTCCACTCCGCCTGCCGCGACCACCTCGACCGCGACGACCCGCTGCCCCCCGCGCCGCAGGAGAATTCGCGTGTCTTCTGCGGCTTCGCGGACTTGCTGGCGTGAAAAGCCGGACGTTTCAGCGCCGGCAGGCACCGCGCAGCAGGATCAGCAGGAATCCGACCACGCCGACCCACTGGACGGTGGACTCGGGGCGGAACAAGGACTTCCCGGGATCAGCCGCCGGTTCGGCCGCCACCGGCGCGGGCGGGCTCCCGGCTTGAGCCGCGGCCGGCGCCAGCGAAGCGCTCGCCACCACCGCGGCACCCAGGATCGCCGCAAGGCATCGCCGGCCCCGGAGGACTCCCGGCCCGGCACCGCCGCCGGATCCTGACAAGCCGAGTCCCCGGGAAAGCCGGTCATGAGCGCGTCCGACGGGAGGGGATCCAACGGGCATGGCTTTCACGGAGGTCAGGCTCTTCGTCATCGACGAGGTCCGGCGGCGGGGCGGGGCGGGGAAGCTCCCGGAACCCGGCCAGGCAACGCCTGACCGGGTGATAGGCTGGGGGGGATGGACCACAACATCAACTACCCGCTTTGCCGCGGATCGTGACAACATTCCCCCAACTTTTTCGCGGCGACGGTCCGCCGCCGCGCACGCCGGCACTCCACCTCACTTCCAGCGGAAAAACCGGCGCGGAGCGTCGAGCGGGAACACCCGAACCAGACGCCCGGCGCTCAAGGAGACCGAAGCCGGCACGGCCGTGGTCCAATCCACCGGCGCCGCGAGCGCGGTGGCGGTCTGCAAGTCGCCGGCCAGCGACCGGTGGAAATCAGAGGAAAGCTCGATGGTGCCTGCCAGGCTGCCGGGACCGATGGCCAGCGGCGGCGGCGTGCCGTTCCAGGCGAGGAAATTGTCGAAGGCGGCTTCGGCCGGTGCCAGCCGGTCGGTCAGGATCATCATCCCGGTGCGGCCGCTGGTGAACAGCGCGTTCGTGCCGATCCGCTGGGCCACCGGCGGGGCACCCGGCTGGCTCAGATCGTAAACCCGGGCGGTGTGAACGCTGCCGAAGCTCGCCAGCACCAGGCGGTAATCTCGGTTCGGATCCAGCTCGAATTCATCATACCCGTCGAGGGAGAGGAACACGCCCTGGTTCTCGATGACGCCGTTCACCTGCAGCCGGCCCAGCCTTCCGCCGGTCTGGCTGTTGGGATCGCTGCCCGGTCCCATGTCGAGGATGCTGGCGGAATAGCCGGCCACGCCGTCCGGACCGCCGAGCGGCTGCACCCGGGTGAAGACCCCGATGAAAGTGCCGTCGTTGTTGCGGTTGGTGGTCAGAGCCCAGTCGGTGATGTCCACCGAGGCCACGCAATCGGTGAAGATTTCCGGCGCGAACAACCCGGCGCGCGCACCGCCGACGGTGGTGAAAAGCGCCGGTGCCGGTGCCGGCGCCGAAATCCGGCACGTCGCCCCGTCGAAGGTGAACGTCGCCCCAGCCCCGACCGCGGAGAGCGGGTTGTGACGCGACCATTCGGGCGGTGCCGCGGTGTCGAAGGACGATTCGTCGTCGGCAAACAGGGGCAAGAGAAAGAGTCCGGCAAGCAGTAGATTACGCATGATGGGATGGGTAGGTTGAAAGCGATTCCTAGTATTTGAATTTCACACAACGCCAGCCGGCGGCGGTCGGGATCAGATCAACCCGTATCCTGAGTGCTGGCTCCGGACTTGGCACGTCGAAAGGAAGGTCGATGCGGATTCGTCCGCCCGGGCAGGTTCCCGCGACCGTCGGCGGCAGGAACCCGAGACCCGCGGGAGATCCCCTCAACAAGGCGGTCACACGTTCGCGTTGTTCGTCGAGACGACGGACCCAGCCGGATCCCGTCCCTTCCGGATGCCCGCCGCGGACCTCGCAAAAGACGCTCCGCGGGTCTCCGCCGGCAGCCAGCCCGGACAGCGCTTCCAGCCATCCTTCCACCGCCGCCGCATCCGCCGGCTGCCGCTCGGTGCGGTACATCGGCGTGCGGGTCAGTTCCTCCCGGCGGATCGCGGTGTTTCCTTCGGTGGTCACGATCCCGGACAGCTCCAGCAGCAGGTCGTCCGCCCCGCACCCGCCGGAGCGGCCGTCGAAAGCCTCCACCGCCCGCACCCGCACGGTGAAGGTCCCGTCCGCCCGGTTCCACGATTGCTCGTAGCCGGTCACCTCGAGCTCCCGCGCCGCGAAATCCGGCCGCGAAGCTTCCCGCAGGCGCGGGATCTCTTCCCGCGGCACCGGCCCCTGGCCGCGGTAGTCGACCGTCCCGTCGTAGTAGCCCGTCCAAGGTCCACCCGCCGGCAGCGGCGGAGGAGTCTCGCGGCGGCCGACGATGAAATCCGCGAAATCCCGGAGATGCGCGGTCATGTGCGCCTCGACCACCCAGTCGTCCGCGGGGACGCCCTTCCGCCGCTTGCCCACCTCGGCCGAAACCGCGCTTCCCAGAAGCATCAGCAGACCGAACGATCCCGCCGCGGCGACGATGCTGCGCTTTCTCCACCGCCAGCGCCATCCGGCCAGGACCGCCGTCCAGGCGGTGACCAGCAGGGCCGTCACGAGGATGGCCGCCGCCGTGCCCATCAGCAGCGGGACCACCAGCGGCACGAAGGAAATCCGGTCCACCGGCCGCGCGAGGCCGTGGGCGGGAGGGCCGAAGCTTTCCCACAGCCAGTAGCCCTCCGCCACCGGGCGCGACCAGGGACTGACGATCTCGTGATCGCCCGTCGAGGTCACCGCCAGCCCGTGGGCCCACGGCGGGTCGTCCGGCCGCAGCCAGCTCAGGCTGCTGGCCAGGAAACAGCCGAGCATTTCGAGCGCGGGCAGCAGCAGGAAGGCGACCTGCGCGACGGCGACGAGCACGGCCGCCAGGCGGCGGTTCCCGAGCGAAAGCCCGAACGGCGAAGGCAGGGCCTCCCGCAGCGGAATGTGCCGGAACCGGTAGAGTCGCGCCAGTTGCCACAGGGCCAGCGGCAGTGCAGCCATCAAAAGGAAAAACAAGGCCTGGAAGCCGCCGGTGAGCGGCCCGTGGCCACCGGTCAGGTCGAAGGGCAGGTCCAGCTTCGATTTCTGCAAGCGCAGGTTGGTCGAAATCCCCGCCACCAGCACCAGCAGCCCGATCACCGACCAGAGGCCGTCGGCGACGCGGACCGGGACGGTGACCAGCGGCGATCCCGCAAAACGCGGCGGGCTGGCGACGACCTCCTCCAGGGCGGCGGCCATCGCCCGGACATCCGGCCAGCGCCGTGCGGGATCGGGATCCATCGCACGGGCGATGATGCGGTCCACCCTCACGTCCACCCCCGGGCGGCTCGATGCCGGCTTCCAGGCCCCGCGCGGCGGGCTGCCGGTCAGCATTTCGTGAAGCATCACGCCCAGCGCGAAGATGTCGCCCGCCGGTCCCGGCACGTGGTCCTTGCGGTAGGCTTCCGGCGGCAGGTATTCCGCGGTGCCGGCGAGCTGCCCGGCCCGCGTCAGCGAAAGCTGGTGGACGCGGCGGTGAACCGGCCGGGCCAGCCCGAAATCGGCCACCTTCATCGTGCCGCAGGGGCTGATCAGCACGTTCGACGGCTTCAGGTCCCGGTGCAGCAGCCCGGCGTCGTGGGCGCAGGCGACTCCGGCGGCGATTCCGCGGAACGCGTAGTAGGCATGGGCCGGGGCCAGCCCGCCTTCCGGGATCTCCTGCATCAGCGCCGGGCCGTCGATGAATTCCATCGCGAGATAGACGCCCCCCGCATCGGGTCCTTCGCCCGGCACGCCGGTCTCCAGCAGCCGCACGATGTTCGGATGGTCGAGCGCCCGCAGGCACTCCGCCTCGGCCTCGATCCGCTCCACCGTTTCAGGGTCTTCCGGGGAAGCGGTCTTGATCGCGGCCTCGACGCCGTCGCTTTCCCGCACCGCATGCCAGACGATCCCCGATCCGCCCGCGCCCGCCACCCCCAGCACCCGCCATCCCGGCAGGCTCGGCCGGGCGGGAGGCAGGTCGTCGCCCAACACGCCGAACATCAGGTCCGGATCCAAGCCGCGGAGTCGCGGCGAACCGGGATGGGAGGAATCGGCATTCACGGCGTCATCGGATGAACTCCATGGACAGGTTTTTGTGACCGGCCGGCTTCATCCGCCGAGCAAGTCCCGAAGTTCCTCCGCCAGCCGGGCTTCCGACGTGATGCCGAGCTTCTCCCCGGCGACATCGAGCAACAAGCGCCGGTAGCGGAGCCGGAACCGCAACGAAGCCTGGCGCAGCGCCGGGCCGCTCATGCCAAGCCGCGCGGCGACTTCCTCGTAGCTCTCCTCGGCGAAGGGACGTTCGAGCGCGGGGAGCAGCGCCTTGAACAACTCGCCGCGCCCGCTCGACTGGAAATGCGCCTCGAGCCGCGACAGCGCCTCGTCCATCAGGCTGAGTGCCCACGCCCGGGTGTAGGCGCGCGCCGGATCCTCGATCCCTCCGGCGTCCTCGCGGTAGAAACGTTCCATTTCCACCAGGTCGATCCCGACATGCGGTGCCCCGCCGCCGCGCTTGAGCCGCATCGCCCGGGCATTCCGGCTCGAAAGGTGGTTGCTGAAACCGGTCAGCAGCCACGAACGGAACTTGCCGCGCGAGGGATCCGCCTGGGACAGCAGACCGGTCCCGCAGATCTTGCCGAGGAACTCCTGCACCGCGTCCGCCGCGTCCTCAGGCGAGCACTCCTTGCGACGGGCCCAGACATACAGCGGATACCAGCAGGAGGCCGCCAGATCCTCCATCGGCCCGCCTCCGGCGCAGGCGCGTCGCACCAGACTCCAGCGGGTGGTGCGCAGCAGCGGTCCGGACAATTCTCGACGTTCCCTCATTCCCCCAAGCTCCAGCGTCATGAAGCCGGAAACGTGCCCGGGTGGCGATAGAATAAAACCTCACGCCCTCCGTGAACGGCCCCGCGGCGGGGATTTCAAGGCTCCACGATCAGCTCGTCGCCCGCCTGCGGCTTCAATTCCGGGAACTGGGACACCGCGTTCGCGATCGCTCCCTCCGCCGTGACCTCGGACACCTTGAGCCGGCCGAGAATCCCGGAATTCCGGCGCACGCAAATCACCGCGCCCGCTTTCAAGGAGGGGTCCTTCACCTCGATCGTCGCGAAGGCTCCGAGCTGGGGATCCTCGACCCACTCGGTGATCTTCGCCACCGCCGGAGCGGCGGCGATCTTCTTCGCCCGCTCGTCCATCCCCGGCAGTGCCGGGACCGTCTCGTCCACCGGCTGCGGAGGAAGGGCTGCCGGCGGCGGCAATGCGGCGGGCGGTGCGGCGACTTCCGGGATCACCTCCATCGGCGGGACCGCCGGAACCGGTGCCGGGCTCGCCGCCACGGCCGGAGCAGTATAGGGTGCGGCCGTTCCCGAGACCTCGCCCAGCAGCAGGCGCTCCCGCTCCAGCTTCAGCCGCTCGCGCTCGACCCGGATCTGGTCGATCTGCCGCTGCACTTCGGCCAGTTCGTCCTTCGGCGTTTCCTTCCGGTCCTGTTGGAAGCCCTTCCACGACATCGCCAGCGCGCCGAGCAGCAGCGCCACGGTGAGGCTGAGCAGAATCTTGATCGTGTCCATGCCGCAAGGCTGTCGCGGCCCCGGGGGAAAGTCAACGGACCGCTCGCTCGCAGCCGGGATGGCAGTTGCCGAACGAGCCGGACCCGCTCTCCACTTGCAGCGCACCCGGTAGCTTTGCCGGAGACGGCTATTGCGGACCGCCGAGGTGCTGGCGGAAGAAGTCCGCGCGGCGGCGCTGGGCGTAGCGCTCCTCGCCCGCACCGTGGTTGCGGCCGGTCATGGGGAGGAACTCGAAGTCCTTGTCGGCGGCGATGAGCGCGTGGATGACCTGATACGTGGACGAGGGATCGACGTTGGTATCCACCTCGCCCACCGTCAGCAGCAGCGCGCCTTTCAGGTTCTTCGCGTGGGTGACGTTGGAGTTGTCCGCATACTCGGGCCCGACCGGCCAGTCCATCCACTGCTCGTTCCACCAGATCTTGTCCATGCGGTTGTCATGGCAGCCGCAGTCGGCGGCGGCGGCCTTGTAGAAATCGCCGTGGAAGAGCAGCGCGCCGAGGGCGTTCTGCCCGCCGGCCGATCCGCCGAAGATGCCGACGCGATCGAGGTCCATCTGCGGCCACTTTTTCGCCGCCTCCTTCATCCACGCGATGCGGTCGGGCAGGCCGGCGTCCTTGAGGTTCTTGTAGCAGAAATGATGGAACTTCCGGCTGCGGTTGGCGGTGCCCTTGCCGTCGATCTGCACGACGATGAAACCGTGCACGGCGATCTCGTGCTTCGGCACCATCCAGGGGTTCCAGGCCTTCGGGACGAAGGAATCCTGCGGGCCGGCGTAGATGTTCTCGATCACCGGGTACTTCTTGGCGGGATCGAAGTCGGGCGGCAGGCAGACGATGCCGTGGATGTCGAATTCCCCGTCGCGGTCCTTGGCCACGAAGGGCTCCGGCAGCGGCCAGCCGGTGGCACGGAGCTTCGAGTCGTCGGCCTCCGCCAGCACGGCGAGCAGCTTGCCGTCGTCCCAGCGCCGCAGCTCGGTGACCGGCGCCTTGTTCACCCGCGACCAACGGCAGGTGTAGTACTTCCCGCCTGGCGAGCGCTCGAACTTGTCGTGGGTGCCGTCCGACTGCGTGAGCGGCACCAGCTTGCCGGTGTCGAGCGAGACCCGGGCGTAGTGGATGTAATACGGATCCTGTCCCTGGTAGCAGCCGGAGATCCGGAGCAGCACCTCGCGCTTGGTCTCGTCGACCCGGACGACCTCGCGAACCACCCACTCGCCCTTGGTGAGCTGGCGCTTCACCGACCCGTCGCGGCCGTCGAGGAGGTAGAGGTGCTTCCAGCCGTCGCGCTCGGACATCCAGAGGATCTCCGCGCCGTCGCCGAGGTCGCGGCGGAAAGAGTGGCCGTAGACGAAGACGAAGGTGTCGCTTTCCTCGCGGACCAGCACGCGCTGGGTGCGGGCGGAGCTGTCGATTTCGATGACGTTGTGCTTGCCGAAGCCGCGCTCGATGAACTCGAAGGTCAGCCGCCGCGAGTCGCCGCGCCACCGGAGCTGGCGGCATTCGAAGGGGTTCTCGATCAGCTTGGGATCGGCCGGGAGCGGCTCGCCCGGGCCGGTGAAAAAGACCCAGGGCGCGCGGGTGTCGATGACGTCGCCGGGCTTCGGGTAGCGCTGGTTGAAGTATTTCGGCTGGAGCTGGTCCTTGGGGGAGGACTCGATGTAGTGGACGATCCTTTCCTCGGCGTCTTTCTCCTTCCACAGCGCGAAGCGCGAGGAATCGGGCGCCCACACCGGCTCCCCGCGGAAGTCGCCGGCGTCGTCGCCGCGGGCGAGTTCGCGCTGCCGGTTTTCCTTCGTGTCCTTGAGGATCACGGCGCGCTCCGCGAGGGCGACTTCCCATCGTCCGTCGGGGGAACGCCACGAGACATGCTGCGGCGGGCCCTCCTGCCCGCGGCGGCCTCGGGGCCGGCGTTCGTCGCCGCGCGGGGCGGGGCCCGGCGGCTCGGCCTCGATGAGCTTTTCGCCGTCGGCCTTGCGCCAGCCGCCGTCGGTCAGCAGGTGGATCCCGCCTTTCTCGGCGGCGCGGAATTCCTTGAAGGGCGGGTTGCCCGGCACGGCCGCCGCGGCCTCGCCACGGGCGGGGTCGATCTTCATCAGCCGCTTGCCCTCCGGCGTGTCGAGCGAGAACAGGAGCAGCGAATCGTCGGGCGCCCAGGAAAGCGCGGGTGCCTCGTTCAGGACCGGCGTCCTCGCCACGCCGAACCAGCGGCCGGTGAGTTCGTTGAACGGGGCCAGGTTGCCGTGGTCGGCCCGGGCGGTCGCGATGCAGAGACTGGCGAGCAGGACTGGACGGAGGAGCGGGGTCATCTTATGGCTGGTGAACGATGAAACTGGGCAGCTCCCTTCACCGCGGCCAGCACTTGTCCGGCAAGCGGCCGAAATCCCAGCGGGAGGTCGCGAAATGGCAGGATCTCCGCGCGCTGGCCCTGGCCCTGCCGATGCTGCTGGCCTGCTGTGCTCCGGACGCGGCGCCGCCGGCCGGACCGGTCGCCGGATGGAACGGGGACGAATCGCCGCAGTACCGGGCCGGCCACGGGGACGGCAGCCGCGACCGCCGCAGCGGCAAGCCGGCGCAGCCGGATGCGAGGAAGCCCGCGGCCGGCGGGGAAAGCTACCTTCAAGGCTACCGGGCCGGCTTTGCCAAGCCGCACGACAACCCGTGGAGCCGCCAGCGGGCCTGCGAGCTCGGAGAGCTGCGCGGCCGGGAAGACCGCCGGGCCGGACGTCCGATGGATCCCGACGGTTCCGCGACGATGGTTCCCGGCCCGGTCCGCGGGGATTTCCGGGAAGCTTACTTGGAAGCCTGGAACTGAAGGACGGTCCCGCCGCCCCGTCCATCCGCCATCCCGTTGCGCCGGCCCGTTTACAATGTCCTCACAGACGGCGCCGGAAATCGGAAAGCACGTGAAATTCCCTATTGCCGGTCCATTTTTGAACGGGTAGGACTCCCGCTGTAGATGAATTCGATCTTACTAAAAACCCTTGCTGCGGCGTCGCTCGTGGCCGCCGCCCAAGCCGAGGTGCATGTACTCGGAGCCGTCTGGAAGGAAAGAGGACTGAGTGCCCCGGACGGCACCATCGTCCCGAATCCCGGAACCGTCGCCTCCACCCGCGGCTACCTGATTTTCGACGAGACCCTCCTTTCATCGACCCCCGGGCCCGGCACCTTGATCCAGTACCGCGAGAACCGTTCGGGCGGCGTGATCCAGCGCATCTACACGATCGACAGCGATTTCCGCGAATTCAACGGCGACCTGATCCTAGGTGACTCCGGCGGCCGCCGGATCTACGGCCAGATCCACGCGCCGAACACCATCGCCAACGTGTCGGGTGCCATCATGCCCTACACCGGCTCCACGTTGTCGAGCGGCTACCCGAGCAAGCTGAAGTTCGACAACACCGTCTTCCAGATCGGCACGGCGACGCCCCTCACCGGTCCCCGGGTCGTGAGCGTCGATCCGACCCTCGCCCGCTCCGTGATCAGCGGCAGCGCCAACGCGATCAACGTCGAGTCCACCACCATCGCCACTGCCACCGCCGAGCTGGAAGCCCGCCTGATCAAGGCCGGCTACACCCGCGGTGCGACCATCCCGGTGATCACCACCGACCTTCCCGCCACCCTCGCCCTGCAGGACGGGCAAGCCCAGGTGCTGAGCGTCGTCGTCGGCAATGCCTTCCCCGCCCCGACCTACCAGTGGTTCCGCAACGACGTGCCGGTGGCCACCACGCCGACCCTCACCGTCACCGGCGGCTTGACCGGAAGCGGCGCGGGCGTCTACCGCGTCGAGGTCAGCACCTCTGCCGGCACCGACGTCAGCGGCAACACCACCGTGACGCCCCTGCCTTACACCTTCACTACCAACCTGCCGGCGACCACCGCCCTGGTGGCCCAGAACTCCGCGATCCTGAGCGTGGTCCTTAACCCGCTTCCGATCGTCGAGCCGACCTACCAGTGGTTCAAGGGAACGACCGCCGTCCCGGCCAACATCGGAGGCAATTCCCCGACCCTGCGCGTGATCGGTGGCGAGGCCGCGACCGGCGCCGGCACCTACCGCGTGGAAATCACCAGCTCCGCCGGCACCCTGGTCAGCGCCAACGCCGCGGTCACCGTGAACGCCACCGTCGGCACCACCTTCGCCTTCACCACCAACACGCCGCGCACCTTCGCCGCGCCGTTTGCCACCCCGACCGCCATTCCCGGCGGCGTGGTCAACACGGCCTCGAACCCCGCGGTGGCTTCCCGCCAGTGGTTCAAGGCACCCACCAGCAACCCGACCAACTTCACGGCCATCCCGGCTGGTGAAGGCGGCATCAGCGCCACCTTCTCCGTGGTCGGAAATACCGCCGCCTCCAACGGCCCCGGCGTCTATCGCCTGGTCGTGACGAGCACCACCGGAACGACGATCACCAGCGTCGACACGGTCGTGACCTCGGGCCCCTGAGGACTCCCGCCATCCTGAACCTTCCCATCCCGCCAAGCGTCACCACGCTTGGCGGGATTTTCGTCCCATGAAGTTCTCCCGTCCGATTCTCGCCGGTTCCGCCCTCGCACTGCTGGGGCTGGTTCTCGTCTGGACCGCCGGTCCGGACGGCGAAACCGCGGGTCCGGTTCCGCCGGAAACACAGGGAGCCAAAGCCAAGACGGGAAACAGCGCGCCGCCACCCGACGCCAAATACTCCCGCGGCGACCGGACCCGGGAAGGCTCCGATTCCCCGGACGCCAAGACCCTGAAGCTGCTCTGGGCGCGCGGACGCGGCCAGGAACTGCTCGTCGCGCTCGACCAGCTATCGGAGCGCGCGGATGACGACGATTGGCGGCAGGTGGCCGGCGTCCTGGTCGAGCAAGCGGCGAGCGACGGACGCCACGAGATCGCCACCTACCTGCTGGCCACCGGACACGCGGCCCCCGAAAAGGTGCGACTGTCGATCTACGCCGCGGCGATGGACAATCCGGACGAAGGGATCCGCAGCAGCGCCCGGCTGGAGCTGCTGAATCTCACCGGCCGGGAATTCGAATCCCGGCAGGAAGCGGAAGCGTGGATCGCATCACGGCCCGCGGCCCCGGACGATGATCCCGAAGACGGGCAGTGAGGCACCGCTGGCCGGCTCAGTAGGTCGGCAGCGATTCCTGCTGCTGCTCGCCGCCGTCCCAGGTGCGGCCGTGGGCCTTGTTTTCCATGCCGGTGCCGAGCAGGCGCAGGTCGCGGCCGAAACCAATCGCGGTGTTGCAGGAGCTGAGGGTAACGACGGCGGCAAGCGCCAGGAAGGTAAGCAGCTTCTTCATGACAAGACGTGGTAACGCGAATTCACAGCGATGCAATCGTCTAGTTTTCCTTAAGCATTTTCCGCAAATTGACGATTTCCTCGCGAAGCTCGAAGACGGAATCCCGCAGCGCCTCGAGGGCCCGCGAGTGATCGCCGTCGTCCGCCGCCCCGATCAGCTCGGAACACGCCGAAAGGGCGTCGTTCTGCCAGCCCAGGCAGCGCTTCAACATGGCCAGGACATAGCCGGTTTCCCGCTCGTAGTCCCCGTTCAAAGCCCCGGCGAGCTTCCCTGAAACCTGCATCAGCGCCGAGTTCAGCAGCGCCGCCGCCGGATGCTCGCCGCCGGCCCGGGTCAGGTCGATCCCCCGGATCACCAGTTCTTGCGCCCTGGACTGGAGAGGGTGCTGGCGGAACTCCGGCTCGTCCTGCCAGTCGGCTTCCTCCCCTTCCTCCGCTTCGTCTTCTTCCACCCAGGCGGGCTCGGCCGCGGCGGGTGCCTCGCTTTCCTCGGCCAAGGCTTCCAACAGCCCGTCCCAGCCCATCGCGAAGGCCTCCTTCCGCTCGGCGTCCGGATCGTCGAGATACTTCTCCAGCACCTCCTGGTAGGCATCCGCCAGCCGGTCGGACTCCTTCAAACGCTCTTCCCACTGGAACTCGTCCTCCTCCTCGCCGCTGTCGATCCGCCGGTCGCCGGCCGGCTCGATCCGCCGGACCAGCGCGTTCATGAAATCCCTCATCGCCTGCATGTTGGCGAGCTTCTGGGCCTCCTCCGCGTCCTCGTCCATCTCCCAGACCCGCTCGGAAAGCTCGAGCTCGAAGTCGCAGGTCTCGATCACCACCCGCCCGTTCGCCTCGCTGAACCACTCGAGATAAAGCGTGTTCTTCCAGCAATACGGAATCTCCTGCCGGGCGGCGTAGAGCGCGGCCACCTCTTCTTCCGACACCAACGCCACCTTGTTCTTCCGCGAGGCCGTCATGTCGCCGACCAGCCCGCGCTGCAGCGGCGAAAGATCCGCCCCGGCCTGGGGCCTGGGCTGCGGGTTGCGGAAGGTCAGGCGCGTCCCCGCCAGGTCCCGCCAGCAGTCGCCCTGCAGCTCGAGCCTCACCGGCTCCTCGCGGCCAAGCACCCACAAGCGGCCCGAGGTCTTGCCCTCGACCGTGTTGTCGATTTCGCCGCGCACCACGGCATCATCGATCCGCCAAGCCACGGCCCGGACTTTCTGACTTCCAGCCATGCCGCGTCAATCCCGTTGGGCCTTGGGAAAGTTTAACTTCTTGAAGACTTGACTGTTCCGGCTAGGGTTGCGCCGCCACCCTCATGCTCGCCACTTTTCTCAAAGACGCCCTTTTTGTCACCTCCCTGGTCCTGGTGGTGATCCTGATCTTCAACCTGATGATCTTCGTCCACGAGCTCGGCCACTACTGGGCCGCGAAGTGGCGGGGGCTCAAGATCGACCGCTTCCAGATCTGGTTCGGCAAGCCGATCTGGAGCAAGACCATCAACGGCGTGCAATACGGCCTCGGCTGGATCCCCGCGGGCGGCTTCGTCGCCCTGCCGCAGATGGCCCCGATGGAGGCGATCGAAGGCGGCAACCTCGACCGCGAGCCGCTGCCGCCGATCACGCCGCTCGACAAGATCATCGTCGCTTTCGCCGGACCGCTCTTCTCCTTCCTGCTCGCCCTGACCGCCGCGATCGGCGTAGCCACCTTCGGCAAGCCGGCCGACATCGTGCCCACCACCACCATCGGCTGGGTCGAGCCGGGCAGCCCGGGCGAGAAAGCCGGCCTCCAGCGCGGCGACAAGGTCACCGCGATCAACGGCGTGCCCGTCAGCGTCTGGGAAGGCACGCTGGACAGCATCCAGCTCAACATCGTCACCAGCCGCGGCACGCACATCGAGTTCACCGTCGACCGCCCCGGCGAGGGCGTGAAAACCCTTCACTCCACCTTCGAGATCCCGGAAACCAAGTGGTGGCAGCGCCGCGCGGTGCGCAAGGTGGGCATCGAGCCGATCGGCAAGGGGCCGGTCACCGTCGCCGCTTTCTTTGGCAAGAATCCCCCCGCCCAACTCGCCGGCCTCCAGGTGGGCGACGTGGTCAAGTCCTTGAACGGCGTGCCGGTGGTGTCCGACATGCAGGTCATCCACACCCTGGGCAAGAACGGCGAGAAACCGGTGGAGATCGGCTACGAACGCGACGGCACGCCCGGCACGGTGACCGTGACGCCGGCCTTTCCGGTCAATCCGGTGGACGATCCGCCGCGCGCCATGATCGGTGCCCAGTTCAACGAGGAGATCGAAGTGAACCGGGAGATCATCAAGCCGGGCCTCGGCAAACAGATCACCGACACCGTGAAGATGATGTGGATCACCATCGTCAGCGTGGTTTCCCCCGATTCCAGCATCGGCGTGCAGCATCTCAGCGGTCCGATCGGCATCGGCAAGCTGCAGTACTTCCAGCTCCAGATGGACTACCCGCTGCTGCGGATCATGGCTTTCCTGGTGCTGCTAAACATCAACCTGGCCATCCTCAACCTGCTGCCTTTCCCCGTGCTCGACGGCGGCCACATCGTGCTGGCCACGATGGAATGGATCGCCAAGCGCCCGGTCCGGGTGAAGCTGCTGGAAGTGATCCAGATGGCCTTCGTCTTCCTGCTGTTCGGCGTGATGCTCTATGTCAGCTCGAAGGATTTCTTCGACGACTTCGGCCGCGGCGGCGGCGGGAAAAAGCCGGCGGAATACGTGTTCCCGGAACCCTGAGGAAGGCTCCATGGACTGCAGGGACTCGTCACTTCAGTCCAGGTTGCCCGCCTGCCGCACCGCCTCGTAAAGGACGATCGCGACCGCCGTGGCCAGGTTCAGGCTGCGCGTCCCGCCTTCGGCCATCGGAATCCTCACCGCCTGTTCTCCCGCCGCGCGGATCATCGCTTCGGGCAAGCCTTTCGTCTCGCAGCCGAAGACGAGGTAGTCGCCGTCCTTGAAGCCCGCGTCCCAATGCGCTCCGGCTGCTTTCGTGCTCAGCAGCCAGAAGCGCGCCGCAGGATCGGCCGCCGCCTGCAGTTCGGCAAAGCTGTCCCACATCCGCAGGTCGACCTCCGGCCAGTAGTCGAGCCCGGCCCGCTTGACCTGCTTGTCGTCGAGCGAAAACCCCAGCGGCCGCACCAGGTGCAGCCGCGAACCCGTGGCCAGCGCCAGCCGGCCGGCCGAGCCGGTGTTGTGCGGGATCTCGGGGTGGACGAGGACGATGTGGAACATGATTTTGTTAGAGACCGAGTTCCGCCAGCACCCGCTCCGCGCGGTAGATGACGCGCATCGATTCGACGATCGCCGCCGGATGCACCGAGACCGCGCGGCCCTGTGCTTCGGTGTAGGCGAAGTCGGATACCAGGCCCGGCGCGTTGGTGTCGAAGATCAGCCCGACCAGCTCGCCCTGCCGGTTGACCACCGGGCTGCCGGAATTGCCGCCGGTGATGTCGTTGGTGCTGACGAAATTGAGCGGCGTCTTCGGGTCCAGCCCGCCCGCGCGCTGCTGCCAGACTTCGGAAAGATCGAAGGGGGGAATCCCGCCCTGCTTGCGGTGGCGCTCGTCCATGCTTCGAAAAGAAGTCATCGCCGGAACCTCGACGCGGTCGTGATAGCCCTTCACCACGCCGAACGACAGGCGCAGCGAGAAGGTGGCATCGGGGTAGATCGAATCGCCTTCCAGCGCATAGCGGGCCAGCGTGATCTGCCGGTGCGCCTGGGCGATCCCTTCATCGAGCACCTCCGCTTTCGCCCGCAGCTCCCGCGCTTCCGCATCGATCTTTCGCGCCAGCGCGATCATCGGGTCGTCCGACGCAAGCACCGCCTCCTTGCCGCCTTCGTAGAGCTTCCGCCGCGTCGCGACCTCGTCCAGCCGGGTGCCGTCGATCAAAGCGGCCGCCCTTTCCCTCGGCGACTTCCCGTCGAGGATGGCGACCACCGCCGGGTCGTCCGCGCCCAGCTTGGCACACAGCACGGTCAGCGAGTTTTCCAGCCGCAGGGCCTCGAGGTCCTTGTAAACCGGCTCGTCCGAGAAGAGGTCGAGCTCCAGCGAAACGCGGGAGGATTCCTGATAACCGCGCAGCCGCTGGCCATCCGGCTTTCCCGCCTCCTCCGCGGCGCGGAGCAGGGTCCTGGCAATGCCGAACAAGCCGGTCGCGAAGCCCTCCGCTCCCTCGAGCATGCGCAGCCGCGTGGAAAAGGAGCGCTCCTCTGCTTCGGCCCGCGCGATCCGGTCGAAGGCGGCGTCGGCTTCCCGCCACTCCTCCTTGGCGCGGAAGGCGGCACGCAGGCGCGACTCTTCTTCCGCCTGGTGCTTCATCAGCTGCGGATCGAGCAGTCCGTTCAATCGGGCCTGGATCGCCTTGCGGCCGTTCTGGATGCCGACGATCGCCCCCTTCGCGCGCCGCGCGTTCTCCGGATCGCGGTCGCTCCAGGCGCGGTGCAGGGCCTCGCTGCGATAGAGCTGCTCCAGTCGCTGCGGGAAGCCCTCGTCGCGGATCGACTGCAGCTGGGCGAAGGTCACCGAGCGGTTCGTCCGCCCCGGATGGCCCGAGGTGAACACCAGCTCGCCCTCTTCCGCACCGGCCGACTTCCACTTCAGGAAATGCGGGGTCTTCGCAGGTGCCCCGTTTTCATAGGCGCGAAAAAACGCGTAATCGAGGCAGTGGCGGGGGAACTCGAAGTTGTCGGGATCGCCGCCGAAGGCGGCCGCCTGCGCGTCGGGCGCGAAGACGAGACGGACATCGGTGTAGCGCTGGTAACGGTAGAGGTGGTAGGCACCGCCCTGGAACAGGGTCACCACATCGCTGCGCAAGCCGGTCGCGTCGAGCGACTCCTTCTCGATCGCCGCGATCACCGCACGTCGCGCCGCCGCGGCCTCTTCGGCCGATTGCCCGGCTTTCACCGCCGCGTTCACGCGGTCGGTCACGTCCTCGATGCCCATCAGCACGTTCAGCTCGAGGTCCGGGCACTTCAGTTCCTCGCCCGGCTCCTTCGCGTGGAAGCCGTCTTTCAACAGATCGCGCTCCGGCGTGCTGAGCTTCTCGATCATCCCCGCGCCGACGTGATGGTTGGTCAGGATCAGGCCCTGCGCCGACACGAAGGAGCCCGAACCGCCGTTGCCGAAGCGGACCGACGACTTCTGGAGATGCTCCAGCCATTCCGGCGTGATTTCGAAGCCGTGCTTTTCCTTCACCTGCCGGACCGGCGGCTTGTTGAACAGCCACATCCCCTCGTCCGCCCGGGCGGCAAGCGAGGCGGCGAGGAGAAGTCCGGCAAAACAAAGGGGGCGCATGGCCGGGGACGATAGGCAAAGCGCGGGTGGGCGCAATCCCTCGCAAGCCACCGGGAGCGCCGGCTTCAACCCGGTGCCTTCGGGGCTTGGAAGGCGGGTCCTTCCGATCTGCCGGCCACGGATCGCACTAGTGGCCGATCTTCGGTCGAAAGGGTGGGGGAGGCTTCAGCCGCAGCCCTTGCGACGTCCCGCCTCGGCATTCCGACCGACTTCCCACACCGCCAGGAACTCCCGGGCAGCGGCAGGATCGTTCAGGATCACCGGCCCGCCTTGCAGGCTTCCGCCGCGGAACTCCGCCAGATCCGCCACCTTCGCCTTGCGCAGGATCCTCAGCCGCCCGGACCGGTTCGGCGCGGATTTCTTCATCAACTCCAGCGCCACCCGGCCCATCGTCATCCGCACGTTCAGCTCGACGACCTGCTTCAAGGCAAGCCTGCCGTCCGCTTCGCGATAAACCATCGCATCCACCCCCAGCGGCCCGACATAACCCGGCACGACTTCCTTCAGCACCGCCGGGATCCTCTCTTGATACCACTCCATCACCTTCGCCTCGCGATGCAGGAAAGCCGCGACCTCCGGGTCGAGCAGGCTCGCCCATTTCGGCGAGACCCGCGTGCCGAGGAAACGCCCTGCGGCATCGTTCTCCATGCAGGTCAGCCCGACCAGCTCGGCGCGTCCCGCGGCGTCCATCTCGTAGAGCGCGGAGAAATCCAGCACCCGCTCCCGCCACGGCTCCACCGTCACGCCGCCGTGCGCCGCGATCGTGTTGCGCAGCCAGTTCCGCGTCGCTTCTTCCGGGCTGTCGCGGTTGATCCGCTTGTGCCCGCGCCCGGCATGGGAAAAGGCCGCCTTCGCCAGCGCCTGGCCGCCTTCCAGCAGCCCGGCCACCGCTGCCATCGCCTCGTCCTCGCTCCGGCAGAACGCCGCGATCTCCGGTAAACCTAGTAATTCCTCCAGCCGCAGCCCGATCGCCTTAGAGAACCACTCCCGCGGCAGCGACTCCCGCCATTGCCACGGCATGCCCGGCGACACCTCGCCCGCCAGTTCCTTGAGGAAACCGCACGCATCCGGCGTCCACGCCCAGGGCCGCAGACCCCCGAGCTTGCGCCCCTTGAGCTCCTCCATGGAAAGGATCTCCGGCAGCTCGAAGCCCGCGCGCTTCAACTCCGCCCGGTGCTCCCGCGACGGCGGCTTGCGCAGCAGCGCCACGTCGTCCTTGCGGCACCAGCCGGCGATCAGCATCTCGAGGTCCTCCTCCAGCGCGACCTCGGTCTTGTCCGGTTGGTAGCGTGCCGGCATCGCGTGGCCCTCGGCGTTCGGATTGAACCAATGCACCACCGGTGTCCGTCCGCGCGACTGCTCGCAGACTTCGAGGTGCCGGATGAAATCCTCGTCCAGCCCCGCCAGCCGCCGGCCCTCCGCGTTGAAGGGCGCGACGCCTTTCGCTCGAACAGGAGCCAGCGGGAAGACCAGCGACTTGCGGAACGCCTCCCAATCCGTGCTCCCTTGCTCCTTCCAGCGGCGGAACCACTTCACGCCGTGCCCGACGTGGCCGATCTCGTCCTGATAGATCTTCTCCAGCACCGCCGCGGTGGCGTTGTCGCCGACCTCGCGGAACAAGGCCGCGTAGTGTTTGGAGAAATCGAGATTCGCCTGCTCGAAGGTCAGGTTCAGCCGCGTCACGAAGTCCAGCGGCGTTTCCATCGGCGCGATGATCCGCCAGAAGTAGTCGTTCACCGGCAGCTCGCCGAACGCGATCCCGCATTCCTTCATCCGCCGCACGTACATCGCCGTGTGCATCTGTTCCTCCCGCATTGCCGCATAGACCCCGGCCCGATACTCCTTCGGCGCGTCGGGGAATTTCAGCAGCACCAGCGCCATCAGCTCCGCCGCCAGCAGCTCGTGGTTCGCCAGGAAATGCAGCATCACCCCGCGCTCGCGGTCGTCGTCCAGCCGGTGGATCCCCGGGAAATCCACCCGCACGCCCTTCGCGCACACCCTCAGCTCCCGCGGCCGTCCCGGCCCGTCCGGCAACGCGATCGCCGGTCCGGGCGCATCGTCCGCCGCGTCCCGCGGGGCGAGCGCCAGCTTCTCCTCCAGCGTTTCCGCGAAGAGCAGGCGTTCGGCGGCGGCGCGCATCTGCATGGGACCGATCATCGGGATGGGGCCGCTTCGACATCAAACTCGAAATCCCCTCACGACCAGGATCTCGATCTGCAGGCTTCGAAAGCCTGCGACACTTGAAATCCGGCGACGGGATCGCCGATTTTCAAGTTTCAATCCGCCCCGCCCGCACCTTTGCCGCCTTGAGCTGACCGCAGCCGGCGGCCACGTCGATCCCCCGGCGCTGGCGGAAGGTGCAGGGGAAACCGGCGTCCAACAGAATGCGTTGGAACTCGTGCCCCGCCTCCGCCGCGGCGGCCGTGCCTTCGAAGCCGGTGGTGGGGTTCAGCGGGATCAGGTTGACGTGGGCGTCGATGCCTTCCAGCAGCTTTGCCAGCCGCCGCGCGGTGTCGGGCGAGTCGTTCTTCCCCGCGATCAGCGTCCAGCCGAAGAAGATCCGCTTGCCGGTCACCGCGCCGTAGCGGCGGCAGGCATCGATCAGCTCCGCCAGCGGCCATTTCCGGCTCACCGGCACCAGCGCCGAGCGTTCCTCCTCGGTCGAGCCGTGCAGGCTGACCGCGAGCCGGTACGGCCGGCCTTCCTCGGCCATGCGAAGGATGGCTGGTACGACGCCCACCGTACTGACGGAGATGTGCGCCGGGCCGATGCCGATGCCGCGGACATTCGAGATGATCCCGAGCGCATGCATCACGTGGTCGTAGTTGTGCAGCGGCTCGCCCATGCCCATGAAGACCAGGTTGCGCAGGCGGCGGTCCGGCTGCGTGGCGGCAAGCACGCGGCGTGCGTGCAGGACCTGGGCGACGATCTCGCCCGGCCGCAGGTGGCGGACAAAGCCCATCTGGCCGGTGGCGCAGAACACGCAGCCCATCGCGCAGCCGGCCTGGCTGCTGATGCAGGCGGTATGGCGACCGTCGTAGCCCATCAGCACCGTCTCCGTCGTCTGCCCGTCGCGATGCCGCAGCAGGAACTTCCGCGTCAGGCCGTCCGAGCTGTGCGTTTCCTCCACCACCTCCGGCGCATCCAGAAAGAAGGCCTTGCCCTCGCCGACGTGATCTTCGACCCACTGCTTCAGGGGCGGGGAGAAGTCGCGCGATGCGAGATCCAGCTCGCCCTCGCGCTGCACTGCCCGCCACAGGGCCTTGGCATGATGCGGGTTCACGCCGGCGGAGCGCAGCTCGTCCTCGACCTCGGAAAAGCCGAGATCGTGCAGCGAGCGCGGGGCGGAGTCCTTCATCGTGCCGCCCTTCCATCCTCCCGCCTCGATCCATCATCAAGCCCGATTTGCCTCGGCGCAGGCCTTGGACTGCGGCAGACATCTGCCGCTTTCGGCAGGCAGCCTGCTGCCGTGAAGCACGGGCTGCGTCGCTCCACGCCGTCCGTGTGCCCCGGTCTTTTCCTCGAAATACCCGGCGCTCCCGCCGTATACCGCTCCCGGCCCGCCGTTCCCATGAAACCCTTGCGTCACCTCGCCCTTCCCGCCGCGCTGCTTGTCACCGCATCCGCCGCCGCCTTGGAAATCCGCTACGATTCCCCGCCCGGCAGCACCGGATCGGGCGGTGGCGAGGCCTCGATGGCCGATGCCTCCAGCGCCCTCAGCTCCGGCTGGGAAAGCGGCGCGCAGCCGGTGGGCAACGGCCGCCTCGGCGCGATGGTCTTCGGCGGCACCGGCCGCGAGCGCATCCAGTTCAACGACATCACCCTGTGGACCGGCGGCGACAACCTCTCCGGCGGCTACGATGTGAACGAATTCGGCGCCTACCAGAACTTCGGCGACCTCTTCCTCGAGCTCGACGGCGCGCCCGGCGGTCCGGCCAGCGGCACCTGCACCAGCGGCCATGTTCCCTTCAACGCGTCCGAAGGCGCGGCGGCCGCCTCCGACGGCAATCCGGGAACCAAGTGGTGCGTCGAGCCGAAGGGCAAGGACGTCGTCTGGCAGATCGAGCTGCCCGAAGCGGAAGCGATCGCCAGCTATGCTTTCATCTCCGGCAACGACGTCCCCGAACGCGACCCGCAGCGCTGGCGGCTGGAAGGATCCGCGGACGGCGCGAAGTGGACCCTGCTCCACGAAATGAAGGACCAGCCGCCCTTCGCCGGCCGCGGGGAAACCAAGCGTTTCACCCTTCCGCTTGGCGGCGACCGTGCGCCGCTGAAGCACTACCGCCTGACCTTTCCGCCCAACCCCGGCGTCAGCCATTTCCAGCTCGCGGAGATCGTGCTGGGGAAATCCGCCGCACCCGCCGCCGCGCCGGAAGGCTACTCGCGCCGGCTCGACCTGGCCACCGGCGTCCACACCACGACGTGGAAGAAGGATGGCCAGACACTCACCCGCGAAGTCTTTGCCAGCCATGCCGACGACGTGATCGTGGTGAGCTTCCGCTCCACCGGAAAGCTGAGCGGCAAGGTTCGCCTCGCCGGTGCCCACGGCGAAAGCACCTCCGCGGCGGACGGCGGCCTCCACTTCTCCGGCGCGCTTTCGAACGGCCTCCGCTACGCCGCCCGGCTTTCCGCCAAGGCCGATGGCGGCACCGTGGCAGCCGATAACGGCGCGATCCTCTTCCGCGACAACTCCGCGTTGACCCTGATCCTCTCCGCCGGCACCGACTACGCGATGGATCCCGCGAGGAACTTCCGCAGCGGCAGCGACCCCGCACCCGCCGCCGCCGCGAAGGCCAAGGACGCCCTCGCCCGCAAGTACGACGACCTTCGTAGCCGCCACGCCGCCGGATTCTCGAAGCTCATGGGCCGCGTCTCCCTCGACCTCGGCGCTCCGCAGGACGGCGACATCGCCGCCCGCATGGCCGCCTACAAGAAAGGCGGCGAGGACCCGGCGCTCGAGGCCCTGATGTTCCACTACGGCCGCTACCTGCTGCTCTCCTCCTCGCGCGGCTCGCTGCCCGCGAACCTGCAAGGCCTCTGGAACGACAGCAACAAGCCCGCCTGGTTTGCCGACTACCACACCAACATCAACATCCAGATGAACTACTGGCAGGCCGAGCCCGCGAACCTCGCCGAGTGCGCCCGGCCCTTGCACGACTGGGTGATCGCCAGCATTCCCGGCAGCCGCGCCGCCACCGTGAAGGCCTTCGGCGAGAAGACTCCCGGCTGGACCATGCGGACCTCCGTGAATCCTTTCGGCGGCAACGGCTGGGAGTGGAACCTGCCCGCCTCCGCCTGGCTCGCTCGGCATTTCTGGGACCATTACGCCTTCACCGGCGACCCTGGTTTCCTCGAAAAGAAAGCCTGGCCGGTCTTCAAGGACGTTTCGGAATTCTGGCTCGATCACCTCGTCGAAAAAGACGGCAAGCTCCTGGTCCCGAAAGGCTGGTCGCCGGAGCACGGCCCGCGCGAGGACGGCGTCGCCCACGACCAGCAGATCGTCTGGGACCTCTTCACCTTCACCCTCGAAGCCGCGAATGAGCTGAAGATCGACGATGCCCTGACGAAGAAAATCGCCGCAGCCCGCGACAAGCTGTTAGGCCCGCAAATCGGGTCCTGGGGCCAGCTCATGGAGTGGACCACCGAGCGCCCCGACCTTGAAAAAAGCGGCCATCGCCACACCTCGCACCTCTACGCCGTCTATCCCGGCAACCAGATCACGCTCAACGGCACGCCCGACCTCGCGAAGGCCGCGGCGCTCTCGCTCGAAACCCGCGGCACTTCCGGCGACTCCCGCCGCTCCTGGACCTGGGCCTGGCGCACCGCGCTTTGGGCCCGCCTCGGCGAAGGCGACAAGGCGCAGTCGATGATCCGCGGCCTGCTCGTCCACAACACCCTCGCCAACCTCTTCACCACCCACCCGCCGTTCCAGATCGACGGCAACCTCGGCATCACCGCCGGCATCTGCGAGATGCTCGTCCAATCCCACGCCAACGAGGTGGCGATCCTCCCCACCCTGCCGAAAGGCTGGCCCAGCGGCTCGGTGAAAGGCCTCCGCGCCCGCGGCGGATTCGAGGTCGATGCGGCATGGAAGGACGGCAAGCTCGCCACCGCGACCGTGAAGTCCCTGCTCGGCGAGGAACTCGTCCTCCGCCTGCCGGGCAACCCGGCCAAAGTCACCCTCACCCGCGCCGACGGCAAGGCCGCGGAGCTGTCGGCGAAGGACGGCGTCTTCCGCCTGCCCACCCACCGCGGCGAGGCGTACCGGATCGCGATCCCCTGAAATCCGGCCTGTCCAAAGCCCGTCTTCCGACCTAGCTTCAGCTCATGGAAAAGGTGGTCACCAAACGGAGCCTCCGGGATTTCCGGCAGCGGGACAACCCGTGGAAAGATCGCGGCCCGCTCGAGCGCCTCGCCGCCATGCTCCTCATTTGCCAAACCCACGCCACCCATGGAGAAGCTGAACGAGGATTTCCGCACGTTTATCGGATTGTTAGAAAGTGAGGAGGTCGACTACCTGATTGTAAGCCAATGAAATGTTTCGAAATGCGGTCGGACAGGGTTCGAGAAATCTCTCCCTTGCTTTTGGTCGGAGGCATTGAAAAAGACCGGGACTTTAGGGGCCTATGGATTTGCGCGGAAGTGCTCTTCTGGGATTGGCCGAGCCGACCGAAAAGAAAGCGGATCGGGTGGACCCTTTTGAGTTTCCGAGGCAATGCTAACGACCAAGACTGCAACTTGGTCGCTGTCGAGGGGGCGAAAGCGTGGGCCGAGGAAAACATTGATGGCGCTGGCGCCGCGGACGCCGCCATGAAGGGAAAGTGGCACGCGATTGACGATCCTCTGTCCGCCGTGAAGGTGCGGGTTTTGCGTTTGGCCCTTCTTGGCCAGTTCGACAATGACGCCCGGATCCCGGTTTCGGAATTCTTCCAAAGGATTTCGTCGCCAGATGCCCCAGGAACGTTGTGGGACTCCATCGCGCCATTTGGACGGGCGCAGCGCAGCGAAGACTGACCAATTGATTCAGACGTGTAGATGCCGTTCCCGACGCGATGCAGCTAAGGTCCGGCTTCACCGCTGAAGCGGCTCCATCAGCATGGACCAGAAGAGTTCCGCCGCACCTTCGCTTGAAAGGTGAGACTTTCCGTGCTGTCGGCGCATGGCCGACGCCATTCCCATGGGCTCTAAGCCGAGCGATTGTTCGCCAACCGCGAGATTCAAAATCTCGTTGTAGCTGTTGCGGCTCGCTTTGTCGTCGTGGGAGTAAGTGATTCCACCGCCGAATGCCGTTGTGGCTCCGTGGCGGATCGAGCAGCGGGAAACAGCTTTGCCATCTCGATAGATGACCGCGGTGAATCCATGTGGATCGACCCGGGTGAACTTTGTCTCTATCCCCTTCTGGCGATGCCCCAGCTCTTTCAAAGAGCCTTCGAAATAGCGGGCGATAAAGTCGAAAGCTTCGTCCATAAACCGATCGCGGTCGGCGTCGGTAAACGACTTCCTCACCCTCAGGTTGCTGGAACGTGGCCCGAACACTTGTTCCATGGCCTCCATTGGGCTGTTCGCGGCCCGCGGCGGAAGCACTGCGGGAGGGGGCGGCGCGGTCGCCCCGAGTGCCGCTTTTATCTGCTTCACGACGTCGAGAAACGCTTCGTCCTGATTGGGCCATTTGGTGACCGGCTTGCCGTCGGTCGGGGTCAAAAGCAGTTTGGCAAAAGGCGTTGATTCCCAGTCGCAGGGCCGCAGGATCACCGCGATCACGCGGGCTGTCCCTTCCCGGTGCCGCTCCATCGCCCGCTGAACCTCCACATCGTAGCAATACCGCGAGGCCAGGAAGTCCGGACTCACCAAAAGCAAGATCACTTCCGCTGAATTCAGCTTTGCATCGATGACTCCGTCGAGCTCATCACCCGCCAGGATCTTCCGATCATGCCATGCCTCGATTGCTCCGCTGCGCTTGAGCATGGCCAGATGGACCTCGAGTTCATCGCGCAGGACTTCGTCCTTGTGGGAGTAGGAAAAGAACAAGGTTGCCATAACGGGAGATCAGAAAGCGGTCAGGCGTTTGCCCAGAAGGTGATCGAGGTTCCACTTGGTCGTTGTGGAAAGGGAGCGCTCCAGGCAGATGAAGAAGGGCTTCTCGCCGGCTTCGTCCAGTTCGCGGAGGCGCTTGAGGGTGGCGTCTTTGATGCCTTGGTTCCAGGCCAGGCAGACCAGCGCTTGGCGGTGGCCATCGCTGACTTCGTGGATGGTGTTGTCGGTAAAGTCGTCGCGGCGCTGGCGGGTGTAGTGAAGCTGGAAGCCGCACTTGAGAAGGACCTCGTCGAAGACCGCCTGCTCGGCACCCGCGTCGAGCGGCAGCAGGCTGGAGGCTTCCTTCTCGTGGATGTACCTCTTCAATGCCTCGACGTTCTCCTCCTCGCTCGCCTTGGGATCCGGCACGAACTCGCAGCGCGGGAAGTTCGATTTGGCGAGCTTGTAGACGCGGAAGCCGGTGTCGGGAATCGGTTGCGCGTTGTCGCCGTAGCCTTCGATGACGCGTTTGACGCGTTCGATGGTGATAGAGGAGATGGTCTTAAAGCCCGACTTGTAAGCCTGCGAGTTTTTTGGGGTTGCTTCCGGGATCTGTACGCCAATCCACTTGTTTCTAGGAAGGTGCTTCAAGACAGCATGGATCGAGGACCCCGATCCCGCGTAGAAATCCAGAAACAGCGAATTCTCTTTCAGGGCGAATCGCAGGAAGTCGTTTAAGAGCAAAGTCGGCTTTGGATTGGGAAATATTTTTCGTTCTCCGAAAAGAGACTCCAATTCATTCGAGCCCGTTCGACTGTCCAACGAAATCACGCTCGGCAGCTTGGCCTCATAATCTTCTAGGTATTCCTTGATTTGGACGATCTGGTTGTGCGTTGGTCCAAACAAAATCCGCTTCTCATCCAACAGTCTCTTCATGGTTTCCCATGGGAATCGGTATCCGTTGGCTGGCGGCTCGCAGATCTCGCCAGTGGGCACCCCGTCGATCTCATGAGGAACGTCATACTGGTATCCGCCTGGCTTGGGGTTGTGAACCTTGCGGCTTCCGGTATAGGGGCCGCGGGAATCGATCTGGGTGTAGTGGGTTAGCGGCTGAAGCGACTCGAAGTTGTCTCGAACGAAGCGCCGAAACGTTCCGATGGTTTCGGAAGAATCCTTCCCAGTCTCGGCCGCAATTTCGCGGTATTTGTCGAGCATGAGGTGTTTTGTGTCGTCAGTCGCATCCTTCCAAACCGCAGGACATCGGCTCGCGTCTTTTGCATAGCAAATGACGTATTCGTGTTCGGTAGCAACCCGGGTTGGATTGTTGTCTGTGGCACCTTTCCAGACGATATTGCCGAGGAAATTCTCACGTCCAAAGACCTCGTCCATCAGCCTCGTCAGATTCGAATGCTCTTTATCGTCAATGGAGACAAAGATCACGCCAGAGCCTTTGAGTAGTCTTCTCGCCACAAGTAGACGCATCTGCAGCATGCAGAGCCAATCAGAGTGCTGGTTTCCGCGAGAGTCAGGATCAGATGTAAGTTTTACTCCGTCGTGAGAATCGCCTGTTGCCTCCCAATAATCCGCCTTCTTCGACGAGAAGTTATCGGTATAAATTACGTCCGCGTCGGCGTTGTAGGGCGGGTCGATGTAAATGACGTCCACTTGTTCTTGGTAGGCGCTTAAAAGCAGCTTCAAGACTTCGAGGTTCTCGCCCTCGATGATCATGTTGCCGTCCGCCTTGTGCGGATTCACCGAGCGGGCCTTGTCGTAAACCAGGGTGGCGGTGGTGGGCGTGAAGGCTTCCCGCTTCGACGCAGCCTTGCCGTACCACTTGAACTCGTAGCGCTCGGTCTCGTGGACCTCGTTGGGGGCGACCAGCCGTTTCAATTCATCGGGATCGAGCCGGCCTTCGTTGGTGAAGAGATCGGGGAAGAGCCGCTTGAGTTCCGCCAGGCGCTCGGCTCGGAGGTCGGGCGTGGTCGGCAGCAGGTCGTTGAGGGATTCGTCGGGCATGGCGGCGGGGCTCACTCAGTGGCGAGGGCTTGGGAGAGGGTTTCGGGAAGCGTGGTCCTGGGTGCGAAGAAGCCCATCGGCGGCCGGCTGCCGGGTGTCTCGTCCTCCTGTAGCGTGCTGGAGAAGCGGTCGACCGGCGCCTGGAAGATCAGCGAGCTGTTCGCATTCACCCCGAGCGCGTGAAAGTGGCGGATTGCGCAGCGGATCTTGATCTGCTCGTCGGAATCCAGCTCGGCAAGGACGCTGGTGGACTTGGTCTCGACCACCAGATGGATCTCCACCTCCGTCCGGTCGCGCAGGGACTTCTGGCTGACCACGATCCCGAAGTCCGGGGTGTAGTTTCCGGCGGGGGTGGGGATCTTGTACCAGTCCGGCAGCTTCAGCACGCACACGACCCGCGCGTCCATCTCGGCCTGCTTGGCGAAGGTGCTCTCGTAGGTGGACGCGGAGTCGATGATGGCGTGGTCGTAAACGCCGCGTTCCGGCATGGGGACGACTTCCTTGTAGGTGGGGATGAGGTCCTTGAACAGGTCGAGCCCGAAGCGCTCGCCGGTGGGCCGGTAGTCGATGGTGCGGACCATTTCCTCGATCTTGATCCGCTGGATGGCGCGCGCTGCCTCGTGAAGGAAACGGGGCGGGTTCCTGACGAGCTGGTGCCCGTTGCCGAGCCGGGAGAGGATCTTGAGCAGGGTGGGATAGGCCAGCTGGGTGCTCTCCGACAGCTCCTCGACCAGATCCATCGGGGTGAACTCGGCTTCGAGCTTCGCGGTGTCGCGCCCCAGCTCCGCGGAACGGACGCCGTCGCCCTGCATTTCATCGATGCGGGTTAACACGATCTCCGCCTCGTAACGCGGGACCTCGATGACCTCGATGGCGGCGACGCAAGCGGCGACCAGCGCCTCCTCGTCGAAGTGGACCGTGTAGTCCGTGCGCTGGCCCAGCCGTGCCCAGAAGCGGCGGAAGCGGTCGCTTTTGAAGTGCTTCTCCTGGAGGCGAACTTCCTTCAGGCCCTTGCGCGTGGTTTTGTGCGTGTGGCGGAGGTTGATGCCGGTGGTGCCGGTCTCCGCCTGGTACTGGTGGACGAAAGTCTCGTAGGTCTCGTTCGGGATGACCGTCAGGAGGTTGATCTCCTTTCCTTCCTCGGTGCCGTCGGGATCGTGGACCCGCTTTCCGTCCTGATTCCGGCAGATGCGCAGGCCGCGGCCGATCTCCTGGCGCTTCTTGATGTCGGAATAGGTGTAGTTGAGCGTCGCGATGTTGAAGACGTTCGGATTGTCCCAGCCGACCCCGAGGGCGGAGTGGGAGAAGATGATCTGGCGGGGATTCGAAAAGGCCAGCAGGGCTTCCTTGTCGCGCAGGATCTCGTCGTAGATCTCCTTCTGCTTCGCCATCGAGTTCTCGCTATCGGTGAACTCGCCGGATCCGGTTTTGGCGAAGTAGTAGGCCTGCACTGCATCGACCATGCCGGGCGGCATGTCCTTCCCGTAGTGCTCGCGGTAGGCCTTGGGGAATTCCTCGCGGAACAGGGTGCGGATCTCCCCGTCCGGGTCGGTGTATTTGGCCACCCGGTCGATGAAGACGAGGGAAAGCGGCTTGATGCCGAGCGGGCGGAGGGCCTCGGTTTTCTCGAAGTGGCGGAGGCAGAGATAGAAAAGCTGCTGGCGGAAGATGCCGGCGACGTCGCCGGTGGTCTCGCGGCGGGTTAGCTCGATGCCATTGCTGAATTTCACCAGCTCCCCGCCGCCGCGGAGACCGCGGGCGCGGACGTTCTCAATGACGTAGCCGCGGTAGGAGATATTGCCGGTCGCTTCTTCGAGGCTGCGGTGCTTTGAGGCGTCCAGCCAGCGGGTTTCCTTGTATTTGAAGCCGCTCGCGGTCTTGCACCAGGCGCGCAGCTTCGCCTTCGGATCGCCCTTGCCGGTCTGGATCTCGACGAGTTCCAGCTTGAGCGTGGCCTCGTCGTTCTTTTCGGCGACGGAAAGGACCTCGATCTTTTTGACCAGCCGTTCGTTGTAGGCTTCGCGGGCCGAGAGGCGGTAGAGAAGGTTCCGCGTGATCTTGTGGGTTGCGGAATAGCGGAGCCGCGCGACCGGGTCCAAGGCCTGCAAGCGCGGCGTGATGTTCGGCGTGTCCATCCCCTCCTGCGGTTCGTCCATGATGACGATGGGACGGACCTTCGCGAGAGCCTCCCAGTAGGAGAGTCCCTCCGGCGAGTCATCGCGCTCGGGCTGGTTGATGATGTTGTCGTCGGAATTGAAGGACTGGGTGGTCAAGACCATCACCTGGAGGTCGGTGCCGCTGATGAAGCGCTTTACCTCGGTGAGCTTCTTGCTGTCGTATTCGAAAGCATGGAGTCGCGGGCCGTAGATCCGATGGAGCTGCGGGGCGAAAGATCGGATGGTGTCCAGCACCCCCTCGCGGATCGCGACCGAGGGGACGATAATCATGAACTTGGTGAAGCCGTAGGCTTCGCACAGCTCGTAGATGGTCCGGAGGTAAACCAGCGTCTTGCCGGTCCCGGTCTCCATCTCGATGCAATAGTCGGGCTCGTTGCAGAGGTGGGCCTCGCCCTCGGTCAGGCTGTTCGCGGCGATGATCGCGCGCTTGTTCGCGGTGATGGCGTCCAGATCGAGGGTCAGGATGTTGGGGCTCACGTCCCCTTGGAAGGGGTTGTGGAAGAAATTCCGCTGCTGGCCGTCGAAAACGCCAACAACGGCATCGATGGCCTTCTTTTGGTAGGGGAGTTCTTCGAGGACAAAAGACATGCTGGAGCAACGCTGCCGGAGGCTATGGATTGGGGTGCGCCTGGTCAATCGGAGTGATTCCGGGCAGCATCTTCACGGATTTTCGCAAAATCCCACGATCCCATCGCAAAAGCGGAAAGACTTCTTCCCGCGAATGCCTTCACTCTTCGCCATGCGCCCGCTCATCGCCTTTTTCCTCGCCTGTGTCCTCCCGGCATCCGCGCTGAACGTCGTGTTCATCCTCGCGGATGACCTCGGCTACGGCGAGCTCGGCTGCTTCGGCCAGGCGAAGATCCGCACGCCGCACCTCGACCGGCTGGCGGCAGAGGGCACCAAGCTGACGCGCCACTACACCGGCGCGCCGGTCTGCGCCCCGGCCCGCTGCATCCTGATGAGCGGCAAGCACGCCGGCCATGCCGAGATCCGCGGCAACCGCCAGGCCAACCTTTCCTTCCCGCAGTTCAAGGAAGGCCAGCACCCGGTCTCCGCCGGCAGCCTGCTGCTGCCCGCCGTCTTCAAGAAGGCCGGCTACGCCACCGGCGCGATCGGCAAGTGGGGCCTCGGCCCGGCCACCTCCACCGGCGATCCGAACGCCCAGGGCTTCGACCTGTTCTTCGGCTACAACTGCCAGGCGGTCGCGCATTCCTACTACCCGCGCTTCCTTTGGAAAAACGACAAGCAGGTCGAGATCAACCCCAAGCCGATTCCCGGCCATGCCAAGACACCGGAAGGCGAGGTGACGATGGAGAAATGGATCGGCCAAAGCTACGCGCCGGACCTGATGGTCGCCGAGGCGGAGCAATTCATCGCGTCTAACAAGTCGAAGCCCTTCTTCCTCTACCTCGCCTTCGTCGAGCCGCACGTGGCGATGCACCCGCCGGTCGAGCGGGTGAACGAGTATCCGAAGGAATGGGACACGGAAGTCTACCGCGGCGACTCCGCTTACCTGCCGCACCCCCGTCCTCGTGCCGCCTACGCGGCGCTGGTCAGCGACCTCGACCGCCACGTCGGCAAGGTTCGCGCGGCCTTGGAAAAGGCCGGGGTGCTCGATGACACGCTGATCGTCTTCACCTCCGACAACGGCACCACCCACCCCGGCGGCCCGGGCACGCGCTTCCACATCGGCGGCTGCGACGCGCCCTTTTTCAACAGCACCGCCGGGCTGCGCGGCTACAAGGGCTCGCTCTTCGAAGGCGGCATCCGCGTGCCGGCGATCGTGCGTCTGCCGGGCAAGGTGAAGGCGGGCGCGAGCGACGAGACGCCCGGCTACTTCCCCGACTGGCTTCCCACGCTCTGCGCCGCCGCCGGCATCGAAGCGCCCCGCGGCCTCGACGGCAGCGACCTGTGGCCCGTTCTAACAGGCAGCGGCAAGCTCGGGCGCAAGACGCCGATGCTCTGGGTCTATCCCGAGTACGGCGGCCAGCTCGCGGTGCGGATCGGCGATTTCAAGGTCATCCGCCAGGGCCTCAAGACGAAGAAACCCGGACCCTGGGAGGTTTACGACCTCGCGAAGGATCCGGCGGAGGAGAAGGACCTCGCCGCCGCCCGGCCGGACCTCATCGAGCAAGCCGTCGCCCTGCTCCGGCGCGAGGTTTCGCCGAACGACAAGTTCCCGATGGAGATTCCGGGCAGCGGGGGCTAGAACGGTCCCATGACCGACGCGGGCCGCGGGCCCTTCACCGCCTATCCCGGCATCGAGCAAGCGCTGGCCGGGCAGTTGCGCGAGGCGGCGCTGGATCACGAGGCCTTCGCGATGCGGCTCAAGGCCTGCGAGCTGCCGAAGTGCCGCGCCACCTGCTGCCACGACGGCGCGCTTCTAACGGAAGAGGAAATGGCGGGCATCGGCGAGGTGGTGGAAGCGCATCGCGACCTGCTGGCCGGCTACGGTTGGGAGGAAGAGCGCTATCTCACGATGGACGGCCGCCAAGGCCGCACCGTCACGCTCGCAGCCGGCGATGGCGTGCTGGCGGACGATTTCCCGCCGCATTTCCCGAAGACCCGCTGCGTGTTCCTCGATGCCGGGCACCGCTGCGTGCTCCAGCGCCTGGCCATGGACACCGGCCGGCACCCGTGGTGGTGGAAGCCGGTCTCGTGCTGGATGCATCCGCTGCTGCTGCGGCCGCCCGCCGGGTCTCGGCGACCGGTCCTCACCCTCGCCCGACCCGGCCATGACCCGGCGGCGGGGAAGGATTATCCGGGCTTCGGGTCCTGCACGCCCTGCGGCGTCGCGAATCCCGCCGGTCCCGAAGCTTGGGAAACCCTGCGGCCGGAACTCGAGCTGTTAGGGAAGATCTCCGGCAGGGATCTGCCGCGGGAACTGGGCGGCGGGGAGGCCTGAAGCGGAAGCTCAAGGTTCGGTTTCCAGCCGTGCGGCGATCGCGTCCACGACCAGGTCCGGCGAGAACTCGCCGGCGGTGAGTCCGATGCGGGCGGCTCCGGCGATGACGCCGCGGTCGATCGCACCGGCATCGGCCACGGGAAAGGCGGGGAGGCCCAGCCGCCGGGAGGTTTCCACGAGCGCGCGGACGGAGGCCTCGGTGGCCTCGCCCGCGATCAGGATCACCTCTGCCCAGCGGCTGAGCGCTTCCACGGACCTCTCGCGCTCCCCCGTCGCGGGCGAGGTCGTATCGAGGAAAACCATGCGGCTGTCCGGGTGGCGCTGGCGCAGGGCCTCCGCCACCACGCCCGCACGACGGCGGGACACCAGGGTTTGACACACCATGCCGAACTTCGGCGCGAAGGGCAGCAGGGCGGCCTCGTCGGCATCCTCCACCACCGCGGCTCCCGCCACTTCGCCGGAGATCGACGCGCATTCGGCGTCGTCATGGAAGCCGCAGACCAGCGGCTTGGCGTGCTCCAGCGCGAGCAGGCCGAGCGAGGTCTGGGCGCGGCGGACGGCCGGAAGGGTGAGGTCGAGCACCTCGTGGCCGCTCGCTTTCCAGCGGCGCAGGACCGGCTTCGGCAGACCGGCGAAGGGCACCACGACCACCCGCGTCGGCGCACGGGCATCGTCGGGCGATCCCTCCAGCGCCCCGCGGCGGCGATAGAGTTCGCACAGGGCGGCATCGGGCGCGAGCGGTCCGAGCACCGTCGCCGTCCCGCGCTTCAAAAGGGCGTCCAGCCGGGCCAGCGCCGCACGGGTCTCCGCCCCGTGGCCGAGCGTCATCGCCCGCCGGAACTGGGGCCTCAGGGAAAGGGAAGGGGTCATAAGCTTTGCCAGACAAAGTTTAAGGGCCGAAAAAACGCCGCTTGCAGGGCGGACGGAGTTCACTTTGCAGAACAAAGTGAAATTGGCAAGCCTTGAATCGGAGGGAAAGGCAGGACGCTGGGCCTAAGGGTCCTCTTCGGGCTTCGCCGCGGCTTTGCCGATCGCTTCCAGCAACTCCTCGCGCTCGCTTCCCGGCGGCAGGGTGGCGGCCCAACGGGCGGCAGCATCGGCATCGTAGGGGGCCACGGTCCGGGCGTAGGATTTCACCGCGGCCTGCTTGGCCGGGCCGTCCTCCGCCTGGCTCAGCCAAAGTCCCGCCGCCTTGTAATCGCTGCGGGTCCAGTGGTCCATCATCCTGCCGGCTTTCGACTCCCACTCCCCGGCCGGCAGCTTGGACGACATCCATTCGATCCAATTCCCGGTGTCGGCACCGGTGCGCCAGGGCTCGATGCTGCCGGCCACCACCAGCATCTCCGCGGTATCCAGGCCCGCGCCGTCGATCCATTCCGTCGCACTTTCGAAGCCGTCTTTCATCGCGCCCTCGGCGAGCCCGAGCAAAGTCGGGGCAGCGAGCAGGGAGGTCCCGTCCCCGCTTTGGGCTGCAAGATGATCGCGCAGGGCGGAGAGGATCATGTTGCGCTCGGCCGGGGTATCGGCGGACCCCGCGATCGACCGGCCGGCACTGACCGCGTCCTCCAGCCCGAGTTCGTCGACCAGCTTGAAGGCCAGCCGCGGGTCCCGCTTTGCCGTGCCGCCGATCAGGTCGCGCTTGGTTTGCTCGGTGACGAGGTCCGGATGGCTGGCGGAGTTTTTCCGCACCCAATCGAGCGCGGCAGCCGGGTCCTGGCCGGCCCACTTCGAAATTGCCTGCCCCAGCACGTGCCCGTTGTCCTTGCCCAGGAGATCGGAGGACTCGGTGAAAATCGCCAGCGCCGCGGCGGGGTGATCGTTGGCGAGCATGCTGATCGCGAAGCCGACGATGTTGCGCCGCATTTCGGCGCTGAGCTCGCCGTTGGCGCGGAGTTCGCCGATCAGCACCTTGAGCTGGGCGGGGTCGAGCCGCAGCATGTCGTCGAGCAGGCCGAAGACCTCCTGCTGGAAATCCTCGTCCGGCGGTGTGCCGCTTTTCTCGGTGGCTTCCATCTTGAGCGCGAAAGCCGCGAGCCTGCCCGCGAACTCCTTCGGATCGATTGCCGCCGCCCCGTCGCAGGTCGCCCGTGCCGTCTTCGCCGGAAGCACCGCCTTGCCGTCCTGCACCAGGCCGTCGGTCGACAGCCCGAGCGCGCGGGCCTCGGCCATCAGGCGGCCGTGGCTTTCGCGCGCAGCGGCCAGCTTGCCGCGGTCCTGCCAGCCGAGGAAGGCGGCGGCGGCCAAGATCAGCGCGGTGGCGAGCAGGGAAAGCTTCATGGTCCGGTTGCGGCGGGATTCGCCAAGCGGTTCGGATTGTTGAGGAAGCGGGCTTCGACTTCCGCGCGCTTCACGGGATCGGAGATCTTTCCGGCCAGCTCCAGGATCCCTTCCCGCGATGACTCCGGCGCGTTCTTGAGAAAGGCCACCAGCGCGTCGTCGTTCCCGCTTTCTTGCTGATACTTCAACGCCTCCTTCGCCATGTCGGGAAACTCCAGCCACTCGCTCAGGTGGGCCAGCGCCTCGCCGCTCAGCCGCTCGGCATCGGCCGGCGCCTCGGCAAGGATCCACGCGCGGGTCTCGTCGACGCTGGTCGTCATCTCGTCCTGCCGCTTGAAGCGTTCCTTCAGCGCCTCGCCCACCACCGCCGCCCGCTCTTCCGCACCGGCATCGATCGCCCCGAGGAACTCGCCGACCTTCCCGTAGCCGTTCTTGACCAGCGGCGCCGCGCTGCGGCCGAGGGCCGAAAGGCGTTCACCGGGCGCCACCTGGCTGCGGATCAGGTCCGCCACCGCCTTTTCCGTGCCCGGCCGGATGCGGAAATGGAAGGGATTGGCGAAGACCTCGTCGCGCTGGTCTTCCGGCAGCGAGGCGAGCCGGCGCGCGGCTTCGGCGGGATCGCTGACCACGAGGTGCTGGATCAACCCGGCTTCGAAGCGGATGCGCGGGTCGTGCTGCCCGTCGAGCCGCTTGTTTTCAAAAGTCCCCGCCGCGACCTGCCGGTCCATCCACGCCGCGGCGGCCGCGGGATCCTTGCCGCTCCAGCTCTGGAAGGCGTTCGCAAGTTGCCAGGAGAGCCCGCCGTCGGTCCCGCCGATGCGGTCGGCGAAGCGCTCCAGCGCCACCTGCGGGTCCTTGTTCGAGAGGATCCCGATCATCATGCCCTCGAGCTCGCGCCGCGCGGCGTCGGAAAGATCGAGCCCCGCGATTTCATCGAGGCCCGCCAGCAGCTCTTCGGTGGACAGCGCCAGCAAGGTCCTCTGCAAGGCAACCATCGCCCGCATGTCGCCGTCGCCGCCGTTCTTCATCGCGGCCTGGGTGGCGGCGATCTTCCTCCAGTCGATCTTCTTCCCGCCGCGGGCGGACTGCGCCTCGCGCCGGGCGGCGAGCGACGGGGACGGGGCGTCCGCCGCGGAAGGCTGCGCGGCTTCGAGCCGGCCGCGCAAGGCCTCGCTCTCCAGTTCCAGGGTCGCGATCGAGCGCCGCTGCGAGCCGATCCACGCGCCGGAGACCGCCAGCGCGAGAAGGGGAGGGAGGAGGTGCGAGGGTTTCATGGGTCCGCAGGAAGAATGATACGCGGACCTGCCGCCGGAGTCGCCTCGAAAGTGCGGGGCGCTTCACCACGCCCGCTCGCCGCGCCCGTCGTACGGCAGCCATAGTAGCGCGACGGAATCGACGCTGACGTTCGTCTTGGTCGGCTTGAGCGACTCGGTTTCGAGCACCAGCGCGGCGGGATCGTAGCTCTGCGAAAGCCCGGCGATCTCGGTCTCGAGCTGCCGGTTCAGCTCCGCGATCTGCTGCTGGACGGTTTCCACCTTGTCTTCCGCGGCGGCGACGTCCTGGTGCTGCTTGTAGGCGCTGGTGCCTTTCGAAAGGGCGGAGCTGGCGCTGCGCTTGCGGCCCATCAGCCCGCCGAGCAGGCCGCCGAGGATCGACACGCCGGCCTGCATCTTCGCGCTCTGCGACTCGGCCTTCTGGCGGGCAAGTCCGGCTTCCGCGGTTTGCAGGCGGCCTTCGAGGGTCTCGAGCTTCTTGCCGGTCGCGGCGCGGAGTTTTTCCACGGCGGCATCGCGCGCCTCGCGGGCCTTCTGGGAAAGCCGGGCGCGGAACTCGGCTTCGGATTCGCCGATCTCGGAGTAGGCCTTCAAGGCCGGGCAGGTGAAGATGTCGGCGCGCTCGTTGCGGTAGAGCCACTCGGCGAAGTCCTTCTCGACCTGCTTGTAGTTCGCGGCGTTCATCGCGAAGCCTGGCAGCGGCGCGAAGCCGGCACCCGCGGCAGGCTCGGAGCCGAGCTCCTCCGGCTTGAGCGGCGGCGGGAGATCGCGCTCCCAGTCGATCGCTTCCGGCAAGATCGCGTTCACCTTGCGGACCTTGCGGCTGCCTTCGATGCCGGCCTTGGCCGAGGCGAAATGCACGGTGCCGACCCGCAGCAAATGCGGCTTGTAGGTCACCTCGGTGGCATCGCCGGCCGGCGGGGCGAACTTTTCCACGACTCCCGCGCCGACCACCGGACGGGCCGATGCCTTCGCGGCGGGCGCCGCCATGCCGGGCATCGCCATCGGGTTGGCCTCCGCGGCTACGGCATCCTTCGTACTTCCGAAAGCCGCGCGCTTCGGGTCCATCAGCGCCTTGATGCTGGTGCGGGTCAGCGGGCCGGTCAGGTAGCTCATCACCCAGCGCACGTGGAACAGCACGGGGTGGTCCTCGTGGACGTTGTTCATCAGGAAGACGCGGTTGCCGAGGCCGGAGAGCAGCTTCTCCATCGAGGCGCGGTCGAACTTCGCGTTCTGCGCGCCGGCCGCGCCTTCCAGGCCGTCGAGCACCCGCAGCTTGTCGCGCTCCGTCTGCAAGCGGCCGAGGAACCAGGTGCCGATGTTCGACAGCGCCTTGTAGTCGAGGTCGACCGGGTTTTGCGTCGCCAGCAGGCAGCCGAGGCCGAAGGCGCGGGCCTGCTTGAGCAGCGTCATCATCGGCCGCTTGCTCGGCGGGTTCGCCGATGGCGGCAGGTAGCCGAAGATCTCGTCCATGTAGAGCAAGGCGCGCAGCGAGGTGGTGCCGCTTTGGCCGCGCATCCAGCCGAGGGTCTGGTTGAGGATCAGGCTGACGAAGAACATCCGCTCGGCATCGCCGAGGTGGGAGATCGAGAAAATCGAAATGCGCGGCTTGCCATCGGGCGCGTGGAGCATCTTCGCGATGTCCAGCGGCGGACCTTCGAGCCAGGTCGAGAAGCCGGGCGAGGCGAGCAGGTTGTTGAATTTCAGCGCAAGGGTCTGGCGGTCTTTCTGTGGCAGGAAGCTTTCGAGGTCGATCACGCCGACCTTGTCGAAGCCGGGCTTCTGGATGTGGCGGATCAGGGTTTCCAGCGTGATGTCGCGCTCGGCGGCCCACTCGTGCTGGAAGATGTTGGAGAGAAGGATGGCCTGGGGCGACTGGATCGGATCGGCATCGACGCCGACCAGCGAAAGCAGCGACGCGACGGTGCTCTCGATGCGTTCGCCAAGCAGTTCGGCATCGTCCATGATCTCGAAAGGCGGCGCTTCCAGCGAGCTGAGGATCGAGACCGGGATGCCGGCCTTGGAGCCGGGCGTGAAGATGTTGATGTCGACCTTCGACTTGAGTTGCGCGATCCGTTCCGGCGACTGGCCCCAGTCGGCCAGGCCTTTCTTCCAGGTCTCGGCGGTCTTGGCCGCGAACTCGTCGGGCGTGACGCCTTTCTTCGCCGCATCGTCCTCGTTGATCCAAGGCCGGAAGTCTTCGGAGCGGAGTTCGGGGAAGGTGAGGAGCAGGTTGGAGATGTCGCCTTTCGGATCGATCACGATTGCCGGGATGTTGTCCATTGCGGCTTCCTCCAGCAGCGCGAGGCAGAGGCCGGTTTTGCCGGAGCCGGTCATGCCGAGCACCACGCCGTGGGTGACCAGGTCCTTCGAATCGTAGAGCACCAGCCCGCCGTCGGCGGACTTCGTCTCCAGATCGTATTCGCGGCCGAGGTAAAAGGCGCCCAGCTTTTCGTAGTCGGAGACGGAGGGGATCATGATGGGAGGAGGTTAGGAGAGGTCGGCGCGGGTTGAGAAGGATGTTGTTTCGGTCCGGCGTGGTTCGGCTCGCGGCAACAAAGCCCGCCACGGCACTTGGGGACGAGATCCTCCGCGCCCCCGGTGCGCGTTGCGTTTGTTGCTGCGATTCGACAAACTCGCTGCGTAAGTTCCCCGCATGCCTTTCCGCCACTTCGGATTCGGGGACGAGATCCTTCGCGCGCTCGGGAACGCCGGCTATGCCCGGCCGACGCCCGTGCAGGAGGCGGCCATTCCCAAGGTGATGCAGGGCCGCGACCTGATCGCGATCGCTCAGACCGGCACCGGCAAGACCGCCGCCTTCGTGCTGCCGATGCTCCACCGGCTCGAACAATCGAAGCGCGAGCGGAACATCATCCGCGCCCTGATCCTCGCGCCGACCCGCGAGCTGGCGCTGCAGATCACCGGCAACATCCGCACCTACGGCAAGCACCTGCTGCTCCGGGTGGCCAGCATCTACGGCGGGGTGGACGAGGCGGAGCAGATCAAGGCGGTGCGCAAGGGCGTGCAAATCATCGTCGCCACCCCGGGAAGGCTGATCGACCTGTTAGGCCGCCAGCAGGTGGACCTCGGATCCTTGGAGATGCTGGTGCTGGATGAAGCCGACCGGATGCTCCACATGGGCTTCCTGCCGGACATCGAGACGATCGTCGACGGCCTGCCGCGGCAGCGCCAGACGCTGATGTTTTCCGCCACGTTCCCGCGCGAGGTCGAAAACCTCGCCCGGCGCTTCCTCCGTCAGCCGGAGATGGTCCAGATCGGCAGCCGCTCGGACCCGGCGGAGACGGTGAAGCAGTGCGTCCACGAAGTCGCGCACCACCTCAAGGGACCGCTGCTGCGCGAACTGCTCCGGCAGCCGAAGTTCAAGCGCGTGCTGGTTTTCGTCCGCATGAAGGACGGCGCCGACCGCCTGGCGCGCTTTCTCCAGTCCGAAGGGGTCCAGGTCGCGCGGCTCCATTCCGGCCGGAGCCAGGAGCAGCGGGAAAAGGCGCTGCAGGATTTCAAGGACGGCAAGGTGCAGGTGCTCGTGGCCACCGACATTGCCGCGCGCGGCATCGACATCGACGGCGTGACCCACGTGGTGAACCACGATTTCCCGGTCAACCCGGAGGACTACATCCACCGCATCGGCCGCACCGGCCGGGCGGAAGCGGAGGGCGAGGCGATCAGCTTCGTGCCGCGCGGCGACCTCAACCTCTTGGGCATGGTCGAACGCTTCATCGGCGACCGCCTGGCCCGCAAGCGGCTGCGCGGCTTCGACTACCACGCAAAGACTCCCGCGAAGCCGGCGGACGGGGTCCCGGAAAAGCGCGACTGGCGGAAGCGGACGCGCGAGAAGGAAGCAAAGCGCCCCGACCCTCCCGGGCGGTCGTCCCCGCACAAGCCCGCCTCGAAGCGCGGGAAGCGTTGAGCTCCCGTGCCTGCGGTTTTTTCGTGGACCGCCGCCGCGGCTTGTGCGCTCTTCAAGGTGATCAAGGATCGGACCGGGACTCCGCAAGCGGGATTCAAGCTCGCCTCCAGCGGGACGCGGACCCGGCACCGAAACCTTCATCCCCGCGTTTTCCATGATGCGGTGAAGCGTCGGGGACGGTTGCACCAAGGTGCAATGGTCTGCCCGGAACCGAACCGCTAAAGAGAAAGCCCCCATCGAAATCCATTACCCCCTTCCTATGAAAACCTTCTTCCTGCTGCTCCTCGCCAGCACCGCTTCCGGCCTGGCCGCCGACGCCCTCGACCGCACCATCCTGCCAATCCAGGAACCGACACCCGACCCGATCACCGCGCTCGACGCCCGCGATGCGAAAGCCCCGCCGCGCTTCGAGATCAAGGCCCCGCAAGACGCGCCCAACGTCGTCATCGTGCTCATCGACGACTTCGGCTTCGGCCACAGCAGCACCTTCGGCGGGCCGATCCAGATGCCCACGCTCGACCGCCTCGCCGGCGGCGGACTGCGCTACAACCGCTTCCACACCACCGCGCTCTGCAGCCCCACCCGCACCGCCCTGCTCACCGGCCACAACCACCACGCCAACAATGCCGGCGCGATCATGGAGCTCGCCACCGCCTTCCCCGGCAACACCGGCATCCGCCCGAAAAACATCACCACCCTGGCCGAAATCCTCCGCCAGAACGGCTACAGCACCGCCGCCTTCGGCAAGTACCACGAAACCCCGCCCTGGGAAGTTTCCGCCTCCGGTCCCTTCGACCGCTGGCCGACCGGCTCCGGCTTCGACAAGTTCTACGGCTTCATCGGCGGCGAGACCAACCAGTGGGCCCCGGCGATCTACGACGGCGTCACCCGCGTCGAACCCAGGCAATCGCCCGACTACCACTTCACCGTCGACATGACCGACCAGGCGGTGAACTGGATCGGCGGCCAGCAGGCGCTCACGCCCGACAAGCCGTTCTACGTCTATTTCGCCACCGGCGCCACCCACGCCCCGCACCACGCGCCCAAGGACTGGATCGCGAAGTACAAAGGGAAGTTCAGCGGCGGCTGGGACAAGCTGCGCGAGGAAACCTTCGAACGTCAGAAAAAGGCCGGCATCATCCCCGCCAACGCCAAGCTCACCCCGCGCCCGGCCGAAATCCCCGCCTGGGACGCGATGAGCGCCGACCAGAAGCGCCTGTTCGAACGCCAGATGGAAACCTTCGCCGGCTTCGCCGAGCACACCGACCACCAGGTCGGCCGCCTGGTCGAGCGCCTGGAGGCGATCGGCGAACTCGACAACACCCTCTTCTTCTACATCGCCGGCGACAACGGCTCGAGCGCCGAGGGCGGCCCGGAAGGCAGCTACAACGAAATGATGGCGCTCAACGGCATCATCGGCAAAGCCGACCAGATGATGAGCCACATCGACGAATGGGGCGGCCCCTCGACCTTCCCGCACTTCGCCATCGGCTGGGCCTGGGCCGGCAACACCCCCTTCCAGTGGACCAAGCAGGTCGCCAGCCACTTCGGCGGCACCCGCAACGGCATGGTCATGCACTGGCCGAAGGGCATGAAAGCCAAGGGCGAGATCCGCAGCCAGTTCCACCACGTCATCGATGTCGCGCCGACCGTGCTCGAAGCCGCCGGCCTGCCCGAGCCGAAGTCCGTCAACGGCGTGACCCAGCGCCCGATGGACGGCGTGTCGATGCTCTACTCCGCCGCCGACGCCAAGGCCCCGGAGCGCCGCAAGACGCAGTACTTCGAGATGTTCGGCAACCGCGGCATCTACCACGAAGGCTGGGTCGCCTGCACCCGCCACTCGATCCCCTGGCTCCTCGTCCCGCTGCCGGCCGTGAAAGACGACGTGTGGGAACTCTACCACGTCGACGAGGACTTCAGCCAAGCGAACAACCTCGCCGCCGAGAACCCCGCGAAACTCAAGGAACTCCAGGAAGTCTTCATGAAGGAAGCCCTCCGCAACCACGTGCTGCCGATCGACGACCGCCGCTCGGAGCGCTTCAACCCCGCCATCGCCGGCCGCCCCGACCTGCTCGGCGGCCGCAAGACGCTGACCGTCTATCCCGGCATGACCGGGATGCTCGAAAACGCCTTCATCAACGTGAAGGGCGTCCATCACACCATCACCGCCGAGGTCGAAGTGACCGACGCCGCGACCCAGGGCGTGATCCTCGCCCAGGCCGGCTACTTCGGCGGCTGGACGCTCTACCTGAAGGACGGCAAGCCCCGCCACGAATACAACTTCTTCGCGCTGGAACGCACCAACATCGGCTCCGAAACCGCGCTCGCCCCCGGCAAGCACGTCATCACCTACGAGTTCATTCCCGATTCACCGAAGCCCGGCACCGGCGGCAAGTCGATCCTCAGCGTCGATGGCAAGAAAGTCGCCGAAGGCCAGATCCCGAAGACCCAGCCCTTCCTGTTCTCCGCCGACGAGGGTGCGGACGTCGGCCTCGACGGCGAAACCAACGTTTCCCCCGACTACCCGCAGGGCAACAACGCCTTCACCGGCAAGATCCTCAAGGTCACCGTCGAGCAGAAGTAAGCCCGCCGCGCAACACCCTGTGGCGGGAGCGTCCCGCCACCTTGTCATGACGAGCCGCGCACCGGCAATTCGATGCACCGCGCTCTTCGGACAGGTTTTGCTCTCGCCGTCCCATGCCGCGCCATGAAAGCTCCCGAATTGTCATACCCCGTCCCCTCATGAACTCCACCTTCCTGCGCCTCGCCGCCGCCTCCCTCACCTCAAGCGCCGCGTTCGCCGCGGACTCCCTCGACCGCAGCGTCCTGCCGGTTCCCCAACCGGCCCGCCCGCTTTACGACGAGCTCGACGCCCGCAAGGCCACCCCGCCTCCGCGTTTCGCCGTCCATGCCCCCCAAGGCGCGCCGAACGTGGTGATCATCCTGCTCGACGACCTCGGCTTCGGCGCGACCAGCACTTTCGGCGGCCCGATCGCCACACCGACGCTCGACCGCCTCGCGAAAGGCGGCCTGCGCTACAACCAGTTCCACACCACCGCCCTCTGCTCGCCCACCCGCACCGCGCTCAAGGCCGGGCGCAACCACCACACCTGCAACATGGGCTTCATCACCGAACTGGCCACCGGCTTCCCCGGCGCCACCGGCGAGATCCCCAACGCGGTGGCACCGCTCGCCGAGATGCTCCGCCTCAACGGCTACAGCACCGGCGCCTTCGGCAAATGGCACGAGACCGCCTCCTGGGAGGTCAGCGTTTCCGGCCCCTTCGACCGCTGGCCCACCCATCAGGGCTTCGACAAGTTCTACGGCTTCATCGGCGGTGAAACCAACCAGTGGGCACCCTTCCTCCACGACGGGGTGACCCAGGTCGAGCTGCCGGAGGATCCCGACTACCACTTCATGGAGGACATGGCGGACAAGTCGATCGCCTGGATGAAGCACCAGAAGGCGATGACCCCGGACAAGCCCTTCTTCGTCTACTTCGCGCCCGGCGCCGTCCACGCCCCGCACCACGCGCCCGCCGAATGGATCGCGAAATGGAAGGGCAAGTTCGACCAGGGTTGGGACAAGATCCGCGAGGAAACCCTGCAACGCCAGATCGCCATGGGCATCGTCCCGAAAGGCACCGCTCTCGCCCCGAAACCTCAAGCCATCAAGGACTGGGACAAGCTCTCCGCCGATGAAAAGAAGCTCTTCTCCCGCCAGGTCGAGACCTTCGCCGGCTTCCTCGACTACACCGACCACCACGTCGGCCGGGTGATCGACGCGGTCGCCGAGACCGGCCAGCTCGACAACACCCTGATTTTCTACATCGCCGGCGACAACGGCACCAGCGCCGAGGGCGGGATGAATGGCGTCTTCAACGAATACACCTACTTCAACGGCGTGCAGGAACAGGTCGCCGACATGCTCAAGCACGTCGACCAATGGGGCAGCCCCGCCACCTATCCGCACATGGCCGCCGGCTGGGCGGTCGCCTTCAACTCGCCCTTCATGTGGACCAAGCAGGTCGCGTCCAACTTCGGCGGCACCCGCGTCGGCATGGTCGCCCACTGGCCGAAAGGCATTCAAGCCAAGGGCGAGATCCGCGGCCAGTTCAGCCACGTCATCGACATCGCCCCGACCATCCTCGAAGCCGCGGGCCTGCCGGAACCGAAGGTCGTCAACGGCACGACGCAGATCCCGATGGAAGGCAAGAGCCTGCTCGCCAGCTTCAGCGATCCCAAGGCCGCCGCCCGCGGCACCCAGTACTTCGAGATCTCCGGCAACCGCGCCGTCTACCATGAAGGCTGGCTGGCTGGCGTTGTCCACAAGGCGCCCTGGGAAGCTCAGGCGCGTCACACTCTGGAAACCGATGTCTGGGAACTCTACCACGTCGCCGAAGACTTCAGCTGCGCCACCGATCTCGCCGCGAAGAACCCGGAAAAGCTCAAGGAGCTGCAAGCCGTCTTCCAAGCCGAAGCGAAAGAACATCATGTCCTGCCGATCGACGACCGCTTCTTTGAACGGATGGACGCCCGCACGGTGGGTCGCCCCGACCTCATGGGAGGTCGCACGTCCCTGACCCTCGCCGACGGCATGCGCGGCATGATGGAAGCCGCCTTCATCAACGTGAAGAACCGCTCCAAGACGATCACCGCCGAGATCGAGGTGCCGGAAGACGGCGGCCACGGCATCATCATCGCCCAAGGCGGCCGCTTCGGCGGCTGGGCGCTCTATCTCAAGGACGGCGTCCCCGCCTACGACTACAACTTCCTCGGCCTGCGCCGCACCAGCGTCGCCGGCACGGAGAAGCTCAAGCCCGGCAAGCACACCGTCACCCTCGACTTCGCCTACGCCGGCGGCGGCCCCGGCAAGGGCGGCCTCGCCACGCTCTCGGTGGACGGCGCCAAGGTCGCCGAAGCCCCGCTCCCCATCACCCAGGCCGGCATCTTCTCCGCCGATGAAACCGCCGACGTCGGCATCGACCTCGGCACCCCGGTGGTCGAGGCCATCGGCTGCGAGCACAAGTCGAAGTTCACCGGGAAGATCCCGAAGGTGACCGTCGCGGTGAAGTGATCTCCTCCAACAGTCCTTGCGAAAAACCAACCCACCACCAAACACCATGAAACCATGGCTCCCGCTGCTTTCCGCCTCCGTCCTCGCGACTTCGACGCCCGCCTTCGCGCAAGAGCCCGCAACCGCCGAACCCAAGGTGCTGGCCGACGGTGCCGGCGCCAAATCCAAGCGGGTCGACAACCTTCACCAGGCGCGGTTCATCGAGATCTTCCTCGCCGCCCGCGAAGCGAAAACAGGGAGTTTGGTCGCCGCCTGCTACAACACCTTGTTCACGCCCGCGGGCATCCCGGCGTCGAAAGACACCGCCCCGCAGGCGCTGGTCGAGGGGCTCGACTTCGACAAGATGAAAGCCGAATTCGGTGTTCTCAACGCATCGTTGAACGGCCCGAAACTCTGGCTGCCCAATTGGACCGAAATCGAAACCGGCGTCGAGCGGGACTTCAATGGCATCAAGGCCGTCTGGGTCGCCCAACTGAACATGGGCGACAACAAGGGCGGCGTGGGGGAAACCACGCCCTACGAACCCGTGACCATCGCCCGGAAGAGCGGGCTGGGCTGGGACAAGGGAACCAAGGTGGCCTTGCTCGACGCGCCGGATGGCAACACCTGGATCATGAAAGGATTCCAACTCGGGCTCAAGCCGCAGCACACCTACGATGAATTCCTTGCCGCGGGAGGCAGCCAGTTCAAGAAGCTGCCTGCCGGCTGGAAGTTCCGGGTCATCACGCTCGAAAAGGATCTCATCGAGAAGCCGGAAGGCGGCGTGGCCACCATCATGGCGGACGAGTTTTTCAACGTTTACGACAAGACCGGCCCGGGAATGAGCAACTACAAGCCCTAACAGGAGCTTCGCATGAACCGTCTTCCCCGCCTCCTCACGGCAAGCATCGCCGCAATCACCATCACGACGAATCCCTGCACCGCCCAGGTCGACGCGCCTTCGGCCGACGAGGTGAAGGCCATCGCCGGGGATGCCTACGCCTACGGCCTGCCGCTCGTCATGGCCTACACCGCCAGCTACGAGTTCTGGCTGAACAAGGCGTCCTCGCAGTACAAGAGCCCGATCGGACAGCTCGTGCACAGCCGCCGCGTCTTCACCTACGAGGACACCGCGGTCATCGTGCCGAACAGCGACACCCCGTATTCGTTCATCTGCCTCGACCTCCGCGCGGAGCCCCACGTGGTCTCGGTGCCGGAGGTGGAAAAGGAGCGCTATTACTCGATCCAGTTCGTCGATTGGAACACCTTCAACTACGGCTACGTCGGCAGCCGCGCGACGGGAAATCAGGCGGGCGACTACCTCGTGGCGGGGCCGGACTGGAAGGGCGAGGTTCCCGCCGGCATCAAGGGTGTCCTGCGTGCCACCTCACAGTTCACCATCGCCATCTTCCGCACCCAGCTCTTCGGGCCGGACGACATGCCGAATGTGGCGAAAGTCCAGGACGGCTACCAGGTGAAGCCGCTCTCCACCTTCCTCAAGCAGCCCGCGCCGCCCGCCGCTCCCGCGATCGACTTCCCCGAGAGCAACGAACAGCTCGCCAAGGCGAAATTCTTCGAACTGCTGGAGTTCGTCATGCAGCTCTCCCCGCCCGGTCCCGAGGAAACCGAGATCCGCGCCAAGCTCGCAAGCATCGGCATCGGATCCGGCAAGAAATTCAGCTTCAAGGATCTCCGGCCCGCCCACAAGGCCGCGGCCCTCGAAGGCGTGAAGGCCGGCATGGCCAAAGTGCAGGAACGGGCCAACAGCATCGGCAAACGCATCAACGGTTGGCAGGTGGGCTCGGCCTTCGGCGACCGTGATCTTTACAAGGGCGACTGGCTGCTCCGCGCCGCCGCCGCCCAGGCCGGCATCTTCGGCAACACCGCCGGGGAAGCCGTCTATCCGATGACCCGCTGGCTGCCCGACGGCGAAGTCATCGACACCGGAAAACACAACTACACCCTCACCTTTCCCGCAGGGCAATTCCCTCCGGCCCATGCCTTCTGGTCGGTCACGATGTACGACGGCAAGAGCCAGCTCCTGATCAAGAACCCGATCAACCGCTACCTCATCAATTCCCCCATGCTTCCCGGCATGAAGAAGAACGACGACGGCTCGGTCACGCTCTACATCCAGAAGGACAGCCCCGGCGCGGACAAGGAAGCCAACTGGCTGCCGGCGCCGGACGGCCCGGTTTACATGGTCATGCGCCTCTACTGGCCGAAAACGGAGGCCCCATCCATCCTGCCGCCCGGCGAAGGATCGTGGAAGCCGCCGGGCATCCAAAAGGCCGACTGATCGACTTCATCTCCTCGCCCCCGGAAACATGAGCATCCAGGAAAAACTGAAACACGAACTGAAGGCGGTGGTCCTGGTGACGCTCTTTTTCGCCGCGTGGTTGGGAGTCCTGATGGGGCTCAAGGTTCTCATCCTTGAGGACTATCAGATCCGTTTCGGCAGCGTCTCCGCGGTGCTCATCGGCGCCTTGATCCTCGCGAAGGTCGTGCTGATTCTGGAACACGTTTCCCTCGGTTCGTGGCTGCGGAATCAGCCCGTTCTGGTGGACGTGATCCTGCGCACCCTCCTCTACGCGTTCGGCACCTTGGTCGTGATCCTGTTGGAGAAAGCGTTCGAATCGCGGCACGAGGAGGGTGGCTTGGGCCCCGCCCTGATGAAGGTCTTCCAACACCGCGACATGCCGCACGTTTGGGCGAACACGATCTGTGTGACGGGTGCCTTGCTCTTCTACAATCTGCTCTCCGCCCTCAACCGTCACCTCGGAACCGGCGGACTGGCACGGGTGTTCCTGTCACCGCCCGGGAACACCAGGACCTCCTGAAGCCGGATGTTTCCGCTTCAGACGCAAGTGTCTTCACCTCGCGGATCAGCCATGCTCTAGCAGATTTCCCATGAATCCAACGACCGTCATCTGGTCCGCCGCCGCGGCGTCCTGCGTGACTCTCGCAATGGTTCATCTGCTCTCGTGGTGCTGGAACCGCGAATCGAAGGCAAGCCTGTGGTTCGCGGGCACGGCCCTGTCCGTGGCCCTGTTGGCCTGCATCGAGTCCGCCATGATGCGCGCTCAGGAGCCGGCCGGGTTCCTTGCGCTGCACCGCTGGGGACATGTCGCTTTCTTTGTCATCATCCTCTGCATCGTCGGCTTCGTGCAGTCCTACTACCGCACCGGACGCTGGTGGCTGGTCTGGAGCTTGATCGGATTGCGGCTGTTGATCCTCGTGCTGGCGTTCGTCCCCGGCCCGACCTTCAACTTCCGGGAAATCACGGCCATGGAGCCGGTGGTGTTCCTGGGGGAAACCGTCATGACCCCCAGGGGAACCCCGACACCCTGGGAGTTCCTCGGCAACGCAAGCGGCATTCTGCTCCTTGCCTTTGTGATCGACGCGGCCGTTCGCCTGCAGCGCCGGGATGACAGCGGCGAAAAGCGGCGCACTCCGGTGATGGCGGTCGGGGTGGTGCTCTTCATCCTGTCTTGCACGGTCAACGGAGTCCTCATCCACCAGGGCAAGGCGCAGGTTCCGTATTTCATCACCCTCTCGTTCCTCTTCGTGATCGCGGCGATGAAGTTCGAACTGAGCCGCGACATGCTTCACGCCGCGCGTCTCGCCGCCGAGGTCCGCGAAAACGCCGAGAGCATGCGCCTCGCCGCAGGTGCCGGTGAACTGGCTCTCTGGAGATGGGATATTCCCCGCGACAGGATCTGGGTCAGTCCGGGCGGGCGCGAACTTTATGGAATTCCGTCCGAACAAGCGATCGGCATCCAAAGCGTTCTCGACACACTCCACGAAGACGACCGGGAAACGGTCTCCGAGCTGATCACACGGGCGTTTGCCGGGAGCGGAGCGTTCCAAGCGGTTTACCGGGTGAAGACCTCTCGAGAGGTGCCGCGCTGGATCAGCGCGCGCGGGAAAACCGAATTCGCGCCAAACGGTGAACCGGTCCGCATGCGCGGGGTTTCCGTCGATATCACCAGTCGCATCCTGGCCGAACAGGATGCGGCCCGGCATCGGGATGAACTCGCCCACCTCTCGCGGGTCACCACCTTGAACGAGCTCTCCGGCTCGCTGGCCCACGAGATCTATCAACCGCTGGCGATCATCCTCAGCAACGCCCAAGCCGCCCAGCGCCTGCTCGCCCGGACCCCTCCCGACCTCGATGAGGTGCGGGAGATCCTCGTGGATATCGTCGATGAGGACCTGCGTGCCGGGCAAGTGATCGAGCGCCTCCGCTCCCTGTTCAAGCGCGGCCAGACGAAAACGACGCCCGTCTTCCTGAATGAGATCGTCGATGAAGCCGTGGCCCTCGCCCACCACAATCTGGCCGCCCGCGGGGTTACCACTAAAGTTTCCATGCCTTCCGGACTGCCGCAGGTGATGGGCGACCGCATTCAACTTCAGCAGGTGCTGCTCAACCTGCTGCTCAACGCGGCCGACGCCATGTCCCTCCAGGCACCCGAAACACGCCACATCCATCTTTCCACGGCACGATCCGGCGACTCCGTCCGCCTGACCGTCAGGGATGAAGGCCCGGGACTACCGGACGATGTCGAAAAAATCTTCCAGCCTTTCAACACCTCCAAACCCGGCGGTCTTGGCCTCGGTCTTGCTATCAGCCGTTCCATCGTCGCCGCGCATGGCGGCCGCATTTGGGCCGAAAACCCTCCCGCACGGGGCGCGGTTTTCCACATTGAGATTCCGGCGACGAACCTTGAAGCCGCATGAGCGCCGAACCCGATACCATCTACATCGTCGATGACGAACCCGGGATGCGTAAAGCCCTTTGCCGACTCCTGCGGGCGGAAGGCTTCGACGCCCGCGCCTTCGCATCGCCTCGCGAGTTCCTTGCCGGATACGACGCGCAAACCATCGCCTGCCTGCTTCTGGATGTCGCCATGCCCGAACTGGACGGCATGGAATTCCAGCAAATCCTCGCACAGCGCGGCCTGCGAATCCCAATCGTATTTCTCACCGCTCACGGTGACATCCCGATGAGCGTGCGTGCCGTCAAGGCGGGCGCCACCGATTTCCTCACCAAACCCGTGAACGACGCCGACCTGCTGCGTGCCGTTCGCGCGGCATTGAAAACCGCAGCCAGACTCGCGGCGGAACAATGGGCACACAAGGCGCTCGCCACGCGCCACGCCACGCTTACCCCGCGGGAGAAGGAGGTCATGGCCCTGGTGGTCAAAGGCATGCTCAACAAGCAGATCGCCGCCCACTTCGGGACGGGAGAGCAGAACATCAAGATCCACCGCAGCCGCGTGATGGCAAAAATGGGCGTCCTGTCGCTCGCCGATCTGGTGCGGGCCGCGGAGCGGCTGGAGGGCGGGAACTCGGCAGGCGTTTAACCAAGGTCTAATGGCGGCGCGCGGCGATGAGTGATAAAGAAAGCGACTCAAAATGAGTCACTTACTCAACGTGCTGGCGGCATGCCGGCGGACCTCCCGGGCACTGCTGGCGATGGTCCTCGGGACGCTGCCAGCTCCCGCGTTCGCACAGGAACCGGACGCCGCCGGCACGAAAGCCATCGCGGAAGAGGCCTACATCTACGGGTTTCCGCTGGTGATGAACTACAAGGTTTTCCACGACTCGTTCCTCGATCCGAAGGCGAAGGGCTACAAAGGTCCGATGAACGTGCTGCACAGCGACGCGCGCGTTTACACTTCGGACGACCGCGCCGTGCAGACCCCGAACAGCGACACGCCCTATTCCATGCTGGGCGCCGATCTGCGAGTCGAACCGCTGGTGATCTGCACCCCCGAAGTGGAAAAGGGGCGCTACTTCAGCGTGCAGATGGTGGACATGTACACCCACAACTACGGCTACCTCGGCACGCGGACGACGGGCAATGAAGCGGGCTGCTTCCTGATCGCCGGCCCCGGCTGGAAGGGTGAAAAGCCTGCGGGGATCAAGCAGGTGTTCCACTGCGAATCGCCGTTCTCGCTGATCCTTTTCCGCACGCAGCTCTTCAACGCAGGCGATATCGAGAACGTGAAGAAGGTGCAGGCGGGCTACAAGGTGCAGACGCTTTCGGCCTTTCTCAAACAGCCCGCGCCGCCCGCCGCGCCGGAGATTCAGTGGCCTGCCGCGCCGCAGGAGATTTTTTCGACCGGCTTCCCGGTGATGCTCGATTACCTGCTCGGCTACCTGCCGCCGGTCGGTCCGGCGGCGGGGGAGAAGGCTCTGCGCGAGCGCTTCGCCAGCATCGGCATCGGGCCGGACAAGAAAGTGCAAATGAAGGATTTCAGCGCGGAGCAAAAGGCGGCGTTCGGCGATGGCGTGAAGGCGGCGCTCGGGAAGATCAACCAGGCGGTGGACAATCTCGGCACCGAGGTGAACGGCTGGCGCATCGGCGGCGCGGCGGGTTCACGCGAGTTTTTCAACGGCAATTTCCTGCTGCGCGCAGTGGGCTCGCGGGCCGGAATCTATGGCAACGATTCCGAAGAGGCGACCTATCCGTTTGCCAAGCTCGATCAAAACGGACACCCGCTCGACGGCAGCAAGCATGCCTATCAGGTGACGTTCAACGCGGGGGAATTGCCCCCTGCCAACGCGTTCTGGTCGATCACGATGTATGATGCGAACTCGCAGTTCCTCGTCGAGAACCCGATCAAGCGTTACCTCATCAATGCGCCGATGCTGCCGGAGCTGAAGAAGAATCCGGACGGCTCGTTGACGATTTACATCCAGCGCGATTCACCGGGGAAAGAGAAGGAAGCCAATTGGCTGCCCGCGCCCAACGGCCCGATCTTCATGGTGATGCGCATTTACTGGCCGAAGACCGAGCAGCCGTCCGTTCTGCCGACGGGCAAAGGCGAGTGGAAGCCGCCGGGCATCGTGCCGGTCGCGAATCTCGAATCCGCTCGGGCCAAGCGCATCGGCGACAAATCACTGGAGACCGTCATCCGCACCGATGACCGCTACGGCAGCGATCCGTTTTTCAACGGTCCGCGCGGCTACCCCTACTGGAACTACCTCGAATACCCGAAGCCGATCCAGAACCCGAACCTCTGGCCGGACACGCAGTCCACCTACTTCCTTTCGCGGATGAATCTCCCGGCGGGTGCGACTCTAACATTCAAGGGCGAGTATCCCCGCGCGCGCTATTTCAAATACGCGCTCTACCGCTGGAACGGGCAGACCTTCCTTTCCATCGGCGAGGACATCGTCGGGAAAGACATCGCACCGGACGAGGGCTCGACGAATCCCTTCATGATTGGAAATCCGCGTCTCGGCGATGAGCGCGATTACACCGTGCGCATCGTCGCGGAGGATGCTCCCGCCGAGCGCGAACCGAACACGCTTTACGCCGGCAAAGAGGGCGGCGAGTTGCAGATGGTCATCCGCATTTACATGGCCGACCAAGGCCAGGACGGCGCGGGATGGGGGCCGGCCGACCAGCCGTCGCGCGCACGCGGGCTGCCGATCTACGAAGGCACTCTTGCCGATGGCACGAAGCTCGATGCGGCGGGTGTGATCCAACATTTCGCGCTGCCGATGAACGAAAACACCAAGCAGCCGCTCAACGACCAGCAGTGGATCGATATCGTCAACGCCAAGGACAACGACCCGACCCTCGATCCCGAAGCCTCGCCCGCGCGCAAGACGCCGCGGTGGGAAAAATACTGGACGCTCCCCTATTCGATCCTCGGTGCCTTCAAGACGCCCGAAGCGCGCGCGAAGATCCCTTATGAAGGCGCGATGGACGGCGGCGGTGATCCTTCGACGCAATACATGATCACCTTCCTCTCCCGCAAGTTCGGCCCGGTGTATGTCATGCGTGGCAAAATGCCGACCTTCCCTAACACCTTCGCCGGTGCCGGTGGTCGCGGGCTGGAGATCATGCCCGACGCGCAGACACAGTACTGGTCGCTGGTGAGTTGCGAGGCGGCGCCCACCGGCCACATCGCGGATGGCCTTACCGACCTGCAGATCCCGCTCGATGCGGAGCGCAACTACACCATCGTGTGCAGCCGCAAGGAAGACCGCCCGAAGAACGCGACACCCGAAAACGGCGTGGCATGGCTGGAGTGGCCCGAACGCGGCGAGGGGCTCAACGACCCGCGCAATCGCCAGGACTTCGCCATGCTCATGCTCCGCATCATGGCCAACAGCCCCGAATGGAAAGAGCGCCCCGATCTCATCACCCGGCCCGGGGACGAGGAGAAGGTGATGGGCCCGTATTATCCGCGCGGCGAATACACCACGAAGGCCGCCTTCGAAGCCCGGAAGCCAAAAAAATATTCACACCATGAAAGAAGCCGCCATCATCTCACTCGTCGTCGGTGCCGTCATCGGCATCGTCGCCTACAAGCTCCTCTGGACCGTCGCCGAGCCGAAGATCGATCATCGCCTCTCGCAGATCGGCCTCACCGACAACGAGAAGTCTGCCAACGGCCCGCTGCCCGGTGACGTGGGGCTTTACCAAAAGGAGTTCGAGGCATGCCAGAAGCTCGCCACGCCCGGTTACTTTCCGACTCTCAACGGCGCGGAGATCGCCGACGCCCAGCGCAGCGGAGTGTTCCCGGCGGCGACCTTCCTCGGTTCGTGGGACGGCCCGAACAAGGTCCATGCCTGGCGCAGCGAGGACTCCTACGAGTCCTGCACCTACATCGTGAACCGGAAGCCGGGCGAGATCTACATCGTCGGCGGCGACAACCCGCCCTTCGAGGGCACCGCGCCCGCCGGACCTTATATCGCGAAGGCCGATGGCGTGACGGGCAAACAGATTTGGCGCACCTACGTGGACAACCTGAACGCGTCGGGAAACTGGATCGGCGCCGCCAACCTCAACATCCTGCCCGGCGGAAACATCGCGTTTTCCTGGGCCAACCGCATCGTGCTCATCGACGGCGACACCGGCTTGATCCTCAAGCAGAACAACCTGCCCTCGGGCGATGCACCTGCGGCCGATTCGAATTACAAGCACCTGACCATCGCGCCGGATGGCACCTTGATCTGCAAGAACCAGACGCGTCCCACCGGCAACAAACTGCAGGGAACGCTCGCCATCATCAAAGGGGTTGAAGCCGGTCTCAAGCAACCCAACAGCCATCTCGTCGCCGTGGATCCCGACACCTTGGAAATCCTCGCCGAGTTGGCGCTTCCCGAACCCGCCACCGTTCCGCACATCATCAAGCCCTACCATGGCAAAATCGCCATCTACATTGGCATGGACAGCGGATGCCGCCGCGCGTTCTGGGATCCTGCCGCCAAAACGCTCACCATGGACGACAGCTGGCACCTGGGGGCCCTCACGAAAGGCCAGACCACTGCGTGCGCTCCCAGCATCATCGGCGACTGGGTGGTTCTTCAGTTCAACGGATTGGGAAGCAAGGTCACCGCTTCCAGCGTCGCCGTCGGCCATGTGGATGACGCCAAAAGACTGAAGATCCACTTCCCGTTTGGTGAATTGAAGAAGGGGGAATGGAGCTTCGTGCTTCCGAAAGCCTGCGCGGATGAGGAAAACAGCATGATCTACTCCGCCGACATGGGCATCAGCAAGGTCGCCGGCATCAAGATTGATCCGGCGACGGGTGAGATGAAAACCGTGTTCACGCTCGACAACATGACGAACACGTTCCAGCCCACCTACGGCCCCAAGGAGAAACGCGTGCTCGTGCTCACGAACATGAAGAAGAACGTTCCGAAGGAGCCCAACAATCTCGCGTTCTTCACCGCCAACTACACCGAGCAGGTCACGTTTCACAACGCCGCAACCGGCGAGAAGCTCGCGGAGTCCTCGTTCTTCGAGCCGCTCACTCCCAACTCGCTCGTCGTGCCGGCCTTCGGTGGCCGCTGCTATTTCCCCACAAGGAAAGGGTTCATCACCCTGCAGGTGGTGCCCGCAAATGCGGCGGCAGGGCAATAAACTGAACCAGCTTCTCGTCGAATCATGAACCCCGCCCCCCCGTCACCACCCATCGCTCCTCGCGGAGCCGGCATCCGGATGGAGCACCCGTCCGGCCAGCGGCCGCGCGGGGACCGGCGGATGTCGCCGGATGGGAAAGGGGATGAGTGGATGCATGAGCGCGATCTCATCGCCAAGGGCGGATCGCCCTTCGCAGGATTGAAAAAGCGCCCTCCTGTCGGCGCCGTCGCCGGGAGAGCGAACGATTCGCTCGACTTCTGCCGCCTGATCCGAGAGGGACTCCCGGACATGAAGGCGATTCCACATCCAACCGAGTCCCAACCTCAAGGAGCCATGAAAAACCGCTTCGCGCTTCTTGCGGGCCGCCTTTCCGCCCCAGGCCGCCACCTCGGAAGCGGCGGGCATTCCTCTCACCGCAGAAGCATGATTCAAACCAACCACTTTGGACGCAACCTTCTCGCGTGGTCCATCCTTGCACAGCCCTGTCTCGCGCAGGACATCGAACCGCGCCGCTGGAGCCACCTGCCGCTCGGTAGCAACTTCGGCGGCGTTGCCTACGCCTACACCGAGGGGGACATCTTCTTCAATCCGGTGCTGAGGATCGAGGAAGGGGAGTTCGAGATGAACACGGCGGCTTTGAAATACATCCACGCGTTCGAACTCCTCGGGAAATCCGCCCGCATCGATCTTACTCAAATCTATCAAAGCGGTTCCTGGAACGGCCTGCTCAACGGGGTTCCCGCGGCGATCGACCGCGATGGATGGGGGGACACCACCCTTCGGTTCGCCGTGAATCTCTACGGCGCGCCGCCGCTCGAAGGAGAAGAGTTCATCGAATACCGCAAGGCGACCCAGTGCGAAACCATCGTCGGCGCGGGCTTGGTCGTGACCATGCCCACCGGTGAGTATTTCGACGAGAGGCTGATCAACCTCGGAGCGAACCGCTACACCTTCACCCCGCAGTTCGGCGTCGTCCACACCCGCGGCAAGTGGACGATGGAACTCTCCTCCTCCGTGAACCTCTTCACCGACAACGACGAATTCTTCAACGGCAAGAAACTCGAGGAAGACCCGCTCTTCATCGGCCAGGGCCACCTCATCTACAACTTCATGCCCGGCCTGTGGGTCGGTGCCAGCGCCGGCTACGGCTACGGCGGCGAATCCACCATCGACCGGGTCCCCGCGAACGACCGCAAGGGCAACCTCGGCTTCGGATTGAGCGCCGGCATCCCGGTCAACCGCCATTTCGGCTTCAAGATCGCCTACATCGGCATCAGGACCCAGGAAGACGTGGGCTCCGACAACGACACTTTCACCATCGCCTGCTCGTTCCAATGGTGAGCCCGCACCCCATCCCTCGCATCGGCTTGCGCCCCGGTCGCATCTTGAGACCGGCGTCCGCCATCCTTGCTCCCTTTGCCGCTTCATGCTCAGCCGGCTCCTCAGGACCGGCGACCAGCCCGTGCAAGCCTTCACCGGGGCGCGATACCGCGCCGAAAAGACCGGCCACGGACCCGCTGAAATGCTTGGCAAGCGGCGGCCGTCGGAACACGGTTTCCGCCATCAACCTCTACTTCCCCGAAAACATCCCATGACCTCCAGACACTTCATTGCCGCCTCGATTGCCGGGGTGTTCGCCTTCGTGAACACCTCCTGCCATCTCCTCGATGCCACCCCTGCCGCGAATTCCGGCTTTAATCCCTCCACCGCGCCGACCAAGACCCGCGCGGAATTCGTCCAACAGGCCTGGGTCGACAAGGATTACCGCGGCAAGTCGGTGAAGGACCAGTTCTCCTCGGTCTACATCGCCCCGGTCAACACCTCCCACATGGCCGCCCAAAGCTGGTGGCAGCAGCAGACCGGCGCCCGCAAGGCGGAACTGGCGAGCGACACCAAGGCCCTCGCCGGCCGCATGCGCAACGAGTTCCAGCAGGCCGTGGCGAACTACCCCGGCCAGAACCTCCCGCTCGCCAGCGGCCCCGGCAAGGGCGTGCTGGTGGTCGAACTCGCGCTGGTCGAGCTCGTCCCCTCGAACGCCTACTGGAACGCTGGTGCCACCGCCGCCGGCTTCGTGGTCCCGGGCGCCGGCCTCCTTTCGGCCGCGGGCGCGGGGAGCATCGCCATCGAAGGACGCCTCCGCGACGGCAGCAACAGCAAGATCTTCGCCACCTTCAAGGACCGCCGGAAGGACAAGGTCGCCCCGGTCAACATCGGCAGCTACACTTGGTATCACGGTGCCGAAGGAAACATCGGCGACTGGGCCGCGGAGTTCGCCGAGCTCATCAACACGCCGCCGGGCCACGTGGTGAAGCGTCCCAGCCCGGTCACGCTGATGCCCTGGTGATCCCACAACCACGCCACACCCAGCACCGATGAAGTTCCTCCGCGTCGCCGGCATCCTCCTCCTCGCCTTCGTGCTGGTCGCCGCCACCGCGTGGGCCTTCGGAGCCTTGTGCTACGACGGCCCCGGCACGGTGCTGGCCGTGGTCGCGGTGCTCGCCCTTGTCGCGGCGCTGGTCTTCATGAAGCCATGGCGGGCGAAGCTCGGTGCCTTCGCCCTGTGGTTCTGCGCCATCCTCGGCTGGTGGCTGACAATCAAGCCGACGAACGTGGCCGACTGGCAGCCGGACGTCGCGCAACTCGCCCGCGCCGAAGTCAACGGCGACGTCGTCACCTTCCACAACGTCCGCAACTGCGACTACCGGACCGACAGCGACTACACGCCGCGCTGGGAGACCCGCACGGTGCGGATTTCGCAGATCACCGGCATCGACATGGCCATCGACTACTGGGGCTCGCCCTACATGGCGCATCCCATCGTCAGCTTCCAGTTCGCGGACGCCCCGCCGCTGTGCTTCTCGATCGAGACCCGGAAGAAGAAAGGCCAGAGCTATTCGGCGATCGGCGGGCTCTACCGGCAGTTCGAGCTGGTCTACATCGTCGCCGACGAGCGCGACGTGATCCGCCTCCGCACCAACTACCGCAAGGGCGAGGACATCTACCTCTACCGGCTGGCCATCAAGCCGGAGAAGGCCCGCGAACGCTTCATGGAATACATCGGCTCCCTCAACCGCCTTCACGAGGAAGCCCGTTGGTACAACGCCATCACCACCAACTGCACCACCACCATCCGCAGCCAGCACAACGCGTCCGAGAGGCTGCCCTGGGACTGGCGCATGCTGGTCAACGGCAAGGGCGACGAGCTGCTCTACGAGCGGAAAGCCATCCGCACCGCCGGCCTGCCCTTCGCCGAACTCAAGCAACGCGTCCACATCAACCCCGCCGCCCGCGCGGCCAACGACTCCCCCGACTTTTCCAAGCTCATCCGCGCCGGGGTTCCCGGCATGGACTCCCCCTAACCCCGGCCCGTCCCACTCTCGAAATGAAACATTGCCCGAGCGCCTTCCTCCTCGTTCTCGCCCTTGCCGGCTGCGCCACCCAGCCGCTGCCGCCCGAAGAAGCCGAACACCGCGCCGCCGCCGTCCACCTGAAGGAGGCCGGCTCCAAGACCACGCCCGCCGAACAGCGCGCCGCCCTCTACCTCGCGTCCGCCGCGGAATCCTACGACCTGCTCGATTCCCCGAAATCTCGCGAGGCCGCCCGCGTGCTCTACAACCAGGCCGCCACCGACCTCGTCCTGCTACTGCGTTCCTCGGACAACGGCGCGATGTGGAACCGCCCTCTCACCCTCACCTCCGGCGGCACCACCTGGCGGCTGCGCTACGCCGCGGGAAATCGCCAGGGCACCTGGGATCCCGGCCGCTTCACCTCCTTCACCGCGGCCAGCGAGGTCGGGCTGAAGACCATCGACTACCACAACCGCCAGGACGGCATCGGCGGCGCGCTGGTCGGCGTGCGGAAGATGAATCCCAAGGAACCCTTCGCCCCGCCGATTGCCGGCATCACCGCGCCGGTCACCGCCCTGCTCGATTTCAAAGGCAGCGACGCCACCCTGACCCTGGTCGATCCCAGCGAGGATCCGAAAGCCCGCGTCAAGGGCGGCGAGCGCACGCTCGATGCCGATTTCTCCGCGCCGCTCGCCTACTACCCGCAGCGCTCCGAATTCTGGACCGGCCTGATGGGCGCGCTCCGCGTGTCCCACCACATGGGCACCACCGGGCTCTACATGCTCCAGCCGTACGACCCCGACCGCATCCCGCTGATCTTCGTCCACGGCCTCATTTCCACTCCGCAGATGTGGCGCAACGTGATCAACGAGGTCGAGAAGGACCCCGCGCTCCGCGGCCGCTACCAGTGCTGGGTCTTCGGCTACCCCACCGGAAACCCGCCGGCCTACTCGGCGCTGCGCTTCCGCGAGGAACTGGCGAAGGTCCGCGAGCTCTATCCGAACGCCAAGGACTACGTGCTGGTCGGCCACAGCATGGGCGGCCTGGTGTCGCGGATGCAGGCCACCACCGTGACGCGCGAATCCTGGAACGTCATCGGCGAGGACAAGGCCACGAAGTTCTTCTCGAAGGTCAAGAAGGGCGACCTTATCGACCGCGCCACCACCTTCGAGGCCAACCCGAAGGTCGCCCGACTGGTCTTCATCTGCACCCCGCACCGCGGCAGCGAGATGGCCCTCGGCAGCATCGGCGAACTCGGCCGGCGTCTCATCGCGCTGCCGGTGGACCTCACCAGCGTGGTCACCAACTCGGTCGGCGATTCGCTCGCCATCGCGACCGGCCAGCCCGGCCGCATGCCGAACAGCGTGACCGGACTCTCGCCAACCAATCCCGCGCTCAAGGTCCTCGACTCTGAACCGATGACCGCGCCCTACCACACCATCCTCGGCGACCGCGGCAAGGGCGACGGCCCGAACAGCTCCGACGGCGTGGTGAAGTACTGGAGCTCCCACCTGAAAGCCGCCGAATCCGAGAAGGTCGTCCCCGGCCCCCACGGCTCCTGCGAGCTGCCGCAGACCCTCGAGGAACTCCGCCGGATCCTGCACCTTCACCTCAAGGAAAGCGGCAACTGAGGTCGCCCATGACCGCTCGCCACCTGCCGCTCCTTCTCGCCGCCGTCTCCCCGGTCCAAGCCGCGGAGTCCGGCGGCCAGTGGTTCGACCATGCGGCGGAGCGGGCGTGGGTCCAAAACTACGATCCCACCCTGATCACCCGCCGCGTCCTCACCGAGCTGAGCTTCGAGGACCGCGGGAGTGACGATGAGATCTGGAAGATCGAAAACTCCCTCCGCTGGGGCGTGCCGGTGCGCGACGGCCTCGCCTTCGGTCTCCAGGCTCTTGTCCCCGTGAAGTGGCAGGAAAGCGGTGGCGACGACGTCTCCGGCATCGGCGATCTCGAACTCCGGACCGGCTTCGTCGGAAGGATCTCGCCGACGCTCCGCTGGGGCTTCGGACTGAACGCCGAGTTCGACACCGCCGCCGAGCCCGGCCTCGGCGCGGACGCCTTCATCCTCCGCCCCATCGCCGCGATCCGCTGGGACTTCAACGAGCGGCTCAACCTCGGCTTCAACGTCGAATACAACGTCACCCCCACCGACGAGGGCGCCAATGATGTCAGCCAGCTCGAATTGAAATTCCCCCTCGTCCTCAAGCTCTCCGACCGCTGGTCCGGCGCCCTCACCTACAAGCCGCGCTGGGACTTCCTCGACGAAAGCGACCGCCACCGCCTCGAACTCGGCGCGACCCGCACCCTCGGTGCCGATCACCGCTACGCCCTCTCCCTCGCCCTCGAGCTCCCGCTGGACTCGGAAACCTTCGACTCCAAGCTCACCGCCGGCCTCGCCTGGCACTTCTAAGCCGCACCATGAAGCGCCTCGCCCTCCAACTCGCGGCCTCGCTGCTCCTTCTAACAGCCGGCGCGCTCCGCGGCGAGGACTCGCTCTCCGGCGACTTCTCCAAACCCGCGGAAATCACCAAGCGCCTCGACGCCGCCCGCGCCGACCTCGAGAAGCTCCCCGCCGATGCCGATCCCGAACTGCGCGAGCGGATGGAGCAGTTCGCCGCCACCTGCCAGTTCCACCTTGCCAGCCTCGATGTCCTCGCCAAGGCCCGCGCCGAACGCGACAAGGCGGCCGAAGCCAAGCGCTTGTGGAACGGCCTGACCGAGCCGCCGCCGCATTCCATCCTGCTCCTCGACGAGGTCCGCGAAGACCAGGCCGCTCTTGAAGGCAGCCGCCGCGCCGGCGAGGCCCAGCTGCGCATCTTCACCTCGCAGTTGGAAGGACTCCGCGACCGGCTCGACGGCCACCAGCAGGCGGAGCGCCGCGCCCAGGAAGAGGCCGAAAGCGCCGCCACTCCGGAAGACCGCGCCGCCGCCGAACGCACGGTCGAAGCGGAGCGCGTCGCCTCGCGCATCACCGCCGAGGAAATCGGCCGCCAGAACATCCGGATGGAGTCCCAGCAGGCGGAGCTCGACATGATCGCTTCCCGCCTTGAGATCGCCGGCCTCCGGCTCGGCGCGCTCCAGGGCAAGACCACCTTCACCCGCCAGGATCTCGATGGCATCCAGGCGCGGATCGCCCGCGAACGGACCGAGGCCAGCGCCGCGCTGGCCGCCACCGTCAAAAGCCGCCAGACGCCCGACCCGCTGATCGCCTGGCGCACCGAGTTCCTCGAACTCGAAAAGGAATTCTGGGACGCCCGCTTCGCCGCCACCACCGGCGGCATGGACCGCAAGGCCGCGATCGCCAGCCTTACCGGCTTCAAGACCCGCGTCGACGATTGGGCGGAGATCGCCCAACTCCGCCTCGCCAGCGGCTCCAGCGCCGCTACCGCGATCGACGCCACCCGCCTGCGCGAAGCCACCGCCCAGGTCGGCGTCATGCAGCGCCGCATCGGCTTCGCCCTCGCCGATCTCGAAGCCGGCCATTTCCAGCTCCCGCTGCTCGATACGATCACCGGCCGCCTCCGCGCGATCTGGGACGCCGAACTTTATCTCGCCGAAGAGACCGAGGTCATCGACGGCAAGAAGCTCACCACCTACCGCGCCATCACCCTCGGTAAGCTCGCCCGCCTCGCCCTCATCCTCACCGTCGGCTGGCTGCTGCTGCGCTTCCTTTCCCGCCGCCTCAAGGCGCTGCTCGCCCGCAAGCCGCGGATTGGACCCGACACCGCCGAGCTCGCCGGCAAGTGGTTCTTCGGCATCGGCCTCGCCCTGCTCGTGATCTACGGCCTCAACACCGTCCGCATCCCCTTCACCATCTTCGCCTTCCTCGGCGGCGCGCTCGCCATCGGCCTCGGCTTCGGCACGCAGACGATGCTGAAGAACTTCATCAGCGGCGTCATCCTGATCTTCGAGCGGCCCTTCAAGGTCGGCGACCAGGTCGAGATCGACGGCGTCACCGGCAAGATCCGCAGCATCGGCCTGCGCGCCTCGGTCATCGACCACGGCAACGGCATCGACACCCTCATCCCGAACAGCAACCTGCTCGAAAACCAGGTCACCAACTGGACCCTCACCACCAGCCATCTCCGCCACTCGGTGGTCGTCGCCGTCGATCACGGCTCGCCCACCCGCGAGGTCGCCCACCGCCTGCTCGCCGTCGCCGCGGAACACGGACTGGTGCTCGATTCCCCGGAGCCCGAAGTCCGCTTCGAGGAAATGAGCGACAAGGCCCTTCATTTCCGGCTGCTCTACTGGTTCGACCTCAAGCGCGTCGGGCGCGACTCGCTCGCCAGCGACCTGCGCTTCATGGTTTCGAAGTCCCTCGCCGAAGCCGGCATCACCCTCGCCGGCGAGACCCCGCTGCGCGTCGAGTTCGCGGCACCGCTTCCTCCCGATGGCACCCTGCCTGCCAGCGGTGGGAAGCCGGGATCATCGGCAGGTTGAGCCGGGAAGGGAGAATCCTTCCCGCTGAACGTGGCTCTTGCGAAGCGCCGGGGATTCTGGAAGAACATCGTCGTGATCTCCGGCTTTCTTCGCGGAAAGCCGTCTTCCGATCCGGCCCGTTCCACAACCCGCCCCGCCTCCCGTGAAAACCTCCCTCGCCCTACCCCTCGGCCTCGCAGGCGTCTGCGGCCTCTTCCTCGTCATCGCCAGCTGCAAGCCCGGAGCAAAGGAGCAGGCCGCCGCGGCCGACACGATCTTCCACGGCGGCTCCATCCTCACCATGGCCGGCAAGGAGCCCGCTTACGTCGAGGCCCTCGCCGTCAAGGACGGCAAGATCGTCTTCGCCGGATCCAAGGACGAGGCGCTCAAGCTCAAGGGCGGCTCGACCACCGTCAGCGACCTCGCCGGCAAGCACCTGATGCCGTCCTTCATCGACGGCCACGGCCACTTCATCAACGCCCTCAGCCTCGCCGGCCAGGCGAACTGCTACGCCGCTCCCTTCGGCCCGGGCTCGACCAAGGAAGGCATCATCGCCTCGGTCAAGAAACTCATCGCCGACAAGAACATCCCGAAGGGCGAGATCGTCATGGGCTACGGCTACGACGACAGCATCTTCCCGGAAGGCGGCAAACTCACCGCCGCCGACCTCGACCCCCACTTCCCGGATCACCCGGTCATGGTCGGCCACGTCTCGCTCCACGGCGCGGTGCTCAATTCGCTGGCGATGAAGAAATACAACATCAGCGCCGACACCCCGACCCCGCCCGGCGGCGTGATCGTCCGCAAGCCCGGCGGCAACGAGCCGGAAGGCCTGCTGATGGAGACCGCTTTCCTGCCGATCTTCGGGCAGTTGCCCAAGCCCTCGCCCAACGAGCAGATGGCCGCCCTGGTCGAAGGCCAGAAGATCTTCGCCGCCGCCGGCGTGACCACCGCCCACGAAGGCGCGACCCACATTCCCGACCTCCAGATCCTCCAGCGCGGCGCGAAGGAAGGGAAACTCTTCATCGACGTCATCGCCTATCCCTTCATCACCGAGTTCGAGCACGTGATGCGGACCAACCCCGCGGAGACCTTCATGAAATACAACGGCCGCCTGAAACTCGGCGGCATCAAGGTCACCATCGACGGCTCGCCGCAGGGCCGCACCGCCCACTTCACCACGCCCTATCTCACCGGCGGCCCCGCGGGCGAGACCGACTGGCGCGGCGAGCCGACCTTCCCCGTCGAAACGATCAACAAGATGGTAAAGTCCGTTTACGATGCGAAGCTCCCGCTGATCATCCACTGCAACGGCGACGCCGCCATCGACAACTTCCTCAAGGCCCACGAGCTCGCCCTCGGCGACGCCAAGGCCGGCGACCACCGCAGCGGCATCATCCACTGCCAGTTCGTCCGCAAGGACCAGCTCGACACCATCGCGGCGTGGAAGCTCATCCCCTCCTTCTACACCGAGCACACCTACTTCTTCGGCTCCACCCACGTGAAGAACCGCGGCAAGGAACAGGCCCACTTCCTCAGCCCGCTCAAGTCCGCCCTCGACCGCGGCATCACCTTCGCCAACCACACCGACTTCAACGTCGCGCCCATCGACCAGCTCTTCGTCGTCTGGTCCGCCGTCAACCGCGTCTCCCGCGAAGGCGATGTCATCGGCCCCGACGAGCGGATCGGCGCCTACGACGCGCTCAAGGCCGTCACTTCCAACGTCGCCTACTGGTACCGCGAGGAGGCCACCAAGGGCACGCTCGAAGCCGGCAAGCTCGCCGACCTCGTCGTCCTCGACAAGGACCCGCTCAAGGTCGAGCCGATGGCGATCAAGGACATCAAGGTGCTCGAAACCTTCAAGGAGGGCAAAAGCATCTACCGCGCGCCCTGATCACCGGCCGGAAGGCGGCCTTGCCCCCGGTGCCGCCGCGGGCCTAGCCTCGCCGCATGAAAAAGGCCGCCATCGCGGGAGTGTGCATCGTCGCGGTGCTCGCCCTGACCAATCCGGACGAAGCGGACTTCCGCGAGCACGTCCGGCAGGAAGACGGGATCGCCGGCAGCCTGGGCCTCGCCCTGACCGATCTGCTCAGCGGCGGGAAGGGCGGGATCCGGCGCGAGAACTACCTCGTCGCCAGCCGCTTTTACCTCGGCGGCGACGGCGTGATCCCGCGCCGCGATCTGGCCTGGGGCATCGCCGGCTTCTTCATCGATAGCCGCGACTCCGCCGGCCGCCGATAGCCGCGCCGCGTGCGATGGAACCCCGGTTCCGGACCCGCCTTGCCGTGCTGGTCAGGAGCTTGCGAACCTGTCATTCATCCGGCCCGTGACGATGCCTCAAACGCTCTCTTCCGCCCTCGCGCTGCTGCTCGCGCTGCTGCTGACCTGCCTGCCGCGGCCGGCGGAAGGCCAGATTCCCGGCTTGAAGGCGAACGCCGGCAAGGGGGCGGAGTCGCCCGCTACGGCCCCCGAAACCCCCGAACAAGCAGCCAAGCGGCTGAAGGGCCAGATCGCCGATTGGAAAGCCCAGGCGGATGCCCTCGACTCGCAGGCGTCGCCGCCTCCGGGGATCACCGAAAAGGAAGTCGCCGAACGCCGCGCGGACCTGCTCGTCGGCATCTTCAGCTCGGAAAACATCCTCCGCGCCAACGAAACCAAGGCGAGCCTCCAACAGATCCTCGACCAGTCGAAGAACCTCTCCGCCGAATGGGAGGGCTTCAAGGAACCGGGTCCGTATTCGTTCGTCCTGCACGACGAGTTGCGCCGGCAGCTGGAGGCCGTCCTCACCCGCATCTCGGCCTACGATTCGGCCGTCGCCATGCTGGACCGGGAGATTTCCACCCGCCAGGAAGAAATCAAGAAGGCCGAGGAAGCCTTGCGCCGTGCCGCCGACAACGTGGACCGCGCCGCGCCGGAGGAACTCGACGCCGCCGCCTGGCGGCTCGAAGCGGCGCGCCTCCGCGTGAAGGTGCTCGGCACCTCGGCGGCGATGTACCAGCTCTCCCGCGAGAACACCCGGATCCGGATCAACGCGACGAATCACGAGGCGGACCTGCTGAAAAGGAAGGTCGCCGCGCTCGGGACGGTCATTGCCTTTCCGGAGGCCGACATCGAGCAGCTCAAGAAGTCGACCACCGAGCGCGCTAAGCAGATCGCCAAGGAACTCGCGCAGCTCGAGAAGGCGCAGCATCAGGCCATCACCGCACGCCAGAAGGTCGCGACCGAAGTCGAGACGCTGAAGGCCGTGGAGCCGGCCACGGAGGAATCCGCGGCACGGCTCGCCGATGCGGAAGCGCGCCTGCGCTTCGCCGAAACCGAGACCCAGAGCCTGGCCGACCGGTTCGAAATCATCGGCGGCCGGCAGCGCTTCCTCGGCGAATACGTCAGCGCCCAGAAGGCCCGCATGACCTTGCTGACCTCCGACTCGGCCTCCGAACGGGCCGAGGCCTACGACAGCCTCGCGGCCGAGCTTTCCCGCGCCACGGCTTTCAACTCGCTGGTCGACGTCCGCCGGAACGCCGCCTTGTCGGAGATGCAGGAATTCGAGATCAGGCTCGCCGCCATCGCGGACGAATCGCCGCTGCGGGCGGCCGGCGAGCGGGCGCTGGAGGCCCAGCGCGACGAGCTCGATTCCATCGAGCGCTTCGGCCAGGAGGTTTCCTCGGTGCGGCTCGACATCGCGCGCTGGCTCGGCGACGCGCGGGAGAAGGCGAAGACGATGACCTGGGGCGAGCGCTTCCGCGGCTTCGGCTCGCGGATTGCAGCCTGGGCGAAGAGCGTCTGGAATTTCGAAGTCTATCCCTACGAAGACAAGACCGAGGTCGATGGCGAGGTCATCACCGTCAAGCGCAGCCTCGTGCTCGGCTGGCTGCTCGGCGCGCTGCTGTTTTTCTATGTCACCTACCGCGCCGGCTCGTGGTTGCTGAAGCGCGCGTTCCGGCGGCTCGTTGCCAAGGGCCGCATGGAAGAAGGCCAGGCCCAGACCCTGCGCCGCTGGACCCGCATCGCGATGGGCATCGTGCTCGCGCTGATCACCCTCCACCTGCTGAAGATCCCGCTGACCGCGTTCGCCTTCCTCGGCGGCGCGCTCGCCATCGGCGTCGGCTTCGGCACCCAGACGCTCTTCAAGAATTTCATCAGCGGCATCCTCGTCCTCTTCGAGCGCAAGGTCCGCGTCGGCGACATCCTCGACGTCGACGGCGTCGCCGGCACGGTCACCTCCATCGACACCCGATCGTCGATGATCCGCACCTTCGACGGCGTGGAGATCATCCTGCCGAACTCCCTTTTGTTGGAAAACAAGGTGACCAACTGGACCCACGACACGCCGGTCGTCCGCCGCGTCGTCCGGGTCGGCGTTTCCTACGGATCGCCGCTGCGCCAGGTCTCCACCATCCTCGCCGAATGCGCGGCCGAGCACGGTGTCGTGGCGAAGAGTCCGGAACCCCAGGTGATCCTCGAGGACTTCGGCCCCGACTCGCTGGTCTTCGCGCTCTACTACTGGATCGACCTCCGCGGAAAGACCGGCGCGCTGGTGGTGGGCAGCGACCTCCGCTTCATGATCGAAAAGCGCCTGGCCGATGCCGGCATCTCGATCGCCTTCCCGCAGCGCGAGATCCACCTCAGCGCCGACCAACCGCTGCGGGTGGAAGTGGCGCAAACGCCGGAGCGGTGAGCGCCCGCTCTTCAGGTCGCGTGACGGCTCAGAGGGGCGGCTCGATCACCAGCGTGCCGCCGCCGGTGACGAGGTCGGGACGGTCCGCGGCCGTGTAGCTGCCCGCAGGAAGTTCCGCCCCGCCCGGCAGGCGAACCGGCAGCGCGAGGATCGCCCTGGACCGGTCCGCGACGTGGATTCCCGGCTGATGTCCGGTCAGTTCGAGCGCTTGCCCGTGCATGCGGTAGCCGTCGGCACGGAAGACCAGGCGGTTCGCCCGGACCGGCGCGGCGAGCTCGATGGTGCCGCCTTTCCCGGCGAAGACCGCGAGGTGGTCCTCCGCCCCGAAGTCCTGCCAGCTCACGGACGCGGCGCCGTCGTGCCAGTTGGCGCTCGCTCCGGCATCCCAGGTGCCGGATTCCCCGCGGCCGTCCGCGCCCCAGAACAAGGGGCTGGCCGAGGACGACTCGCCCTTGTGGACGCGGATCGCATCGACGGCCAGGCGCACGCTGGAGAAGTTCACGCCGCCCGGGTTGGCCGCGTGGTTCACGGCGACCTTGTAGCGGCCCGGCACCAGGTTCGGATAGCGGAACACCGCCTCGCCCGGAATCGTCACCGGCGAGTAGTGGTTCAAGCCGACCCACAGCGAGGAGCCGCCGCCATCGAGCGTGTAGTGCGCCGTGCGCGACTCGGCATCGCGGGTGACGATCACTTCGACGCCGGAGCCCTGGAAGCCGAGATGCCCCACGGCGTTCTTCAGCGTGCTGTGATGGACGTCGTCCCCGAGTTCCCCGAGACCGCGGCCGCCCTCGCGGCTCCAGTAGTCCGGGCGGGTGACGACGAAGCCGTCGAGCGCGGAGATGAAGCCGGCCGGATGCGGGTTGGTGTAGTGGCCGGTCACGGTGTGCTGCCGGTTGGGCAGTCCCTGGATGCTGGCGAGCGTGCGGGTCGTCTGGCCGCCGTGGCAGTGGACGGTCGAGTGCGGCTGGCCGTTCAGCGTGAGCACGAGGTCGCCGCTGCCGTGGGCCGATCCTCCCTGCACCTCCACCGCCGTGCCGTGGAAGGTGAAGGTGAAACGCTGGCCGTTGATCCAGCTCGACCCCCGCGGTTCCCAGGGCCCTTCGAGCGCGGCGGCGGTCGGTCCGTGGCGCGTCGTGGTGTCGAACACGATCTCGGGGTCGGAATCGTTGATCAGGTCGCTCACCCGGAAAGCGTCCACGCTCATCAAGTCCCCGCCGCGCTTGGTGCCGCTCAGCGTGTGCCTGCCGCGCGGCAGCCCTTTCTTCGAGAAGAGGGAAACGAAGCGGCCGCTTCCCTGGGAAAGATCGACCTCGCCCTGAGGCACGCCGTCGATCGCCAGCTCGACCTTCCCGTGGCCGGGCCCGCGCGAGCCCAGCCATTCGACCTCGGTTCCTTCGAAGGTGAACACGAACGAATTCCCGTCGGCGCCGGCGCTTTGCGCATCGGCCCGGAAAGAGCCGGACGCGAGGTCGCGCCGGTAGTTCCACGACGCCCCGCGGTATTGGACCGCGCGGCTGGTGTTGTTGACGAGGCCGACCCCGCCCGGGGCGACGACGTCGAGCACGATCACGGTGTCCGGCTTTTTCCATTCGACCCCGTCCGGCAGCGTCAGCACCAGGCCGCGGTTGCTCTGCTGCAGCGCGACCGCTTGCCCGCCATCGAGCAGCCGCGCCTTGGCGAAGACCTTGCCGTCGGCCGGCGGCGGCAGCGTCAGGGTCCTGCCCGTGGGCGGCTTGAGCACGTGCAGGAACTCGCGGCGGTCGTCGGCCGACCGGGTGGCCACGCCCCAGCCGAGGCCCGCCAGCCGCACCACCGCGCCTTGGAACGGCGGCGGGTAGGAGGTGCTGGGCCGCGTGTTCATCACCGATTCGGCGATGGGTGTCAGGAGCTTCACGAAGGGATCGAGGATCGGCCGCGCCTTTTCATCCAAGCCTCCGCGCTTGCCGCCGCCGGGTCCGTGGGCGTCGATGCTCCACTGGATGCCGCCGCCCATCGTGTTCGCCGCGGCCTGGATCACGGTGGTGACCAGCATGTCCTCTGGCGACTTCGCCGTCTGGTGGAAGATCTGATAGACCGAGGCCATCCGCCCTTCATGGAATTCCCACTGCACCTCCTGGACGCCCGCGTCCACGCCGTAGGTCTGGAAGCCGCCGTTGTTGTGGGTGAGCACCAGGTCGGGGTTGCGCTCCTTGATGGTCCGCATCAGCCGGCGGTAATCGACCACCTTGTCCTGGGTGCAGTCCTGGAAGTTCTCGTCGATCCACAGCCCGTCGAGCCGCTCGCCGTAGCGGTCCACCAGTTCGGCGAAGAGGTCGTTGATCCAGTCGTTGTGCGGCTCCGCCACCGGCTGGAAGGGATGGCAGTAGAAGAAGGGCCGCACGCCGCGCTTCCGGCACTCGTCGAGCAGCTCGCCTAACAGGTCGCGCTTCGGCGTGTCCGGGCGGCCGGGCGCCCACTTCTCCATCGCCGCGCTCGGGAACAGCGGGCAGGTCCCGGAATGCCAGGCGGTGAAGACGACATACTGCGCCTGGGCCGCGACCAGTTGGTCGACGTAGTTCGCGACGTCAAAGCAGTCCGCCAACTCGTCGATCGTCTTCGCGGCCGAGCCGTCCGCATTGGGCGTCAGCGCGGTCATGCCGTAACCGTTCCACACGTAGTGGCTGAAGATGCCGTATTTCAGGTCCATCCACCGCTCGCGCCGCGAAGGACCGGTGTCCGCCACCTTCACCGGTCCCGCGAGGGCGGGGGAGCGGTCCGGACCCCAGTCGCCGGGTGCGAGTTTCCCGCCGTTGACGTAAAGCTCGATCGCCCCCGCTGGCGCGGCCGGCGGCACCAGCCGGGCATCGCCCATGAGATGGATCCGCAAGCCGCCCGGCACCCGCGCCGCGGAGAGATCGAGCGTGCCGTCGTAAACGGTGATGAAGCCGGACATCCTCAGTTCGCCGGCCACCCGCAGGGTGCCCGCGCCGCTCTTGGCGAAACCGCAGGGACCGCCGGTTTCCTGGACTCCCGCGCTGAAATCCACATCCACCGCGGCGGGGCCGTCCTCGACGACAAAGGAGCAGACCGAGGACACCTCGCGCGGGATCCGCAGCGGCTCCGCCAGCACCCGCGCCGCCGCGGCCGGGAAGACCAACTCCGGCTTCGCGGGATCGGCCCGGACGCCTTCCAGCGCGGCCAGCTCCGCCCCCGCGGCGGCTTGCGGCGGGATGCAGGAAAGGAGGCAGATGAAAAGGAAGCGGAGCGGCGGCAGCCGCCGGGAGGTGCGAAAGGTCATCGTTCGGTGGATGGGACCGCCGGACTACGAGGCTCGCCGTAGATCGCTGTCAATCCGGTGCGCTCTCAGAATCCGATCACCAGCTCCGTGCCTTTCCCGCCCGGCTTCCCCTCCGCCGGATACCAGGTGGCGCTGAACATCTGGTAAAGGCGCTTGCTCTGCTTGAAGAGCAGCTTGCCCCCGTCCTTCGATGCCGCGGCGAATTCGATCGGCTTGCCGCCGTAGCGCTTGGTCTCGATGGAAAACGCGGTGGCTCCCTTGCCCAGCAGTTCCTCGTCGCTGAGGATCACCTCCTCGTGCAGCTTGAAGCGGAAGGACTTCCCGTCGACCCGCACCGCCTTGACCCCGTCGCCCTTCATCATCTTCTCGATCTCGTCCTCGGTGGGCATCTTCTTGAACTGGTCCACGTTGTAGATGGCGGGCATCATGATCAGGATACCCACCCGGGTCGGGTTCTCCGTGGCCTTGTGCTCCAGCGCGGTCGAAAGAATGATGTCCTTGCGATCGAAGCGGTGCCGGATCTTCGCCTTCGAGCCGTTGTCGTAGGTGGCGACCAGTTCGCAGGCCTCGACTTTCGAGCTGGCGGGCTGGGTCGTTTCGAAGCCGTCCTCCTTGATCCCGATCCTCGTCCAGGTGCCGCCCTTCTGTTCCTCGAGGATGAAATAGATCTGGAACTTGTCGTGCACGCCGACATGGGCCCACCCTTCCTTCTTGCGGATCTTCGGGAGCAGCAGCGCGTTGCCGTCCTTGGCGGTGACGGAGTAGTCGAACTCGTTTTCCCCGTGGCCGATCCAGCTTCCCATCCAGTCTTTCTCCGAAAGCTCGGGAAGGGTGGCTGCATGGAGCGGAAGGATGCCGAGAAGCGTCGCGATGAAGAGGGAGCGGATCATGGGTTGTTGGAGTCGGGGCTTGGGTTCAGGATGAGAGAGAGGAAAGGGTGGCTTCGAAAATGCCGAGGGCCCGCCCGATGTCCGCGGAGCTCACCTCGAGGCTGGTCACCGCGCGGATCGTGTCCGGGCCGATGGAAAAAATGCGGACCCCGGCGGCGTCAAGCTCGCGCACGAGCCGGTCCGCCGGAACCGCCGTCACCCGGGCGATCACGATGTTGGTTTCCACCGCCGCCGGATCCAGTTCCATGCCCGGCAAGGTGGCCAGGCCGTCGGCCAGCAGGCGCGCGTTGGCGTGGTCCTCGGCCAACCGCTCGCGATGATGTTCCAGCGCGTGCAGCGCGCCGGCAGCCAGGATGCCGGCCTGCCGCATGCCGCCGCCGAACATCTTGCGGAAGCGCCGCGCGCGCCGGATGAACTCGCCCGATCCGCACAATGCCGAGCCGACGGGGGCGCCGAGGCCTTTCGAAAAGCACACCGCCACCGAATCGAACTCCGCCGCCAGCTGTCGTTCGGGAATCCCGCTCGCCACCGCCGCGTTCCACAGCCGCGCGCCGTCGAGGTGCAGCCGCAGGCCGCGCTCCCGGGTCAGCGCTCCGATCTCCCGCACCCGCTCCTGCGGCCAGATCCTGCCGCCGCCGCGGTTGTGGGTGTTCTCCAGGCAGACGAGCCTGGTCGGCGGGAAATGCTGGTCCGCGGGCCGCAGCACCGCTTCCACATCCGCCGCGGTGAAGATGCCGCGCACCCCCGGCAGGCAGCGGCAGGTCAGGCCGGACAGCGCGGCGGGCGCGCCGCCTTCGTAGTAGTGGATGTGCGCGTTGCCATCGAGGATCACCTCGTCGCCCGGCTCGGTGTGCGCCCGCAGCGCGAGCTGGTTCGCCATCGTGCCGGAGGGCGCGAACATCGCCGCTTCCTTGCCCAGCAGCTCCGCCACGCGGGCTTCGAGCCTCGCGACGGTGGGATCCTCCCCGAACATGTCGTCGCCGACCTCGGCCGCGGCCATCGCCTCGCGCATCGCGGGGGTCGGACGGGTGAGGGTGTCGCTTCGCAGGTCGATGGGCATGGCAGGCGGTGGACCGGATCCCGCCGCGGAGTGTCGCGGGCCGCCCTCCGAAGACAAGCCTGCCCTTCCGCAACCCAAAACAACGAGTCGAATAACGCGTCGGGCATTTAGTCGGCCTCATTACCCATGGAGGCCGATCCCCATCTGAAAGCCATCTTGATGCTTGCCACGGCGGATGGGTGAAACAGGCTATGAACCGATGATGGCGTCACTCGAGACCGGCGGTTCGTCGCAATTCCGCAAGCGGCTTTTTGATCGAGCAAGGGATGGTGCGGCGGAGATGATTTCGGGAGCGCAGAGGGGTTCCGGAGGAACTCATGTGGCTCGTCGTCCACGCGGAGCTGGTGCTTCGGGAAACTCCTGCGGGCGGCTGGTCCCGTTCGGCTGGTTCCGGCTCCTGATGGCCATCGGACTGTGCGTCGGCCCGGTGAGGGGAGAGACGCTTGAAATGAAGGTCATGGAGATCGAGGGCCGCTTGATCGAAGCGACGTTGAAGCCGGCCTTCGCGGCGGACCGGGATGCCTTCGACGAAGTCGTGGGCAAGCTGTCGGCCCTCGGCCCGGACCGGGGCGTCCACCATCTGGCGAACCTGAAAGTGGCGTCCCAGCGCGGGATGTTGAATGCCAGTGCCCGCGACGTGAAGCTTCATGACCGGCTTCCCGGGCGGCGCCGGGGCTTTTCCGTTGGCCCGGATCTGACGTGGAGGTTGCAGCACGACGAGCGCGTGTTGACGGTGCAAATGCAGGCGACCCTTGAGATGGCTCCCTTTTATCGGTTCGAACTGATCCACCCGGCGGATGGCAGGTGGTCGCTCTCCGCCGCCGTGCGCGGGGTTCGCGGCATGATCATGGTGTTCGAACGGGTGGAAGGCCGCCCTGTCGCGGCCGATGCCGCCTCGCGGGAGTGGCTTGCGGCGACCCTCTCGACCGCCCGGCCGGCAGCATTCGATGCGAAGGAGCCATGGCGCATGGTCGTGGACTCGAAGGGGCCCGGGTCCGCGATCATCCGGATCCAAACCCCGCGGGAAGGTGGCAAAACCGGCAAGGTGTCGGCGGATCTGAATCGCTACAGCGAGGCGCAGCAGACCTACAGTGATTCCGTCGTCATGTTCACCACCGGGCCAGGTAGCGGCCCCATGGCAGGGAACAAGGTGATCTTGTGTGATTTCGAAATCCCGATCGACCGCCGGCCGGGAAAGGTGATCCGGTGGAACGGCGAGGGGCAGGTCAAGCTCGACGCCGATACGATGATCGCGGATGGGACGGTCAAAGCGACCGAGTGGCATGACGAAAGGACGGAGAAGGGATTCAGCTCGACGGCGCAAAAACTGAAGAAGCAACCCGAGTGCCACGTCAGGGGCATGGTCATCAAGGTGCGCTGAGCCGGCAGCGTCTGTTATAGGACCGGTGGCTTGCCGGATCGGGTGCTAACCATGCGCCAGGCAAACCGTCATTCCAACCGACGACGCCCCGGGGGAACCGAGAAGCGCCTGCGGGGCGGTGCCCGCGCTCCCTCACGCCTTCCGGTTCCGCAGGCGGTCGATGATCACGGCGACGACGATGATCGCGCCGGTGATGATCTCGGTCCAGGGGGTCGGGATGCCGTTGAGGACGCAGCCGGTGCGGATGGTGGTCATCAGCAGCGCGCCGATGATGGTGCCCAGCACCGTGCCGACGCCGCCGGAGAGGCTGGCGCCGCCGATGACCACGGCGGCGATGATGTCGAGCTCCCAACCGGTCGCGGTGGTCGGGTCGCCTTGCGAAGACTTGGCCATGTTCATCACCGCCGCGAGACCGGCGAGCGCGCCGCCGATGACGTAAACGAAGAGCTTGGTGCGGGTGACGTTCACCCCGCAAAGGGTCGCGGTCTGTTCGTTCGATCCGACCGCGAAGACGTGGCGGCCGAAGCGGGTGTAGCGGAGGACGAGGGTGAAGAGGACGGCCAGCGCGACCATCAGCCACACGCCCCAGGGAATACCCGCGCCGCCCATCCAGGGCTTGTAGGCGGTGACGTCGAAGGGAAGGTTCACCGGCGTGCCGTTGGTGGCGACTTTCCCCGCGCCGCGGAAGACCTGCATGGTGCCGAGGGTGACGATGAAGGGCATCAGCTTGAGACCGGTGGAGAGTCCGCCGTTGAGCAAGCCGCACAAGCCGCCGAAGCCGATGGTGGCGAGGAAGACCATCGGAGGATCGATTCCCTTCGTCACCAGCGTCGCTGCGATCACGCCGCAGAGCGCGATCATCGAGCCGACGGAGAGATCGATCCCGCCGGAGATGATGATCAGCGTCATGCCGATCGCCGCGGTGCCGACGATGACGGTCTGGGTCAGGATGTTGAGCAGCACGTCCTCGGTGAACATCGCCGGGTTGCGCACTCCGAACAGGCCGTAGACGACCAGCAGCGCGATGAAGGGGCCGAGCAGGGCGAGGAGGGATTTGAGGCGCATCGGGGAAGATGGAAGATGGAAGATGGAAGATGGAAGATCGTGGATTTCAGGCACCCGGACTGCCGCTGGATTGCCGCAGGTCGGCGGACTTTCCGGTGGCGACGAGCATGACGTCGTGCGGGGTGAGGTCGGCGACGGGGACGGCGCGGGTGAGCTTGCCCTGGCTCATGACGGCGATGCGGTCGCAGACGCCGAAGAGCTCGGGCAGGTAGCTGGAGATGATGATGACGGCGCGCGGGCGGGCCGGATCGGTGACGGCCTCGTTGATCGCCTCGTAAATGCGGGCCTTGGCGGCGATGTCGATGCCGCGGGTCGGCTCATCCAACAAAAGGATGTCGACGTCGAATTCGAGCAAGCGGGCGAAGGCGGCCTTCTGCTGGTTGCCGCCGGACAGCGCGCCAATCGGCTGGGCGGGTCCCTGGCACTTGATGCCGAGCTTTTCGATCCACACGGCGGAGCGGCTCATCTGCCTGGCCGGCGAGACCGCGCCGCCGCGGCCGAAGCGGTCGAGGCAGGGCAGCGTGATGTTGTCGGCGATGGAAAGGTTCAGCGCGAGACCCTCTTCCTTGCGATTCTCGCTGAGCAGGCCGACGCTTTGCCGCCAGCGTTGGCGGGGGTTGGCGGTTCCTTCGTTGCCGCCGATGCGGATCTCGCCGGACTTCACCGGATCGAGCCCGAACAGCGCGCGCAGGAACTCGGTGCGGCCGGAGCCGACGACGCCCGCAATGCCGACCACCTCGCCGCGGCGCAGGGTCAGGCTGGCATCGGCGGGCTTGGCGCTTCCGGCGAGGTGCTTGATCTCTAGCAAGGCTTCACCGGGATGGCGTTCGGTGCGCGGGTAGAGGTCGTCGACATCGCGGCCGACCATCATCGAGACGATCTCCTCCGGCGCCGTGGTCGCGACCTCGCGGGTGCCGACCACCGAACCGTCGCGCAGCACGGTGAGGCGGGAGGCGAGGCGGTTCACTTCCTCGAGGAAGTGCGAGATGTAGATGATCGAGATGCCCTGCGACTTGAGGCGGTCGATCAGCAAAAACAGCCGCTCGATGTCTTTCTGCGAAAGCGAGGAAGTCGGCTCGTCGAAAACCAGCAGCTTGCAACCCATCGCCAGCGAGCGGCCGATCTCGACGAGCTGCTGGGCGGACACCGACAGCGTGCCGGCCAACACCTCGGGCCGGATGTCCGGGTGGTCGAAATGGGCGAGCGCCTCGAGGGCGCGGGCACGCATCAATTTGCGGTCGACCAGCGGGCCCTTCATCGGCTCCATGCCGAGCACGATGTTTTCCTCGACCGTCAGGTGCGGGGCGATCGACAGCTCCTGATAGATCATCCCGACACCGCGCGCGCGGGCATCGAGCGGATTGCGGGGAAGATAAGGCTTCCCGTCGAACTCCATCTCCCCGCTGTCCGGCGCGTGGGCCCCGGAGAGCACCTTCATCAGCGTGCTTTTGCCCGCGCCGTTCTCGCCGACCAGCGCGTGGACCTCCCCCGGCAGCACCTCAAGGTCCACCCGCCCGAGCGCGACGGTCGGCCCGAAGGTCTTGCGGATGCCCCGCATGACGAGGCGTGGAGGTGCCGAAGGCATGAGTGGAAAGTCGATGGTTGAGAGTTGATGGTTGATGGTTGAGAGCCGGATTTGTCACCTCTTGCTCTCAACTATCATCTCCCGACTCTCAACTTCTTACTGAAGCTGCGTCTTCACCAGCGCGTCGATCTTCGGATCGGCGAGGTTCTCGGGAGTGACCAGCGTGGCGCCGGTGTCGATCACCGGCTCGACCTTTTCGCCCTTGAGCTTGGCGACGGCGGTCTTCACGCCGAGGTAGCCCATGTTGAGGGGATCCTGGAGGACGGTGCCCTGCATCTCGCCTTTCTTCAGGGCATCGATGAAAGTGGCATCGCAGTCGACGCCGATGAACTTCACGGTGCCGGCCAGGTTCTTGCCGCGCAGGGCCTGGAGCATGCCGTAGGTGCTGGTCTGGTTGGAGCAGAAGATGGCGTTGACCGTCAGCGCGCCGCCCTCGGTCAGGCGGGTGACCAGGTTGGTGGCGGTGTTCTGGGCATCGCTGGCGGTGGGTCCGGCGAACTGCTCGGAGCTGACGACCTCGATCCCGGGATACTTCGCGATTTCATCGAGGAAACCCTGCTCGCGCTGCTCGGTCGAGGCGCTGCCTTGCATGTAGCGGAGCATCGCGATCTTGCCCTTCTCGCCGATGGTCGCGGCGATCGCGCGGGCACCGATGCGGCCGCACTCGGCGTTGTCGGTGGCCACGTAGCTGGTGATGAAGCTGGCGCTGTCGGCGAGGCTGGAGTCGACGATGACGACCGGCTTGCCCTTGTCGGCGACTTCCTTCGCGACATCGCGCAGGGCGACGGCATCGAGCGGGGCGAGGACCAGCGCGTCGTTCTGGAGCGACTGGTTTTTCACGAGGTCGATCTGCTGCGAGCGGTCGTCTTCTCGCTGCGGCCCGATGAAGGTGACCTTCACGCCGAGTTCGGCACCGGCTTTCATCGCGCCGGCTTCCACCGACTTCCAATAGATGTGCGTGGTGCCTTTCGGGATCACCGCGACGCGGACCTGGCCGGGGGTTTCGGCGGACTTGTTGCAGCCGGCTAGCAGCGCGGCGGCGGCGAGGGCGAGGATGGGAGTGGATTTCATTCTGGGTTGTCGGTGGGAAGATTCCTGAAGGATCGGCCGCGGAAAGTCACGCATCCGGGTGCGGACCGGCGGAAAATGGTGATCATGCCTTGCCGTAGAGCGGGCCGTAGTTGGCGCAGGCGCGGAAGTCGGCGCCTTCCAGATCCGCCGTCCCGAAGGCGCGCCAGGCGCTGGGGCGGAAGACGCGGTCCTCGGCCACGTTGTGCATGTAAACCGGGATCCGCAGCATTGCGGCGAGGGTGATGTAGAGGTGGCCGATGTGGCCGTGGCTCATCACGCAATGGTTGGCGCCCCAGTGGTTCATCACTTCGTAGGCGCTGCGGAAGGCGCCCTGGCCGGTGAGGATCGGCGCGAACCAGGTGGTCGGCCAGGTCGGGTTGGTGCGCTGGTCGAGCGCGTCGTGGACCTCGTCCGGCAGGTCGATGGTGTGACCTTCCGCGATCTGCAGCGCGGGCCCGAGGCCGTCGACGAGGTTGAGCCGGATCATGGTGGCCGGCATACCGCCGCGGGTGCGGAAGCGGGTGCTGAGGCCGCCGCCGGGGAAGTACTCGGTGATCGAGGGGTGCCAGGTGGTCGCCTTGAGGCACTTCTCGACCTCGGCGTCGGAGATTTCCCAGAAGGGCTTCATCGCGGGCACGCCGTCGATTTCCTGCTCGCCGGTGCCGTCGAGCGCGGCCGGGCCGGAATTGATCAGGTGGAGGATGCCGTCCTGGACCAGCGGGTGGGAGAAGGACTTGCCGCTGGCGTTCTGGATCGCGTCGATGCTCCAGTAGGTGCGGAGGTCGGCGAAGATCTGCGCGGTGTGGGTGAGCAGGTGGCCGAAGAGCATGCCGGCGCCGTTGAGGGCGTCGTTTTCGGTGGCGACGATGTAGGGCGCGCGCTTGCCGTTCCAGTCGAAGGACGAGTTGAGGATGGCCTCGAGGAAGTCGCCGTTCGGGAAGTGGTCGGTCCACTGGCGCTGGCCCTGGAAGCCGGCGGCGATGGCGTTGTGGCCCTGCGCCTGTTCGCCCAGGCCCATCTCGGCGAGCCGCGGGTTGCCGGTCATCAGGTCGCGGGCGATCAGCGCCATCTTGACGCTGTCTTCCCACTCGCGGTCGATCTGCTCGCGGCTGCGGGTGGTTTCCGGCGAGTTGTAGTCCTTGCCCTCGGGGCAGTTGGCCTTCACCCAGGCAAGCGCACGCTCGTATTCCTCGGGATCGTACCAGCCCTTCTTCATGCGGCCGGCGAACTCGGTCATGTCGATCGCCTCGACCCGCATGCCGAGCCACTTTTCCCACATCGCGGGGTCGACCACCGAGCCGGCGATGCCCATCGAGGTGCCGCCCATCGAAAGGTAGGACTTCCCGCGCATCAGGGCTACCGCCAGGCCGCAGCGGACGAAGTCGAGCAGCTTGCCGCGGACGTCGGCCGGGATCGCCGTGTCGGTCGCGGCCTGGACGTCCTTGCCGTAGATGCCGAAGGCCGGCAGGCCCTTCTGGGTGTGGCCGGCGAGGACGGCGGCGAGATAAACCGCGCCCGGGCGCTCGGTGCCGTTGAAGCCCCAGACCGCTTTCGGCAGGTGCGGGTCCATGTCCATCGTCTCCGAGCCATAGCACCAGCACGGCGTGACGGTCAGCGAGACGCCGGCGTTCTCACGCTTGAACTTCTCCGCGCAGTCGGCGGCTTCCTTCACGCCGCCGATGCAGGTGTCGGCGATCACGCACTGGACCGGCGTGCCGTCGGGGTAGCGCAGCTCTTTCGCGATCAGCTCGGCCACGGCGCGGGCCTGCTGCAGGGTGCGCTCTTCGAGCGATTCGCGCACGCCGCCGAGGCGGCCGTCGATGGTCGGGCGGATGCCGACCTTGGGAAAGGACGAGGGTTTCATGAGAGGGAAGCTGCGACGCGGCATGCGATTTGTCACTCTGGAAATGGATAAAGTTGTTGCACATGTGGCGTGAAGGGAACGAGGCGCGGAGGTCGCGGAGAAAGCGCTGAGAGTTATTTATTTTATGGGTTTCAGTTCTTCGGTCCGTTCGGAGATCGCGGGGCATGAAGTCGCCGCTTGTTCAAAAGCATGGAGGATTTTGCTTCCATTGGCGGGAGCTTTGGAAAAAGAATCCCACCGTGCCGCCGAACTCCGACAACCTGCCCAACCCCTCCTCTTTCCTGTCCCGCCAGGTGGAGTCGTCACGGGTCTTTTTCTTCGACGAACCGGATCCGTCGGGCTTCGAAATCAAATGCGGCGGCTTCGAGCGCTGCCGGACGGACTACCGGATCGACCGGCCGGACTTTCCCTGGTTCGTCATCGAGTTCGTCCACGGTGGCCGCGGCAAGGTCACGCTCAACGGGGTGGAGGCCACCCTCAAGTCGGGCGTTTTCTTCGTCTACGGACCGGGCGTCGAACACCACATCGCGACCGACCCCGAGAAGCCGCTGGTCAAGTATTTCGCCGGCTTCGCGGGCCCCGAGGCCGAAGGGTTTCTCCGGCAACACGACATCCTTCCGGGCATGGTGTCGCACTGCCTCAAGGGCGAGCCGATCCGCCGGGCCTTCGACACGCTGATCGAACGCGGCTCGCGGAACTCGAAGTATTCGCGGCCGCTGGGCACCGCGATCGTCCAGCAGATCCTGCTGATGTGCCGGGAGGACGCGGTCGATGCCGGCAGCACCGAGACCCGCGCCTTCGCCACCTTCAGCCGGGTCAAGCACTGCATCGAGCAGGACTACCTCAAGCTCGGCACGCTCGAGGCCGTGGCCGCCGCCTGCGAGCTCGACGCCCCCTACCTGTGCCGCTTGTTCGCCCGCTTCCACGACGAGAGCCCTTACCAGTTCCTGACCCGCCTGAAGATGCAGCACGCCGCTTCGCTGCTGCTGGAAGGCACGGTCTCGGTGAAGGACGCGGCCCGCGCCTGCGGCTTCCCGGATCCCTTCCATTTCTCCCGCGTCTTCAAATCCGTCCACCGCGTCCCGCCCTCGCGCTTCCACGAGGCGATGCATGCGAAGAAAACCCGCTGAACCGATGACTCCCGCCGAAGAACTCGTCCAACTGTCCCGCGAACTCGGTCGCGAAGACCGCCACCTTGCCATCCTGGGCGAAGGAAACACCTCCTGCGACCTTGGCGACGGGACCTTTCTGGTGAAGGCCTCCGGCACCTCGCTCGGCACGCTGACGCCCGACGGCCTGTCGCGGGTCTCCCATGCGAAAGTGGATGCGCTGCTCGACCGGGCCAACCCCACCGAGCAGGAAATCGAGGACGGCCTGGTCGCCTGCCTGGCCGATCCCGCACACAAGAAGCCCTCGGTCGAGACTTTCCTCCATTCGATCTGCCTGCGCGAACCCGGCGTGACATGGACCGGCCACACCCACACCACTTCCGTCCTGTCGATCCTCGCCAGCGTCCGCGGTGCGGAGCCTTTCCTGCAGCACGTCTGCCCGGACGCGATCGTCGTCTGCGGCCGTCAGCTACTAGCGATCCCGTACTTGAATCCCGGCCTCGACCTCGCTCTTGCCGTGCGCGACGGCCTGGCGAAGTTCCGCGCCGAACACGGCAAGCCGCCGAAGGTCATCCTGATGCAGAACCACGGTCCGGTCGCGCTGGGCGAGAGCTCCAAGGAGGTGCTCAACATCATGCTGATGCTCGACAAGTGGGCGCGCGTGCTGCTCGGGGCCTTCGCCGCCGGCGGTCCGAACTATCTCAGCGACGAGGACGCGGAGAAGATCGACCGCCGCCTCGACGAGGCCTACCGGCGGAAGATGATCGGGGCGAAGGCGTGAGCGAATCGCCGCAAGGGTAACCGCCAAGTGCGTCACGCCGCGTTCCGTCGGGATTGAATCCGGTGGTGGAAACTCCCAGGATCAATCCGTGAGGGCGAAGGAGCTTCCATTCATTCTCTTCGGGCTGATCGGGATCGCGCCGATCGTCATTGCGATATCCGCGGGATGGATCGCACGTGCCTACGGTTACGATCTCAACGAAGGCGCGCCTCCGGATGACTCGGAGCGTGCCCGAACGCTCTACCGGATGGGCGTAGCGGGCTGGTATTTCCTCTACACCCTGCCCGCTGCCCTGGTCCTCTCAGTTGTGTATGCGATCAGTCTGCGGGTCCACGAGCGGAACCGTGTCCGACGGCATCCTCCGGAATAGACGCGGCGGAAGATGATCGGGGCGAAGGCGTGAAGCCTCACCGGCCCCGCACCATCTCGAGCACGCGTTTCACGTCCAGGGTGCCGGCTTGCTCCTGGATCTGCGGGAGGTAGCGGGCGTGGAGCTGCTGGGCGTTGTCCTTCAGCTTGGCGAAGCTGCCCTTCGCGTCGGTGCCGCTCCAACTGCGGCCGTTGGCGTAATAGAGGTGGGCGAGCTGGCCGATGGCGTAGGTGCTGGCGAAGGAGAAGGCCGAGCTGGTGAGCTGGTCGGCGCCGCCCTTGGCGAGGCCGCCGGCGGACTTGCCGAGGAACTTCTTGCCGAGCTTGCCCGCGAAGCCGCCGACCATCTTGCGGGCGAAGCCTTCGACCACCTGCGAGGTCGCGCCGATGCCCGCGGCGGCCAGGAATTCGCCGATGTGTTTGCGGTCGAGCGACACGCCGTGGACCTTTCCGACGCTGTGGACCAGCTTCATCTGCAAGGGCAGGATCGCCATGGTGGCGAGGGTCTCGGGCAGGAGTTCGAGCGCGCCGTTGAGGATGGAGTAGCGGAGCACCAGGGAATCGACTTCCGCCTTCACGGCGGCGCCCGGAGCCGCGGTGGCGGGCGGCAGCGGGGGAGGAATGCTGGGCAGGAGGAAAGGCTCGATCGCACCCGGCTCGGCGGCCGCCACCGCATCGGCCTCCGTCACCATCGCCGCGGCGGCGGGAGCGGCGAGACCCAGGGCGGCGGCGAGGTCGCGCAGGAAGTTCTTCTCCGCATCGTCGGTCTCGTGGTCCGCCTCGCACACGCAGACCGCCATTTCATAGGCGAGCTGCTTCCACTCCGGGCTGTCCAGCGCGGCGGCCGCGGCGGCGACGTCGATCTGGCGGAGCAGGACTTTCTGATAGAGCGCGGCGGGATGCAGTTCCGGCGGCAGCAGGCTTTCGCCGATCCGTTTCAACTCGGCGCGCTCGTCGTCGGAAGCGCCGCCGTCGGCAAAGGCGGCAAGCAGGCAGAGGGCGAACAGGCCTTCTTCACGGGACAGGGCGGAGGAGTTTTCGGGCATGGCCTGAAAGGTGACGGCCCTCTGCGGATGCGCAAGGCCGGCGCGGGTGGAAATCCGGCCTTTGTCTCCAAGCGGGGACCCTGCGGGCGGGGCGGGCCTGACGTTGAAAAAAGATGATCCTTCTCGCGGCGGGATTCCGCATCACGGATGGGGCATGATCCCCCGCTTGCCATGAAAACCATCGCCACACTCCTGTTCTCCGCCTGGATCGCCGGCTTCGCCACGGCCGGCCAGACCACGATCGTCAACGACACCTCCGACCTGCGCTTCGTGAGGATCACCCACAAGGGCCAGAAGCTGGCTGCGGTGTGGTTGCTTCCGGGCCAGAAGGTGGTCGTCGAAATCGACCACAACCGGCGGGGGAAGCCGCTGCTGATGACGGACGTCCCGAACTTTTGGAACGAGCAGCGGGAAAGGGAGGTCCGCTTCTACAACCTTCCCAAGAAGCCGACACCGCAGACCTTCGGGATTTCCTGGTTCAAGTATGACCTCGACCACTGAGCGGCTCAGCACTCCACCACGTTCACCGCGAGGCCGCCGAGTTCAACCCGCATTCACCGGCCCGATGGTTCCGCCCTCGACGAACTCCGCCTTGGTCAGCGTCTCGCGCAGGTCCACCCGGCCGTTTTTCACGTCGGACGCCCAGCCCTTGATCCGGCGGATCAAGGGCTGGCTGTCCCAGTGGATGTGCGAGACCGGCGGATCGAACCAGGCGAAGCCCGGTTCGTTGTCGGAGCAGACGAGCGAGACATCGTGGGGGACCCGCAGTCCCTGACGGGAGAGAAATTGTTGTGTCGCATGGAAGAGGAAAGCTTCCTGGATGATCAGCGCGGTCGGCGGGGTGACCTGGAACAAGGTGGTGAGAAGCTTGTGGAAGCCGTTCTTGTTGTCCTCCCAATCCGGCAGGTTGAATGAGCTCGTCCTCACCCCGAGGCGTTCGAGTTCCGAGAGAAACGCTTTCTCGGCACGGCCGCAGACCGGCAAGCGCCGCATCCTGCGGGCCAGCAGGGCGATCCGGCGGTGGCCGAGGCTGACGAGGTGTCGAACCGCCGCGGCGTAGGCGGGGGCCTTGTCGGGCTTCGCGGCTGCAAGTGCCAGGCCGGCGGTACGTCCGAACAACGCGAAGGTGGGAACCGGCCGTCCGCTGAACCACTCGAGCACCTCGCGCGAGCCGCTGACCACCACCCAGGCGTCCGCCGGACTCTGGTTCACGACCTTTTGCACCCGCGTCAGGTTCATTCCGGGGGTGACCAGGTGACTCCGGCAAAAGTAGGCGTCGTGCCCCGCCTTCACCAGGGTTTGCTGGAGCCTCACCATGTAATCCGCGTACCGGGCGGCGGCGTCGCTTAAAAGGATCTCCACCCGCAGGGGGCGGCGCGCGCGGACGATTTCAGGCATTGCGATCCGCCGCCGCCGGCCGGCACCTTGCGGCACCAGCAGCCCGCGTGCTTCGAGCAGCTTCAGCGCGGCGTCGATTGTCTTCGGGTCAACCCCGAGTTGCTCCGCAAGCAGGGGGGCGCCTGGCATCAGGTCCTGCCACATCCCGCTGGCGAGTTCGTTGCTCAAGTGCGCGGCGACTTGCTGGGCGGGGGAAAGGACTTGAAAAGCGGACATCCGGGAAACCTACCCAATGACGGTAAGGTCTCCAGAAAGTTTTATTTTGCGGAAGAGAATCTCCCTGCCAGCCTCCCGCGCAAACCCAACGAGGCACGAAGAGTTTTCCGTTTGCGCCGAAACAAATGACCGGCAGGATTTTCCCTGGGAGGGAGTGGAGTGCGAGCGCGAGGTCCAGAATCTTCGACGGCCGCATTCCCGGACTCCGACACTCACAAACAAAACCACGACGCAATTCACGATGAAACCCCGAATCCTCTCCGCCGCCCGACTCTCCCTCCCGCTCGCCACAGCCCTCGCCGCGCTGCTCTCGGCGCGAGCCGTTCACGCCGGGCAGATTTGGGACGGCGGCGGTGCGGACAACAACTGGAACACCGCCGCCAACTGGGATTCCAACACGCTTCCGACTTTCACCAACGCCATCACCTTTGCCGGTGCCACCCGCCTCAGCCCGAACAACAACCGGACCGCCGCTTCCACGATCGGGGGCATCAACTTCACCAACACCGCCACCAACGCGTTTACCTTGGGCGGTGCCTCCGTCACTCTGGGAGGAGGCATCACCACCACCGCCGCCACCTCGGGCTCGTTGACGGACACGATCAACCTCGCGGTCATTTTGAATGCCACGCGCACCGTCACCACCAATACCAATCACAACCTGACCATCAACGGTGTGATCTCCCAGTCGGCCGCCAGCGGTCTGACCAAGGCTGGCGCCGCGACTTTGACATTGGGTGCAGCAAACACCTATGCGGGAACCACCACCATCCAAGGTGGAACATTGCGCCTTGCCAATTCCAGCGCGGTGGGTGGTTCGTCCGGCGTGACCATGAGCACGGCGTCCAATACGCTTTCGTTGGGAGTGGATACGGCGATGTCGCTGCCGGCTCTCACAGGCAGCAGCGGGGCGTTTACCTACACGATTGTTTCCGACCGCGCGACGGCGGGTGAAGGGCTGACACACGTTTTTTCCGGGGCGAACTTCGGCAATGCCACCTTTGCCACCAATGAGGGAAGCAATGTGACCAGCGGCACGGCGGGGATTTCGTTTTCAGGTTCTCCGCAATTGGGGGGCGGCAGCACTGGCACCGCTACCTTTGCACCGGGCAGCGCCAACCTGACCTTGCCCAGCCTCACGGCCACCAATGCCTCAAAAACGCTGGCTCTGGCCGGCACGGGGAATGGATTCATCACCGGAGTCATTTCGCCCGGCAGTGTCGGCATCACCGCGGTGACCAAGAGCAACACCAGCACCTGGACGCTTTCCGGACTGAACACCTTCGCCGGAGATGTGACCATCAGCGGCGGCACTCTGGTGGCGGGGTCCTCGGGCAACGGCACGAACTCGAATCTGGGGCCTGTGAACAGCACCCGCACGATCAACGTGAATACGGGCGGCACCTTGCGTTTTGATGCCTCGAACGTTTTTCATCCGACTTTCAGCACTCCGGCGGGCAGCCTGCCGGTCTTGAGCATTGCGGGCGGCACGATGACCAATAGCGGCGCGGCCGCCAACAGCGCCTTGGGTGACATCACTTTGGCTGGCGGCATTCTCACGGCGACCACGGGCAGCCCGATCGGCACAGGCCAGAGTGGCGAGGGCTGGGGTTCCTGGAACCTGAATGGCACGGTGACTTCCACGGGTAACTCAACCATTTCCTCCACCGCTCCCGGGGGCATCCCCATCACCCTCAGCGCCACCGCCACGAACGGCTTCGTCACGACCTTTGATGTCCAGAGTGGCACCCTGACCGCTTCGGCGGTGCTCGGGAACGTCACCCGCGTGGGCAATGAAACCGTGAGCGGCCTCGCCAAGACCGGTACGGGCACCATGGTCCTTTCAGGCACCAACACCTACACCGGCAACACCGCGATCAATGCGGGCACCCTCAGCATTGCCACCACGGGCGCCCTGCCCGGATACAACGTCAACGGCCGCTACTCCGTCGCCGCCGGTGCCACCCTGGCCGTGCGGAACGCGGTCCTGGATTCCGAGATCACGGAGATCCTGGGCACCACCAATTTCGCATCCGGAGCTAATCTGGGCTTCGACACCGCCGCGGGTAGCCGCAGCGTCGCGCTGAATTTTGCCGATACCGCCAATGGTCCGCTCGGCATCGTCAAGCTGGGGGCCAACACTCTGAACCTTTCCGGCACCAACACCCACACCGGTGGGACCAGTGTCCTGGCAGGCACCCTGAACATTTCCTCCACCGGTTCGCTGCCTGGCTGGAATGTAAATGGCGGTTTCTCCATCGCCAGCGGTGCCTCGCTGGTCATCCCAAACAGCGTGAGCGAAGCGGAGGTCAACACCATGCTGGGAACCACCAACCTCGCCTCCGGGGCATCCCTGCTGTTCGATACTTCCGCGGGCGACCGCACCTACATTTCCGCAGTCACCAACAGCGCCTCCGGGTTGATCAACATCGGGAAAACCGGTGCCAACACCCTCACGCTGACCGGAACCAACACCTATACCGGCAACACTTCGGTGACCGGCGGCGCGTTGACCGTAACTGGCTCGCTCGGGGTCAGCGCGACGACCTCGAACTTCACCTTCGGCACGGCGGCGGCCACCACGACTGTCAATGTTTCCAGCGGGGCCAATCTCACGCTCGCCACGTTGCAGGGTGCCAACAATCTTTCCGCAGCCACGGTTTACAACCAGACCGGTGGAACCGTTAACGTGGGTGTATTTGGCACGGCCGAAAGCGCCTACGCGGCGAGCTCGGGCTCCGGCTACTTCAGTCTTTCCGGCGGCAGCGTGACGGTCCATTCGCGGTTCACCGCCGCCCTCAACGGATCAGGCGGAGGGAAAGGCGTCGCGCGCGTCGGCGGAGGCGCGGGCTCCGCGGCACTCACCGTCGGCGAACTTCTCGCCGTCACCCGGGGTGTGGGCGCCATCGGCGAGTTGACGGTGCTCCCCAACGGCACCACCACTTTCGATGGAACCGGAGCCAACAACATGTTGCTCCTCGGTGCCAACGCCAACCAAGCCGCCTTGCTGAACATCGCCGGGGGCACCTTCAGCTCGCCCGTCAGGCCGGTTGCGTTCGGCAACGGCACCGTCACAGACAGCTCCATCGGCGTGATCAACGTCGGGGCGGGCACGCTCGAAATTGGCTCGAGCCTCCTCGTCAACACGATCGCCAGTGGCGGCACCAACAAAGGCTTTTTCAACTTCGCGGGCGGCACCGTGAAACTGCTCGCGAGCACCTCCGGGAACCTGCTGCTCCCAGCCAGCAACGGTGGCTTTGACAGTCTCGCCAACACGATTTTCGGACCGGTCTCCAACAGCACCGCCAACCTCGACGGCACGGGAGTCGCCTCGGCGGTCAACAGCATCGTCGGCACCACCCAAAACTTCGCCGGCGGCGCCACCATCGACACCGGTGCGTTCAGCACCACGGTCAGCGCTCCACTCGTGGCCCCGGCGGGCGGCGGGGTGGCGCAGGGGAACATCAACATCACGTCACCCGGTGCGGGCTATGCCGCGCCGCCGACGGTCCTGTTCAGCAATCCTTCCGCCGCCAACAGAACTCCAGCGGCGGGCTACGCGCTGGTCAACGGCGGACAGTTGGTGGGCATCGTGATCACGGCCCCCGGTGCCTACGATTCCTCCGACACGGTGACCGTGACACTCACCGGCGGCGGCGCCACCACGCCTGCCACGGTGGCAAGCATTTCCGGCGCGTCGCTGGCTGCCAACACCTCCGGCGGCCTCGTTAAAACCGGCTCCGGTGTCCTGACCCTTTCCGCCGCCAACACCTACACCGGCGCGACCGCGGTCAATGCCGGCACCTTGAACCTTGGCGGCTCGCTCACCTCGAACGTTACCGTTGCCAACAACGCGAATCTGCTTGGGGAAGGTTCCACCTCGGGTTCGTTGACCTTCAGCGGCACCAGCGATCTCGGCTTCGACCCCAGCAGCCCGGCGACCTATCTCACCGCCGCTTCCGTGAACGCGACCGGTGCTTCGGTGACAATCCTGCCGACGGTCGCTCCAACCACTGCCACCGGCATCGTGGTCCTCGAGGCTGCAGGCGGCATCACCGGGACGGCTGGCGGAACTGGAAACAACTTCATCTACACCGGGCGTGGCAACCTCACCTTCAATGGCACCAATACCCAACTGCTGCTCGACACAACACCCGTCAGCCTCGCTTGGCTCGGCAACGATCTCACCAATCCCAGCTTCTGGGATTTGAATACCACGACGAACTGGCTCTCCGGAGGCGGGCAGAAGTTCTTCACCGGCGACGGGGTGACCTTCAATGACTTTGCGTCTTCCTTCGTCGTCGATATCCACGCGGCCAATTTGTTTCCCGGCAACATTGCCTTCACCAACAACACCAATACCTACACCCTCCAGGGAGCCTTCGGCATCTATGGCTCAGGCACGCTGACCAAGGACGGCACTGGCACGGCGGTGATCCTGACCTCGAATGGCTACACCGGGGCCACTGCAGTGAATGCAGGCGTATTGAACATCCGGACCGCTACCGCCTTGGGCGACATCATCGCAGGCACCAGCGTCGCCTCCGGAGCGGCTTTGGAAATTCAGGGCGGCATCACAACCGCAGCCGAGGCCCTCACCCTCAATGGCTCCGGCATTCTGAACGGCGGAGCACTGCGCAGCATCAGCGGCAACAACACCTGGGGCGCTCCGGTCGCCCTTGCGAGTGCCTCTACCATCGGTATCGATGCCAACACCTTGACGCTCCCCAGCCTCACCGGCGCATTCGGCCTGACCAAGGTGGGAGCAGGTACGCTCAACATCACCGGCGCGAGTGCCGCCACCCCCGTCACCGTGGAAGCCGGCACCCTCTACATGGGTGCCCAAACCGGTGCCAGCACCACCACCACATTGGGTGCGGCAACCCCGGTCACGCTGAACGGATCGAGCAACCTCACCATCCGGCGCACGAATGCAACGGTTGACCTGATCGGTGCCATTGGCGGAACCGGTTCGCTCACGCTGATCGGTGACAATGCCACGACCATTGGCGTAAGCGATTACACACTCAATAACGCCAGCACCTATTCCGGCGGCACCAGCATCATCGGTTCACGCGCGGCACCCACGCTCGGGACCGCTTTCGGCACCGGCCCTGTGACCGTTGGTGCCAGTGCTGGAATCTTTGTGAACGCCGCCACCCAAACCTTTACCAACAATTTTGTCATCGGTGGTTTGGGCTGGAATGAACCCAGCGGCTATCTCGGTGCCCTGCGCATGAACGGAACCACGATCTCGGGGAACATCACGCTGACGGCAAACACCCGCCTCACTGGCACCAACACCTCCACGCTGTCCGGCATCATCAGCGGCGACTTCGATCTGGACTTCTTCGAGGATACGGTCATCGGCGCGATCTCCCTCTCCGGCAACAATACCTACACCGGCACCACCACCGTCAATTCCATGGGACCGGGCACCTCGTTCCCGAACCTGATCGTCTCGCACAACAATGCGCTCGGCACCACCGCCGCCGGCACGATTGTCAACGGCACCGGCACCACCACCACCGGTTCGCAGCTGACCCTGGCAGACGGCATTACGGTGACGGATGAAACCCTCACGCTTGATGCAACGGCAGCTGGCTACCGCGCCAGCCTGGTCACGGCGGGGACGGCCACCTGGGATGGGAATGTGATCACGGCGGGAACCGGCGGATTCCTCCAGTTCTACGCGAACGGGGCTGGGCTTACGATCGGCTCTTCCGACACCGATACCGTCACCGGAACCAACTCCCTGGTGCTGCGCGGAACCGGCACCGGCACGGTCAACAGCACGCTGAGCATGGGGACAGCTGGCTTCGTCAAGACCGATGCAAGCACCTGGACCATCGCCTCCAACAACAACGACTTCACCGGCACTCCGGCCATGGCAAGCGGCATTCTGAGTGTCAGCACCATCGCCGACTCCGGCGTCAATTCGGCGCTCGGGGCAGGAACCACCATTTCCCTTGGCCAGAACTCCACCACGGCGGGCAGGCTGCAGTTTACCGGCGTATCCGGAGGTTCCTCGAATCGCGCCCTTACGCTCGCCAACGGTACCACTGGCGGCGCGGGAGCGATCGAAAACACCGTTTCCGGACAACTCCTCGCCCTCAGCGGCGCTCTGACGGTCAACGCCCCTGCAAGTGCCTGTTCACTGACATTGACGGGCGCTGGCGACGGGGCTCTGAGCGGAGGGATCGTCGGCACGCCGCTGCTCACGATCAACAAGTCCGGCGCAGGGACTTGGACACTCTCCGGCACGACCAATCACACGGGAGCCACCAACGTCACCGCCGGCACGCTGACGCTCAGCGGGACCAGCGTGGTCAATTCCGCGACCTCTGTCGGGAAATTCACCATCAATGGCGCCACCGCCGTGGCCAACCTCTCGGGCACCTACAATGTCGCCAATGGAAACGGTGATGCCTTCTTCGAAATCCGGGGTGGGGGCACGCTCAATTTCAATGGCACCGCGAGCCTCACGAGCTCCCTTACCGGTGCCGGCTTCCGGGTCGGTGAAGCGAGTGCCGGCACCCTCAATATGACGGGCGGTTCGCTGAGCTACGCCCCCTTCTCAGGATCAAACTTCGTCGTCGGCCGCACCGCGGGAGGTAATGGCACCGTGGACATCAGCGCCGGCACCCTCACTGTAGCGGGTGCGGGTGGCTTCACCATTGCCAACGACGCCACCACCACCGGCACCGTGAACATCGGCGGAACCGGCACGCTGGAGATCAGCACCGCCGTCTTCCGGGTCGGCGGCAACGCGACCACGACGGCCGCCACGCTCAACCTCAACACGGGTGGAACGCTCAGGCTGGGCACCTCGCTGACCAGCATCGGCGGAACCACCAGAGCCTTCAACTTGGACGGCGGCACGCTGGAGGCGACTGCGGACATCACGGTCTCCGGCCTCACCGCCGTCAACGTCAAGGCCGGTGGTGCCAAGTTCAATACTGCCGGTGGAAACATCAGCATCGGCCAGGCGCTGTTGGAGGACGGGGTTTCGACCGGTGGCGGACTGACGAAGAACGGCATCAACACCCTGACCCTCACCGGTGCCAACACCTACACCGGTGCGACCGCCGTCAACGGGGGAACCCTCACTCTCGTCGGCGGTAGCCAGGTCTCGCCGATCACGGTGGACAATGGCGCGTCGCTGGGCTTCACCCTGGGATCGGGCACCAGTTCCACCAGCACGGTGACCTTCAACGCGGGATCGACGGTCACGGTCACCGGTTCGACGGGCGCGCCCAGTTACACGCTGATGACGGCATCCTCCTTTGCGGGCATCACCCCTGTTTTGAGCGCTCCGATCGCCGGCTATGAACTCAAGGTGGAGGGAGGCAACACGCTGAAATTGGTCCAGTTGGGCTACGGCGCGTGGGCCACCCTTAACGGCGCCGGCGTGAACCTGGACGACGACCACGACAACGACGGCGTGACCAACGGCGTGGAATACTTCCTCGGTGGACCCAACGGCAACACCACCGGCTTCACCGCGCTGCCCGGCGTGGTGAATAACGCGGGCACGCTCAGCGTCACCTGGCCCAAGGGCGTTGGCTACGCGGGGGCTTACACCACCGACTTCGTGGTGGAGACCTCCGCCACGCTCAGCGGCCCGTGGACTGCCGAAACCCTCGGCGGCGGCAATATCACGGACACGCCCAATCCGGGTGGCAGCGTGAAATACACCTTCCCGGGACCGCTCAGCGGCAAGAACTTCGCCCGCCTCAGGGTCACCGGCCCCTGAGCCGCGCGGCTCCGGATTCTCCCTTGGCGATCCCGCGGCAGCGCGGGGCCGCCAGGGGTTGGGAATCCGCATCGGCCCTTCGGGAAGATCAGCACTCCACCACGTTCACCGCCAGGCCGCCGCGGGAAGTCTCCTTGTACTTCGATTTCATGTCGCGGCCGGTGTCGCGCATCGTCTTGATCACCTTGTCGAGCGAGACGAAGTGGGAGCCGTCGCCGGCCATCGCGAGGCGGGCGGCGTTGATGGCCTTCACGGAGGCCATCGCGTTGCGCTCGATGCAGGGGATCTGGACGAGCCCGCCGACGGGGTCGCAGGTCAGGCCGAGGTTGTGCTCCATGCCGATCTCCGCGGCGTTCTCCACCTGTTTCGGCGTGCCGCCCAAATACTCGACGAGTCCCGCGGCGGCCATCGAGCAGGCGACACCGACTTCGCCCTGGCAGCCGGCTTCCGCGCCGGAGATGGAGGCGTTGCGCTTGTAGAGCATGCCGATCGCCGCGGCGGTGAGGAGGAAGCGGTGGACGCCATCGGGATGCGCCGGGTGGCGGAAGCGCACGGCGTAGTGCAGCACGGCGGGGATGATGCCGGCCGCGCCGTTGGTCGGCGCGGTGACGACGCGGCCGCCGGCGGCGTTCTCCTCGTTCACGGCCAGGGCGTAGAGATTGACCCAGTCGAGGATGGTCAATGGGTCGGAAAGCGAGGCTTCGGGGGCGTTGCGGAGGTTCTCGTGAATCGCCTTGGCGCGGCGCTTCACCTTCAGCCCGCCGGGCAGGACGCCTTCCCGCGAGCAGCCGCGTTTCACGCAGTCCTGCATCGCCTGCCAGATGGCATCGAGCCGGGAGCGGGTCCCGGCCTCGGGGCGGAGGGCGGCTTCGTTGGCGAGCATCAGCGAGGAAACCGGCAGCCCGGTGGATTCGCAGTGCGACATCAGCTCGGCACCGCAGGTGAAGGGATAGGGTTGCTCGACGGAAGGCGCGGGCGATGCCTTCAGCTCCGCCTCGCTGGCGATGAAGCCGCCGCCGGTCGAATAGACCACGGCGTCGGCCAGGGCTTCGCCGCTGCGGTCGAGGGCGCTGAAGTGCATGCCGTTCGGGTGCAGCGGCAGCGGCTTGAGGCGCTTGAAATCGAGGTCCTCCTTCTCGTCGAAGGGGATGACCTGTCCACCGGGCAGCCGGAGTTGCCCGCTGCGGATGGCGGCGAGCATTTCCGGGATGCGGTCGATGGCGACGGTCTCCGGTTCCTCGCCGAGGAAGCCTAACAGGATGGCGGAGTCGGTGCCGTGACCTTTTCCCGTGGCGGCGAGCGAGCCGTAGAGGTCGCAGTGCAAGCGGGTGACCTGCGGGGCCAGTCCGGAGCTTTCCAGGTAGCGGACGAAGCGGCACGCGGCCCGCATCGGACCCACGGTGTGGGACGACGAGGGGCCGATGCCGATGGTGAACAGGTCGAGCGCGGACAGGGTCATGGTGCCGTTTGGCATCATGAGGGGTCGCACGGACAGCCGCAAGGTCCACGGAGAAATTGACCGTTTCCGCAATCCGGAATGGGCGAAGGGGTCAAGGGATGCCGGATCCGGCACCGCGGGACACCGGTCCGGGCTGGTCCGGAGGATGCGTGATTTCGAAGAAAAGATGCGCCAAAACACCTTGTCGTCGATCGGGTGACGGCTCATCCTGAAAGTTATCGGTTCATGCCGCAGGGCCTGGCTACGTCACTTCAGCAAGACGGAGCGATGTCCGGGTCCGGGATGATCCGATCGAACGGAGCGGAGGGGCCGACCTTTCCGTCTCCGCAAAAACCCAAAAAACCCCGAAACCCATGAAACCCACAAGATGCCTGTGGCCGCTCGCTTGCGGTTCACTGCTCGGACTCTCGGCTGTCCAAGCCGGCCAAGTCGAAGCCGACTTCAATGACATGCGGCTCGGCGACACCCGGACCAAGACCTCGACCGGCTCGCCGAACAACGACAATCTCAACACCGGGAGCGGCTTCCTTGCCAACGACGGCACTGCCAGCGGCGGCGGCGGCGAGTACAACAACGACACGGGCGTCCTCCAGTTCGTGGCCGGCGATCTTCCCGTGCCGGCCGTTGTCACCGGATTCAACAGCGTGCAGGACACCAGCGCGGTGAGTCCGACCGGGGTCTCGCTGTCGCATCTGGCGGGAACCAGCGTCGGCGCCCGCATGCAGGAGCGCCGCTTCGCGAGTGCCATGACCGGCGGCACGGTGTGGTTTTCCTTCCTGGTCCGCCTCGACGGACCGGATGCCGAGGGTCAGGTCTATTTCAACGCGCCCATCGTGACCGGCAGCTCCAGTTCGGCCAACACCACGGGTGCCTTCGGCATTGTCTTCGGCGGCCCCGCCACGCCCGGTGCTTTCGCGATCAACCTGACTCCGGCGAACCGGATCTCCGCGCTGGTCGGCACTCCGGCCGCGTCCCGGGTCTATTACGACGACCTCGACAACAGCGGGCTGATCGACGGCACCGAGACCGACCGCAACGGCAACGGCGTGATCGACGGCGTGGAAGTCGGCAAATTCAGCGTGGGCGGCATTTCCTCCCACCTCGTCATCGGCCGCGTTACGGTGGACGCCGCCCCCGGTGCACCGGACACCATCGACATGTGGCTGAACCCGGCCAACACGACGAGCGCGGGCGCTCTGGGAGCCCCCACCCTCACCGCCACCAGCGACGAGGTCGACGCCACCGGCATCACCTCGGTCGCCTTCGCCGCCTGGCGTGAACTTGCTCCCACCCCCGCCGGCGGGCCTTACACCGACGGCGGCAAGACGACGATCGACCACTTCCGGGCCAGCGACCTGGCGAACGGCTTCGACTTCGTCACCGGGAACGTCCAGGCGGATCCGAAGCTCGTCACCCTGACCAGCGGGTCGCCGAACTTCAACTTCGCCGGCGTCTATGGCAGCGGCTCGCCTCTCAGCTCGGCCCCGAAGACCGTGGTCCTGCGCAACGACGGCGCCACCCAGGACATCGTGATCAACTCGATCTCGTTCCAGAACGGCAACGCCGCCGGCGTCTTCAACATCACCAGCCAGCCGACCCTGCCGCTGACCCTGAATCCGGGGGACACCACGACCATCACCATGGTCGCCACGGGCTCGGTCTTTTCCACGACCTTCAGCGACACGCTGGTGATCAACACCGATGAGGACGCGCCGTTCCCGCAGGATCTCTTCCTGCCGGTGGCCGCCACCTTTTACACCGCGGGCTCGCCGGCGAATACCAACCCGGGCTTCACGACGAACACCGTCGGCTGGCAGGACGACGCCTTCACCAGCCCGGGCGGTGTCGCCCCGCGGGTGGTCCCGGGCTTCAACGGCACCGGCGGCATGATGCGCATCCGCGGCAAGGGCGATGTCGCGGTGGGCGCTCCCGACAACTTCAGCCAGACCGTGCTCAACGGTGCGTCGGACTTCGAGTTCAGCTTCCTGCTCAGCCCCGTCGCCACCTCCGAGTTCGCCAAGTATGCCGGCGGTGCCCCGCTTTCCAACGACCGCAGCTTCCAGGTCGTGATCCAGGCGGACTCCAACACGCCGCAACCCGCGAACGGCACCGAAGGCACGTGGACGGACGAGTTCAACAACGACGCCTCCCTGATCAACCTCGCCTATCTTCCCGCTGCGAACGACCTCGCCGTATGGGACTCGAACGCTGCCGGCGGTGCCGGTGCGTGGCAGCTCCTCGGCGTCGGACCGCTCAGCGGATCGGTCGATGCACGCCCCGTCCCGGCGGTCGTCGCCGACACCGACACCGACCTGCTGGACGACACCTGGGAGCAATCCTACTTCGCCGGCGATCTCGGCCAGCTCAGCGGCCTCGCCGGCGCGGACTTCGATAGCGACGGACTCACCGATCTCGTGGAGTTCCAGAAGGGATTCAACCCGACGCTGGTGGACACCGACTTCGACGGGATCAACGACATCAACGACCATTCGGGCAACGGCATCCTCGATGCCACGGCGGGCGACACCGTGAACTGGCACCTGATCCGGGTGAAGGGCACGAACTTCGGATCCGGCAGCGCGAGCTACACCGTCAGCGTTTCCGACCCGAACGCCACCAGCACCGCGGATACCTCGGCTCCCCTGTCCGCCTGGGGGGAAAAGAGCGGCTTCGACAGCACCCCGGGCGGCTACACCTTCACCAGCGGCGACGTTTCCACCGGCTCGGGACTCGGCGGCGCGGGCTTGGTCACCACCAGCTACTGGCTGGACGAAGTGAACTTCTTCTCGGTGCAGGCGCCGGATCCCGGTGTCAGCGTTTCCGACTTCGCGACGATCGTGGCCCACAACGTGCCGACCGCCTCGGGTCCGCTGACCATCACCAACACCGGCTTCGATTCCCCGCTCACGGTCAGCGGCCTGACCTTCGCCCCGGGTTCCGCCTTCTCGACCGCGCAGGCGTTCCCGCTGGTCATCCCGGCGAACAGCTCGGCGAACGTCCAGATCGACGTGACCGCGGCGGCGATTCCCGCTCCCAACAACTCGGTGGTCGAACCCGTGACCGTGGTCACCAACGCCTTCCCCGTCGGCAGCGTCGTCAGGAACCTCGGCGCCGCGGTCACCAGCAGCGGCAACCTGCTCGGCAACTGGAACTTCGAAACCCCGGGGACCGACGTGGTGACCGACAACGACACCTTCGCGATCTGGGCCGACAACAACGGCACGGTGAATTTCGGCGGCCTGGTGCCCGGCTCCGCCACCTCCGCGCGGCTGGTGGCTTCGACGACCCTGCTCAACACCCTCGGTGCCGGTGCCGGCGGATTCGAGATCAGCTTCCCCTTCACCATGCAGGCCCCCGGTGTCGGCACGCAGGACCGCTTGTTCAACGTCCACCTCGGCTCGGTGGTCAACCTGGGAAGCGAGGAGATCAACCTGCGCATCTCCAACGGGGTGACCTCGAACGTGCAGATGTTCAACGGCGCGTGGACGTCCTTCGGCCCCGCGTTCACCTCGGCGCTTTCGAATGACGCGAACGCCGACGGCGACTTCGACGATCCCGGCGACGCCAAGAACGTCTACCGCTTCGTCCTCACCGGAGCGGGCTGGGGAACCGCGAGCCCGACCTTCGGGGTCAAGCTGATCGGTCCCGACGGCACGACCGTGCTCGTGGACCAGCAGGGTCTGACGCTGACGCAGGCGTTCCGGGATCAGGTCGACACGCTCACCAGCCCGCTGGGCCGGGTGACCTTCCTTTCGAACTCGGGCACACCGCGCTTCTGCGTCGACAACGTCAGCGCCGTGCTGGTCCTGCCTTCGAATGTCGAGATCACCGGGATCACCGGCGGACCCGGCGGCTTCACGCTGACCTGGAACAGCGCCGTTCCGGTGACCGTCAAGCGTTCCATCAACCTGATCGACTGGGTGGACATCAGCCTCAACGACACCGATGGCACCCATACCGATACCACGGCCCCGGCCGGAAGGGCCTTCTACCGCGTGGTCACGCCCTGAGCGGAAAGACAGCAAGGTTCAAACGGGAGGTGCCGCACGAGGTTGCGGCACCTCTTTTTTTGCGTGAGGGCGGGCCGGCTTCCCTGCGAAGCGGAAACAGAATCCCACCCCGGGAAAGCAAGGGTGCCCGAAGCGGAACGTAACCCGTGCATGCTTCGCAATCTTCTCCATCGATGCCGCCGGGCGATGGCATTCGGGCTCGCCTTCGTCCCGTGCTTCCCGGCGGCCGGCGCGGAACCCGGGACCCGCGCCTTGAAGGCGAAGGACGTCTTCGACCTTTCCCGGCCGGTGATCTTTGGCGACGACTTTGCCAAGGGCTCGCTCGACCGCTGGAACTTTTCCGAGGACGACCGCTATCGCCTGCCGGCACCCGACCCGAAGCGCATCCTCGTCGTGGACGCGCCGGGGATGCCGGGACGCAAGGCGGTCCGCATGACCGTGCCGCGGGCACCGAACTCGTTCCGCGCCGAAATTTCCCTGCCGCATGAGCCGGGTTTCAACGAGCGCTGGTATGGCGCGCGGTTCTTCATTCCCGAAACCTGGGTCTTCGATCCGAACCGCGGCAACGATATCGTGATCCAATGGCACGCCATCCCCGGCAACTTCCGCGCCACCTACCCGAACCTTGAGATCTCGATCGGCAACGACCGCTGGTTCATCCGTGAAAGCCACGGCTCGCCGCAGACCAAGCCGACCCGCACGAACAAGAAGCTCGATGACCCCATCGTCCGCGGCCGCTGGGTGTCCTGGGTCGTCCATGCGAAATGGTCGCCGGGGGACGAGGGCTCGCTGAAGATTTGGAAAGACGGCGAAGTCGTCCACGAGCGGAAGGGGCCGAACGTCTATGGAACCATTGGAGTCGAATACACGCCTTACCTGAAGACCGGCATCTACCATCCCGAGTGGAATCTCAACGACGAGCGCAAGCGGCTGGCCTACGAGCGCGAAAAGCCGGTGACCGACCGCAAGGAGATCCTCGTGACCGACCTGAAAGTGGGCCGTGGCGATGCGGGCTACGATGCCATCGCTCCGCCGCCTTTGCCTTGATCGGAAGCACCGGCCGGCCCGGCTTGTTGTCGGTGCCGGATGCGGGAAGATCCCCGGTTCCGATCCGGAGTGGCCGGATTCGCCCTACGGCTGCTCCCCCTCCGCCGGGGTGATATCGGGAAAGGCCTTGCCCACCCAGCCCCAGGAGGGATCGACCGGGATTCCAAGATGCCTCATGACCGTCGCGGGCACCACGATCTGTCCGACCACTGCCGGCGAAACCACGCCCTTCGGAATCTCTCCGCCCGAGACGATCAGGGGAATCACCCGTTCCTCGGGGGATTGCCCGCCGTGGCCCTTGCCGATTCCGCCGTGATCCGTGCACACGACGAAAAGCCAGTCCTCGTTGGCGAAGCGCGGCCGCTTTTCGACGGCGGCGATCACCTGGCCGATGCGTTCATCGCTGACGCGGATCGCTTCCATGTACTCGGGAACCTCGGGGCTGAAGCCGTGGCTGTGGCCGGTCGCGTCGATCAGTCCCTGATAGCAGAACACCACGGAGGGGTCCCCGGTGGTGACTTCCAGGATCGTGTTCCGGATCAGCCGCTCTTCCGTGATCATTTCGTTGCCATGCGCGTACGTGTGGCAGGTGCAGCGGCCGGTCTCCACGATCGGGCGGAAGATATGCTCGTGAATCGGCGGCCAGCTGACGAGCGAGACCGCATCCGACCCCGGCCTGGCGACCCGGACCTTCTCCAGGAAATTCGGATAGCGGGCGAAGTTCGCACCGCGGAACGTGTTGTCGGTCACGCCGTGTTTGTCATGCCAGACGGCGGTGAAGATGCTGCTCCAGCCGGGGCCGCTGTTCGTGTCCTGCTGGGTCGGCTTGTCCAGCTCGCCGCCGGCGTAGGCGGTCCACGTCACGGTGCCCGACGCGATCAGCCTGGCGATGTGGGGCGCTTTCCCGGTCTCGACGGCGAGTTTGAGAGCATCCGAACGGCAGCCGTCGATGCCGAAGATGATGGCGTGCCGGGCGGGTGAAGCGGTGGAAGGCACCTCCGCGATCGAAGGTGCCGCCAGCAGGGCATGGAGGGCAAGAAGCCGGATGATGTTCATGGTTTGCCAGGTTCAGAACTCGATGACCTTGTCCACCTTCAGCAGCCAGCCGGCCTCGCCGGGGTGGAGCTTGTACTGGATCTGTCGTAGTTTGCCGGTCGGTTTGGACTCCGGCTTGTCGTCGGGGTAGATCGGGAAGCGGCGGGCGAGGATGCCTTCGACGACCGCGTATTCGTCGCCGCCGCGGTAGCCTTTCGATTGGACGGCATCGAGGTCCGGCAGGGAGATCTGGCTGAGCGACTTCTTCTTGTTGGCGCTCCAGGCGAGGACGGTCTGCGAGGTGCCGTCGAAGCCGTAGACGTAGAGCTCCGGAGAGCCGTCGGCGTTGATGTCGGCGACTTCGGTGCGGGTGATCAGGCCGGCGACGTCCATTTCGAGCGGCGTGTTGTCGGCCTCGAGCCCGGCCGGGGTGACGGTGAGGGTGTTGCCGCTGCGGGTGTTCGGGCTGAAAACCTGGAAGGTGATGCCTTGCAGTTCCTCCTTTTTGACGAAGGGCGGAGTCGGTTCGGCGAAGAGGAGTTCGTCGCTTTCCTCGACCTTGGCACCCACGTCGCCGGGCGAGGCGGGGTATTTGTTGCCATCGAAGGACAGCGCGGCCAGGCCCGGTGTCGCACCGCCACCGCGGACGGTGACGAGCAGCTCGCGGAAGCCGTTCTTCACCGACTTGCGGGCGTAGATCGGCTCGTTGACGACCTTGACCGAGCCGAGCGACTCGAAGCCATCCGCCGTGCCCTTGAGGACGAACACCGTGGCACCGCCGCTGCCGCGGTAGCCGCTCTTGCCGTTCATCAGGGCGAGCACGTCTTCCTTGCCGTCGGCATCCAGGTCGGTGCGGGCGATGTCGTAATGGTCAGGCTTGATGTCGGGATCGACTTTCTGGAGCGCGACCTGGGTGAGCGAAAGGACCGGCGGCGTGGCGTGGGCGAGGCCGGCGAGGGCGAAGAAGCAAACAAGCGGAGCTTTCATGGCAACGGGAGATGGGAAACGGGTTGGCGCTTTTTTCCAAGCGACCAGGCGATCGCGGCGAGGATGAGAATCACGATGGCGAGCGTGAGCGCGGCGGTCACGAGTGCTGCGACATCGCCGGGCGTCTGGGATTTCGAAGTGAAGGTGGAGAAGTCCCATAGCGCGTGCAGGGCGACGGGGAGCAGGATGTTTCGGGAGATCCGCATCGAGACGAAGAGCGCGATGCCCATGACGAAGGCGTAGCCCACCTGGAAGAGGGTCGCGCCGATGGCCTGGCCGCCGAGGGCGTTCGGCAGGTGGAAGAGACCGAAGCCGAGGGAAGAAACGAGCATGGCCCGCGCTTCGGACCACGGGCCGGATCCTCGCGCGCCGTGGGCGAGGATGCCGCGGAAGAGGATCTCCTCGTTGAAGCCGACCAGGATCATCGCGAAGGCGAGGACGACGATGTAGGTGGCATCGAAGGACGGCCACGGGCTGCCGGCGAGGCGGGCGAGGCACATGCCGAACCAGCAGGCGGGGATCAGCCAGAAGAGCTTGGGTAGCGAAGTTGGAGGCTGCTTTTCGAAGATCGACCGCAGCCAGCCGAAGCGCCAGGCGATGAAGATGCCCCAGATCAAGCTGAGGCCGACGGCGGGGACGATGCCGCGCAGGATGTTCGGGGTGCTGTCGGCGATGACATCGTAGTCCACGCCGACGAGCCAGCCGAGGAGCGGCAGCAGGACGAAGGTGGGCATCAGCATCCCCAGGGCGCGGGGGATGGTGAAAGGCTTCGGCATTCCGGAGTCGGCTTTCATGGAAGGGGACGGGGCGGGCGGGGAGGCTGCCCGCCCCGTCGGGAGGATCACACGTCGTCGTAACCGCGCGAGCTATTGTTCTCGCGGATGTAGGATTGCACGGCCTTGTTCGCGTCGTAGAGCTGGCTGCCGGTGACGGTGCCGCCTTTCTGGATCAGGCGGCCGTTCGCGTCGTAAAGCACCACGCCGCCCTGGGGCATGAGGACCTCCAGCTTGCCGTCGCCGCGCGGGCGGACTTCCGGTGCCTTCTGCGAGTCGTAGGCGTAGTTCGGGTGCATGTGATCGCCGCGGTGGCCGCGCATGTAGTCGTTGACGGCTTCCTGGGCGTGGTAGACCTCGCTCGGGCTGGCGGCTCCGGTGGACATCGGACGGCCGGAGGCATCGAAGCTGATGACCTTGCTGTTGATGGTGACGAGGAAGTTGCCATTGTTCAGCCGGTTGACGCGAGCCGGGCTGTTGTAGGGTTCATACTGGCTGGCGGCCGAATTGCCGGAGGCGTCGATGACACAGCTTGGCAGGACGGCGGAGACGAGGAGGGTGGCTCCGAAGAGCGCGAGGCGGCTTGGTTTCATGGTGTTTCGGTGGGTTGGTGGAAATTGGATTTCCGCGGGGCTCACGGCGCGCTCTCGTAGAAGCTGCGGACTGCGGCGGAGGATTCGGCGCGGCTCTTGGCGAGGAGATAGAACATGTGGCCGCCGGGGTAGGTGGCGAAGGAGAGGCGCTTCCGTGCGTCCGGCGACTGGACCGATTGCTCCAGCACGTAGCGCGACACGAAGTAGGTCGCGCCGAGGTCGTGGTAGCCGTGCAGCACCATCGCCTTCAGGTCGGTGTTCTGGGTGAGGGCGAGCGCGAGATCCTCCGGGGTGCCCAGCGTCGATTTGCGGTCCCACAACACGGAGATCTCCACGTTGAGCACGGTGTAGGGCCGCTCGGTGACATAGCCGAGATCCTTTTGGAGATACTCCATGAAAGGCGGCAGGAGTACGCCGGAGAGAATGCTGAGGGACCGGGGTGAGGCGGCGAGTTCGTCGCGTTTCCCGGGATTGGGATTGTCGCCGGCCTGGGTGCCGTCGTAGAGCTCGAGGACCTTGCCCTCTGCCGCGAGCAGGTTGTTGAGGAAGAGTGCTTCGCCGACGCGGCCGCGATTGAGGGCGACGAGAGCGGGATCGATTCCGATCAGCCCTCCGACCTTGGCGTAGAAGGCGGTCTGCTCCTCCGCGTTCATGCGGCCCAGCGTCGCTAGGCCGGTCAGGTAACCGGTCAGCGCGTAGTCTTCGGCGGTCTTGAAACCGGCGGCATCGTTCCGGATCGTGCTCTTCCCGTGGTGCGCCGCGATGGCGGCCTGGGTGGGCAAGAGGGTGACCGAGTGCAGCAGCTCGTAGGGCGGGAAGGGCTCGGCGAGCAGGGGCACGTTGAGCGCCGGCGAGATCAGCACCGCGCGGTTCAGGTTGATGCCATACTGCTCGGCCAGGACGCGCGAAAGTCCGGCGACGCGCTGGCCGCCGTAGCTTTCCCCGGCGATCGCCTTGGGCGAGCTCCAGCGCTTGTTCACCGTGAGCCACTGCCGGATGAAGCCGGCGAGCGAGTCCACGTCGGCATCCACGCCGTAGTAGGGCTTGGGATCGACGGCCTTGCCGTCGGGACCGGGAAGCATGCGGCTGTAGCCGGTGCCGACCGGGTCGATGAAGACGAGGTCGGTGAAGCGGATCCAACTGTCGGGATTTTCCTGCAATCGCGCGGGAGATGAGGGGAAGCTGCCATCGCCGGCAGTGACGATGGTTTTTGGCCCGATGGCCGCGAGATGGAGGTAGATGCTGGAGGCGCCGGGGCCGCCGTTGAAGGCGAAGGTCACCGGCCGGGTGGCGGGGTCCGCGCCCTTCAGGGTGTAGGCGATGTGGAACATCTCGGCGTCCGGACGCTCGGGGTCCTTGCCGATCTTGAGCATCCCGGCCGCGGCGTTGTAGTCGGGGAGCTTGTCCGCCATCGCAGTCATGGAAACCGCGAACCAGGCGAGGAGGCCGAGCAGCAGCGGCGGGATCTTTGTCAGGACAATCGATTTCATCTTCATGGTCTTTCAGGGATCGCCGAGTTGTTTCAGCAGCTCGCGCACGGCGGTTTCTAGCTGCTCGTCGCGGCCCTCCTCGATGGCGTCGGGCTGGTTGCGGACGACGATGTCGGGCACGTCCTCGGTGTTTTCGTAATAACTTCCGTCCGGTGACTTGCGACCGATCTCCGGGATGCCGTAGGTGAAGCGGCCGCCGGGGAGCAGGTCCACCCACCACACGGAGGTGCCGGTGCCGGGGACCGCTTCGCCGACAAAGGTCCCGAGCTTCTCATTCTTGTAGAGGTGCGGGAAAATGCTGCCGTCGGAGTAGCTGAAGGAATTTGCGATGAGGATGTTGGGTCGGCTCCAGCGGTTCGACGGGATATCGGCAAGCTTGTTGCCATCGCGACCGACCGCGATGCCGGCGGACGTCGCGGAGAGATCGGCGATCAGGCGGTCGGCGAGGTGGCCGCCGGGATTGAAGCGGACGTCAACCACCAGCGCCTCGCGGTCGGCATACTTGCCAAAGGCCTGGCTGTAGAACTTCTGGTAGCTCTCCGTGAACATCATCTTGATGTGGACATAGCCGATGCGGCCTTCGGAAAGGCGATCGGTGAGGATCTCGCGCTGGCGGACCCAGCGGTCGTAGGCTTGATCGAAGCTATCCTTCAACGGTTGGGGCGTGACGATTTCCTCCACGGCGGCCCCGCCGTCCGCGGGGCGGATCGAGAGGCGGACGGGCTGGCCGGCGCGTCGGTTCAGGTGGGCGTGGATGTCCTCGTCGGCGGCGATTTCCCGACCGTCCACCGCGAGCACCACGGCACCGGGGCGGAGGCGGCTGCCGGCGCGTCCGGCGGGGCCGGTCTCGAGGTAGTCGGCGATTTTCATGCCGGGGCCGGCGTGGTCGTGGTCGTAGTAGAGCCCGAGCGACGCGGTCACGTCGCCACCCGTCACCGGTGAATGATAACCGGCCCCCATGTGGGAGGCATTCAGCTCGCCCGCCATCTCGCTGAGCAGCTCGGCGAGATCCTCGCCGCGGTGGATCGACGGCAGGTGCCGCGCGTAGGCCTTGCCGTAGAAGTCCCAGTCCACGCCGCCCATGTCGGCGCGGTAGAACTTCTGCGCGGTCATGCGGTGGGCGTGCTCGAAGAGCCACTTCATCTCGCCGCGGAGGTCGTAGGCGATTTCGGCCGTGAAGGGGATGGTCGTGGCTTTGCCATCGACGAGGTTGATTCGTTCGATTCCGGCTTCGCCGAAGAAGTGCAGGTTGCCCGCGGCATCGGCGGCGAAGGAGCCGACGGCAGGGGGGGACTTCGTGAAGACCGGGTGGATGCCCGGTTTTCCGACGGGCACCGAATAGCCGGTCATGCCTGTGGTGGCCGAGACGGTCGAAAAGTAGATCGACTTGCCGTCGGGCAGCGGCCGGAAGTCCAGGATCTTGGATGAAAACGGCGTGATCCTCACCGTGCGGGCTTGCAGGTTGTCGAGTTCCGGCTGCCAGTTTTTGTCCTCCGGTCCGGGAGTGTCGTCCGGGCGCATCGCGGCATCGTAGGCGCTTTGGGTGAGGTAAATGGCATAGACATCGCATTCTTCGGGCAGCGAGTCGGCGGTCTGGCGACCGGTGCGGGTGCTGAGGAAGTAGAGTGTCTTGCCATCCGGCGAGAAGACCGGGCCGATGTCGTCGAAGCCGCTCTGGGTGAGATTGTGCGGTGGTTTCTCGCCCGAGGCATCGATCCAGTGGAGATCGGTTTGCGCGGCGGCCGAGCCGGTGGTCGCCACCAGCCATCGGCCGTCGGGCGACCAGGCATAGGGCATGTCGCCATCCTGGTAGGAAAAGGAGAGGCCTTTCGGCATCACCGTGACGGTCGCCTTGGTGGCGAGGTCCATCACCACGAGTTGCGTGCGGTCTTCCAGATAGGCGATGCGCGTGCCGTCGGGCGAATAGGCGGGCTCGACGATGTCAGTCTTTGTATTGGTGAGGCGGGTCTCCTTCAGCGCGCCGGGCGAGAAGAAGCCGGTGGAGTCCGCCGTGGCGGGAGCGGACTCATAGGCATCGTAGCGACCGTCGCGTTCCGAAACGTAGAGGAGTGCCTTGCCATCGGGCCGGAAGCTGAGATTGCGCTCATGCTGCGGGGTGTCGGTAACGCGGCGGGTTTTTCCGCTGGCTGGATCGACGACAAAGACCTCGCCGCGTGCGATCACCGCAATCTGCGTTCCATCGCGGGACACTGCGATCTCGGAGGCCTGCGCCTTCATGTCAACGAAGGTCGGCCCGTCCAGCAGCGAGCCCTGGCTGATGTGGACCGCGATTTTCACCGGCTCCTTCGCGCCTTGCGGGAGCTTCCAGATCTCGCCGTCGTAACCATAAACGAGGTCGTTGACGCGGCTGATGCTCAGGAAGCGGACCGGGTGCTTCTCGTGGAAAGTCACCTGCTCCGGCTTGGCTCCCTCCACGGCGGATTGCTTCCAGACGTTGAAGCTGCCGGAGCGCTCGCTGAGCCAGTAGATCGTCTTGCCATCGGCGCTCCAGGTGGCGTCGCGGTCCTCACCGCGCCAGTCGGTGAAGCGGCTGTGGGTTTTTTCCTTCGTGTCGTAAGTCCAGATGTCGCGCGTGGCCTCGGAGATGGCGTGCTTGCGCCACTCGTTTTCGGAGGAGCGGAGGTCGGTGTAGAGCAGGTGGTGGCCGTCGGGGGAAGGCGAGGCATCGAGCGCGGGGATGGGGATGACGATGCGTTCGCGTCCGCCGTTCGAGGGGATCGAGTAGAGCTGCAGTGACGCCCCGCCATCGGCCCCTCCGAAGTCCGCGAGGGCATCGCCGAGGCGCATGGAGGTGAAGAGCACTGACTTGCCATCCGGGGTGAAGGCGGTCGGCAGATCCGGCGATGAATGGAAAGTCAGGCGTTTCACCTCGCCGCCGGTCGCGGGCATCACGAAGACGTCGGGATTGCCGTGGCGGTTCGCGCTGAAGGCGATGCTTTGGCTGTCCGGCGACCAGACCGGATTCCCGGCGCGGAAGAGGGCGCTTGTTAGAGAAACCGCCTCGCCGCCGTCCGCCGGCACCCGCCAGAGCTGGCCGGCGTGGGTGAATGCGATGTGTTTGCCATCGGGCGAGACGGCCGGTTGGCGCAGCCAGGTGGGGGCGGTTTCCGCTGCCATGGCAGGCAGCGAGAGGAGAAGAATGAGTCCGTGGGGAGAAGGGAGGAGTTTCATGGATTGAGACGAGCGTGCCGGGAAATTCTGAAAAGTGGAGAATCAACCGCCGGGCCGGGGTTGCCGACGACAAGACGGGCGAAGGCATGGAAGCAAGAACCCGGCCGGAAGGAGGGATCAAGGCCTCCCTTCATGCTGCATCGGAAGGGGATGCCATCAATCGCGACCTTCGGGCTTCTGGTGATCCAGTGAATGGACCACTCGGCCCTCGACTCCCCGGCTGCGCTTGGCATGCTACCCGGCGTGCAGGGCAGGATCGAAAGACGGGGCATCGCGGTGCAGCTCGCCGACCGGATCGAGTCCGAGATCCGGACCTCCGTCTGGACCGGCCGCTTGCCGGGGAAGCGCACGCTGGCGGGCCGCTACGGTTTCAACGTCAAGACGGTCGCCGCGGCCATCGCGCTGCTGGAGCAACGGGGTTTCCTGGAACCCGCGCGGGCCGGCAGAGGCCGTGCGATCCAGCTCCCGCGACCCGGCGGACGCTTGCACGGTGGAGCGGCCGAGCAGCGCCTGCTGGTGATCCACCCGTCGGGCGGCTGCGTGAATCTGGGCGACCTCGAATTGGTCCGGGCGATGGCCGAACGCTGGGAAAAGCTGCAGGGCGAGGTCGCCTGGGCGGGAGTGGATTTCCCGCGTTGCAAGTCGCCGGGACCGCTGCTGGACGCGCTGATCCAGCGCCACTCGCCCGACGCGCTGCTGATGCTTTCGGCCGGCGAAGGGTGGCATCGTGCCGCCGCGGAAAGGCTGCCGTTCTACATGGCCGGCGGGCAATTCGAGCCCGATCTGCCGGTGAGCCTCGGTGCGGGATCGATCGGGCGGGAACTCGCGCTCGTGGTGAAGCACCTGCGCGGGCTCGGCCACCGGCGGATCCTGGTGCCCGGCGACGGCGGCTGCGACCAGATCCGGCGGTCGGTTCTGGATGGCCTCCGCGCGGAGGCTGCCGGCAAGCCGGACACCGGCACGTGGGAGGACTACTGCCCGCGTTTCACCGAGCACGTGCCGGAAGCCTGGAGCGGATACTGGAAAAAGGCGTTCGCGCGCTTGAAGCCGACCGCGGTGGTGGTGTTCGAGGACACCGCCTTGCTTTCGCTCTACGGCCACTGCCATGCCGCCGGGCTGCGCATCCCGCAGGATCTGAGCGTGGTCCTGATGAGCCACGACCCGCGCTTCGGGTGGCTGCTGCCGCGCCCGGTGATGATGCGCTATGCCGCGAAGCCCGCGGTGGCGCACTTCCAGCGCTGGGTGAAGGGCGGGCTGAGGCCGCTGGGGAGGAAGTTCTTTCCCTTGGAGATGATTGCAGGGAGCAGCGTCGCGCCGCCTGCCGGCGGGTCGCGGTCCTGACGTCCGGACCTGCTTTGCTGCTTGATCCCCGGACCTCGTCTTTTCATCCAAGGGGAGTCTTGAAAGCGATCCTCCTCTCCTTCGCGGCTGCTGCCGCCTTGTCCTGCTGCGTTTCCTGTTCCTTCCGCGTGGCGCCGGATCTCAAGCCGGAGACCTCCGCCCTGGCGACCGTGCCGGACCGCGGCTTCGCGGGTGAAATCAAGCGGATGGCCGCCGCACGGCCGGGCCTCTCGGGCTTCGCGATGATCCCCGGCAACCGCGAGGCCTTCACCGACCGCGTGGCGCTGGCCGATGCCGCCCGCGAGACGCTCGACGTGCAGTATTACATCTGGTCGCCCGACACCATCGGCAACCTGCTGGCCGACCATGTGATCCGCGCGGCGGAGCGGGGCGTGAGGGTGCGCTTCCTGATCGACGACCTGAACGTGAAGACTCCCGACGGCGCGATGGCGGCGATCGCCGCGCACCCGAACATCGAGGTGCGCCTCTTCAATCCCGAGCGATTCCGCACGCTGCGGAAGGTCGACCTGGTGATCAACTTCCGCCGCCTCAACCACCGGATGCACAACAAGGTGATGATCATGGACAACGCCTGCGCGGTGGTCGGCGGGCGGAACATCGCGAACGAATACTTCGGCCTGCACGAACGGCACAACATGCGCGACCTCGACATCGTCGCCGCCGGGCCGGTCGTGAAGGAAGTGTCCGCGGTCTTCGACGAGTTCTGGAACAGCGAGGCGGCGGTGCCGGTTCAGGCGCTGGCGGGCAAGCGGAGGAAGACGGTGGAGGATTTCCAAAGTGCCGTCGCCCGCCTGCGCGATTCGATCGAGCCCGGCAGTTACCCTTATCCGCTCGATCCCGATGTGGAGGATCTCTTGACCCACCGCGCGGCCTTCGGGAAGCGCTTCATCTGGGCGAAGGGCGAGGTGCTCTATGATTCCTATGACTCCATCCTGACGCGAAACGAGGGCGTGACGGTCGCGAAGCGGCTGGGGCAGGAGTTCGCCAAGGCAAGCCGGAGCCTGGAGATCGAAGCGGCCTACTTCGTGATCCGCAAGCCTGGCCGGGAGCTCGGGCGGCAACTGCTGGACCGCGGCGTGAAGGTCAGGGTGCTGACCAACTCGCTGGCGTCGACCAACCAGCCGACCGCGCAGTCGGGCCATGCGAAGCACCGGCGCGAGGTGCTCGAGACCGGCGTGGAGCTTTACGAACTCCGGCCGGACTCCGCGGCGGTGTTCGCCGACGTGTCGCCGCGCGGGCGGCAGGCCAAGACCGGCCTTCACACCAAGGCCTTCGTGATCGACGACCGCAAGGCCTTCGTCGGCAGCTACAACTTCGATCCGCGCTCGGCCGACATCAACAGCGAGATCGGCCTGCTGGTGGACAGCCCGGCGTTCGCCCGACAGGTCTCGGCATTCCTCGACCGCGGCGTCGTGGCGGACAGCGCCTACCGGGTGACGCTCGAGGAAGGACGGCGGGTGCAATGGGAGACGGTCGTCGAAGGCCGCAGCGTCACCTGGGACAAGCCGCCGGAGACGACTTTCTTCGAGCGCTTCAAGATGGGCGTCTATTCGAGGTTGCCGATCGAGAGCCAGCTTTGACCGGCCTATTCGTAGTCCCACTTGGTCACCCAGGGGTCGCCGGTTTCCTTTTGAAGGGCCTTCAGGCGCTGCTTCATGCTTTCGAGCAGGGTCGCGCGGGCGGGGTCGGCGGCGAGATTGACGGACTCGGCGGGATCGCTTTCCAGGTCGAAGAGCTCGAAGGCCGGCCGGTGGATGTAGGAGCCGACCGTGCGCTTGCCGTAAGGTGCGTCCTCACCCTTTTGAAACTGCGCCTGCCAGGTGGAGGCGGCCCAGAGGTCTGTGGCGAAGGGGTAGGGCAGGGGAGCGGCGAGGTTCCAGATCAGTTTGTAGCGGCGGTCGCGCACGGCGCGCATCGGATAATACATCTGGATTTCGTGGAAGGTGTGCGAGGCCATCAGCTCGTCCCAACCTTCGCCGTGCTCCTTGCCTAACAGGCCGAGCCAGGAGCGGCCGTGGTAGCGGGTGATCTTCCGGCCGCCGTTCTCGCCGACACCTGGCTCCGCGACCTCGAGCAAGGCCTTCGGGCCGCGCTTTGCGGCATCGTAACCGCCGGCGGCATCGAGCAGAGAGGGGGTGATATCGGCGTGCGAGATCATCGCGTCGTTGGCCTTTCCACCCTTGGCTCCCGGCGCGCGGACGACGAAGGGGACGTGGAGTCCGGCTTCGTAAACGGTGGTCTTCCCCCCGGGAAAGGCCATGCCGTGATCGGCGGTGAAGACGATCATCGTGTTGTCGTACTGGCCGGCTTCCTTGAGCGCGGCGACCAAGGCGCCGAGGGCTTTGTCGGTGCGGGTGACGCTTTGATAGTACTGCGCGAGTTCGCCGCGGCATTCCGGCGTGTCGGGCAGGAAAGCGGGAACCGGCAGCGCGGCGGGATCGTAGGCAACCTCCGGCGTGCCGGGGTATTCCTCGCCCTTCGGCGGGTTGCCGAAGCGGTTCGGCTTGAGTTTCTCCTTCGCGGTGGACTCCACGTCGTTGCTGCGGTGGGGATCGGTGGTCCAGAAGCAGAGGAAGAAGGGTTGCTCCGTCTTTTCGGCGAAGAGGGGCTTGCAGGCTTCGACCCACTTCGGCGTGTTGTGACCGCCGCCGGCCGTCGAGAGGTACTGGTCGAAGCGGTAGACGGCCTCGGGCGCGACGTGGAGCTTGCCGATGTGCGCGGTGCGGTAGCCGAGCGACTTCAATTGCAGCGGCAGGCTCACGGCGGCGCAGGCGGGGAAGGTCTCGAACTTGTGGTGGTCGTGCGTGTGGCCGTATTGGCCGTTGGCGTGGTTGTGGAGTCCGGTGAGGATGACCGAGCGGCTGGCCGAGCAGGAGGCGGTGGTGGCGTAGGCGCGGGTGAAGCGGGTGCCGTCTTTCGCCAGGGCGTCGAGGTGCGGCGTCTGGATGAGCGGCGAGCCGTAGCAACCTGCGACCGGGCTCTGGTCGTCGGTGACGAAGAGCACGATGTTCGGCTTGGCGGCGGCCAGGGCGCTGAAGCAGGAGACCGTGGCAAGCAGCCGGGCGATGGAGGAGGTTTTCATGCGGATGAGAAGAATCCGGCGGAGTCGCGGTCGGCCGTGGAAAGGTTACGCCGCTGCGACAGGGCTTGCTTTCAGCGGGTCGGTCCCGGTCCTGCAATCGAGGCATGCTATTCCCCGGATGCCGGTGTAGGGTGAAAGGATCGCCGCAAGATTCTCCGGGCGAGCCAACCGATACTCCCGCTTCCCATGAACCCATCACGACAAATGCCGGTCGTTCTAACAGCCCGCAGCGTGCTCCTCTTCCTGGGATGCGCCGCGGCATTCGCAATGGCGGAAGTGACGGTGGTCCCGCCTGCCGACCTCTCCGCTCCACGGCGCGAACTGATCGGCAAGTCGCTGGCCTTTCTCAAGGAGCATCCGGCGGTTCCCTATGTCGAAGGCGGTGCCGACGAGAAAGGCATGGATTGCTCCGGAGCGATTGTCCGGCTGCTCGAGCTGGTGAAGATCGAGCTGCCGCGAAGCGCGCAGGGGCAGTACGACTGGCTCCGCGAATCCGGCCGCTTGAACCTGGTGCCGGCGACGGCCCGGACTCCGGAGGATCCCGCTTTCCGGAACCTGCTGCCCGGGGACCTGGTCTTCTGGGCGCACGACCAGCCCGGGGAGCCATTCCGGGTGTCGCATGTGCAGGTGTATCTCGGCAAGGAAGCGGACGGACATGCCGTGATGATCGGATCCAGCGACGGCCGCAGTTATCGCGGAAAAAAACTCAGCGGATTCGGAATCGTCGACTATCGTGTTCCAAAGGCCGGTTCGTCGACCCGCATCGCGGGCTTCGGTTCTCCCTTCCCCGCCACCGTGGCACCACTTCCCGACCCGGCAAAGGTTTCGCCGGGTCATCCTTCTCCCCCTGAACCCTGAACCCCCACGGCCATGCTCCATTACGCTCTCGTCTTCATCATCGTCGCCATCATCGCCGCTTTCCTCGGCTTTAGCCGCCTGTCCGGGCTCTCCGCGACGATCGCCCAGGTCTGCTTCGTGCTCTTCCTGATCCTCGCCCTCCTGTCGTTCCTGAAGAAGAAGGCATGATCCGATCGGCGGGCGATGTTGATTCCCTTGCCCGCTTCGTCCCGCGGCGCTTGGATGGCCGGCGATGAAGCAATTCACCGCCGCCTGCCTTCGCGGTGCCATGGCGCTTTCGGGCGCGATGGCCACGGTCCTCGCGCGCGAGCCGCTCGACCGGCCCAACGTCGTGCTGATCTACCTCGACGACAGCGGCTACGGCGACTACGCGCATGCCGGCAATCCGGTCATTGAAACGCCCAACATCTCGAAACTCGCGGCCGGCGGGGTGAATTTCACGCAGTTCCACGTGACCTCGCCGGCGTGCAGCGCGTCGCGCTACTCCTTGCTCACCGGCCGCTATCCCGGGCACTCGGGCTTCGGCAGCTGGGTGATCAATCCGGACTCCAGGCCGCACCTGCGGACCTCCGAAACCACTCTGGCGGAGGGCTTGAAGGCGAAAGGCTATGCGACCGGCATGTTCGGCAAATGGCACCTCGGCAACCCGAGCGCGAACAACGGCATGACGCCCGACGCCCTGCCGCTGGCCCACGGCTTCGACACCTGGACCGGCACCAATGTCTCGCACGATTACGATGTCGCCCAGCTGTTGAAATCCGATCCCGCGGGGAAGGATCCGGTGCCGGGATACTCGGTGATCGCCCGCAAGCTGCCGTCCGACATCGCGGCCTCGACTTCTCTAACAAACCGCTACACCGAAGCCGCGGTCGAGTTCATCGCGGCCAACCGCGAGCGGCCCTTCTTCGCCTACGTCGCGCACAACCAGCCGCACCTCGGCCTGTTCGCGGCCGAGGCCTTCCGGGGCAAGTCGCGCCGCGGCCTGCTGGGCGACGTGATGGCGGAGATCGACGACTCGGTGGGGCGGATCGTGAAGGCGCTGGAGGACAATGGCGTGGCGAACAACACGCTGGTGATCTTTTCCTCCGACAACGGGCCGTGGATCCGCTTCGAGAACGTGGCGGATTCGAAGTATGGCGACACCCGGCTGCAGGTCGGTTACGCGCAGCCCTTCCGCGACGGCAAGGGCTCGAACTGGGAAGGCGGCCACCGCGTGCCGGGCATCTTCCATTGGCCCGGAGTGATCGGGCCGCTGCGCCAGCTCGAGCCGGCGAGCACGCTCGACGTGGTGCCGACGGTGTTCGCGTTGTGCGGGTCGGAGGTGCCGAAGGGTCTCGACGGCCGCGACATCCGGCCGCTGCTTTCGCCCGGGCGTTTCAAGGAAGCAGTGAAGCCTTTCGAACTTGCTTATTCCGGGGCTGATAATCTGCCGAATGCCTTCCGCGAGGGACCGTGGAAGCTTCACGTGAAGCTCATCAGCCAGACCGGAAGCAACCACGGCTTTGTTGCCACCAGGGAGAAGCCGCTGCTTTTCAATGTCGAGGAAGACCTCGGCGAACGCATCGACCGCGCGGCGGAACATCCGGAGATCGTTGCGCGGCTGTTAGGAAAAATTGATGCGGTGGGGGCGTCGTTCAAGTCGGCTGCGCCGAGATAGTGCAAGCCTTGTGGAGTGCGACGGCACGACGTCGCTTTGGCTCGGGGTGGAATCCGCCGCACCCGTTCGCCCGCGGACAGGCCGGGAAGGCGATCCGTGGCCAGCAGAACGAAGCGCCGCCCCTACAGCCAAAGCTGCGTCATGCCGCAGCACTCCAAATTCTCGACGGCCCGATTTCGCGGGGAAGGGCAGGGAATGGGAAACCCGCTTTCTTGACAACCCGCCACGCGCCTGCCACTTCCCCCGGCGTGCCCGCGATCCATCGCATTGCCGTCCGACTCGTCGTCCGCGCCATTTGGCGTGCGGGCGCGTTCGGAGCATGATGGCACACCACGCCACCTCCGGACGCGGCCCACGGCCAGCCGGAGGAACGATGAGTCCCATCCGCTGGCCCGCCGTTTCCGGATCTCCTTGATCCGATGAAACCACCCGATCCACCCGACCCGCGCGGCACCTTGTTGATGCTGCTTTCCGTGCTGCTGTTCGCCGCGAACACGCTGCTGCTGCGCGCCCTCAGCCTCCACCTGCCCCAGGCCGATGGCTGGATGGCCCTGCTCTACCGCGGGGTCATCGGGATGGGCATGGTCGTCGCGCTCTACGGCTTCGGCCGCGGCTTCTCGATGCGGGCCTTGCTCGGTAGCAAACTGGTCGTCTTGCGCGGAGTGATCGGCGCCTTCAGCACCGCCGCGTTCTACCTTTCGATCGCCCAGCTCGGTGCCTCGCGGGCGGTGGTGCTGAGCCTGACCTATCCGATCTTCGCCACCATCATCGCCGCCGTCTGGCTGAAAGAGCGGGCCTCGCGGGCCGCCCTGCTGTGGATGTCCGCCGGCTTCGCAGGCCTCGTGCTTTTCCTCGGCGGCGATGCCACCCGCGGGTTCTGTGCTTGGGATCTCATCGCCGTGGCAGGCGCGGTCGGCGCGGGGATCGTGGTGGTGATGATCCGCAAGCTCCGCGCGACCGAGCACGCCGGGACCATCTACGGCTCGCTTTGCCTGTTCTGCATCCTGCTCGCCCTGCCGGTGAGCGGGATGAAAGCGATCGACCTCCCCGGCTTCGGACACGGCGCGCTGGTGGCCGCCGCGGCGATCGTCGGGGTGTCGCAGCTCGTCATGACCAATGCCTACCGCACGCTGCCGGTGTCGCGCGGGTCATCGATCCAGATGCTGCTGCCGCTGGTCACCGCCGCCGGGGCCTGGTTCCTGTTCGACGAGCGCTTCACCGCGCCGGAGTTCGCCGGGGCCGCGCTGACCCTGTTCGCCACCTGGCGCGTCGCGGCTTCGCGATGAAGAAAGGGGAACCGCCAAGACGCCAAGTGCGCCAAGTTTTGGAACTTGGTGCCCTGGCGGTGAAATCCCGCCTTTTTCGCCTCAAATTCCCGATTTGCCAAAACCATGAAGCCCGCTAGCGTCCGCCCCTTTCCCATGAGCCACGTCCTTTCCACCTACGCCCGTTTTCCCGTCACGCTCGTCCGCGGCGAGGGCACCCGCGTGTGGGACGATGCCGGGAAATCCTACCTCGATTTCTGCACCGGGATCGCCGTCTGCGCGCTCGGCCACTGCCCGCCGCGGCTGGTGAATGCCATCCGCGAGCAGGCCGGCACCCTGATGCACGTCTCGAACCTCTACGGCATCCCGCAGCAGGAGGAACTCGCGCGGGTGATCGTGGAAGACCACGTGAAGCTTCCCGGCAAGGTGTTCTTCGCCAACTCCGGCGCGGAGTCGAACGACGGACTGATCAAGACCGCCCGCAAGTTCGGCCACACCCGCCCGCAGCCCGACGGCTCGCCGAGGTACGAGGTTCTTAGTTTCACGAAGTCCTTTCACGGCCGGACCCTCGGCGGCATCAACGCCACCGGCCAGGACAAGGTGAAGGAGGGCTTCGACCCGCTGCTGCCCGGCTTCCGCCACTTGCCGTTCAACGACCTCGCCGCGCTCGAAGCGGCCATCTCGCCGATCACCGCCGCGATCTTGTTAGAGCCGGTGCAGGGCGAAGGCGGCGTCAATGTCGCCACCCCAGAGTTCCTGCGCGGCGTCGCGGCGCTGTGCAAGAAGCACGACCTGCTGCTGCTGCTCGACGAGGTGCAGGTCGGCTTCGGCCGCTGCGGTCCGACGATGGCCTGGCGGGCGATCGCCCCCGAGCTGGAGCCCGATGGCATTTCCTGGGCGAAAGGCATGGGCGGCGGCTTCCCGATCGGTGCGTTCTGGCTGTCCGACCGGCCGGTCGATGCCAGCGGCAAGACCCTTTCCTCGCTGATGGGCCCCGGCTCGCACGGCACCACCTACGGCGGCAATCCGCTCGCCTGCGCCGCCTCGCTGGCCGTGCTCGCGGAGGTGACCGAGAAGAATCTCGAAGCCAACGTCCTCCGCCAGGAGCAGCGGATCCGCGAAACCATCGCGTCGTGGCAATCCCCGGCTATCACCGAAGTCCGCGGCCTCGGCCTGCTGTTAGGCATCGGCCTCGACGTGACCAAATTCGCCGTCCCCGAAGGCAAGCTTCCTGCCGCGTTCATCTGCGGCAAGCTCCTCGAAGCCGGGCTCCTCGTCCCACCCGCCGGCCCCGAAACCATCCGCCTGCTTCCTCCGCTTAACGTTTCCGACGCGGAGGTCGATGAAGCGCTCTTAATCGTCCACGCCACTCTTTCTTCACTGATCACCCCCCTTCGCTAAAGCTACGGAGGGCAGGCTGATCACTTGGCACTTCTCTTCACTTGGAACTTTCCCATGAACCATCTCCTTTCCATCGAAGAACTCACCGCCGCGCAGATCATCGCGCTGCTCGACGATGCCGCGCGCTTGAAGGCGTCCCGCGGTTCGCACGAGCAGCCGCTGGCCGGGCAGACCTGGGCGATGATCTTCACCAAGTCGTCCACCCGCACCCGCGTGTCCTTCGAAGTCGGCATCCGCGAGCTCGGCGGCTTCCCGATGTTCCTTTCGAAGAACGACATCCAGCTCGGCCGCGGCGAGCCGATCAAGGACACCGCCCGCGTGCTCGGCCGGATGGTCCACGGCTGCATCATCCGAACCTTCGCCCAACAGGATGTGGTGGACTTCGCGGAGTTCTCCGGCATCCCGACGATCAACGCGCTGACCGACGACGAGCATCCCTGCCAGATCCTCGCCGACCTGCTCACCGTGAAGGAAGCGCTCGGCGGCTGGGACGGGAAGAAGATCGCCTTCATCGGCGACGGCTTCTCGAACATGACCATTTCCTGGATGTGGGCGGCGAAGAAGCTCGGCTTCGAGCTCGCCGTCGCCGCGCCCGCCGCCTACCAGCCGCCGGCTTCGTTCCTGGAGAAGCTCGACGCGCCGAACGTGACCGTTACGACGGATCCCGTAATTGCCGCGCAGGGCGCCCATGTCATCAACACCGACGTCTGGCTCTCGATGGGCCAGGAAGGCCAGCAGGAGAAGGAGGAGGCCTTCGGTCCTTTCCAGGTGAACGCCGGCCTGCTTGCGCACGCCGCGGCGGATCACATCGTCCTCCACTGCCTGCCCGCCTATCGCGGCAAGGAGATCACCGAGGAGGTGCTGGAGAAGCACGCCGGCATCATCTTCCAGGAGGCTGAAAACCGGCTTCACGCCCAGAAGGCGATCCTGGTGGCGTTGGCGAAGTAACGCGACTTTTGCAAGCTGCGCGCTTCCCGCGGCCCGCTTCCGGCGGCGCTTTCGGGCCGGTCCGACAAGCCTTCGTCCCCGCGATCGCTCCGGAGGACACTGCCTTCGGCGGCCTCAGCCGGTGACGGTGGTTTGGAGCATCTGCTCGTAGCGCTTGATGTAGGCGGCTGCGGTTTGCTCGTGGTTGAAGCGGGCGGCGGATTCGCGCATGACGCGGGAGAGTTGCTTCGCGCGCTCGGCGGCGGGCTGGGCGTGGAAGCGCAGCGCCTGGCCGACGGCCCAGTGGAGGCCGCTGGCGTCGAAGTGGCGGAACAGGAAGCCGTTGCCGGTGTTGGCGGCGGTGTCGAGGTGCTCGACCGTGTCGTGCAGGCCGCCGGTGTCGTGGGCGACGGTGAGGCTGCCGTACTTCGGCGCGATCATCTGCGGCAGGCCGCAGGGCTCGAAGGACGACGGCATGAAGATGAAGTCGCTGGCGGCGTAGCCGAGGTGGCTGAGCTTTTCGTCGAAGTCCCGCACGGCGACGCGGTCGTGCAGGCCGTGCATCTTGACGATGTTGTGGAAGTGCTTCTGGAAGCTGCCGCTCGCGATGACGGCGACCTGCATGCGGTGGTTGGAGACGAGCTGGTAAAGGATCTCGGTGAGGAGCTGGCAACCTTTCTGGACGGGATCGAGGCGGGAGGGCCAGAAGAAGAGCGGCACGTCGGGATCGCCCGCGAGGCCGAGGCGTTCCTGGAGCTCGAGCTTGTTCTTGCGCTTGCCATCGGCGTGGTCCTCGGGGCCGTAGTGGTGGGTCAGATAGGGGTCGCCTGAGGGATCGAAGACGGCGTCGGGCGCGTTGAGGATGCCGGTGGCGCAGCCGGAGTGCTTCTTGCCGCGGAGCTCGTTGCGGATGGCATCCGGGATGAAGGCGTGGCCGCCGCCGACGATTTCCTCGAGGAAGGTGGGGCTGACGGTGTTGACGTGGTCGGCGGCGAAGATGCCGCTGGCGAGCAGGTCGACGGGGTTGGTGCTACGGCTTTCCTCGTAGGTGCCGGGGGCGCGGCGGTAGTAGAGGTGCTGCCAGAAGTCGGCGGCGTCGATCCCGCGGTCCTCGATCTGGGCGAGGGTGAGGTGCTCGGAGTGGATGTTGTGGACGGTGAAGAGCGAGGGGATGCCGTGGCGGCGGGCGACGGCCGGGATGAGGCCGGTCATCCAGTCGTTGCAGTGGATCAGGTCGGGCCGGACCTGGGGGATGGTGTGGTTGATGACCTCGCGCTGGAAGGCGAGGGCGATCAGGTGGTTTTCCGCGCCGTAGACGCTGGAGCGGTGGTAGAAGACGCGGTCTTCGGCGAGGTGGATGCGCTGCTCGGGCAGGGCGCGGCTGACTTTCTGGAACTCGTTGTCGAAGACGCTGGCGACATCGAGGTGGAACATCCGGCGGTAGTTCGGCAGCGCGACGTGGACGTCGGCGCCCTGGTCGTAGAGGGCCTTGACCAGCGAGGCGGAGACATCGGCCAGGCCGCCGGCTTTGGCGCACATCCGCTGGGCGAGGTTGCCCATGCCTTCCGGGAGGTAGGTGATTTCCGGCGTGACGACGAGGATGCGGGGGCGGCGGGGTGTGGAGTCGGACATGGGTTTCCGGGTTTGGGGGAAAGGCTAAGGGCTGGCCGTGTGGGAGGGCAAGGAATGCCGCCCGCAATGTGGCGATCGGCGGCAGCTTGGAGTGCCGGCGCGGCAGGCGACATGCTTTGGTGAGCGAGGCGCGGGAAATGGCAGGCGATGCGAAGCCGACCGAAATCAGGGGCCGAGGAGGTAGGTGGCCATGGCGCGGGGTGGGAGGCTGTCGGAGAGTTGGCCGTTTTCGAAGGAGGCGGCGGGGAGCGTGGCCATGTCCTCGGTGGCGGAGGTGCGGAGGCGGCGGACGGGGAGCTTGGAAAAGGGGCCGGCGAGCTGGAGGATCATCTCGCAGGGGTGGTCCTGGACGTTGGCGGCGTGGACGACGAGTTGCTTGCCATCGGCGGAAATGAAGGCGGCCGCTTTCAGGCCGGGCTTGGAGAAGCCGGTGGCGGCGGGACCGGCGAGTTCGACCGGGACGTTCCGCATGCCGGGAACGAGGGCCGAGCACCACTGGCGGTAGCCGTGGTAGATTTTGGTGAGCTGGTAGTCATTCCCCCAATCGACATGGATCAGCGCCTCGCCGCCGGGGCGCGGCGGATAGACCCAGTCGTAGGCCATCCACGAGGTGACGCCGCCGTTGAAGGCCTCGGTCATGGCGAGCCAGTACTCGGCGGCGGAGTTCAGCAGGCCGGGCGAATGGTCCACGGCATTGACGCACCACTCGGTGACCCAGACCGGGCGGCCCTTCGCGGCCTTGGTGAGGACGGACCAGCGGTCGCCGCGGCGGTCGTAGTCGTGGCTGCCGACGACGGCAAGGGACGGTCCGGCTTTCTCCAACAGCGGGGGGAGCCAGCTTTCGGCGGTATCGACGGCGCTGAGGAGGTTCGGGCCGACGAGGGCGGGCTTGGGGACTTCCGGGTGGCGGCGGGCCATTTCGTCGAGGTAGGCGGCGACCTTGGCGAAGAGATCGGCGTGGGATTCCGGGGTCAGGCAGTAGCCGGGCTGGGTGTGGGGCCAGTCGGGTTCGTTGGAGATGCTGAGGTAGCGGATGGTCTGGCCGTGGCTGTGCATCCAGTCGAGGAAGGCCCAGCAGTATTCGGCGAGTTCCAGCTCCATGCCGGGCTTCAGCGTGGCGCGGGCCTCGCCGCCGGCGGAGGGGTCGCCATTGGTCTTCATCCAGACCGGCGGGGTGTAGAGGGTGGCGTAGAGCTGCATCGCGGGCTGGCGTTTCTTCGCGGCCTCGCAGATGGCGATGGTGTGCTTGGTGTAGTCGAACCACGCGGGCTTGAACTGCGGCAGGTAGGGATCGGCGTTGTCGTTTTCCGGCTCGTGATCGTGGCGGATCATCAGGTGGAGGAAATCGGTGCGGACCTTCGAGAACATCTCGTCGTAGAGCTGCTGCTGGCGCTCGTTCTTGCCGCGGGCGGCGAGGCTGGTGACGTGGCCTTCGTAGAAGATCGCGCCGCCGCCCATGCCTTCGATCGTCTGGCGCGGCTGGTCGGGAAGGATCCGGACGGTGGTTGGGGCGGCGAATGCGGGGAGGGCTGCAAGGCAGGCGGCGAGGGCGATGCGGAGCGGGGCGATCATGGGCGGCTTGAGTTTCGGCGGATGGATGGGTTTCGCGAGGGGAAAGAGTGGGTGGGTCGGTGGGGATCGGTGGGGGCTTGCCGGGGGGGCTTCGGGGGGCTTTGCTCGCGGCGCCTTGGCGGAGGAAGGGAAAAAGCAGAGCCGGTGGCGGCGGATCGGGCTCTTCGGCGACTTGCCGACGCGCCTGCTGATGCGCGGGCTGAAGGGCGTGCCGTGGTTCCTCGAGCCGGTCTTCATCCCGCCGTGGACGCTGCTGTTTTTCGCGATGGCGAAGTCCCAGCGGCGGGCGGTGGCGGGGAACCTGCGGGCCTTGTTTCCGGAGTGGTCCGGGCTGCGTGCCAAGGCCGGGGCGTTCCGGGTGTTCCTGAATTTCGCGTCGACCTACGTCGATGCCCTGCGCTGCGAGACCCGGACGGGGTCGGTCGACTGGGTGATCGACGGGCTGGAGCACTTCGAAAACCTCCGTTCGCGCCCGGAAGGCAGCCTGGTGCTGACGGCGCACATGGGGAACTACGACATGGCCGCGCCGCTGTTCTCCGACAAGTTCGGCCGGACCATCCACGCCGTGCGAGCGCCGGAGCGGGAGCCGGAAATGCAGGCGATCCGCGAGGCGGAGATCGCGGAAAAGGAGCGGCTGAACCCGTATTTCAAGACCTGCTTCAACAACGGCGGCGAGATGCTGGGGGTCGAGCTGGCGCGCTATTTGCAGCAAGGCGACATCGTGGCGGTGCAGGGCGACCGGGTGATTTTCGAGGTGTCGCCGATGGAGGCGGAGGTCGAGCCCGGGCTGATGATGCGTCTGCCGCGCGGGCCGCTGTATCTGGCGCGGATCACCGGGGCGGCGGTGTTTCCGCTGTTCATCACGCGCGACGGCTGGCGGCGCTACCGGGTGGAAGTGCACGCGCCGCTGGTGCTGCCGGAGCGGGTCCGCGGCCGCGGCGAGGATCCGGCGATGCCGCTGTGGGCGGGGGCGATCCTCGGCGTGGCGAGAAAGCATTGGGCGCAGTGGTTCGTGTTCGAGCCGGTGCTGCGCCGGGTGGAGAGGGGGGACGGATGAGGAAGCTGGAGCGCGAGGAGGGCCTGCGGGCGGTGACGGCGTTTTTCAAGGTCTTCGGCGGCCGGCCGCAGATTCCGGAGGGGGACGTGGTGGTGAAGTCGCCGGGCGAGGGCTGGCATGAGGGCGAACGCCGGTTGCTGGGAGTGCTGGTGCCGGTGGTGGCGGGAGCGGCGGTGTTCGACGCCTTGTGGCGGCTGGGCGGCGCGTGGCTGGCCTGGGCCGGGGTGCTGCCGGCGGGCTGGCTGCTGCTGCAAGCGCTGGCATTCCTTTTGGGTGGCGGCTATCCGGGTGGCCAGTGGCGGCGCTGGGCGCTGGTGCTTTCCGTCTGGGTGGTCTGGATTTGCCTGGCGGACCCGATCAGCGGGGCCGCTTGGGCGGCGGGTCTGTGGCTCTTTGCGATGGCGCTGAACCTGGCCGCGGCGGCGTGCCTGGTGCTGCGCGGCGTGTTGGATCATCCGCGCTTTTGCACGACCGGCTTCCGGCTGCTGGTGGCGGTGCTGGTGCAGGTGCTTTCCCTGGGGGCCGGCTGGCTTTACGGGTGGGGCTGGACGGTGGCGAGCCAGGTGCTGCTGGGATGCCTGTGGGCCTGCGGCACTTTCCTGCCGAACTCGCCGCTGTTCGGTCCGGTGTTCCGCCGGGTGGAGGGGAAAGGCGCGTTGCTAAGCATCGACGACGGCCCGGACCCCGTCGACACGCCGGTGCTGCTCGACTTGTTAGACCGGCACGGGAGCAAGGCGGTGTTCTTCGTGATCGGCGACAAAGTACGACGTTACCCGGAGTTGGTGCGGGAGATCGTGCGGCGCGGGCACGAGATCGGGAACCATACGATGACGCATCCGGCCGGGACGATGTGGTGTGCGGGGCCGGGGCGGACGCGGCGGGAGATCGTGGAGTGCAGCCGGGCGATCGAGGAGGTCACCGGCGTCAAGCCGCGCTGGTTCCGCGCGCCGGCGGGTCACCGCAACTGGTTCACCCATCCGGTGCTGCGCGAGCAGGGGCTGGAGCTGGTCGGCTGGCGCAAGCGGGCCTTCGACGCGGTCCGGCGCGACGTGCCGTGGATCGTCAAGCGGCTGACGACGGACGTGAAGGACGGCGACATCATCCTGCTGCACGAGGCGACGCCGATCGCGAAGGAGGTGATGGAGGGCGTGCTGAGGGGGGTAAGTTCCAAGTGAAAAAGTTCCAAGTGCCAAGGAAGGCGGGATGCCGGCGGGAGCCACTGTTTCCAGGGATGTTCTTTGGCACTTGGCACTTGGGATTTGGAACTTCTCGCCTTTGGCACTTCCTCACTTGGAACTTTCCAACACGATCAGGTGGTTGTTGAAGGGGGTCTTGCCCCAGAGCGGTTCGACGCGGACCTTGCCGTGCGGCGAGAGGATGCGGGTGAAGTCCTCCGCGGTCGGGTAGTGGGTCGGCGCGGCTTTCATCCAGAAACTGGCCTTGGCGATGTAGTCGCAGAAGACGGTGATCTTGAAGCGGCCGGAGTCGTCGCGGAGGCCGGAGCGGATGACGAGCTTGCCGCCGGGGGCGACGCGGGCGGCGGCGAGGTTGAGCAGGGTTTCCTGCTCGGCGGGGGTGAAGAACTGGAGGATGTCGAGGATGCTGACATTGCCCGAGTGCTCCGGCAGGCCGCTGCGCGCGTCGTGGGTGGAGAAGGAGAGGTCGCGGTGGGTAAGGGCGGCGGCGACCTTGTCGGCGGAGACGATTTTCCGCGAATCGTAGTCGAGCCCGCGGATCGGGAAGTCCAGGCCGCGCTCGCGGAGGTAGAAGGCGAGCAGGCCGAGGCCGCAGCCGAGGTCGAGCAGCGGGAGTTCCGAAGTACGAAGCTCCTCGTAGACGGCGCCGTAGAGGGGGTCGGTCTTGACCTTCGACGCGACGTAGGTGCGGTCCCAGGTGCCGGGGAAGGGGGCGGCGAGCTTTTTGGCGAGGTCGGCAATCACGAGGAAGGCGGGCTGTGGGCGAGGAGCGGGTTGTCGCCGCGGAGGGCGAGCCAGGGCAGGCGGGCGAGGAAGCCGGAAAGCAGGCGGAGATGCATCCAGGTCAGCAGGGCGTTGTCGCGCAGGTAGCGGAACTGGGAGATGCCGCCTTCCTCGCGGGTGAGGTAGCGGACGGGGGTGGGCTGGTTGAGGATGGGCACGCCGCGCCAGGCGAGGCGGACGGCGACCTCGGGGTCGAAGTCGAAGCGGCGGGCGAAGCAGGTGCTGCCGAAGACCTCGAGCAGTTCGGCGGCGGGGTAGAGGCGCATGCCGAAGAGCGAGTCGTCGATGCCCCAGCCGAGGGTTTCGAGGTTGGCCCAGAAGTTGGAGACCTTGCGGCCGTTGACGCGGAGGGCGGGGGCGGAGGCGTCGAAGATCGGCCGGCCGAAGACGGCGGCCTCGGGGTGAAGGCGGGAGAGATCGAAATAGCGGGGGATGAGGTCGGGCGGGTGCTGGCCGTCGGCGTCCATGCAGAGGACGTGGGTGAAGCCCTCGGCGAGGGCGGCGCGGGTGCCGTGGAGGACGGCCGAGCCCTTGCCGGCGTTTCTTTCGAGGCGCATGACCTTGAGGCGGGAATCGGCCAGCAGCGGCTGGAGCAGGTCCGGCGAGCCGTCGGTGGACCCGTCGATCACCACCCGGACCGGCACGTCCATCGCCAGTGCCGCCGCCACGGTGGCGGGCAGGATGGGCCCGGTGTTGTAGCTGGGGATGAGAACGACGGGGCGGGAGGCCGGCATGCGCCCCGAGCCTGACGGGCAATATCCAATCATCAATCCTTCAATCACCAAACGGAGTGCGCGGCGCGGGGAAGGGGAGGGCTGGGGCTTCGGTTGGCGGCCTCGCCGCCCGCTTCAAAACACGCCGATTGATGATTGGAAGATTGGAGATTGGTGATTTTCTTTCCGCATGCGCGCCCGCCTGACCAAGGATTTCCGCTTCGAAGCCGCCCACACCCTGCCGAGCCTGCCGGACGGCCACAAGTGCCGGCAGATGCACGGCCACAGCTTCAAGATCGAGATTTCGATCGAGGGGGAGGTCGACGAGACGATCGGCTGGGTCTATGACCACAAGCGGATTTCCGACGCGATGCGGCCGCTGGTGGACCTGCTGGACCACGGCTACCTCAACGACATCGAGGGGTTGGAGAGCCCGACGATCGAGCGGATGGCGGCGTGGTTCTGGAAAAAACTGGAACCGGACCTGCCGGGCCTGGCGGAGATCGTGATTTACGAGACACCGACGGCTCGGTGTTCGTTCCGCGGGGAGTTCTGAGTCAAAAAAGACCGCGCCCGGCGGGTGGACCTCGAGGGGTCGCACGCCGGGCGCGGCATCCAAACGGGGGGGAGAAAGCTATTCGGCGGGTTGGGGAGCAGGCTCCGCATTGCCATTACGGCGCTGGCGCTGCTGTTCCATCAACGGACCCAAATCCTGCAGTCCGCCCATGCCTTCCATCATCTGTTTGAGGCCTCCGGTGAGCTTCTTGGCAGAGACGACGGTTTCGTCGAGTTTCTCCAGTTCCATGGCCGGCAGGTTGGTGATGTTGCCGGGATCGGCCGGGACGCCGGGTTCGGCCGCCTTGGCGGCCTGTTCGTCGAGCGAGGCTTGGAGTTTCTCGCCCTGGGCCGGGTCTAGCAGGGATTGGAAGCCGCTGCGGAAGGCGTCGTCCTTCAAGGGCTGGCCGCCGCGGAAGTTCTCGCGGTCGAGCGGGTTGAGGACGCCCTTGAGGTCTTCGCCCGAGGCGGTTTGGAGCTGCTTGTACTGGTCTTCGGTGATTTCGCCGCGGGAGAAGGAGTCGCTGGCGAGCATGAGCTTCATCAGGGCGGTGGGGTCCTTCTTGAGGCGGGCGATGGTTTCCTTGGATCGCTCGATCTCGCGTTTCTGGAACTCCTTGTAGAGTTCGGCGGCCTTGTCCTGCTGTTCCTCGGTGAGTTCGAGTTCGTTGCCGATGCGGCCCAGGCCCATGCGGACGCCGGCGCGAGGCCCGCCGAAGGCGTTGCCGATGGCGCCGGAGGAAGCCATCTCACCCATATCCACGGCGTCTTGGAGCAGGCTGATGACGTTGCCGGCGACGTGCTTGGAGAGGTTGGTGCGGGCTTCGCCGTACTTTTCGACGAGGTCCTGGTTGGTAGTGGTTTCCCGGGCGGTCCTGCGGGAGGCTTTCGCGCCGTCCTCCCCGACCGGGGAAAGGGAGCCGGAGGAGGTGCCCTGGGATTTGCCCGGGTCGGTGCCGGCTTGCTTTTCCCCTTCGGCGTTCTGGTTGATAAGGGCGATGGCTCCGGCTCCGGCGAGGAGCAGGGCGACGCCGGCGGTGATGGCGGTTTTCTTGGTCATGATGAGGGTTCCGATGGTGGTGAGGATGCCGTCGGTGGCGGTGGCGGCGAGGACTTTCGGTGCAAGCAGTGGGAGAGGCGGGGGCGGCGGAAACGCGAAACCGCCCGTGGACGGGTGGTCCGCGGGCGGGAAGGCGTTGCATCCCGCGGAGGGTACGCGGGGCGGCGGGGAAAGGTTACACGCCTTCGAAACGGCGTGCGGCTTCCTTCCAGTTCACCACGTTCCAGAAGGCGGCGATGTAGTCGGGCCGGCGGTTCTGGTAGTGGAGGTAGTAGGCGTGTTCCCAGACATCGAGGCCGAGGATCGGGGTGCCGAGGTCGGCATCGGGGACGATGCCCTTCATCAGCGGGTTGTCCTGGTTGGCGGTGCTGGTGATCTTGAGCTTGCCGTTCTGGACGATGAGCCAGGCCCAGCCGGAGCCGAAGCGCTTGGTGGCGGCCTCGCCGAAGAGCTTCTTGAAGTCGTCGAGCGAGCCGAACGCGGACTTGATGGCGCTTGCGAGCGCGTCCGAGGGCTGGCCGCCCTGGCCGGCGGGGGCGAGCATTTGCCAGAAAGCGGCGTGGTTCCAGTGGCCGCCGGCGTTGTTGCGGAGGGTGTTGCGCAGGGCCTCGTCGGCGATCGAGGGCAGGGTGGCGATGATTTCCTCGACCGTCTTGCCCTTCAGCGAGGGGTTCGCGGCGATGGCGGTGTTGGCATTGGTCACATAGGCGGCGTGGTGCTTGCCGTGGTGGATTTCCATCGTCCGGGCATCGATGTGCGGCTCGAGGGCGGCGGGCTTGAAGGGCAGCTCGGGAAGGGTGAAGGCGGCGGCATCCTGGGCGAAGGCGCCGGGCGCGGCGGCCACGGCACCGGCGGCGAGGGAGAGCTTCACGAAGGAACGGCGGTTGAGGTCGGGCGTGTTCATCGGGGGTAGCCTAGGTGGATTGGTGGCGGCGACAAATGGAAAGGTTGGGGGGATTTTGCCGTCGGCGGGGCTGGTGGACGAGGGGTGGGCGGTGCGGTTTCCGGTGGCGCTAGCGGAGCGTTTGCGGTGGATTCTGGAGGATCCGGAGGGGTGATCGGGCTTGTGAGGTCCGGCGGAAGCGGGCATGAGATGGCGTGTGAAGTTCCGCTTGTTCCGCTCGAAGGCGTTCTGGTTCGGAGTGCCGGGGCTGGTGTTTTTGTTGTGGGGGTGGTGGGTTTCGATGGGGCATCGCTCTTATGTTACGGCGGCGAGCGATGTATCCGAGTTGCTCTTCGGCCAGATCGATGGAGAGGTCGTCTTGGTTCGGGGATCGGGCCCGGTGCCTCCAATGGACGAGTGGGTGGTGGTGCATGACAATTTGGTGACCGGAATGGCGGAGGGAATCAAAAGGGAAGAGCAGGAGCTGGAAGATGCCGGAATCAGCAGGGTTGTTTTCATTCCCTATCACTGGCTGGTCGTGGCCTACGTGGCGGGGTGGGCGGGGCTTATCGTCTGGCGGAGCCGGAACTACCGGGCTCTGCCGCCGGAATCGGGCGGGGCGTAGCGGAAGCTCTGCGAGCTTCCGGCGGGGCGGGAGTTGGCGTTGGTCGCCGTTTGATTTATCCCTTACGGCCGGGCCCACGCGGAACGGCGCAGCCGTCCCGCTACGTGGGATGGCAGCCTACTGCTGGACGAGGGCGAACTTGAGCTCGGCTTCGGAGGCGACTTCGTTGCCGACCATGCAGCGGCAGCGGGTCTGGCCGATGGAGCCGCGGATCTTGATGACCTCGGCCTCGATGTGGAGGGTGTCGCCGGGCAGCACCGGGCGGCGCCATTTCACGTCGTCGGCGCTCATGAAGTAGCCGATCTTGCCGGCGTTCTCCGGCTTGCGGAGCATCAGCACGCTGGAGACCTGGGCCATGGCTTCCAATTGGAGGACGCCGGGCATGATGGGGTGGCCGGGGAAGTGGCCGATGAAGAAGGGCTCGTTGATGGTGACGTTCTTGATGCCGGTGCACTTGCTGTCGCCGACCATGTCGATGATCCGGTCCACCAGCAGGAAGGGGTAGCGGTGGGGCAGGATTTTCAGGACGTCGTTGATGTCGAGGACGGTCTCGCCGCGCGGCAGGACGAAGGGCGCGGCCAGCGAGCGCATGCGGGCGTATTCGCGCTTGAGCGTGGCGGCGAGCTTGGAGTTCGGGCCGTGGCCGGGCTTGACGGCGATGACGTGGCCGAGGATGCGCTTGCCGGAAAGGATGAGGTCGCCGATGACATCGAGCGCCTTGTGGCGGGCGAACTCGTTGGTGAAGCGCAGGGCTTCCTTGCTCATCACCTCGTTGCCGCGGACGACCACGGCGTTTTCGAGCGAGCCGCCCTTGATCAGGCCTTTTTCAAGGAGCGGTTTGACGTCCTCGTAGTAGACGAAGGTGCGGGCGGGTGCGATTTCCTTCTCGTAGAGTTCCGGGGTGACCTCGCTGGAGAAGTACTGGGTGAAGCGGCCTTCGGGGCCGACGTTGGTGACGGAGACGCGGAAGGTCTTGCAGGGGACGATGGTGATCAGGGTGCCGTCGCCGCTTTCCTGATGGATGGGTTCGCGGATTTCCCAGACCTTGCGCGGCGCGTCCTGCGGGGCGAGGCCGGCTTTCTTGATGAGCTCGACGAAGGGGCGGGACGAGCCGTCGCCGATCGGCGGCTCGTTGGCGTCCATTTCGATGACCGCGTTGTCGACGCCCATGCCGGTGAGGGCGGAGAGGACGTGCTCGACGGTGTGGACCTTGACCGAGCCCTCGGCCAGCGTGGTGGCGCGCTCGACGGTCTGCACCTTGTCGGCATCGGCATCGATGAAGGGCTGGTCGGGCAGGTCGATGCGGCGGAACTTGAAGCCGTGGTCGGCGGGCGCGGGCTTGAGCGTGAGCGTGACCTTCGCCCCGGTATGGAGCGAGGTGCCTTCGAGGGTGGCGGAGGAGGCGAGGGTGTGCTGCACGTCGGCGGACATGAGGGGAGGGGAAAGTTCCAAGGGAGAAGTGCCAAGTGCCAAATGAGAGGCCTTGGGAGATTTCTGCATTGGCACTTGGCACTTCTTCCTTGGAACTTCGACTTGTGCGGACCGTGTGCGATTTCCGGGTGATCGACGAGTCGGACGACTGGATCGTCGTCGACAAGCCGGCGCCGCTGGCGGTGCACCCGGCGAACGGGAAAGTGGAGGCGACGCTGCTGGGCGGGCTGGAGGAATTGCTGGCCTACGAAATCGCGAACGCCGCGCGGCTCTCGATCCTGACGCGGCTCGACCGGGAGACCAGCGGGCTGGTGCTGGTGGCGAAGCACGCGGCGGCGGCGCGGCATTTTTCGCGGCAGTTCGAGCGGCGGGAGATCGGGAAGGAGTATCTGGCGGTGGTCCACGGCTGGCCGGAGTGGGAAGAGCGGCGGGTGGAGGCGTCGATCCATCGGGCGGGCGGCGAAATCTGGCTGCGGCAGGCGGTGGATCCGGCGGGGCGGGATTGCGTGACGGGCTTTCGGGTGGAGCGGCGCTTTTCGAACGCGCTCGGGGATTTCGCGGTCCTGCGTTGTTTTCCGGAGACCGGGCGGATGCACCAGATCCGCGTGCATCTGGAGCACCTCGGGCATCCGCTGGTGGGCGACAAGATCTACGGCACCGACGGGCGGGCCTACCTGGAGCAGGTGGCGGGCGGGCTTTCCGACGATTCGGTGGCGCGCCTGATCCTGCCGCGGCATGCCTTGCACGCGTGCCGCCTGAGGGCGGAATGGGGCGGGCGGCGGATGGAGTGGCGGTCGGAGCTGCCGGCGGATTTGACTCGGTTCTGCGGGGGGTGAAGACTCGCGGCATGGCGAATTTGCAGGAGATCGTGGCGTTTCTGGACGCGGAGCTGAGGATTGCCGAGATCCCGGACTACTCCGGGGCGGTCAACGGCTTGCAACTGGCCAACGGGGGGACGGTGACCAAGGTGGCCGCGGCGGTGGACGCCTCGCTGCCGGTGGTCGCGGCGGCGGTCGCGGCCGGGGCCGACCTGCTGCTGGTCCACCACGGGATGTTCTGGCAGGGCGCGCAGCCGCTGACCGGGGCGTTTTACCGGAAAATCAAGGCGGCGATGGACGGCGGGCTGGCGATTTACTCGGCCCATCTGCCCTTGGACGTGCACCCGGAGATGGGGAACAACATCCTGCTGATGAGGGGCTTGGGGCTGGAGCCTGACGGGACTTTCTTCGACTGGAAGGGAATCCGTCTCGGGTTGACGGCTCCGGCAGCGCTTTCCAGGGACGAGTTGCGGGACAAGTTGGCGGCGGCCGTCGGCGGTGCTGTCCACTTGTGTCCGGGAGGCCCGGAAAAGGTCCGCAGGGTCGGTCTGGTGACCGGCGGTGCCGGATCGGAGGTGGCGGCGTGCGAGCGGGCGGGCCTCGACACCTTCATCACCGGCGAGGGCCCCCACTGGAGCTACCCGCTCGCGGAGGAACTGGGAGTCAACGTCTTGTACGGCGGTCACTATGCCACGGAGACCTTCGGGGTCCGGGCGCTGGCCGGGCGTCTCGCGGCGGATTTCGGCCTCCAATGGGAGTTCATCGATCATCCTACCGGGCTCTGAGACCATGGAGCGGATTCAGCCCTCGTTTTTCACCCGGGATCCGGTTTCCTGCGCCCGGGATCTCGTCGGGGCGACCCTTTTTTGGCACGGCTGCGAGGGCCGGATCGTGGAGACCGAAGCCTACGCGGAGATTGGCGATCCTGCCTGCCATGCCAGTTTCCGCCCGGCGGCGCGGGCTTTCATGGCAAGCCACTCCGCCGGAACGGCTTATGTTTACCTCAACTACGGGGTTCACTGGTTGTTCAACATCCTGGTGAAGGGGCCGCAAGGAGCCGGGTTCGTGCTCTTGCGGGCGCTCGAGCCGACCTGCGGGATCGAGCGGATGATCGAGCGGCGTGGAGTCCGGGAAACGCGCCACCTTTGCTCGGGGCCCGGCAAGCTCACTCGCGCCTTTGGAATCGAGGGGTCGAGTCACGGTGCTTGTTTCCTTAAGGACCAGTCGACCGGGCTTCGGCGCGGCGTCCCCGGCCGTGTTCTTGCCGACACGCGGATCGGAATCACCCGCGCCACGGAGCTGCCTTGGAGGTTTCTTGAGGGCGGCAGCCCGCACATCAGTCGGGGGTGCCGGCTCGTTTGATCGGAGCTGGTACGGGTGATGGGAATCGAACCCACGCCTCAAGCTTGGGAAGCTCGCGTTCTACCATTGAACTACACCCGCCGGACGGGTCGCCGGGAGGTAGCAAGGCACCTCTCCCGATGCAACCGAAATCCCGCTGTAACGGGATTCCGCGTGAAGCCGGAAGAGCCCGATTCCGGCAAAAAGAGCTTGCGGCACCTTGATCCGCCTTGATAGCTTGCAGCCGTCATCGCGGGTATAGCTTAGTGGTAAAGCTCTAGCCTTCCAAGCTAGCTATGCGGGTTCGATTCCCGCTACCCGCTCCATTTCAATGGAATGCAGTTCCCCAATTCAATTTTCCCAACATGAAACACACGTCTCGATTCGCGATCGCCGCGGCTTCTCTCGGCTTGCTTTCGGCCTCTGCCATGGCCGTCGACTGCTTGGAGTTGGCGGTCTCCGTGAAGCATGCCGCCGCTGCAAAACCGGAAACCGTGCTTGAACTGGTCGAGAAGGAAGTGACCGCCAGTCCCGACTGCGCCTGCGAGGTGGTCAAGGCCGCCATCCAGGGCTCTGGGGCGGATTCAAAGATGGTTGCGAAAATCGTCGAGGTTGCCGCTTCGGCCGCGCCGGAGAAAATGCGGCTCGTTTCCCAATGTGCAGTGGCCGTCGCGCCCGAGTCGCTCGGTGACGTGCAGGCCGTGATGAACCGCCTTGATCCGAACCGGGGCGAGTCAAGCTACAGCTCCAAGGATGCCAAGGGAGCCAAGGATGTCGCCGTCAAGCCGGCGTGGAACCCGCTCGATTTCCCCGGTCAAGGCCCCGTGGGTCCGACACCGGGAGGCCCGCCGATCCTTCCCCCCGGTCTGCCGCCCACGGTTCCGCCCATCATCACCCCGCCGGTTGGGACTCGGATCGACCGTCCGATCATCGACGGAGGCAACGGTGGCAAGCGCTGAACCCCGCTTGGAAGCCGATCCACAAGACCCACACTCTTTTACCATTTCATGAAACGCAGCCTGTTTTCCACCCTTGCGGTTGTTTCCTCCTTCGGAGCAGCCCACGGCGATCTTTACCACATCCAGGACGAAGCCCAAGAAAGCCTTCCTCTCAAATGGTCGGTGGGTGTTAACCTGACTTGGGACGACAATGTGAATCCCACCGCTGTGGGAGCAGGTGCCGACGAGGACACCCTAAGCATCAATCCGTATGTCGGTCTCAGCTTCGTAAATATCTCGCCCCAAACCACTTGGGATGTTTACGCCCGGATCGGAGCCATCTATTATTTCGATGAACCGACGGCTCTCGGGTCCGACGATTTTTACACCCAGTCGCGGGTCGGTTTGAATTGGACCCATCGGGTAAGCGAGCGGCTTCGTTTTTCGAGCCGGAATTTCCTCTCCTACGAGCTTGAGCCCGACTATGCCTACGGATTTTCGACCACCCGCCAGCTCGGCGAGTATTTCTACTGGCAGACGGACAACTCAGTGGGTTACCGCTGGACCGAGCGTTTAGCAACCTACACCGGCTTCACACTCACCGGGCTGGACTACGATGAAGTGGTTTTGAACCAAGATCGCTTCACGTGGACCCTCTACAACTCCTTTCGCTATCAGTTGACCCCGCAGACGGTGCTCACTGCAGATTATCGCTACTCCCAGACCGACGGAGCTGATCTTTCGTCGGACTATACTGACCACTATCTCCTTGGTGGAATCGAACACCGCTTCAGCCCGAACACGATCCTTGTCGCCCGGGTCGGTGCTCAATTTCACGAGTCCGAAGCCATTGGTGGCGGAGATTCCACAAGCCCTTACGTTGAGGCAACGGTGCGAACCCAGGTGAACGAGCAGCTTTCCGTGCGTGGCTTCGTTCGATACGGGATCGAAGGCTATGATACGGTAAGGCCGGTCGGCGCAGGGCTCTACGAGTTCGATGATCGGCAGACTCTCAGGTTAGGTGTTGCAGGTGAATATTCGCTCTCTCCGAAGCTAAACCTCTTCAGCGGCCTTGACTATATTCCGGCAACCTTCGACGACGGGCGCCTCGTCGGCGGTGCTGCTCCGCTGAGCGCTGGGGGTTTGGACGAGGATGTCCTCAACGCCTATGTCGGAGTGTCGGTCAAGTTCACTGACCTGCTCTACGGAACCTTCTCCTACAACTACACGGATTCGAGTTCGGATTTTGTCGGCCAGAGCTACGACCGCAACCGAGTCAATCTTGGCCTCCGCGCCGAGTTCTGAGCGCAGTTTTTCAACGAAGGCTGCTCCAAAATCGATCTCGTCGACAGATAGAGGACTCCCGCAATGGATCACCATTGCGGGAGTTTTTCGTTTGAACGGGTAGCCACCAAAGACCATAAACCAATCAGCAAACGTTCGAAATGAATCCACCTACTCATCAATCGGAGGCTGCCCTCCACGCTGTCGATTACTGGCAGGTCATCAAGAATCGCTACGGGGTCATTTTGCTCACCTTCCTTTTGGTGTTCATGACCGCCTTGGTCATCACCTATGTCATGCCCAAGAAGTATGAGAGCAAGGCGGTTGTTCAGGTTCGGCCCAAGGGCACCAGCACCGTGCTCATGCCTGGAATGGAGAATCGCAACCTCGTGGAAATGAACCAAACTTTCTTCCCGACCGAATTCGAGGTGATACGGTCCCAGAAGACTCTGGATGCAGCGATTGAAGATCTCGATCTGGTCAACAAATGGAATTCGGACCCCGAATCCGTTCGACGCACGCTAAGGGGTATCGTGGATGCCCAGAACATCCGGGGAACCGCGCTGATCGAGATCCGTGTGCGCTACAACGATCCGAAGGATGCCCAGATGATCGCCAAAGCCGTCTCGGAAGCCTACCGCGAGCGCCGTACCGCCCAGCAGGGCGAATATGCAAGCCAAGCTCTCGAACAGCTCAGCAATGCGGTCGTTGCCCAGAAGGATTTGGTCGAGGATAAAAGGAAGCTGCTCTCCCAGATCATCCGGCAGGAGGGAATCATTTACCACGGTGACAAGAACGAGTTTCAGGGATCTCGCGGCTTCGACGAAGCAGATCAGGCTGAGTCCGTGGCTCGTGCCTATGACGAGCTGGACCGGGAGAAAATCCAACTTGAGAGCCAGATCGAGACCCTTCTGAAGTACGACGGCCCGCAGTTGATGACCTATGCATCCGGTTTGAGCCTGCCCGACAACATCATCCCTGTGCTTCTGCCCCAGTTTCAGGCCGCAGAACGGGAATATCAGGCGATGAAAAGTTCTGGCTATGGTGAACTGCATCCCAAGATGGTGCAGCTGAGCACGAACTTGAAGGCAATGGAGGAGGATCTCGTTGAAGCCGTTGCCAATCTCCGGGAGACTCTGAAGGCGAAGCTCGAGCTCTCGAAGGAACAGCTTTCGCGCCTCAAGACCCGGATGGATTCCACGATCGACGATGCCATTAATCAAGGGATCGCGAACCAAACGTTCATCGACGCCAAGAACGACTTCGAGACTGCGCAGCGCCTCCTCGAGACTTTGCAAGTCAAGGAGATCGCCGAGAAGATGCAGAACAAGATCACGGAGGAGCCGATCATCATTCACGAAGAGCCGGTGGTTTCGCAGGTTCCCGTGAGCCCGAACGTTACCCTTAACCTGGCTCTGGGGGCCGTGGTCGGCATGGTGTTCGGCATCGGTGTCGCTTTCTTCTTGGAATACCTCGACACCTCCGTGAAGTCCCTCGAGGACGTCGAGCGCTACCTGCAGGTGCCGGTGCTCGCCGTGATTCCGAAGGATGTCGGCGTGCTCTACAAGCAGAGCGGCATGAGCCCCGACGCCGAGGCCTACCGGATTCTCCGGACCAACATCGAGTTCAATCGCAAGAATCCGGAGGACAATGCCATCACGGTGGTTTCCGGCGGTGCGGGCGAGGGCAAGTCGACCACCTTGGTGAACCTCGCCTACATTTGCGCCCAGGGCGGTTACACGACCCTGATGATCGATGCCGACCTGCGTCGTCCGCGGCTTCACACCTTCTTCGACATCAACAACTCGGTTGGTCTGACCAATTACCTGACGACCGAACTGATGCTGGAAGACGTGATCCTCCAGACTCCGGTGGACAACCTTTACTTCATGCCTTCGGGCATTCTGCCCGCCGATGCCGCCGGCATTCTGAACAGCCGCCGCATGTCGGAGCTGATCCAGGACGTGAAGCAGCGCTTCGACCTCGTGTTGGTGGACTCACCGCCGATTCTCGGGGTAAGTGACGCTTCGGTGCTGGCTAGCGAAGTCGACCTGACGATGATCGTCGTTCAGCATCGCAAGCTGCCGCGCAACATGCTGATGCGCGTCAAGCAGGCCGTCGAGAACGTGGGCGGGCATGTGATCGGGGTGGTCCTCAACAACGTGGATGTCCGGAGCGACAGTCAGTACCAGTATTACACGAGCTATTACACCTACTACGCTCCCGCCGAGTCGCAACCGCTGCCTTCTCAGGCCGCGCCCTCTGCGCCGTCGAAGTCCACCTCTTCCCGCGCTTCTAGCCGCGCGGCGGCGGACGACAGCAAGCAAGACCTCTATTGACATGCCGGGACACCGGTTGGAACTTACGACCATGAAACACATCTTCGTCTTTTTTGCGCTTTTGCTGGCCACCTGCCTCGGTCTTTCGGCCCAGACGACCATTAGCCCGGGCCGTGCGATCGAGATCCAGATCAAGGGGGTTCCAAGCGAGGAGATCCCCGTGGTGAGCGGTACCTACACGGTTTCCGAAAGCGGCACGATCAACATGCCCCACCTGCAGGGGGCGATTCGTGCGGCCGGACTCAGCCCGACGTCGCTGGCAAGGAGCATCGAAGCGGCTTACCGGGCCGCCAAGATTTACACCACCCCGACGATTAACGTCATCGCGTCTTCTTCGGAGTCGCTGGACGAGCAGGTTGTTACTGTCGGGGATCAGGTGGTGAGCCCGGGTCCGGTGAAGTGGGTGCGCGGCCTGACCTTGTACAATGCCATCCAAGCAGCCCGTGGAGCCACTCCCTTCGGTAGCATGAAGCGGGTGCGTTTGACCCGCAACGGCCAGAGCAAGGTTTACAACCTGACCGACCCGAAGCACATGACCATTCCGGTGGAGCCGAATGATACGATTCAGGTCCCGCAGAAGGATCTTTGGGGAAATTGATCCGAAGCCCGCGATGGTTTGGTCCCGCCAGGTTTTTGCATGGATGATCGGAAGTCTTCTCCCATGGCTTCCGGCCACGGTTTTCTGCCAGGACGACGCGCCCCTGGCCCTGATCGGATCCCTGGGGAGCGAAGATTTCAAAGAGCGCACCAAGGCCCAGCAGGAGCTGTCGAGTTGGGCCATGGCGGAGCCCGGGAAAAGTCAGGAATGGCTGTTTCGCGAACTTGAGGCGGTGTCCGAGCCGGAGGTCCGCATCCGCTTGAGGGAAGTCCTCAAGGAGGTGGTCGTGGCCGAGCACCAGAAGGATGGTCCGGGCTATGTCGGCATCGGGATGGCGGACGTCGAGGTCGCCGTGCCCGGAGTCGATGGTCCCAAGGCCGGTGTCAGCATCACCCGGATTCAGGAAAACACACCCGCCGGCCGGGCCGGCTTGCAGGTCGGGGATGTGGTGCTGGCGGTCGATCAGACGCGTTGGAACGGGGAAGTGGCGGCGAGCTTCTTGTTCCAGCAGGAAATCATGAAGCGACGGCCGGGAGACAAGGTGGACCTTGAGATCCTGCGCGCCGGGGCGTTGATGAAGGTTCAGGTGACCCTGGCCGCCCGGCCCATGGGCTTGCCCGAGGCTTCCAAGGTGCCGGCCATCCAGGGCTTCCAAGGCCTGCAGGGGGTTCCCGGAATCCGGCTGAATTTCCTACAGCTCGCGGACGAGGAGATGAAAGCGTTGGAGGAGAAACAGAGGGCCGACGAGCTGAAGGCAAAGGAAGATTGTTTCGAAGATTGGCTCCGGAAGCGACGTTCTGCCGCAGGGAAGCCGTGAGCCTCCGCAAGACTTTTAAAAAATCGACATTCCGGCACTTCGTGCGAAGCTCGCCCAATCGTTCATCCCCGCCATCGAACCACCGATCATGAATCTTTCCCGCATCCGCAGCGCCGCCGTGGCGGCACTTCTCACGGCGAGTTCCCAGACCGCTTGCGCGCAGCAGGCGGATTTCGACGAGGTCGGCCGTCAGATGGCGATCATGCTGCAGAACAGCCACTTCGCGCGGCTGCCGTTCAATGAGTTGAGCCAGCGGTTCCTCGACGATTTCATCCGCGACCTCGATGCGGGGAAGGTGTATTTCACCCAGCAGGACATCGATCGCTTCAACCGCCAGTACGGCGAGAACCTCTCGGCCATGCTGCTTCAGGAGAACAGCATGGGCGCGGCGATCGACATCTACTCGACCTTCAAGAAGAGGGTCGAGGCGCGGGTCGGCGAGGCCAAGCGCTTGCTGGCGGCCGGGGAGTTCGATTTCGCGAAGAAGGAGACCTTGGAACGCAGCCGGAAGGATGCCGCCTGGCCCAAGGATGAGGCTGAGGCGATGACGCTTTGGGGCTTGCAGATCAAGGAGGCGCTGCTTTCCGAGATCCTGCGCCGCGACATGATCGCGGAGATGGCGAAGAAGCAGGGCAAGGAGAACCCCTTGAAGGATGACAAGGACCCGAAGGAGAAAATCGCACTCCGTTACGAGCGTTTCCTTCACAGCGTGGTGCAGGACGTGGACGACGAGGACGTGGCCGCGATGTTCCTGAGCGCGGTCGCCCGTTCGTTCGATCCTCACACCGACTACATGAGCACCCGCGAAATGGATCGCTTCCGGGACGGCATGAAGAACGAGCTGGTCGGCATCGGCGCGCTGCTCCAGGGCGAGGAAGACGGGGCCACCAAGATCATGGGGATCGTGGTCGGCGGCCCGGCCGACAAGCACGGGGTTTTGAAACTGAACGACCGCGTGGTTGCCGTGGACCCCGATGGCGACGGTCCGAGGGAGATGGTCGACATCATGTTCATGAAGATCGACAAGGTGGTCGACCTCATCCGCGGCGAACAAGGGACCCCGGTGCAATTGAAGGCGGAGCCGGCCGGCGGCCCCGCGGGCGAGACCGCGCTGATCACGATCACCCGCGACAAGGTCGCCCTTAAGGACGAGCAGGCGAGTGCCGAAATCATCCAGATGAAATCGGTCGATGGAGAGGACAAGCGGATCGGGATCATCACCCTTCCTTCGTTCTATGCGGATTTCGACGAGGGCAAGACCCGCTGCTCGGTGGACGTCGAGCGCTTGCTTGAGAGGCTCAAGGAGGAGGGCATCGACGGATTGATGCTCGACCTCCGGAACAACGGGGGTGGCGCGCTGGAGGAGGTGCGCCGGATGACCGGGTTCTTCACCCGCCGCGGGCCGGTCGTGCAGGTCAAGAACACCTTCGGTGAGATCCAGGTGAAGGAATCCGACCGGCAGGAGCCGATTTACGACGGGCCGATGGTCGTCCTGACCGACAAGAGCAGCGCTTCCGCCAGCGAGATCCTCGCCGGTGCCCTTCAGGACAACAACCGGGCGGTGATCGTCGGCGAGTCTTCGACCTTCGGCAAGGGAACGGTCCAGCAGCCGATGGACATCGGCCGCATGCTGCCTTTCTTCAAGGCGCGCAACAAGGCGGGGACCTTGAAGGTCACGATCCAGAAATTCTACCGTCCTTCGGGCTCGTCGACCCAGAATCAGGGGGTCGTGCCGGATGTCGTGCTGACGAGCTTGGCCGATGCCCTGGAGATCGGCGAGGCTTTCCTCGACCATCCCCTGGACCACGACATGATCCGCAAGGCGCCGGACTTCGCGCCGCTCAAGCGCGACCAGCTTTTCGTTCCGCGGCTCAAGGAGCTCAGCACCGCGCGGGTGGGGGCTTCCAAGGATTTCGCCTACGTGATCGAGGACGTGACGAAGACGAAGGCCCGCATCCGCGAGAACAAGGTTTCGCTCAACCTCGAGGAGCGGAAGAAGGAACTGGAGGAGATCGAACTCGAGCAACGGCAGCGCAACGAGGAGCGGAAGGCGCGCTTTGCGGCCGCGGAGAAGGAAGACAAGGCGAAGCTGAGCTTCTTCAAGCTGACCTTGGACGATGTCGAGAAGGGTGGGGATCTCCGTCCCTTCGATCCGTCCAAGGAGAACGAGGAGTTCATGCGGCGCGCCAAGGATGAAACGGCGGAGCTCGACGAGACCCCGCCGTGGCCGAGCGGACTCGACCCGCACGAGCGCGAGGCGATCATGATCCTGGGCGATCTGGTGGAGATCACGAGGAACGCCCGGATGGCCGGACTGCTCGATCGCTGATGCCGGGCCTTTCCGAACGACTTGCCGGGCTGCGCGGAAGGATCGCCGGTGCCTGCCGCGACTCCGGGCGCGATCCCGGCGACGTGGAGCTTCTTGCCGTGTCGAAGACCTTTCCGGCATCGGCCGTGCAGGAGGCTTACGACGCGGGGCAGCGGGCCTTTGGCGAGAGCCGCCAGCAGGAGGCCGCGCCCAAGATCGAGGTGTTGCCGCGGGACATCCGGTGGCATTTCATCGGGGGACTGCAGCGCAACAAGGTGCGCAAGGTGCTGGGGGGATTCGAGGTCATCCATAGCGTGGATTCGCTGCGGCTGGCGGAATATCTCGACCGGGTGGCCGGCGAGGAAGGCAAGCGGCCGCGGGTTTTCCTGGAGGTCAATGTGGCGGGCGAGGCGAGCAAGGGAGGTTTCAGTCCCGAGGAATTGCTGGAAGCGGCGGGGGCCTTGCCGGATTTACGGAACGTGGAGATTTCGGGGCTGATGTCGATTCCCCCGGAAACGGATGCCCGCCGCTGGTTTGCGGCGACCCGCGAGTTGCGGGACCGATTGGAGAAGGAGTCGGGGCTCGGGCTGCCTGGGCTGAGCATGGGCATGAGCGGTGATTTCGAGGATGCCGTCCGGGAGGGCTCCACCATCGTGCGGGTCGGCTCCGCGCTTTTCGGCCAGCGGGAATATCCGGAATGAGCAGGTTGGAACAGGCGGTGGTGATCGGGGAGGAACTCGCGCTCGCGTTCGAGGGCGGGGAGGAGATCTATCTGAAGCTCGAACTCCTGAGGCGGGCCTGCCCTTGCGCGGCTTGCCAAGGCGAGCCGGATGCCCTCGGCCGGGTGCTCCGTCCGGTGCCGCAGGTCGGCGCGCGGGGATTCTCCCTGTTGCGCTGCGAAGCGGTGGGCGGCTATGCGCTCCAGCTTTTCTGGGCGGACGGCCATTCGACGGGGATCTATTCCTTCGATTACCTGCGGAAACTCGCCGCCCTCGGGTGATGGAGGTCGCGGGCACGGCCGGGCCTGCCGCGGTTCGCTCCGGACCGCCATCGATTTTTTCCGGGAAATCCGCCAAGGAAGGGCGTGCAGCGACGTCATGCTGCCGGTCGATCATGTCCGATGCCCCTTCGGTTTCCGTTGCCGGAGTGGTAGCGGCGGCGTCCGACCGAATTCCGACCCTTTGAGCAAGCCCCGATGTCCGCCCTGTCCCCCGAACCCTCGGATGAATGGTTGCTCGGCGCCTTGGAGCGCTACGAGAAGCCGCTTCTCAAATACGCGCTGGGGCTTTGCGGCGACCGGGAGCTGTCGCGCGACACCGTGCAGGACACTTTTCTCAAGCTGGCGGCCGAGTCGCGGGAAGAGCGGCCCCAGAACCTTCCCGCCTGGTTGTTCAGCGTTTGCAGGAACCGGCTGATCGATGTCCGCCGCAAGCAGTTCCGTCTGGTCCCGCTGGAAGACGGGCACCTGGAACAGGAACACGACGGGGTGCCGGCGCCCTCGGCGAGGATCGAGGCGAGCGAGCAGGCGGCATCGTTGCTGCGGATGGTGGACTCGCTTCCGGAGCGGGAGCGCGAACTGGTCCGCCTGAAATTCCAAGCCGGGCTCAGCTACCGCGAGATCAGCCACATCACGGGGATCACGGAGGGGCATGTCGGCTACCTGCTGCACCATGCGGTGAAGTCGATGCGCGACCAGTGGCGAAAGGAGGGCCACGAGCGATGAAAGAGCCGGGCGATGCCGATGCATTCGAGCGGCTGCTGGCGGAATCGCTCGATCCGGGCGAGATCGGATTCCGCGCCGACGAAAAGGAAGAGATCCTGGCGACCGCCGGGTTCATGGATTTGCTGGCCCGGGCGCTGGATCCCGGGGAGATCTCCTTCGACGAAGAGCGGCGGCGCGAATTGGTCGCCCGGCTGACGCTCGGGGTGAAGGAAGAGGAAGTCACGGCATGGGCGCTCGGGGAGCTGGAGAAGGGACGACGCGATGGCTTGGAGCGGCGGATGGCGGCCGATGAGGCGATGAGGCTCGAGGCGCTGGCGATCCGGAACTTCTGCAACCGCGCCCAGCTGTTGCTTCCTCCCGTTCCGGTGCCGGGCTGGTGGGAGAAGCGGCGCTTGCGCAGGATGTTTTCCGGGAGCCGGGCCGATAGCCGCTTGCTATGGCTGGCGGGAGCGGCGGCGGTGGCCATGGCGCTGACCTTGTTCCAGAGACCGGTGGCTCCCGTGGTGCCGGACCGCGTCGTTTCCGGCGTCGGGGAGCAACCGGAATCCGGCAGCGTGACCGCCGCCTTGTCCGGCGCTGGCCGGACGGTGGGAAGCGGGAAGGAGAACTCGCAGGACCTGCCGGGGATTCAGCCGACGGCCCGGGGAACGGTTCGTCCGGGGCCGGCCGTTCCGTTGACCTTTGCGGAGCTGCCGCCGGCAGAGGAGGAGCCCGCCTTTTCTTTCGAGGAAGCCCCGGAGCCGCCGTCGATGGCCACGGAGTTCACCGGCCGGCCGGTGGATCTGGAGCAGCTCTTTGCTTTCCGGCCCGCAGACCGCGCCGGAAGCCCGCGATGGGAGCAGGGGGCGACGACCCGGGAGATCGAGTCCGATCCGGTCTTGCTCGCCAGCCTGGAGGGCAGCTCGCCGATCCAGAACCCCCGGTGGACTTCGGGCGGCCGGGAGCTGGTCGAGACGGCGTTCGCGATTGCCCGTGCCAACGGGGTGGATGCGGATCCGGACGGCGATCCGGATACCGGGCCGGAGGTGGGAGCGAACGAGGGGGCTGCGGCGGCGCCGGAACCGGGCTCGCTCGTGCTCTCGCAGTCCCAGCCCTATCTTCTGTCCGCCCTGCTGCGCGGTCCGGTGTCCGGAAGGCCGGATCTTTCGGGGGCGGGCGAGGGAATCTGGATGTCCGCGGATTTCCAGACGATGGACCTCAATCTGCCTTCCGGAAAAGGCGGGGTGGAATCGGACTCGTGGCGGATCGAGGCCGGGATGTCCTGGCTGCTTTCGCCGTCCTGGCAAGCCGGCGTGTCGGTCGCGGGGATCGATTCGCGCTTCGAGGTGCCCGGGTTCGGGAGCGTGGACGCCGAAGGCGCGGCCTTGTCCTGGTCGCTGGACTGGCGCAAGGACGGCTATCACGCGGCGCTGACCCATACCTTCGGCGCCTTCGATCAGGACCTGCGGCGGACGAGCGGCGGGGTGATGCAGCCGGCGGATCAGGATGCCACGGCGCAACTGCTTTCGCTGTGGTTTTCCCGCGAATTCGAAGCGGGTGCATGGGTCCATGGACCGGTGGCGGGATTGGAAGGCTCGTGGGGCTCGCTGGAAGGATATCAGGAACCTTTCCCCGGAGGAACGGGCATGGCGGGGCGGGATTTCGGGCTGATGACCTCGCTGGTCGGCTGGCAGTTGGCCGGGCACCATGAAACGGCGGCCGGCGACTGGATGCCGCACGCGGTCGTGGGCTGGCGGCACCGGGCGGTCCTGGCGGATGCCGCCATGTTCCAGAGCGGTCCGGCGGGGAATTTCGCGGTGGAGCCGGTGCTGCCGGAGCGCGATTCCCTGCTGCTTGAAGGAGGCCTGCGCTGGGTGCCGCCGGGCGGGCGGCTGGTTTTCGACGCGGTTTCCAGCACCGAGTGGCGGGACGGCGGGGATTCGGAAAACAGCCTTTTTCTCAAGCTCCGCCTTCAATTTTGAGCCCGCGCGTTTTTTTTCCAAGGACCATGCCCCATCCCCGTCATGCTTTGCGAGCCGGACGATCCCGGCCTGAAATTCCTCCCTCAACGAACCCCATGAAGCCAACCCTGCTCCTGTCCGCCTTCCTGATCGCCTGTGGCACCCGCCCGGTTTTCTCGCAGGAATCCGTGTTCATCCTGCCTTTCGTCCCGGTCGAGAAAGAAGTCCCGGCAGACGAAGAGCCCGGCGAAGAGGAAAGCACCGGCGAGGAGTCGGGCGACGAGGGCGAGGTTCCCGAGATCATCGAGGACCCGGCACCGGACAACTGGTTCCCCGGCGGCTGGGATCCCGACTGGGTGAAGCGCGGCGACGACCCGAACGTGATTTTCTACACCACCGGTGGCGTTGACGAAGACCCGGTGCTCGATCCGCACGACGAGGCGATCGAGATCGACCCGGTGATCTATCAGACCGGTGTTCCCGCCGCGCCGAAGCAGTCGCGCAAGGCGAAGAAGGCGGCGCTGGCGGCCGACATCGCCGACGGTTGCGCGGTGACCTTCGAGGAACTGGATGCCGACGACAGCGGCAGCCTGGACGCCGCGGAATTCTCGGTCCGCCGCCCCGGCGCGGCGAAGGCGAACACGAAGGCCTTCCGCCGCGCGGACAAGAACCGCAACGGCCTCCTTTCCCTCGCCGAGTTCAAGAACAAGGGTTCCGTGCCGCTGGTCATGCCCGCCTCGCTCGACGTGCTCGAGGCCCACGACGCCCGGCTTTCCTTCAACGCGCTGGACTTCGACGGCAACGGCTTCCTGACCTTCGGTGAATTCACCTCCGTCCTGCGGCCCTCCGGTCCGGGCGTGCTCGAAGCGATCTTCGGCGAGGCCGACCGAAACGGCGACGGCAAGATCAGCTTTGCCGAATACACCCACCGCCAGGTCCGCCCGGCGGGGGTGGAGTGATTTGTGGGTTGCTCTTGGCACAGGCCGCTTCCTTCCGGGGAAGCGGCCTTTTTGTTTCCGTGGAGAATGGCCCCGAGGGCCCGCAATCTTGACGCGATTTGTCGTTAGTCCAAGCTTCCAGCATTCAACATCCGCCATGAAGGCTTGCATCCTCGCTACAATCCTTCTCCCCACCGTCCTTCCTTCCGCCGCCGGCGAATCTACGGTCGAAGAATTCGAGGCGCGGGCGGTGAATCAGGAAGAGTCGGCGGAAAAACTCACCAAGCTGCCCGCATGGCCGGCAGATGAGAAGACGGGAGTGGCGAAGGACGAGATCATCATCCTCGTGAAGGCGGATGGTGGAATCGTGGTGGAGGGAAGGCGGTTCAACCTCGAGGGTTTGAGGATTCTCCTCAAGCAACGGGCGGATCTTCCCGGAAAGCCGAACGTGAAAATCCGCGGAGACGCGAAGGTCAGCTACCAGCGGATCGCCGAAGTGATTGAGGCTTGCCGGTAGACCGGTTCGGCGGAGCATTCGCTTGGGGGCCGGGTAAAGCGCTGGACGGGTTGGCCACGGCGGCGTGACGAGCTTTCGTCGCCCGGAGAAGAGCCTGGCCCGTTGGTTGCGGCCGTGGATACCCCCGACGCAAGCCGGCTCCCTATGGGAATCGGACTTGACGCTCGTAGCGGTTGGCTACAATTTTGTGCTACAATGAAGGTCGCGACGGTCCGAGATCTGAGGAACCACTACAAAAGCGTTTTGCGGTGGGTCAGTGCCGGGGAAGATGTGCTCATCACCCAACGGGGCGTCGTCATCGCCAGGCTGAGCCCGGAAAGCGCCCAGACGGCTCAAGTGATCGACTGGGCATCCAGCCCCGAAGTGCTGCGGGACCGCAGCGGGGATCCCGTTTTGAGTGCCGAGCAATCGGCCGAGATTCTTGCGGAGGCTGGCGGCCGATGGTGATCGCCTGTGATACCAGCTTCCTCTTTTCACTCTACGGAAGCGATGCGAATAGCCAAAAGGCGGTGGTCTGGTCGGCCCGAAACACGAGGCCGCTCCACCTCAACAGCCTGACTCATTTCGAGTTCGGGAATGCCTTGAGGTTTTCCGAGTTCCGAAAGGCCATCCCGGCGGGTTACGCTGCCCGGTATTGGGCTGGATTCGAGGCTGCCATCGCTCAAGGCCGGTTGATCGTTGCCACCTCCAATCTCGCCGATGTGGTCGACGAGGCCAGGCGCCTGTCCTCCCTGCGCACGCTCGCAGGAGGTCACCGGGGATTCGATATCCTCCATGTGGCAAGCGCCCTGAAAATGAATGCGACCCATTTCCTCACCTTCGACGGGAACCAGCGGAAGCTCGCCGAGGAAGAAGGTCTGGTGGTGCCGGTATGATTGGCCAAAGCACCGGCTTCTTCGTTCGGTGACTCGTCACGCCGTCACCGCGCCGCGGTCGTCGTTCAGGCCGCTCTTTTCGAGGAAGTAGTCGTAGCCGCCGGTGTAGCGGGTGAGGACGCTGGCCGAGTCCTGCGCGTTGCGGGTGATGTGCAGGGTGGTCTCGGCGAGGTTGCGAATGAAGTGCACGTCGTGGGAGATGAAGACCAGCGTGCCTTCGTAGGCTTTCAAGGCGTTGACCAGCGAGTCGATCGAGAGGATGTCGAGGTGGGTCGTGGGCTCGTCCATCAGCAGGAGGTTCGGCGGATCGACGAGGAACTTCACGAGGTTGAGGCGGGACTTTTCGCCGCCGGAAAGGACGGAGCAGCGCTTCTCGACATCGGTGCGGCGGAACAGGAAGGAGCCGAGGATGGCGCGGGCGTCTTCCTCGCGCAGGGTGGTGCAGCTGGCCATCACCTCTTCGAGCACGGTGTTGTTCTCGTTGAGAGTTTCGGAGCGGTGCTGCGAGTAGTAGCCGAGCTTGGTGGCGTAGCCGACGTCGCGCTTGCCGCCGTTGATGTCGAGCACGCCGGCGAGGATCTTGAGCAGGGTCGATTTGCCGGCGCCGTTCGGGCCGACGAGGACGATCTTGTCGCCGCGTTCGATGGTGAGGTCGAGGTCCTTGTAGATGACCCGCTCGCCGTAGGCCTGGCTGATCTTCTGGAGGTCGATGACCTTCTGGTTGGAGCGCGGCGGCTGGGGGAAAGCGAACTTGAAGGGCTTGCGGGGTGCGCGCGGTTTTTCGACGCGCTCCATCTTTTCGAGGAACTTGATCCGCGACTGGACCTGCGCGGCTTTGGAACCGACCTGCCGGAAGCGGTCGATGAATTCCTGGTGCTGTTCGATCTCCTTGTTCTGGTTCCTGTAGGCCTGGACCTTCTGCTCGTAGCGCGCCTCGCGTTGTTCGAGGTAGGCGGAGTAGTTCCCGGTGTAGGAAATGAGCTCCTGGGCGTCGGGATCGATCTCGACGACGTTCTCGACGATGGCGTCCATGAAGTCGCGGTCGTGGGAGATCATCAGGATCGCGCCGGGGTAGTTCATCAGGTAGCGCTGGAACCAGAGCAGCGAGAGCAGGTCGAGGTGGTTGGTCGGCTCGTCGAGCATCAGCAGGTCGGGTTCCATGACCAGCAGGCGGGCGAGGTAGGCGCGCATGATCCAGCCGCCGGAGAACTCGCGGGCGGTCTTGTGGAAGTCGGCTTCCTTGTAGCCGAGGCCGCTAAGGATTTTCTTGGCCTTCGGTTCGAGCTGGTAGCCGTTGAGGTGGTTGAACTGGTCCTGGGCGTGGGCGTAGTCGGGGTGGCCGGTGCTGCCCTTGGCCTCGTGCTCGCGCATGGTGCGGAGGTAGCCGACCATTTCCGGGGTCACGCCCATGGCGATCTCGAGCACGGTCTCGTCGCCCGGGTCGCCGGATTCCTGGGCGAGGTAGCCGGTGATCGCGTAGTCGTCGCGCTCGATGGTTCCTCCGTCGATTTCCTCGGTGCCGAGGATCATGCGGAAGAGCGTCGACTTGCCCGCGCCGTTCGGGCCGACCAGGGCGATGCGTTCGCCCCAGTTGATCGAGAATTCCGCGTCGCGGAACAGGGTGCGGCCGCCGAGCGTCTTGGTGAGCTTGTGGATCGTGAGCACGGCGGGGGTGTAGGGGACTCGGCGACCCGGGGCAAGACCCAAGGCGGAGGGTGAAATTGACTTTCAAGCAGCGGCGCGGTGCAGTCCGTGGCGTGGATCCGGTGACACGGCGGCTGATATCGCGGCGCGGCTTCCTGGCCGCTGCGGGCGGGAGTCTGCTGGCTGGCGGCTGCGTGATGGCGTCGGGCGGAACGTGGCCGGCCGCCCGGGTCGATGCGATCGCGCGGCGGGACGGCGGTCGCGGCTGGGCGGCTTGGGAAGGGAACTCGCGGGTCGCGGGGTGGCAGAGCGGTAAGGAAGGTCCGGCGCTCAGCATCACGAAATCGCTCGCCGCGCTGGCGGCGGCGAAGGCGGCGGACGAGGGATGGCTTTCGGAGCGCGAGACCGTGGCGGACACGATCCGGGAATGGAGCGGCGATTCCCGCAAGTCGCGGATCACCGTGGCGATGCTGCTGCAGCAGACGGCCGGACTTGAAGCCGGGGTGGCGGCGCTTTACCGGGATCCGGCGGACAAGGGGCGCAACGCGATCGCCCTGCGTGCGGTGGACGAGCCGGGCAGCGTCTTCCGCTACGGTCCGGCCTGCTGGGAAGTGCTGGCGGAACTGATGCAGCGGAAGCTCTCGGCGCGGGGAGATTCTCTGGAAGGCTTCCTTCATCGCGCCGTGATGTCGCCGCTCGACCTGGGCAGCCCGAAGTGGCGCTCGGATGGAAAGGGCCGCTTTTTCCTTTCGACCGGCGCGGAGTTGAGCGTCGTGGAACTGGGCAAGCTGGGCCGGGCGATCGCGGCCTTGCTGCGCGGCGAAAGCGCGGGCGGCATCGGTGTCGGGCACTTCGCGGCGATGATCCGGCCGTCGGCGTTGAACCCGATGTTCGGCGGCGGGCTTTGGCGGAACGTCCATGCGAGAAAGTCCGGCGCGGTGGAGATCGAGGTGGAGGACGTGCTGGATCCGCCGCGGAACCGTGAGTTTTGGAAGAACGCGTGCCTTTCCACGAAGCATCCGGCGGACCTGGTCGCTCTGGTCGGTTCGTCCGGCCGGCGGGTCTTTATCTGGCCGTCGCAGGACCGGGTGGTCGCACGGCTCGGCGTGGCAGCGAGCTGGAAGGACCGGCCGTTTCTGGAGTCGCTGGTGTGAGCGACGGGCTATCGCCTGTAGTCCGATGAAGCGTTCACGCCATCGGCTGATACGGCTCCCAGCCGAGGAACTCGTGCTTCTTCGCCTGCGCTTCATCCCATGAGGCGGCGTCGACCGACCAAATCAAGCGGGCCGCGTCACCGCGGTCCGGATGGAGGCCCGCATCGTCGGCGGGAAAGAACGCGTACTCGCCGTCCGCTTCGGAGTGCCAGAGTTCGTAGCGTTTCATGGCGGAGGGAAATTCGTTTCCGGCGCGAGGTCCGTCACGGTGGCCGTGACAGGCAGGCGATCGACCGGACCATAGCGGTGCAGCGTGCTTGGCGTCCCGCGGTCGGGATTTGCCGAGCGCTTGCTTTCGTCCACTTGCTTGAAAAGCTCCTGGAAGGGCACAGCCACTTGCATCGCGTGCTTCTGGGGACCGAGCACCCGCCGGACTTCGGTGGTGCCATCGTTCACCGGCTCCACTTCCAGCATGTAGCTGGCTTCGAAGAGGCCGGTGTATTCCGACTTTTCCAGCGGAGCGACGAGGGGATTGCCAAAAGGGTCGCTCAGTTTGACGAAGCCAGGACGGGCGGCCCGGATCGACCAGCGATAGCGATGGAAGCCGGGCAGCTTCCGAGTTCCTTCGGAACGGGGAGGGAACTCGCTGCTCCCGTCATAGGTGATTCTCAACCAGCCGGGATCTTCGGAGCCGGGAGGGTTCCTTTCATAGACCACCGAGGTCGGTGGCGGAGGGTTCTCCAGGCGGAGTATGACCGGGCTGCCGGCGATACGGCACAGCTCGAAGTCCCAGTCGCGCTCGGTCTTCCAGGTCCCGCCGGATTGCAAGGGCTCCAGTTCGCTGGTGATCGCTTCGAAGTCGCCCTCGAATTCCCGGGTGTTCGGCTGCGTGCCGTTCATCAGCCTCATGCCGACCCGGTTATCGCCGACCTTATAGAGTAACAGGCTGACTTTTTGCTGATAGGTCTTCGTGGTGCCGGCGGGTTGATCGCACAGGTCCATCGTTTCCCCGCCGCCTTCCTTGTTGCGATGGCGGAGCGTCACCGCCGCCGGACGGGAGGTGGAGATCTCCCACGAGTATTCGAGGTTCCGGTGCGAATCGACAAACCCACGGCTCCTCACCTCCACCCAGCGCGGATGACCTTCGCGGATGAGACCGGCGGAGAACACCAGCGAGCCGGTGTAGGATGGTCCCGTGCCGTCGGCGACTTCGAAGAGCCGGCACGTCATGGTTTCCGGCTTCGCGGGATCGAGGTCGAAGTGGAACGCGCCCGGCGGTTGCACGCGGTCGTACTCCAGCGGCCCGGAGCCGAGCTTGCGGTAGGCTTCCTTTGCCAGTGCCTCGGTCGGCAGTACAAAGGCGACCAGCGTTTGCTTGGCGGAGCCGAAGTCCGTCCACGGCTGCCTGGCGGGCGAGGGGCTGGGAAAGACGAAGACCTCCGGCCACGGCTGCCGCTTGAAGCCGCGGGGGATCATGCGGTGCTCGGGATCGTCATCCGGGCCCTCCAGCACCATCCGCATTTCCCGGCCGTGGTTGGGATCGGGCGTCAAGACGCGCACGATCACCACGCGGCCTTCCACCGCTTCCGGCGCGATATGGACCTTGAAGGCCTGTTGCTCCTTTTGCTGGAGCAGCCAGGGCCGCGCCGCCATGCCGCCGGACATGCCGAGCACCGCGATGGTGATCGCCGAGGCGGCGGACATCGCGATGCCGATGAAGGTCTTCCTTCCACCGCCCGCAAGGTTCCACAAGGCCGCGGCGCAACCGGGCAGCGTCACCGCCGCAAGGGCGATCAGCGGCACGGCCAAGGCTTCGCCGGGGGCGGGATGCCAGCCGCCGCTTTCATTCATCATCGCGTGGAGGAAGAAAGCGGTGAATCCGATCGCGGGCACGGCCAGACAACAGCCGGTCCACGACCAGGCCTTGAGCCAGCGCGCACCGCCCGGGTCGCTTTGCCAACGGCGCAATCTCCGACGGGCGAACACGATCCACAAAGGCAAGGCCAGCATTCCCAGCATCAGTCCCAGGATCGGCGTGTTCGCGATGCGCGCCGCGTCCGCCGCGTAGAACAAGACCGGCAGCGCGCCGAACCACCAGACGCTGGAAAGCGCGACGACGTGATGCCAGCGCGGCGAGTCCTTGCCGCCGAGCTTTTCGATGACCTTCGTGCCGGCCGGCTCCTCTGGCGTCATCGCCACCGGCAGGGTGGTCCGTGGCGGTGAGGGTGGCGGGCGGACCGCCGCGTTTTCCACCACGGTGCGGAACTCGCCCGCGGTCTGGTAGCGCAAGGCCGGCTCGGTCTCCAGGGCGCGGAGCACGATCTCGTCCAGCCGCACGTCGACCAGCACGCGGCGGGCAGGTGACTCGAGCCTCCCGCCCGGCCGCTCGCCGGTCAGCAGTTCGTAAAGCACCACGCCGAGCGAATAGATGTCGGCCCGGTGGTCGACCTTCCCGGCCGTCTGCTCGGGGGCCATGTAGGGCGGCGTGCCGATCCCATCCGCTCCCGCGCCGACCAGCGAGGCGATGCCGAAGTCCGCGATCTTGATCCGTCCCGCTCGGTCTAACAGAAGGTTCTCCGGCTTGATGTCGCGGTGGACGATGCCCTGTTCGTGCGCGTACTGCAGCGCCTCGCAGACGGGTGGCACGATCGCCAGCGCCTGCTCCGCCGAAAGCTTCCCATCGCGCAGCAGGTCGCGGAGGTTCACGCCGTCGACGTATTCCATCACGATGTAGAACAGCCCGCCGGATTCGCCGTAATCGAAGACGGTGACGATGTTCGGGTGGTTGAGCTTGGCCAAGGTCTGCGCCTCGCGTTCGAAGCGCTCGGCGAAGCGTTCCTCGCCAACCCGTTCCGGCGGCAGGATTTTGAGGGCGACCCAGCGGTCGAGCGACTTCTGGCGCGCCTTGTAGACCACGCCCATCCCGCCGCGGCCGAGGCAGGCGGTGATCTCGAACTGCGGGAACTTGCCAGCGATTTCCTCCGGCGATGGAGGCGGCGCGGCATCCTTCGCCTCGCCGCCGGGATCGATGGTGCGGGAGGCTAGCGCCTGTGCCATCAGGCAGGCCGGGCAGATCCGGTGCTGGCTTTCCGCCGGCACGGGTCTCCCGCATTCGGGGCAGCAGGAAAGGTGAGGCGTGTTCATCTTGTTCCGCTCTTCCGCGTTTCTCAGGGCGCGTTACACGATTTTTTCGGAAAGCGCGGCGAAGAGCGCTTTCATTTCCTCCTCCACCTCCGCGCCATCGGCCAGGGTGCGGGCGATCTCGTCGCGCAGCCGCTGGCGGTAGCGCTTTCTCAAGCGGTGCACCGCCACCCGCGCCGCGCCTTCCGTCATGCCGAAACGCGCGGCGATCTCCGCGTAGGGCAGGTTCCCGCTGCTCACGCTGAGGAAAGGCTTCCAGCGCTCGAAATCGAGGCCCTTTTCCTCCCGCTCAAGGTCATCGAGCACCTTGTCGAGCAGGGCCATCGCCCACTCCCGGTCGTAGAGCTTGTCCGGGCTGCGGGGGTCTTCCGGATCGAGGCCGAGGCCGGTTTCGGCGTGCTTCCAGTCGAGCGAAAGCCGCGTCGCGAAGCCGCCGCGCTTCAGCCGGTGCTCCCGCTGCCATTCGCCGGCCATGTGGTTCTTGAAGCTGGCTAACAGGAACATCCGGAAGCGTCCCCGGTCGCGGTCGGCAAGGCGCAGCCCGTCCTGCTCCAGCAGCGCTGCGAAGAACCCCTGCACCTGGTCCTCCGCGTCCTGCGGGGACTTTCCCCGCCGCCGGGCGTAGCGGTAGAGCGGCGGCCAGTAGGTCACGAACAGCGTCCCGAGCGCATCGGCCGCCTCCGCATCGCCGCCCCGGGCCGCGTCGCGGATCAAGGTCCAGCGCGTCGTCGCAAAAAGCGGGGCTTGGGAACGGGAAGTCGGCATGGGTTTCCCTGCCTTTATCACAAGCGGTGCCGGGTGTTACACCGGAATCCATGGTTTCATGAAAGGCTTGTGGCAGGTCCACTCCGCTGAGGCTTCGAGGACCGGGGATGCCGCAGCCACGGTGATCAGCGCTTCACCGCGATGAGCAGGTTCGCCTCGCTCGCCTTGATGTGGTAGCCGGAGCCGAAGGGGACGGGCGGGCCGCCGCCGATGGCATCGTAGGCGGCGCGGAGGTCGGGCTGGGCGTGCTTGGCGAAGAGCGGGATGGGCTTGTCGTAATCGCCGTGCAGGCGGACGTCCCACTTACTGGGGTCATAGTAGCGGTAGGGAATGCCGGAGTCGTCCTGGACCACGCCGCTGCAGTTGCCGAGCACCCATTCGCGGATGCCGGAGAAGCCGGAGTCATGCATCAGGTAGGAGGCGGCCTTGAAGTAGGCGGTGCTGCCGGAATACGAGGAAAGCCAGCCGCGGTAGGAGGCGTTGAAGCCGCCGTTGGAGAGGTCGCCCGAGACGTAGATCGCGCGCCGGGATCCGCCGCCGGGCAGTCGGAAACGGATGTCGACGCCGGAGCGGCCGGCGGCGGAGTAGGGCCCGACGCTTTCGACCGTGGCGTCCATCAGCGCGAGGCTGGCGAGGAGGATCGGAGTGACTCCGGTGAGCGGGCCGTTCAGCAGGTCGCCCTTCATGTCCTTGGTGATGAAATAGCCGTGCTTGAGCTGCGAATCCATCGAGCGGCCGAGGCGCTCGAGCGAATCCATCACGGTGGCGGGGTCCTGGTTGTCGAGGTAGGGCAGGGTGCCGGCGGGTTCGAGGCCGAGCAGGACGTAGTTCGACGCCTGGGGGAAGAGGGCGGCGGCATGGAGCAGGTCGGGCCCGCCGAAGGGGTAGAGCAGGACCTTTGGATTGCCGATGACCGGGCGGAGGTTGTCGGCGGACCAGTCGCGTTGTTGGCCGGTGCGCTTCGAGGCGAAGACGCGCCAGTTGCGCGCGGTTTCGGCGGAGTAGAGGCGGTAGCGGTCGTCCTGCTGGAGGCGGGAAAGGGCGGCGCCGTTGCGAACCGGACGGCCGGCGAGGAAGCGCGCGACGTCGTCGGCGGTGGCCTCGCCTTCCTGCATCTCGAAGGCTTGTTCGGCGGGATTGTAAACGCGGGTCTGGCCGGGCGGCGGTTCGGGAGAGCAGGCGGCGGCGAGGAAGAGCGGCAGGAGGAGGAGTCGTTTCATCGGAGATGGCGTTGGAGGGGAAACCAGAGCGCGGCGAAGCCGGCGGTGATGGCGAGGCCGGTCAGCGTGGGCCCGGGATCGGCGATGGCCGAGCGCCCGATCACGAATCCCGACATCGCGAGGAAAATCAAGGGCGGGAGCGGGTAGAGCGGGACTTTCACCGGTCTTGGCAGCGCGGGGTGCCGCAGGCGGAGCAGGAAGCAGCCGCCGACCACCAGGGAGGTCGAAAGGGTGAGTCCGATCTGGGTCATGGTGATCAGGTCGCGGAAGTTGCTGGTGAAGATCAGGACCAGCGCGAGGCCGGCCTGGAAGATCAGCGCGGAGTGCGGCACCTCGCGGCGGGGCGCGAAAATGCCGAGGGCGGGCAGATCCTTGCCCATCGCGCCGAGCACCCGCGGCCCCGCCCACAGCAGCGCGCTGACCGAGGCGAAAAGCCCCAGCGCGAAGAGCCCGGAGACGGCCCTCGCGGCTTCCGTGCCGAACATCGAGACGGCGGCGACGTGGCCGACTTCCACGTGGCCGCGCAGTTCCGCCACCGGCGCGGCGTGGAGGAAGGAAGCGTTCAGGGCGATGTAGAGCGCGGCCACCACCAGCGTGCCGATGACCAGGGCGCGGCGGACGGTGAGCTCGGGGCGTTGCCATTCCTCGAGCCCGTACACCGCGGCGTTCCAGCCGGTGTAGGAGTAGGAGACGAAGAGCAGCGCGACCGCGAAGGCCGGCTGCAGGACGGCTTTCGAATCGGCGGGAAAGTCGGGCGTCCAGCGGATGTCGCCTTTGCCCGGCATCCACCACGCCGCGCCGATGAAAAGGGCGATCAGCAAGAGTTTCAGGAGGGTGGCGCCTACCTGGATCCGCGCGCTGGTCCGGGTGCCGATCGCGTGGGCCGCGCTGCCGGCCAGCACCACCGCGGCGGCGGCGATTTCCGTGGGCAGCAGCGGGATCGACTCGTGCAGGTATTTGCCGAAGGCCAGCGCGGTGATGGCGGTGGGGGCCGCGAAGCCGGCGGTGGCCGAGAGCATCCCGGCCATGAAGCCGAGGCTCGGGTGATAGAGTTTCCCGAGGAAGTGGTATTCGCCGCCGGAGCGCGGCAGGGCGGCGGCGACTTCGGCATAGCAGAGCGCGCCGCAAAGCGCGATGAAGCCGCCAAGCGCCCAGAGGAAGAGGATCTGCGGCGCGGAATCGAGATCGGCGAGCTGGAATCCCAGCGAGGTGAAGACCCCGGTGCCGACCATGCTGGCGACCACCAGCGCGGTCGCGGCGAAGGATCCGGCTCGTGGTTCCCCGGGCACGCCGGACTGTTCCGGGAAAGGGGCGGGGTGGGCAATGACGGAATGTTCCGGTCATTCCAAGAGCTCCCTGTTTTCCTCGGACCCGTGTTTCGACGAAGGACAGTCCTGTCAGCCACCGATTGGTGATTGGAAGATGGATGATTGATGATTTCCTCAAGCTGTGTCCCGCGTCCAACTCCGCATCGACCGCCGTGGCGTGCTGCTGCTGGCGGGGTCGCTGGCTTTGCTCGTCGCGGGGCTGATCCGGGTGGACGGGACGATGGCCGCGCTGGGATCGGGCGGCTTGATGCTGGCGGGCGTGGCGGCGCTGGCGGCCCGCGCGAATTTGACAGGGCTGGGCGTTGGCTTGTCCGGCCCGCATGCCGCGGCGGCGGGGCAGCCGGTGCGCTTCCGCATCACGCTCGAGAATCCGCGGCGGGGTCTGGACGCCTTCGGGGTGCAGCTCCGGATGAAAATCCCCGGCGGCGCGGAGGCATCGACCCATGCGCTGTGGGTCGCCGGGCATTCGGCGGCCGATGCGGAACTTCGCGCGGTGCCGGGCCAGCGCGGCGATCACGAGGTGGCCGGGGTGGCCATGACTTCGGAGTTCCCGCTGGGGCTCTTCAAGGCGAGCCGGGTGGTGGCCTGTGCGCACCGGATGCTGGTCTTTCCGCGGCCGCAGGTGCCGGTCGAGCTGCTGACCCGCGGCGCGTGGGTCGACGACACCCCGCGCTCGGCGGTGGCGGCGGGCGAGGCGCAGGGCGAGCCGCGCGGGCTGAGGCCCTACCGGGCGGGCGACCCGGCGCGGACGATTTCCTGGCCGGCGACGCTGCGTTCGCGGGCCCGTGGCGGCGGGCTGATGGTGCGGGAACTCGATCCGCCGGGCTTTCATCCGCGCGAAGCGGTGGTGCTGTTCCACTCCTTCGGCAGCGACCGCGCCCTGATCCGGCCGGACCGCTTCGAGCGGGCTCTTTCGCTCGCCTGGGGCGCGCTGCGGCATTTCCAAGGGCTGGGGATCCCGGTCCGGCTGATGGCGGACTTCGACGGCTGGAAATCGCGCCCTGCCGGCAACCGCCGCCAGCTCGGTTCCTGCGGCGAGCTGCTGGCGCGGGCGCGGCGGGCGGCGGGCACGGAGGCGCACGAGGTTCAGGGCATCCTTTCCTCGCTGGACGAAAGCACCGGCGTGCTGATCGTTTCCGACATGCCCCTTGCTTCGTGGAAATCCTCGATCGGCCGCAGCGGTCCGCGCGTGTTGGTCGATGTCACGCGCTACGAGGCCAAGGCCCGGCCGGCGCGCGCCGGATCCAAGCTCCTGTTCCGTTCCTCCGATGCGTAGCCTCGCTTTCATCGTCGCGGTGGTCGCGGCCTACCTGCTGCTGCGCGGGCATCCCGAGCGGATGCCGGTGCTGATGCGGACCTGCGTCGCCGTGCTGGTGCTGGTGGCGGGGCTCGGTTTCTGGGGTCACCGGGTGCGGCCGCGGGAAGGCAATGCGGCGAGCCGGCGCTTGCCGGGCTGGCTGGACTACGCGGCGATCGGCACCGCGGTGCTGGCGCTCGAGTGCGTGTTCGTCCTGTTCCTCAGCGCGGCCCCGGCGCCGCTGGAGCGCATGGCGGAATCGATCGAGTCGTGGTGGGCGCCCGCCGCGGCGGTGGAGCGCGAGGCGGAAGGCAAGGGCAAGAGCCGGGCGGGAAACTGGTTGTGGGAAGACCACCAGCGGCGGCCCTTGCCGCAGCGCACGAATCTGAAGCCGGGCAATCGTCCGGAGGTCTTCCTGCGCCCGGTGGACGGCGCGGCGGCGGAAGAACTGCTCAAGCGTCGCATCTACGTCGGAGCCTTCGCGCTGGGGCGCTTCGAGTCGGGAGCCTGGAGTCCCCGGAGCACGGGGCGCGAGACCTTGAAAGCCGGTCCCGACGGCTGGCTGAGGCTGGCGGCCCCGGCCGGGATCGCGGGCTTGCCTGTCATCGATTGCGAGGTCTTCCATGCCGCGGATCATCCGTCGGGCAATCCCCTGACCGCGCTGCAGGGCGTGGTGGCGGTGGAAATGCCCGAGTTGGAACGGCTCGACGACGGATTGCACCTGCTGCCGGCGCCTGGAGCGGAAGGCTACGACTACCGGACCGTGTCGCGGCCCTGTTCGCTCGACGATCTGGCGCGGGGAGCCGAAGTGGCCGTCCCTGCCGCGGTCGCGCCCGAGTGGCTCGCGCTGCCGCCCGGGGCGATGGGCGAACGGATCGCCGGCCTGGCAAAGGTCGCGGCGGGCGGGGGCGGGACGCTGGAGCGGCTGCTCCGCCTGCGCGGGCATTTGAGGACCACGCTGGCGTATTCGTTGCGCACCGAGAATCCGCGGAACCTCGATCCGCTGGAGAACTTCCTGTTCGTGGAGCAGAAGGGCCACTGCGAGTTCTTCGCCACCGCCGGTGCTTTGCTGGCGCGGTCGCTGGGCGTGCCGTCGCGGGTGGCCTACGGCTGGGCCGGCGGGACTTACTACGAAGGTAGTAATTTGTTCGTCTTCCGTTCGCGCGAGGCCCATGCGTGGACCGAGGTGCTGCTGGAGGGGTATGGCTGGACGGTGCTCGATGCCACGCCGCCGGGAGCCCTGGAGCGGGAGCTGGCGGAGACGGCCGGTCCGGACGAGAAGGCGCCGGGCACGGAGGAATTGCTGGTGGCGGAGGAGAGCGTGGTCTTTGCCGACACGGGCGGCTTGAAGGCTCCGCTCATTCTCGCCGCGGTCTTCGTGCTGCCGGCGCTGGTGCTGCTGGTTTTCAGGTCGCGCCGTGCCGGGCCGTCGGCGGAGGGGCCGGGCGCGGAGCGGGGAGGCGGCGACGGTTATCTGGCAGCCTTCCGTCGTGCGAGCCGCCGGCATGGAGCGCCGTTCGGGAGTGCGCGGACGCTGAGGCGGCACCTCGCGGAGATGCCCGGGGCTCCGGAGTTCGCGCGGGAGCTGCAGGCTTATCACTATGCCGTCCGCTACGAGGGCCGCGCGCCGGACCGCAAGACCGAGCAACGGCTGCGGAAAGCCGCGGAGGAGTGGAAGTAGGCGCGGGCCGGTCCTTGTTCGCCGTGAAGGAAGGGGGCGGCCCCGGAGCTGCGCCGGGGCGGCGGCAAGCGCTTTCCGGGGAGGCCACCGGTGGCGTTCAACCGTCGAAGCCGGGGTCCAGCGGAAGATCGCGGCCGGTGGCGGCGGCGACGGCCAGCACGTCGCAGCGCTCGTTCTCCTTGTGGCCGGCGTGGCCGCGCAGCCATTTCCAGGTGATCCGGTGATCGCCGGTGGCCGCGGAAAGCCGCAGCCAGAGGTCGCGGTTTTTCACCGGCTGGTTCGAAGCGGTCTTCCAGCCCTTCGCCTGCCAGCCCTTGATCCAGTTCTTGGTCATCGCGTCGATCACGTAGCGGGAGTCCGACAGCAGCTCGATCGCGCAGGCTTCCTTGAGCGTTTCCAGCGCCACGATCACGGCCAGCAGCTCCATCCGGTTGTTGGTGGTCCGGGCGAAGCCTTTGGACAGCTCCAGCCGGTGCCTGCCACAGACCATGACGACGCCGTATCCCCCGGGGCCGGGGTTGCCCTTGCAGGCGCCGTCGGTATGGATGACCACGTGCTTCATTCGAAAGGGGACAAGGCGTAGTGGAGCGGCCGCGGGAGGCAAGGCTTGCCTTCGGTTTTCTTCCTTCTTTCCGGTCCGGTCCTTGCTGCTAGAAGGAGCCCCATGCTCGTCGACCTGACCCGCGCCCTCCTCGGCATCGCCTGCCTGATCGGCATCGGCGTGGCCTGCTCGGAAAACCGCCGCGCGATCGACTGGCGCCTGGTCGCCGGCGGGCTGACCCTGCAGCTCATCCTCGCGCTGCTGTTTCTCGTCGTCCCGGGGGCGAACCGGGTGTTCGACGGCCTCGCCAGCTTCTTCGTATGGGTCACGGATTTCTCGAAGGAAGGCGCCATGTTCGTCTTCGGCGCGCTGGCCGATCCGGCGGCGATGGGCGAGGCGCTGGGACCGAAGCGGGCCTTCCTCTTCGCCTTCCAGGTGCTGCCGACCATCATCTTTTTCTCCGCCCTCTGTTCGATGCTCTATTACTGCGGGATCCTGCAGAAGGTGGTGTGGGCCTTCGCGTGGGTGTCGAAGAGATTCATGAAGCTTTCCGGCGCGGAGTCGCTCGCCGCAGCCGCGGAGATCTTTCTCGGGCAAACCGAGTCGCCCCTGATGATCAAGCCGTACATCGACAAGATGAACCGCAGCGAGATCTTCGCGCTGATGACCGGCGGCATGGCCACCATCGCGGGCGGCGTGCTGCTGGCCTACATCTCGATCCTCGGCGGCACCGACGAGGCGCAGCGGGTGGCCTACGCGAAGTTTCTCCTCTGCGCCTCTTTCATGGCGGCGCCGGCCTCGCTGGTGGTGGCGAAGCTTCTCGTCCCGCAGACCGAGCCGATCGATTCGAGCCTGAAGGTGCCCAGGGACAAGCTGGGCGCGAACTTCCTCGACGCCCTCGCGAACGGCACCAGCGAGGGGCTCAAGCTGGCGGCGAACGTCGGAGCGATGCTGATCGCCTTCATCGCCTTCGCCGCGCTGGTCAACGGGCTGCTGTCTCAGCTTCACCCGTCCCTTTCGCTCGACCTCATCCTCGGCAAGCTCTTCGCACCCGTGGCCTGGCTGATCGGGGTGGATTGGGCGGACTGCGGCAAGGTAGGCGGGCTGATCGGGACGAAGCTCGTGCTCAACGAATTCGTGGCCTACCAGCAGCTCGGCGACCTGAAAGCGGCGGGCACCCTGTCCGCGAAGTCGATCTACCTTTCCACCTTCGCGCTGTGCGGCTTCGCGAATTTCGCATCGATCGGGATCCAGCTCGGCGGGACCGGCAGCATCGCCCCCGGGCAGCGGCCGACCATCGCGGCGCTCGGGTTCAAGGCGGTGCTGGGGGGCACCATGGCCACCCTGATGACGGCGAGCCTGGCGGGTGCCTTCTACACCTGGATCCGTTGACGGGAATCGCCGGCATGGATCCGTCATTGACTCCCCGGGTGCGGGCGATTTTCCTTTCGGGCAGATGAAACTCCGACCCGGCTCTCTCCTCCCGATCCTGGCCGTCGCCGTCACGGGCTGCGCCACCACCGCCCCGAAGACCGTGCCGCTCGAGCAGCGGTTCAAGAAGGCCGACACGAACGCGGACGGGCGGGTGACCCGCGCGGAGTTCACCGATTTCATGATCGAGGACGCCTTCCTGCGCTACGACCGGAACCACGACGGTCTTGTTACGGAAGAGGAATACGTGGCCGGCGGTGGGACCGCGGCTAACTTCCGCAAGATCAACACCAGCGGCACCGGCAAGGCGACCCTGGCCGAAGCGCGGGCGAGCAAGGTCATCCGCGACACCATGGCGGTTCCCTTTGACGAGGCCGACGTCAGCCGGAACGGTTCGGTGACCCTGGAGGAATACCAGGCCTATATCGCCCGCCGGGACGCCGAGGTGCGCTGAGGTGCCGCGGGCGGTCATCCCATCCCGGCCCGGCTGGCGCCGGGGAGGCGGGAAAGCGCGCGATATCGGATCAGATGTCGTCGTAGATCTGCTCGACGTAAGTGCGGGTCATCCAGGAAAGCCGTGTGGCAAGGTTGCGGGCGATTTCCACCGTGGCCTCGTGATTGCCGGTCACGAAGGCGGCGGCGTCCTTGACCACGGCGAAACGGCAGGGCGTCAGCGCGATCGCGGTGGCGGTCGGCGGCACCCCGAGAAGGGCTGAGATCTCCCCCAGGGCCGAGCCGACTTTCGAGATCTTTCCGATCGAAAGCTGGTCCCGCAGGATCTCGACTTCGCCCTCCTTCAGCAGATAGAGATCAGTGAACGGTTTTCCCTCGGCAATGATCACATCGCCCGCGGCGAATTTCAGTTCAGGGACATCGCCGGCGATCTCGAGAAGCTTGGACATCGGCGAAGGCTGCTGGGCAAGCGGGCGGGATCAAACCGGGAATGGTGACGAGATTGAAACCGACTGGAGCACTTATGACCGGGAGTGAGATCCAGGATCTATTTGAATCATTCGCGCCGCATCGGTGAATTGTTGGTGATTTCGGCTGTCGATCCACTGGTAGGAGGGCCAGTGTCAGGGGTTTGTTCACCATCGCCAGGCCCATGCACGAGGTGAGGGTGGCTTGCGATCGGAGAAAGGTCTGGGCAGCGGTGCGCCGCGCCAAGAAGAAGTTTGACTGCGGGTAGATTCGTTGCAGAGCTTCAGATCCATGACTGCAAAGCCACATACGGCGAAGAGGTTCATCTTTGGGGCGCTTGCCGTAGCGCTGGCTGGCTTGGCAATGCCTGCTCGGTCGGAAGAGAAGAAGGATGGCCTCAAGAAGGAATGGATAGAGGGAATCTGGCTCGCGCATCCGTTTGACGGCCCCGGCAGCGAACCCCGGATGGAGCTGAAGAAGGACGGTAAGTTCCGGATGAAGGCACAGGACGATTCCGAAATGGAGGGAACCTGGGAATGGAAGGAGCCCGACACCATCGTGATCAGCTACCCCGACACGGGCCGGAAAGTCGAAGCGAAGGTGGTTCGGCTTGAGGAGAATGCCATGGTGACCGCCTCGGTCCGGGGCCGGGAGACCCCTTATGTCCGCCTCAAATCGTGGGCCGCGAAGGCACCCGACGAAAAGGAGCGGCCGACGGGCAAAGGCGGAAAGAAGCCCGCGAAGTGAGCAGGGGTCCCAAAGGCTCCTGCCAACCTCGATGTGCTGCCCGGTCAGCCCCTGACAAGTTTTCGTTCGATGCTCCGTCCGCGAGACACTGGCTTTCTGAGTTGCCTTTTGGACTGCTTGGCAACGAGGTTTTAGGGCTGTGGCTCATGGGCCGGCCCGCTTGTCAGTCGGCGGGGACTTGCGAGAGAATGGCGTCCAACTCGTCGTCACGCAGCACTCCGGCGACGTAGTGGCCGGCGGCGGAGCGGACGAGGGCGGCGGAAGCGGAAAGATCCATCTGAAGGATCAGCGTACGGGCAATGGCGGCGAACGTGTTGCCGTTGTTGAAGCAGAAGGGAGCCAGGCGATGGCTTGCTTTCAAAAACACCAGCGTCTCGCGGAACGACATCTCGTCGCGATAGCTTGCGACCCATTTTTCGCGGCACGGTTCGTGGCCGTCGCTGGTGGGCCGGTGGAGCGAGCCGGTCTTCGCGCAGAGGCCCGCGTTCATGGCCGTCACGGCCTCCCAATCGAAGGCGGCGAGCCATCGATCGAGCTTGTCACCGAGACTGCTCACGGGATTCGAGGGATTTCAGGTAGGCAATGTCTTCCTTCAAGCCTTCGACGCCCGCGCTTTTGTAGTAGCCCTTGCCGGTGCGGGCGAGCACCGGTTCGCGAGCGAAGCGATCGGAGATGGCCACGGCGTCTTCCAGCGCCAAGGCCCGCAGCTCTTCCTTCGTGAAGCGCGGCTTCTTTTCGGGAGTCGGTTCCTCTTTCTCCATGTCCGCACGATGGAGCAAAGCGGCCCGTTTCACAAGCCGGAGTTCAAATCACTCCCAGCTCCTTGCCGACCGCGACAAAGGCCTCGATGCCGCGGTCGAGCTGCTCCCGGGTGTGAGCGGCGCTGATCTGGGTGCGGATGCGGGCCTTGCCCTGGGGGACCACCGGGAAGAAGAAGCCGATGGCATAGACGCCCTTCTCCAGCAGCTTGTCCGCGAAACGCTGCGACAGCGCCGCATCGCCAAGCATCACGGGTGAAATCGGATGATCCTTGCCGGCGATGGTGAAGCCGGTGCCGGCCATGGCTTCGCGAAAGTACTTCGTGTTCGCCTTCACCCGGTCGGCGAGTTCGGTCGATGCTTCGAGCATTTCGAAGACCTTGAGCGAGGCGGCGACGATGGGCGGCGCGATGGTGTTCGAGAACAAGTACGGCCGTGAACGCTGGCGGAGCAGGTCGATGATCTCCTTCTTGCCGGAAGTGTAGCCGCCGGATGCGCCGCCGAGGGCCTTGCCGAGGGTGCCGGTGGTGAGGTCGATCTTGCCGAAGAGCCCGCGGTGCTCATGGGTGCCGCGGCCGCGGGCACCGAGGAAGCCGGTGGCGTGGCAGTCGTCGAAGTGGACCAGCGCGTTGTATTTCTCGGCCAGAGCGTGGACCCGGTCGAGGTCGCAGATGATGCCGTCCATCGAGAACACCCCGTCGGTGGTGATCAGCTTGAAGCGCGCGCCGGCGGCATCGGCGGCCTGGAGCTGGGCTTCCAGGTCGGCCATGTCGTTGTTGGCGTAGCGGAAGCGCTTGGCCTTGCAGAGGCGGACGCCGTCGATGATCGAGGCATGGTTGAGGGCGTCGGAAATGACCGCGTCCTGGTCGCTCAGCAGCACTTCGAAAAGGCCGCCGTTGGCATCGAAGCAGGACGGGTAGAGGATGGTGTCCTCGGTGCCGAGGAATTCACTGATCTTTTCCTCGAGCTGCTTGTGGAGGGTCTGGGTGCCGCAGATGAAGCGCACGCTGGCCATGCCGAAGCCCCAGCGGTCGAGCGCGTCCTTGGCAGCGGCGACGACCTCGGGGTGATCGGCGAGGCCGAGGTAGTTGTTGGCGCACATGTTGATCACCTCGCGGCCGTCCTTGAGCCGGACGGTCGAGTTCTGGGTCGAGTCGATCAGCCGCTCGCGCTTGTAGAGGCCGGCGGCTTCGATTTCGGAAAGCGTCGTGCGGAGGTGGGCGGCGAGGGCGGCGGGATACATGGCGTTTCTTTAACCGGTAACGGAGGCGGGCGGACGAGAATTTTGCGCAGGAGATTTGCGGAAAGGAGGTGGGCGGGGTGAATGGAAATGGCTCGAACGGAGTCCGAGACCGGATAGCCATGAGAGCAATGAGATGGAGAAGCGCGTTGATGGGTGGAATGCTGCTGGTTCCCGCGGTGGTGAAGGGTCAGGAAACCCCAGCGACCGGAATCGCGGCCGAGGACACCCGGCAGGAGGAAGTGGCCGCCGATCCTTTCGCGGCCGGCGGTGGTGCGTCCTCCGGGGTGCCGGGCATCCCGGCGGAGCGCGCCGGCCGTGTGCGGGTGCCGCTGCGGCTGAGATTGGAGACCTGGGAAGCTCCCGCGCTGGAGGTGGCGCGGCGTTTGGACCATTTGACGGACTCCGGTAAAGTGGCGGAACTGCGCGACGAATGCCTCGCGGGGACCGGCGGGGTCCGGCTGGTGCATTCCCCGGCGACGGCCCTGGATGCCGCGACGCGGATGTTGGCGGAGCAGATCACCGAGATGATTTACCCGACCGAATACGAGCCGCCCGAGTTGCCGCCGGCCTCGATCGCCACGAAGGATGCGCAGCCGGCGAACGACCAGTGGCAGCGTTGGCTGGAAGCGGCCGGAAAGCACGCGGTGCCCACCAGTTTCGAAACCCGCAACACCGGCGAGACCCTCGAGGCCGTGGCGCAGGCGGTGGAGATCGAAGAGAAGACCTGGGACGTCGCCTTGCAGTTCGAGGTCGTGCAACAGGCCGGCATGGCCTCGCACGGGGCCGACGACCTGCTGATCCAGATGCCGGTTTTCAACAGCTTCCGGACCGGCGGGCTGGTCCGGCTGGCGGAGGGAGAGTGGCGGCTGCTTTCCGCGCTCGAAGCGCCTCGCGGGACCGATGGCAAGCCGACCGGCAAGACCTGGCTCACGCTGGTCCGGGTGGACCGGGTGCGATGAGCCCGGTAGAGGAGAAAACCTCCGCCGCATCGGCCTGCAAGCGGGTGAGGCCCCGGACGAGGGCAATGGCGATCAGGTGCAAGGCGATCTCGATGCCGGACGAGGTGGTCCAGATGATTGCCACGTGCAGGGTGTTGCTGATCGCCTCGGATTTATCGAAGGCCCGGACCACCCGGTCGGAGATGTTCGACACGATCCACAGCGTCCACCAGGTCGGCAAAAGCGAGGCGGAAAGCGCGTCCCGGACGGAGGAGGCGAGGACGATTTCCTTCATCGCCCCGTAGGGCTTCCACAGGTTCGCGATGGGAATGAAATACCAGCCGACCGCCCAGCCGGGGGTGTTTTCCAGAAAGGGTGGCGAAAAGCCCGGCTGCGAACGCTCGGGCAAGCGGGCGAGATGGGAGAACAGCCAGGCGTTTTTCCCGCTGCGGACGATCCAGACGCCGAACAGGATCATGCAGACCAGCCCGGAGAGCGCGGTGAGTCCGAAGACCGCTTCGACTTTCACCGACCGATCGGGATCGATGGTTCCCGGCGACAGCGTGTAGATCAGGTTCACCAGCGCCCGCGAGGCGTGGACCAGGATCCCCAAAGCCAGCAACCCGACCAGCCAAACGCTGAGCCGGCGGTTGTCGCGGTAGGGGCCGTAGGGACCGGATGGCAGCAGGCCGGGTTCGGGATTGCCGACATCCCCGCGGGCCTGCGGGGCGGCGTAGGGGTTCGGGTCGGACACCATGGTGCGCGCCAGCATGCCGGGGTCGGGTGAAAGGAAAAGCCCGGGCACAAAAAAGCGCCGCCCCGCGGAGACGGGACGGCGCCTTGGAGAAGAATCAAGCGGGGCTCACCTCGCCTTGGCGACGGCCTTGAGGGCGTCCTTCACCGAGTCCTCGAACTCGTCGTCGGCCGGGTGGCCGTGCCAGACGAGCTTGCCGTCGGCGCCGAAGACCATGGCGTGCGGGATGCCGTCGGAGGGCACCGGGCCGGAACCGCCGGACATGACGGGATACTGGACGCGGGCTTCCTTGAGCACCTTGAGGATGGCTTCCTTCGAGCTGCCCTGGCGCTCCAGGCCGACGACCACGAGGCCTTTCTTTTCGTAGCGCTTCGCCAGTTTGGCGAGGTGGGGCAGGCTGGCGATGCAGGGCGGGCAATTGACGCCCCACTCCTCCACGACGACGACCTTGCCGTCGAGGGCTTCCTTGTCGAAGGCGGCGTCATTGACGACTTCGGCCCACCGCACCTCGCTCACGGAGGCGTCGGGGACGGCTTTTTCCTTGTCTTTCTTACCCGCGAAGGCGGGGAGGGCGATCGCGGCGAACGCGATGATGGCGGCGGGGATGACTTTCATGGTGGTAGGATTGACGACCAAAGGGAAACGACGCCGCGGGTAAGATTCGTTCAAACGATCCGGGTCCGGATTGCCGCCCGCGAACCGGCAAGGCATTTTCTCCACCTTCACAAGGCGGCGACGGCCGCAGGAATCGAGGTCTCGATCGCTTGTTATCGGGCCGAAGCTCCGTGATGCAGGCGCTCTGCCGGAGGCTTGAGTCCGCAGGGAGCGTCAGGCAGCCTGCCACCGTGCATCGACGCCTCCATCGCCGGAAATCCTTCTGGCTCGGGCTTTTCGTCCTGCTGTTCTTCGGTTGGGCATGGCGCGACTCGATTCATCGCGCCCACATTTTGCGGATCGGCTCGCCCCTGGCACCCGGGTGTTTGGTGCTCTGGCAGTCGAGAGGCAGCTTGGGTGTCGGCCGCTATCACTTGCCCAGCGGGGAAACCCTGATTTGCAACGAACTCCTCGCCGGCACGGTTACCGGTCCAGCAAGCTTATGGCGAGATCGCCACGGCAATCCGCGCTTTTCGCTACCGACGGCGGCAAGCGGCACGTGGGTCGCGGAGGGCTGGGGCGTGAGTGCGGCCCATTGGCTACTGATGCTGCTCGTCGCTGCCGGCCTGTCGATGTGGATTCGAAGGCGTTCCCGGTGCGAGAAACGCCACGCCAATTTGTTGCTTCCTCTACAGGAGCCGGAAGCAAGTGTCCGGGCACGGGGCTGAGCGAGGGTCTCCACGTGCGCCCGTTCGCCCGCGGCGATCAATCCCCGCTCTTCAGCACCTTGATGAAGGCGTCCTGCGGGATGTTCACCTTGCCGATGGCCTTCATCTTCTTTTTCCCTTCCTTCTGCTTCTCCAGCAGCTTGCGCTTGCGGGAAATGTCGCCGCCGTAGCACTTGGCGGTCACGTCCTTGCGCAGGGCGGAGATGCTTTCGCGGGCGATGATCTTGCCGCCGATGCAGGCCTGGATGGCGACGACGAAGAGCTGGTTCGGGATGACGTCCTTGAGCCGTGCGGCGAGGGCGCGGCCGTAGCCTTCCGCCTTCTCGCGGTGGACGATGGTGGAGAAGGCTTCCACCGGTTCGCCGGCGATCAGCATGTCCATCTTCACCATGTTCGCGGCGCGGTAGCCGGCGTGCTCGTAGTCCATCGAGCCGTAGCCGCGGGTGCACGATTTCAGGCGGTCGTTGAAATCGACCAGGATCTCGGCCAGCGGCAGCAGGCAGGTGAGCATCACGCGGGTGTCGTCGATGGTCTCGGTGTGCTCGACCTCGCCGCGCTTTTCCATCACCAGCGACATGATGTCGCCGATGTATTCGCCGGGGATCATGACGAAGACCTTCACCAGCGGCTCGCGCACTTCCTGGATCTGCTGCTGCTCGGGGAAGAAGGACGGGTTGTCGACGATCAGCTCCTCGCCGTTGGTCTTGGTGACCTGGTAGATGACCGACGGGTAGGTCGAGATCACGTCCATGTTGAACTCCCGGCGCAGGCGCTCCTGGATGATTTCCATGTGGAGCAGGCCGAGGAAACCGCAGCGGAAGCCGAAGCCGAGCGCGGTGGAGCTTTCCGACATGTAGGTGAAGGCGGCGTCGTTGATCTGGAGCTTGGCCATCGCCGACTTGAGCGCCTCGTAGTCGGAGGTGTCGATCGGGTAGATGCCGGAGAAGACCATCGGCTGGATCTCCTTGTAGCCGGGCAGCGGCTCGGGGCAGGGGTGGGTGTTGTCGGTCAGCGTGTCGCCGATCTTCGCCTCGTCGGCGGATTTCATGTTGGCGATGACGTAGCCGACGTCCCCGGCGACGAGCTTTTCGCGGGCGGTCATCTTCGGGGTGAAGACGCCGACTTCCTTGACCTCGTAGGTCTTGTTGGTGGCCATCAGCTTGACGCGCTGGCCCTTTTTCACGGTGCCGGAGAAGACCCGGACGTAGGAAACGACGCCGCGGTAGGTGTCGTAGATCGAGTCGAAGACCGAGGCGCGCAGCAGCTTGTCGGGATTCTCCACCGGGGCGGGGACTCGCTTGACCACGGCTTCGAGGATTTCGGAAATGCCGATGCCCTGCTTGGCGGAGGCGGGGATGGCGTCCTCGGCCGGGATGGCCAGGATGTCCTCGAGCTGCTTCTTGCACCGATCGACGTCGGCGGCGGGCAGGTCGATTTTGTTGAGGACCGGGATGATGACGAGGTTCTGCTGGAGGGCGAGGTGGAGGTTGGCCACGGTCTGGGCCTCCACGCCCTGCGCGGCGTCGATCATCAGGATGGCGCCCTCGCAGGCGGCCAGCGAGCGGGCGACCTCGTAGGAGAAATCGACGTGGCCGGGGGTGTCGAGCAGGTTGAGCTTGTAGGTCACGCCGTCCTTGGCGGTGTATTCCATCGCCACCGGGTGGGACTTGATGGTGATGCCCTTTTCGCGCTCGAGGTCCATGGCATCGAGCAATTGCGCCTGCTGGTCGCGCTGGGCCACGGTGTTCGTGGCATCCATCAGGCGGTCGGAAAGCGTGGTCTTCCCGTGGTCGATGTGGGCGATGATCGAGAAATTGCGGGTCAGGGCGGTGGACATGGTGGTCGGGAAAGCGGGCGGACGGGGCGGATGGAAACCACGGAAAGACGTCGAAAGCACGGAAAAAGAAAGGGGCGATCCGCGGTGCCGGGCGGCCTGCGGAAGCGGCTGAGGCGCATGAACTTCCCCGTGGCAGGGGATTCCCGCGGCCGGGGGTCGCGAATCCGGGAGAACGGCCCCTGCAAATCGGGGGCGCTTCGGGAACGACCGGGATTGCAGGCGGCGCGGGATTTCGCTAGCCCTTGGCAAGTGACGCGGCGCTACGAGATCCAGGAAATGCTGTCGCAGGACGCCCACGGGGTGGTTTTCCTGGCGATGGACCGCGAGTCCGGGTCGGACGTGGTGCTCCGGCGCTTTTTCCCGTTCGGGCCCGGCGGCGGAGGCCTGGAGGGCGACGAGAGGACGGCCTACACGGCGGCGGTGGAGCGTCTCAAGGGCATCACCCATCCCGCGATGAGGACGATTCTGGACGGCGGCTGCGATCCGGTGGACGGCATGCCCTTCCTGGTCACCGAATGCGTCGAGGGGCCGCGACTGGCGGAGCATTTGAAGGAAAAGCCGCTCAGCCCGGGTTCGACCAAGGCGCTGCTCGACCACGCGCTGGAGGTGTCGCAGGTGCTCGCCGGAGTACTGGGCGAGGAGGCCGTGTGGGTCGAGACGGCGCCGGAAGCGGTGATCCTTTCGCAGGGTCAGGAAGGTCGCAGCGTGACGTTCTGGATTTCACCGATGCGCTGGCTCGGCCAGGCCGAGGAGCGGCAGGGCCTCCTGCCCCTGGTGGCGCTCGGCGAGGCGGCGATGCACTGGCAGGGCCGGGTGATTTCCGACCAGGCGGGCGACGGGCTGGGGGCCTGGTTCAAGGCGATCAAGGCCCATCCCGGGCGCTGGACGCTGGAGGAGGCCCGCGTGACGCTTCATGCGGCGAAAATGCTGGCCGGGGAGCCCGCGTCGACGCTCGGCCGGGCTTCTTCGCCGAGCGTGCCGACGGTTTCCTTGCCCATGCCGTCCGCGGTGCCGCCATTCCAACCGGCGCTCAAGCAGCAGGTTTCCTATCTTCCCTGGGTGTTCGCGTCGTTGCTGGTGTTCGGCACCACCGGCTTGATCGTCTGGAAGGTCTTCCTGAGTCCGGCCGGTCCCCCGAAGCCCGCGGTGGCCGCCGCGGCCACCGCACCTGCCAAGCCGGAGGGCAAGGCTCCACCCGCGGCGCCGGCCGCGGTGGCACCCGTCCCCGAGTCGGACCCCGAGATGGATGCCGCCGCACGGGTTTCGGCCCGCGCGGCCGAACTGGCGAAGGAGATCAAGAACTACCCCGTCATCCCCTCGGCACCCGGCATGGGCGATACCGCCGGGATCGACGCCCAACTGGTCGAAATCGGCACCAAGCTGCGCGGCCAGATCGGCAGCCAGGTGACGTTCAAAGGGCCGCTCTTCGGGGTGCGCGACAGCGACAGCGGCAAGACCCGCTACATCGAGTTCGGCACCTCGCGCGATCCGAACGCCGTCTGCGTCCGCTACCTGACCAAGGAGGGCGACAGCGACATGTCGAAGGAGGAGCTGATGAAGCTGGTGGGCAAGCAGGTGACCATCAAGGGCGAGGTGGTGGCCGATCCCAGCGGTCGCATCACCATCGACATCAAGGGCCGCGACCAGATCACCGTCGCCGATTCCTGAACCGGGCCCACCTTTTGAAAGCAGGACCGGACACCGACCTCGCGGCGCTCGATTTCCTCGATGCGAAGGAGGTCCTCTCCCTGGCCGCCGCCGGCCTGCGGAACGCGGGCGATCTGCTGATGTGGCTGCCGCGGAGGTACGAGGACCGTCGTAGGTTCGACGCCTTCCCCGCCCAGCCCGGCGGCCCGGCGGTCTGCCTGCGCGGGACGGTGATCGATGCCTCGAGGCGCCAGTTCGGCGCCAAGCGCGGGTTCTACGAGATCGTGGTGCTCGACGGCACCGGCGGCGTGTTCGGTTCGTCCAAGGTTTCCTGCCGCTGGTTCAACATGCCCTACATCCACCGGATGGTGCTCGCCGGGCACGAGATCATCCTGCACGGCAAACCGAAGGACTCGAACGGCCGGCTGGTGATCGACCACCCGGAATTCGAGATCGTCCGCGACGACGGCGGGCCGTCGATCCATCTCGAACGCATCGTCCCGATCTATCGCAACGTCTCCGGCATCGCCCAGCGGCGGCTGCGGGAAATCCAGCACCGATTGTTGCTGGAGATCGACGCACCCTCCTTCGCCGCGCCGTATGATGTCGATCCGACCTACCCGCGCCACGAGGCGCTGAAGGAAGTGCATTTTCCCGAGGCGATCGAGCAGGCCGAGGCCGCGCGCCGCCGCTTCGCGCTGGAGGAATTCTTCGCGCTCCAGCTCAACGTCGTGTGGCGCCGCGCGCGGATCCTCGACCACCACGGCCGGGTGCTCGGCCGCAAGACCACCTTGCTCAAGCGCTTCTACGAAAGCCTGCCTTTCGATCTGACCGGCGCGCAGAAGCGCTCGATCAAGGAGATCGTGGAAGACCTCCGCGCGCAGCGGCCGATGAACCGGCTGCTGCAGGGCGACGTCGGCAGCGGCAAGACCTTCGTCGCGATGGCGTCGATGCTGCTGGCGATCGACTCCGGCTGCCAGGCCGCGCTGATGGCCCCGACGCAGATCCTCGCGGAACAGCATTATCTCACCTTCAAGAAGTGGCTGGAGCCGCTCGGCGTCCGCGTGATGCTGCGGACCGCGGCGAAGGAGGAGCGCTCGCACCTCCCGCTGGAAGGCGAGCCGCAGGTGCTGATCGGCACCCACGCGTTGCTTTACGACAAGGTCGCCTTCCGCGACCTCGGGCTGATCGTCATCGACGAGCAGCACAAGTTCGGCGTCGCCCAGCGCTCGCGGCTGATCGAGCAAGGCACGATGCCCGACGTGCTCGTGATGACGGCCACGCCGATCCCGCGGACCTTGACGATGACGATCTACGGCGATCTCGACGTTTCGATCCTCGACGAGCGCCCGGCCGGCCGCGGCAAGATGGTCACCGCCCTGCGCACCGCCGCCAAGCAGGCCGACATCACGAAGTTCGTGAAGGAGCAGCTCAAGGCCGGCCGCCAGGTCTACCTCGTTTATCCGCTGGTGGAGGAGAGCGACACGCTAAAGGCCGAGTCCGCCATCGAGGCCTTCGAGAAATGGCGGAAGCGGCTTTCCGGCCACGAGGTCGGGATGGTCCACGGCAAGCTCGACGCGGAGGAGAAGGAATCGGTCATGCGGCGCTTCCGCGACGGCGAGATCCACGCCCTCGTTGCCACCTCGGTGATCGAAGTCGGCGTCGACGTGCCGAACGCCAACCTGATGATCATCCACCATGCCGAGCGCTTCGGCCTGGCGCAGCTCCACCAGCTCCGCGGCCGGATCGGCCGCGGCGAGCACAAGAGCTACTGCATTCTTCTAACAGACGGGAAGAGCGCGGAAGCGATGGAGAAACTGGCCGTGATGGAGAAGACGTCGGACGGCTTCGTGATCGCGGAAGAAGACCTGCGGCTGCGCGGGCCGGGCGACGTGCTCGGCACCATGCAAAGCGGTCTGGGCGACCTGAAGTTCGCCGACTTCCTGGCCGACACCGTCCTGCTGCGGGAGGCGCGCGCCCTGGCGGACCGGGTGATCGCGGAAGATCCCGCGCTGGCATCGGAGCATGCCGCGCTGCGCTGGCTGATCCACGAGGAGGCTCCGGCGGCGATCCAGAGGGGGTAGTGTCACTGCGGAGCGAAGGGCGATAACGAGGGTTGACCTGGGGTCAACCCGGGTGTCGGCGGGACGTCGACACTCCTTGGCGTTGGAACACAGGTCCGGCGACACATCTTGGCGCTTGCCCGGCGGCACCGGATTCCAAGGATGGAAGGAGGATGCCGGACATTTGGCCAGACGAGTGGTTCCCGCCGGGACAAGAAGGTTTTCCGCTCCCTGATTGGAACGCGATCGCCGATCACGTGGAGGCGGAACATCCGCCCGAGAATTGGCACCAGATCTACTGCAACCTGGGAACCGAGTGGATGGAGCGGGTCCGTCGCTTGCTCGGCGGGAGCTACACGATCCGGGAGTCGCGGAATTTCATCCTGCTTTCCTCGGTGACGGACGCGAAGGCGGCCGAGGTGCTGAATTTCCTCGAGCAGACCAACGACCGGATCCGGGAGGCGATTCAACCCTTGTTGCCGGAGGTGCTTTACGGGAAATGCCCGGTGGTGGTCTTCGCCGATGAACAGGACTTCTACGAGTATGTTTCGGATCACATTCCGGACGACGGAGTGTTCGGGGGAATCGGCGGGATTTACATCGACCGCGGCTACGGGCACTTCGCGATGCCGAGCGAAGATCTCGCAAGCTACGAATCGGTCATGAGCCACGAGATGTGCCATGCGTTCCTTCATCATCTCGAACTTCCCCTGTGGCTCGATGAAGCGATCACGCAGGAGGTAGAGCACGCGGTGGCAGGAGAACGGCCTTACGAACTGGACCGTGAGCTGGTCCATCGGCACCAGGAATTCTGGACGGTGCCGCTTCTCCAGGATTTCTGGTCGGGAGACAGTTTCCACCTTCCGGACGAAGGGCAGGAGCTGAGCTATCATCTGTCACGATTCATCCTGCGCGGACTTCACCGGGGAGGGGTCACACCCCGTGAGAAGATGAACGAGTTCATCCTGCGGGCAAAGTACGACGACGCCGGGCAAAGCGCGGCGTTGGAGGTGCTGGGCGTGTCACTCGGTGAATGCCTCGTGCCCTTGCTGGGCGAGGGGGATTGGGAGCCACTGGAACCGGCGGCGGATTCCGGTGATCCGGAGGCCTGAGCATCGAAGGAAACTTATTCTCTCGCTTCGCCCGCGCTCCGCGACTACAGCGCGCGTCCGGATCGTGCCGCTGAGGGCGCGCCGCCCTTGCATCCCGTGAGAATCACGCTCAACACCTCTTCCATCCCGGACTCGCGGCGGCCCCAGGTCGAGGCTCTGGTGCATTCCTTCGCCAAGGCCACCGAGATCGTCTGGCTGCCGAGCCGCTTCCCGCGCTTCGTGATGCTGGTGGAGCCCGGACCGCAGGATTCGTCGCAGCCCGCGGGCGGATCGATCTTCGAGTCGCCGCTGGCCGGGAACCGGTCGCTGGCCTCGGTCACCGAGTTCCTCGAGACCCGGATCAAGGAATGCCTCGCCGGTTCCGGCGATTGAGTGAATTCCGCGGGCTCAGCCTTTCGGGAACAGCCAGGTGACGACGAAGCGGACGCCCCACTCGGGACCGCCGTCGGGCTTCTCGACGTAGTAGCGGACGCCGGCGGAGAGCTGGATCGGCTGGTCGCCGATCTTGAGGAGCTGGCTGACGATGGCGTTCAGCGGGACGGTCCACTGCTCGCGCTGCCAGTCGTAGGTGGTTTCCGAGTTGAGGGTGAAGGTGGTCTTGGTCTCCGTGATGTAGGAGACGAAGGGCTGGAGGAAGGTGGCGTTAACGGAGGCGCGGGAATCGTCGCCGGCGAAGTCCCAGAGGTGGTTGGCGAGGGCACCGTAGGTCCAGGGGCCGGACTGCTTGAGGATGACGCCGGTGGGGCCGGCACCCCATTTCTCGGTGCCGAGCAGCGAGTCGGTGGCGGTGGGCAGCAGGAAGACCGGACCGATGCCCCAGATCGGGTCGCTGGATTTCGGCGAGAAGAAGAAGCTCTGCACGGTGTCGCCAAGGCCGAAGGCGTCGTTCGCGCCGCCGAGGGCGATGCCTTCCTGGTCGATGACCGGTAGGATGGTGCGGGAAATCACGTTCCAGTCATCGTTCAGGCCGAAGGGGATGACGGGCTGGATGTTGGCGGTGAACTTCGAGCCGCCGCCGGGGCCGAGCCCGAAGTCGAGGTTGCCTTGGACGGGCACGCTGATCAGCGACGAGATCGGGTTGGCGAGCTGCTTGGCGAGATCGGCGTCGTTGGCAAAGGCGGGCAGGGAGAGGGCGAGGAGGAGGGCGGCGGGTTTCATGGGCATTTTCGGTGGAGATAGGAGACGAGCGGAAAACGCGGGCTTTCTCAAGGTCGCTTTTCGAGGGCGGCCAGGAGTTCGGCGGATCCGCTGCCCCATTTGGAAATGCAGGCCATCATCGTGGTCACCGGGACGTCGATCGGGTGGACGCGGCCGCTCGGCATGATGAAGACGGAGCCGGCCATGGGCGTGGGCACGGAGGGCATGAAGACGGTGCTGAGGCCGTTGTCGTGGGCGTCGATCAGGAAGGCGGGGGCGAGGCAGCCGTCCTCGACGTCGATGAGCGCCGGCTTGAAGCCGTCGTTCGCGTTCATGTCGGAGAACTGGCGGGCGATGTTGCGCAGCGGCTGGTAGCCGGGGACGCGGTTGAAGACGTTGTCGCCGAGGGTGCGGCCGATGAGCCGGCCGACGGCGGTGTGGACGAGCAGGCCGACCGCCAGGCAGATCACGATGAAGACGGCCAGGGCGACGAGTTGGGGGTGGTTGACGCCGTCCGGCATCTGGGAGGCGATCGGTTTGACCAGCACGCCGAGCTTGAGCAGCAGCTGGATGAGGAGGAGGACGGCGAGCCAGGCCGGCAGAACGACGAGGAGTCCGGTGACGAAGGCCGATTTGAGGAGTTCGAGGAGGCGTTTCATGGGCGGATCAATCGGGATACACGGCTTTCCAATCGTCCTTCATGCTGGCGATACTCCAGCCCTTCGCCTTGGCCTCGTCGAGGCCCTTGTCGAGCTTGCCGATGTGGCTTTCGCGGTCGTAGGCGAACTCGCGGTCGGCGTCGGTGTGGTGGACGTAGAGACAGAAGTTCGGGCGGGTGCCGGCGGCGGTCCACTGGAGCATCTGCAAGTCGCCATCGGAATTGCCGGCGGCGAAGATCGGACGCCGGCCGATGTGGCGCTGGATGCCGACGGGCTTGCCGTCCTTGTCGTCGTTGTGGGCGATCTCCGGCAGCTTGACGAGGACCGGCTTGCCTTCGCGGAGTTCGTATTTCAGCCCGCCGCTGCTGCCGACGACCTGTTCGGGCGGGATGCCGTAGACCTTCTCCGCCCAGGGCCGCATGAACTCGATGCCGCCGCCGGAGACGATGAAGGTTTTGAAGCCGTTGGCGCGGAGGTAGGCGAGCAGCTCGAGCATCGGCTGATAGACCATCTCGGTGTAGAGCTTGCCGGTCTTCGGATGCTTCGCGGTGCTGATCCAATCGGTGACGACTTTTTCGAACTCCTCGGTGGTGAGTCCGGCGTGGGTCGCCATGACGATTTCCACAAGCGCGTGCTCGCCACCGGCCAGGGCGGCTTTGACGTCGCCTTTGAGGAGGGAGGCGAAGGGTTCCTTGTCTTTCCACTCGGGATGCTGCGGCGCGAGCGCCTTGATCCGGTCGATGGCGAAGAAGAGCTGGAAGTACATCGGCTGCTCGGACCAGAGCGTGCCGTCGTTGTCGAAGACCGCGATGCGTTCGGCGGGCGGGACGAGGTCGGGAGAGCCGGGGGTGGTGACCTTGTTGACGAAGGCGGTGATGGCCTGTTTCGGCGCGGTGTCGTTCCACGAAGGAAGCGGATCGGCAGCAAACACGACGTTGGTGAGCAACAGCGCGAAGAGGGAGCGGCGGATGTTTTTCATGAGATCTGGAAAGGCAGGCTTGTCCTGGCAACTCGATGCGGGGAAGCAGCCGCGGTGCGGTGCTGTGGGAATCCAATTCTTCTGTCTCTCCGTCGGATCTGTTGACGTTCCGGGAGGGTGAACCCCCGGGAGCCGCCTTGGACCTGGAGTTTGAAAACCCTCGACCCCAAAGCATCCTTCAGACCCGCCGGGCTTATCACAACTGTCCCGTCGAATGGGTCGCGGTGCAAGCCTGCATGCGTCGCGACCGCCGCGCCAAGCCGCACGCTTCTCGCGCCTCGCCTCGGACGGCGCTCTCGGAATGGCCTGGAACCAGCCGCATTCATCCCCGGAGGGCTGGCTCGTGCCGGATCGAGGAAACTTCTACTTCTGTCGGACCGCCCGGTAAATGAAGCCTGCAATCAGCCCGATGATCCCGAGCGGGACTGCAAAAATCGGCCAGATCAATGGCCCACCCGTGTCGCCGAGGAAAATCGCACACGCAAAAAACAGTAGTATCGGAAGCAGGCACCCACCGGTGACACACCCGATGAAGGGCGCGGATTGGCCGGCCTTCCGGGGTTCATCAACCGGAGGCGGGGGCTCGCCATGCTCCGGCGGGAGGTAAGGATTCATCGAGATTTTCCCCGTCCCTCAACGCTTCAACCACCCGTCCAGCAAGCTCGGCCACACCGCGAGGTTGCCCTTCTCCGCCACGTTCATGCCGTAGCCGTGGCCGCCTTTTTCGAAGCAGTGAAGGGTCACCGGCACGCCGTTCGCCTTGCAGGCGGAGGCGAAGTCGAAGCTGTTGCGGCAGTCGACACCGTCGTCGGCAGTGGTGAGCAGGAAGACCGGCGGGGTGGCCTTGGTGACCTGCTTTTCGGTGGAGCATTTCTCCAGCAGTTCGGGCGAGGGCGACTTGCCTAACAGGTTGTTCCGCGAGCCGCCATGGGCGACCGGGCCCATCGAGATGACGGGGTATATCAGGATCGAGAAGTCCGGCCGCGCGCTGAGCTGGTCGATGGCGTCCTTGCCTTCCTCCGGGAAGGTGTCGGCGAAGCGGGTGGTGCAGAGGCTGGCGAGGTGGCCGCCGGCGGAGGAGCCCATCACGCCGACCTTGGCGGGATCGACGCCCCATTCCTTCGCGTTCGCCCGCACCGTGCGGATCGCGCGGCGGGCATCGAGGAAGGGAACGGGAAACTGGTAGCCGAGCTGCGGGTTGCCGACGCGGTACTTCACGACCACGCCGGTGATGCCTCGCTCGTTGAGCCACTTCGCGTAGTCGTGGCCCTCGTGGTTCATGGCGAGGATGCCGTAGCCGCCGCCGGGCAGGATCACCACCGCCTGGCCGGTGCGCTTGCCTTCGGGGGCGACGTAAACCTGGTACTGCGGGACCTCGATGTCGGTGTAGCGCCAGCCCTCGTTGATCTTTTCGGTGCCGGCCGGCGGGCGTTTCGCGCCCGGGGCCTCGCCGGGCCAGAGCGGTTTCCAGTCATCGGCGGCGGCAAGGGCGGTCATCAGGCAGAGGGCGGCGAGGGTTTTCATGGGGCAGTCAACTACCCATCCCAGAGCGCCGGCATTTCAGCAAGCCCGGGAGCGCGGTTCTGCGGCCGGCCCGGGCAGGTCCCCCGATCGTGGGATTTCTTCCTTTTCGACGTCCCGCTTCCCGGCTGGCATCTTCCTGAAGCCCATGAAGTTGCCGAAGCTCCAGACCGCCGTCGTTTTCTCGGCCCTGCTCCTCGCGACCGCCACCGAAGCCGCCCCGCCGGGGGAAGGCTGGGTGCTGGGCTGGAGCGACGAGTTCGGCGGCACTTCGCTGAACACCTCGAACTGGACCGTCGGCACCGGCAACCGCCGCGACGCGGTGAACACGGCCAACGCGCTCAGCGTGCAGGACGGCTACCTGCGGATCAAAACCTACACCGAGGGCGGCACCCACTACACCGGCTGGATCGGCTCCCAGGGGAAATACGAGAATGCCTTCGGCTATTGGGAAGCCCGGGTCCGCTACAACTCGTCCCAGGGCATGTGGTCGGCCTTCTGGCTGCAGCCTTACGGGATCAACAACATCGGCGACCCCGCGGGGAACGGCACCGAGATCGACATCGCCGAGCACCGCAGCCGCGATTCCGGCGGCGCGAACCTGACCAACAGCCTGGCGATGAACGTCCACTGGGACGGCTACGGCGCGAGCCACAAGTCGGTGGGCGCCACCGTGGGCAATCCGGGCGCGAACCCGGCCAGCCTGCAGGGGAATTTCCACACCTACGGCCTGCTGTGGGAGCCGGGGCGCTACCGCTTTTACATCGACGGCGTGGAAGTCTGGACCACCACCGCGGCGATCTCGCAGGTGCGGCAGTGGATCTACCTGACCAGCGAGGTCGACAACGGCGCGTGGGCCGGACCGACGCCGGCGAGCTACGGCGACCGCAGTAGTTCGACGACCTACCAGGACATCGACTACGTCCGTTTCTACCAGCGGGCGGAGCAGACGGTGAACGGCGGCTTCACCCACCGGATGGGCCCGTGGCGGCAGATCGGAGCGGCGAGCCACGCTCCGACCGGCGGCCGCAACGCCGGAGCGGGGGCGCGAATGAACCCGTCCAACACCTCCGGCGGCCGCGTCGCGCAGAAGGTCGCCGGCTTGCTTCCAAACACGCCCTACGTCGTCCGCGGCTGGGGGAATGTCGGCAGCCGGACCTGGCCCGACGTCCGCATCGGCGCACGCGACTACGGTGGCCCGGAGACCTATGCCTCGATCTGGAGCAACGGGTTCACCGCCGCGGAGAAGATTTTCGTCACCGGGGCGTCGAACAGCACCGCGGATGTCTTCGCGTGGGTGCCGACGCAGTACGGCGATTGCTACGCGGACGACCTCGAGATCCGCCGCGCCGGGCGCTTCACCAACGGCGGCTTCGAACTCGGCGACGGCAGCCACTGGGCCCCCTACGGCGACACCCTGGTCCAGAGCTGGGGCGGGGCGTTCCGCCGCAGCGGTAGCAGCGCCCTGCGGGTGAATGCCAGCACCGCGGCGCGGGGCGCCGAGCAGGTGGTCTACGGCCTCAAGCCCTCCACCACCTACACCCTCAGCGCCTGGGCCAAGGGCAACGGCCAGCCGGTCCGCATCGGCGTGAAAAACCACGGCGCCGCGGAGTCCTTCAGCACCGTCACCGGCTCCGGCGGGAACTGGACGAAAGGCAGCCACAGCTTCACCACCGGCGCGACGAACACTTCCGCCACGCTCTACGCCTTCGCCGCCGCGGGCAGCAACGTGGCCGCGGTGGACCTCGACGATTTCCTCCTGCTGGAAGCGCTGCCGCCGGCGTGGACCTCCGCCAAGATCGGGCCGGGCCATCCCGGCGAGGCGGGTGCGTCCGACGGCCGGATCGTGGTGCGCGGCTCCGGCAACAACATCGGCACGGCCTCCGACGGCTTGCACTTCGTCCACCAGCCGATGAGCGGCGACGGCAAGGTGACGGTGAAGCTCAACAGCTTCGAAGCCGCCCACAACCGCGCCAAGGCCGGGCTGATGCTGCGGGCATCGACCGCCGTGGACGCCCCCTTCGCGATGGTCCACTGGATGCCGGAAGGCCAGTGCGAGTTCATCTGGCGGAACAGCGCGGGCACCACCGCGAGCTATGTCTGGGCCGCCGGCACCACGACCTGGCCGCCCCAGCTCCGCCTGGTGCGCAGCGGCAATCTGGTCACGGCTTCCTTTTCCACCAACGGCAGCAGCTGGACCCAGATCGGCGCGACCCAGGCGATCAACCTGCCCGCCAATGTCCTCGCCGGGCTCGCGGTGACTTCGCACGAGACCGACGACAGCGGCGAGGCGGTGTTCTCGAATTTCTCCTTCACCGGCGACCGCGACGGCGACGGCCTGCCGGATGACGACGAGACGAACACGGGAAGCTACAATTCGCCCACCGACACCGGCACCGATCCCGACGTGCCGGACACCGACGGCGACGGGATTTCCGACGGCACCGAGGTGCAGAACGGCACGAACCCGCTGGTCCCGAACACCGAGCTGATCTGGCAACCGGGCGCGGCCCCGGGCGGCAGCGGGACCTGGGACGGCACGGCCAGCACCTGGCGGATCGGCAGCGGACCCACGGCGTGGATCCCCGGAAAGACCGCGCTCTTCGGCGGCACGGCGGGCACGGTCGGGATTTCCGGCGGCATCGCAGGCATCGGCGGGCTGGTCTTCAACACCACCGGCTACGTCCTCGACGGCAGCGGCCCGCTGGTGCTCGCGGCGGAAGCCGGCATCGCGCTGAATGCCGCCAGCACCTCGATCCTCACGCCGCTTTCCGGCAGCTCGATTCTCAATATCACCGGCGGAGTGGCCGGCAGCCAGCTCCAGCTCCGCGGGAACAACAGCAGCTTCTCCGGTGCGCTGGTCATCGACGGCAACGCCCAGCTCCGCGCCTACAACACCGCCACCGGCGCGGCCGCCGGCAACGAACTCGGCGGCGCGGGATCGACCGTCGAAGTCCGTCCCGGATCGCAGCTCCGCTGGTTCAACCTCGCCGGCAGCCCGACCTACCCGGTCAATTTCCACCTCGGCGGCGGCGGCATCGCCGGCGGGAATCCCGGAGCGCTCAACCTCGACTGCTCGACCGCCCGGACGATCACGCTGACCGGCGAAATCACCCTCGATGCGGCCGCGACGATCGGCACCCAGAACAACGGCTCGTGGGCGATCAACGGCCCGCTTTCCGGCGGGCACACCTTGAGCGTCGTGCTCGGCGCGGCGAACAGCAGCATCAACGGCCCGACCGATCTCGCCGGGTTGACGAAATCCGGCGGCGCGAGCCTGGTGCTCGGCGGCAACGACCTCCGCATCGGCACCACCACCGTGGCCGGCGGCACCGTGCAGGTCGGCAACGGCGCGACCGCCGGCACGCTCGACGGCAACGTGACCATCAACGCCGGGGCGACCCTGCTCTTCAACCGCAGCGACACATACACCTTCGCCGGATCGATCTCCGGCACCGGCACGGTCGCCAAGGCGGGCACCGGCACGCTGGTCCTTTCCGGGCCGAGCAGCTTCGGCACGGCCGGGGCGACTTGGCCCTTCGGTAGCCCCGGGACCGCCAATCTCGGAGCCATCCGCCTCGCCCATCCGCAGGCGCTCGGCAACCACTCGAAGATCCGCCTGAACCAGTCGCAGGGCGGGGTTTCCACGCTCGAACTCTCCGGCGGCCTGACTTTCCCGCTCGGGGTCGAAACGGTCGGCCGCAACACCGCCGCCGGCCAGGTCTTCCTGCGGAACGTCTCCGGCGCGAATACCCTGACGGGCGACGTCGTGATCGCCGAAACCGGCGGCTTCTACTTCGTCGATTCCCTCGCCGGTTCCGCGCTGACCATCGGCGGCAATTTCACCACCACGCTCAACGCCCAGACCGCCCGCGACGTCCGCTTCCGCGGCGATGGCAACATCACGCTGTCCGGCAACCTGAGCGACTCCGCCACCGCCACGCCGACGCGCCTGAACGTCACCAAGGAAGGCACGGGCACGCTGGTGCTGGGCGGCAGCACGACGCTGCTCCAGCCGATCGCGCTCAACGGCGGCACGATGATGGTCAACGGCAGCATCACCCAGGCCCCGGTGAACGCCGCGGCCGGCACCCGCCTCGGCGGCGGCGGCTCCCTCGCCAGCGCCACGGTGGCGGGCGTGCTGGCACCGGGAAACACCACCGGCACGCTTTCCGCCAGCGGCGCGGTCACCGTGAGCGGGACCCTCGAAATCGAAGTCAACGGCGCGGCGGCGGACCGCTTGAACGTGGCGGGAACGCTCACCCTCACCGGCTCGACCCTCGACCTCAAGATTCCGGCCGGCGGGGCGACGCAGCCGTCCTACGTCCTCGCGACCTACGGCAGCCGTAGTGGATCGCCCGCGACCGTGCTCGGCCTGCCCTTCGGCTACTCGCTCGATTTCCAGGCGAACCAGCTGCTGCTCGTCCGGACTTCCAGCCTGTTCGCCATCTGGGCCCACGGCGAGGGCCTGGCGGGCGGCGATGCGGCCGCCACCGCGGATCCGGACAAGGACGGCATCGAGAACGAGCTCGAATTCCTGCTGCGCGGCGATCCGGAGTCGGCGGACCGCTCGATCCTCCCCGAAGGCGGGAAGTCCGGGGCGAATTTCGTCTTCACCTTCACCCGCGACAAGGCGGCCCAGGCGGAGACGGGGGCGATCATCGAGCACGCCGCTGATCCCGGCGCGGCGGTCTGGACGCCGGCGGCCCCGGGGACCATCCAGCTCGCCGACCACGGGGCGACCGAAACCGTCACCGTCACCCTCCCGGCGACCTCGCCCCGGCTCTTCGTCCGGCTGCGGGTGCCGTGACCCGGCGGCAAGCTCCCGCCCTATCCGCGGAGCCGGAATTCCTCGACCGGCCGGCCTTCCAGCAGGTGCTCGGTGACGATCCGCTCCAGCACCGCCGGGGTGCAGGAGTGGTACCAGACGCCGTCCGGATAGACCACGGCCACCGGTCCGCGCAGGCAGACCCGCAGGCAGTCGGCCTTGGTCCGCAGGATCAGCGGGGCGTCCTTGCCCAGCCCGGCCAGCCGCTGCTTGAGGAACTCCCACGAAGCGAGGCCCTGGGCCGGGTCGCAGCACTTCGGCTTGGAGGCATCGGCGCACAGGAAGATGTGCCTTTCCCCGCGGCCGGCTCCCGCCGCCCGGGCCGCTGCTTCCAGATCCGCATCCATCGGGCGCAAGCGATACCGGCCGGCCCGGCGCCCGTCACGCGAAACCATGGGCGGACTTTTCCTACGGCGGAAATACACGAGGACGGGATCGAACCGCCGACCAACCCGGTGTAAGCGGGCCGCTCTACCGCTGAGCTACTCGTGCGTGCCGCTGCGGACGGCCCGACCTTCACCCCGGCGGGGCCGGCGGCGCAAGCGCGGAGTCGTTGAGGGCTTGCGGGTGCCGTCCGGCGGTGATTACCTCCCCGCCCCGACATGCATTTGCGCTTCACCGAAGAGGAACTCGGCACCCTGGTCGAAATGGTCAGCCTGGCCGCCGAAGTCGCGTCCTGGAACGAACGGCCCGGCTCGGAGGAAGGTCTGGCCGCCTACGAGGCGCTGGAAGACAAGGTGCTGGAAAAGGCCAAGCACGCCGGACTCGGCGAGCACGTCGATTTCGACGAGGAAAAGCAGCGCCACCACCTGAGCCAGGAATACCAGGAAGGCTCGTTCTACCAGCAGTGCTACGACGAGTTCCGCAACGAGGTCTTCTGGGAGGAACTCGTGATCCGCCTGGCCGACCGCGACCTCGCCCGGGCGATCGGCCTCGCGGCGTGGGAGAAGCTTTCCGAGGAAGCCCGGCGCGCGCAGACCCAGGACATCGAGAAGCGCTACTGGGAGGAGTTTTCCAAGAACGGGATCGAGCGCGTGGCGGTGATCTTCCCCCACGCTGAAGGCTAGGGAGGAAGAATGGCCGTCGACTTCGAGGAAGCGTTTGCGAAGGGCTGCTGGTGGCTGCCGCGGCGCGCGACCTTCTATCTTTCGGCGGTCTGGGTGGGCTCGGTGATCGGCGCGGTCTCGCTGGCCGCGGGCTTCCTGGTCGCCGGCGCGAGACACCCGGGCGATCTCTACCTGATGATCCTCGGCGCGCCGGCCCTGCTGGCGAGCGGCTGGTTCTGTCCCAACAGCGCGGTCTTGATCTTCGCCTTCGCGCGGTTCGTCCGGCCGGACTCGCTGAGCTTCCGCGGCTGGGGAATCTTCGCCGGGATCGAATCCGTGTTCGTCCTGCTGGCGCGGATCAACGACGTGCGAGGCCCGCTGGCCGTGGCCGCCACCTGGACGACCTGGGCGGTGCTGACCGGCATGATGGGCACCGCCGTCTGGTTCGGCCGCCAGTGGCAGATGAACCGCTGGGCCGCCGAGATCGCCATGCTCAAGGCCGAGAACGCCGCCCGCCGGCAAGCGCGGTCGAACGCCGCCCCGCCGGAAGAACCGCTGGATCCCTTGTGAGTCCGCCGGACTGCCATGATGGCAGGTGAGCCACCCGGCCGGAATCCGCCCCCGCGGCACCCTGCCGTGCCGATATCCGCCCGCCGCCCGTTCCGGACCCGCCGGATCGACGCACCTGTCGCTGGAAAATCGTTGCCAGATCAAGGTTCTGCTGTTCAGGATACTGCTGAAATGTTGACGGATTTCGCCGTCTGAACCGCTACGAACAATTATTTCCAACAAGAAATGGAAGAAGCTCCAGAAGTCGAGAATCTCGGAGGCGAAAAGGCTGTTCCTCCTCACTCCGTCCTAAGAGCCTTGGATCCCTTCCGTGCAAGGAATTCTCATGCAGAGGTGAGTGTGGCTGACGGAAAGCTCACAATCGACAAACCGTTCGCATACCCAGATGCTCAGTTTGCATTCGAAGTCGACGATGAGCTAGCAGTATCAGACTTGAACTCTCTCGGATTTAAACAACAATTCGACGCGCTGTTTCATCACGATACAAATCTGATAGAGTTCATTTTTAGCTTCTTGAATCCGGAAAGCCCCTCTGCGAAGGAGTATCTTGATCGGAAGTTTAGATTGGTAATGAACGGCCAGAATTTCTATTGTTCTATTGCCGAACCAACTGAACGCCTTTTTAGGATGGCGAAAGGGTTTCGACGGGTGCCATCAGTTGAGTCCTCGAGGGCTGGCTTCCAAATAATTGCGTTCAAAGATTCCCAGAGGGTTGAAAATCTTCCTGAGCGAGGTCAGAAGTTCTTCGAGGGCCGGGTTCCGCGAAGCTTTTTCGTCCAATGCGAATGCCCGATCGAAGAAGTAAATATCGAATCTCTCGCTCGGCATATCAACTTTCTGATGCACTACTATGATCGCAATACTCCTCAAATCATTATTCGATCGAAAGGCATGGAATCCGAAGCGGACGAGGTTTCACCAGTGCGGTTTATCAATGAATCCTTTCCTCAAACCCTCGTTTCCAAGAGGTACGACGATGTCTCCCTAAAGCTGCTTGAGGTAGCATCAGAAGCAGAGCCGAGGCTCGCGTTTCTCTATTATTACCAGATCTTCGAGTACGCGGGTTTTCACTTCATCGACGCAAAGGCAAAAGCGGGAATCATGCAGGTCCTCAGAGATCCCGCCATTCACGACAATCTTTCCCAGAAGATCGGTGACCTGTTTTCAGCTCTGTCAGACGCAGCCCACAATGAGGACTCACGCATGCTCAAAGTCGTCGAGGAAGTCTGTGACCCCAGTACTCTCTGGAAAGAAGTAGAGAAGAGAAGAGATTTTTACGCGCAGCCCACTGTCTTTCAAGGGGGGTTTGAGGTCCCGCCACTTATCTCAAATGACCTTAGTGAGGATGGATGGATTAAGATGTGGACTCCTAAGCTGTTCAACCAATTGACCAAGGTTAGAAACTGCCTGGTCCATGCTCGTGAGCGAAGAGAGAATCGCGTAATTCTTCCGGATCCAGCAAACGACCAAAAGATCGCATGTTACCTACCGCTCATTCGGAGAATGGCAGAGCAGATCACCCTTGCTGGAAATGATTTCTGAAAATCATTGGTAGTTCGGCGGACTTCGTGCGTAAGTTCACTTAGAAACTATTCAAAAAAACCATTATAAAATGAGACTTTTTATTATTCTTGTTGGGATAATCAGCGGGCTGCTTTTTACGGGAAACGCCGTGGGCGAGACGCTCAAGGGGCAATCCAACTATCAACATCTCAACGCGACGTGGACAGTCGAATTCATCCTCGTTTACGATCCGGATACCGGGAAAGGAACTTTGTCGTGGCGGCATTTCCCTAATCGGGATAATGAAAAGAGCCCAAAGATCCAGGGCGATTTCTACGAGGCTCCTTTTGTGATGACCCAGCGTCCGAGTGCAGATGAAGGTAGCTCTTTGTTCGGTTATGTGGTCCACAGAGGCACGCCTCTGACCCTCCGAATCGACCTTTGGGAGAAGTCGAAGCCGTTTTTCTTTCACGATCCGTGGTGGGCGAAGAGCGTGGTGATCCAAGGTGAGATCCAGTAGTAAGACCCTCAGCCTTTGATTCGCGCGACGCCGCAACGCCATTTCGACCAAAGGAGGTGGAGTTTGGGCTGGAACCGCCCAAGCCGCACCCTGCCTTCACTCCTCCACCCGGCATTTCGCTTGGACTTCCTGCCAGGTGAAGTCCTCGCGGAGCATCGCGGCGAGCCAGGGGTCCGCGGCGGGAAGTCGTCCGGCGGCGGCGAAGCGGTCGGGCCGGGTGATGCGGGTGAAGAGGACTCGGCGGCATTGGTCGCGCGGGACCGATTTCACGCCGTAGCCGCCGGGCCGGTTGCTCGACCAGAAGCGGACCTCGTTCCGGTCGTGCCCGAGGTAAACGACGTGATGCCCCTGCTCGCGGCCGCCGATGGCGTCGGTCCACCAGATCTTGAGGAAGTCGCCGGGGCGGGCTTCGTCCCACGCGGTGAAATTCCTTCCGGCCCCGAGGTCGGCGACGAGCTTCGCGCAGCCCGGGCCGTTCGCATTCCAACGGCCGAACACCCCGTGGCCGTCGCGGTGGTCGATCACCGGCAGCAGCTCGCGGGGGCCGGTACCCAGCGCCTTGAGCAGCACCAGATAGGTCGCGCCGGAACAGAAGCTGGGCCGGGCGCGCGCGGGGTCGATCCGCAGCGTGCCTTCGTGCACCCCGCAGGCCGCGGGGAGCAGGTTCTTGGTGGCATCGCTGCCGTCGTAGCCGCCGCCGTCGGGCATCGACCTCACCGCGGCGAGGACCCGTGCCTGGAAAGCGGGACCGCCGTCCGCCACTGTTTCGGGCACGTGCCGGGCGCAGGCACCGAGGAGGCATCCGGAAAGGAGGAGGCAGGCGAAGCGGCGGAGCATGCCGCACTCAAGCCGAAGGCCGGCAAGGATTCAAACCCGGGGAATCAAGGAGCATCAAGGAGTGGCGGACTCCGATCCGCCGTGCGCAGGGTAAGCCGATGAAAAGCGGTTCCCTCCATGATGGGGCGACTCATGGGCCTGGCGGATCGGAGTCCGCCACTCCTTGGGCCTGGCGCGAAGGCGCTGGAACCACTGGCCCTCCTTCCTTTTCCTTCCCATGCCGCCGCGGCTTGCTAGCCTGCCCTGTCCTGGGAAACGCCTCCTGTCGCCGCGGCACGGGCTTTCCCGAAGACCCGCCCCACCCGAGAACCCTCCGATGAATCCAGGGATCCTGACTTTCCCCGCACGCCTCGCCGCCGCCGTCGCGATGCTCTGGTGCGCCGCCGTGCCCGCCTTCGCGCAGAACGGGAAAGCGGCCGCGGGCGGCGAGCCGGCCTACTACACCCCGGCCACCCAGCCGCTTTTCAATCCCTATCCCGACGTCACCGACAAGCGGCCCTGGCTGGTGCGGAACCTGGGACCGGTCGGGATCGGCATCAACCTGGTCCGCCCGGGGATGACGATGGAGATCCACAACGTGGAGCCCGGCTCGCCCGCGGCGGCCACCGGCAAGCTGCAGAAGGGCCAGATCATCGAAAGCATCAACGGCAAGGTGCTCAAGGAGATCGACCCGCGGATCATCCTCGGCGACATCGTCACCGAGGCCGAGGCGAAGGACGGCAAGGTGGTGCTCAAGGTCAAAGGTCTCGGCGACGTCACCGTGACCATCCCGGTGATGGGTGCCTACAGCCCGACCTGGCCGGCGGACTGCGCGAAGTCGGACAAGATCGTGCGCAACCTGGCCGACCTGCTCGCCAAGGACGCGGAGCCGAAGTGGGGCTCGGTCATCTTTCTCCTCTCCACCGGCGAGGAGAAGGACCTGGAGGTGGTGAAGCGCTGGATGAAGGGCATCAAGACCATCGGCGCGATGAACTGGGAGAAGGGCTACAAGGGCCCCGGGCTCTGCGAGTACTACCTGCGGACCGGCGATGCGTCGGTGCTTCCCGTCATCAAGCAGATGACCGAGGAGCTGAAGGCGAACTTCTACAGCGGTGGCTGGAGCGGCCGCGGCGCACCGGCGGCCTTCACCTACTCGACCGGCACCGGGCAGCTCCACGCGGCCGGCGTGCACTGCATGACCTTCCTGCTGATGGCGAAGCTGTGCGGCGTGGAAGTGGACGACTACATGTTCAACGAGGCCTTCTCGCAGTTCTACCGATTCGCCGGCCACGGCAACGTCGCCTACGGCAACGGCCTGCCGGAAGGGGGATTCCGCGACAACGGCAAGACCAGCGGGCTGGCGCTCGCGCTGGGAGCGGCGGCGATGGTGGATCCGGAAGGCGAGAAGTCGGTCTATGCCCGGGCCCGCGACAATTCGGCGATGAAGGCTTTCTACGCCACGAACTGGTTCCACGCCGCCCACACCGGCGGCGGCATGGGCGAGATCTGGCACCACTCCGCGATCAACCAGATGCGCGAGAAGCGCCCGACGCCCTACCGCTCTTTCCTCGACACCCGGCGCTGGGTGATGGACCTCTCGCGGCGCTTCGACGGCAGCATCGGCATCGCCGGCATGGACGACCGCTACGACCGCTCCGCCACCGAGGACAACATGGCCTGGGGCACCTACTTCGCGCTGACCTACACCTACCACCGCAAGCACCTCCAGCTCTTCGGCGCGCCGCGCAGCAAGTGGGCGAAGTCCGTGCCGCTCCCGCGCCCCTGGGGCAACGCGGCGGACGACGCCTTCCACTCGATCGAGCCGATCCCGGGCGGTCCGCTCACGGTGGAGGACCTGCTGGCGGAGAAGGTCGAGACGCACGCCTCGCTGGCGGTCCTCGCGAAGATGGCCGACCCGAAGCTCACCGATGAAACCTTGCTCCGCTACCTCCAGCATCCCGAGTACGACCTGCGGAGCATTGCGATGGACCAGGTGGTGCGCCGCGGGAAGGCCGGGCTGGTCGTGCCGCTATTGAAATCGGAGGACCCGCGCCTGCGCCAGGCCGGCCTGCTGGCCCTGACCGGCATGTTCAAGGGCGGCCCGCTGCCCGCGGCCATGATCACGCCGGAGATGCATGAACTGGCGGGCCGGATGATCGAGAACCGCGACGAGTCGTGGTGGGTCGCGCTGCACGCCATCGAGGCGGTCGGCCGCGGATCGCCGGAAGGGATCGCCGCGCACAAGAAGCGCCTGCTCGAGTTCCTCGACTACGATTGCACCTGGCTGCAAACCGCCGCGGCCTGCGCGCTGGCCCGGATTTCCACCGATCCCGCGCACTACAAGGAGCTGCTGCCGGTGCTGATCGACAAGTCTGCGTCGTTCCGGGTCGATTCGGCATCGAGCCGGACATCGCTGGCGATTGCCGATGCGATGAAGAAGGCAAGTCCCGAGGTGAAGGAGTTCGCGGCGCCGCTCCTGAAGAAAAGCTACAGCGGGCTGCCGGCCGTGCTCACGGAGCCGAACACCGGCGCGGTGATGGGCAGCGGGGCGAAGACCGTGCGCTCGCGGATCGGGGCCATCCTCCAGCTCCTGCCGGGCGGGGAGGACTACGTGCGGCTGCTGCCGAGGACCACGCTGGCCTCGCACGTGAGCGGCAAGGATTCCGACATGTATGCCTACAGCGGGAAGTTCACGCCGAACGCCAAGGTGGTCGGCACCTGGGCCTGGGCGGTCTGGCCGGCGCCGAACAAGCCGTCGGAGGTCGAGACCTGCATCCAGAATTACCTGAAGGGCCAGGATCCGACCCTGGTCGACAAGCCGAAGGACCTGATCCAGATCCTCGACGGCGGCACCACCGCGAAGTCGAGGTTCTACGGTGGATACTTCTGGTCGGGCGACATGCTCATCGGGGTCAACGACGACCAGGCCTTGAAGATGGAAGTCCGGACGGTGGACGGCGTCGATTTCCTGATCGTCGAAAGGGGCGGCTTCAACGCGACGCCGGACAGCGACGAGATCGTGCAAGTCGCCAAGGACTGGCACTGCGGGTATCACGTTTACGTGAAGCAGAAGTGACTTCCGGGGCGAGCCAGGATCCCGATTCCCGCCGGACTGCCGCCGCGACGGGCGCGCTTGTCTGGTGGATGCCGTGGCTTTCCGGCTTCGCGTGCCTGATCTATCAGATCCTCTGGATGCGCCAGGCCGGGCTCTTGTTCGGCAACACCTCGCAGGCGGCGGCGCTCACGCTCGGACTGTTCTTCGGCGGGCTGGCGGCGGGCGGCTGGTTCTGGGGCAAGCGCGCCGCGGCGCAGGCCCGGCCGCTGCGGACCTGCGGGTGGCTGGAGCTTGGGATCGCGGCCTCCGGCTTGATCCTCCTCGTCGCGCCCGCCGTCGTGCCGCGGGTCTACCCGCTGGTCCACGGCCAGCCGTTCCTGCTCGCGGTTTTGAAGTGGCTGGGCACCCTGCTGCTGGTCTTTCCCGCCTCGTTCTGCATGGGCGGCACGCTGCCGCTGCTCGGGCAGGCGGTCATCCGCGGCGGTCGATCCTTCGGGGCCACCGCCGCGCGGATCTACGCGGTGAACACGGCCGGCGCGGCCTGCGGCGCCTTCGCGGCGGCCTTCCTGCTGATCGGGCTGCTCGGCATCCGCATGACCTGCATCACGGCGATGGCCGCTTCCTCGGCCGCGGCCTGGCTCGCGTTCCGCCTGTCCCGGCGCGCGTGCTTCGAGGCCCCGCCGCCCGCCGCGGAGGAGGTGCCGGATCCGCGGGGGAAAAAGAAGCGCCGCGAGGTGGTGCCGGCACCTGTCCGGCCGCCGATTGCCCGTCCGCTGATCGGGATCCTCGCTTTCGTCTCGGGCTTCAACCTACTCGCGCTCGAGGTGGTGTGGACGCGGATGCTCGCGCAGATCCACGAGAACTCGGTCTACGGGTTCGCGACGGTGCTGATCGTGGTGCTGGTCTGCCTCGCGTCCGGCGCCTGGCTCGCCTCGCGGCTTGCCCGCGGAGGGATGCCGGCACCGCAGGTCCTGCTCGGGCTGCTGGCCCTCGGCGGCGCGGCTTTGGCGGTCACCCCGCCGGCCGTGATGGCGCTCACGCGGGGCATGGAAATGCTCGAAACGGACCACGCGTTCGCCGATTACGTGCTGCGGCTTTTCGGCACCGGCTTCGCGGTCATCGGGCCGGCCTGCCTGCCGCTCGGCGCGGTGTTTCCCTACCTCATGAAGGGCGAGGAGAACTTCGCCACCCATCCCGGGCAAAGCATCGGCCGGCTGTCCGCGATCAACACGGCGGGGGCCATCCTCGGCTCGCTCGCCGCGGGCTTCCTGCTGCTGGAAGGGCTCGGCTGGCGCGGGTCGATCCAACTGCTGGCCGCCGTCTATCTCCTCGCCGCCGTGCTGGTGCCGGCGGCCTTCCACCGCGCCACGCTCGCCCTGCGGATCGCCGCGGGCGCGATGCTGCTGCTGCTCTTCACGCGCCTCGATCCCTCGCGGCTCCCGGAACCGGCCATCACCGGTCCCGACGGCGAACGGCTGGCCTTGCTGGAGAAGTGGGAAGGCAGCGACGGCACGGTGTCGGTGCTCCGGGATTCGCGCGACGACGTCAGCATCCGCATCAATTCGAACTACAGCCTCGGTTCGAAGGCCGCCTACGGCCCGCAGATCTATCAAGCCCGGATCCCGCTGCTGGCGTGGCCGGAGACCGACAGCGTGTTCTTCCTCGGCATGGGCACCGGCATCACCGCGGGCGAGGCGCTCAGCCGCGACGATTTCCCGCGCGTGGAAAGGGTGGTCGCGAGCGAACTCTCGCCACGGGTCGTCGAGGCCTCCCGGAAATACTTCACCGCCGGTCCGGACGGCTTCGATCCCACCAACGGCCTCCACCGGGATCCGCGTGCGACGATCCTGGTCGGCGACGGCCGCCACCACCTGATGGCGGACCCGGCGTCGTACGCGATGATCAACGCGGACCTCTTCCTTCCCTACTGCCGCGGCGCCGGCAACCTCTACAGCCGCGAGCACTTCGAGGTCGTCCGCCGCCGGCTCGAGCCCGGCGGCGTTTTCGTCCAGTGGCTGCCGCTCTATCAGATCTCGGAGCGCGAGTTCGGCATCATCGCACGTACGATGATTGCCGTATTTCCGCAGGTCAGCCTGTGGCGCGGGAATTTCCAGCCCGGCGCGGAAATCGCCGCGCTGGTCGGGCACGCCGACCTCGCCCCGCTGCCCGCCGCCCCGCCCGGGGATGCCGCCGAAAAGCGCCGCGCCGTGGAAGGGGCCACCCACCTCGACCTGCAGGACCTGATGCTGCCGGTCAACCCGCGGACCGTGCCGCTCTTCTACGGCGGCAACCTGACGCGCGCCGCGGCGTTGTTCGAGGGTTACCCGCTGAACACCGACGACCGTCCGGTCATCGAGTTCGGCACGCCGCGCTCCCTGCACCGGCCCGCGGGCGGGGAGCGGCCGCAATTCCTCGAGTCCCGCTTCGCGGCGCTGGTCGACCGGGTCCTGCAGCAAACCCCGCCGGGCGAGGATCCCTTGCTGTCCTCCCGCGACCCCGGCAGCCGCCGGCTTCCGCTCGCCGGGTCGGCCTTCCACCGCGCGTGGATCGCCCGCGTCCACGGCGACGAGGATGCGTGGAAGAAGGAGTGGGAGACCTTCCTCGGCCACTGGCTGGCCGGGGAATGAATGGATACCCGCGACGGGTCGCGGTCCGGCCGCCTCAATCCCACACGCCCTGCGCCCGCAGCTGCTTCGTCGCCGCTTCGGCCCAGCCGCGGTTGGCGGCGGGGGAAGCGGGGGAGGGGTGCAGCACGCGGCCGAGCGTGGCGGTCGAGCCGGTCCTCTCCGCGGCGGCCTTCAGCCGCTCTTCCGCGTAAGCGCCGACGCCGATCAAGTACTGCGGATCCAGTAGTTCGATCGCCCGCGCGAGGTGGTCGAGGCAGGCGCTTTCCACCGGCTCCATCTCGCCGGCCGGGAGCTTGTCCGGGGTGAGGTTCGCGCCGGTGGCGCTCATCCAGACCAGCGGGCAGTAGTTGAGCACGAAGTGGTCACGGAAGAAGTCCCCGGCGACCGGGAAGCGATCCGAGAACAGCCCCCACAGCCGGCGCCCGCTGACTTCCGACTTCGGGCAGTCGAAGCCCTGCACCGGCCGCTTCGGGTGCTCGGCGGCCGGCTTGCCGACCGGGGCGGAAATGCCCATCCAGTCCCGCACCGCCGCGATCTCGCCGAAGGGCACGCCGGTCTGGGCCATGCCGAAGGGGCCGGGGTTCATGCCAAGGAAAACGACCCGCTTCTTTCCTCCGCCGAAGCGGCCCAGGTAGAGTTCGTGGGGCTCCCGGGCGTAGTCGAGCGGCAGGTAAACGTGGCTGGCCGTCGAGAAGGACAGCGGTCGCAGGCGGTCGGCCAGCGTGCGGGAAGCGGCGATCAGGGCGTCGGACACGCGGCGAATCAAGCGCCGCGCCGCCGTTCCGGCAATCCTTCCCGCTCGCGGTTTATTCGGCGGGTGACGGCAGCGGTGGCCGGGCCAGCGCCATCACGGCATCGAAGGCGGGCTTGGGCTGCTTTCTACGGTCGAACAGCAGGGGATAGTTGGTCCGGCCGCGCACCGGGAAGTGGTTCAGCCAGGAAGCGCCGTCGTGGACGCCCCAGAACGTGACGCGGGTCACCGCCTCGCGATGCTTGAGGAAGACCCGGAAGATCCCGGCATAGCGGCGGGCCAGCTTGTCCTCCATTTCCGGCGCGAGCCCGCCGGGCCAGGGGTTCCACCGCGGATCCTCGCGGAAGCGGGTCGAGATCTCCGCGCCGCCGAAGCCCGGGGTGGGCAGGACATTCACGTCCAGCTCGGTGATCATCACCTTGAGGCCGAGCGCCGAGAAAGCGGCGATGGTTTCGTCGATCTCGTCCTCCGACGGGTGGTCGATCGCGTAATGCCCTTGCAAGCCGATGCCGGTGAGCTTCACCCCGGCGGCCTGGAGTTTGCGGACGAGCGCCAGGGCGCCCTCCCGCTTGGCTTTTCCCTCCAGGCCGTAGTCGTTGTAGTAGAGCTCGGCATCGGGATCGGCCTCGCGGGCGAACTCGAAGGCTTTCACCAGATAGTCCTCGCCGAGGAGGGTCAGCCACGGGGAGCGCCGCAGCGAGCCGTCTTCCTCGACCGCCTCGTTGACCACGTCCCAGCCGAGCACCTTGCCCTTGTATCGGCCGGCCACGGTGTGGATGTGGGAGCGCATCCGCTCCAGCAGGACCTCCTTCGCGACCGGCCGGCCGGAGCGGTCCTCGAAGACCTCGCGCGGCGTCTGCGAATGCCAGACGAGCGTGTGGCCGATCACCGCCATGCCGTGTTCCGCGCCGAACTCGACGAAGCGGTCGGCGTCGGAGAAGTCGTAGCGGTCGAGCCCGGGATGCAGGCTCATCCATTTCATCGAGTTCTCGGAGGTGATCGAATTGAAGTGCCGCAGCACGAGATCGCGCTCCTCCGCGGCCCGGCCGGACGTTTGCCAGGGGTTCAAGGCGGTGCCGACCAGGAAGTGGTCCTTGAACGCCTCCTTCAGGCTGCCCGTGCGGGCGTCGGTCGGCGCGGCGGGTGTCGCGGGGGCCGGGCTTGCCGGTGCGGCGGCCGGTGCCGGATCCTGGCCGAAGCGCAGCTTCTGGAGGAAGTGGTAGAGCGCCTGCTTCCACTCCGCCGCGTCGTGCGCGCCGTCGGTGACGTGCCAGACGTGTGGCACGTCTTTCGCCTTGAGATGGTCGTGGAGGTCGCGGCTGATCCGGAACAAGCCGTCGCGGGTGCCGCAGGAAAGCCAGAGCAGCTGCAGTTTCCTCGCCACCGCGGGATCGGGTACCAGCTCGGCGGGCTTGCGGGTGTTCGGCGCGGAGGAGAAGCCGCCGACCCAGCCAAAGGTGTCCGGGTGGCCGAGGCCGAAATTCAGCGACTGGCCGCCGCCCATCGAGAGCCCCGCGATTGCCCGGTGCGAGCGTTCGCGGCGGACCGGATAGCGCGACTCGATCGCCGGGATCAGGTCGTCCAGCAGGTCGCGCTCGAACACCGCGAAGGCCGGCGCGGACTTGAACACGTCGCCCGCCGCCCGGTCGTCCTTTTGCGCGCGGCCGTTGGGCATGACCACGATCATCGGCACCGCCTTGCCGTCGGCGATCAGGTGGTCGAGCATGGTGCCGGGCCTGGCGAAGCGCTGCCACTCGGTTTCATCGCCGCCGATGCCGTGCAGCAGGTAGAGGACGGGGTATTTCCGGTCCGCGGAGAATCCGGGCGGGGTGTAAACGTTCGCCTTCCGCCGGGTGCCGACGGTTTTCGAGTCGTATTCGATCATTTCCAGCTTCCCCTGGGGGATGCCCGGCCGCGGCTTGTCCCAGCCGTCCGGCGGGGGCGGAAAGGCGGGTTTGTCGTCCTCCCGCAGTTCGACCGGCTCGCGGGCGGGAATTCTCGGTTCCTGGCCCGGTGTCGGGCGTTCGGGCTGCTGGGCAAAGGCCAGCGGGGAAAGCAGCAGCAGCGGGAATCGCCGCAATCGGGAAAGGGTCGGCTTGAAGATGCGCATCAGGATGGTCCGGGGGTTCCGGGGCAAAGGTAACCCCACGGGAACGCGGAGGTCGCGTGCCACCGGTGGGCGGCGGTGCATACCTACTATATGCCAGGCATGAATGGCACGGGATTAAGCGGGTTTCCGGTAGTTTTCGCGGTGGTGGATTTCCTCGAACTCGTGCCTGGGTTTGGTGAGCAACTGGTAACTGTTGCGTCTTCGTTTCAC